>JAKAXB010000003.1 GCA_021816765.1 Natronospirales bacterium | reverse complement strand
GGTACGGGGGTGACGAACACGCTGATCAGCGGCGAGGCGACCAACAACCTGTGGACGATCAGCGCTACGAATGGCGGGACATACAACGACGGACAGGGCCTGATCTTCAGTAACTTTGCCGACCTGATGGGCGGGACGGGCAATGACAGCTTCACACTTGCGGGGGGCACGCTGAGTGGTTCGATCAACGGCGGAGCCGGGATCAACACCCTGATGGGGGACAACGTGGCGAACACCTGGACCGTCACCGGAGCCAACACGGGTACGCTGACGGGGATCGGCGGCACGTTCGCGAACATCCAGAACCTGACGGGCGGGACGGGGAACGACAGTTTCACATTCAGTAATGGTGCTACGGAGACCTTGGTAAACGGGGGCGCGGGCGGCAACAGCTTGAACTTAAGCGCCTACACGACGGCGACCAACGTGAGCCTCACGGGTCCGGGGAGTGCGGGGTACAACGGGACGGCAACCGGGATCAGCGGGTTCAGCAACATGGGGACGCTGACGGGATCGGCGACAGCGACCAATACGCTGACCGGGGATGCCAGCGGGGCGACGTACACGCTCACCGTGGCGAACGGCGGTACGCTGCAGGATACGGGTTCCGCCCAGGTGCTGAACTTCGGCAGCTTCCAGAACCTGGTGGGCGGCAGCGGTGCGGATAATTTTGTGTTGGCTGGCGGCAGTATTGGCAGTATTACTGGCGGAGGCGGGAACGACACGCTGACGGGGGATAACAGCGGAGACACGTTCAACATTACCGGCAGCAACAGCGGCATGGTGACAAGCGGAGCGACGACGCTGGTGGGGGCGTTTAGCAATGTGCAGAACCTGATGGGTGGAGCGGGCAACGACGGCTTCGTTTTCCAGGGCAGTGGCTCACTAAGCGGCAACGTGAATGGCGGCAGTGGCAGCAACACCCTGAACTATGCGGCACTCGCCGGACCGGTGAACGTGACCTTGAGCTCCAGCAGCAGCGGCACGGGCTCGCAGATCGGCGGGACGTTCAGCGGCATTGGTACGCTGGTGGGCAGTGCGGGCAGCGACATGCTCACCGGACCGAACACGGCGAACACCTGGACGATCAACGGTACCAATGCCGGCAATGTAGATGGCTTCAACTTCAGCAGCATCGAAAGCCTGATGGGCGGCAGCGGCAGCAACAGCTTCCTATTTACCGGTAGCAGCAGCCTGTCGGGCAATATCAATGGCGGCAGCGGGGCGGCGACGGGAAACAGCCTGCAGGGGAACAACAGCGCCAATACCTGGAGCGTCACCGGTGCCAACCAGGGTACGGTGACGGGTCTGGGTGGCACGTTCACGAACATTGGTAACCTGATCGGCGGTACGGGTACGGACAATTTTATCTTCGCCAATGGCGCAAGCTTGAGCGGCAGCCTCAATGGTGGTGGAGTGACTTCCGGTAATGACACCATTGACTGGAGCGCTTACACGACGGCGCGGAATGTGACCATCACGGGAGCAGGTACGGCGGATGGAATGCAAGGCACGGAGGCGAGCATTACCGGAGGCTTTGATAATATCACCGATATAGTAGGTGCGAATGGAGCGGCGGGGTTGCCGAATAGTCTTGCGGGTCCGAATAGCACGAATATCTGGAATGTGACTGGCAGTAATGCAGGCACCCTGGATGCCGCACTTGCCTTCAGTGACTTCCAGATTCTGAGCGGCGGTACCGGCGCGGATACCTTCAGTCTGAGCGCCGGTGTGAGCGGTTCCATCAACGGCGGTGGTGGTGCAGACACCGTCAACATCGTGGGTTCCTTTATCGCTCCAGCCTCCACCCTGGCCATCAATAATGTGGGAACCATCGCAGACAATGCGGGCGCCACCGTGACTGCGGGTACCTTGGCCATCTCCGGCGCCACCAGCATCGGCTCCGCCAGCAAGCCGCTGCTTGGCAATCTCGGCAATCTGCAAATCGCCGCTTCCAATGGCAATGCCTTCATAAATACGGTGGGTAGCGTTAACCTGCAAGGCATCAGTTTGGGCAACGGTACGCTGACGCTCGCAAGCGGCGGCGCCATCACGGACACCGCCGGCCAGAGCGTTGCAGCCGGCGCAGTCAACCTTACAGCCGTTTCGGGTATTGGTACAGCGGCGGCATTGCTCAAGACCGTTACCACTAACCTGAGCGCCGCAGTAAGCGGCGTTGGTGATATCAATATCAGCAATACGGGCGCACTCACGCTGGGTGCCGTCAGTACCAATAATGGTGCCGTTTACATCACCTCTGCTGGCGTCCTGATTGCTAATGGACCGGTAACCAGCGGTGGCAATATCACACTCACCACCAGCAGTGGGGATATCACCACTGCAGGCACTATTGCTGCCGGGGGCGGCAGCGATGTGAGCCTGGTTGCGGCGGGTCAGCTGAATCTTGACAGCACAGTGAGTTCCGGTACAGGCATCCTGTCCCTCACGGGCGGCACCGGTGTAACCGGCAATACCGGCGGCAATCTCGCCGGCAGCATGGTTACCGTCACCGCCGCCAGCGGTGACATCACTTTCACCGGCGTGACCAGTGGCGCCAGCGGCGGTACCACATTGCAGACACCGGGAAATATTACCCTGCAAGGATTCAATACCACACGTGGCACGCTCACCATCCAGAACGGTGGCACCTTCATGATCGCGGGACCGGTTAACCTGAATGGTGCGCTTGCCCAGACCGGCGCAGGTCCGGTAGTACTCGACAGCAACGTCACCAGCAATGGCGGCAGTGTGCAGTTAGCTTCACCGACGGCTGTAGGCAGTGGAACAACCGCCAGCATCGCCACCGGCAGCGGCGCCATCATCTTCGATCAGGGTATTACAGGATCCGGCGGGGCGTCGTCGCTGACCCTGAACAGCGGCGTCGGGAATATCAACCTGCAAGCTGTGAGTAATCTGGGTAGTCTGATACTGCAGGCCAGTGGCACGTTGTCGCTGGGTAATGGCATCTCGGCGAACAGTCTATTGACCAGTGGTATAACGGGCAGTATTGCCATTGTTGGAGCGAGCGTCAGTGTCATTACCGCCAATACTACTGTGGATTTTTCCCATGCAACCGGTATCAATGGTCTTACCTCCGGCAGCCAGGCTCTTGCCATCAACAGTGGCAGCGGTAATGTCATTCTTTCACCGGTTGGCCAGATCACGCCGCTGGCGAGTCTCACGATCAACGGCGGCACGATTGCACTGGGCAATGTCACCACCAGCACGGTCCAATCCTATACCGGCAATGTGCAGCTTGCCGGTAACCTATCCAGCACAGTAAATGGCGGAGTAACGGTGAACGGCAATTTGGCGCTGATTTCCGGCGCAGCGCTGAGCGCTGCCGGCGGTGGCGGCATAAATATCAGCGGTACGGTGGATGGCGCACACGCACTGACGCTTATGGATACATCCGGCCCGGTAACATTGGGTGGTGTCGTCGGTGGTAGTACGCCGCTTGCCTCCCTCACGGTGAATAGTGCTGCGGTTACTCTGGGTTCCGTGACCACTTCAGGGAACCAGAATTATCAATCCGGCGCCGCCAGCCTGGCCGGTGTACTGAACAGCAAGACTGGCGCCATCAATTTCGGCGGCAGACTGGACATCACTTCAGCCTCGACCATACAGGCCAACACGATTGGTTTTGATGGCGGCGCCAGCTCGGTGCGGGGCAACACCACGCTCACGCTTCTCCCGGAAACAAACGGCTTGGCAGTCAATATCGGAGGCAGTGGCAGCGGTCTCACGCTGAACAATATCGCCATGGATGGCTATGACGGTGCTCTGTACATCGGCGCCGGACCGGCACCCAACGGCGGTGTGGGTATCAGCGTGCCGGTCGCGGCCGGCAATGTTACGGTGAATGGCAGTTTGACGCTTGGCAATTCAGCATCACTGGTACTGGTCGGCCTGGGCAATCTATCCCTCGACAGCGGCACACTTACGGCCAATTCCGTGACTCTGGTGGCAGGCAGCCAGAACAGTGTGATGCAGAACCCGGGCGCTCCGCAGACACTCATCAACGCGAATACGGTGGTGCTGGTATCCGGCGGCCAAATCGGCCAGCTGGGCCAGGAACTTAACGTCCAGGTGCCGAGCAGTGTTGCTCAGGTGCAGATTGCCACGGGCGCAATACAGTCATTCCTTTCGCCGCCGACCCTGCCGGTGGTGATCGGTCCGACAGCGGTAATTGCCGATACCATCGCCGCCCAACTGGGACTTTTTGTACAGGCTAACAGCCAAGTCACCAGCATTGGCCAGCAGATTGCGGCACTTGCTCAAACCGGAGGGCTGTTGCAGGGTGGTTTTATCGATGTGTCACTTTTCCAGAATATTTCCCTATATGATGTCTTCGGGTCCGGTATCATGCTGCCAATGGATCAGTGCGAGCGACCCAACAGTAAATCGTGCCACCCACAACCAACGGAAGGGCGGGTGTCATCAGGGAACCGGACTAGGCAAACACGTCCCATGGTCCAGGGCAAGACCTGAATGAGTGCCGGTATTCATGTCCACCCTTAAGCATATTGTGGCTGCTATTGGCCGCCGAACCTTGAAGATCCAAATCGGTGGCGTAAACAAGGTGTTCGTCTCTCAGGAGGAATTTGCGCGTTTCCTGAGTACACGCCTTACCGTACCCGGTTATCGTCTGGAAGAATTCGCGCAACTCGATGAGCGCGCTCTGCAACGCGAAGCCCGCAAGATGTTGCAAGCGCATCAGAATGTCATGGATGTCATGGTGAGCGCGAGAGAGAGTGGCGAACCTGTTGCCAATCTCTGGCGGCGTCTTGATATCAGCAAGGTTCCGGATGATCATGACTGGCCATCCATCCTGTTTACCCTTGGTAATGCGGAGCATATCGCCGAGAATTATCAGCGTGAAGCCTTGGCACAATACTTGCGATTCCTGGAAACGCGCCGTGATGCTCTGGACGGATTTCGCCAGCATCAGGAGCGATCCGGAAGCAATGAACCTCCCTTGACGGCTGCTCTCCGCCGCACAGGGAAGGACGAAATATCTGCGCTATCCGGAGATGTTTTGTTGGAAAAATATTCGCGCCTGCCACATTGCCATATCGTGGAGGTGGATATGCAGGAAAAGCCGGATATCACTGTTTTTCTGGGGACTACCCGCTACCGGCTAGCTAAACGGGGCGAGGCTGTTGTGCTCAAGGAGAGTAAGGCGGGCAGCGCTTACCCGCTGAAGGTGGGACGCAACAGCATCGGTCGCTCATCCCAGTGTGATATCCAGTTGGATCATGGCCATACTGATGTTTCTAGGCAGCATCTGATCGTTGAAATCAGCGAAAACAGGCGTGTAAACCTGATGGATGTTTCCTCACGCGGTACCTATGTGCGGCCGGAATTGCTTGCCAGTAACCACAGTGACACAGTGACAGAGCAGCATCAGTAGGCTGCACCTGCTGCATTGGCAGAAAGATTGCATCAGGCGGAGATTTTATCCGCTACCAAGAAGGATTATCGGGATAAAGCAGCAGTCACCTGCCGATGCTCCTCCCTCAGCTTTGATGGCAGGCGCTCTCCGTAGCTACGGAAATACTCATGGAGTGTTTGCATTTCCTCCCGCCACTTGTCAGGGTCCACTTCCAGCAATGCCCGCATGGTTTCGACGTCCACGTTCAGGCCACGGGTATCAATGACCTCGCCTGTCGGTACATAGCCGATAGCGGTGTCTTGAGCCTGCGTCTTGCCATCGCAACGGTCAAGAATCCAGCGCAGCACGCGCAGGTTTTCACCAAACCCCGGCCACATGAATTTGCCATCCTTGTCCTGGCGGAACCAGTTCACATGAAAAATTTTTGGCAAGTTCGCTGACTTTCCGGCAAATGATAACCAGTAGTTCCAGTAATCGGCGAAGTTATAACCACAGAAGGGTTTCATGGCCATGGGGTCGCGACGTACCACGCCTACTTGGCCGGTGGCAGCGGCGGTGGTTTCGGAGGCAACACTGGCGCCCATCAGTACGCCGTGAGCCCAGTTCCGTGCCTCGTACACCAGCGGGGCTACTTCAGCGCGTCGCCCACCGAAGATGATGGCAGAGATGGGCACACCGTTTGGATCCTCTGATTTCGGCGAATAGCTGGGATTTTGCTTTGCCGATACCGTGAAGCGCGAGTTCGGATGGGCGGCCGAGCCATTCCTGCCATCATATGGACGACCTTGCCAGTCCACTACCGGGGAACCTTCCTTCAGCCCTTCCCACCAAGGCCGGTTGTCCTTGGTCAGCGCCACGTTGGTGAAAATCGTGTCGTGAGTGATCATGTCGTAAGCATTCTTGTTAGTCTTGGGGTTGGTACCGGGCAGCACGCCGAAAAACCCCGCTTCCGGGTTGATGGCCCACAGCCTGCCATCCTTGCCGAGATGCATCCAGCAGATATCATCACCGATGGTCCATATTTTCCAGCCCCTGTGGGATTCCGGCGGGACCAGCATGGCGAGATTGGTTTTGCCGCAGGCGGAGGGGAAAGCCGCCGCCACGTAATGCACTTCACCCTGGGGATTTTCAATGCCGACGATCAGCATGTGTTCGGCGAGCCAGCCTTCCTGCCGTGCCTGCCAGCTGGCGATGCGTAGCGCATGGCATTTCTTGCCGAGCAGCGCGTTGCCGCCGTAGCCGGAGCCAAAACTTTGAATGGAGAGCTCTTCGGGAAAATGCATGATGAAACGGCGTTCCGGATTGAGATCGCCCACAGAATGCAGTCCTCTGACAAACTCGCCCTCGCGCTCGATGCGCGTCAGCGCGGCAGCTCCCATACGTGTCATGATGCGCATGTTTGCTGCCACATAGGGGCTATCGGTGAGTTCCACCCCGCAGCGGGCCAGCGGTGAATCAATTGGCCCCATGCAGTAGGGAATCACGTAGAGCGTTCGACCGCGCATGCTACCCTCGAACAGGGCATGCATGCGGGTATGAGCCTCGGCGGGGTCTATCCAGTGGTTGTTGGGACCGGCATCGTCTTTGCTGTGGCTGCAGATGAAGGTAAGATGCTCCACCCGTGCCACGTCCTGCGGATTGGAGCGGTGCAGATAGCAGTTAGGGTAGGTTTTCTGGTTGAGCTCCTGGAGCATGCCGCTCCCAAGCATTTCCTCCACCAAGCCCCCATACTCGGTATCCGAACCATCGCACCAGTGTATGCGGTCTGGTTGGGTGTGGCGTGCCACCTGCACGACCCAGTCAGAAAGCGCTCTATTATTGGTCATTGCTATCCCGTGGGTTGGGGGTGGATATAAGGCAGGTTGGGTGCGCCCGAGCTCTACAAAGTCAATATTATAACGCTCACGACATCCGGCGGGTAAAGGAAGCCTCTATTCAGTCGCGTCATGGCACGCGAGCGGCATGCATGGATGCTAGAATGTTGTCAAGATGCTTTTCGGTATTCTATAACAAGGGCTGGTTATGGGCGAGCACACCATCAGGGAGGTTCTCAAGCGGCGCAGTGACGACACCCAGCGGGTGATCCGTCGGCGGCGTGAGCGAGCCACGAAAAAATCAACTGCCAAACGCAAATCCTATGGAGTGCTTATTGTGTTGATGGCCATAGTTCTGGTCATCATAGCCGCACTTGGCTATGCAGGCTGGCTGACCCACCAAGTTGATAACCGCTTTACCGCTGATCGCACAGCGAATGCGCTAGGTCATAATCGCGTGACCTTGAATTTGCAGACTACCACGCAATTTCTTCCGAATACATTATTGGCTGCCATGGATCCAAACTTCTACAATAACAGCAATATAACCCTTAGCCCACTGACCAGCCGTTTGGTGCGCATATATTTTCCAGACGGCTCTGCTCCTTCCACCGCCATAATGTCAGTGGCTTTGCAGTTGCGTTATTCCCGCACTGATCTTCTTGAAGCCTTTATCAATGATGTCAATTTGGGGCGACGCAACGGCCAGCTGATTAGTGGATTTGCCGCAGCCAGCCTGGCTTATTTCAAGAAACCATTTGTGCAACTGCAACCGCAGGATATTGCGTTATTAGTCGCCTTAGCGGCTGACCCAAGAGACTTCAGGCAGCTGGAAAACCGGGATAAGATACTCGCACTGCGTAACGCCGTGCTGCAAATGGATGCCCAGCAAAGTGTGCTGAGTCAGACACAGGTGGACGCACTCAAGAAATCACCCTTGGACCTTGCACCCTGACAGTCCGTGCTTCAATCATGCAGGACATGAGTTCTCTCCGGAGCACCTCTGACTATTCCGAGTTGCTGGGTACGGATGGCGTATTGACGGAGAAATTGCCTGGATTTGCTCCGCGCACTACACAGCAGGTGCTGGCCGCGGCAGTGGGACGCGCACTGTCAAAGCAGGATACTCTGATTGCGGAAGCGGGTACGGGCACGGGCAAGACCTTTGCCTACCTCATACCAGCGCTGCTTTCAGGGAAACGCATCCTGATTTCCACCGGTACGCGCGCACTCCAGGACCAGTTATACCACCGTGACTTACCGGCGGTACGCGAGGTACTGGGTATGCCGGTGAAAATGACCTTGCTCAAGGGTCGATCCAATTATCTCTGTCGTCATCGTCTCGGACGTATTCTGAACAGCAACGAAGGGCTGTTCGATAAAACGGGGAGTGTGCGCGAACTCGCTCATATCGGGGATTGGGCGCGTGACACACACAGCGGTGAAATCGCAGAGCTTGGCGCTGTACCTGAAAATTCTCCTGTCTGGTCCCAAGTCACATCCACAGCGGAGAATTGTCTCGGCCAGGGATGCCCGGAATATGCGCGTTGTTTCGTGATTGAGGCGCGCCGTCGTGCACAGGCAGCGGATATTGTGGTGGTTAACCATCACTTGCTGTTGGCCGACATGCTGCTCAAGGAGGCAGGCTTCGGCGCGCTGCTGCCTGGCGTGGACGCGGTCATTGTGGATGAGGCTCATCAGCTGCCGGATATCGCCACACAACATTTCAGCATGGGCCTCTCCAGCCGGCAGCTCCAGGAACTGGTACAAGATACCCGGCGGGAATACCGGGAGACGGCCGCGGACACGCCAGGCTTTGAAAGTGGACTGGCAAAGGTGGAAACGTCCCTTACCGATCTGCAACAGCGCTTCAGCCAGGTGGCAAGCCGGACTGAATGGCGAGAGTTGCATCCTCAGCAAGGCCTGCAGACGGCGCTACATGCGCTGGATACAACTCTGCAGCAATTGGGGCAGGCCCTGGAAATGCTTGCTGAACGCTCAACGGGGATGGATAACTGCCGGCAGCGGATGGCAGGCGTCACCACGCGTTTGGGGCAATTTGTCGAGGAAGATCAGGCTGAGGAACATGTGCGCTGGGTCGAACGACATGGCCGTGGCTTCAGCCTCAACTTGACACCGCTGGATGCGGCTGATCGCTTTCAGGCGTGTATGCAGGAGACGCATTGTGCATGGATCTTTATATCCGCCACCCTGTCCATTAACGGAGGGTTTGCACACTTTCGCGAGCGGCTCGGACTTGCGGAGACACAGGAGCTTTTGCTCGGCAGCCCGTTCGATTATGAGAATAACGCGTTGCTCTATCTTCCATCCAACCTGCCTGATGTGAATATACCTGGCTATACCTCGGCTGTGGTGCGGGCGGCATTGCCGGTGATCCGTGCGAGCGGTGGTCGCGCTTTCCTGCTGTTCACCAGCCATCGGGCTTTGCAGGAAGCGGCGGAGCAACTGCGGGGCCGGTTGGATTTCCCCCTGCTGGTGCAGGGCGAAGCGCCCCGACGGCGCTTGTTGGAGCGCTTCCGCGAACTGGGCAATGCGGTACTCCTGGGGACGGCCAGTTTCTGGGAAGGAGTGGACGTAAAGGGACCGGCACTGTCGCTGGTGGTGATCGACCGGCTGCCGTTCGCGTCACCAGGTGATCCGGTTATGAAGGCCCGTCTCGCAGCGCTCGCACGTCAGGGACATGAGCCATTCATCGAGTATCAGTTACCACAGGCAGTCCTTGCTCTCAAGCAAGGCGTGGGAAGACTTATCCGTGACGATACGGATACCGGCGTGTTGATGTTGTGCGATCCGCGCGTGACACAAAAGGGCTACGGCAAGTTGTTCCTGGAGAGCTTGCCACCCATGCAACGTACCCGAAAATTGGAGGAAGTGCAGACGTTTCTTGCGCGCATTCTGCCAATTTGTGTGCGGCAGGTGCCGGTATGAAAATACTGGCAGTGGATACCGCGACGCAGCGTTGTTCAGCAGCACTGATGATTGAAGATCATATTGAGGAGCGCTGCCAAACCGCGGTGCGTGCGCATGCGGAGTTGATTTTACCCATGGTGGAAGCCTTGCTTTCCACGGCGGGCGTCTCGCTTGCGCAACTCGATGCCCTGGCTTTCGGGCGAGGTCCTGGAGGGTTCACAGGCGTGCGCGTGGCGGCAGCGATGATCCAGGGCCTGGCCTTTGGGGTGGATCTGCCTGTGGTACCGGTGTCGGATCTCATGGCCCTGGCGGTGGGCGCACACCGCCTGCATAACAGTAGCAGGATACTGTCCTGTCTGGATGCGCGCATGGGTGAAGTGTATTACTGCACCTACAAGGTATCTGCTGAAGGCAGTACCAGCGCTGGCGGGGAGGAGTTGCTAGTCACGCCGGAAAGGATGCATTTGCCCGATGCGGGCCCCTGGTTTGCAGCGGGCCCGGGTTTACGCGTTCATGGGAAGACACTCATGGAGCGGCTGGGTTCGGCAATGGCAGGTCAGGACGACACGCTGTTACCGGCGGCACGCGATATTGCCGCCCTTGCCAGGCAGGCGTTGGCGCGAGGGCAGGCCGTGGACGCGGAGGCGGCGGTGCCCGTGTATCTCCGTGAACGGGTGGCGTGGCCGAAGTCCCCGCTGTAACCGGCTTGTCATACGCCGCTGTTTTAATACAGCGGTCACAGAGACGTGGCAGATTCATGGTGGAAAAAAACATTCTGATCGTCGAGGATGAACGCGCGCTGCGGGAAATGGTGAGCTTTGGCCTGAAGCGGGTGGGTTACCAAGTGATGGAGGCGGGTGACTGCACCGCAGCACGTACGGTCATTGCAGACCGGCTGCCGGACCTGTTATTGCTGGACTGGATGCTGCCGGACATGAGTGGACTGGAATTCGCACGTGCACTGCGCCGGGATGAAGCCACGCGCGAACTTCCCATCATCATGCTTACGGCGCGGGCAGCAGAGGATGATAAGGTCACGGGCTTGCAGAGTGGTGTCGACGACTATGTCACCAAGCCATTCTCTGCACGCGAACTGGTGGCGCGCATAGAAGCGGTACTGCGTCGCACAAGTAATCACGAAGAACGGCTGGTGTCTGGCGCCATAGACATGAACACCGTCAGCCATCGTGTCACCATCAATGGCAGGGAAGTTATCCTTGGGCCGACAGAATATCGTTTGCTGAAATTCTTCATGATTCACCCGGAGCGCGTGTTCAGCCGCGCTCAGGTTCTTGATCGCATGTGGAGCGGTATATATGTGGAAGAGCGAACCGTGGATGTGCATATCCGGCGTCTGCGGCGCGTCCTGGAAGAACATGGTTGCGCCCAGTATGTTGAGACAGTACGTGGTGCAGGGTATCGTTTCTCGCCTGGGACGCAACGGGACAGCAAGTGAGTCAAAGTTGGCCACAGGAGATGCTGCGTTTGGCGTTGCTGCTTGCGGTGGCAATGTTGACGGGCGGAATCTTCGGCCATATCGGCATATGGCTGTTTATCGCGGTCTCGATATATCTCGTCTGGAATATCGTCAACTTATATAGGTTGGAGCGTTGGCTGGGTCGCGGCCGGCGATTTAATTCGCCGACGACCACGGGTGTCTGGGGCGAAATCTGTAACCATATTTATCTGCTGCGGCGGCGCGAGCGCACACGCAAGCGGCATCTGGTGCAGCTGCTGCGTGAAATCCGCAATTTCACCACCGCTATGCCGGATGGCGTCATCATCATGAATCACACGGGCGAAATCCGCTGGCTCAATGAGGCAGCGGGTCGGCTTTTGCATCTGCGTGTTCCGCAGGATGTGGGGCAACGTCTCCCCAATCTGATGCGGCATCCGGATTTCATCCGCTACCTGCGGGATAATCATTACGACGAGCCGGTATCCCTGGTTTCACCGTTCTCGCGTACCCAGCATCTGACCCTGCGCATCGTCCCATATGGCCTTGAGCAGCGGCTGGTTCTGGTACGCGATACAACCCGTCTGCGCCGGCTGGAGGAAATGCGCCGTGAATTCGTTGCCAATGCATCACACGAGTTGCGTTCACCGCTGACCGTCATGAGCGGTTATCTGGAGGCAATGCATGAGGATGCGCAATTGATGCAGGACTGGCGCAAGCCGCTGGAGGAAATGCTGCATCAGGCCGCGCGCATGACCGCGATAGTGAGTGATTTACTGGAGCTGTCCCGCCTTGAAAATGAGCAGCACGAGGCGCCTTATTCGCCAGTAGATGTGCCGGCTCTCATTCGGCGCATATGTGAAGAAGCCTTGTCCCTGGGTTGTGGTCCGCGGGATATCCTATTGGAAGTGGACGAGATGCTGTTTCTGCTTGGCGCTGAACGTGAGATTTACAGCGCGTTTTCCAACCTGTTATTTAATGCCATGAACTACACGCCGGCAAGCGGAAAAGTGACGCTGAGCTGGAAGCAGGAAGGCGAAGCAGCCCAATTCACTGTGTCTGATACCGGCATCGGCATTCCGGCGGAGCATATTCCACGCCTCACTGAGCGGTTTTACCGTGTAGACAAGTCCCGTCATCGCGCCAGCGGCGGTACCGGGCTTGGACTGGCCATCGTCAAGCACGTACTGCAGCACCATGGAGCTTCCCTTGCCATCAGCAGTGAGCCCGGACGCGGCAGTGTCTTCAGCTGCAGGTTTACGCGTGAACGTGTACGCCGCGAAGCGGACAAAGCCGGCACAGGCTGAGGTATGCGTTTATTCTCTGGCTTGCGTATACTGTGTGCCGGTGTTGTAGCACTGATATTCCGAGGCATTCGCCATGAATAAGCTGAACCTGACACATCATATCTCCCAGAAGTTCAATGAAGAGCTGGAAAATATCCGTAATCACGTGCTAACCATGGGCGGGCTGGTGGAACAGCAGATTTCAGACGCCTTACGCGCGTTAACGGAGAGCGACAGCGAACTCGGACGCAGTATTGAGCAGCAAGACTACAAGGTCAACCAGATGGAGGTTGCCATTGACGAGGAATGCAGCCGGATTTTAGCGCGCCGTCAACCGGCCGCCAGTGACCTGCGCCTGATCCTCGCCATCATCAAGACTATTACCGATCTGGAACGCATTGGCGATGAGGCGGAGAAAATCGGCCGTTTTGCCGCGCGTCTCGCCGAGATGGAGCGGGCCGGTGACCGTTATGTAGCCTTACAGCATCTTGGCGGTCATGCGCAGGGCATGGTACATGATGCCCTGGATGCGTTTGCGCGCATGGACGCAGAAGCGGCGGTGCATGTGGCGCGCGAGGATGCACGTGTGGATGATGAATACGAGGCTCTGACGCGGCAATCCATCACCTTCATGATGGAGGATCCGCGCACCATCAGGCAGGTGCTGGATGTCATGTGGTCGGCACGCGCCCTGGAGCGCATCGGCGATCACGCCAAGAACATATGCGAGTATGTGGTCTATCTGGTGCAGGGCAAGGATGTTCGCCATGCCGGCTTTGAGGTAATGGAACGCGAAGTGCACGAGCGGCCCTGAAGCACAGGTTTCCGGGTTTTTAACAGAAAATGAATGCCGTCTTGCCTGTTGCCGGGCATGATTAGGGCGAGGAGATTTGCATGCCTTTACGCCGCCTTGGAAATCTTGCCGGGTTCCTGATCTGTGTGCTGCTGATGGTGTATGCCTACTATTCGCAGTTCCACGATGGTTTGGAACCCTGCGTGCTGTGCATCTTTCAGCGTATCGCCATGATTACCCTGGGTGGTATCTTTTTGATCGCACTGCTGCATCACCCCAAGGCCGTGGGTGCGCGTATCTACGGCACTCTGTTGCTGCTTGTCGCCTGCGCCGGTTCGGCGGTATCCATCCGGCATATCTATGTGCAGCATTTGCCTGACTACCTCACGCCGCCCTGCGGCCCCGGCTTGAACTACATGTTCGAGACCCTGCCGCTCAACCAGTTCATCGTCAAGGCCTTTACCGGCACTGCCGACTGCTCGGTAGTCACCTGGCGTTTCCTGGGGCTCAGCATGCCGGAATGGGTGCTGATCTGGTTCGTGATCCTGGGCGTGGGCGGGTTGGTGGTGAACTGGTATTGGTCAAAAGGCGTGGCTAAGATTCACAACGAAATGTAAATATTTCTTAGTGCTTTTATCGTAAGGATGAAGACGTAATGACTGAAGTATTTCGTTATCTGCTGCGAATTGCGACAGCAATATTTGGCATTATCGTGGTCTTAGTTGCATATCGTGTTGCCAAGACTCCCTTCGAAGTTATGGTTGTAAGCGGATTAGCGATTATTTTTGCGAGCGTAAACCTGATGCATATGTCGCTGCTTACAGAGGGTGAGGAACGCGAAGACCGTGAGGTACAACGGTTTATTCGCGTTTTGACGGCGCTCCATGATCCAAGAGCTAATAATCTGTCGATGAATGCTTTGAGGCTGCGCTCTTCGCACGCAGGATAAGCCATGCTGCTCTTGGCTTATACGGTTGTTGACACAGTGATTATTATCATCGCGCTCGTTAGGTTGTTTTTGTTGTGTTGTAGTGGGTACTTGGCTAAGAGCGAGAACACCGACCCCAGAACAGAGCTTTTGATTCTTAAGTTGTTAGCTTTCGAAGAGTCATCCCGATCTAGATGAAGTCTCAAGCCAAAAGTTTTGATGCGATATCGCGGTAGAAAATAGCAAGCCGATCGAGTTCGCTGACCGCCACGCACTCATCAATCTTATGAATGCTGGCGTTTGTCGGGCCAAATTCAATGACTTCAGCGCCAGTGGGTGCGATGTAGCGGCCGTCGGAAGTGCCGCCGCCGGTGTCGAGCTTGGGCCGCAGGCCGGTTACTTTCTCGACCGCATCCTGCACGATGTTGCTTAGCTTTCCTGGTGTGGTCAGGAATGGCTCGCCCATAGGTCGCCATTCGATTGAATAACGCACGCCGTGCTGCCTGAGGGTATCTTCTGTGTGCTGTCGCAGTTCCGCGTCTGTAACAGCGGTGGAATAACGGAAATTGAAACGAATGGCAGCGTCGCCTGGGATCACGTTGCCGGCGCCAGTGCCGGAATGGAAATTGGAAATCTGGAAACTGGTGGGCGGGAAATGCGGGTTGGGGCGCATATCCCACTGCGTCGCGCAGAGTTCCGCAAGTGCCGGCAATACGCGGTGAATGGGATTGTCGGCACGTTCGGGATAGGCCACATGACCCTGAATGCCGTGGATCGTGAGTAATCCAGTGAGTGAGCCGCGGCGGCCGTGACGGATGATATCGCCGAATTTTTCCAGACAGGACGGTTCACCCAGCACACACCAGTCAATTTTCTCGCCGCGCCGTTTCAGCCATTCGATCACTTTTATGGTGCCGTCCACCGAGGGACCTTCCTCGTCACTGGTGATGAGAAAAGCCAGGCTGCCGTGCAGTTTGGGTTTGGCAGCAAGAAATTGTTCGACCGCCACCACCATGGCGGCGAGGCCGCTCTTCATATCGGCGGCACCGCGTCCGTAGAGCAGACCGTCTTTCACGGTAGGCGTGAAAGGGTCAGAATGCCATTGCTCACGCGGGCCGGTGGGCACCACGTCGGTATGACCGGCGAATACCAGCAGCGGTCGTTCAGTACCGTAACGTGCCCAGAGATTGTCCACTTGGCCGAAACGCAAATGCTCGATTCTGAAACCGAGCCGGGCGAGGCGCGCGGCAATAATCTGTTGGCAACCAGCATCGTCTGGCGTGAGCGATGGCCGGGCGATGAGTTCCTTCGCCAGTTCCAGCACCGCGCTCATCAACGGATCCCGCGCAAGAGTTCATTGATGCCAACCTTGGCGCGCGTCTTGGCGTCCACGCGCTTGACGATCACGGCACAAGCAAGGCTGTAACGGCCGTCTGGTGAGGGCAGGCTGCCGGGGACTACCACCGCACCGGCCGGCACCAAGCCATAGAGAGTCTTGCCGCTTTCGCGGTCGTAGATGCGCGTGCTCTGGCCGATGAACACGCCCATGGAGATGACTGCGCCTTCCTCAATTGTCACTCCTTCCACGATTTCCGAGCGCGCACCGATGAAGCAGTCGTCCTCGATGATGGTGGGCCTCGCCTGCACCGGTTCCAGCACGCCACCAATACCCACGCCGCCAGAGATGTGCACGTTCCGTCCGATCTGCGCGCAGGAGCCGACAGTGGCCCAGGTGTCCACCATGCTGCCGCCGCCGACATAGGCACCAATATTCACATAGGAGGGCATCAGTACCACATCCGGCGCAAGGTAAGCACCATAACGCACGGTGGCGGGTGGCGCAATGCGTGCGCCTTCACGGGCAAATTCCGTTTGGGTGTGGGCCGCATACTTGAGTGGTATCCTGTCGTAATAGTGTGTGTTGCCACCATCCGTGATCTGGTTGGACTGCGTGCGGAAATACAGCAGCACTGCTTTCTTCAGCCACGCATGCACAATCCAGTGGCCATCCTGCTTTTCCGCCACGCGCACTTCCCCGCGATTTAGCAAGCCGATGGCCGCTTCCACGGCCTGACGCACCTCAGCAGAGACATTCGTCGATGTGATCCCGTCGCGCTTTTCAAAGGCAATATTGATTATCTGGCTGATAGTGGAGATCGGCGTGGTGCTCATAGGGATTCCACATGGTTTCGGATGCGCTGTGCCGCTTCGGTGCATTCCTTGAACGGCGCCACCAGAGAGATGCGCACGCGATACTTGCCGGGGTCGTTCTGCGGAGTGCTGCGCGATAGATAGGTGCCGGGCAGCACGGTGACGTTCTGCCGGGCGAATAACCCCCTGGTGAAACTCTCGTCATCCACCGGTATGCGTGGCCAGAGATAAAATGCTGCTGATGGGTAGTGCACGTCCATGACCGGACCCAGGATTTCCATGGCGGAGGTGAATTTTTTCTGATACAAGCGGCGGTTGTCTGTCACGTGCTTCTCGTCTTCCCAGGCACGCACGCTCGCTGTCTGCACTGGAATGGGCACGGCGCAGCCGTGGTAGGTGCGGTACAAAAGGAATTGCGCCAACACTTCGGCGTCGCCCGCCACGAAACCTGAACGCAGGCCTGGCAGGCTTGAGCGCTTCGACAGGCTGTGGAACACCACACAGCGCTTGAAATCATGGCGGCCGATATATTCACAGGCTTGCAACAATCCCGGCGGCGGGTTGGCCTCATCCAGATAGATTTCCGCATAGCACTCATCGGATGCGACTATAAAACCGTAGCGATCGGCCAGCTCGATGACGCGGCTCAAATAGGCGAGATCCATGACCGCGCCGGTAGGGTTGCCGGGGGTGCATATATATAGGAGCTGACAGCGTTTCCACACACTTTCCGGCACCGCGTCCAGATCCGGCAGGAACGCATTTTCTTCCAGCGTGTTCATGTAGCAGGGCTCTGCGCCGGCCAGGAAGGCTGCGCCCTCGTAAATCTGGTAGAACGGGTTTGGCATCAGTACCAGGGGGGTTGTGGATCGGTCCACCACTGCCTGGGCAAAGGCAAACAGGCCTTCACGGGTGCCACTGACCGGGATCACGTGGCGTTCGGGATCCACACGCCCCGCCTTGAGATGGAAGCGGCGTGTGAGCCAGTGGGCGATGGCTTGGCGCAGTTCCGGCAGGCCCTTGGCCAGCGGATACGCGTTGAGACCCTGCAAGTGTTCGCGCAAGGCCTGCAACACGAACTCCGGTGGCGCATGCTTGGGTTCCCCGATGGATAGGGCGATATGTGCGAGTTCTGGCGGGGGTGCAATACCCTGTTTGAGCTGCGCCAGGCGTTCGAAAGGGTACGGGAATAGTTTCTTCAGGTCGGGATTCATATCGGATGCTTGGTCGGGTTGTACACTTCAACTCGCTTCGCCGATGCATGCCATGAGTGCGGCGTGCAATCGCTGCCGGACCGCCGGGTCGTGCAGCGGCCGGTTTTGGGTATCGGTGATGAAGAATACATCCTCGGCGCGTTCGCCGACGGTGGTTATTTTCGCATTCTGCAGACGGATATCGCAGGCCCTGAGAGCTTGGCCTATGAGCGAAAGCAGACCCGGCCGGTCGCCGGCGCTGATTTCGAGAACCGTGCGATGATTGACGGGATCATCTGTGAATTGTACCTGCGTCGGGGTGGTGAACATGCGCACCTGTCGCGGGGCACGCCGCGTGACCGTAATAGGGGCGGCATTACGCCGCTTGATCTCGTGCCGCAGTGTCTGCTCGATTTCCCTCAGGCGCTCCGCTTCGAGAATTGATTCTCCGTTATCCTCCAGAACTATATAAGTATCCAGGCGATCACTGTTATGCATGGGAACCATGCGCGCCTCGATTACCGTTACCTCCAGTTGTGCGAGAGCCGCAGTCACGCGGCCGAATACGAATTCATCCTGACTGGAGTAAATGCACACCGCGGTGCCGCCACGCTGCATCTGCTGACGCAGAAACACCACAGGTGTGCCTTTACCCAGGCATCCAGCCAAGTTGAGGGTATGCCAGGCAATCTCATCCGGCGTATGTTGCAGGAAGTATTCTTCCGAGAACAGCGTCCAGGCCGCTAACGCATCCTGTGCCGCCATGCCCTGGTCCCGCAGCAGCTTGAGCGTGCTTTCCCGGACCTCATGCAGCAATTCCTCCTTATCGATGGGGCTTTCCAATCCCCGGCGCAGCGCTTGGCCGGCATAGCGATAGAGCTCACTGAACAGGCTCGCTTTCCAGGAGTTCCACAGGTCCGGGTTGGTGCCGCGCACGTCGGCGACGGTGAGTACATAAAGGTAATCCAGATGCAACTGATCCCCCACCTGCAGGGCAAAGTCATGCACCACCCGCGGGTCGCCGATATCCTTCTTTTGCGCGGTCAATGACAACAGCAGGTGATGTTGAACCAACCACTTCACCAGGTGGGAATCATAACGGCTGAGACCGTGATTCAGGCAAAAGGCCTCCGCCTCCTGCGCCCCCAGCTCCGCATGATCACCGCCGCGGCCCTTGGCGATATCATGAAACAGGGCACCCAGATAGGCGAGTTCCGGCTTGGGAAGCCGCTGCATGATCTGACTGCAAAGCGGAAATTCGTGGTCGTAATGCGCCAAGGCAAAGCGACGCAGGTGGCTGATTACGAACAGGGTGTGCTCATCCACGGTGTAAGCATGAAACAGGTCATACTGCATACGTCCGACAATCTGGCCAAAAGCCGGCAGATAACATCCCAGCACGCCGTAGCGGTTCATGCGGCGTAATTCGTGGGTGACTCCCCGGGGTTCACGCAGAATTTGCAGGAAAAGTCCGCGGTTTTTTGCATCCGCCCGGAAGCGGTCATCAATAAGCGGCAGACTGTGGCGTAATTGCCGGAGAGTGGTAGCACCTACACCCTTGAGCCGTGGGTGCTGTTCGAGCACGTGAAATAATTCCAGAAGAGCGGTAGGACGGCGTGTGAACAGCTTGGGGTCGTGCGCATGCAGAAAATCGTTACGTGCCTCGAAATCATCCGTTAACAGCGTGGCTTCCGCCGTCGTTCCCAGGATGGCCTCCTCCAACAGTTGCAACAGCATCTCATTCAGCAGGCCCAACTGCTTGATGGTGCGATAGTAGTCCTGCATGAACTGCTCCACCGCCAGAGATTGTGGTGCATCACGGTAGCCGAACTGATGCGCCAGTTTCAGTTGCGCGTCGAACAACAGCCGGTCTTCACGCCGCCCACTGAGCATGTGCAGTGCAAAGCGCAGTTTCCACAAGAAAATCTGCCCTTGCATCAGGGTGACGTATTCGCTTTCCGTGAGAAACCCATGGTGTACCAGGTCATGCAGCGTTTCTGCGTCAAAGTGACGTTGTGCCACCCAGCCAATCATCTGTATATCCCGCAGGCCGCCCGGCCCCTCTTTTACATTGGGTTCAAGTCGGTATGCGGTATCGTGGAACTTTTCGTGACGTTGCTGCTGTTCACGCCGTTTGGCGGTAAAGAACATTGCTGAGGGCCAGATTTTCGCTGGCCCGGTCAGATTTCGCATGGAGCTGAACAGAGACATATCGCCAGCAAGCAGACGTGACTCCATGAGATTGGTGGCAACCGTCACGTTCGCCTGCGCTTCCCTGACACATTCGTCCAGAGTTCGTACACTGTGGCTCACCGCAAGGCCGGTATCCCAGAGCAGGGCGATGAATTTTTCGATGACCGTGCGCTGCGATTCACGATTCTGTTCGTGCAGCAAGATCATGATATCCACATCGGAATACGGATGCAGTTCGCCGCGCCCGTAGCCGCCGACCGCTACCAACGTCAATTTGCCAGCCGCATCGGCAAGGTGCACATCGAAGGCGCGTGTTAATACTGCATCCACCAGTATGGCGCGTGCATGCACCAGCTGACCAACAGATACACCCGCAGTGAAGTAACGATTTAATGCGGCATCTCCCTGCTGCAGGATCCGACGCAACAGCGGTAGCGGCTTTGCTCCAGTACGCAGGGCGTGATCCAGTTCCGGGATGTCCGGAACAAGGAAGGCGTCGGCGGGAAGGGCGTTCAAGCGAATTCAGCAGGCGGCATCATACTTCGCCGCCCGCGCGTACGGTGAGAATCTCATGGCCGGTATGCGTGACCAGTATGGTGTGCTCCCATTGGGCTGAAAGCGCATGATCCTTGGTGACCACGGTCCAGCCATCAGGCAGCAAGCGTACGTGACGTTTGCCGGCATTGATCATAGGCTCGATGGTAAAGGTCATGCCGGGTTTCAGTTCCAGACCGGTTCCGGGTGTGCCGTAATGCAGTACCTGCGGATCCTCGTGATAAATGCGGCCGATCCCGTGACCGCAATATTCGCGTACCACCGAAAAACCGTGATTCTCTGCATATTGCTGAATGACGTAGCCGATGGCCCCGAGGCGGGCACCGGGTTTTACGCTTTCGATACCGGTTAGCATGGCATCGTGTGTTACCTGCACCAGGCGTTTCGCAAGTACCGACGGTTCTCCTGCGAAATACATCTTGCTGGTGTCGCCATGCCAACCATCCTTGATAACGGTCACATCAATGTTGACGATGTCACCATCCTTGAGTTTCCTGTCGTTGGGGATACCGTGACATACCACATGGTTGACGGAGGTACAGATGGTCTTGGGGAAGCCGTTGTAGCCTACGTTGGCTGGGATGGCCTGCTGGGAGTTGACGATATAATCGTAGCAGAGCCGGTCCAACTCATCGGTGGTTATCCCCGGTTGCACGTGCGGTCCGATCATGTCCAGCACTTCGCCGGCAAGGCGGCCGGCGACACGCATCTTGTCCTGTTCTTCGGGGGTCTTGATGGTTACTGGCATGGGGATCCGTTCGCGCTGATGCTTACCGGGACGACGTAAACCCTTGCCGGCGTTGCTGTTACAGGCGCCATATGGTATAAAGCGCCGCCTTTTTTGGCAAATAACCCACACATACGTCGGCACATGTCGCAGGGGTGCCCGCCGGCTCGCAAGAGTCAGGGTTGCGATATGGGGCGTATGGAGGCTTAACCCCGGGAGCGTATTACGTTCCCAATCATCAGGAGTATTGACTCATGGCGACTCTGTCCATGCGCCAGATGCTGGAAGCTGGCGTGCATTTTGGTCACCAGACCCGCTACTGGAACCCGAAGATGGCTCCCTTTATCTTCGGTGAACGCAGTCGAATTCACATCATCAATCTGGAAAAGACGCTACCCCTCTACCACGAGGCACTGGAATTCGTGAAACGCCTGGTGGCCGATGGCGGTAGCCTGCTGTTTGTAGGCACCAAACGCGCGGCCCGCGAGACTGTGGCCCAGGAAGCGCAGCGCTGTGGCATGCCGCACGTAAGCCAGCGCTGGTTGGGCGGCACGCTCACCAATTTCAAGACCGTGCGCCAGTCCATCCGCCGCATGAAGGAATTGGAGCTACAGTCGCAGGACGGAACTTTTGAACGTCTTGGCAAGAAGGAAGTAATCCGCTTGCACCGCGAGATGGAAAAACTCGAGAAGAGCCTCGGCGGCATCAAGGAAATGGGCGCGCTACCCGATGCGTTGTTCGTCATTGACGTAGGCCATGAAAAGATCGCCGTGAGTGAGGCGCGCAAACTCGGTATCCCGCTCGTCGGCATTGTCGATACCAATAATTCCCCTGATGGCATTGATTATGTCATTCCCGGCAACGACGATGCCATCCGGGCGGTGCAACTGTACACCCAGGGCATTGCCGATGCCGTGTTGGCCGGAAAAGAGGCATTGCCGCAGCTTGCGGGTGATGAGGACGAGTTCGTGGAGTTGGATGAACACGGTAATCCCAAGCGCGGCCGTGGCCGGAAAAAGATGACGGCCAAGAAACCCCCTGTCCGGCGCAAGCCGGCGGAAAAACCCGCCTTGGAAACACATGCAATGCCGCAGCCGGTTGTGATACCCAAAGCCGATGGAGAGGAAGCTCCGGCACCTAAAGCCGCAGCACACCGGAAAATCCCGGCTAAAAAACCCATTGTGCGCAAGAAGGTTGGGAAGAAGGCTGCGAGTGGCAGTAGTGAGACGGAATGACCGTCGCAAGGCGGTCAGCAAATTCAATCAATGTTTTTTAAGGTTAGAGCATGACTATTTCTGCTGCATTGGTGAAAGAACTGCGCAAACGCACCGGCGCCGGCATGATGGAGTGCAAGAAGGCGCTCACTGAATCCCGAGGCGATCTCGACTTGGCCATAGAGAGTATGCGCAAGGCAGGCCTCGCCAAGGCCGACAATAAGGCTGGGCGCATCGCCGCGGAGGGGCGCATTGCACTGCAAGTGGCGGGGGATGTTGCCGCCATGGTAGAAGTGAATTGTGAAACCGATTTTGTGGCGAATGGCGAGGATTTTGCCGATTTTTCCGCAAGTGCAGTGCGCGCCGTTCTAGCGAATATGCCTGTGGACGCGCAGGCGCTGGGTGATTTACCGCTTGCCGGTGGCAAGACGGTGGATAGGGTACGCCGCGAACTGGTAGCCAAGCTTGGCGAGAACATCAACGTGCGACGCTTTGCCCGCTTCAAGACCAGTGACGGATTGCTCGGTGCCTATGCCCATGGCGCGCGCATCGGGGTACTGGTGGAAATGCAGGGCGGCACACCGGCCCTGGCCAAGGATATCGCCATGCAGGTGGCCGCTTGCAATCCGCTGTGCGTCAAGCCTGCACAGGTGTCGGCAGAAGTGCTGGATAAGGAATGTGAGATCTTCCGTGCCCAGTCGGCAGAAAGCGGTAAGCCGGATGCCATCATTGCGAAAATGGTGGAAGGCCGTCTCAAGAAATTTCTTGCCGAAGTAACGCTGCTGGGCCAGCCCTTCGTAAAAGATGCAGATGTAACGGTGGAACAACTCCTCGCCCGGAGCGCTGCCCAGGTTCTGCGCTTTGCCCGCTTTGAAGTGGGCGAGGGGATTGAAAAAAAACAGGAAGACTTCGCGACCGAGGTGATGGCCCAGGCGCGCAGAGCGTAAATTCGCGCAGACCATCTCGCGGGTCCGGACCCTGCGCCCAGCCGTATTTACGGTACAATGTATAAGTCCGAGAGCCCCGCTTTGCGGGGCTCTGCACATCCCTTACGCGTGAAACGGCTGCGACATGTCAGATCAGATACCCGCTTACCAGCGGATACTCCTTAAGTTGAGCGGTGAGGCCCTTATGGGCAGTGCCGATTATGGTATTGATCCAGCCGTCATACGCCGTCTTGCCGAGGAAATACGTGACGTACGCAACTTGGGTGTGCAGGTGGGCGTCGTCGTCGGTGGCGGCAATATTTTTCGTGGCGCGGGTTTGGCACGGGCCGGCATGGACCGGGTTACCGCCGACCACATGGGTATGCTGGCCACCATCATGAATGCGCTGGCCATGCAGGATGCGCTGGAGCGTCTCGGTGTGCATGTGCGCGTGATGTCCGGACTGAGCGCCAACGAGCTCTGTGAGGATTATATTCGCCGTCGCGCGGTGCGCCACCTGGAAAAGGGCCGTGTTTGCATCTTCGCTGCCGGTACCGGCAACCCGTTCTTTACCACCGATACGGCCGCCAGTCTTCGCGCCATAGAAACAGGCGCAAATCTGCTGCTCAAGGCCACCAAGGTTGATGGCGTGTACAGCGCCGATCCAAAGAAAAACCCCAAGGCCACGCGTTACGCGCATTTGACTTTTGATCAAGTGCTTTCTGACAAGCTCATGGTGATGGATGCCACCGCCATCGTCATGTGCCGTGACAACAATATCCCACTCAGGGTTTTTGACCTCACGCGCCCGGGTGATTTCATGCGCATCGTACTTGGTGCAAGCGATGTGGGTACGCAGGTGGATAATGGAGGCGGTCATGATTGATGATATGAAGAAAAATGCCGCGGTACGCATGCACAAGAGCGCGGACACGCTCAAGGAAGCGCTCGCCAAGCTGCGAACCGGCCGTGCCCATACCAGCCTGCTGGATCATATTCGCGTGTCCTATTATGGCTCCGAGGTACCGCTCAATCAGGTTGCCAACGTTGCCGCTGCCGATGGGCGCACGCTTACCATCACTCCGTGGGAAAAGCAGATGGTGCCGGTAATCGAAAAAGCCATCATGACTTCCGATTTGGGCCTTACACCGGCCACGGCTGGTAACGTGATTCGCGTACCCATGCCGCAGCTCACCGAGGAGCGGCGGCGTGAGATCATCAAGGTGGCGCGTCAGGAGGCGGAAGCCGCGCGGGTGGCGGTGCGCAATGTGCGCCGCGATGCCAACGCGGAACTTAAGGTTCTGCTCAAGGACAAAAAGATCACAGAGGACGAGGAACGCCGGACCCAGGACGAAATCCAGAAGCTTACCGATCGACACATCGCCGATATTGACAGGATCCTCACCGCCAAGGAGGCGGAGCTCCTGGAAGTGTGATGCCGCTATGATTTTCAGCCGTGCGCTGTGCGGCGGCATCATTCAGACGGGGTGTGCAACGGCATGGTCAAGACTGAAACCGCCGCTTTGCCACGGCATATCGCCATCATCATGGACGGTAACGGCCGTTGGGCAAAACGCCGCCTGTTACCGCGCCAAGCCGGACATCGCGCCGGGCTTACCGCTGCCCGTCGTATTATTGAAAGTTGTGTACGGCTGCATATCAGTGCGCTTACCCTGTTTGCTTTCAGTAGCGAGAACTGGCAGCGTCCCCAGTGGGAAGTCGGTAATCTCATGGGCCTTTTGATGAAGGCTCTTGAGGATGAAGTCAGGGAATTGCACGCCAATAATGTTCGTTTGCGTTTCATCGGTGCCCTTGACGCCTTTTCTCCCGATCTGCGGCACGGTATGCACCGTGCCGCAGAATTGACAGCGCTGAATGCCGGGCTGGCGTTGAATATTGCCGCCAGCTATGGTGGGCGTTGGGATATCGTGCAGGCGGCGCATAAACTGGCCGCTGCGGCGGTCAGCGGACACATCCGGCCTGACGAAATTGATGAGGTGTGCTTGTCCCAAGCACTCGTGCTTCCGGAACTGCCGGACCCGGATCTCTTCATCCGTACCGGCGGTGAACAGCGCATCAGCAATTTTCTGTTGTGGAATCTCGCCTATACGGAACTTTATTTCACCGATAGCCTGTGGCCGGATTTCGACGAGCCGGCATTGCAAACCGCGCTTGACTGGTACGCCGTGCGCCAACGGCGTTTCGGTCGTACGCCGGAGCAGGTGAAGGAAGAGGCGGGTGCTTAAACAGCGCATCATTACCGCCCTGATCCTGTTGCCCATCGTCGTGCTGCTGGTCCTGTTCGCACCCACGGCGTGGCTAGCGGTACTCTTCAGCGCGTTGACGTTGCTTGCCGCCTGGGAATGGGCGGCGCTCTGCGGTTATGCGCGCACAGGCGGGCGTATCCTTTATTGTCTGTTGACCGCGGTCTGGTGTGTAGCCGTGGTGCTTGCCGGCCGCACTTGGTCATGGGATGGGATACTCAGCAGCCTCTGCGGGGTGGCACTCGCGTGGTGGCTGTTTGCGCTTATCTGGATTGCGACGTGGCGCGCCGACTTTCCGCGGCCATGCAAAGCGCTCAGCGGCTGGCTGACGCTGATTCCGCCCCTGTTCGCGGCACTGGCCTTGCGGGGACAACGGCCGGTACTGCTGCTCTTGCCGCTGGTGCTGATCTGGGCGGCGGACAGCGGAGCCTATTTCGCCGGTCGAGTCTTCGGCCGTCACAAACTCGCCCCCGCGGTGAGCCCCGGCAAAACCTGGGAAGGGGTGGCAGGTGGTACGCTCAGCCTGCTGGTGGTGACGCTGCTGAGTGTGCGGCTGATACCGCCGGGTAACGCGCTTCCCTTTATTCTTGTATGCGTGCTGACGGGATGGCTGTCCATGGTGGGTGATCTTTCGGAAAGCCTGTTCAAGCGCCAGGCCGGGGTGAAGGATAGCGGCGCGCTGTTTCCAGGCCACGGCGGCGTGCTGGATCGCATTGACAGTCTGACGGCGGCGGTACCGGCTTTCTGGCTGGGAGTGTCGTTGCTGGGGTGGTTGCGATGAGGGGTGTCACTATTCTGGGTGCCACCGGCAGCGTCGGCAGGCATACCCTGGATGTGCTGAGCCGTCATCGCAACCAATTCCAGGTTATTGCCCTGACAGCGCGCGTGGATGTGGAAGGCTTATTCCGTCAATGCCTGGAACATCGGCCGCGCTACGCCGTCATGGTGGAGGCGGCCCCCGCACAGCAGTTGCGTGAACGGATCAGCCGGCAGGGTCTTGATATCCAGGTGCTTTCCGGTGTGCAGGCGCTGGAAGACGTTGCCAAGCTGGCGGAGAATGACTATATCATGGCTGCCATTGTCGGCGCCGCAGGGCTTCTGCCTACGCTCGCCGCCGCGCATACCGGCAAACGCGTGCTGCTTGCCAACAAGGAAGCGTTGGTGATGGCCGGACAGTTGTTCATGAATACCATTCGGGAACAGGGTACCGAGCTGATTCCCATAGACAGTGAGCACAATGCCATTTTCCAATGCCTGCCGTCACGTGGGCGGCATGACGCTTGGCCGGCCGGCGTATGTCGTATCCTGCTTACCGCATCTGGTGGCCCGTTCCGCGGCTGGCCCAAGGAGAAATTGCGCGAGGTTACACCGGCACAGGCCTGTGCACACCCCAGGTGGAGCATGGGACGCAAGATTTCAGTGGATTCCGCCACTCTGATGAACAAGGGGCTGGAAGTGATCGAGGCCCGCTGGTTATTCAACGCGGCGCCGGAATGCATCGAGGTGGTGGTGCATCCCCAGAGCATCGTGCATTCTTTGGTGGAATATACCGATGGTTCGGTGCTGGCGCAGTTGAGCAATCCGGATATGCGCACGCCCATTGCCTGCGGCTTGGGCTGGCCGGAGAGACTGGAGGCGGGCGTGCACGCACTGGATTTGTGCGCATTGGGCCATCTGGATTTTGAGCCTCCCGACCGGGACACCTTCCCCTGTCTCGATCTGGCTATCCAGGCCGCGCGGGTGGGCGGCAGCGCGCCCGTGACACTGAATGCAGCCAACGAAGTGGCCGTACAGGCATTTCTCGCGGAACGGCTGCCCTTCACGGCCATTGCCGAAGTAGTGCGCCACACGCTGGAGCAATGTCCTTCCTCCACCCCCGATTCCATTGAAGCTGTGCTGGAGTGCGACCGGCGCGCGCGCGTCATCGCGGCGGCTGCCACAGCCGATGCAGTGGAACGGATGGCATGAATATCCTCATCAGCATCGTGGCGTTCATAGTCGCCATCGGCGTGCTGGTCAGCGTGCATGAGTTCGGTCATTTCATCGTGGCGCGCTTTCTCGGTATCAGGGTACTGCGTTTTTCCCTGGGTTTCGGTAAACCGCTGCTGCGCTGGCAACGCAACCCGGATGCCACCGAATATGTCATTGCCTGGTTGCCGCTGGGCGGCTATGTAAAAATGCTCGATGAGCGTGAAGGCGAAGTACCGGAAGCGGACAGGCATCTGGCCTTCAACCGGCAGTCGCTGCCGAAGCGTTTTATGGTGGTGTTGGCAGGTCCGCTATTCAATCTGCTGTTTGCGGTGCTGGCGTACTGGGTGATTTTCATGATTGGGATTCCCGGCATCCGTCCCATCGTGGGCGATGTGCGACCGGATTCGCCCGCCGCGCTGGCGGGCGTGGTGAAGAAAGACCAGATTCTTGCCGTCAACGGCCATATCACCCCCACTTGGGATAGCGCCCTGGTACGGCTTTTTGAGGGCGTAATGCAAGGCGGGCGTATAAATGTGCGGGTGCGGACGGCGCAGGACAGCGAAAAAAATCTGGTACTGCAGGTGATGCACGCCAAGACCCTCACCGAACCGGGGAAGCTGCTGACCGGCCTTGGGCTCGGCCAATGGAACCCTGATCTGCCGGCGGTGATCGCCCAGGTTGCAGATGGCGGCACAGCCAAGGCGGCGGGCTTGCGGCCGGGTGATCATATCGTTGAGTTGGGCAATATTCCTATCCGCTCCTGGCAGCAGTTGGTGGCCATTCTGCAGGCTTCTGCCGGCAAGACACTTGTCGTGACACTGGAACGGCATGGTCACACCCTGACCCTGTCCCTGCCCGTAGGGGAGGTGGAGGAACCGGGAGGGAGGCTGCTTGGCCATATCGGTGCCATGGTGCGAATTCCACCCGGATTCGGTGCGCGCCTGCGGGCGGAACAAAGGTATAATCCCGCGGCCGCGCTGGGGCATGCGTTTGCACGCACTGGGAGCCTTGCTTGGCTCACCCTGGATGCCTCCTGGAACATGGTGCTGGGCAAGGTATCCTTGCGCAACCTCAGCGGGCCGATCGATATAGCGCAATACGCAGGCTACACCGCGGAGAGCGGCTTGGTGCCGTTCCTGGCGTTCCTCGCCATCGTGAGTATCAGCCTCGGAGTGCTGAATCTGCTGCCGATTCCGGTGCTGGACGGCGGCCATGTGCTTTATTACATCGTGGAAGCGGTAAAGGGCTCGCCCTTGTCCGTCCAGGCCGAGATGATGGGCCAGCGTGTCGGCATTGCGCTGCTGCTGGCGCTGATGTGTTTTGCCATATACAACGATCTGACGAGAATTATCGGGTGAGGAGGACTGCACTTGGGATTACTTAAAGGCACCGGGATCATTCTGGCTTTTCTGCTATTCCTGGTGTTGGCTCCCTCCATCGCCCACGCGGATGAGTCATTTACCGTCAAGAAGATCGAGATCGTCGGCCTGCAGCGTATTTCCACAGGCACGCTCTACGATTATCTGCCCATCAACATCGGCGATCACCTCACTGAGGCGCGTATCCAGGATGCCATCCGCGCGCTTTACAAAACCGGATTTTTCCGCGACATTGAAATGCGTCGTCAGAATCATATGCTCATCATTATCGTGCATGAGCGGCCATCCATTGCGCATTTCGTCGTAACGGGCAACAAGCTGATCAAGTCTGATGATCTCTACAAGACTTTGAACAAGATAGGTCTCTCCGAGGGACAGATATTCAACCGGGTTACCCTCGATCAGTTCATCCAGCAGCTCACGGATGAATATTACAGCCACGGAAAATACGGCGTGATAATCAAATCCAACATAGCCAATGTGGGCGACAACAAGGTTGATATTTCCGTAAAAATTGCCGAAGGCACGACAGCCAAAATCCGTTCCATCAACATTGTGGGCCACCATGCCTTTTCCGAGGGTGCCCTGCGTGATGTATTCAAGTTGAAGGTAGCGAGCATCTGGACGTTTTTTGGCAGTTCGGACGAGTACGCCCGTGAGAAGTTGGTGGGTGATCTCGAATCCCTGCGGTCCTTCTACATGGACCAGGGCTACGCCGACTTCGCCATCGACTCGACCCAGGTGGCAATCTCGCCAAACCGCAACAGCGTCTATATCACAGTGAATATCTCTGAAGGAGGGGTTTACAAGATCAAGGGTGTGAAGTTAGCCGGGCAATTTGTAGTGCCTGAAGAAGAACTGAAAAAATATGTGCTGGTGAAGCCTGGTGAGACATTCTCCCTCAAGCGCGCCACTTTGAGTGCCGATCTTATTCAGAAGCGGCTTGGCATGGATGGCTATGCTTTCGCCCAGGTTAATCCGGTTCCCGATATTGACCGCCAGCATAAGCTGGTCTCCATCACCTTTTTCATTGATCCGGGTCAGCGTGTATATGTGCGGCATATCAACTTCAGCGGGGGTTCCGGTACCGATGATGTGGTATTCCGGCGCGAAATGCGCCAGTTCGAAGGCACCTGGCTGTCCAATATCGATGTGGAGCGTTCGCGTGTGCGCCTTGATCGCCTGCCGTGGGTGGAGAACGCGAAAGTCAAAACCGTGCGGGTACCCGGCTCGGCCGATTTGGTGGATCTCGACTATAAAGTGAGCGAACGTCCCGCGGGTACGGCCAACGTGGGGGTTGGCTATGGCAGCTATTCCGGCTTGGTGTTGCAGGGTCAGGTAGTCAATGCCAACTTTCTGGGTACCGGAGAACGTGCTGCGATACAGGCAAGCCGCAGTTACATCGGCCATAATTATAACGTCAGTTTCACTGATCCATATTGGACAGTGGATGGGATCAGTCGCACGCTGAGCGTATACCAGAGCCAGATTTCTTCGCTTACCATCTATAGCGCACCGCTAACAACCCAGTCCTACGGTGGTCAGATAGGTTTTAATATTCCGTTATCCGAATATAGTGCCTGGGGTATCAGCGCTACCTACTCGCACAACCAGCTGTTTTCGCAGTTTGGGACGTCACAACAATATGTGGCATTCATATCCAATCCCGCCAATGGCCATGTCATTGAGACATCGGGCGTGTGCAGTGACCCGCGGGGTTTTTCGTTTATTTGTGAATATCCGTCGCTGCAATACAATACTCTTGAGGCATCATTGAGTTATGTGCGCGATACCCGCAACCGGATTATTTTCCCGGACCACGGTGCACGTGAATCCATCAGCCTGACTGCGGCCGTACCGGGGTTTGACCAGGAGTACTACATACTAAGCTATCAGCAACTGGCCTTCATTCCGTTGTTCAAGGGATTTATCTTCGGCTTTAACGGCGAAGCGGATTATGGCGCACCCTACGGCAAGACCGCCACATATCCACCCTACAAGAACTTCTTCGTTGGCGGTCCCGACACGGTACGCGGCTGGCAAATAGATACCTTGGGGCCCTACTCCTCAGGCTATCCGTTCGGCGGCCGGACTGACGTATGGATGCAGAATGAACTGATTCTGCCGAATTTCGGCAGCAAATCCGGATCGGAAAGCGGTTCCAGCCGCTGGGCCTTGTTCCTGGATGCGGGCAATGCCTTTACCGACCCGGGTAATTTCAGCTGGAGCGGTTTGCGTGTCTCCACCGGTGTGGCAGCCACCTTTCTGACTCCCCTCGGCGCCATGAAATTCAGCTATGCTTTACCGTTAAATGCCAAACCGGGAGACCAGACCTCACGCTTTCAGTTCACCCTGGGCACCTATTTTTGATTTCTTTGGAGAATATTTATGAAAATTGCACCCAAATTATTCATTCTGCTGGCGACGTTCGCGGCACTACTGTATATGGGTGGGGTGAATGCGATTGAAATAAAAATCGGCGTAGTGAACATGGCGAAGCTGCTGCAGCAAGCGCCCCAGGCACAGGAAGCCACCAAGGTAATGCACGAGAAATTCGATAACCGCGGCAAGGCGCTGCAGGCCGAGCAGGACAAGATCAAGAACCTTCAGGATCAGATCAACCGCAATGGCGCTATCATGAGTGCCTCGCAACTGCAGAACCTGCAGACCCAGTTGGATACTTTGCAGCAGGATTTCAACCGCAAGCAAGTGGACTTTCAGGACGATGTCAATGCAGAGCGCAATGAAGAACTGGGTAAACTACAGCAGGCTATCCTTAAGGCTGTACAGGAATTCGCCAAAGGTCAGAAATACAATCTCATCATCGGTGAGGGCGTTTTCTATGCAGATGGCACCGTGGATGTGACTGGCAAGGTGCTGGATCAATTGCAGAAGGATTTCCAGTCCCGGCATCGTAAGCCCGGCTAAGCCCGGCAGTGGCGGTAACTGAAGCAGGGCGGCGTGTGCCGGTAGAATGTACACTGGCGGAATTGGCAAGGCGTTGCGGCGGTGAGCTGCGCGGTGACGGAGATACGCATATCCACGGCGTTGCCACTATTCAGCGGGCCGTTGCCGGCAGCATTACCTTTCTTGCAAACCCGCATTACCGGCGTTACCTGCGTGAGACACACGCTTCTGCCGTGATTCTTGCACCAGCCGATGCGGGGGCCTGCCGGATACCGGCGCTGATCACATCAAATCCCTATCTGCTGTATGCGCGTGTCGCCGCAGTGCTCACGCCCGCGGCGCCGGTGCGCAAAGGTGTGGAAGCCGGCGCCAGCGTGCATCCCACTGCGCGGGTATCCATGGATACCTGGATCGGCCCGGGGGCGGTGGTGGAAGAGGGAGTAGTGATCGAAGGCGGTGTTTCTGTCGGTCCTAATTGCGTGATCATGGCAGACGTGCATGTGGAAGAACACAGCTGTCTGGTGGCAGGCGTGACCCTCTGCCACGGTGTACATGTGGGCAAGCGGGCATTGCTTCATCCTGGTGCCGTGATCGGTGCGGATGGCTTCGGCATTGCCAACGACGACGGGGTATGGCTCAAAGTGCCGCAATTGGGTTCAGTTGTGGTCGGAGATGATGTGGAAATCGGCGCCAACACCACCATTGACCGTGGTGCGCTGGAGGACACCGTAATCGGCAACGGCGTTAAACTTGATAATCAGATTCAAGTGGGACATAACGTCTGCATCGGTGAACATACTGCTATTGCGGGCTGCACTGCTATTGCCGGCAGTGCAACTATCGGTCGGCGTTGTATGATTGCGGGAGGAGCCGGCATCATCGGGCATATCGAGATCTGCGACGATGTCACGGTCACGGCCATGACGCTTGTGACTCACTCAATACGTAAGCCAGGTGTGTATTCCGGCAGTATGCCAATGGATGCGGCGGCGCAGTGGCGCAAGAACAGCGTTCGCTTCCGTCAGCTCGATGAACTGGCACGCCGGCTTGCAACCATAGAGAAGAAATTGAAGGATTAAACGGCTATGTCAAAGGAACCCTTTTTCGATATCCACGGCATCATGAAACAATTGCCGCACCGTTACCCGTTCCTGCTGGTGGACCGGGTACTGGAATGCAAGCCGGGGGTATCGCTTACCGCCATCAAGAATATCACTATCAATGAGCCTTTCTTCCCCGGCCATTTTCCCCACAGGCCGGTCATGCCGGGTGTCTTGGTGCTCGAAGCTTTGGCCCAGGCCACCGGGCTGTTGGCGTTTGCTACTCTCGGTCATGCACCCGATAAGAACACCCTGTACTATTTCGTTGGCATTGATAACGCGCGTTTCAAGAAACCGGTGGAACCCGGTGACCAGCTGCTGCTGAAGGTGGAATATCTGTGGAACAAGCGCGGCATATGGAAATTCAAAACACGGGCGGAGGTGCAGGGAGCGGTTGTTGCCGAGGCGGAACTCATGTGCGCCGAGCGGGAGTTTGAATCTTGATTGATCCGCGGGCGTTCGTTGACCCCTCGGCCCGTCTTGAAGCGGGAGTGACGGTCGGAGCGTTTGCCGTCATCGGTCCGCAAGTGGAAATCGGCGCCGGTACCTGGGTTGGACCTCACGCAGTCGTTCAAGGGCCGGCGCGCATCGGCCGCAACAATCGGATTTTCCAGTTTGCTTCCGTTGGCGGCATACCCCAGGACAAGAAATACGGCGGCGAGCCGACATGGATCGAGATCGGGGATCGCAATACCTTCTTCGAATTCGTCACCGTGAATCGCGGCACCGCGCAGGACAGGGGCAGGACAGTCATCGGCAATGACAATTGGATCATGGCGTATGTCCACATCGCGCACGATTGCGCATTAGGTAACGACGTTATCATGGCAAACAATGCCACGCTTGCCGGCCACGTCACCATAGAGGACTGGGCGATCCTCGGTGGATTTACCAAGGTGCATCAGTTCTGTCGCATTGGAGCCCACAGCTTTACCGGTATGAATGTGGACCTGAGCCGCGATGTGCCCCCATATGTGATGATCTCCGGTACACCTGCAGAGCCTCGTGGCATCAACAGTGAAGGTCTGCAACGGCGTAATTTCACCGCCGAACAGGTCCGCAATGTCAAGAATGCCTACCGCATTCTGTACCGTTCGGATCTGCGTCTGGAGGAGGCCCTGGAGAAGTTACGTGTGCTGGCAGCCGACCAGCCGGAAGTATCGTGTATGGTGAAATTTCTGGAAGTGAGCCAGCGCAGTATTATGCGTTGATCTTGGTCAAGGTTTTCCATAGACAGTGTTAAAACATGCTGCGTATCGGCATCATCGCTGGCGAGAGTTCGGGGGATATTCTCGGCGCGGGCCTGATCCGTGCCATCCGGGCACGCGTACCAGACGCACAATTCGAAGGCATCGCCGGTCCGGAAATGATCGCGGCAGGCTGCAAGCCGCTCGCCCACACCGAAGCGCTGGCGGTCATGGGAATCGCCGAGGTACTGGCGCATCTGCCAAGATTGCTGTGGCTGCGGCGCCGTGTGCGCCGGTATTTCCTCAGTCGCCGCCCGGATATTTTCATTGGCATTGACGCGCCGGATTTCAATCTCGGTCTCGAGGCCGGGCTGCACAAGGCGGGCATCCGCACCGTGCATTACGTGAGTCCTTCCATCTGGGCGTGGCGCTCGCGGCGGGTGTATACCGTGGGCAGGGCTGCGGACCTGGTATTGACATTATTGCCCTTCGAGAAGGCCCTGTATGAAAAGCGCGGATTCCGCGCGGAATTTGTCGGCCATCCGTTGGCGGATATCGTCCCGCGGGCAGTGGAGCGGGGCGAATTGCGCAAATCCCTGCATCTGCCGCTGGAGGGTCAACTGGTGGCGTTGTTACCGGGGAGCCGCCGTACCGAGGTGGAACGTCTGGGGCCGCTGTTCCTGGGCACGGCTCAGTGGCTGGCAGAGGAACTGCCGGAACTGAAGTTCGTCATTCCCGCCGCGACCCCGGCACTCAGCCGGCTCATCAAGAACCAGGTGCGCATGCTTGATCCCGATCTGCCGGTGAGTATGGTGGAGGGGCATGCACGCGATGCGCTGGGCGCGGCGGACGCGGCACTCATCGCTTCCGGCACCGCCACCCTGGAGGCCATGCTATGGCGCTGCCCCATGGTAGTGGCTTACCGCATCGCCGCCAGCAGTTACGCACTGGTGAAGGGCCTGGGTCGGTTGCGCATCACGCATGTGTCGCTGCCTAATCTGCTGGCGGGCCGCGCCGTGGTACCGGAATTTCTCCAGTACCGGGCCATTCCCTGCAACATGGGTACGGCAATGCTGAAACTGCTGCAGGACAAGACGGAGCGCACCGCACAGCTTGAGGCCTTTGCCACGCTCAGCAGTATTCTGCGCTGCGGGGCAAACGAACGCGCGGCGGATGGCGTGTTGGGATTGCTGGGAAAACATGCCACGGCGGCGGGGTAAAATGACGGCACGCGCGGGAGCCGTCATGCAATTGATAATGCCTGGAGAGGATCACGGCGTCATCGCCGGTGTAGACGAGGTCGGCCGGGGGCCGCTTGCCGGACCGGTGACTGCCGCCGCGGTGATCCTCGACCCCGGCAGGCCTATCGCCGGTCTCAAGGATTCCAAGCTGCTCCCGCCGCTGCAGCGGGAGCGGCTTGCCGCGGCAATCCGCGCCCGGGCCCTGGCCTGGGCAGTGGGTTGGGCGGATCACGCGGAAATAGACTGCCTGAATATTCTGCAAGCCTCGCTTCTGGCGATGCGGCGGGCGGTGCTGGCACTGTCACCTGTGCCCGTGAAGGTGTGGGTAGATGGCAACTGCTGCCCGGCGTTGCCCTGCGCGGTGGAAGCCATCGTCAAGGGTGACAGCAAGGTAGCCGCCATCAGTGCGGCCTCCATTCTCGCCAAAGTGGAACGGGATGCAGCCATGCAGCGTTTTGATACACAATTTCCCCTATACGGTTTTGCAGTGCATAAGGGTTATCCCACCCCGGCGCATCTTTCCGCCATTGCAATACATGGCGTTTGCGCCATCCATCGGCGTTCTTTCGAACCGGTGAGGCGCTGTCTGGAAGAGAACGCCTGAGTATGTCACCGCGTTTCGTTCATCTGCGTCTGCACAGCGAGTATTCGCTGGTGGACAGCGTTATCCGTGTAGCGGAGCTCATGGACACAGTGGCAAGCATGCACATGCCGGCGATAGCACTCACGGACCAGGGAAACCTGTTCGCGCTGGTCAAATTCTACAAAGAGGCTCAGGCCCGCGGTATCAAGCCACTTATCGGTGCGGACCTGCGGATTCGGAACGCGGAGGCGGATCAACCCTGTGCTCTCACATTGCTGTGTTGCGATGAACAGGGCTATCGTAATTTATCCTTGCTTATCACCCGCAGTTACCTGGAAGGCCAGCAGCGTGGCATGCCCCTGCTGGAGCGGCAGTGGTTTGCAGGCCATAGCAGCGGCTTGATCGCACTCTCCGGCGGCCGCGAAGGCGACATAGGGCGCGCTTTACTGGCGGGCCGCGAGGCACAGGCCCGCACCTTGCTGCATAACTGGCTGGAGCTGTTTCCCAACCGCTTCTATATCGATTTGCAGCGCACCGGCCGCGAAGGCGAAGAGGATTATCTGCAGGCGGCGGTGCAACTTGCCGCTGGCGACAGAGTGCCGGTGGTGGCTACCAATGATGTACGTTTTCTCAAGCCCGGGGATTTCGAAGCCCATGAAGCGCGGGTATGCATCCAGGAGGGACGTACCCTCAACGACCCGCGCCGCCCGCATCATTACAGCGACCAGCAGTATCTGCGCAGTGAGGCTGACATGCTGCGGCTGTTCGCTGATCTGCCTGAAGCGCTGGAAAACAGCGTACACCTCGCTCAACGCTGCAACTTCACCTTGCGCATGGGCGAGAATTTCCTGCCTGCGTATCCGCTCCCCGAAGGTCATACCATTGACAGTTTCCTGCGCGCTGAGGCGGAAGCCGGACTGGAGCAACGTCTGGCTGCGTTCCCAGCCGGCGCGGGTACCCAGCACGAGACACACGTGCAACCCTACCGTGGGCGGTTGGCGCTGGAGCTGGATGTCATCCTGCGCATGGGTTTCGCCGGTTATTTTCTCATCGTGGCCGATTTTATCCGCTGGGCGAAGCATAACGGCGTACCGGTGGGGCCGGGCCGTGGTTCCGGTGCAGGTTCACTGGTGGCGTATGCACTTGGCATCACTGACCTGGATCCGTTGGCACATGATCTTTTGTTCGAGAGATTCCTCAATCCCGAACGCGTCTCCATGCCGGATTTCGACGTGGATTTCTGCATGGAGGGCCGCGACCGCGTGATTGACTACGTGGCTGAACGTTATGGCCGTGGACGCGTCTCGCAGATCATCACCTACGGCAGCATGGCGGCACGTGCCGTGGTGCGTGACGTGGGCCGTGTGCTCGGCCATCCCTATGGCTATGTGGACCAGATTGCCAAACTCATCCCCTTTGAACTGGAAATGACGCTGGATAAGGCGCTGCAGCAGGAAGCGGAGTTGCGCAAGCGTTGCCAAAGTGAAGATGAAGTACGTCAGCTCATTGACTTGGCCCGGTCCCTGGAAGGACTGGCGCGCAATGCCGGCAAGCATGCTGGCGGCGTGGTGATCGCGCCCTCCGAGCTCACCGACTTCATGCCGCTCTACTGTGAACCCGGCAGTACCCATCCGGTCACGCAACTGGACAAGGATGATGTGGAATCGGTGGGTCTGGTCAAGTTTGATTTCCTGGGGTTGCGCACACTCACCATTATTGACCGGGCGATACGGATTATTAACCGTGAGCGCGCAGCCAAGCACGAGGTAGCGCTCGATATCGGCGTCATTCCCATGGAGGATGCCCCTACCTATGAGCTGCTGAAGCGCTGCCAGACCACAGCGGTGTTCCAGTTGGAATCCCGCGGCATGAAGGATCTGATTCGCCGGCTCAAGCCCGACCGCTTTGCGGATATCGTCGCCCTGGTGGCATTGTTCCGGCCTGGTCCCTTGCAATCCGGCATGGTGGATGACTTCATCGCACGCAAGCACGGCAAGCAGAAAGTGGACTATCCGCACCCCCAATTGGAGCCCATCCTCAAACCCACGTACGGCGTCATTTTGTACCAGGAACAGGTCATGCAGATTGCCCAGGTCCTGGCCGGTTACACGCTGGGCGGTGCCGATCTGCTGCGCCGCGCCATGGGTAAGAAGAAAGCGGAGGAAATGGCCCAGCAGCGGGATGTATTCGTCAAGGGTGCATTGCAGCGCGGCGTGAATCAGCGGCTTGCCATGCATATCTTTGATTTGATGGAAAAGTTTGCCGGTTACGGTTTCAATAAGTCCCATTCCGTGGCTTACGCGCTGCTGGCTTATCAGACCGCCTGGCTTAAAGCGCATTATCCGGCTGCCTTTATGGCAGCGGTGCTGTCTTCCGATATGGACCACACCGACAAGGTGGTGACACTCATAGACGAGTGCCGTGCCCTGCAGCTCACCATCCTGCCGCCGGACATCAACCGTTCGGGTTACAAATTCAACGTGGCTGACACGAACAGCATCCGTTACGGTCTGGGTGCCATCAAGGGTGTGGGCCTTGCCGCCATCGAAGGTGTGCTGAAAGAACGTGCGCGCAACGCTGATTTCGGAAATCTGGAGGATTTCTGCCGCCGTGTTGATCTGCAGAAAGCCAACCGCCGCGTCATCGAGGCTTTGATTCGCGCCGGGGCACTGGATGCACTGGGAGCCAACCGCGCCACGCTCATGGCGCGTCTGCCGGAAGCGCTGGCACTCGCGGATCAAAACACGCGTGCCAGTGCAGCGGGCCAGAATGACATGTTTGGCCTGGCTGCACCCGCGACAGCAGCTGCAAGACAAGCGCAACCGGCCCCGGCTTTGCCGGACTGGGATGAAGATGAGCGGTTGCGCGGCGAGAGAGAGACCCTGGGGCTTTATCTTACCGGCCACCCCGTCAATCGTTATCTGGCCGATCTGCGGCATGTGGTTACCGCCCCGCTCGGCGAGCTCGCGGGCGAGTCGCCGCCGGAAAGCAACGGCGAGCGCGGTTATGCTTATGGCGCGGCATCGCGCACTGTCATCGTGGCGGGTCTGGTGGTGGATCTGCGCAAGCGTGGCGGCCGTGTGAGCCTGGTGCTGGATGATCGCAGCGGGCGCATGGAAATCACCTTGTTCGAGGACACCTATAATCGCTTCCGCGCGTTGGCGGCGAAAAATAGCGTGGTGGTGGCGGAGGGACGACTCGGGTTCGATGAATTCATCAACGGCTGGCGTGTTACCGTGAAGAACTTGTATGGAATAGACGAGCTGCGGGAACGTTACGTACGCCGTCTGGATATCGACTGGGAGCCGGCTGCGGCAGCGGATTTCGTCACACGCCTCAAGGATGTGCTCAAGCCCCATTTGGGCGGCCGCTGCAGCGTATGGGTGCACTACCGGGGGCAGGGAGCCAGCGTGCCGGTATCTCTGGGCGATGCTTGGCGGGTGCATCCGGCCGAGTCCCTCACCCGGCGGCTGGGCACCTGGTTGGGCGCAGAGCGCGTCACGCTGCATTACGGCACGCGCCCTGTCAGTCCTGCCGATGAGGCCGTCAGCGCCTGAGGGGCTTGTGCCCCGCGGCCCCAGCCGGTAACGTTTACAATCCCCTAAGTACCCCGTCAAAAGATGAACCTCAACTTTCTCGAATTTGAGCAACCCATCGCCGAACTGGAAGCGAAAATCGAGGAGTTGCGCTTCGTCGGCGACGAGTCCGCCGTCAGCATTACCGAGGAGATCGAGCGCCTGCAGGCCAAGAGCCGCGCACTCACGGAAACCATTTTCTCCGGCCTCAGCGCCTGGCAGGTGGCGCAACTGGCGCGCCATCCCCTGCGGCCTTACAGCCTGGACTACATCCAGCGCATTTTCGCGGATTTCGAGGAGTTGCACGGTGACCGGGCGTTTGGCGACGACCCCGCCCTGGTCTGCGGCGTAGCGCGGCTGGACGGCCGACCGGTGGCCATCATTGGCGAGCAGAAGGGCCGTGACACCAAGGAAAAAGTACGCCGCAACTTCGGCATGCCGCGTCCCGAGGGCTACCGCAAGGCGCTGCGTATCATGAAACTCAGCGAACGCTTCCGCCTGCCGCTCATGACTTTCATTGACACGCCCGGCGCCTATCCCGGCGTGGGTGCGGAGGAGCGCGGCCAGTCCGAGGCAATTGCGCGCAACTTGTTTGAAATGTCCACCTTGCGCGTTCCGATCATCTGTACCGTGATCGGCGAGGGCGGTTCCGGCGGTGCACTCGCCATCGGCGTGGGCGACCGCGTGCTGATGCTGCAATACAGTATCTATTCCGTCATCTCGCCGGAAGGCTGCGCTTCCATCCTGTGGAAGAGTGCGGAGAAGGCCAGCGAGGCGGCGGAAGCCATGGGCATTACCGCCGAGCGCCTCAAAAGCCTGGGACTGATTGACGCGGTACTCAAGGAACCGCTGGGCGGCGCGCATCGCAATGTGGATGCCATGGCGGCAAGCGTCAAAAGCGCACTCACCGATAATCTGAGCCGGCTTGAGCACGTTTCCATGGATGAACTGCTGGAAGCACGCTACAAACGGTTTATGTCTTTTGGCAGTTTCAGGGAATAGGCTGCCGGGCGTCTTCCCGTCCGGCCCGCCTGTGAAATTCACCCCTGCATACCTGTCGGACCGGCTGCGCGAGCTGCCGCCGGCACCACGCTACTGGGTGGCCTTCAGCGGCGGCCTGGATTCAACGGTATTACTGCATGCACTTGCACGGCAGCAGACGCGGCTTGGCGCAGAACTGCGTGCGGCACACGTGAATCACCATCTCAACCCAACATCGGATGACTGGGCACGGCACTGCGCGCGGATTTGCGCCGCGCTGCATGTGCCTCTGGATTGCCGCAGTGTCAGGGTGACGACCGCAAAAGGCGAAAGTCTCGAAGCTGCGGCCCGTAACGAGCGTTATGCCGTGTTCCGGGAACTGCTGCGGGAAGGCGGCATGCTGTTGCTGGCCCACCAGCGTGACGATCAGATGGAAACCTTTCTGCTGCAGGCGTTTCGCGGTGCAGGGTTGCGCGGCCTCGCCGCCATGCCGGCGTTCGCAGCCTGCGGATCAGGTCATCTGGTGCGACCGCTGCTTGCCTTTTCGCGCAATGAGCTGCGCACCTGGGCTGAGGCGGAAAAACTCGCCTGGCTGGAGGATCCGAGCAATGCCGATATCCGCTTTGACCGCAATTACCTGCGTCAGCGGATTGTGCCAGTGATCCGCCAGCGCTGGCCATCGGCGGCGGAAACCGTGACGCGCAGCGCGCGGCATTGTGCGGAAACTGCGGAAATGCTTGTCGCGGTTGCCGCAGAGGACTGGAAAAGGCATGCGGGCGGGGAAATTTCGACGTTGCCATTGCACGCTTTGCATGAGCTTGGCAAGGCGCGGGCAAAAAATCTGCTGCGCTACTGGCTGGGAAAACTCGCCTTGACGCTGCCGCCGGCCCATAAGCTGGAGCGGATTTTCAGCGAACTGTTGCCGGCCCGGGTTGACCGCAACCCCTGTATTACGTGGCAGGGGGCGGAGGTGCGCCGTTACCATGAACGGCTTTACGCCATGGCGCCGCTGCCGGACCCGCCGGAGGGATTCCTGCTTCAGCCCGGTGCAGTGCGGGCATTGAGTCCGGGCCTGGGCACCCTGCGGCTCGTGGCTACCGGCGGCGCAGGCATCCGCCTGGCAAATTGCCCCCCGCCAGGAGTACGCATCAGCTTCCGCGTCGGCGGCGAGGTCTGTCAGCCTGCGGGTCGCGCCCATCGCCGGCCGCTCAAGAAGTGGCTGCAGGAGCTGGAAGTGGTGCCCTGGATGCGCGCGCGCCTGCCGCTCGTTTACATCGGTGACGAACTGGCGGCCGTGGCGGGGCTGTTCGTCTGTGCACCTTTCGCAGCCGGGGAAGATGAGCCGGGTTTGCGCATTGAATGGCAGTCGCACCCGATATTACGTTGAAGGGGTGCCGCGCCACAAGGCGCATGTGATTTCGCTTTTTTCACCCCCCTGATTCTGTTAGGCTGTCCTCCCGATTCAGCGGAGCCATCCCGGCACCGCGTCGGGAGTCCAGATGGCCCATTTCGTATTTGTCACAGGCGGCGTGGTTTCTTCCCTGGGGAAGGGCATCGCCTCCGCCTCCCTGGGCGCCATCCTCGAAGCCCGCGGTCTCAAGGTCACCATGGTGAAGCTGGATCCCTACATCAACGTGGATCCCGGCACCATGAGTCCATTCCAGCACGGCGAGGTGTTCGTCACCGAAGACGGCGCCGAGACCGATCTGGATCTGGGTCACTACGAACGTTTTGTGCGTGCCCGCATGGGGCGCAGCAACAATTTCACCACCGGTCGCATCTACGAAAACGTGATCCGCAAGGAACGTCGCGGCGACTATCTCGGCGGCACCGTGCAGGTGATCCCGCACATCACCGACGAGATTAAACGCTGCATCCGCGAGGGTGCAGGTAACGCCGACATCTGCATGGTGGAAATCGGTGGCACGGTGGGCGATATCGAATCGCTGCCATTCCTGGAAGCCATACGGCAGATGGGGATCGAGATGGGACGCGGCAAATGTGTGTACATGCACCTGACGCTGGTGCCCTACATCCCCACCTCCGGCGAAACCAAGACCAAACCCACGCAACATTCGGTAAAGGAGCTTCGTTCCATCGGCATCCAGCCGGATATCCTTCTGTGTCGCGCCGCCAAACCACTGCCGGAGGACGCACGTCGCAAGATCGCACTGTTCACCAACGTGGAAGAACGCGCTGTCATTTCCGCACCGGATGCGGATGACATCTACAAAATTCCGCTGATCCTGCATGCGCAGGGACTGGACGACATCGTGGTGGACCACCTGCGTATCAATGCGCGCTCTGCCAGCCTGTCGGAATGGCGGCAGGTAGTGGAAGCCCGGGCCAATCCCGATGCCAGCGTGAATGTGGCCATGGTGGGCAAGTACGTGAATCTGACGGATGCTTACCTGTCCCTGAATGAGGCGCTCAAGCACGCCAGCATCCATACGCATACGGAGGTGAAGATTCATTATGTCGATTCCGAGGAACTGGTCAAGCACGGCACCGGCCTGCTGCACGGCATGGACGCGATCCTGGTACCGGGCGGCTTCGGCGAGCGCGGTATCGAGGGCAAGATCAGGGCGGCGGGCTATGCCCGTGAGCAACGTGTCCCCTATCTGGGTATCTGTCTCGGTCTGCAGGTGGCGGTGACGGAATTCGCGCGCAATGTGTGCGGCCTGAAAGGCGCCCACAGTACGGAGTTCGAGCGCGACACACCCCATCCGGTGATCGCCATGATTACCGAATGGCAGGACCGCGGCGGTCAGGTGGAGAAGCGCAGCGAGAAATCCGATATGGGTGGCAGCATGCGTCTCGGCTCCCAGGAGTGCCGTCTGGCGTCCGCCACCCTGGCTCACACGCTCTACAACAAGGATGTGATCTTCGAACGGCATCGCCATCGCTATGAATTCAATAATAACTATATGCAACAGTTGCAGGAGAAAGGCATGGTTTTTTCCGGCTTCTCGGTGGATGGATTGGTGGAGATCATCGAGCTGCCCGGACATCCGTTCTTCATCGCCACGCAGTTCCATCCGGAATTCACCTCCACGCCGCGGGATGGACACCGGTTGTTCACAGGTTTTATCAAGGCGGCACGGGAATACTCTGCGGTACAGCCCGCGCTCAGGGCGGCACGCGCATGAAACTCTGCGGCTTTGATGCCGGTAATACCCGGCCGTTTTTTCTTATCGCGGGGCCGGATACGCTGGAAAGCGAACAGTTGGCGCTGGATGTGGCGGGCCATCTGCGCGAAGTCACGCAGCGCCTCAAAATCCCCTATATCTTCAAGGGTTCCTTCGACAAGGCCAACCGCACCTCGGGGAAGAGTTATCGGGGTCCCGGCATGGAGGAAGGCCTGCGCATTCTGGAAAAGGTACGCAAGAGCATGGGTGTGCCGGTGCTCACGGATGTGCATGAGGACACGCCCATTGAGGAAGTGGCTGCGGTAGTGGATGTGATCCAGACCCCTGCTTTTCTATGCCGTCAGACTAATTTTATCCAGCGCGCCGCGAAAGCAGGCAAGCCCGTGAATATCAAGAAAGGCCAGTTCCTGTCTCCCTGGGAGATGTCCAATGTGGTGGACAAAGCGCGTGCCGCTGGCAACCAGCAGATTCTGGTTTGCGAGCGCGGCTTTTCCTTTGGTTACAGCAATCTGGTGGTGGACATGCGCTGCCTCGCCATCATGCGTGACACCGGCTGCCCGGTGGTGTTTGATGCCACCCACTCGGTGCAACTGCCCGGTGGCCAGGGCGCCAGCTCCGGTGGCCAGCGGCAGTTCATACCGGCGCTGGCGCGCGCCGCCATCGGCGTTGGTGTGGCAGGCATCTTCATGGAAACCCATCCGGACCCGGACCAAGCGCTATGCGACGGACCCAATTCCTGGCCACTCAAACTCATGGAAGAATTGCTCACCACGCTTAAGGAGTTGGATAATCCCGTGAAACGCAAACCTTATGTGGAAACACGACTGCCAGCATGAAGTTTTTTCAGTCTGGTAACGACAGGCAAAGAAATCAGGAACCATAGCTTATGGCCAAGATTGCTGAACTGCGCGCCCGGGAGATTCTGGATTCCCGCGGCAACCCCACCGTGGAGGTGGACGTGATTCTGGACAGCGGCACCGTGGGTCGCGCGGCGGTACCCTCGGGCGCCTCAACGGGCTCGCGTGAGGCCGTGGAATTGCGCGACGGCGATCCATACCGCTATGGCGGCAAGGGTGTACGCAAGGCGGTTGCGAATGTGACGGGACCTATTGCGAAGCGTGTGCGCGGATTGCGCGTCGAAGACCAGGCGCGGCTCGATCGTGTGCTCATCGAACTGGACGGCACACCCAACAAGGCGCGGCTGGGTGCCAATGCCATCCTGGGCGTGTCGCTGGCCGCGGCACGCGCCGCCTCTCGCGAGCACGGTATGGCGCTGTTCCGCTGGCTGGGTGGCGAGCACGCGGTGACCCTGCCGGTGCCGCAGATGAATATCATCAACGGCGGGGTGCACGCCGACAATAACCTGGATTTCCAGGAATTCATGATCGTGCCGCTGGGGGCACCGAGCTTCTCCGAAGCGCTGCGCTACGCCGCCGAAGTATTTCATGCGCTCAAGAAAGTACTGCACGAGCGCAAACTCAGCACCGCGGTGGGCGATGAGGGGGGCTTCGCGCCGGACCTGCCGGGTCATGAGGCGGCGCTGGAGATCATTCTGGAAGCCATCGCACGCGCCGGTTTCAGGGCCGGGCAGGATGTCGGTCTGGCCCTGGATCCGGCCAGCTCGGAATTCTTCCGGGATGGCCGCTATCAGCTGGATTCCGAGCACCGGCAACTGTCCAGCGGTGAATTGGCGGACTATCTGGCGCGGCTGGTGGACCGCTATCCCATCATCAGCATTGAGGACGGCATGGCGGAAAACGACTGGGAAGGCTGGAAAATCCTTACGCAGAAGCTCGGTAGCCGTGTACAGGTGGTGGGTGACGACATCTTTGTCACCGACACCAGAATACTCCAGAAAGGCATCCATGAAGGTATCGGCAACTCCGTCCTCATCAAGGTGAACCAGATCGGCACACTCACGGAGACATGCGCGGCCATCAACATGGCGGTGGACGCGGGCTACAGTGCGGTAGTGTCGCACCGTTCCGGCGAGACCGAGGACACCAGTATCGCGGATATCGCCGTGGGCAGCCGCGCCACCCAGATCAAGACCGGCTCCCTGTCGCGTTCCGACCGGCTGGCCAAGTACAACCAGTTGTTGCGTATCGAAGAAACCCTGGGCTCCAGGGCGCGCTACCATGGTCGGGCGGCATTCCCGGCCGGAAGCTGACATGCTGCCGCATGGGCTGCAACTGAAATTCCTGCTGCCGTTGGTGCTGCTGCTGCTGCTGCTTCTGTTTCAGTATCAACTGTGGTTCGGGGAGGGTAATCTGCGTGATGCCTGGAAATTGCAGCAGCAGGCCAGTGCACAGAAAGCGGAGAATGTCGAGCTCATGAAACGCAATCAGATTTTGACCGCACAAGTGCAGGATCTCAAGCAGGGTCACGCAGCTATCGAGGAACAGGCACGCACCGATCTCGGCATGATCAAGAAGGGCGAAACTTTCTATCAGATTGTGCGGGAACCACCGCCGCTCCGCCACTGAGCCTATGCAGCCTGAACCTCGGTTCTGGGTGGTGATTCCGGCCGCCGGCGTGGGGATGCGCATGGGCGGTGCCATCCCCAAGCAGTATTTGGCGTTGGCGGGACGCACGCTGATCGAGCATGTGCTGGACATTTTCCTGTTGCACCCGCGTATCGCCGGCGTTACCGTGGCGGTGGCGGCGGATGATCCCTGCTGGCAGCGCTGCCTGCCGCGTTCCCGGGACAAACCGCTGCGCATTGCCGCAGGCGGTGCGCAGCGCGCCCACTCGGTGCTGAATGCTTTGCACAGCTTGAGGGATGAATTACAACCGCGGGATTGGGTGCTGGTGCACGACGCGGTACGCCCGTGCCTGCACAGGAGCGATCTTGAGCGTCTCATGCAGACTCTGATGGATGATCCGGTGGGTGGCATCCTGGCGGCGCCGCTGGTGGATACCGTGAAACGCGTGGATGCAGAAGGCCGTGTACTGGAAACACCGTCACGCCCCGGTCTGTGGCGCGCCTTCACGCCGCAGATGTTCCGCTATGGTCCGTTGACGGCAGCGTTGCAGGCCGCGCTCCAGTCCGGCCGGTTGCCCACGGATGAGGCGGAGGCGGTGGAGGCGGAGCGCAAAGGCGAAGTGCGCGTGGTGGAAGGCCGCAACGACAACATCAAGATCACCCACCCCGAGGATATTATTCTGGCGGAAGCCATACTGGCCCGGCGAGCGGGAGGCAATACATGAGGATCGGTCACGGCTTCGATGTGCATGCCTTTGGTCCGGGCAGCGGAATCATCCTGGGTGGTGTGCGTATTCCCCACAGCCACGGCATCCGGGCGCATTCCGATGGTGATGTGCTGTTGCACGCGGTCTGCGACGCGCTCCTGGGCGCCGCGGCGCTGGGCGACATAGGCCGGCATTTCCCCGACAGCGATCCACAATGGCGCGGTGCTGATAGCCGCGCGCTGCTCGGCCTCGTGGTCAAGATGCTCGCGGAACACCAGCTCAAGCCATTGCAGATGGATGCCACCCTCATCGCCCAGTCGCCGAAAATGGCTCCACATATTCCCTCCATGTGCCTGAATCTGAGCGCCGATCTCAAGCTTCCGCTGACATGCGTGAACATCAAGGCCACCACCACCGAGGGGCTGGGCTACCTTGGCCGCGGCGAGGGCATCGCCGTGCATGCGCTGGCGTTGGTGGGCTCGCCGCACGAAAAAACCTGATTTGCCATGCAGGACCAATTTCAGTGGGCCCGCGCGCACGGCGCCGTTCCGGGCCGTGCCCGCATGCGCACCACGCCTGAGGATTTTCGTGTGGAGGAAGTACTCGGCTTCAAGGCCCAAGGCGATGGCGAGCATGTGTTGGTGCGCGTGGAGAAGCGGGGCGCCAACACCCAATGGGTGGCGAAGGAACTCGCCCGCATGGCGGGCATCCCGCCACGCGATGTGAGTTTTGCCGGCCGCAAGGACCGGCAGGCGGTGGCCGTGCAGCATTTCAGCCTGTGGCTGGGCAAGCACCCCGAGCCGGATTGGTCCACGCAGACTCATCCTGAATTCCGCGTGCTGGCGGCAGCGCGCCACCGCCGCAAATTGCGCACCGGTGCCCTCAAGGGCAACCGTTTTCGCCTGGTGCTGCGTGACTTGGCGGCACCGGCCGCCGCGCTGGAGTCGCGGCTTGCGCAAATCCGTCAGCGGGGAGTACCCAATTATTTCGGTCCGCAGCGCTTCGGCCGCGGCGGCGCCAATATTGCGCGCGCTGCGGCATTTTTCAGCAGCGAATTGTCCATCCGCGACCGCAATTTGCGCAGCTTGTTGTTATCCACGGCCCGCGGCCTCATCTTCAATGCCGTTGTGTCACAGCGTGTCGCAGACCACACTTGGGACAAGGTCTTGCCGGGCGAAGTGTGCATGCTGGACGGCAGCCACAGTGTGTTTCATGCGGATAGCGCGGATGCTACCTTGGCAGCGCGTTCCGCGGCGGGTGATGTGCATCCCACAGGACCTTTGTGGGGCAGGGGTGATACCCGCGTCTCCGGACAAGTGCTGATGCTGGAAACCCGGGTGGCACGCGACTATGCTGCATTTGCCCGCGGCCTGGAGGCGGCGGGGCTGGAATCTGCACGCCGTGCGCTGCGCTTGCCCGTGATGGATTTGCACTGGCAGTCACCGGGAGAACGCGTACTGGAGCTGGAATTTTTTCTGCCGGCGGGCGCCTATGCCACGGCGGTGCTGCGGGAACTGGTGGATAGCGACCCTGCGGATGTGGGAGAGAGTGATGCTCACGAAGATTGAACACGGTGGGGTACTCGAACTGAGGATGACACGGCCGCCGGCCAACGCCCTCAATCCCGCTCTGGTGCACGCGTTGCATGCGGCCATCGAGACGGCGCCTGCAAGTGGCGCCCGCGCACTCATACTGTCCGGCGTGCCGGGCATGTTTTCCGCCGGCCTGGATGTGCCGGAGCTGCTGCAGCTCGACGGCAACACCATGAGCACATTCTGGCGGGAGTTCATCAGCCTGCTGCGCGTCATCGCTCTGTCGCCGATACCGGTGGCGGCGGCGCTGACAGGGCACAGTCCCGCGGGCGGAGCGGTGCTGGCCATCTTCTGCGACACGCGCATTGCCGCCCAGGGCGACTTCAAGATCGGCCTCAATGAGGTGCGTGTGGGCTTGCCGGTGCCGGCGGTGATCCACGCCGCCCTTAAACGGCTGGTGGGTGCGCATCAGGCGGAACGCCTTTGCATGCACGGCCTGCTGATCTCTCCCGCCGAAGCTCTGCGTATCGGTCTGGTGGATGCTCTGACGGCCCCCGAGGAAACGATTCCGGCGACACTCGGCTGGTGTCGTGAACTGCTGTCCTTGCCGCCGCATGCCGTTGCTGCGACGCGCAAACTGGCCCGCGCCGACCTGGCCACGCTATTTTCGGAGCTCGGTGAGCGCAGCCATGAGGAGCTTATGCAAGTATGGTTCAGCGCCGAGACCCAGGCGGCCATGCGGGCGTTGGTGGCGCAACTGGCTGCGCGCAAAGGGTGACGCCAGGACGTCAGTTGATGATGAAGATGTGCAAGCCAAACAGGCTCATCACGCCGAGTATCAGCAGGCTGATACCAATGACATAGCGCAACGGCTTGAATCGTTCCAGAAACCTGGGCCAGAACAGGACGATCAGGCCGCCGATCAGGGTGAAGATTACCAGCAGATTGATGTTCAGCGTGATGTGCATGCTTGCTATCCTCCGGGGATGTGATCCGAGTAATCAGCGGTTGTTCAATAACACGTACACTGCGCCCGTGCCGCCGTCCACCGGACGTGCCGAGCAGAAGGCGATGACCTGGTCCCGCTGCCGCAACCAGTCGTTGAGTTTCTGTTTGAGCACGGGTCCGCGCGGGCCGGAACGATATCCCTTGCCATGGATGATGCATACGCAGCGGATGCGCCGGCCGCGTGCATCACGCAAAAACTCGGCCAAGACAAGGCGCGCGTCCGCGCTGCGCAGGCCGTGCAGGTCCAGTTCCGCGCCGACACTGAAATGGCCGCGACGCAGCTTTCGCAGGAGAGCGTGTTGCACGCCGGGTTTGGCGTAGTACAAACCCTCGCCCACCAGCGGTTCGGCGGGGTCCGGCGGGCCCGACATGCTCTCCTCCAGTATTTCCCGCTCGGCGGCGCGTGCGAAGCGAGCGCGCAGCCTGGGTCTGGGTCCGCGATGCAGCGGTTTGGACGGCAATGGCCTGGTATCGGCCACCGCGTCGCGGAACAGCCGTGCCTCGCTGTCACTCAGTTTGAACCGATCGCTCATCTGCTCACTTGGCCGCCAGTGTGAGTATATCAAGTGCCTTTTTACAGTATCCTAATGCCGCTGCTCCGCCGGCGGAATGCGCTACGTGAAAATCCTGCTCAGTAATGATGATGGCTGCCGTGCCGAAGGCCTGCGCTGCCTGGCCGAAGCGCTGCGCGGCTTCGCCGGCGTCACCATTGTTGCCCCGGACCGCAACCGCAGCGGCACCAGCCATTCCCTGACCCTGGATGCGCCCTTGCGGGTGCGCCAGGATGAACCGGGGGTGGTATGTGTGGACGGCACCCCCACGGATTGCGTGCATCTGGCCATCACCGGCCTGTTGCAGGAGGAGCCCGACATGGTGGTCTCCGGCATCAATGCCGGCGCCAACCTGGGCGACGACGTGCTGTATTCCGGCACGGTGGCGGCCGCCATCGAGGGGCGTTTCCTCGGATTTCCCGCCATCGCCGTATCGCTGGTCACGGAAACGTCCGGGCACTATGCTACGGCGGCACGTGTGACTTGCGATCTGGTGCGGCGGCTGCTCAGCCATCCACTGCCGGCGGATACCATTCTCAATGTGAACGTGCCGGCGGTGCCGTGGACGGAACTAAAGGGAGTCGAGGCCACGCGTCTCGGCCATCGGCACCGTTCCGAGCCGGTCACCAAGACCACCGACCCGCGCGGCCGGCCCATCTATTGGGTGGGTCCACCGGGTGCCGAGCAGGATGCCGGCCCCGGCACGGATTTCCACGCGGTGCGCCGCGGCTGCGTGTCGGTCACGCCCCTGCAGATTGATCTCACGCGTTACACCGCGCTCGATCCCCTGTCCCAGTGGCTGCAGGGAATGCCCTTGCCATGAATGCCACCGGCACGCGCGGCATCGGCATGACTTCCGCGCGCACCCGCGAACGGCTGGTGACGCGTCTCAGGGAACAGGGTATTCGCGACGCTGCGGTACTCAATCTCATCCGTTCCACGCCGCGTCATCTGTTCGTGGACGAAGCCCTGGCCAGCCGCGCTTATGAGGATACGGCGTTGCCCATCGGTTTCGGCCAGACCATTTCCCAGCCTTATATCGTCGCGCGCATGACCGCCGCACTGTTGGCGGAAGGCGTGCCGGAGAAGGTATTGGAAGTGGGTACCGGCTGCGGTTACCAGACCCTGATCCTGGCCGCGCTGGTGAAACAGGTGTACACCGTTGAACGCCTGGCGTTGTTGCAACAGCGCGCCCGTCAGATATTGAGCGCACTCAAGATCCGCAATGTGCGTTTCCGGCACGCGGACGGCGGCTGGGGCTGGGCGCAGCACGCGCCCTATGACGGCATTCTGGTGACCGCCGCGCCCGCAGAAGTACCGCCGGCGCTGCTGGAGCAGCTTGCCGTGGGTGGGCGCATGGTGATTCCCGTGGGCGGGCAGAGCAGTCAGGAATTACTGCTCATCACGCGCCGCGATGCAGCGCACTGCGCGCGGGAAGTGCTCGACAGGGTCAGCTTTGTGCCGCTGGTGGGAGGTCTGGATTGAGCGGCCGCCTGCGGCGTTTCGGTGTGGCTGCCTTGTGCATCGGTCTGTTGACCGGTTGTGCCGGCGCGCTGACCTGGAATCCTCCCGCTGCCTATCCCTCTGCCCAGAAAGGTGTGGCGGCGGAACCCATTCCCAACCAGTACACCGTGAAACCCGGCGATACGCTGTATTCCATCGCCTGGCGCTACGGCCTCGATTACCACGACGTGGCCGCATGGAACGGCATCGGCTCCGGTTACCTCATCAAGCCGGGCCAGACGCTGGTGCTGGCGGCGCCGGCATCCGCCCTGGCGCATGCGGCGGCAACGGCCTCTTCTCCACCGCGTTCCGCGGTGTCAGCCTCCATCACGTCCGCGCCGACGCCGGATTTTATTCCGCCATCCGGCTCCATCCGCTGGGTATGGCCGGCGCAAGGCGCGATCATCCGCATGTACCACGCGGATAACCCGTTCGCCAAAGGCATTGATATCAGCGGCGTGCAGGGTGAGGACATCTACGCCGCAGCGGCCGGCAAGGTGGTGTACACCGGCAGCAGCATCATCGGTTACGGCAAGCTCATCATTATCAAGAACAGCGAGCAATTTCTCAGTGCGTACGCGGACAACGCGGAGATGCTGGTGCGGGAAGGTGATATTGTGAAGGCCGGGGAGCGCATCGCCAGCATGGGGCTCGGACGTGACGGGCATCCGGAGCTGCATTTCGAGATTCGCTATAACGGCAAACCCGTGAATCCCCTGAGCTATCTGCCGCGGCGATGACGCTTGCATCCAGGGTCAAACCATTGGCAAGATTAGCTGCATACGTTTGCCGGGGAGAGCCCAGGGTGTCATGACAGGCTTCAATCGCGACGGCATGCCGGAACCGGAAGAGGCGCTGTTTCCCGAACCCGAGGGAGAGGAGCCGTCGAATACCTGCGTCCTGCTGGAAGGTGACGCCGAGGAGTCCCCGCTGGACGGCGGGGTGGCCGCGGTGTTTACGCCGGAACCGGCGGAGCCCGAACCGCAGTTCGGGGGAGAACAGCTCGACGCCACCCGCATGTACATGGCCGAAATCGGCTACACGCCGCTGCTCACCGCCGAGGAAGAAGTCCATTACGGCCGCCGCGCTCTCAAGGGCGATGAAGTCTCACGCCGGCGCATGATCGAAAGCAATCTGCGGCTGGTGGTGAAGATCTCGCGCAAGTACATCCATCGCGGCCTGCCGCTTCTGGATCTCATCGAAGAAGGCAACCTGGGGCTGATCCACGCAGTGGAGAAATTCGATCCGGAGCGCGGCTTCCGTTTTTCCACCTACGCCACCTGGTGGATTCGCCAGACCATCGAGCGGGCCATCATGAACCAGACCCGCACCATCCGCCTGCCCATCCACGTCATCAAGGAGCTCAACCTGTATCTGCGCGCCGCACGCAAATTGTCCCAGTCTCTGGACCGGGAACCCACGCCGGAGGAAATCGCGGAGCTTATGGAAAAACCCATTGAAGACGTGAAGCGACTCCTGGGTCTCAACGAACGTATCGCTTCCGTGGACACGCCTATCGGCAAGGATAGCGACCGGCTGCTGCTGGACGCCATTCCCGATGAAAACAACACCGACCCCGCGCAGCTGCTCCAGGATACGGACCTGGAGACGATCGTGGAGAAATGGCTGACGCGCCTGAACGAAAAGCAGCGTGAAGTGGTGGAACGCCGCTTTGGCCTCAACGGTCATGAAAAAGGCACGCTGGAACAGGTGGGCAACCAGATTGGCGTCACCCGCGAGCGGGTGCGCCAGATTCAGATGGATGCCCTCAAGCGGCTGCGGCAGATTCTGGAAGCGGAAGGGCTGTCGGAGGAATCGCTGTTTGAATAGCAATTCTGCAATTGAGCGTATGCGTAATCGTCGTGTGACAGCGGGAAAAGCAGACGGCCAACATACTGATATTCTACAAATGAAGAACCGCAGTCTGTCTCCGATTACTCTACACCCGCCCAGTTCAGAAAAAGCCCAATAACGATAACAATAAATACGATTGAATATAGCGGATTTGTTGCAACGTTTGATAATAGGGATCGGTCCACAGCAGATTAGCATGCGCTCGCTTTAAATCATGAGCAGCGCCGCCGCCACATTCCGGTTTTCACTCACCAGCACATTGTAGGTGCGGCAGGCGGCAGCGGTATCCAGCACTTCCAGGCCAATACCACGGCGCTGAATGTCAGCCGTGATCTGTGCATCGGGGAATTGCAGTGTGGCACCGGTGCCGATGATGAGAATTTCCGGCTCCAGCGCCAAAGCAGCTTGCAGGGTTTCCAGGGTGATGTCATCGAGCCGCTGCGGAGACCAGTCCTCCAGCAACAGCGTGGGCGTCAGGATGAAGCTCCGGCTGAGGAGCGTATCGTTGACGTTGATGCGTCCCGGCGCATAGGCGCGGATGACTTTGGTGTTGCCCGGGAGCAGTTCTTTGGTGAATTTCATGGCCAACAGGGTAGGGGAAACGGCATAATGGGCACAAGGCACCTTTCAAGCATGCCTGCTGCTCCCCATGCAATGGACTCTTTTGCTCGCTGATCTTGCCGCTGTCAGCGCCATCGCACCCCGATTGCCGGCACTGGAGACGCTGCTTGCACGTGCGCATGCGCATGGCGCACCACAGGGCGGTGTCATGGGCGTACTGGCGGATCGCTTCAGCCTGCCTGCGGAAACCCTCATGGCGGCGCCTTTCACGCGCCTTGCGGATACCGGCGCGCGGGATAACGGCTTCTATTTTCGCGCGGACCCCGTGCATCTTGCCGCGGATCGCGATCAACTGGTGATGCTGCCGCTCGCGGTGCTGCAAGTTCAAGCGGAAGAAGCCCGGGCGTTCTCGGAAACCTTCAACCGTACCTACGCGGCTCAGGGTTACCACCTGGAAACGCCCCATCCCGAGCGCTGGTACCTGCGGGTTCCGACGCCTTTCCGCTGTGTTACCCATGATCCGGCCGGGGTGGCCGGTCAGCCGGTTTTTGAATTCATGCCGGACGGAGAGCATGGGCAGTCGCTCAGACGCTTCATGAATGAAGTGCAGATGCTGTTTTTTGAGCATCCCGTGAATCAGGCCCGTGAAGCGGCCGGCAGGCCCGCCATCAATAGCCTGTGGTTCTGGGGCGGCGGCCGGTTGCCGGAAACGCCGGCCACGGGCCCCGGCAGGGTGTGGACCGACCGGCCTCTCATCGCAGGGCTGGCCCGATTTGCCGGCAGTGACTGCCGTGCTTGGCCATGCAGGCTGGATACCTCTTCGGGACCGGAGAAGCAGTTGATCGCAGTCAATTGCACGACGCCGACAGAGATAGTGCAGGTGGAAGAGCAGATTGCCGCAGCGCTGCTGCATGGCTTGCGGAAGCGGCATGTCAGCGAGATACTGATTTATCCCGGCAACCAATGCTGTTATCGGGTCACGCCGGCCTCACTGCGGCGATTCTGGCGTCGCCGCCGGCCCTTGCCAGAAATCCTGGGCACGGCATGAGCCCGCGCCGTATCGAACGCCGCATTCCCGTTGCGGATACGCGTTTCCCGGAAACACTGCATCCGCTGTTGCAACGTATCTATGCCACGCGTCACATCCACAACAGTAAGGATTTGGACAATGCCCTAGCCACGCTGCATGACTTCCGGGCTCTTCGCAATGTGGATGCCGCCGTTGCCTTGCTGATGGACTGTCTGGAACGGCAGAAACGCATCCTGATCATCGGTGATTTTGACGCCGATGGCGCCACCAGTTCCGCTCTCGGCGTGCGCGCGCTGCGCAAGCTGGGTGCGCAGCAGGTGGATTATCTGGTTCCGAACCGCTTTGAGTATGGCTACGGCCTGACGCCGGAAATAGTGTCGTTGGCCACAGAGCGTGTGCCGGATCTCATCATCACCGTGGACAACGGAATTTCCAGTCTCGCGGGGGTGCAGGCAGCGCGTCGCGCCGGTATCCGGGTATTGGTGACGGACCATCACCTTCCCGGCACGGAGTTGCCGGCGGCCGATGCCATTCTCAACCCCAATCTGGCGGAGGACGGTTTTCCGAGCAAGTGTCTCGCTGGCGTGGGGGTGGTGTTCTATCTGCTGCTGGCCTTGCGCGCCCATCTGCGTGCGCGCGGCTGGTTTGCAGCGAGCGGCATCCCGGAACCGAATCTGGCGGAATTTCTCGACATTGTGGCGCTGGGTACGGTGGCGGATCTGGTGCCGCTGGATCATAACAACCGCGTGTTGGTGGCCCAGGGTTTGGCGCGCATCCGCGCCGGCCGCTGCGTGCCGGGTATCCGGGCTCTCCTGGAACTTGGAAACCGCGACGCCACGCGCATCACCGCAGCTGATCTGGGTTTTATCGTGGCGCCCCGGCTGAATGCCGCCGGCCGGCTGACAGACATGTCGCTGGGCATCGAGTGTCTGCTCGCCGATGAGCCCGGTCGGGCGCGCGAGCTTGCCGCGAGGCTGGATGAACTCAACCAGGAGCGCCGCCATATCGAGGCGCGCATGCAGGATGAGGCTTTACGCGAATTGGACCGCCTGGGTTTCAATGCAAATGACCCGACGCCGCCGTTCAGCTTGTGTCTGTTCGAGGAGAAATGGCATCAGGGCGTAGTGGGACTGGTGGCCTCACGTATAAAAGATCGGGTACATCATCCGGTGATCGCGTTCGCCCGCGCCGATGGCAATACCCTCAAGGGCTCCGCGCGGTCGGTAAAGGGTGTGCACATTCGCGATGTGCTGGAAGCGGTGGCGACTCAACACCCGGGGCTCATCATCAAATTCGGCGGTCATGCCATGGCGGCGGGTCTTACGCTCGCCGCTGACGGGTTGGAACTCTTTGCGAATGCCTTTGATGCGGAAGTGCGCCGCTGGCTGTCATCCGACGATTTGGCGGGTGTTATGCATACGGATGGTGAACTGACAGCGGAATACCTGACGCTGGAATGCGCCGACTTGTTGCGGGAGGCCGGCCCCTGGGGGCAGGGTTTCCCGGAGCCCAGCTTTGACGGCGTGTTTTGCTTATTGGAGCGGCGGCTCCTGGGCGGCGGGCATCTCAAGCTGGTATTGGCCGAACCCGGTACCGGCCTGCGCCTGGAGGCCATCGCCTTCAACCAGAGCGGCGAACACCTGTCGCCGAACTGCGGACAGGTACGCATCGTCTATCGGCCCGACGTGAATGAATATCGGGGCACCCGGCGTCTGCAACTTTTGATTGACTATATCGAGGCCATTTGAAGCCTGTAGTACCATAATGTCCATTCCGCCTCGAACTTCAGGAATTCGCAGCCGTGCAGGACATCAACTCGATCAGGAACAAAATCAACGACTTGCAGGGCCGTGTCCAGGCTCTCAGGGGGTATCTTTGACTACGCGGCGAAGTGCGAGCGTCTGCAGGAAGTCAGCAAGGAACTGGAAGCCCCGGGGATATGGAATAACCCCGAACGGGCCCAGGAGCTGGGGCGCGAACGCGCCCGCCTGCAGGAAATAGTGGGCATGCTCGACAAACTCAGCGGCGGTCTGGAGGATTCCCGTGAACTGCTGACCCTCGCCGTGGAGGAGGGTGATACCGCTTCCGTGGGTGAGGTGGGCAACGAAGTGGGCACACTGGAGCGGCACATACAGCAGCTCGAGTTCCAGCGCATGTTCGCAGGCCCGATGGATTCCCACAACGCCTTTCTGGATGTGCAGGCCGGTTCCGGTGGTACCGAGGCCCAGGACTGGGCCAACATGCTGTTGCGCATGTACCTGCGCTGGGGCGAGCGGCGCGGATTCAAAACGGAACTTATGGAAGTGTCGGCGGCTGAAGTGGCCGGCATCAAGAGCGCCACGCTGCGCTTCGGGGGGGCCTACGCGTTTGGTTGGCTGCGCACCGAGACCGGCGTGCACCGCCTGGTGCGCAAGTCACCGTTCGATTCCGGCAACCGCCGGCATACTTCCTTCGCTGCCATCTTCGTGTCACCGGAGGTGGACGACGACATCGAGATCGAGATCAATTCGGCGGATCTCAAAGTGGACACCTACCGCTCCAGCGGCGCCGGCGGGCAGCACGTGAACAAGACCGATTCCGCCATCCGCATCACCCATATCCCCACCGGCATTGTGGTGGCTTGCCAGAACGAACGTTCGCAGCACAAGAACCGCTCCACCGCCATGAAGCAGTTGAAGGCGAAGCTGTACGAGATGGAAGAGCAGAAGCGCCGCGCCGAGCAGCAGAAGCTGGAGGACAGCAAGGCGGACATCGGTTGGGGCAGCCAGATCCGCTCTTATGTGCTGGACCAGTCGCGCATCAAGGATCTGCGCACCGGAGTGGAGAAGGGTGACACTCAGGCGGTGCTGGACGGCGATCTGGACGATTTCATTGAGGCATCCCTGAAACAGGGGCTGTAAGAGGTGGGGCGTGAGGAGACTGTGATATGGATGCCGAAAGCAGCCCGACTGCGATTGAGGCATGGAAATCGGGATACCACGGCTCCCACCGGTTTTTTGCCTCTCCCCACAAGGTTGGAGTGAGGGCGAGTCAAATTCTCCAGGATAAAGAAAATGAACGAGCAACAGGATGAAAACAAATTGATTCGTGAGCGCCGCGAAAAACTGGCGAAGCTGCGCGCTCAGGGTGCGGCCTTCCCCAATGGCTTCAAACGTGACGCCCTGGCAGCGGAGCTGCATGGCCTGTACGGCAAGCACAGCGAAGAATCGCTCGAGCGGAAGCCGGTGCGTGTGCACGTGGCCGGACGCATGATGGCCAAGCGCGTCATGGGCAAGGTGAGTTTTGTCCACATCCAGGACAGCACCGGCCGTCTGCAGCTGTTCGTGCAGTGCGACGCCCTGGGTGAGGAAACCTACGACGCCTTCAAAACCTGGGATGTGGGTGACATCATTGCCGCCGAAGGTGTGCTCTTCAAGACCAGGACGGGTGAGTTATCGGTACGCGCTGGCAAGCTGCTGCTGCTTACCAAGTCGCTGCGTCCGCTGCCGGAGAAGTTCCACGGCCTCGCGGATACCGAGATCCGCTACCGTCAACGCTATCTCGACCTCATCATGAACCCGGAATCGGTGCGGGTGTTTCGCACGCGCACCCGCATCGTACAGCACGTGCGCGAATTCATGAATGCATTGGGCTTTCTGGAAGTGGAAACGCCCATGATGCAACCGATTCCCGGCGGCGCCATCGCGCGGCCCTTCATCACCCACCACAACGCGCTCGACATGAACCTGTACCTACGCATCGCGCCGGAGCTGTACCTCAAACGCCTGGTGGTGGGCGGCTTCGAGCGGGTGTACGAGATCAACCGCAATTTCCGCAACGAGGGTGTATCCACCCGCCACAACCCGGAATTCACCATGCTGGAGTTCTATCAGGCCTACGCCACTTACGAGGACCTGATGGATCTGACTGAAAGCCTGCTGCGTGGTCTCGCCCAGGCGTTGAACGGCGGTACGCAGGTAATCTGGCAGGGCGAAGCCCATGACTTCGGTCCGGCATTCCACCGTCTCAAATTGGAGGACGCCCTGGCTGGGTTCAATCCCGGGATTGATCGCGGCAAGATGCGGGATACAGCGTATCTGCGCGGTATTTGCGAAAAATTGAGGCTTCCGGTCAAGTCAGGCTACGGCGCGGGCAAGCTGCAGTTCGAGATCTTCGAGAAGACGGTGGAACCCCACCTCAAGCAACCCACCTTCATCGTTGATTATCCGCTGGAAATCTCGCCCCTGTCGCGCCGCAAGGACAGCGACCCGTTCCTCACGGACCGCTTCGAGTTTTACGTGGGTGGCCGCGAAATCGCCAACGGTTTTTCGGAATTGAATGATCCGGAGGATCAGGCGGAGCGCTTCAAGGCTCAAGTGGCGGATAAAGCAGCCGGTGATGATGAGGCCATGTTCTACGACGCCGACTACGTACGCGTACTGGAATACGGTATGCCGCCTACCGCCGGCGAAGGCATCGGCATAGACCGGCTAGTGATGCTGTTCACCGATTCGCCGTCCATCCGCGATGTAATCCTGTTTCCGCTCATGCGAGTTGAATAAGGGGCATCCATGTCTGATACAGGCGATCCAAGAGTGTTGTTTGCCGCCGAGCGCACGCTGCTGGCCTGGACGCGCACCAGCTTGGCGCTCATGGCCTTCGGCTTCGTCATCGAGCGCTTCGGGCTGGTGGTGCGTCTGCTGGTACCCGCCATGGCCTCAGCTCCGCGATCCGGCCTGTCTTTCTGGCTCGGCATGGGATTTTTGCTGCTGGGTATCAGCGTAGCCCTGTTCGCTTCGGTACAGTACCGTCGTTTCGTCCACAGCCTGCCGTCACGGGATATTCCCCCGGGTTACCGCTTGCATACAGGAATCATGATGAATGTCGTGCTGGCCTTGCTGGGTTTGGGCGTGGTGTTTTATCTGTTCCGCGGTATACATTAGCCGTGAACCGCACACAGTGTGATGATTTTCCGATAGCACCTTGTGCGGATTCAACCTCCGTTTGCGACACGTTCCCATTATTTTCGCTGTGACCGGGAGCAAGAATGGTATTCTTGGATATCTCATGTACGAAACACGCCGGCATCCGCCTCTCACTCGACGACAATTTTTGCGTCGCTTGGCGCTGCATTTCGCATTTGCCATGAGTTTTTTGACGGGCTCGCTCCTGCTTGGCATGGCGGGCTACACCTACTTCGAGGGGTTGGCCTGGCGGGACGCGTTCCTGAATGCGGCGATGTTGCTGGGAGGCATGGGTCCGGTGGAAGATCCCCATACACCCGGCGGCAAGGTCTTCGCCGGCCTGTATGCGCTGTATGCGGGCCTGGCGTTTCTCATCACGGCGGGTGTGTTGTTCGCCCCGGTTGTACACCGGCTCATGCATAAATTTCACTGGGGCCAGGACCATTCATCCTGACTCGATCCATATATAAGGAATCCGTAGCCTAACCGATGATACCGTACGCCCGCGCCAGGTTTAACCAGACAGCAGAAGTTTTGGCTCAATCCGCGGATTCCCGCGTTCCTGTTGACGCACTCATCGATCAATATTTTCGGGCAAACCGCAATATGGGCTCCAAGGATCGCGCCTTTCTGGCGGAGACGATCTATGGCTGTCTGCGGAGGCGGCGCGAGTTACAGGAACTGTACGAACCCCTGACAGGGATGGTGACTGATACTGCGTCGTGGTTGATAGCAACTTATCTTCTCAAATACGGCGGCTGGAGCGGACGCGCATTGGCTGGGGCCGGATTTTCCGGCGACACGGATGCGCTTGCCGCGCGGGTGCGAACCGCCAACCTTGCTTTATTTCCCTTCGCAGTGAGAACAAACCTGCCGGACTGGCTGGCGGAGCGGTTGGTGGCCCAGTTTGGTGAAGAGGAAACTCTGAAGCTAGCGGACGCGCTGAACCGGCCTGCAACGGTGGATATCCGCGTCAACACGCTCAAAACCAGCCGTGATGGGTTGCAGGCGCAGTTCCAGGAAGAAGGCTACGAATTGACGCCCACGCCGTATTCTCCTTTCGGCCTGCGGCGCGAGAAGCGCGGGCCACTGTTCAATTCCCGGGCCTTTGAGGAAGGATTATTCGAGCTGCAGGACGAGGGCAGCCAGCTCATTGCTTTGCTGGTGGATGCCAAACCCAAGGAGAAGATCGTGGATTTCTGCGCCGGCGCCGGTGGCAAGAGTCTGCACATCGCTGCCATGATGCAGAACAAGGGAAGTATTTATGCTTGCGATGTGGCAACACGGCGTCTGGAGCGCTTCAAGCCGCGCCTGAAGCGCGCCGGCGTGGATATCATCCAGCGTCTGCTGATCCGTGATGAGCAGGATGAACAGATGAAGCCGCTGTACGGGAAAATGGACGCGGTGCTGGTGGATGCGCCCTGCTCGGGTACCGGCACCCTGCGCCGCAATCCGGATATCAAATGGAAGGACATTGATCTCGACAAGCTGCGCGTGACTCAGCAGCACATCCTCACGGCCGCTGCACGGCTGGTGAAACCGGGCGGGCGGCTGGTGTATGCTACCTGTAGCCTGCTGGATGAGGAGAACAGCGCCGTTACTGCGGCGTTGCTGGCGGCGCATCCCGGCTTCAAGACGATTCCGGCTGGGGAGATTCTTGCACGTGCCGGCATTGCCATTGCCGATGCCTGCGGTGCGGGTGGCGCTCTCCGGCTCCTGCCACATCGTCACGGCACGGACGGCTTCTACGCTATGACCATGCAACGTCTTGCGATTTGACCGATCTGATCGCGGCCAGGATGTCCGTTCCCACAGGATTGAGATTGCCTGCTGCCGGGCGATGCTGCCCGCCCCGGTGACTCCGGCTGAGGCGGCTTTGCCATGCTATTCAACCAATGTCACGTCCTCTTTCCCGTATAAAGCGAGGGGCGAGGCGCGATGCTCATCCTGGATTACCACCAGCATCCGGGTTTCTCCCTTGGTATCCCGGCGCGCATCCACCACTTCCGCCACGGTCTGATTCTGCCCCCGCAGGTTGACGGCGGTGCCCGGTGAGACAGGCTCCGGCGTTTGGCAACGGGCATGCGCCAGATGCCGCTTGACGCCGCCGCGGTAGTGGGCGCGGGCGATGACTTCCTGGCCGGTGTAACAACCCTTCCTGAAATTGATCGCACCCAGTTCCTCGAGTCCCAGCATCTGGGCCACAAAATGTTCCGAGGTTGCGGGGTACACCGTGGGCTCGCCGGCGAGAATTTTGAGCAATGCCCAGTGATCCTCGCCCGCCGTCCGGACGCGCTTCGCCTGCAATTCCTGCCAGAGCGGAATCAGTGCTTCAGCAGGTCCGTGGACGGCATAGCGCGGTGTCCGACCCTGCAGTCGCATGAGCCACGTTCCATCCTGGTGGGCCTGTTCATTGACGCCAGGTGGCGGTGTTAGCCCCGCCTTCTGCAGAAGGTCCTGTGCTCCCTCACCCGCGATGCCAAAGCGGACGGAGGCGTCGCTGGCGTCCGTGAGTGCCGCCTTGGATCGCAGCACGTACGTGGAAAGGCGCTGCATGACCGGAGCGAGCAGCGGCTGGGGCAGGGCCAGATAGATGATTTCATCCCGCTGGAATATGCGGCACAGGGTTACCACTCGTCCTTTGGCGTTGCTCCAGGAACTGAGCTGACCGCGTTTCGGCGTGAGTTCCTGAATGTCCGTGCTGAGCTGTCCCTGGAGAAAGCTGCGTGCGTCACCGCCGGTAACGGCGATCAGTCCCTCATGGGACAAATCCGCCAGCACGGCATTGCTTGTGGCACCGGATTCGCCATGCGACTGGGCGAAACCGCTGACACGCGCATCGTCAAAGCGGGCACCTTGCGCGGCGAGGAAGGCTTTCCAGTGGACATTCATTGTGCCGTGATCCCTGTGATGTGCGGTCTATGATAATAGGTTGGGTCAAGGGGTATCAGTGGTCCGGGGGTTTGAGTGTAAAATGGGACAATAAGCCTAAAGGGCATGCGTATGTCCAAGCAGGAAACAAAAAAACCTTCCATCCCGGCTCCGCCTGTCCGCGAGACCGATGTGGAACCCCGCCAGCCGACTGAACCCCGCGAGGTCGGCGGTCCCAAGGGTCCTGAACCCACCCGCTACGGCGATTGGGAAAAGGGGGGTCGCTGCATTGATTTCTAGGCCCCCGCTTTCGCGGCCATCAAAGTGTTTGTGAGGTAACAGCCATGGCGACCGACAACCGGCCCCTGTCACCGCATCTCGGTATCTACCGGTGGCAGATCACCATGAGCATGTCCATCGTGCACCGAGCGACGGGCATCTGGCTGTCCCTGGGCACGCTGGCGCTGGTTTACTGGCTTATCGCGGCTGCCGTTGGACCAGACGCGTATGCCGCGGCGCAGGCGCTCTTCGGCGGCTGGATCGGTCAGATTCTGCTGTGGACATGGGTGTTCTGCCTCTTTTTCCATCTGTGTAATGGCATCCGGCACCTGTTCTGGGATAGCGGCCGGGGTTTTGCAATCAAAACCTTCTATATCACAGGCTACACGGTATGGGTGATCGCACTGCTGCTCACGGTTGCCGCCATCGTGCTGGCTTACACGCTGGGAGGTGGCGCATGAGTTTCCGCAGTCCGCTCGGTCAGGCCCGCGGCCTGGGTTCCGCCAGGGAAGGTACCGCTCACTGGGTGGCACAACGCGTGTCCGCCATTGCGCTGATACCGCTCACCCTGTGGTTCGTGATTTCAATGTTGATGCTGGTACACGCCGACTACGTGACCGTGGTGAACTGGATGCACACGACGTGGGTGGCAGTACTGCTGGTATTGCTGGTGGGCACGGTTTACTACCATGCCTATCTGGGCCTGCAGGTGGTCATAGAGGATTACGTGCACGATGCGTGGCTGAAAATGAGCAGCATCATTCTGCTGCGCTTCATCTGCATTCTGCTCGCTGCGGCCGGTATATTTGTCGTACTGCGCGTCGCTTTCGGAGGCTGACAAATGGCTGACGCCTACAAGCTGGTTGATCACGTTTACGACGTAGTGGTAGTCGGTGCGGGCGGCGCCGGCCTGCGTGCCACGCTCGGACTCGCGCAAGCGGGGCTGTCCACCGCCAACATCACCAAGGTATATCCCACCCGCAGCCACACGGTGGCGGCCCAGGGCGGCATCAGCGCCTCGCTCGGCAACATGGGCGAAGATGACTGGCGCTGGCATATGTACGACACCATCAAGGGCTCCGACTGGCTCGGCGACCAGGATTGCATCGAGTACATGTGCAAGGAGGCACCGCAATCCGTCATCGAGCTCGAACATTACGGCGTGCCGTTCTCGCGTACCGAGGAAGGCAAGATCTACCAGCGGCCCTTCGGCGGCATGACCACGCACTTCGGTGAGGGTACCGCGCAACGCACCTGCGCGGCTGCCGACCGCACCGGCCACGCCATCTTGCATGCGCTTTACCAGCAGAGTCTCAAGCACAACGCAGAATTTTTCTACGAATTCTTTGCGCTGGACCTGCTCATGGAAAACGGCACGTGCCGCGGCGTGATCGCCTGGGAACTCGCCACCGGCACGCTGCATCGCTTCGTGGCGCAGCAGACCATCCTTGCCACCGGCGGCTATGGGCGCACCTATTTCTCCTGTACCTCGGCGCATACCTGTACCGGCGACGGTAATGGCATGGTACTGCGTGCGGGTCTGCCGTTGCAGGACATGGAATTTGTGCAGTTCCATCCGACCGGTATCTACGGGGCCGGTTGCCTTATCACCGAGGGCGTACGCGGTGAGGGCGGCTATCTCACCAATTCACAGGGCGAGCGCTTCATGGAACGCTATGCACCCCACGCCAAGGACTTGGCCTCGCGCGACGTAGTGTCCCGCGCCATGACCATTGAAATCCGCGAGGGCCGGGGTGTGGGTGCGGCGAAAGATCACATTCATCTGCACCTGGAACATCTGGGCCCGGAAGTGATCCACGAGCGCTTGCCTGGTATCGCCGAAACGACGCGCATCTTCGCGGGCGTGGATGTGCGCAAGGAACCGATCCCGGTGCTGCCTACGGCGCATTACAACATGGGCGGTATTCCCACCAATTATCACGGCGAAGCCTTGACGTTGCAGGACGGCAATCCGGACGCCCTCATCCTCGGTCTCATGGCCGTGGGCGAAGCGGCCTGTGTGTCGGTGCACGGCGCCAACCGCCTGGGTTCCAACTCATTGCTGGATCTGGTGGTATTCGGACGTGCTGCGGCGCAGCGCTGCGCCGCAAGCGTCAGAGCCGGTACAACGCCGCGTGTGTTCCCCAAGGAAGCTACCGCGAAGGTGCTGGACCGTTTCGATCGCATCCGTAACGGCGGCGGTTCCGAACCAACCGCCGAAATCCGCTTGCGCATGCAGAAGGTAATGCAGTCGGATGCTGCGGTGTTCCGCACCGGCAAGACTCTGGGAGAGGGCAGGAAGCGCCTGCAGGATGTGTTCGATTCCTTCGTCAAGGTGAAGGTGGGAGATCGCTCACTTATCTGGAACTCCGATCTGGTGGAGACGCTGGAACTCGCCAACCTGCTGGCCTGCGCCAGCGTCACCATGGCAGGTGCTCTTAACCGCACCGAAAGTCGCGGCGCCCACGCCCGCGAGGATTATCCCGAGCGTGATGACAAGAACTGGATGAAACATTCACTTGCGTGGATGGACGAGATAGGCGGCGTCAAACTTGACTACCGCCCGGTACACATGAACCCCATGACGGATGAAGTGAAAGCCGTACCGCCGAAAAAACGCGTCTATTGATTACGAGGTCGAACCATGGCCGAATTTACCTTACCGAGGAATTCCCGCGTGCAGGAAGGCAGGACCTTCAAGGCCCAGGAAGGCGCGAAGAACATCCGGCGCTTTCGTGTCTATCGCTACGATCCTGACAGCGGCCAGAATCCGCGCATGGATACCTATGAGGTGGACATGGACAGATGCGGGCCCATGGTGCTGGACGCGCTGCTCAAGATCAAGAACGAGGTGGATTCAACCCTCACCTTGCGCCGCTCCTGTCGTGAAGGCGTGTGCGGCTCCTGCGCCATGAATATTGATGGTACCAATACCCTGGCATGCACCCATGACACCAAGGATATCAAGGGCGACGTGAAAATCTATCCGCTGCCGCACATGCCGGTGATCAAGGATCTGGTACCGGACCTGACACATTTCTTCGCCCAGTACGCTACTATCAAACCCTGGCTGCAGACCGAGACACCGCCACCGGACCGCGAGCGACTGCAATCCAAGGAGGAACGCGCGAAGCTTGATGGTCTTTATGAATGTATCCTGTGCGCCTGCTGCACCACCAGTTGTCCCAGTTGGTGGTGGAACGGTGACCGTTATCTCGGCCCGGCGAGCCTGCTGCAGGCCTACCGCTGGATTGTGGACAGCCGCGATGAGGCCGCCGGCGAACGCCTGGATGAGTTGCAGGATCCATTCAAGCTGTATCGCTGCCACACCATCATGAATTGCACCCGCACCTGCCCCAAGGGGCTCAATCCCGCCCAGGCCATTGCCGAGGTCAAGAAACTGATACTGGAACGGGAGCATTAATACTGCGGTTGTTCGTTATCCCGCTCGTTTTTTTGGTGAGGAGTGAGGAGTGAGGAGTGAGGAGTGAGGAGTGAGGAGTGAGGATATCGCCAAGCTCCGCTGGTGCTGCCGTCGCGGCATGAAGGAACTGGATGTGTTGCTGGAAGGCTATCTGCAAGCCCATTTCAGCGGCACGTCACCTGCGGAGCAACAGGCTTTCTCTTCGCTGCTGGAGTTGCCCGACCCGGTTCTGCTGGCCTATATAATCGGTCGTGAACAACCCGTCATCGAGGAGCAGCGCCGTGTCATTGCAATCCTGCGGCGAACGTCTCGAACTTGATATCCGCCCGTCACGCCTTGTCGTGACCCTGCTGTTCTCCATGCATGCCACCGCGGCGGTGATCTGTGCGCAGCTGCCGTTGTCGCTGCCGAACCGCCTGGTATTGCTGTTGGCCATCCTGGGCAGCCTGACGTGGAATGGCGTGATGTTCTGGAGGCATACACCCAAGCGTCTGTTGTGGTCAGCGGAGGAGGGTTGGCGCATTATTGATCGGAATGATACGACCCAAATGCTCGAATTATTGCCGCAAGCTTATCTCGGCACATGGCTGGTTATGGCGCATTTCCGCCGGTCCGGCAACAAACGCTATACCCTAATGCTGGCGCGTGACAGCTGCAGCGCGGAGGGATTGCGCCGTTTGCGCGTACTGCTGAGATACGGAACACCCACGCGGTGATGGGGTCACCGCGGCAGGATGCCGTTCTTGCTCAATCTGAAAGTACCTGCCGGACATGCGTAGCGGAACTGGGCGTGAAACGCAGGAGCAATAGATGAAAGCGTCAACTGTCCCAGCTCACGGCTTGATGATTGGCTGCGAAATTTGGCGGTACCAGAATCGTGCTGTGCGGCGCATGCTGACTGTCGCTCGCAGGATAGTCGAGTGTGTAGTGTAGCCCGCGGCTTTCGCAGCGCTGTATGGCGGAACGGATGATGAGTCTGGCCACCTGCGCCAGATTACGCAATTCGATGAGGTCGCTGGTGATGCGGAAGTTACCGTAGTATTCCTCGATCTCGTGCAGCAAAAGTTCCACGCGGCTGTGGGCTCGCCTCAGGCGCTTGTTGGTGCGTACGATACCCACATAGTCCCACATGAAGTGACGTAGTTCACTCCAATTATGCGAGACCACCACCTCTTCATCGGAATCTGTCACACGGCTTTCGTCCCATTTCGGCAAGGCTTGCGGCAGTTTTGTCCCGGCGCCATTTTCAGTGATGTCCATGGCTGCCGTCGTGCCGAAGACGATGCATTCCAGCAGTGAGTTGCTGGCCATGCGGTTGGCGCCGTGCAAGCCCGTGAAAGCGGTTTCACCGATGGCGTAGAGCCCCGGCAGATCGGTGCGCCCGCGCAGATCAGTCAGGATTCCGCCACAGGTGTAATGGGCCGCGGGTACCACCGGAATGGGCCGTTCCGCCATGTCGTAGCCGTACTCAAGACAGCGCGCGTAGATGGTGGGGAAGTGTTCCTGAATGAACTCTCTCGGCTTGTGGCTTATGTCCAGCAGAACGTGGTCGGAGCCCAGGCGCTTCATTTCATGGTCAATGGCGCGCGCCACGACGTCGCGCGGCGCCAGTTCTCCGCGGGTGTCGAATTTATGCATGAAAGGCGTGCCGTCGGGCAGCAGCAGTTTTCCGCCTTCACCACGTACTGCTTCACTGATGAGGAATGACTTGGCGGCAGGATGATACAGGCAGGTGGGGTGGAACTGCATGAATTCCATGTTTCCCACACGGCAACCGGCCCGCCAGGCCATGGCGATGCCATCGCCGGTGGAGCTGTCCGGATTGCTGGTGTAGAGATAGACCTTGTTGGCACCGCCGGTGGCAAGCGCCACATGGCGTGCCGCCACGGTACGCACATGGTGTGTGCGCCGGTCCAGCAAATAGGCGCCATAGCAGCGTGGGTCCGGCAGGCCGAGTTTGGTTGCGGTGATGAGATCCACAGCCAGGTGGTTTTCAAGGAGCGCGATATTGGCGCGCGCGCGGACGAGTTTTTCCAGGGTGGTTTCAATCTCGCGACCGGTGGCGTCGCCGGCATGCACCACGCGCCGGTGACTGTGGCCGCCCTCGCGGGTCAGGTGGTAGGTGCTGGAATCGGCGGATTCGTGAGTGCGGGTGAATTTCACCCCTTGGTCAATGAGCCAGCGGATGCAGGCGGGACCCTGTTCCACCACATAGCGCACGCTGTGGGGATCGCACAAACCGGCGCCGGCATTCAGGGTATCCTCAATGTGGGATTGGATGGAGTCGGCCTTATCGAGGACCGCGGAGATGCCTCCCTGGGCATACAGGGTACTGCCTTCGGGCAGAGGGCCCTTGGATACCAGGGCGATATGCAAGTGCCCCGGCAAGCGCAGGGCTAGGGTCAAGCCGGCTGCGCCGCTGCCGAGGATAAGAACGTCATAGCTTGCCGCGTGCTGCATGGTCGTTAGCCTTATCGGGCTGCTAGAATGGCATCCGCGGGGTTCCCAGCGTCCTCCGAGGGACGCGAAATATACTCGCATCCAGGCCCCTTTGGCGAACTATCTGCCCCCCCATCTGTCTATGAGCCAAGCGAATGCACATGCCAAAGCCGGTTACTGAGGCCGGGCCGGTCAAGACTGATTCTGATCGGATGCTGGTCGAGCGTGTGCAGCGGGGCGACAGGTCGGCGTTCGACATGCTGGTGAGGAAATACCAGTATAAGATCATCAAGCTGATCTCCCGCTATGTGCATGACAGCACTGAGGCGCTGGATGTGGCGCAGGAGGCGTTCATCAAGGCATACCGGGCGATTCCCGGGTTCCGTGGCGACAGCGCGTTCTATACGTGGCTGTACCGGATCGCTATCAACACCGCCAAGAACCATCTGGTGGCGGAGAGCCGGCGGCCGCTGGATCACGGCGTGGACCTGCAGGACCCGGAACAGTATGACATGCAGGCGCGGCTCCGGGATATGGATACGCCCGAGCGTCTGCTGCTTACGGAAGAAATCCAACGCACTGTGGAAGCGGCCATTGAACAGTTACCGGAGGATCTGCGCACCGCGATTATCCTGCGGGAGATTGATGGCATGAGTTATGAAGAGATCGCGCAAACGATGTCCTGCCCGGTGGGCACGGTACGTTCGCGTATCTTCCGGGCGCGCGAGGCGATTGACGGCAAGCTGCGTCCGTTACTGGGTTAAGGCAATGGTAGAGACGTTATGACGGAGAAATTGCGAGAACAGATTTCCGCGTTGGCGGATAACGAGTTGCCGGAAGATGAGCACGAGCTTCTGGCGCGCCGTTTTGGCACGGAAAACCACTTGTGTGTGTGTTGGGAGCACTACCACCTTATCGGTGAGGCTATGCGCAAGACGCTATCGCACGTGGATACACGCGGTTTTACGGATAGGGTCATGGCGGCGGTGGGACAGGAAGCGGTAACAGCAGTGCAAAAGCGCGACAGCCTGTTTGGGTATCTCGGCAAGAGTATTGCAGGACTGGCCGTGGCGGCCTGCGTCGCCGTGGTGGCGATTGTAGGACTGCGCTACGACTCTATCCACATGCAGCCTGTGACGGCACCATCGGAAATTGTTCCGTCGAGCGCGCCTATCCAGACTACACCCGTCGCTTACGGTATGGCGAGTAACGCCAGTTGGAACGGCAATACGCCGGAGGTCCAGGCGGAACTCAATAATTACGTCATCAACCATGGCGAAATTGCTGCCGCCCTTGGACAGCAGGGCATGCCACCGTATTTTTACATCACTGCCTATACGGCACCCGGGCGGACGCAGAACCCGTCGCGGACTTCCAGCCAAGCCAGGCATCGGGATCGCTGATGAATCATTTCTGTCGCTGGACGTTGTTGCCGCTGTTTGCGGCACTCATCGTACCGGCGGCCTTTGCCGGCACTCACAACAGCCCGGAAGCGTGGCTGGATCGCATGAATGTGGCCCTGCGCACCCTCAATTATGAGGGTACATTCATCTATATTCACGGTGATCATCTGGAAACCATGCAGATCACCCACCGCGCTGATGCCAAGGGCGGCATTGAACGACTGGTATCGCTTACCGGACCAAAACGTGAGGTGGTGCGTGATCACAAGAATGTGAAATGCATCCTGCCGGAGAGCCATTCGGTACTGGTGGAACGCCGCTATGCCGCCGCGCATTTTCCGGCGGCGGTGCCGGCAGCGGTACATGCGGCAAAGCTCACCGCCTATTACAGTTTCAAGGATCTGGGCCAGGACCGCATCGCGGGTTACAAGTGCAGGGTAATCAGCATCAAACCGCGGGATCCGTACCGTTACGGTTACAAGCTCTGGCTCGATGCGCGTACTGCCATGCTGCTGCGTTCTGATCTCGTAACCCGCGCTGGCCGGACAGTGGAGCGGGTCATGTTTACTTCCTTGCGTTATCCTAGGAGCATTCCAGATGCCGCTCTCAGGGCAACCGAAATCGGGCCAGGCTACACCTGGAACATCCAGGGTGATTCCGAAAAGCCGGCGCCCGGCGAGAAGCACCATAGCTGGAAAGCGGCGCGTTTGCCGCCGGGATTCGTGCTTTCCTTGAGCGATGTGCAGCGAGTAGCGGGAGTCGCGCAGCCGGTACAGCACCTGGTGTACAGCGATGGACTGGCCACGGTATCGGTATTCGCGGAAGCTGCACGAGCAGACCGGCAGTCATTGATCGGTCCCGCGCACATGGGTGCGGTGAATGCCTTTGGACGGCAGGTGGGAGGCTACCACATCACGGTGGTGGGCGAAGTGCCCCGCACCACGGTAGAGCTGATCGCCCAATCCATGCAGTTGCAGCCCCGCTAAAACAGCAGCACCGCAGTCCGCTTGCGGCGCCAAGGAGCTTGCACCACAATGATGTGGTGCGGCAGACTTTCTGGCTTATCCCCTTTCTGGCTGGTATGGCAATGGCCCCGGCAGGTGATGCGTTTGCCACCGGCTTGCCGGATTTCACCACCGTGGTGGCCCGGGTCACGCCGGTGGTGGTGAATATCAGCACCACACAACGCCTGGACACCCTGGCCCAGAACGACGCAGCATCTCCCGGGGGGGGCGACAGGGACGATCCTTCTGAAGACTGGTATCGGCATTTTTTTGGTGCGTTGCCTTCTCCGCGACACGGAGACGATGGTGGCGGTGCTCTGACCGCCGAGTCCCTGGGCTCCGGTTTCATCATTTCCGCAGACGGCGAGATTCTCACCAATTACCACGTCATCAAGGACGCCGAGCGTATCACCGTCAAACTCAATGATCGGCGGGTACTGCCGGCGAAAATCCTGGGGGTGGATCCGTCCAGCGACTTGGCGCTGCTCAAGATCAATGCTGTCGGCCTGCCGGTGGCGGCCATCGGTGATGCCAGCCGGCTGCGTGTGGGCCAATGGGTGTTGGCCATCGGCTCGCCTTTCGGCTTTGACCATTCCGTAACCGCCGGCATCGTGAGTGCCAAAGGGCGCAGCATCGGCAGTGAGCAATACGTGCCCTACATCCAGACCGACGTGCCTATCAATCCCGGCAATTCCGGCGGCCCGCTGTTCAATTTGGAGGGGCAGGTGGTAGGCATCAATTCCGAAATTTATAGCCGCACAGGCGGCTACCAGGGTGTATCTTTCGCCATACCCATTAATCTGGCCATGCAAGTCGTGCGGCAGTTACGGCAGCACGGCCATGTGACCCGCGGCTGGTTGGGGGTCAATATTCTGGATCTGTCCCCGGATATGGCCGCATCCCTGCATCTGTCCCGCCCCGAAGGCGCACTGGTGCGTGAGGTGGTGCCTGCCAGTCCCGCCGCCCGGGCGGGTATCCAGGCGGGAGATGTGATTTTGACCTACGGCGGCGCCAATGTGGTGAGTTCCCAAGCGCTGCCGCCGCTGGTGGGCAGTACATCCGCGGGTCGGGATGTACCGCTTACCATACTGCGGGACGGCAAGCGTGAAATGCTGCGGGTGCGCATTGGTGTCCTGCCGACGAATGCAATGAACCAGTCGGGAGAAGCCGGTGAGCAATATGGTCTGTTTGACTCGCTGGGGCTGGCAGTACGCTCCCTGAGCAGCGGTGAGCGTCGCCGTTTCCATGTCGCAGCAGGTGGTGTGATGGTAGAGCAGGTGATTCAAGGCGCCGGACGACGCGCAGGTTTCGAGCCGGGAGACGTGGTGCTGATGGTAAACAGTACGCGCGTGACCGGTCTGCGCCAGTTCCAGTTCCTGGCAAGACAGTTGCCGGTCACCCGTGCGGTACCCGTCCTGGTAAAGCGGTCCAGGCAAACTTTATTCCTGCCCCTCAGGGCTGGCGGATGAGCCGCCCGCTGACCCTCTATTCCCGCAATGGCTGCCATCTCTGCGAACAGATGCTCGCGGAGGTCCATGCCCTGTACGGCGATACTTTGGATGTGCGTCTGGTGGACGTGGATTCTGATGCGGCGCTTAAGGCTCGCTACGGCCTGCGGTTGCCTGTGCTCGCGGCGGGAGAGGTCATCGTGTGCATGGGGAGGCTCGACCCGTCGGCTCTGGAGGCCTACCTCGCTGCCGGCTGAAGCGCAGGCCTGAGCCGGTATAATGCAGCACTTTTGCCGTTCTGCGGGTATTGCCGCTTTGTAGAGTAAAGGGAACCATTCCATGAGAATATTTATGAGAAATAGTCAGTAATCTATTGAATTATAATATAATTTAACCTAATTCTAGACCCGAGAGCGCCCGTTACCCCGCCGTGGACATGCTGAACCTGCGCAACTTTTCCATCATTGCCCATATTGATCACGGCAAATCCACCCTCGCGGACCGCTTCATCCAGATCTGCGGCGGCTTGGCAGAGCGCGAGATGGAAGAGCAGGTGCTCGATTCCAATCCCATTGAGCGCGAGCGCGGCATCACCATCAAGGCCCAGAGCGTATCCCTGCAATACGCAGCCCGGGATGGTCAGATCTACCAGCTCAACTTCATTGACACCCCGGGACATGTGGATTTTTCCTATGAGGTGTCCCGCTCGCTGGCCGCCTGCGAAGGGGCGCTGCTGGTGGTGGACGCCTCCCAGGGGGTGGAAGCCCAGAGTGTCGCCAACTGTTATACCGCCCTCGACCAGGGGCTCGAAGTGGTACCTGTCATCAACAAGATTGATCTGCCCAACGCGGAACCGGAGAAAGTGGGGCACGAGATTGAGGAAATCATCGGCATCGAAGCACAGAACGCCGTGCGCGTAAGCGCCAAGACCGGTGAAGGTGTGCATGATCTGCTGGAAGAACTCGTGCGGCGCATTCCGCCGCCCAGGGGCGAGCAGCAAGGTCCGCTGCAGGCGCTCATTATTGATTCCTGGTTCGATAATTTCGTGGGTGTAGTGTCACTGGTGCGCGTTATGAACGGCGCCCTCATGCGACGCCAGAAAATTCTGGTTATGTCCACGGGTCGCACTCATGAGGTGGATCGTGTAGGCATTTTTACACCCAAGATGCACGACAAGGATGAGCTTGCCACCGGTGAGGTGGGTTATGTCATTGCCGGTATCAAGGAGATTGACGGTGCGCCTGTGGGCGATACGCTGACGCATGCGGATAAACCCTGCAGCGCACCGCTGCCGGGATTCAAACAGGTGCAGCCGCGGGTATTTGCCGGGCTGTTTCCCATGCGTTCGGATGATTATGAAGATTTCCGTGAAGCATTGAAAAAATTGCGTCTCAATGATTCCGCCCTGCATTTCGAGCCGGAAACCTCCACGGCGCTCGGTTTCGGTTTCCGTTGCGGCTTCCTCGGTTTGCTGCATATGGACATCGTGCAGGAGCGCCTCGAGAGGGAATACAATCTGGAGCTGATCACCACCGCTCCCACGGTTATCTATGAGGTAGTCACCACGGCGGGGGAAACACTTTATGTGGACAATCCCGCCAAGTTGCCGCCGGTGGACAGAACTGAGGAAATTCGCGAACCTGTTATCGTCGCCAATATCCTGGTGCCGCAACAGTACCTGGGTTCCGTCATCAGCCTGTGCGTGGAAAAGCGGGGCGTCCAGAAGAAGATGCTTTATCATGGCTCGCAGGTGATTCTGACCTACGAGTTGCCGCTGAACGAGGTGGTGATGGATTTTTTCGACAGGTTGAAATCCGTGAGTCGCGGCTATGCTTCCTTTGATTACAGTTTCCTGCGGTTCCAGACGGCGCCGCTGGTAAAGCTGGATTTGCTCATCAATGGCGAGCGTGTGGATGCGCTCTCGACCATCCTTCACAAGGACCATGCCTATGCTCGCGGGCGGGAATTATGCGAGAAAATGCAGGAACTGATTCCGCGGCAGATGTTCGAAGTGGCGGTACAGGCTGCCATTGGCGCTCATGTTATAGCCCGAACCACTGTGAAAGCGCTGCGCAAGAACGTGACGGCGAAATGCTATGGTGGCGACATCACCCGCAAGCGCAAGCTGCTTGAAAAACAGAAAGCAGGCAAGAAACGCATGAAGCGAATCGGCAGCGTGGAAATCCCACAGGAAGCTTTTCTTGCTGTATTGCAGGTGGGGAAAAAGCAGTGACAGCCCACAAATCACACGCAGACGATAGAGATAACCAATATGAATTTTGATTTCGAAACCCTGTTGACCCTGGCCACCCTGGTGGCGGGCCTTGTCTGGCTGGCAGATGCAGTGTTTTTTGCCGGGAAGCGTCGCCTGCGGTCATCCGCCGCGGATGCAACAGGCGCCGGCAAGCCGGAGAGCAAGCGACGCGAACCCATAGTCGTGGAGTATTCGAAATCGTTTTTCCCCGTGCTGCTTGTCGTACTGCTGCTACGTTCCTTCGTGGTGGAACCCTTTCATATTCCATCCTCATCCATGGTGCCGACCCTGCTGGTGGGGGATTTCATCTTGGTGAACAAGTTTGACTACGGCCTGCGGCTACCGGTGCTTCATACCAAGATTCTCGGCATCGGTGAACCGCATCGTGGGGATGTGATGGTGTTCCGTTTTCCGCCCGACCCGAACGTGGACTACATCAAGCGGGTCATCGGCCTGCCCGGCGACCGTATTGTTTACCGGAATAAAACCCTGTATATCAATGGCGTGCAGGTTCCCGACAAGATTCTCGGTCCCTATGACGGACTGGATCAGTTGGGAGCGGTTCTGCGGCAGGAGCAGCTTGGAAAGGTGACTCACGATATTATTACCATTCCCGGGATCGAGAGCCGCGAGGGCGCATGGACTGTTCCTGCGGGAGAATATTTCGTCATGGGTGACAACCGCGATAACAGCTTCGACAGCCGTTACTGGGGATTTGTCCCGGAGAAGGATCTCGTGGGCAGGGCGTTTTTTATCTGGATGAACTGGGATGCCTTCAGCAATGCCGCGCTCTGGCATCGTGCGGGTGATGTGATCCACTGAATTCTGTAACTGCCATACTATCCTAACTGTCCGTTTGCGGAGGGACATCATGAAAAACAACAACCATCAGGCCGGATTGACACTGATCAGCTGGATCATCCTCATCTTGCTGGTAGGGTTTGTAGCCATGTTCGGTTTCCGGCTTTTCCCGATTTACATGGAATACTACTCAATCAATGCTTCCATGAATACCGCTGCGCACCGTATTCAGGTTGGCGAGACACCGGAGCAGATCCGTCTCAGCATTGATAATCTATTTACCATCAACGGTGTCAACGACGTGACGCCGGAAAAGAATGTAACCATCAGCGCTCCCCAGGCTAACAACACGATCACATTGACACTGAATTATGATGAACGCGTCAGTTTCATAGGCAATGTTGATCTTCTGGTGCACTTTCACAAGACCTACCAGGCAACACCTCATTGAGTGATCTCCTGTATCGGTTGCAGACGGCACTTGATTACCGCTTCCGTAACACACAACTGTTATGGCTGGCCTTGACCCATCGCAGTGCCGACAGCAACAATAACGAGCGTCTGGAATTTCTCGGCGATGCGTTGCTGAATGCGGTGATATCGGCGGAGTTGTTCGCAAAATATCCACAATTTGAGGAGGGCGCGTTGACCAGACTGCGGGCCAGTCTGGTCAATCAGGAAGCTCTGGCGGCTGTGGCGCAGCACCTCAATCTTGGCGAATGCCTGCGGCTTGGACCCGGTGAGCTCAAGAGCGGCGGGCATCGTCGCAGTTCCATTCTTGCGGATGCATTGGAAGCGGTGTGCGGCGCCGTGTACCTCGATAACGGTTTTGAATCGGTGCGAGCCACCATCCTGCATCTTTTTGAGCGGCAGCTCATTGCCACGGTCTCGTCCGGGATGCTCAAGGATCCCAAAACACAATTGCAGGAAGCTTTGCAGGCACGCGGTCTGCCGTTACCTGTTTATACGGTGGAATCGCTGACGGGGGAGGCTCACCGGCAGATTTTTCACGTGAGCTGCCTGGTTGAGGCTTTGCAGGTGCATGCGCGGGGCGTGGCTGGCAGCCGCCGCAGTGCCGAGCAGGAAGCTGCAAAGAACGTGCTGGAGATGCTTGCCAATGACTGAATCCGCATTTTACTGCGGCTTTATTGCGGTGGCGGGCCGGCCGAATGTGGGTAAATCCACGCTGGTCAATGCACTGGTTGGCTCCAAGATCAGCATTGTCACCTCGAAACCCCAAACCACACGGCGTCGAATTCTGGGGATACATACCACCGAACGTGCACAGTTCGTATTTGCGGATACACCCGGTCTGCACCAGGACGCCGGGCGCGCCGTGAATCGTTGCATGAACCGTACGGCCAACCATGCGCTTGCGGAGGCGGATGTGATCCTGCTGGTGGCGGAGGCAACCCGCTGGACCGAGGAGGACAGCCATGCCCTTTCGCGCTGCGTGGCACAGCAGCGCCCGCTGGCGCTGGCAGTCAATAAAATTGACAAGCTGAAGGCACGCACTGTGCTGCTGCCTTATCTGGACGAAGTTCAGGCCCAGGCGGGTTTCAGATTCATCATCCCCATTTCCGCCGAGAAGCGGGAGAATCTTGTCCAGCTTGAAGCCCTGCTTATGAATCTTTTGCCGGAATCACCCATGCTGTTTCCGCCGGAACAATTGACGGATCAGGATGGTGCGATGCGCGCTGCGGAATGCGTGCGCGAGAAACTCATGCAGGCGCTGGAGAAGGAAGTGCCATATTCCACTGCCGTGGGTGTGGAAGAATACAGGCTGGAGAATGAGGTATTGCACATTGGCACTACCATATGGGTTGAGCGGGATGGGCAGAAAGCCATCGTCATCGGGCACAAAGGGCAAGTGCTCAGGGAAATCGGCCGGGCGGCACGTCTGGAATTGGAGCACGAAACCCGCCACAAGGTTTTTCTGCGCCTGTGGGTGAAGGTACGCGACAACTGGGCTGATGACGAGCGTGCCCTGAGGGCTTTCGGCCTGACCACACCATGAGAGCCACCGAGCGTATAACGCTGGCACCGGCCTATGTGCTGCATCAGCATGACTGGCGTGAATCCAGCCGGGTTGTGGAGATTTTCAGCCGGGAATATGGCCGCTTGGGGCTGGTGGCGCGGGGAGCCCGTCGTGCCAGCTCACCCTGGCGCGCAATGCTGCGGCCGTTCCAGCCGTTGCTGCTTTCCTGGGTGGGAGGCGGTGAATTGGGCACGCTTACCGGTGTTGAGGCGGCCGGCGCGCCCTGCGTGCTGGGCGGGCAGGCGTTGCTGGGCGGATTTTATATGAATGAACTGCTGCTGCGGTTTTTATCGCGTCAGGATCCTCATCCAGGACTGTTTGGCCACTATGCGGATGGGCTGGGCCGGCTGATGCAGGAAACCAGCGTAGCGTTGCGCGTGTTTGAGAAACGCCTGCTCGCTGCCGCAGGTTATGGCTTGATTCTGGAACGGGAGGCGGTAACCGGTCAGCCCGTGGAGTCCGGAGCCCTGTACCGCTACGAACTGGAACGGGGGCCGGTGCGTGTCCGGGAGGTGTCCGCGCACGGTCTGTATGTCACAGGCGATATGTTACTGGCGCTTGCCGGGGAAGATCTGCGGCAGCGTGAGCAGGTGCTGACGGCGCGCCGCCTGTTGCGGGCAGTGCTTGACCGGCATCTGGAAGGGCGACCGCTGAAGACCCGGGCGGTCATGCGCGAGTTTGGGAAGATGGGGGTTTGAGGGAATAATAACGGTGATCTGCCGCCCGGGAGGTGCATCCGACATGGCTCAGCTCATTCAGCTTGGCGTCAACATTGATCATGTGGCCACGCTACGCCAGGCGCGCGGTACCCGCTATCCGGATCCCGTGGAGGCGGCACGACTGGCGGAAAATTCCGGTGCCGACAGCATCACCGTACATCTGCGCGAGGATCGCCGCCATATACAGGAGCGGGATGTGCGCCTGCTCCGGGATGTGCTGCAAACAAAAATGAATCTGGAAATGGCAGCCACCGATGAAATGCTCAGGCTTGCCTGTCAGTTGCGGCCTGAGGATTGCTGTTTGGTGCCGGAACGGCGTCAGGAGCTTACCACGGAAGGCGGCCTGGATGTGCACACACAACAAGAACGTCTCGCATCGGTCTGTTCGCAACTTGCGGATGAGGGCGTGCGTGTGGCGTTGTTTGTTGATGCGGAGATGGAACAGATTGCAGCCGCTGTTTCCCTGCGCGTGCCGGTGGTGGAATTGCATACGGGGCGTTATGCAGATGCGCCGGACCGGCATACGCAAGCGCAGGAATTACATCGCTTGCAGGAGGTGGCGCAATACGCAACCCGGCATGGATTGGAAGTGCATGCCGGTCATGGTCTGAATTACCACAACGTCATGCCGGTGGCGGCAATCCCCTGGATCACTGAACTCAATATCGGCCATGCCATTATTGCCCGCTCCCTGGTGACCGGTTTGGCCAAGGCGGTTGAGGAAATGAAACGTCTGATGCAGGCTGCCCGCCCCGCATGATTTTCGGCATCGGTACCGATCTTGTGGAAGTGGCGCGCATCCGGCACGTCTGGGAACGGCGCGGTGAACGTTTCGCCGCGCGTATTCTTTGTCCCGAAGAACTTGCCGGATTCCGCTGTACGGGAAATCCTGTGCGCTTTCTCGCTATGCGCTTTGCCGCCAAGGAGGCGGTTGTCAAAGCCCTCGGTACCGGTTTCCACCACGGTATGTGGGTACGGGATACCGGCATCGTGCCGGATACGAAAGGCAAGCCCTGCGTCATTTTTTCGGCGCGGGGCCACGCACTATGCCAACGCTTGGGTGCGGGTGAGGCATTCGTAAGCCTGAGTGATGAAGCGGGGATGGTGCTGGCGTTTGCCGTGATTCTCAGGAACGCGGCGCCAGCTCCATGACCGCGGCCAATTTCCCCAGAATGAGCTGCACTTCCGCCGCCACTTGCGGCAGCAAGCCGGCAAAAACGGCATGGTCGCCATCGCGCAGGGAATGTTCCGCCCGTGTGCAGAGTGCGCGCAGTACGTCCAGCCGGCAGAACGCTGCGGAACCATTCAGCTTGTGTACGAGTTGCTGAAGCTGCGGCAGATCGCGTGCCTGCCAGGTATTCTTGATGCCCTGCCATTGCTCCGGAAGGTCCTCCATCAGCATCTGACGTATGGAAGGGCGCAGATCAGCGATTGCCCTGTCCAGTGCCATGCCGGCATCCTGTGCCGGGCTGTTCTCCGGCCCGGAGGTCACATGCCGGCGGGCATGCCTCACTATCGCTTCCGTGAGCAAGGCTTCATCCAGCGGTTTCACCAGCCAGTCCACCAGACCGTACTCGACCAGCGCAGCCGCACTGCCTTCGTTGCGCATGGCGGACAGCGCAATGACGGGTATTGAAGCAGCCGGGGAGCGGCTGTTTTTGAGCCGTTTTGCCACCTGCCAGCCGTCTTCGCCTGGCATGTGCATATCCAGCAGTATCAAATCAACCGCAGCAGCAGGCAGCAAGCCCATGAGCTGTTGCCCTGTTTCCGCTTCCAGCACGGTTGCGCCGTGTTTTTCCAGCAACATGCGTGAGAGTAAACGGTTAATACGGTTGTCATCCGCAACCACCACACATAGACTTTCCATATCCGTACTGACGGAAGCAGCAGCGGTGCCGAGCGTGCCTTTGAACAGCTGCTCGATTTGTTCCGCCAGAACCATTTCACTGATGGATTTTGGCAAGCAGGGGCCGCCGATGCGCGCGCTGATGTCCACCTGCACTTCCGCATTCAGCGAGCCTACCAGTGCCAGACGCGGAAAATCCCCTGTCACATCAGCAAATAGATTGTCCAGATTTTCAGGGACCTGTAATTCGGCGTAGCCGAGCGATAGTACCGCAGCGGCGCAGATGTCCCGCAGGTTTCCCGCCTGCAGTTCTTCCCGCAAGCGGGACAGACTGTTCACCTGACGCGTTTTCCAGCCCAGACGGTGCAGACGGTCAAGCAAAGCCACGGCTGCCCGTGGATGAGGTTCATATACCAGCAATGATCTGTGTGCATCCGCCTGTTTTGCGATGATCCCAGACGGGGTTGATGTTTCCTGATCCAGTTGAAATGGCAAAGACAGATGGAATTCGCTGCCGTGAGTGGGCGTGCTTGTCAATGTCAGGATGCCACCCATCTGCTCCACAAGTTTCTTGGTGATGTACAGGCCGAGTCCTGTACCGCCGTGTTTGCGTCTGCTGGAGCTGTCTATTTGTGCGAATGGCGCGAATAACTTGTTCCGGTCCTGCTCATGTATGCCGATGCCGGTATCCGCGACATGGATATATACCTGAACCTTGCCGTGTCCACGCGGTTCGCTGCTGGAACTAAGCACCACACTGCCTGTATCGGTGAATTTTATGGCATTGATGACGAGGTTACTGAGCGCACGACCCAGCTTGATGCGATCACCCAGAAGGGGATAACTGTGGCTATCCTGGCTGTGCAGCACGAGTTCAATATTTTTCGCATAGGCTTCTATGGCGGTGATCTGTACGATTTCCTCAAGCAGTTCATGAAGCAGAAAAGAATGCAGTTGGATATCCGGACTACCTGTTTCGAGACGGGCTGCATGCAAAACGTCATCCAGGAGCGCCAGCAGCACATGCGCTGACCGGCGTATGGTGGCAAGATAGTTGCGCTGACCTTGATCCAGACTGGTTTTTGCAAGCAGGTCGCTGAAACCCAGCACCGCATTCATCGGGGTGCGGATCTCATGGCTCATGTTGGCCAGGAATTCCGACTTGGCGCGGCTTGCTGTCAACGCCCGTTTGCGCGACAGGTCCAGTTCCACGGTCTTAATTTCCATTTCCTCCAGGGTCTCGCGCAGTTCAACGGTTGCCTGCTCGACCTGTTCCTGGAGTTCAAGCTGCGTGCGCTGGGCATTGTCTGCCATGTCGTTGATACCGTGTTCCAGCAGGCCGATCTCCCCTCCGGAGCGCTGTGGCACACGTGCATCGTATTCGCCGGTACTGAAGCGTTTGACCATGGCGATAACGCGCCCGATTGGCGCCGCCACACTGCCACTGATGGCCAGAGCCAGCAGGATGCTGAGCGCGAGACAGACGAGCAGGATAATACCGCTGTTGACAATAATCTGGGCCTGGCGTTCCGCAAGGCTTTCCTCGGAAAGCTTTACGGTTACTGTGCCTAAAATCAAGTGCATGCTGGCAGGGGCCGCCGAATTTTTGCTCTGTTCCTTCAGCAGTTCGCCAAATTCACCTGTGGGCACACTTTGCAGCATGATGGGATACGAGAAAACCAGCAAACCCTTGAAACCTGTTTCCGAGCCGATGCGCCGGGTTACATCGTTGATGATGCCGTGTGCGGGAATGACGGGACGGGTAGCCTGGGCGAGTGGACGGCCGTTCCGATCAGCGATAATCACTGCTTCAACATTGGGCTCTTGAATGGCGGCTTTTACCAGCGCCCGCAGAATGTGCGGATTATTGGAGAACACGCCGTATTCGCTGGCCGGCGCCAGTTGTTTGGCAAGCGCGTGGCCCAAAACCATTTGCGACGCACGCAGATCCTGCACGCGGACCCGGATCAGGTAGGCTCCCAGCACCAACCCCAGACTGATGACAGGTAGCAACGCCAGCAACAGCACGCGGTTGCGTATGCCCCAGTTACGCATCATGGTCCGCTTCCTGCTTTCTGCAGCGCGACCACTGCCGCTGCCTCGGAGGGCAGGGCGAGGCTGAGGGCTTGAGCCACGGCGGCATTGAAGTGCACGTCAAAGTACCGCGGATAGACCCCGGTGGCCGGCAGCGGTTGGAAAAGCATCTCCGCCGCCTGCCGGCCGATCTGTGCCGGCCGCGAATAGACCGCCGCCACGGCGCCAGCGGTTACGAAAGCTTCCGAAAAACCAATGACAGGTACGCGATAACGGAAAGTGGTGAGCAGCAGTGGCGGCAGGGTATAGCGGTTGTACACCACCGGATCCGGCAGTGCGAGCAGCACGCTGCTGTCTTCCAGCAGCGCGGATAAAGCCGGCAGAGGGTTGCTGCTGTCTGCACGCATGCTGACGGTGGCGAGTTTCAGTCCGTTCGCCCTGGTCACCTGTGCCAGCGCATCTCCCTGAGACCGGGTGACCGGACCGAGAATAACACCCAGCGTACTCATGCCAGGGACTACCAGCTTTGCCAGCAACACATAGCGGATGAGCGGCTGATCCAGATAAATTGCTGCTAGCGGGCGTGATATTGTTTCATTGTCGGCCTGTTTGGCGAGCTGTGCAAAGGTGATTTCCGGGACCAGGACGCTCAAAACGGCTGCTTTGTGATTCCATTGGAGCACTTGCGCGGTGGCCTGTGTACCCACGGGGATGAGCAGATCATGGGTGTCGAACGTTGCCAGAGTATCGTTTTTAATGGATGTAATCGTAGTCACCGTCACCGTGGTTGACATCTGCGGAGAAAGTGTTGCGAGAGTTTGCTGGAAACTTTGCGCGAACGCATGGTACGGCCCGCCCGTTGTACTCTCCAGGATCACGATGTGCGCGAATGCCGGAGCTGTGGAAGGAACCGCACCGCCGGTACGCGGCACGCCGAGAGCGGGCATGAACAGGCAGGCGAGCGTGCCGATGCAGAGCCATGGTACAGGCGCAGTATGGGAAAATTCTTTCATCATATTCGCAGCCACTCTTCCCTGATGCCTGTTGCCGTCAGAACGGGACAGTGAGATCCGCGTAAATACGCGGCTCAAATATATTCGCCTGACGGAAGTCTATGTAACTGCCAAGTGCGCTCTGTATGGTCAGGCCCACTGCCGCGCCACGCGGCCCGCCGGGCAGTGGCGCAGCGATGTGCAAATCCAGCCGGCGCTGCGGACCCACCGGCTCGCCGGTATCCAGTCCATACATGGATCCCAGGAAATAGTAGCCAACGCTCGCCGTCACGCCCGAGGAGAAATCCCGGATCAGCAGCATGGAGAAAATATTGTGGGGTGTGCTCAATGAGTAATGATCGTCAATGTTGGTGCTGGAAGCAGTCACGTAAGCGTAATTCACGATGAAACGGCTGGATGTGCCGTAATGCCAGTCCATCTGGAATTCCGCCCCGTGCACGGTGGCACGATCCTTGTTGCGAAAATCGTAGGTATGGTTCTTGAAGGAATCCTGGTAAGGCAGATCGAATGTGAAAATCAGCCCGTGGATGTAATCCTGGAAAACCCGCGCATCCAGACGCACATCCGGACTCCATGCCTCGCCCACATAGCCGAAATCGTAAGAAGTGATGCGCTCGGGTTCGAGTCCACCGGTGCTGAAAAAACTCTGATAGAACAATGACCCGGTGGTGAATCGCTGGTTGGCATTCTCCTCGAGAATCAGTGGATTGCGGGTGGCACTGCTGACTCCGAGCCGCAGCGTGCGTTCCGGTTTAAAGGAATAATTCAAGGCGGCGTTGGGCGACAGTGCGGTGCCGCCGATGTCCGCATGCTCCCACATGGCGCCCAGATTACCGAGCAACTTGGACGTTATCTGCCATTCGGCATGGGAGAACACACGGTATTCCCGGTCGTAGATCGGTTGATTGCTGCTGAAGTAGGAGGCGGACAGTACACTGTCAAGTCGTGTGCCGGCGCCCCAGACGGCGCGCACGCTGTTGCCAAGCTGCATCGTTTGCTGCAGTTCAGTGTCATAGCGCTGACCCCGCAGGTCGTAATTCAGCGGTACAACCGCACCACCGGCGAAGGAAACAGGCTGGGTAGTCAGCCGCTCGGTGATGTCGTAGAGATCATGAGAAAAACTGAATGTCAGGTTGTTATTCGGGTCCAGGCCGAATTGCCAGCGCATCTGCTGAAAATTATCACCGGTATCCAGGTTGTGGGGTGGGTAAGTATTGCGATCCAGCTCGCCGATGGTACGGTGACCGGCGCTGTCGCCGAACTGTATATCCATGCGATTATCACTTCCGGGCATCAGCGACAACCGTCCATTGATGAAAGTGGTCTGTTGGGTGTCCACTTGGCCGATGGCGGGCGGCGTGGCGAACCCGTGATCACCCCAAGTGACTGCAGTGAGCCGCCAGGCGGTGCTGCCAGCCTCGCCACCGTAACGTCCCATGAAGCGGTTGATGCCATCGTTGCCGATCTGCAGGTGGGCGGTGCCGCCTTGCTCATCTTGCGGCTTGCGGGTAATGATATTGATGACGCCGAGGAAAGAGTTCGCGCCGTAAGCAGAGGGATCCGGTCCACGCACCACTTCGATGCGCTTGATGTCTTCGATGGCGACCGGCAATGTGGACCAGTCCACCTGACCGAAGATAGGCGTATACACGCTACGGCCGTCAATGAGTACTTGCATGCGGCGCGCGTAGCGATCACCAAAGATAAAGTCCGCCGAGCCGGTGATGCCGCTGTCATGGGCCACAATCATGCCCGGCACCAGCCGCAGCAGGTCGAGGATATCGCGCGCCCCGGAGGCCTTGATTTCCTGACGGTCTATGACCGTCACAGGCACGGGAGACTGATCCACGCGCTGGCTGATGCGCGAAGCGGTGAGCACTACCGGCAGGTTCTCAAAGTAGGTCTGCTCGGTCAGTTGCGGCTGACCGGCACCCGCGGCGAACGTCGCGGAGCCGACAGCCGGCAGCGCCAGTGCCAACAGTGCAGCCGTGATGTATTTCCCCATGGGCGAGCGTGCAGTTTGAGTGGCAGGTTATGGTGCGGTTTTTTGCTGCGGCGGTCAAAGGTTTCGACCCTGCAGGGCCGGTTTGCTACACTGCAAGCCCCCCCGACGCAAGGTGCCGCATGAACGTTCTGGCCTTCGATATCGAAACTATTCCGGATGTGGAAGCAGGCCGGCAGCTCTACGGTCTGCAGGGACTTTCCGATGAAGATACGGCACGTGCCATGTTCCAGCAGCGCCGTCAGGAAACCGGGGGCAGTGAATTCCTGCCGCTCCACCTGCATCGGGTGGTGGCCATTTCCATCGCTCTGCGCCGCGGCGAGGATTTCAAGGTTTGGTCCGTGGGTACGCCGGAAGCGGGCGAAGGGGAGCTGATCGGCCGTTTTTTCGAGGGTATCGAGAAGTTCACACCCGATATTGTGTCCTGGAACGGCGGCGGTTTTGACCTGCCGGTGTTGCACTATCGCGCTTTGCGCCACGGCATCGCCGCACCCCGCTACTGGGAGGTGGGTGAAACGGACACGGGCTTTCGTTATAACAATTACCTGTCACGTTTCCACTGGCGCCACACGGATCTCATGGACGTGCTGGCCGGGTTCCAGGTGCGGGCCAGCGCACCCCTGGATGAAATCGCCCAGCTTTGCGGTCTGCCGGGTAAGCTCGGCATGCACGGCAGCAAGGTATGGGAGGCGTTCCTCACCGGCCAGATTGGCCGCATCCGGGATTACTGCGAGACCGACAGTCTCAATACCTACCTTATCCATCTGCGTTTCGAGTTGATGCGGGGCCGGTTGGACCGGCAGCGCTATCGTGATGAATGCACGCGCGTGCGTGATACGCTTTCCCACGCCGACAAGGGACATCTTCTTGAATTTCTTGCCGCATGGTCAGTAGAATTCGATCGCGCAGCGGGCGCCTGATGCGAGCGCAGCGGGCGGCGCAGCGTGACATACCCGCCGGCGTGTCGCACGCCGGCGTGGAAGGGTTTTCTCATGACGGTCGCGGTATCGCCCGCCTGGATGGCAAGACCGTGTTCATCGAGGGTGCGCTGCCAGACGAGGAAGTCAGCTTCCGTTACCTGCGCAGGCGGCGTGAATACGATGAGGCGCGGGTACTTGAAATCCACCGTGCCTCGCCGCACAGGGTGGAGCCGCGCTGTTCCCATTTCGTCACCTGTGGCGGCTGTGCAATGCAGCATCTCATGCCGGCAGCGCAACTCGTCGTTAAACAACAGGCCCTGCTGGATAATCTCCGACGTATCGGTCATGTGCAGCCGGTGGAGGTACTGCCGCCGCTTACGGCACCGGTGTGGGGCTACCGGCGGCGGGCTCGTTTGTCGGTACGCCATGTGCCGGCGGAAGGACGTGTGCTCATCGGTTTTGTGGGGAAAAACACCCCCCATGTCACTGACACGCGCCGTTGCGAGACGCTGGATCCCAGGGTAGGGGAACTCATCCTGCCGTTGGCCGAGTTGCTGAATACGCTAAGCATTGCCGATCGCATCCCGCAGATTGAAGCCGCCGTTGATGAAGTGGCGACGGTATTGGTATTACGCCTTCTGTCAGGGCCGAGCGATGCCGACCGCAAGAAACTCTCCGACTTTGAGCGTAAACATGCCGTGTGTTTTTACCTGCAACCCGGCAGCGTTGAGACAGCGGAGCCGCTTGGCGGTGATCGTGTGACGCTCAGTTACCGACTGGCGGAGTGGGATGTGCAGATTGCTTTCGAACCTGGCGATTTCATCCAGGTAAACAGCGAAATTAACCGGCAACTGGTGAAAAGAGCGATCGAGCTTTTGCAGGTGGAGTCACGGCATCATGTACTGGATCTTTTCTGTGGCCTTGGAAATTTCACCTTGCCACTGGCGCGGCTTGCGGAGAGCGTGACGGGTGTGGAAGGTGAGGCGGGATTGGTGAAGCGGGCGCGCGCCAATGCGCAACGTAATGCATTGAACAACGCGAACTTTTATCAGGCCGACTTGTTTGCAGATCAGTCGCGGGCAATCTGGCTGCGCCAGCCGTATGACCGTCTGCTGCTGGATCCACCGCGTACCGGCGCGCGTGAAATTCTTGACCAGTTGGGGAAATCAGGTCCGCCACGCATCGTTTATGTGTCCTGCCATCCGGCGACGCTGGCACGCGATGCCGGTACACTGGTACACGCGCGCAGGTACCGGCTGCTGGCGGCGGGTGTACTCGATATGTTTCCTCACACGGCTCATGTGGAATCCATGGCCGTGTTCACACGGGAGGATACCGCGCCGTGAGTCTTGGACCCCTCATGCTGGATATTGGCGGTGCGCAGATTAGCGCCGAGGAGCGGGAAATTCTGCTCCACCCGCTGGTGGGCGGCGTGATACTGTTTACCCGCAATTACGCCCATCCGGAACAGCTTGCGGCTCTGGTATCGGCTATTCATGGTTTGCGCAGCCCGCCGCTGCTGGTGGCGGTGGATCAGGAAGGCGGCCGCATACAGCGTTTCCGCGAGGACTTCACGCCGTTGCCGCCGGCGCGGCTTTTTGGCCAGGTGTATGACCGTGACATCAGCGCGGGACGCCGGCTTGCAGAAGATACGGCCTGGATCATGGCTGCGGAATTGCGTGCCGTGGGCCTGGACCTGAGTTTTGCGCCAGTGCTGGATCTGGATCATGGCGTGAGCAGCGTCATCGGTGACCGTGCCTTCCACCGTGGGGCGGAGGCAACGGGCGAACTGGGCCGCGCCTGGCTCTTGGGCATGCGTCGCGCCGGCATGGCCGCCACCGGCAAGCATTTTCCCGGCCATGGTGCGGTGCAGGGCGACTCCCACCACATGCTGCCGGTGGACAATCGCCCCCTGGAGGAAATCCGGCGGCACGACCTGAAGCCCTTTGAGCGTCTCATCCGCCTAGAACTGCCGGCGATGATGATGGCGCATGTGGAATATCCGGCCATGGACGCATTGCCTGCGAGCCTGTCACGGCGCTGGATCGTGCGGGAATTGCGCGAACGCCTGGGGTTCAATGGTGCGGTATTTTGTGATGATTTGAGCATGCGTGGTGCGGCAAGTACGGGTGATTATATGACACGCGCGCATATGGCACTGGAGGCGGGCTGCGACATGCTGCCAGTATGCAACAATCGGGCAGGTGTCATGGCTATCCTGCAGGGTCTGGGTAACTATGCAAATCCCATGAGTCAGTGGCGGCTGGTGCGCCTGCATGGCCGCGAGGATATCTCCTGGGAAGAACTGCACGCCAGCCGCGAATGGCGAGAGGCACGCGCCGCGCTTGAAAGCCATTATGCCGGCGGCGAATTCCGACTGGAGACTTGAGCGCATCATGAGCGAGCTGCTGGAGGAAATTCGCCGCGTGCAACGCGAAGCGGAGCTGCTGCATTCCGCGCAGGCGGTGCAGGCAGCCATCGGCCAAATGGCGGAGGAGATTACGCAGGTGCTGGCCGGCAGCAATCCGCTGGTGCTGTGCGTGATGACCGGTGGCATCATTCCTGCGGGCTGGCTGCTGCCGAGGCTGTGTTTCCCGTTGCAGCTGGATTACGTGCACGCCACCCGCTACCGGGGCGGCACCTCGGGCCGGGAACTGGAATGGCGCGTGCGGCCCACGCTCCCGGTGTGCGATCGTGTGATATTGCTGGTGGATGACATCTTCGACGAGGGGGTGACGCTGGAGCAGGTCACGCAGGATTGTCGAACCCGGGGCTCCCGGCGGGTGTTCACGGCGGTACTGGTGAGGAAGCATCACGCACGCAAGCGTACCGGCCTGCAGCCGGATTTCGTGGGCCTGGAAGTACCAGACCGGTATGTTTTCGGCTGCGGACTGGATTACAAGAATTATCTGCGCAATTTTCCGGCGATCTACGCGCTGTGTCAAACCACGGACCAACACGGGCAATAAGCATGACTGATCTCGCCATCATCGGCGGTACCGGACTTGCCTCCCTTAACGGTATCGAGATCGTGCGCCGCGAGGTGGTTTATACGCCCTACGGTGAACCCTCGGGACCCCTTACCCATGGACGGTTGGCGGACCGCAACGTGGTGTTTCTGGCGCGTCACGGCTATGCACATACCATCCCGCCTCACAAGGTGAACTACCGCGCCAACATCTGGGCGCTCAAAAGCATCGGTGTGCAACAAGTATTGGCCATGGCCGCCGTGGGTGGTATTCGCGCTGACATGCGGCCGGGCTGGCTCGCCTTCCCCAATCAGATCGTTGACTACACCTACCGCCGTGCGCATACCTTCTTCGAGCAGGACCTGGAACGGGTCACTCACGTAGATTTTACCCATCCCTACGACGAGGCGCTGCGCCAGAAGCTGATCGCCGCGGCGCAGGCGGCCCGACTGCAATTCGTCGCCGCTGGCACCTATGGCGCAACCCAGGGGCCGCGTCTCGAGACGGCGGCGGAAATCCGCCGCATGGAGCGCGACGGCTGTGACCTGGTGGGCATGACCGGCATGCCGGAAGCGGCGCTGGCGCGCGAGCAGCAACTCGCATATGCCTGTTGTGCGGTGATCGCCAACCGTGCGGCGGGCAAAAGCCGCGAGGACATTCATGCCGAAATTGAGGTTTATCTCAAGAAAGGAATGGATCAGGTGCGTGCGCTGCTGGAAGCACTATTGCAGGAATTATGACGGGTATGCGGAGATGAGGTGTTCATTTCGATTGCGGTGTCACCAGTAACAACACTCCAAACATGGGATGGTCGAAATAATCCAGCCTGCCCGCATCAATGCGCCGTCCCTGCTTGAGCCGGTATGGCTGGCAGGCTGCAGCAACGGGCATGGTGATTGCTGCTGTGGTGGCGGTAGGCGCGTTTATGACGCTTGCGGCTGCGGAGGGACCCGGCGGGGGCGGAATGAGATGAGCTGCGGGTGGTCCGCAGAACACCAGGTCGAGATCAAAGTGCAGATAGGGGCCGGTGGTGCTGAGCCTCGCGATGCCATAAACAGGCACGCCGCCACCCAGGGCGGCGGCTCCAGACGGGGCTGCTGTCACAGCGGTAGGCGCCGCGCTGGCGGGCGGTGTGCCGATGCGCACAAATGGTGCGCTGGCGCGGTCAATGGCCGGTTGTACCCAGGCGACATGCAGCAGCGGCAGGTAATCGGAAGAACGCTGCAGTTTCCGCCAGTAGCCATCCATGCGGAAATGTACCGGAGTGAGTTCCCGGAACGGTGTGTTGGCAGGCAAGCTGGGGGCGGCGAGTGGCTGAGCAGCCTGCCAATCGGGCGTACCGGGGTTAACAGGCCAAGTTTCCAGAGAACCCGCGCGGGGGTCCGTATAGCGGAACACGATAAGTTCCACAGCATACCAATTGGGTGGTGGTGCGGTATTTTCCGCGGGTCCACCTGCAGCAACCGCATACAGCGGAGAGAGCAGCAGTGTGACAAGTACTAGGCCGATACGCAGCAGTTTCACTGGACACCTCTTGCCGTGATGCCCGCCGGGGCAGACATCAAAAATAAGCCGGAATAAACGCAGCATTGCCGACATGGATTCGCCGGTAACGTGCGATGCGCTTATGCCAGTTGACACAAGATAAATTCCCATCCTTGCCCGCACAAAAGCAGATGCTGCGCGGGCATGACGAACATCGGAAAGTGTAACTGTTCTTGAGCATGGCTGACAGTGGGGGTTGTCAGGCTGTTGCAGCCTTGCCACTGAGTTTGTCCAGTAACGCATCTATCGCGACGATACGCTTTTCCCGATCCTCCAGCTCCAGCATGAAGCGCAGCCGATTGCTGCCATCCAGTTTGAAGTGCCGTGGCTGCTGCCGGATCATGTGGATCACGGTAGCTGGGTCCACGCCGGTGGTATCACTGAAGCTGATGCGCCCGCCGCTGGCCCCTGCCTCAATCTTGCGCACACCCAGGGGCGCCGCCTTGAGCTTGAGTTCCGCGATGCGGAACAGGGTTTTGGCGGGACTTGGCAGCAAGCCGAAGCGATCAATCATCTCCACCTGCAATTCGTGCAGATCTTCCAGGTTTTTGGCACTGGCGATGCGCTTGTAGAGAGTGAGACGCAGGTGCACATCCGTTAGGTAATCGGAGGGCAGGAGCGCCGGCATATGCAAATCAATTTCCGGGCCGTGGTCCAGCGGTGCTTCCAGATCCACGATCCTGCCTTTCTTGAGGGCGCGTACCGCTCGCTCCAGCAGCTCCGTATAGAGGGTGAATCCCACTTCGTGAATCTGACCGCTTTGTTCTTCACCCAGGAGTTCTCCCGCGCCGCGGATCTCCAGGTCGTGGGTGGCGAGGGTGAAACCGGCGCCCAATTCCTCCAGCGATTCGATCGCTTCCAGCCGCTTAACGGCATCGGCGGTGAGCAAGCCACGCGGCGGGATAATCAGATAGGCGTATGCGCGATGGTGGGAGCGGCCTACGCGGCCACGCAGTTGGTGCAGTTGCGCCAGCCCCAGCTTGTCGGCGCGATGGATGATCATGGTATTGGCGCTAGGCACATCAATGCCGCTTTCAATGATGGTGGTGCATACCAGAACGTTGAAGCGGCGGTGATAAAAATCCAGCATCACCTGCTCCAGATCGCGTTCGTGCATCTGGCCGTGGGCGATGCGTACCTCGGCGCCAGGCACCAACCCGGCCACTTCAGCCGCAGTCTTGTCAATGGTGTCCACGCTGTTGTGCACGAAGTACACCTGGCCGCCACGCTTGATCTCGCGCAAGCAGGCTTCCTGGATGAGCGCATCCTGCCACTCGCTCACGAAGGTTTTGACGGCAAGGCGCTCGGCGGGCGGAGTGGCGATGATGGAGAAGTCCCGCAGTCCAGCCAGGGACATGTTGAGGGTTCGCGGAATAGGCGTGGCGGTGAGGGTTAGCATATCCACCTCGGCGCGCAGTTTTTTCAGCCTTTCCTTGTGTTGCACGCCGAAGCGGTGCTCTTCGTCAATGATGACCAGCCCCAGGTCCTTGAACTTCAGTTCATCGCGCAGCAGCGCATGGGTGCCGATGACGATATCCACACGGCCTGCCGCAATGCCGTGCATGACGGCGTGTTGCTGCTTGCCGGTACGGAAGCGGGACAATACCTCGATACGTACCGGCCAGTTGGCGAAGCGGTCATGGAAAGTCTGGGCGTGCTGCTGCGCCAGCAAGGTGGTGGGCACCAGCACCGCAACCTGCTTGCCGCCCTGTACGGCTGCAAAGGCGGCACGCAGCGCTACCTCGGTTTTGCCGAAGCCCACGTCGCCGCACACCACCCGGTCCATGGGTTTGCCGGAAGTCATATCCTCAATGACACCGTTGATGGCGCTCAGTTGGTCGGGGGTCTCGTCGAAGGGAAAGTCCTCGGCGAAGGCCTGATAATCCCGCTCGCCGAACTTGAAGGCATGACCTTTACGGGCGGCGCGGCGCGCGTAGATATCCAAAAGCTCCGCCGCCGTGTCCCGTACCTGTTCGGCTGCACGACGTCTGGCTTTTAGCCACTGGTCGCTGCCCAGGCGGTGCAGGGGTGCGGTCTCCGGCGCGCTACCGCTGTAGCGGGTGATGAGATGCAGCGAGGACACCGGTACGTACAGTTTGTCGCCGCCGGCGTACTCCAGGGTCAGGAATTCCGTCTCAATGCCGTTCAGTTCCAACAGTTGCAGACCGAGATAGCGACCCACGCCGTGCTCCTCGTGCACTACCGGCGCGCCTTCGGCCAGTGCCGCCAGATCGCGGATGATGGCTTCGGGGTCGCGATTACTGACACGCCGGTTGGACTGGCGGGCGCGCTGGCCGAACAATTGTTCCTCGGCGATGAGGGCAATGCCTGCTTCCGGCAGCAGCAGACCGCGTTCCAGCGGTGCGATGCACAGGGCGATACGAGCATGGCTGTCCAGAAAAGCCGCCCAACCATCCACTGTCAGCGGTTTCAGATCCCGGCGTGACAGCAGTTCCAGCAGATACTCACGCCGGCCGGTGGATTCCGCAGCGAATAACACGCGGCCGGGGAATTTCTGCAGGAATGCCAGCAGTTTTTCCACCGGCTCCTCGGCGCGATTTTCCACCCGCAAAGGCGGGGGGGCGGCGGTAGCGAAGTTCGTGGCGTGCGTGCCGGGTAATTCGAAGCTCTGCAGCCGGATGCACGGGCGCGCCGCCAGCTTTTGTTGTACATCCTCGGGCACGATCCAGAGCTCATCGGGGCGCAGCAGCGGCCGTTCGATATCGTGACGTTGCTGCTCATACCGGTCCGCGATCTGTGTCCAGGCCTGGGTCATGGAACCCAGGGTATCCTCGAGTGTGGCAATGACGGCATCCCCCGGCAGGTAATCCAGGAAGCCGGCGGTGCTGTCGAAGAACAGCGGCAGATAATACTCAACTCCGCTGGGTGCGAGGCCGTTACTCACGTCGCGATAAATCGGGTTTTTCTGCGGATCCCCCTCGAAGCGGGCGCGGTACCGCTGACGGAAACCACGAATACCATTCTCGTCCAGGGGGAATTCCCGCGCCGGCAGCAACCTTATCTCCTGGAGTTTTTCCCGGGAGAGTTGTGTATCCGGATCGAAGCGGCGTATGGTCTCGATCTCCTTATCGAAGAGATCAATGCGGTAGGGCGTGGTACTGCCCATGGGGAAGAGGTCCAGCAGCGCGCCGCGGATGGCGAACTCGCCATGCTCCATGACCTGGGATACGTGGGCATAACCCGCGGCAACCAGCCGCTGACGCATGGCTTCGGCATCCAGCCGCTCGCCCACCTTGAGGAGGAACGTCCCACCCAGCACGTAGGCGGGTGGCGGCAGCCGCTGCAGCAGCGTGGGTGCAGCGATCACCACCATGCCACGCTGCAGATCCGTGAGTTGCGCCAGGGCGGCGAGACGCCCGGAGATGATGTCCTGGTGCGGAGAGAACACATCGTAGGGCAGGGTTTCCCAGTCGGGGAACAATGTCACCGGCGGCGTGTCGGCAGCAAGATAGAAGCGCAACTCGTCCACAATGAGTTCCGCTTCGCGAGCGGTGGGTGTCACCAGGAGCAATGGAGAGTTGGACTGCTGTGCGGCGCCGGCCAGTGCCAATGACACGCTGCTGCCATAGAGCTGGCCCCAGTGGACCGGTGATTGGGCGGCATTGGGCAACGGGCTTGGGAGCAATTTGTCGATCATGGTTTCAGGCGTATAAGTGCATCCATCCCGCGGCGCGGGGTGAGGAGTACCCGTTGTCATGGCAATCTCTTGCCCGATTTACTTAATCCCGGAAGCGTTTCAACAGATCGCCGTAGGCATCAATACGCCGGTCGCGCAGATACGGCCAGATACGGCGCACGGCTTCGGAGCGCGCCAAGTCCACATCCGACATGAGTACCGTGGGCATATCCGTATCCGCCTGTGCCAAGAATTCACCTTGGGGGCCGCAGATGAAACTGGATCCCCAAAAACGGATGCCATTGCTGCGGCCTGAAGTATCCTTTTCAACGCCTGTGCGGTTGCATACCATTACCGGCAGTCCGTTGGCCACGGCGTGTGCGCGCTGGACGGTGATCCAGGCGTCCCGTTGGCGGGCCTGTTCGGCCACATCGTCCTCGTCGGTCCAGCCGATGGCGGTGGGGTAGAGCAGCAGTTCCGCGCCGGAGAGTGCCATCAAACGCGCGCTTTCCGGATACCACTGGTCCCAGCACACCAGCACGCCCAGCCTGCCCACGGAAGTCTGGATGGGATGGAAACCCAGGTCGCCGGGCGTGAAATAGAATTTTTCCGAATAGCCGGGATCGTCCGGGATGTGCATCTTGCGGTAGATACCGGCTAAGGACCCGTCTTTCTCAATCACCGCGGCAGTATTGTGATGAATGCCCGGCGCGCGCTTCTCGAACAGCGAAGCCACGATCACCATGCCCAGTTCTTTAGCGACTACCCCCAATTCCCGGGTGGAGGGACCGGGAACGGGTTCGGCCAGATCGAAGATCCGGGTATCCTCCGTCTGGCAGAAATACAATCCGGTGTGCAGCTCCTGCAGCAGCACCAGTTTCGCGCCGCGCTTGGCCGCCTCGTGGATGCCCTTGATGCTCTCCGCCAGGTTGCGGGCACGGTCGGCGGTGCAGCTTTGCTGCACCAGCGCGACGGTAAGGATTTTCTGCTTCGTCATGTTCAAGTACTTTCCGGAACCACAGCTTGGGGTAACTGCATGGTCACGCAGTGCAGACTGCCGTATTGATAGATGAGCGGCCGGCACATGACCGGCACGATCTGTCGGTCCGGGAAACAGCCCGCCAGCGTCTTGAGTGCGAGCGCATCCGCCGGGTCATTATAGGTCGGCACCAGTACCGCGCCATTGATGATGAGGAAATTGGCGTAGGTGGCGGGCAGCCGCCGGCCGGCGGGGTCGTGTACCGGTCGTGGCCAGGGTAGTGGCACCAGCGTGTAAGGTTGGCCGTCTCGGCGGCGCAAAATCATGAGCTCCTCCGCCATGGCCCGCAGTTGGGGATATTGGGGATCGTTTTTATCGTCGCAGGTCTGGTAGGCGATGGTATGTGCATCACAGAGACGCGCAAGGGTGTCGATGTGACCGTCGGTGTCATCGCCCTCGATGGCGCCATACTTCAGCCACAGGATGTAATCCACACCCAGGAAACGCCGCAGATGCCTTTCAATCTGCCCGCGGTTCAGTTGCGGATTGCGGTTGGGATTCAGCAGGCAGCTTTCGGTAGTCAGCAGCGTGCCTTCCCCATCCACCTCGATGCTCCCGCCTTCCAGTACCAGCTTGAAACTTTCCAGCGGTGTCGTGCCGAAGGCGCCGCGGGCGTGGAGCTGGACGGTAATCTCGTTGTCATAAGCATGAGGATACTTGCTGCCCCAGCCGTTGAAGATGAAATCCAGCAACGTGAGCCTGCCATCCTTCCATACCGTGATGGGACCGTGATCCCGCGCCCAGGCATCGTTGGAGGGCAGGGCAAACAGATGCAACCGCTCCGGCCGACCGCCGGCATCTTTTACCAGACGCCGGATTTTGTCTGCGTGGACGTCATCCATGCAGGTAATAACCACCTGTTCCTGCAGACTGATTTCCCTGGCAAGCTGTGTGTGGCAGCGTTCCACGGAGGCGTAGTCCGGATTCCAGTCACCATCGCTGCGGGGCCAGGTAAGCATGACGCCGCTCTGCGGTGCCCATTCGGGAGGCAGGTGATAATTTGCGTTCATATTCCTGATGTCAGATACGGCGCGCCCGGCTGGATGCCGGGCGCCATGTGAAAATCAGATGTCTGAACTTTCACCCATCGCGGTGGCTGCTGCCCGCGAAGGGGTGGGCCTTCAGCACCGAGTGGATGACGTCATTGTATTCGAAATAGACTACATAGTGCGGATAGACCCAGCGGGTGATGGGCGGATGCAGCTTGTTGCCTACGGCCGGTACCGCCGGCAATTTCTGCAGTGGTGCGCCAAAAATATGTTCCACGTTGGCCATGTTCATGCCGCGTACCGGCATGGAAGGGCCGATCTCTTCGGATGTTGTCTGCGCCGAAACCGATGCGGGTACTGTCGCAGGGGTGATTTCCGTGGCGGCGGCCGGCGTACCTTCTGCCTGCAGCGGCATTACCTGCGTAGCAGCCGCGGGCGCAGCCTGAGTCGTTGCGGCGGAGGAATCCGTTGCAGGGGTGGCGGCCGATGTATTACCGGCAGCAGGCGATGTGGCCGTGCTCTTGGCAGCCGCCGCCGGTAAAGTCCCGGCCGGTGTGCTAAGGTTACCGGCCATGGCCGCGCTCGCGAGACCCAGCAGGCCGGTGACGAGGGTGGAAAGCAATAGATGACGCCCCATGTTGGGTCTCCCCCAGTGCAAAAACATAGTCTAAATATAGCACTGGAATTTCATGCTAAAAAGCCTTTTAGGGCGCCAGCTTACATGATTTCCTTGAGAAGCCGGCTTATCAGGCGGATGCATGCGGTTTGAAGCCCCGCTGGTGGAAGCAAGGCTGCTGCGCCGCTACCAGCGTTTCCTGGCCGATGTGGAATTCCACGACGGCCGAAGATGCACGGTCCATTGTCCCAATACCGGCTCCATGCTGGGCTGCCGGGAGCCCGGCATGCGGGTATGGCTCAGCCGGGCCGCCAACCCGGCGCGCAAATATGTCTGGACCTGGGAGCTGGTGGAAGCCTTGCCAAAGGTCTTGGTGGGCATGCATACCGGCCGCAGCAACGCTCTGGTCCGGGAGGCGATTGCAGGGGGTGTCATCCGGGAGCTTCAACGCTATGCAGTACTCAAGGGTGAGGTGGCGGCCGGGGAGGGTTTTCGGGTGGATTTCCTGCTTTCCGGTCACAGGGCCCATCCCGATTGCTACCTGGAAGTGAAAAACGTCACTGCGGCGGTGGCGAGTGGTGTGGCGCTATTTCCGGATGCGGTGAGCGAGCGTGCCAGCCGTCACCTGCGGGAATTGATGCACAAAGTGCGACAGGGCCAGCGCGCCATGTTGTGCTTTTGCGTACAACGGAATGACGTGCACGAGGTGCGGCCGGCTGATGCCATTGATCCGATATATGGCAGAACCCTGCGTGAGGTGGTACGGCAGGGCGTGGAAGTGTGCGCCTATGTGGCACGGGTGACGCCTGAGGAAGTGGTTTTGTATCGCGCGGTGCCCGTGAATATCGAATAAACCGTCTTTTTATGTTTTAATGCACGCCCATGTTCCGACCGCTCCCCCTGTTTGTAGGCCTGCGTTATTTCCGCGCCAAGCGCCGCAATCAGTTCATCTCCTTCATCTCGTTTCTGTCCATGGTGGCCATAGCCATCGGTGTCATGGCGCTCATTACCGTACTTTCCGTGATGAACGGCTTTCAGAATGAGTTGCGCACCCGCATTCTGAGCATGGTTTCCGACGTCACAATTTCCGGTTACTCGGGCCGGCTGAACGACTGGCAGAGCGTCATGCGGAAGGTGCGGGGTATGCCGCATGTGACCGGTGCGGCACCTTATATAGAGGATCAGGCCATGCTTGCCAACGGCGCCAACATGAGCGGCACCGTGGTGCGCGGTATTGTTCCGGGCGAAGAACCGGCGGTATCGGGCGTGGGCAGGAAGATGGTGAGCGGCAGTCTCAGTGATCTGAAGCCGGGTAAGTACAACATCATTCTCGGCAAGGATCTGGCTTATTCCCTGGGCGTGGGGCCGGGCGACAAGGTGATCATGCTGATCTCCAAGGGTAACGTCACGCCGGCAGGCATTATCCCGCGCCTGCGGCGGTTTACCGTCGTGGGCATATTTTATGCGGGTGTATATCAGTACGACAGCGCTCTGGCGCTGATTGATCTCAAGGATGCCCAGACGCTCTATGGCATGGGTAGTGCGGTCACCGGCGTGCGTCTGAAGCTCGACAACAATCTGCTGGCACCGGATGTGGCCCGCAGACTGGTGACGGCTTTTCATGGTAATTATTACATCAGCGACTGGACGCAGCAAAACGCAAATTTATGGAAGGCCATCGCCATGGAGAAGACGGTGATGTTCGTGATCCTGTCGCTTATCGAACTGGTGGCTGCCATCAGCATCGTCATCGTGTTGGTTATGGCGGTGACTGACAAGCAGTCAGATATCGCCATTTTGCGTACGCTGGGGGTTACCCCCAAGGGCATCATGGGGATTTTTATCGTACAGGGGACGCTGATCGGCTTTCTGGGCACCCTGCTTGGCATGGTGCTCGGCATCCTGCTGGCGCATAACGTCAATAACATAGTGGAATTCCTGCAACGCGTATTTCACACGCAATTCCTGCCGGCCAGCGTCTATTACATCAATAACCTGCCTTCAGACATTTATGTCAGCGATGTGCTCAAGGTCACCATTGCGACATTCTTACTGACGGTGCTGGCTACCCTGTATCCCGCGTGGCGCGCGGCTCGCACACAGCCGGCGGAGGCATTGCGGTATGAATAGCTCCCGCCTTGATACGGCAAACAACCGCGTTGATGGCCCGGTGGTTCGCTGTGAGAATCTCGTCAAGCACTTCGTGGAAACGGGCAATGTTGTGGAAGTGCTGAATGGCGTGAATCTGTCGGTGGCGCCGGGTGAACGCGTGGCCATTGTAGGCGCCTCCGGCTCCGGCAAGAGCACGTTGTTGCACTTGCTGGGCGGGCTGGATCTGCCTACCGGCGGTGAGGTGCATGTGACGGGTGAGTCCATTAATCACCTGAGCGATGCCGCACGCGGTTTGTTACGCAATCGTGTCCTCGGTTTCGTTTATCAATTCCATCATCTGCTGCCGGAATTCAGTGCTTTGGAAAACGTTGCCATGCCGCTGCTCATCCGCGGCGCCGATCCACAGGCTGCCAAGGGACAGGCGCAAGCATTGCTGGAAAGAGTGGGCTTGGGGAAGCGGCTGGGCCACAAACCCGGTCAGTTGTCCGGTGGTGAACGCCAGCGCACCGCGGTGGCGCGGGCATTGATTCATCGCCCGGCGGTGGTGCTGGCGGACGAACCAACCGGAAATCTGGATGCGCACACCGGCGAGCAGGTGTATGCGCTCCTGCTGGAACTCAACCGTGATTTCAATACCAGCCTGGTACTGGTGACCCACGATACCCGGTTGGCAACGCGCATGGGGCGTGTGCTGCATCTGGAGGAAGGATTGCTGCGCGTGTGATCGGCTGCTTACCAGCTACTGATCCGCCAGTCTTTTGTCGTTGCGTTCACGCTGCCGTCTGTGCCAGCGCAGGCGAATGGAAACCTGCCAGGTGATACTGAGAACGATATAGCCGATGCCGGCGAGCAGAATACCGGCGATGATGCAACCCAGCCACAGCGGTTCCCAGATGCGTGAGAATTCCGAGATCAACCAATTAATGGAAAGCTCATCGGGGAACGGATGCGGTTTCTGGCGGAGGATATGGGCGCCAAGCTGGTAGCTGAAATAGTAGATAGGTCCTATGGTGAGCGGGTTATTGGCCCAAACCGATACCACGGCGATGGGGATGTTAAAGCGCCAGTAGAAGGCGCCGAGCACTGCCAACAGCATATGCCCGGGGATCGGCAGGCAGCAGATGAACAATCCCAGCGCCAAGGCACCACAACTGCCACGGCGGTTTATATGCCAGAGCGCCGGGTCATACAGCAGGTCCTTGAAGGGGCGCACATACCATTTATCGCGGAGTTTGTTGCGCAATCTCTGCCGGTCCGGCATCAGCTTGTTGAGGAATTTGCGTGGCATGTGCCGCGGAGGCTCCTTAACTGCGCTGCAAATAGAGGCTGGGTGGGCCATTGCAGTTTGCCAGCGCAGCAGAACAGGCTTATAAGTTAATGTGTGTCGGCAGGTCTGCCCTGCCGGTATGGCTGATCAGGGACGCATGCCGCACCCGGCCATTATCCACTGTCCGGGGGTTGGGACGAAATCATGGGAATCGCAGGGATCGCGATGCTAACCGGCGTGCTGACGTTGTTGGCGCTGCCGGTGCTGCCTTCCGGTCAGTTACTGCTGCTCGGCTTGCCGCTTGCCGGACTCGCCTGGCTGTGGCGGCCGGCACGCATCCTGATATTTGCGTTCGCAGGCTTCGGCTGGTGCTGGTGGTGTGCCCAGAATCAGCTCGTTATGCGTCTCGCGCCGGCCCTGGAAGGCCGCGATATAACCGTCGCCGGCTGGGTCGCCTCGATTCCCCGGATGGAAGCAGACTACCTGAGTTTCGAATTCACCGTCGAACAATTGGATGGCCGCCCGCCGGCCAGGGGTATCCCCGGCAAGATTCGCCTCAGTTGGTCAAAAACAGCCGAATTGCCCCTGCCGGGACAGCATTGGCGTTTTACGGCGCGGCTGAAACAGCCACGCGGATACATGAACCCCGGGGGATTCGATTATGAAGGCTGGCTGTTTCGCCACGGCATAGGCGCGACGGGCTACGTGGTACGTGATCGGGCTGCGGCGCTTGACGATGCGCCACGCTTCCCGCTGCTGCGCGTCCGCGCGCAGGTGATGAGCATCATGCAACAGGCGCTGCCGGATGATGCCTTCGCGGGTCTCGCCGCGGCGCTTGTCATCGGCGACGAGAGCGGCATTTCCCATGAACAGTGGCGCGTGTTCCGGGAAACAGGTACCGCCCACTTGGTCTCCATATCCGGTTTGCACATCAGCCTGATGGCCGGGCTCGTATTTCTGCTGATCCGATTTGCCTGGCGCCGCAGCGCCTGGTCATGCGCGCGCATGCCGGCGACATTGGCTGCTACTTTTGGCGCACTGCTTGCGGCGACCTTTTATGCAGCCATGGCCGGATTCTCCGTGCCGACACAGCGGGCGCTCATCATGCTGGCGGTGGTAGCGGGTGCGACCCTGTTGCGTCGGCACGTGCGCGCAGCCGATGCGCTGGGCGTGGCCCTGTTGGCGGTGTTGCTCCTGGATCCGTTGTCGGCGGGAGAGGTGGGATTCTGGCTGTCCTTCGGCGCGGTGGCGGTCATTTTTTACGCGTTCAGCGGACGCATCGGTCTCAGCCGTAGCCGGGTACTGGAACTGCTGCGTACCCAATGGGCAGTGAGTATCGGTCTGTTGCCGCTGCTGCTATTTTTCTTCCAACGCACCGCGCTGGTGGCGCCGCTGGCCAATATCGTGGCCGTACCGGTGTATAGCCTGCTGGTAGTGCCGCTGGCGCTATTGGGTACAGCGATGCTGATGCTCTGGTCCTGGGGCGGCGCGCTGCTGCTCAAAGGCGCCACCGGGATCATGGCGCTCACCTGGCCGTTACTGGTCAGGTTTGCGCAGCTGCCGGGCGCGCAACTGGCGGCACCGTCAGCGGGCGCGGTTACCACCGCCGTGGCGCTGCTTGGCTGTTTCTGGCTGCTGATGCCGCGTGGTCTGCCGGTGCGCTGGTTGGGGCTGGTATTCCTGTTGCCCCTGTTCTTGCGGCTTCCTTCCGGCATCCCGCCGGGGGGGGTCAATGTGACGCTGCTGGATGTGGGGCAGGGGCTCTCTGCCGTGGTGCGTACGGCGCGGCATACGCTTATTTACGACACCGGCCCTGCCTTTTCAGAGCATACCGACACCGGTCAGTTGGTGCTGATTCCCTGGTTACGGAACCGTGGTATCAATACCCCCGACCTGACCCTTGTCAGTCACGGCGATAATGATCACGCTGGCGGTCTGCGCAGTCTGCGCGCTGCTTATCCGCGTATGCCGGTGTTGTCAGGCGCCGCAGGGCGGTTCGCCGGTGCACATCCCTGTCTGCGCGGGCAATTCTGGGAATGGGATGGGGTACGGTTTGCGATACTTGCACCCGATGCGGATGGACCGACCGACGGCAACGACGCATCCTGCGTTTTACGGGTGAGCGGCGCCGGTGGCAGCGCATTGCTGGTGGGGGACCTCATGCGTCCCGGTGAACAGCGCTTGCTGGCGCTCACTCGCCATGAACTCGCCAGCGATCTGCTGGTGGTACCCCATCATGGCAGCCTGTCCTCCTCCAGTGCGGACTTTATCAGTGCGGTAGCACCACGATTTGCACTTTTCCCGGTGGGTTATCGCAACCGCTGGGGTTTTCCAAAAGCAAAAGTCGTGGCAGCATATCGCGCCGCTGGCGCGGAACTGCTGGATACGGCGACGGCGGGCGCCATAGAGATACACCTCTGGCCCGGACACAAGCCGGAGTTGACCAGCCGCTGGCGGGTGGATGAGGCACGGTTCTGGACCGCACCCTGAAAGGGCTTGGGCGTTCGCCCGGCGGGAGAAATCCAGTATGATGCCCGGGATTTGTCACAGGATGCGCGCCCAGCATGTTTGAAATCATCAAAGCGGGCGGCTGGCTCATGGCCCCGCTCATCCTCTGCTCTATCGTCGCCGTTGCCATCGTGGCGGAACGCCTCTGGACCCTGCAGACCCAGCGCGTAGCACCCGAGCACTTGGCTGCGCAGGTATGGAGCTGGCTCAAGAACGGTGAACTGGATGACGAGCGTCTCCAGGCCCTGCGTGCGAATTCACCGCTGGGCCGCATCCTTGCCGCCGGCCTCGCGCAGCGCCACGCCACGCGCGAAACGATGAATGAGGCTATCGAGGACAGCGGCCGTCACGTGGTGCATGAACTGGACCGTTACCTCATTACCCTCGGTACCATTGCCACGATTTCACCGCTGCTCGGTCTGTTGGGTACCGTACTCGGCATCATGCGAGTATTTGCCGCCATTTCCGCCAGCGGTCTTGGTAATCCGGCCGCACTGGCGGGTGGGATTTCCGAGGCGCTCACTACCACCGTGGCGGGGCTCGCGGTGGCTATTCCAGCCTATATCATGCATCGCTATCTGCGCGGCAAGGTGGACGATCTGGTGGTACGCATGGAGCGTGAGACCCTGCGCCTCGTGAATGCGGTGTGCGAAGCACGCAAGGCACCCGAGGCGGGCGACGGAAAACTTGCATGAAGCTGCGAACCCGCCAGTGGGAGGATCCCGAACTCAATTACATTTCGCTGGTGGATGTGGTCCTGATGCTGCTGGTGTTCTTCATGATGACCACCCATTTCATCCAGAACACAAGTCTCTCGGTAGAACTGCCCACCGCAAGCGCGAATCCATCCCCCACACCACTTGCCGGGATTGAGATCACCATTGATGCGCAAGACCGCTACTATGTCAATCAGAAGCCCGTGCCCGGCACCAGCCCCGAGGAGATACGCCAAGCCATTCTGTCAGTAGCAGGTGAGCATCGCGACTTGCCCATTATTTTGCGAGCCGATGCACGTGCCACCAATCAGGCGGTTGTGACAGTCATGGATGTGGCGGGACAGTTGGGGTTCACGCAATTGCAGATACTCACCACCAAACCGCCGGCAGGGGACTGAGATGGAGTATTTCCGCCTGGATAGCGGCGTTTTCAAAATATACAGGCGTCTGCTGGGTTATGTGCTGCCGTTCTGGAAAATCTTCGCGCTGGCGATCCTGGGTATGGTGGTTTATGCACTTACGCAACCTGCCTTTGCTGCGCTCGTCAAGCCGCTGTTGGACAAAAGTTTCGTACAGCATGATCCTCAAACTATCAGGCTGATTCCCATGCTGGTGATCGGCTTATTTGTATTGCGCGGCCTGGCCGGTTTCTTTTCCACCTATTTCATCAATTGGGTTGGACGCAGCGTCATCAAGAGCCTGCGTGGCCAGGCATTCGGCAAACTGCTGCGGCTGCCGACGCGCTATTATGATGGCAACTCGTCGGGCATGCTGATTTCCAAGCTGACGTATAACATCGAACAGGTGGCTGAAGCCACTACCAATGCCATTACTGTCATCATCCGTGACGGCTTGACTGTACTTGGTCTCATCGGATTGATGTTTTACCTGAGCTGGATACTGTCGGTTTTTATTCTGGTAGTTGGACCATTGATTGCGCTGCTGGTACGCTATGTCAGCAGTCGTTTTCGGCGTTATAGCGCTCATATCCAGGATTCCATGGGAAACGTGACCAAGGTATCCGAGGAAGTAATCAGCGGACACCGGGTCATCAAGCTGTTCGGCGGTATCCGGCACGAGGCAGCAAAATTCGAGCAGGTGAACGAGCGTAACCGCTATCTAAATATGAAACTGACGCTGGTAAACGCAGGCTCCAGCCCCATCATTCAGCTCATAGCCGGCGTGGGTATGGCACTGGTGATCTACATCGCCACGCTGCCTTCCATGTTGCAGAGCATATCAGTAGGCACTTTCGGTTCATTTTTAAGCGCCATGCTGCTGGTCATGGCGCCTTTGAAGCACCTTACTGATATCAATGCGCCGCTGCAAAAGGGTATTGCCGCCGGCCAGAGCATTTTCGAGCTGCTGGATGAGGAAGGTGAAACGGAGGGTGGTGGCCTGGTGCTGACACGCGCCCGGGGTGCGTTGGAGTTCCGCGACCTGGGTTTCGCTTATACGCCGTTGAAAGGCGAAGTGCTCAAACAGGTATCATTCGCGGCACGGGCGGGCGAGACGCTCGCACTGGTAGGGCGGTCCGGCAGCGGCAAATCCACGCTCGCGAGTCTGGTACCGCGGTTCTACGATCCTACAGCCGGGGCCATTTTTCTGGATGGGCATGATATCCGTGATTATCGCCTGTCTGACTTGCGCGAGCAGATCGCGCTGGTGAGTCAGGACGTGGTGCTGTTCAACGACAGCATTCGTAATAACATTGCCTACGGCACGCTTGCGGAGCGATCCGAGCGGGAGATTCGCGCCGCCGCAGAAGCCGCGCATGCCATGGAATTCATAGAACTTCTGCCACAGGGTCTGGAAACCATGGTAGGCGATCGGGGTGTGCTGCTTTCAGGCGGCCAGCGGCAGCGTATTGCCGTGGCGCGCGCGCTCCTCAAAGATGCGCCATTGCTGATTCTCGACGAAGCCACTGCGGCATTGGACAGTGAATCGGAGCGGCATATCCAGGCAGCGCTGGAACGGCTCATGCATGCACGTACCACGCTGGTGATTGCACACCGCCTGTCCACCGTGGAGCGCGCCGATCGCATTGTCGTGCTGGACAGGGGACGCATCATCGAAAGCGGCCGGCACGTAGAACTGCTGGCACAAAACGGCCATTATGCGATGCTCTATCGCATGCAGTTCAGTGAAACGGCTGTAGTCTGATCCGTTATTATGTCCCGTAAACGACTTCGCGCATGGTTGCTCAGGCGCTGGTATGACGGCGGGCCGGTATGGTTTTTCATCCCGCTGACAGCATTATTTATTGGCCTGACTGCAATCCGGCGTTGGTGCTATCGGCGCGGGATTTTCACGGCGGTTACCCTTCCGGCACCCGTAATTGTAGTGGGCAATATCACTGTGGGTGGTACCGGCAAGACGCCTTTTGTTGTATGGCTGGCGCAAGTCCTTCAGGCGCAAGGGTATCAGCCCGGTATCATCGCGCGCGGCTATGCCGGCAAATCGGAACACTGGCCGTTGCTGGTGACCTCCGCAACCGATCCCATGCTCGCGGGCGATGAGGCGGTGCTGCTGGCACGACGTACACACCTGCCGGTGATGGTGGGGCCGGATCGTGTCAATGCGGCGCGCTGTATGCTGGAAAAATTTCCAGTTAACGTGATTATCAGTGATGATGGGCTGCAGCATTACCGTATGGCGCGGCTCATTGATATCATCATGCTGGACGGCAAGCGCGGGTTTGGCAATCTTTGGCGATTGCCGGCGGGTCCATTGCGCGAATCCACAGGGCGGCTGAACGAAGCGGATTTCGTCGTTTGCAAGACCGACTCGGCCGCCATGGCTTCCATGCCCGCGGGTACCGCGGTCATGCGTCTGTCCCTGGGAAGCGCCATTCGTTTGGGGGATGGCCGATCTGTGCCACTGGCTGAATTTTCCGGCCGGCAGGTGCATGCGGTGGCGGGTATCGGTCATCCGCAGCAATTTTTTGAGGCCCTCGGGAAATACGGCTTGCGGGTGGACGGCCGGGCGTTGCCGGATCATGCGGAATTGTCGGAGGCTGACCTGACCTTCGACGACGAAGCACCGGTGCTGATGACCGAGAAGGACGCGATAAAATGCTGCGGTCTGCGCCTGCCGCGTCACTGGTATGTACCCGCGAGCGTGGAATTTACCGAGGAAGACGCCGCACGTATTTTGAAGTCCATGCTGCAGCAGTTAATGAGCCAGGGCGTAACGCCCGTGAATAAGCATTAAGGAGGAACCAATGGATGCCAAGTTGCTGGAAATTCTGGTCTGCCCTGTATGCAAGGGCCCGCTGCTCTATCGCAAAACCGAGAATGAATTGATCTGCAAAGCCGACCGGCTGGTCTATCCCATCCGTGACGGCATTCCGGTTATGCTGGAAGAGGAAGCGCGCGAACTCAAACCCGGCGAGGAAGTCTGAATGCATTTTTCGGTCCTGATCCCGGCGCGCATGGCGTCCCAGCGCCTGCCCGGCAAGCCATTGGTGGACCTGCTGGGCAAACCGCTGATCCTGCATGTTTGTGAGCAGGCGCGGGACAGCGGTGCGGAACAGGTGCTGGTGGCGACTGATGACCAGCGCATCTATGACGCCTGCGCGGCGGCCGGGTTCCGCGCGGAATTAACCAGCACGGAGCATGCCTCCGGTACCAACCGCATTGCCGAAGTGGTCACCAGACTCGGAATGGATGACGATGATATCGTGGTGAACCTGCAGGGTGACGAGCCGCTGATGCCGGCGGCGAACATTCAGCAGGTGGCGCAACTGCTGGATACCCGCGAGGATGCGCAGTTGGCGACACTGTGCACGCCCATCCATGAGCTGGAAGATTACCTGAATCCCAACGTGGTCAAACTGGTGTCCGATCAGGCTGGGAATGCGCTGTATTTCAGCCGCGCTCCCATCCCCTGGAACCGCGAAGGCGCGACCGCCGGGCTGGCCTCGCAGCAACACTGGCAGGGCTCACTGCGACATATCGGCATGTATGCTTACCGTGTGCGGGCACTGCAACACTTGGCGGCCGCGCCCGCCTGTGAAGCCGAACAGCTGGAAAAACTCGAGCAACTGCGTGCCCTGTGGCTAGGTATGAAGATCGCAGTGGACGTGACGCGGGAAATTCCCGGGCCCAGCGTGGATACGCCAGACGATCTGCGGCGCGTGGCCGGCCTGTTGCATGCCGGCCGGTGACCAAAACCATGATAGAGCAGCATGGTGATGGCGAGATCGGGGTGCTGTTTGTTTGCATGGGCAATATCTGCCGCTCGCCCACGGCGGAAGGCGTTTTTCGCAAGCTGCATCAGAAACTGGCACCGGGGCTCAGGATAAACACGGATTCCGCCGGCACCCATGCTTATCATGTGGGCGAACCACCGGATGCGCGTTCGATCCTCGCCGCACAACTCCACGGCATTGATATCAGCGAACACCGGGGGCGCGTCATAAGCCTTAGGGATTTCGCCGAGTTCGACTATATCCTCGCCATGGATCGTGCCAATCTGCGCCGGCTGCAAGTCATGCAGCCGCATGGCAGCCGCGCCCAGGTACATTTGCTGCTGGTATTCGCAAATGATGCCGATTCGGATGAAGTGCCGGATCCGTATTATGGCGGGTCGGCGGGGTTTGAGCGGATACTGGAGCTGGTGGAGCGGGGAGGTATCGGTCTGCTCAATCATCTCTGCCAGAAACGGGGACTGGCATTCAATTTTGCGGAGAGCAGCATCATAAAATCATAAAAAAGCATGCCCCGCCATAAGCCGGGCATGCTTTGCCTGCGCGCGTACCTTTATTATTTCGAGTGTGGTTCAGTGCCGGCCTCGGTACCCGGCGCGCTCTCGTTGTTTCCAGTCACTGAGGCATCAGCCTGCTCACGAGCACGGTACAATGGAATGGTCCGGTCCACGTGTGCGGCATCGGCATGCTCTGGTTGGAATTCATGCACCGGCATTGGTTCAATTTGGTTTGTAGCAACCGGGCCGACAGGCAGTTGCGGCGGCAGTGTACCCTGAAAATTCGGGATAGTGTCCGCAGGATTACCCTGATGCTTTTCTTCCGGCGCAATGGTGCGGTTGCCGGCCTCTTGACCCTTCTCGTAATGACGGCGGCGACGCCCCCCACGGCGCCCGCGACGCGTACCACGGCTGCTGCTGCGACCATGATTGTTATCGCGTTCCTGCGGCCGATTTGCGGTGGTTGCCGGTACGGCCTGCGGAGCGTTGGCTGGGAGCGGTGTGGTATTACTTTCCTCTGCTGGTGCAGGGCGTGGCTGCGGGCGTTCGGATGGACGCGGCTGCACAGGTTCCTGTGAAAGGCGGGGTTGGGTGCGCTCCTGCAGATGGGGTTGAGTGCGCTCGTGGGGACGGGGTTGGTTGCGTTCTTGGGGCCGCGGCTGACCGTTGCCGCGTTGTTCACGCGGGTGTGATCCGGAAGCGGAATGGCGGCTGCGACTGCGGCCGCGTTCCCGCTCTCGTTCTCGTTCCCAAGGTTTGAATTCCTCACGGCGAGCAGGTTGCGGATGCGGCGCTGACGGGGGAATCGCCGGCGTTTTTCCATTGCCGAATAGCGCGCGCCACATGCGTGTAAAAGCGCCCGTTCGTGGGCGGCTTTCCACGCGCGAAGATGGTGCCGGTGTGGCCGGCGCGATACCTTTCACCGCTGGCGCCTCCACAGGTTCGTGCTTGATTTCTGCGCCTGGGATGGCTGGTGACGCCGGTTCGGTCACCAGCTTATAACTGGTGCTGAGCGCACCTGGTTGATGAGTTTCATCGTCTCGCAGGCGCTGGATATCGTAACGGGGTGTGTCTAGGTGCGGGTTGGGCACCAAAACTACGTTTATGCCACAGCGGTGCTCCACATCCGAAATGATTTTGCGTTTCTCGTTGAGCAGGAAGGTAGCCACTGCGACAGGCAACTGTGCCACTACCCGTGAGGTACGCTCCTTCATGGCTTCCTCTTCTATAAGGCGCAGCACGGAGAGCGACAGAGATTCCACGCCACGGATGCGACCTTCACCTTCGCAGCGCGGGCACACCACCTGGGTGGATTCGCCCAGCGAGGGGCGCAAACGCTGACGTGACATTTCCAGCAGTCCAAAACGGGATAAGCGGCCTACTTGCACGCGTGCGCGGTCCATCTTGAGCGCTTCGCGCAGCCGGTCCTCTACATCGCGCTGGTTTTTTTGCGGGCCCATGTCAATAAAATCAATGACGATAAGGCCGCCCAGGTCACGCAAGCGCAACTGGCGCGCCACTTCATCGGCGGCTTCCAGATTGGTACGCAGTGCCGTCTCCTCGATATCACCGCCCTTGGTGGCGCGCGAGGAGTTTACGTCAATGGCGACGAGCGCTTCGGTGTGATCTATGACCATGGCGCCACCGGATGGCAGGCGCACTTCGCGGCCGAAAGCGGCCTCGATCTGACTCTCGATTTGGAAGCGGGTAAACAGCGGTACGCGGTCCTCGTAATACTTGAGCTTGGAAAGGCTCTGGGGCATGATTTGTTCCATGAATTGGTGCGCTTCCTGGTACATTTTTTCATCGTCCACCAGGATTTCGCCCACATCGGTGCGCAGATAGTCGCGCAGCGCGCGGATGATGACATTGCTTTCCTGGTAGATGAGAAAAGGCGCGACGCGTCCGACTGACGCCTTCTCAATGGCATCCCATACCTGGATGAGGTAGTCGAGATCCCATTGCAATTCCTCGACGCTGCGGCCAACTCCGGCGGTGCGGATGATAGTGCCCATGCCGTCAGGTACACGCAGCGCGGCCATAGCCTCACGCAGCTCATCACGGTCATCGCCTTCCACGCGGCGTGATACACCGCCGGCGCGCGGGTTATTGGGCATGAGTACCAGAAAGCGGCCGGCCAGGCTGATGAATGTAGTAAGGGCGGCACCCTTGTTGCCCCGTTCCTCCTTGTCCACCTGTACCACCAGCTCCTGGCCTTCCTGCAGCAATTCGCGGATATTGAGGCGGCCGGACAGATCGGCGCCGAGTTTGAAGTAAACCCGGGAGATTTCCTTGAGGGGCAGGAAACCGTGGCGTTCGGAACCATAATCCACGAAGCAGGCTTCAAGGCTGGGCTCGATACGGGTAACCTTGCCCTTGTAGATATTGGCCTTCTTCTGCTCGCGGGCGGGAACTTCGATATCCAGGTCGTAAAGTTTCTGGCCATCCACCATGGCCACGCGCAACTCCTCCGGCTGAGTTGCGTTCACCAGCATTCTTTTCATGTTATTTCTCGCAGACGCTCCACCACGGTCTGCGCAGGATCACGGTAGGCCAGACGGCCCTCAGGCGGGATTTCGGAGCTTCATTTACAGGCGCCGCACGGGGCAGCAGCCGGAATAAATCCAACCCAGGTTGCAGTCGGCGCGTCATGACCATGCGAGGCATGGGAGCGCAGTCCTAACGGCGCTCAAACCCGGTCATTGCAGGCCGGCGACGTCACATACACACGGGGCTGCTGGATTAAGCACGGCAGACCCCACCTATAAAACCTTGCAAAACTCCATACGGGGCTTTTCAGGTGGTGGCACAAGGCGCCGTATCGTTCGCGGCTCCGCCACCTGTCGGGTACTATAACAGCGAAGTCGTGCCCCTTCAACGACTCGAACGCTTTTATTTTCAGGAGCTTATGTGGAAAACCTCTCTCCAAAAGCCCGGCGTCTGGCCATTGGAGAGGAGGAGGCGGAGCAGCGCCTCGACAATTTTCTATTCCGGATTCTGAAGGGCGTACCCAAAAGCCATGTGTACCGGCTATTGCGTACCGGCCAGGTGCGGGTCAATGGTGGGCGCGCGAAGCCGGACTATCGGCTGCAGGTTGCCGACGAAATACGTCTGCCACCGGTACGCCAGGCGGAAACTGTGCAGCCTTCCTTCCCCGACAGCCGCCGATTTGCAGTGCTTCGGGAAACCATTCTGTTTGAAGACAGTCAGCTGCTGGTGCTCAATAAACCAGCCGGTATAGCGGTGCATGGTGGCAGCAGTATCAGTTTTGGCGTGATCGAAGCGTTACGGAGCATGCGGCCGGAGGAACATTCACTGGAACTGGTGCACCGGCTCGACCGGGAGACCAGCGGCTGCCTGATAGTGGCAAAAAAACGCAGCACCTTGCGCATGCTGCATGCTGCCTGGCGGGAGGGGCGGGTGGAAAAACGCTACCTTGCCCTTTTGAATGGACGCTGGCAGGACGGCGAGCGGCGTGTCCGCCTCACTCTGGAGAAGAACGTACTGCAAAGTGGTGAGCGTCGTGTGCGGGTATCCGACTCGGGCAAGGAATCCGAGAGCCGGTTCCGGCCGCTGCAGCTGTTCGAAGATGCGACTTTGGTGGAAGTGTCGATCCTGACCGGCCGCACCCATCAGATTCGCGTGCATGCGGCGCACCTGGGTCATTCGGTGGCGGGCGACGACAAATACGGCCGGCGGGATATCAACCGACGGTTTTACGACCTGGGGCTCAAACGCATGTTCCTGCATGCCCAGAGCCTTGCCTTTACCCATCCCGGAAGCGGCGAGCCGCTGCGGGTGACTGCGCCTCTGGACGATAATCTGCAAGGAACATTGGACCGACTGGGGAATGCCAGCTAAGGGACCGGAACACCGCTTTCCCGCAGGCAACGGCATAAACTGATAAGCGGCAGCCCCACCAAGGCGGTAGGATCCTCGGATTCGACGGCTTTGAACAAACTGATGCCCAGTCCTTCGGCCTGAAAACTTCCCGTGCAGTTGTAGGGCTGTTCTGTCTTGAGATAACGCTCTATTTCCCCCGTATTCAACCGCCGGAAGTGGACGCGGGTCGTATCCAGATACTCGTGACTCCGGCCTGTACCTGTGTCCAGCACACACAAGCCGGTGTAGAAATTCACTACATGGGCAGAAGCGGCTGTCAGTTGCGCGACCGCGTGTTCATGGGTCCCCGGCTTGCCGAGAATATCGGTACCCAAGGCTGCGACTTGGTCCGAACCGATCACCAGTGCATGCGGGTGGCGCGCTGCTACTGCCTGTGCCTTGGTGCGCGCGAGCCGCTGCGCCAGCACTGCGTGAGCTTCCTGAGGCTGCGGGGATTCGTCCACTCCAGGCGGATCGCAGACGAACGTGAGTCCCAGCCTTTGCAGGAGGGCGCGGCGGTAGGGAGAGGTGGAAGCGAGCACAATCTGCATGGCGATTCCCGGTGGGTTGCCGCCGTGTGGGCGGACGCTGTACGCACCCGAGTCAATGCTGGCAAGCAGCAATAAAAACAAGGGGTTGCCGTTGTTTTCTTTTGACAACTCCGGGCGCAAAACGTATCATAACGTGCTTATGTCAGGCATGTTGCCGGAGTACTTGGACCTGACGCGGGTGGCCCGCCAGCCTGTTCGGTTGACGGGTCAGCTTGGACTTGTCACGCTGCCGCGGCTCACTGCGGCGGTAGCGGATTCTGGTGGCGTCGCTGAGATAGAACTGCAGATATTTATTGACGGTGGCCAGACCGTTGTGCAGGGCCGAGTGCAGGCAACGCTTGGCATGACTTGTCAGCGCTGTCTTGGAAGCATGCACCTTCCAGTTGCGGCGGCATTCCATATGGTTTGGGTGCGGGGAGAAGAGGAAGCTGCCCGATTATCCGCTGACCATGAGCTGCTGGTATCGGCCAGCGGTCGGGTGAAGCTGGCGGACGTCGTCGAAGATGAGCTGTTGCTTGCTCTGCCGATGGCGGCAGTACATGAGTCGTCCGAGGAATGCAGCGGATTGGCACAACCTGAGATATCCCCGGCTGGCGAGAATATTACAACCACGCCGGGTGGCTCCTTTGCAACCTTGAAGGCGCCTGAGCACCGTTGATCCATTATGCTTGAAACGTTTTCTATGAGGAGTCCAGCATGGCTGTCCAGAAAAGTCGCGTAACCCCTTCACGCCGCGGCATGCGCCGTTCACACGATGCGCTCAAGGGTCCTACACTCTCGGTCGATCAGGCTACAGGGGAAACCCACCGCAGGCATCATATCGGTGCTGACGGTCAATATCGAGGCAAAAAGATACTGAACACGCGTCGGGAAGACTGAGCGCGTTCTTTCTACAGTATCACCGGAACAACCCTGTTGTTCCGGTGACTTTTATCCGCCGTCGTCAGAGGATGCAGCGGCGGCAAGACAGGCGAGGGCGCAGAGCGTTCACATCCGTGGCATGAACAACAACACGGTTACGATTGCGCTGGACGCAATGGGCGGTGATCACGGTCCTTCCGTGGTAGTGCCGGCCGCCATTGACATGCTTGCGAAGCATGCTTTTCTGCGCGTTATCCTCGTGGGGGATGCCACGGTGCTGGACCCCATGCTGAGCCGCTACCGCGGAGTATATGGTGCGCGGCTCATGGTCCAGCACGCCTCGGAAATGGTGCTAATGGATGAGTTGCCATCGCAGGCTCTGCGCGGCAAGAAGGATTCGTCCATGCGTGTGGCCATAGATCTTGTCAAGGCTGGTACCGCGGATGCCTGCGTGAGTGCCGGCAATACCGGCGCGCTCATGGCCACCGCGCGCTTCGTGCTCAAGACGGTGCATGGCATAGATCGTCCGGCCATCTGCACACTCATCCCTTCCCATGGCGGACATACCCATATGCTGGATCTGGGTGCCAATGCCGACTGCACACCGGAACAGCTTTTCCAGTTCGCGGTGATGGGCTCGGCACTCGCCAGCGCGGTCCATAACATACAGGAACCCCGCGTGGGGCTGTTGAATATCGGTGAGGAGGAAATCAAGGGTATCGAAAAGGTGCGTGAGGCCGGTAAACTGCTTTCTGAGAGTCATCTCAATTACATCGGTTTTGTAGAAGGAGATGATATCTTTTCCAAAGATGTGGACGTGGTGGTAACCGATGGTTTTGTGGGCAATGTGGCTCTCAAGACCATTGAGGGTCTTGCCAAGATGATTGCTCAGTACATCCGCCAGGAGTTTCGTCGCACGCTATTCACGCGCCTGCTGGCGCTGATTACGCTTCCCGTATTGCATGCCCTCAGACGGCGGTTGGATCCGCGTAACTATAATGGCGCCAGCATGCTGGGCTTGCGCGGAGTGGTGATAAAAAGCCATGGTAGTTCGGATCGCATAGCCTTCGCCAGCGCCATCCGTGTCGCAATTCTCGAAGTGCAGAACCAAGTGCCGCAACGCATTGGTCGGCTGCTGGAAAACCAGCTACCCCAGCCTCAGGTAAAGGCGCAATGAAACCAGTCTATTCCAGAATCGCCGGCACAGGACGCTGTTTACCGGAAAAAGTCCTGACCAATGCGGATCTGGAAAAGATAGTGGATACCACTGACGAGTGGATTCGTTCACGCACCGGCATTGAGCGCCGCCACATCGTTGCCGAAAATGAGACCAACCTGGATCTCTGTGAAAAGGCCGCCCGTAATGCCATGCAGGCGGCGGATGTCACTGCCAAGGATATAGACCTTGTCATCGTCGGTACCACCACACCGGACCAGATATTTCCCAATATGGGCTGCCTGTTGCAGCGGCGCCTCGGTATTCACGGTTGCACCGCTTTCAGCTTGGAAGCCGCCTGCACCGGCTTTATCTATGCGCTCGACATCGCGAATAAATTTATCCGCGCGGACAGCGCCAAATGCGCCCTGATTGTGGGCGGGGAAACCCTGTCACGCATGACGGATTGGACGGACCGTGGTACCTGCGTGCTGTTCGGCGACGGCGCCGGCGCGGTGGTGTTACAAGCCTCGGACGAAGCGGGAATCCTCTCCACGCACCTGCACGCTGACGGCCAGTACGCCGATCTGCTGTTTTTCCCCTCGGGGGTGTCAAAAGGCTTCGACGACATGAAGTCGGGTAGGGATTTCATCCGCATGAGCGGTAACGAAGTCTTCAAGGTGGCGGTTACCAAACTCGGTGAAATCGTGATGGAAGCGCTCAAGGCCAACAATATGCCGCCTGAAAAACTGGACTGGCTCATTCCCCATCAGGCCAACCTGCGCATCATCGAGGCCACCGCGCGCAAGCTGAAAATGCCCATGGAACGGGTGATCCTCACCGTCCGGGACCATGGCAACACTTCCACGGCATCGGTGCCCATGGCGCTGGACGTGGCAGTGAGGGATGGGCGCATCCAGCGTGGCCAGACCCTGCTGCTGGAGGCCTTCGGCGCCGGATTTACGTGGGGGGCAGCTCTCATTCGTTTCTAGGCTCCGGAGGGCAGGCCATTACCTTCCTTGGTGCGCTGACCAGCCTCACCTTCCGTGGCGGGTCGTTCGCCGCTTTCCGGGAAAGCTGCCTGGGATGGCGTGCTGCAGTAGCAGCATTGCTTTTCCAACCGGCAAGCAAGCGTATAGCGCAATACGCGTAGCGCAAATTGTACGAATCAGCGAGTTAGTGCAGCGTATTTCGTGAATTCGAAACTACAACCCTTAATGTCTGAGCGTCTTGCTCTTTCTACCCGTAGCGCGAGCCGAGCACTGGACTTTGCGAGGATCAAGCTGCGCAGCGGGCGAAGCGCAGGATGGTGAGCCCGCAGCGGGGCAGGGATGCCCCGTCTGCGAAGCCCTGAGCGAAGGAAGCGCGGAGGGTAACCGCCGTTCCAGCGGCCCGTGCTCCGGGGCGATTTCCTTTGAGTACTTTCCTTGTGCGAACAAGAAAAGTACTTCGTCGTACGGGGGCGAAACCCCGGCATAAATCGTCGCGGCTGAAGGCCGCACACACCTTCTTTCCCCCCCAACCCTCCCCGATCTGTACAACACCCGGAGGGAGAGGGGGCAAATACCTTTCGACTTTGCTGCGCTCAGATCGAACGGAAAGAAACATCGCAGCCAGAGGCCGCTCCTCGTCAGCGCTACGCTCAGAATGAATGGTGAAGGCAAAAAAAAGGGGGAGGGCTTCGCCCTCCCCATGAGTTCCATCGCGCGGTCTGAGCTTACATCTGGACCGGCTTTACCGTGATGGGCTGCCCCACCATGAGCGTGGGCGCGCCCACGGCATAGGCGACCTTGTTATAGGCCGGTACATCCGTTGCCAAGATGGCGTTGAACCGGTTGAGTGCCTCTTCCAGTTTCGGCTTGATGCCCTGATAGGTTTCCAGCATCGGCCCGGTCGGCGCTTGGCCATAAAGTCCGACGGCGCCGAAATACAGTCCCTGCAGGTCACCGTCCAGGCGCGACAGCCAGTGCAGGCTGTCTTCCGGTACCAGATGCTGTTCCTCAGGATTGTACACACTGTTCTTGAGCGCAGTCAGCTTCCTCTTGAGAGCCTGGGCCTGGCCCAGTACCATGGCGTACAGCGCCTTCTGCTGCGCATTTCCATTCACACCCTTTTCAAAGGTATCCAGCGTATCCTGCATGGCCACAATGCGGTTCAGCATCTCGTTGAACGCACTCATGTCGTTGCGTGTCTCGATTCCCATTCGCAACGTTGCCCGCAGCGTGTCCATGGGGAACATGTTGTTGGGGTCGTTGTTGACCGTCACCGTGGTAATCTGAGTCTTACCACCCGCGGTCACTGCTACCTTGTAGCTTCCAGGCAGCACCAGGGGGCCGATATTGCCGAAGCCGGCGGCTTTGGCATAGGGCGGCAGGTGCTGGAAGTCGAGCGGAGTGGGGCCGTCATAACGCATGTTCCATACAAAGCGGTTGACACCCTGCTTGGCCGGTCCGTAGTGCGTGGCTACCGGGTTACCGTTCATGTCAGTTACCACGATCTTCACCGGCGTGTGGTGTGCGGCCTTCTCTGCCGGCGTGGTCTTAAGCATATCTTTCAGGAAGTAATCCAGCACGGTGCCATTTGGCGCATTGGGTGCCGTGTAGGATGGCTCGGCTCCCTCACCGCGGTTCCAACTCAGGAATTCCGTGCCTTCCGAGGGTGTAAACAGGTGGAAAGTCTGTTTCGCGATCGCGCTGTCCATTTCCTCGATGGGGCGGATATCATCCAGCACAAATACGCCGCGCCCGTGGGTGGCGACCACCAGGTCGTGATTCTTGAACTGCAGGTCGAACACCGGCGCGGTGGGGAAGTTGGCCTTGAGCGGCTGCCAGCGGGCACCGTCATCGCGTGAATACCACAGGCCGGTCATGTTGCCGAGCATGAGGAATCCCTTCCTGTTTGGGTCCTCGCGCACCACCAGCACCGACTCGTCAGGCAGGCCCGCGTCAATACGCTGCCAGGATTTGCCGTAGTCGTCGGTCCGGTACACGTAGGGACGGTTATCGTCCATCTCGTGATTGTCAAAGGCGAGGTAGGCGGTACCGGCATGGAAGGGGGATACACCGATCTGGTACACCCGCGCCCATTTCGGGGCTCCCGAGGGTGTGACATTGTGCCAAGTCGTGCCGCCGTTGCGGGTGATTTGCACCAGGCCGTCGTCGGTACCGGCCCAGATGACGTTCTGGTCGGTAGGGGCCAGTTGCAGAGACTGGATAGTGTCGTAGGTCTCTGCACCGGACAGGTCGTAGTTGACCGGGCCGCCGGAGTTCAACTGCTTGCTCTTGTCATTGCGGGTCAGGTCAGGGCTGATGACCGTCCAATGCAGGCCACCATCGGTGGACTTGAACAGCACGTTGCCACCCAGATACACGGTGTTGGCATCGGTGGGCGATACCGCGATGGGCGCAGTCCAGTTGAAGCGGTACTTCTGGTTCTTGGTTTCGAGGTCGTTGATCAGGCCCGGACCGTGCAGGTAGGGCATGATGAACAGCGACTGCTTGGTCTTGCGGTCAAAGCGAACGATGGCGCCGTCTTCCGCATCGGCGTAGATGATGTCCGGGTTGCTGGGGGCCGGCACCACATACTCGCCGTCGCCACCCACCGCAGTGTACCAGTCGTTACCGCTCCCCACGTTGTCGGCCAGCGAGCTGGACGCGCCGCACCAGCCGCTGTTGTCCTGCAGGCCGCCGCAGATGTCATAGGGTGTGCGGTTGTCGGTGGACACCATGTAGAATTGCTCGATGGGCATGCCGTCAAGAAAGCGCCAGGTCTTGCCGCCATCCAGGCTGAGGTACGCGCCGCCGTCGTTGCCCTGGATGATTCGGTTGGGATTGGTGGAATCCTGCCAGAAGGCGTGGTGGTCCACGTGCACGCTCATGTCTATGGGGTGCGCGGTGTGGCCGCCATCATCGGATTCCATGAGCCAGAAGGACAGGAAATACAGCTTGTTCTCGTCATTGGGCGCCACAAACAGGCGGGTGAAATAAAACGGCCGCACGTCCAGGTTGTAGTTCTCGCTCACTTGTTTCCAGTGATCGCCCATATCATTGGATTTGAACAGCAAGCCGTTGCCGCGCCGCGTCTCCATGAGCGCATACACACGCTGTGGATTGCTGGGAGCCACCGCCACGGCGATACGCCCGATGGGACCCTTGGGCATACCCTTGGTCAGTCGGGTCCAGGTGTCGCCGCCGTCGGTGGAACGCCAGATGCCGCTGTCCGGACCGCCTTCATCCAGTATCCACGGGTGGCGCACTGCTTGCCACAGGGCGGCGTACAGCACCATGGGGTTGCCGGGATCCATCACCAAGTCAATGGCGCCGGTATGGTCGTTCTCGTAGAGCACCTTCTTCCAGGTTTTGCCGCCATCGGTGCTCTTGAACACCCCGCGTTCGGTATTCGGACCCCAGGCGTGGCCCAGCACCGCCACCCACACGACATCGGGGTTCTGCGGATCCACGAGCACCCGGGAAATCTGGCCGGCGTTCTTGAAACCCATGAGCTTCCAGGTCTTGCCGGCATCCGTGGACACGTACAGGCCGGCACCGTTGATCACGTCACTGCGGATATTGGACTCGCCGGTTCCCACCCATACGATATTGGGATTGGAGGGCGCGAGTGCGAGAGTGCCGATGGAGGCTGAGCCTTCCTTGGTGAAGACGGCTTTCCATTGCAGGCCGCCATCAACGGTTTTCCACACGCCGCCGGCGGCGGCACCGACGTAGTAGACATTGGGGTTGCCGGGGATGCCCACGACTGCTGTGACCCGGCCGCCGGCCAAGGCCGGTCCGAGGTTGCGGAATTGCAGGTGGTGGAAGGGGTCAGTCGGTGCCGCACCGCGGGCAAATCCGGTGGATACTGTCAATAAAGCGATGGAAAAAATAGCCGTTAAAACAGGGAATAACCCGGACTTCTTCATGATAATTCTCCCGGACGCTGGACCCGGTGCGGCCTCCCTGTCACACGCGCAGGCGGACAAAATTCATGGAAATTTCCCAAGGCCTGTTAGGGCGGGAAAAGCTGCAAAAGTTCCTGGATCGCGTTTAATAGTATACCTACAATACCCCATGTCCGCGGGCTGATCGTGCTGTCCGGCCAACCGGTGCGGGCGTAGTTCTTCCCCGAGGCCAGGCATGTGCGGCAGAGGTGATTCTCTGCCATGCATTAATGCACCAGTTGATCGAGATTGAAAATCGGCAGCAGGATGCCAAGCACGATGAGTAGTACGATCACACCCATCACCAGAATCAGCAGCGGCTCCATGACCCCGAGCAGCGTACCGGTAAGTGTTTCGAGTTCACGTTCCTGACTTACGGCGGCACGATCCAGCATGGCATCCAGCTCACCACTGGTTTCACCGCTGGCGATGAGATGTACCACCATGGGCGGGAACAGGCCGCTTTTCGCCAGCGACTGACTGATGGACGCGCCTTCACGTACGCGCATGGCGGCTTCCTCGACCGCTTCACGCATGGGAACATTCGCCACCACCTCTGCGGAAATCCGCAGTGCCTCCAGCACCGGTACGCCACTGCCGGCAAGGATGCTCAGGGTGCGGGTGAATTGTGCCGTATTGATGCCCCGCACAACGCGGCCCAACAGCGGCACTCGCAGTTTGTAACGATCCCAGCGCCGGCGAGTATGCGGTTTCCTCAGGGAGCGCTTGGCGATGAAAGAAAGAATGACAAGCATGATAAGCATCCAGATACCATCCGTATGTACGAAGTGGCTGATGGCGATCAGTGCACGTGTCAGAAAAGGCAGGCTTTGTCCCGTATGCGAATAAACCTGGGTAACACGCGGTACCACGTAAGCCATCAAACCGGCCACCACCAGAATCGCCACAACGGTGAGTATCGTCGGATAAATCATCGCAAGCATCATTTTCTGGCGCAACTGCTGGCGGTTTTCGGCGTAATCAGCCAGCCGCTCCAGCACGCTGTCCAGATGGCCCGAGTGTTCGCCTGCCGCCACGGTGGCACGGAAAATTTCCGGAAACACATGCGGGAACTGGCCCAGACCGTAGGCAAGGGTGTGGCCTTCCATGACGCGGGCACGTACCGCCAGCAGCATATTCTTGAGGCGCGGTTTTTCGCTCTGCTGTGACACTGCCAGCAACGCTTCCTCCACCGGCAGGGCGGAACGCAGCAAAGTCGCCAGTTGGCGGGTAATGAGGGCGAGATCGGTGGCGCTGATGCTATGCCGCAGGCTGAGGCGGTTGGGTGCGGCGACCTCCCGGGCCGCCGCTTCGATGATGACGAGAGGCGTCAGGCCCTGTTCACGCAATTGCTGGCGTACCTGTCGCGGCGTGTCACCTTCCAGCACACCCTTGCGCTCGTGGCCGCGATTGTCGATTGCGGTGTATTCGAAGGCGCCCATGTCAGTGAAGGGTAAGGAGTGAGGCGCGAGGGATGAGGGGCGAACGGTGAAGCGTGAGGCATGAGGGGTGAGGGGGGGGCGGTGAAGCGGGAGGCGTGAGGCGTGAGGAGGAGACAGAAAACGGCTGCCCACAGTGCAATGCGATTCTTGGTTTTGACTCTTCACGCCTCACGCCTGGCTCCTCACTTTCCTCAATCTGCTCTTGTAACGCGCAGTACTTCCTCAATGCTGGTCTCGCCGGCCAGCACACGGCGTCGGCCGTCCTGACGGATGCTGGGAGTATGGGTACGCGCGTAGCGCTCCAATTCCTGCTCGCCGCTGCCATCATGGATCATGCTGCGCGTGTGTTCATCCACGATGACCATCTCGTAGATACCGGTGCGGCCGCGGTAGCCGGTGCGGTTGCAGGCCTCGCAGCCGGCGGGCCGGTAGAGCGTGGGCGGCTTGTCCCGCGGCAGGTCCAGCGCCTTGTATTCGCGTTCGCCGGCGGCGTAAGGCTGCTTGCACTCAGGGCAGAGCAGGCGCACCAGCCGCTGGGCCAGCATGCCGAGCAGGCTGGAGGAGAGCAGGAACGGCTCCACACCCATATCGCGCAGACGCGTGACGGCGCCTACGGCGGTATTGGTATGCAGCGTTGACAGCACCAGGTGACCGGTGAGCGAGGCCTGCACGGCGATCTCCGCCGTTTCCAGATCACGAATCTCGCCCACCATCACCACATCCGGATCCTGGCGCAGGATGGCACGCAGGCCGCGGGCAAAGGTCATGTCCACGCGTGTATTCACCTGGGTTTGACCGATACCATCGATGTAATACTCGATGGGATCCTCCACGGTCATGATATTGCGGCTGCGATCGTTGAGACGTGTAAGGGCGGCATATAGGGTGGTGGTCTTGCCGGAGCCCGTGGGGCCGGTGACCAGGATGATGCCATGAGGCGTCTGTATGAGTTCATCAATCATCTGCTTGGTGGCGGCGTGCATGCCCAGATGTTCCAGCTCCAGCCGGCCCGCCTGCTTGTCCAGCAGACGCAGCACCACGCGCTCGCCGTGGCCGGAGGGAATGGTGGACACGCGCACGTCCACCGCGCGGCCGGCGATGCGCAGCGAGATGCGCCCGTCTTGGGGCAGGCGTTTCTCGGCGATATCCAGCTTGGCCATGACCTTGACGCGCGACACTACCAGCGGTGCCACCGCGCGGCGCGATTCCAGCACCACGCGCAGCACGCCATCCACGCGGAAGCGTACCACCAGCCGGTTTTCGAAAGGTTCGATGTGAATATCGGAGGCGTTTTCCTTGACCGACTCCGTGAGCAGCGCATTGATCAGCCGGATGATGGGAGCATCATCCTCGCTTTCCAGCAGATCTTCCGGTTCCGGCAGCGCCTGGGCCACGCTGAACAGGTCCACGTCCTCGTCGAGCCCCTCCATCGTCTGCATGGCATTGTTGGATTGCTCCTCATAGGCCTGCTGCAACAATGCATCGAATTCCTCAAAGCCCACGCTGCGCAATATCAGCGGCACGCCGAGGACGCGGCGGATTTCCAGCAATGCTTCAGGCGCCACGTCGGCGCGATGCACGATATGCGCGCTGCCGGGTTCGATTTCCTCCACCAGTACGCCATGACGTTTGGCGAAGGAAAACGGAATACCGCGGATGGCGGCAGCGTCAGGTGCGGCCGCAGTGGGCGGGGTGCTGCCGGCGGGGTTGGTCTCCGGAACTGTGGCCATCGGGTTTAGCGACGTCAGCGAGCGGTCAGGAGGAGGACGCAGCCGGCGCCGGTGTCCGGCTGGCGGCGGCGGGCGCCTTCACGGTGCTCGCCGGGGGCGCGGAATTTTTCAGCTTTTCCAGTACCGGGCGTTTCTCGTCCGGCATCAGTTGTACCGGACTCTGGTTCTGCAGTTGCAGACGACGCAAGTAGTCATAACGCTTGCGCGTATACGTATTCGCCGTTGTGCTGTTGCGCAGGATCGTGGGCTGAATAAACAGCATCAGGTTGCTTTTGGTATTGGTGGTGCTGCGGTATTTGAACAGATTGCCAAGCAACGGAATGCTGCCAAGGATGGGAACACGCTGCTCGTTTTCCACCAGGTTGGTGCTGATGAGGCCGCCCAGAACCACGATTTCCTTGTTGCGCGCCAGGATGCTGGTCTTGATTTCACGGGTACTGGTCACGGGTTGGCCGCCGATGCTGCTACCGGTGAGATTGGAAATGGTTTGCTCAATCTTGAGTAGCACGGTATTACCCTCGTTGATCTGCGGCGTGATCTTGAGCTCCAGGCCCACGTCTTGACGCTGCACCGTCTGGAATGGATTGATAACTGCCGCGCCGGTGGTGTTGGTGCCCGTGGTGTTGGTGTACTGGCCGGTAACGAAAGGTATCTGTTGCGCCACCTTGATAATGGCCGGCTGATTATCCAGGGTGACGACACTGGGCGTGGACAGAATATTGGTATTGGCATCGGAAGCAAGCGCAGTCACCAGCGCCGCAAAGCTGAAACCACCATTGACGATCTTGCCGACCCCGAGCGTCAGGCCCTGGGGAATGTTGAGACCTGTGGAAGCGGTGGTGCCCAAGGTGCCCACGGGACTGCCCACGGGGAGGGCGGAGCTGGCCGCCACCTGCTGGGCCAGATCCACGATGCCGGGACCGGTATTGCTGAAATCGGTCAGGCCCGCCGCACCCTGGTTGGCAAGCGCATCCGCCACCCAGGTCACGCCGAGTTGGGCGGATTTGTCGGAGGTGAGCTCCGCCTCAATGGCCTGTACCAGCACCTGGGCACGGCGTATGTCAAGTTTGTGGATGACCTCCTGTACCGAGCGCATGATCTTGGGCGGGGCGGTGATGACCAACGCATTGGTGCGCGCATCGGGGATCAATGAAACCTCCGGCTGTGCGGCGCCGGCGGCCGCACCTGCAACCGGACTGCCGGATACCGATTGCTTCAGCAGGTCCTGCACAAAGCCCTTCAATTCATTCGCGATGTCCTTGGCCTTGGCATAGCGCAGATACACCACTTGGGTATTGCCGGTTTCGGTAGGCATGTCAAGACGCGCGATGAGAGCACGGATGCGCAAACGGTCGCTCTTGTCGCCGCTCAGGAGAATACTGTTGGTGCGAGTATCGGCGACCAGCTTGAGCGGCGGTCCGCCCTCGGTTCCCTGCTGGTTCTGCAGCAGGGAATTGAGTACCTGCACCACATCTCCGGCGGAAGCATTCTGCAACGGTATGACCTCCACTTCACTGGAGGTGGGCTGGTCAATACGCCGGATGATTTCCAGCAGGCGTGTCACGTTGCTGGCCCGGTCGGAAATGATCAGCGTGTTGGAAGGCGGATAGGCAGCGAGCTGCGCTTCAGCAGACATGAGAGGCCGCAGCACCGGCACCAGCTGCGCGGCGGAGACATTGTTGATCTGCACCACATCGGTAACCATGGCGTCACCGGGCGTGCCGTTGCCGTAGGCCGACCCCGGCATTTGGCGCGCTTCCAGAGCTGGCACGATCTTGATCATGGCGCCCGCCGGCACGGCAGCCAGACCGTGCACTTGCAGCACTGACAGGAATACGGCGTAGACCGCGTCCCGGCTGATGGGTTTGCTGGAAATGACCGTAACGCGGCCCTGTACGCGCGGATCAATGATGAAGTCTTTATGGGTGATCTGGCCGATGGTGGCGGCTACCTCACGGATATCCGCATCCTTGAAATTGAGCGTGATACCGTCATCGGCATGTGCCACACCGGCGGCAAGAACAAGTGCGAGGCAAAGCGGCACGACACGCGGCCAGATTGATGGCTTTCTGCCCGGATTATGCTGGAATTGTTTTGCCACGTTACCTGGTTCCATTGTCAGTTATTTGGGATTCTGCATTTGCAGTATCTGGGTCTGCTGCTGCCCGTTACGCGTCAAGGTGATGGATACCTGATCCGAAGCCCGGATGCTGTTCAGGATGCGCATGCTTTCCGCCGGGTTATTCAGCGGCATGCCGTTCACCGCTGTCACGACGTCACCGGGCCGGAGGCCGAGCTGTGCGAAGGCGTTGGAATTACCCACGGGAAATACCCGGTAGCCCGCAAGTTTTCCGTTCTCCAGCACCGGCAAGGCGCGCATCACGTCCAGCAGGCGTTCGGGATGGCTGACCAGTTCATTGCGCAATTGATTAAGATTCTGTGCTGGCGGCAGGCTGGTGCCGTACACCACACTGGGCATGGAGACGGGCGAAATGAGGTTGTTGCCGGTATTCGCGCCGCCGCCGGCTTTGGGCAGTCGCAGGGATTGCATGCGGCCATTCAGGTTGAGCAACACATGATCCGCGTAGATGGCCTGAATCTGTGCGCCACCGGGAAGCTCTGCACCCACGGCATAGGTGTGTTCGCTGCCACTGGAAGCAATGATGGCGCGAGATTCCGCGCTGCGCTTATCTGCGGCCACGATGCCGCGCAAGATCAGGTTCAGGGTGGTTTCAGGCGCGTTGATCGGGCCGCTGGTATTGGCGGTACCGAAGAGGTGCATGCCCGCCAGCTTGGCGGCATCGAAGACCGGTGCGCTCGCGGACTGTGCTGTATATATAGGTGTGGTGTTGCGTGGGTGGGGCAGGCTATCCCACGTCAGCCGTGCGAGGGTCCAGGCAATGCATAACCCCAGCAACACGCATACCCAGAAGGGCAGGCGTCGCTCCACCATCGGCAGAAGACGGTGCAGCACCGCGTCCGCATCCGCCATGCGCAGGCCGTTTAATCGCATGATGCTATCAAGGTTGTAAGTACCCACCCAACGCCCGGGCCGGGATAGAGCCCAGGTGGGCGCCGGCTGTCTGCATAATACTGACATGAGTAGTATAGCCTCAAGGGCCGGGCGGCAAGGGGCGCACGCCGCTTCAGCTACACTAACGCATCACTACGCCAAACCGGGGACATGCCTTGAAGCTCCGCCACTTGGTCAGGATCGCCGTCAGCCTGGTGTTGTTGTTGCTGTTTACCGGGTTTCTTTCCGGCCTTCTGCCGTTCCGCCTGCTGGACAAACTGGAAAACTACGCTTACGACGCGCGCCTGCGGCTCACCATGCCGAACACCCTGGATCCGCGCATCGTGATCGTGGACGTGGATGACCAGAGCCTGCGCGAGGAGGGTCAGTGGCCGTGGCCGCGCGACAGATTGGCGCAGATGGTCAATAACCTCTTCGACCTCTACCACGTCAAGCTGGTGGCGTTCGACATCATGTTTCCGGAGCCCGACCGCAGCCAGGATCTGACCCTGCTCAACCGGCTGGAAAGCGGACCGTTGAGGAATGACATGGCCTTTGCAAAGGAGGCACGCAAGCTCAGGCCCAGGCTGGAGCGCGACCGCATCTTTGCCGCCAGCATGCAGTACCGTCCGGTGGTCCTGGGCTATGTTTTTACCCAGCGCAGCAATTTCGACGAACAGCAGTCAGAGGGCCGCTTGCCGCCGCCGGCGATTGCCGGGGTGACTTCGCAGTATCCTGACGTGGATTTCCCCCAGGCGAAAACCTACATCAGCAATCTTCCGGTTTTGTCGCAAGCCGCCGAGGCTCAGGGTTTTTTTTCAAACCCCTTTGTGGACGAGGATGGTGTCTTCCGGCGTATCGGTCTGCTGCAGGAATACCATGGCAACCTGTATACGTCTCTGGACCTGGCTGTATTGCAGGTGCTGCAGCATCAGGCCCCACTGGGATTCGTCTTTGATACCAGCCGCCCATCCCACTACAATAATGCCCATCTGGACAAGATCAGCATCGGTCGCTACCGGATACCCGTGGATCATGATATGGCGGCCCTGGTGCCATACCGCGGCTACGTGCGCAGCTTTCCTTATGTGCCTGCGGTGGACGTTATCAAGGGTACGGCTTCACGCGGGATTCTGCGGAACGCCATTGTGTACGTGGGCACTTCCGCGCCCGGAGAACAGGATTTGCGCACCACGCCGGTAGGGGCGGTCTTTCCCGGTGTCGAGGTACATGCCAATTTTCTTTCCGGTGTGCTGGACCAGCGTGTCAAAAGCAATCAGCCGCAGTACGCCCGCGGCGCGCAATTCCTGCTACTGCTCATCATCGCCATCATCGTTACCTGGGTTGCCATGACACGCTCCATCTTGGTGAGCAGTACGGTTACACTCGGGTTGTTCTTTTTCATCATCATCGGCAACCTGCTGATCTGGCAGTACGGAAATTTTGTTTTTCCATTGGCATCCCCCCTGGTATTTCTGGTGACCCTGTTCGTGCTGCATTCGCTCTACGGCTTTTTTATCGAGTCGCGAGGCAGGCGGCACCTTTCGCGCATGTTCAGCCAGTACATTCCGCCCGAGCTGGTGGGCAAGATGGATGAGCGTGAGGAGGCATATTCCCTGGAAAGCGACAGCCGTGAGCTTACCGTGCTGTTTTCCGATGTGCGTGGCTTCACCAGTATTTCGGAAGGCCTGAACCCGAAGGAACTGAGCCAGCTCATGAACGAATTTCTCACGCCCATGACGCGGGTGATCCATGCCCATCGCGGCACCATAGACAAATACATGGGCGACGCCATCATGGCCTTCTGGGGTGCGCCGCTGCACGATGCGCAGCACGCCCGGCATGCTCTGGAGGCGGCGCTCGACATGCTGGCAACCCTCAGGAGGCTCAACCCCGAGTTTGCGAAGCGCGGCTGGCCGGAATTGCATATCGGCATCGGCCTCAATAGCGGCATCATGCGCGTGGGTGATATGGGCTCGGAATTCCGCCGTGCGTATACCGTCATGGGGGACGCGGTAAACCTGGGCTCGCGCCTGGAAGGCCTCACCCGGCAATACGGCGTGGAAATCGTTTGCGGTGAGCGCGTTCGGGAAGCGCTGCCGGACTTCAGCTTCCTGGAGCTGGATCGGGTGCGTGTCCAGGGCAAGGACAAGGCGGTGGCCATCTACGAGCCTTTGGGACCCAGGGATGCCGTGGACAAGGCCCTGAAAGCGCTGCTGCCGCGCCACCAGCAGGCCCTCGGCTATTACCGCGCCGGCGATTGGGACGGTGCGGAGCGGGAATTTTTCGCGCTACATCAGGCGCAGCCGCAGCGTGCCCTGTATCGCCTCTATCTCGACCGCATCGCGTACTACCGCGCCCACCCGCCCGCAGGCGACTGGGACGGCGTGTTCACCTTCAGCGCCAAATAGCCGGCGCCGCAGCGCGGCACCCGTCGGCGGAAATTCAGCTAAAATCAATCCATGAGTGAGGAACGGCACGACGAGGAATCCCAGCGCGGCCTGGTGGTGGAGGAGGTCAAGCCGCGCCTCAAGCCGCCGCCGCTGTACAAGGTGGTGCTGCTCAACGATGACTACACCCCCATGGAGTTTGTGGTGGAGGTGCTGCAAGCTTTCTTTTATATGGACCGTACCAGGGCCACGCAGATCATGCTGCACGTGCATACCCGCGGAAAGGGGATCTGTGGCGTATTTACCTACGAAATTGCCGAAACCAAGGCCGCGCAGGTGAATGATTACTCCCGCAAGCACCAGCACCCATTGCTGTGCACTCTGGAGGAGACATGAGCATGCTCAGCAAGGAACTGGAGTTCTGCCTGAATACCGCCTTCAAGGAAGCGCGCGCCAAACGGCATGAATTCATGACCGTGGAGCACCTGCTGCTGGCGCTGCTGGATACCCCGCGGGTGATCGAGGTATTGCGTGCCTGCGGCGCCAGCGTGGAACCCATGCAGCATGAGCTGGTGAGTTATATAGATGCCAATACGCCGCGCCTGGAGACGCCTGATCCCGACGTACAACCGACCCTGGGTTTCCAGCGGGTGCTGCAGCGCGCCGTATTCCACGTGCAGTCCTCCGGCCACAAGGAAGTGACGGCCCTCAATGTGCTGGTGGCGATGTTTGGCGAGAAGGAATCCCACGCGATGTACATGCTGAGCCGTCAGGGTATCACGCGGCTCGACGTGGTGAACTACATCGCCCACGGCATTTCCAGGATTCATGAGGACGAAGGACGCGAAAGCACCGCCGAACAGGGTGAGGAGGAGGATGAATCCGCCTCGAAAGCCGGCAAGGGCGCCCTGGAAACCTACGCCACAAACCTGAACCAGTCGGCGCGTGAGGGCCGAATTGATCCCCTCATCGGCCGCGAGCTTGAAATCGAGCGTACCATCCAGATTCTCTGTCGTCGGCGTAAAAACAATCCGCTGTTCATCGGCGAGGCGGGCGTGGGCAAGACCGCGCTGGCGGAGGGTCTGGCGCGCCTGATCGTGGAAGACCGGGTGCCCGAGATTCTGCGGGACGCCACCCTCTACGCGCTGGACATGGGCGCGCTTATCGCCGGCACCAAATACCGCGGTGATTTCGAGAAGCGTCTCAAGGGCGTGATCACGGAACTGAAGAAAGATCCGGGCAATATCCTTTTCATAGATGAGATTCATACGGTGATTGGCGCCGGCGCCGCTTCCGGCGGCGTGATGGACGCCTCCAACCTCATCAAGCCGGTGCTGCAGAGCGGCGAGATCAAGTGCATCGGCTCGACAACCTATCAGGAATACCGCGGCATCTTCGAAAAAGACCGGGCGCTGGCGCGGCGTTTCCAGAAGATTGACGTGCCAGAACCCACGGTGGAAGAGACTGCGCGCATTCTCAAGGGCCTGCGCCACAAATTCGAGGAGCATCACGACGTCAAATACCCCGGCAAGGTGCTGGAAGCGGCGGCGGATCTTGCCGCGCGTTATATCAACGACCGGCATCTGCCGGACAAGGCCATTGATGTGATTGATGAGGCCGGCGCCAACATGCGCCTGCGGCCACCCGGCAAGCGCCGCAAGACTATCAGCGTGCAGGATATCGAGGAGATCATCGCCAAAATGGCACGCATCCCGCCCAAGAGCGTTTCCACTTCCGACAAGGAAAGCCTGCGCAACCTGGAACGAGACTTGAAACTGGTGATCTACGGTCAGGACAAGGCCATCGGGTCGCTGGCGGCCGCCATCAAGATGTCGCGTTCCGGTCTCGGCACCGAAACCCGGCCTATCGGCTCCTTTCTGTTCGCCGGTCCCACCGGCGTGGGCAAGACCGAGGTCACCCGGCAGCTCGCTCTGATCCTGGGAATAGAGTTTGTACGCTTCGATATGTCGGAATACATGGAGCGCCACACGGTGTCCCGGCTCATCGGCGCGCCGCCGGGCTATGTGGGCTTCGACCAGGGCGGGCTGCTCACGGATGCGATCCTCAAGCATCCGCATTGCGTACTGCTGCTGGATGAAATCGAGAAAGCCCACATGGAAGTGTTCAATCTACTGCTGCAGGTCATGGACCACGGCATTTTGACGGACAATAACGGCCGCAAGGCGGATTTCCGCCACGTTATCATCGTCATGACCACCAATGCAGGCGCCCAGGAGATGAGCCGGCCGTCCATCGGCTTCATGCAGGCGGATAACACCCCCGATGGAGCCGAAGCCATCCGCCGCCTGTTCAGCCCGGAATTCCGCAACCGCCTGGATGCCATCATTCACTTCAACAGCCTGGACCCGCGCACCGTCGCCAAGGTGGTGGACAAGTTCGTCATCGAGCTGGAAGACCAATTGGAGCAGAAGGGTGTGACCCTGGAGATGGACGAAGCCGCCCGCCGGCTCATTGCCACGCGCGGCTACGACGCCAAGATGGGTGCGCGTCCCATGGCGCGCGTCATCCAGGAATCCATCAAGAAACCGCTCGCCGAGGAACTGCTGTTCGGCAAACTTGCCCAGGGCGGGCACGTGCGCGTCAGCGTCAAGGACGGCGAGTTCGATATTGCCATCGAAACGCCGGATACCGCGCCCACTGTGGCTCATCCAGCAGAAGCGGATTAAAAATATCTTTGCCGGGAGACGATGGATTCAATAGCCATTAACGAAACCAGCTTGTAATGATAAACCGTGGTCTGTCCCTGAGGTATCCTGCTGGGACGAGGACGACAAGCACCGCTTCGGCTACTCCCGCGATCACCGCCCCGACTGCGTGCAAGTGGTCATCGCGCTGGTAGTGACTCCCGAGGGGTTACCGCTCGCCTATGAGGTGCTCCCCGGTAATACCGCGGATGCGACCACTTTGAAGGATTTCCTCGCGCGCATCGAACGTCAATATGGCAAAGCCAGACGGGTCTGGTGCATGGACCGCGGGGTGCCGACCGGGGCCGTGCTTGAGCAGATGCGCGCGAGCGACCCACCGGTGCAGTATCTCGTCGGTACCCCGAAGGGGCGCTTGACGCGCATCGAGCGCGCGCTGCTGGAGAAGCCTTGGCACGCGGCTCGCCCGGGCGTGCGCGTCAAGCTGCTCACGCAAGCAGGCGAGATGTACGTGTTTGCCGAGAGTGTTGATCGGATCGCCAAGGAGCGCTCGATGCGTCGCCGCCAACTGAAGTGGCTGTGGGCACGGTTGCAGAAACTGGCGAACATGACGCTCACGCGCGATGCCTTGCTGATGAAGCTCGGCAGCGCCCAGACCCAGGCACCGGCCGCCTGGCGCCTGATCGACGTGCAGGTCCACGCGCAGGGGGCACACTTCACCTACCGGCTCGACCGGCACACGCTCCGGCAGGTGCGCCGACGTGAGGGCCGCTACCTGCTGCGCACCCATCTCACCGAGTCCGATCCCGCCAAGCTCTGGAACTACTACCTGCAGCTAGTCGCCGTGGAGGAAGCATTCAAGACGCTCAAAGGCGATCTTGCCATCCGCCCCATCTTCCACCAAGAGGAGCGGCGCATCGAAGCGCATATCTTCATCGCCTCCCTGGCCTACTGCCTGCACGTGACGCTCGGCCAACAACTCAAGGCGTTCGCGCCGGGCCTGACCCCGCGCAGTGTGCTTGAGAAGTTCTCCGCCGTGCAGATGATCGACGTGTACGTGCCCACCACCGATGGACGCGAACTCAGCCTCACGCGTTACACCCAGCCCGAACCAGAACTGAAGCTACTGCTCGAGAAACTCCATCTGACTTTACCCGCCCAACCACCCCCGAAAATCACCGCCGCCCAGGTCGCGGCGTCTACCTCGTTGTAGTGCAGACCTTGTGAGGTCCACCTCTGTACAATCAGGGAATTAGCCTGCCACACCCCCCGAATCCGCCAAGTCGGGTTAACATAGGTAACCCAGGAGAGAGACTATGAAACAACTGAAACTGCAGCTGCTGATAAGCGCCTTTTTCGCCGCGGGTCTGCTCACGTTAGGAGGTTCGGTACTGGCCGCCACTGCCAACTTCAAGGAAGGCATAAACTACGTGCCGGTATCGCCGGCGCAACCGACCACGGTGGCACCCGGCCAGATCGAGGTGATCGAGTTTTTCTGGTATGGCTGCCCGCATTGTTTCGCCTTCGAGCCTTATGTGGACGCCTGGCTGAAACACAAGCCTGCCAATGTGGTGTTCAAGCTGATCCCCGCAGCCTGGAGCGGCGGCGAGGACATGGCTATTGATGCGCGCGCCTATTACACCGCACAGGCGCTGGGACTGGAGCCGAAGATCCACAATCCCTTGTTCAACGCCATTCACGTGGACAACCAGTACGACCTGACCCAGAGCCAGTCCGCTTTGCAGGGATTTTTCGCCAAATATGGCGTGAGCAAACAGCAGTTCGATGCCACCTGGAATTCCTTTGGCGTGAATCTCAGGATGAACCAGGCATTGCAAACCCTGACACGCTACGGGATCCAGGGAGTGCCCACGTTCGTGGTCAACGGCAAATGGATGACCGGCGCCGGTTATCCAGCCGATAACCCCATGCCTCCCGAAACTGCCATTAGGTGTGTAGAATTTCTGGTGCAGAAAGAAGAAGCAACACTAAAAAAACAATAGTGTCTACTTCCGAATATAAATGCCCCTGCAGAGCGAAACTCTGCAGGGGTAAGTGTTGTCCGGAAGGTTCTCGTATTATTGAATTTGATCGCAGTCCTGATCCTCCGGCGGCGGCGGCCCGCTTGCAGTCCAGCCACCAGACACCTGCTCCACTTCCTCGGGAGTTAAATCACGAGCAAGTTTCCGTGCGAGAATCCGCTCCTTCTTTTTCAATTCGCCATTACGTGTTTCATTAGATTTCATACAAATTCTCCTTACGTCTTTTCGCCAAACACAGCCTCCGAATTGAAGGCTGACCGTTGCAAACCTTTTTAAACTCCATTTTGAAAAGGCTGCTTTCAACTCCCGGCAATTAAAGGCCTTCATCGAATTGCAGGGTAAGCGCAAAGTGAACGACACCCTACCCAGCCTGATGTCGACCGTTTAACGTGGCCGCTTTCTCAGGTCGTGGTGGCTGGCATGAAGCGACGGACACAGACGGCCGCATCCAGATTTTTCTCGCCAGCGGGAACGCTGTTGGCTGCAAGAGCTTTGCCGCCAGGTACTGCGCTACAAAGTCTGCGCTCTTTCGAGGTGACTAGATCGTTTGAAGCCGAAGCGGGTCGGGCTGCTCCTGCCTTCGGGTAGCCGGGCCTGGGCGTACAGTACAGGTCGCCGCTCACTCTGGACGAGCTACTGCAACAAGGGTATTTGCGGGAGACGCCACCATGAGAAAGCAGTTTTCCGATTTACCGACGTGGCACTTTGATATGGATGAAGTCTCCGCAGGAGTTTACGAAGTGATTGGAAGAGACAAAGCCGGGTATTGTGTTTCAGCGAAAGGAATAGATCTTGTTACCCTCCTTGAGCAGTGTCGAAGAGAAGCTCGCAAGATTGCAATGCAAGAGCTGATCCAGCCGCGGTAAGATGATGGCAGCGTGGATGTCATCACGAGTCAGACTGGCACCGTGGTGGCGGACATGAGTTTCAGCGCCGTTGGCCACCGGCGGGAGCCCGGCACCTGGGAGGCGCCGGTGGGGACGGCGGAAATACAAACCGATCACGACGCGGACCGCTACGGGTTCACCCACCAGGAGATGCTGGACGATGTACAGGGAAGTACAAGTGCCGCGCGACCCTTGGAAGTCCCCGGAGGGGGAGGAGGCAGGAAGCCGGGAGCGACCAACGTGGGGCTGATCCACATGAACGGGCGGGTGTACGACCCGCTGATTGGGTGATGATTGAGAATTGTTACACTTGTGCCTGCGACAATCCATTGGGATTTGCCGGGTGGCGGACAATCATTACTGAATCGTAATCTTGGTACCTTAAAATTTCCGTACCCTGCGTTGATACAGGGTATATAGTGCCCAAGTCCGGGTTCGGAATTCATCGGACCGGCGGGTGTTTTCTGCCTCGTCAAGGGTTGTGCATGCAAGAGAAATCCAGGTCAAAGCCGGAAGTGGCGCGCAACTTGCTCAGTTATGCAGTAACTGAGGTATGGCCTACTACGCTCACTTGGCTTGATGTCCGTTTGCGTTTGTCATCGGCGCTGGCGCTCTGGCGGGAGCTCTTGCGGCACCCGGCAAGTGTCGGCGCGGTATTGCCGAGTTCACCCTGGCTCGCACAGGCAATAGCGGCGGCTGTGCCGCTGGATAGCCAGGCGCTCATCGTTGAGATCGGAGCGGGTACGGGTGCTGTGACCCAGGCTTTGCTAGCCCGGGGTATCGCACCTTCCCGCTTGATCGTGGTGGAACGCAGTGCAAAGCTGTGCAAACTGCTGCGCCGCCGTTTCCCGTATCTGACCGTGGTGCAGGGAGATGCCGCCGAGCTGATACGCTGGGTCGGGCCGCAGGACGCCGTTTGCGCCATCGTATCCAGCCTGCCGCTGCGCTCGTTGCCGGATGCAACGGTAACGGCGATTGCCGCGCAAATGCATGAGTTGCTGGCTACGGACGGCATGCTCGTGCAATTCACCTATGGCTGGTTGGGCGCTTCACCGCTGCAGACGCTGGGGTTTGAGCGCTACAAGGCATCCTGGGAATGGCGGAATATTCCGCCTGCCCGCATAGACGTGCTATGCAAGGCTTGAGAGCGGGCGGAATTCGAGAAATCCGCAAACAGAGGGGATTTTTTCTCAATCCCCGTAGCAAGGAAGCCCCGGGCTGACCCGAAGCGACGCACTGGCCATTATTTTCCGCGGTAGGTGATACGGCCCTTGCTCAGATCGTAGGGTGTCAGTTCGACGGTGACGCGGTCGCCGGTAAGGATGCGGATGTAGTGCTTGCGCATGCGGCCGGAGATGTGGGCGAGCACCACATGGCCGTTGTCCAGTTCCACCCGGAATGTGGTGTTGGGCAGGGTTTCGATGACCTTGCCTTCCATTTCAATGTTTTCTTCTTTCGGCATACATCCTCATCAGTTATCGAAGCATGCCGGGAACCAGCAAGGGCCGGTGCAAGGCGCGCAGATTCTGCCGGAATCAGTGCCAGGGTTCAACACATGGCATTTCAGGTCACGCGTTCCCAGGCGTCGTCTTCCCGCCGCTCGAAGGGGTGGAAGCGGTTTTTGTAGGCCATTTTCCGGCTGGCGGCGATCCAGTAGCCGAGATACAGCCAGTCGAGGCCACGGCGCCGGGCCTCGCTGATTTCCCACAAAATCGCGAAGGTACCGAGGCTGCGGCGCGGCAGTTCCGGTTCGTAAAAGCTGTACACCGCCGACAGGGAGTCATCCAGGCTATCCACCACGGCCACAGCCACCAGCCGGTCATGCAGGCGCATCTCCGCAAAGAAGGTATGGCTGCTGCATCCCGTGAGAAAGCCGGCATAGTCCGCCGGTGAGGATGGATCCATGCCCCCGCCGGGGTGCCGCCAGGTTATATATCTCTGGTAGAGAGAAAAGTGGTCGTGGAGAAACTCCGCGGGATACAGGCGTACGCCGAGGTCCTGATTCCGCCGCCAAGTGCGCCGCTGGCTGCGGTCCGGCTTGAAATCGCGCACCGGAATCCGCACCGATACGCAGGCGTGACAGTGCTCGCAACCGGAGCGGTAGAGATAGGGACCGCTGCGGCGAAATCCCCGTTCGGCCAGCAGGCTGTAGGTATGATTCTGCGGCGCCGTACCTGGATCCAGAAAGACCGTACGTGCGATGCGGCCGGGCAGGTAACTGCAAGGATGTTCCGGCGAGAGGAACAAGGAGAGATTTTCATGGACAGTGTCCTGCATCAGAATGCCAGAGATATTTCAAATCGCCACGGGCCGCGTCTGCCCGGCAACACGGTGTAGCGATCCAGCCGCTCCAGGAATTGTTGACGTGGTATCGCCACGCTGCCGCAATGCGCCAGATGTGCGGAACTCACCTGGCAGTCAATGAGTTTGAAGCCCCATGCTTGGAGCTGTCTCGCCAGGCAGACAAGGGCGATCTTGGAAGCATTGGCGCGGCGGCTGAACATGGATTCAGCAAAGAATACGCCACCCAGGGCCACGCCATAAAGCCCGCCGGCCAGCTCACTGTGCATGCGGATTTCCAGTGAGTGGGCATGGCCGAGGCGGTGCAGCTCGGCATACGCCGCCTGCATGGCGGGCGTGATCCAGGTGTCGCCTCCCGGCTGTTGTTTGCGCGGCGCGGCACAGGCGGTCACCACTTCCCCGAATGCGGCATCAAAAGTCGCTGCAAACGAAATCCGGCGTAAACACTTGCGCAGCGAACGGCTGATATGGATGTTCCGGGGAAGCAGCACCGCACGTGGATCCGGCGACCACCACAGAATGGGCTGCTCAGCGTGATACCACGGAAAGATACCGCGACGGTAGGCGTAAAGCAGGCGTTCAGGCGAGAGGTCGCCGCCGGCGGCCAGCAGTCCATCCGGATCGCGCAATGCAGTGTGCACATCCGGGAAGGTTTCCGCCGGACTATGCGGCGCAATCCAGGGAAGCGGCGGCGGGTTCATTGAGGCTTGTGATGGCGGTACAGATTCATAATCGAACTTTATCCATTGTCGGCAACCGCTTTACGCTCCTATTTCGCCATACGCTTCGGTTTTTCAGGACCATCACCCTGGCAGAATGGCAGATGCAGGCCGGCTTCCTGCATGTAGGCATCCACCACGTGGATTTCCCGTTGCAGAAAATCCGCGATGAATTTTCTGAAAACGGACTCGGTGATCCAGTGGGCAGACCAGGTGGCGGTGGGCTCGAAACCACGCGCCAGCTTGTATTCACCCTGGGTACCCGGCTCGAAGCGCCGGAGGCCCTGGTGGATACAGTACTCGATTCCCTGGTAATAGCAGGTCTCGAAATGCAGGCTGTGGAACTCCCGGGTACAACCCCAGTGCCGCCCATACAATGTATCAGCGTTCCGGAAACAAATCGCCGCCGCTATGGGTGTGTCATCGAGGAATGCGAAGTGCACGACCAGGGAATCCGGCAACATGTGACTGATCTCAGTGAAGAAGCCACGGCTGAGATACGCTGGTCGGCCGCGTTTGGCGTAAGTGGAGACATAAAACCGGTACATCGCGTCCAGCAGGCTGTCGTCCATATCCAGTCCGGTCAGCGTTTTATGGCGGATACCAGCTTCGCCGACGCGGCGGCGCTCGCGGCGGATTTTCTTGCGTTTCTCGGCAGACAGCGTTCCCAGGTAATCATCAAAGTTTGCATAATCGCGATTGTGCCAGTGAAACTGGCAGTCCTTGCGCGCCATGAAACCCTGCGCACTCCAGTCCTGCATTTCGCTTGCAACAGGGAACAGGCAGTGGACCGATGAAGCGCCACGTGCTTCAGCAAGCTCGATCGTTTTGCGGATCAGCGCTTGCCCTGTTTCCGTGCGTGGTGCCTGCGGCTCCGCCAGCAGGCGTGGGCCGGTCACGGGTGAAAACGGTACGGCGCAAACCAGTTTGGGGTAGTATCGCAATCCGGCAGCATGCCAGGCTTCGGCCCAGGCCCAGTCAAAAACATACTCACCGAGTGAATGGGACTTGAGATACAGGGGCATGGCGCCGACGAGCCGGCCCGTGTGGTCCGCGCAGGTCAGATGCTGAGGCTGCCATCCGGTTTCAGCGCTGACACAGCCGCTGTGCTCCAGCGCGGCCAGGAATTCATATTTGAGAAAAGGATTATTGCCTGCCAAACGGTTCCAGTCGGCAGCGGCAATGGAGTCAATGGATGTGTGCACCTGGACCTTCATGCCACGCGCCTTCCCACATCCCTTTCTGTCTCCCACTCGAAGAAGACGCAAGGGTGCCGGGGTGGTCGCGTGGAGGCTGCGCTCATTGCCTTATCCTGTTTCTCCGGTTAAAGAGGGAGAAGAGACAAGGAAGTTGGTTGGCAACTCAGCGGTTGCGGGTGAGGGTATCCAGGTATTTTTCCGCATCCAGCGCCGCCATGCAGCCGGTGCCGGCAGAGGTAACGGCCTGGCGGTAAATCTGATCCATGACATCGCCCGCCGCAAACACGCCGGGAATGCTGCTGGCGGTAACATTGCCTGAGAGGCCGCTCTTCACCGCGATGTAGCCGTTTTTCATTTCCAGCTGACCTTCAAATAGCTGTGTATTGGGCGAATGACCGATGGCGATGAACACGCCCTTGGAATCCAGTTTTGCCGTCTTGTCCTTATGCTTGGTGCTGCGCACGCGGATACCGGTGACGCCGGAGTCATCACCCAACACCTCGTCCAATTCATGATCCCAGAGAATGTTGACGTTGCCACCGTGGGATTTCTCAATGAGCTCGCTGGCAAGAATTTTTTCCGCGCGAAACGTATCGCGACGGTGCACCACCGTAACTTTCGAAGCGATGTTGGAAAGATACAGCGCTTCTTCCACAGCGGTGTTACCGCCGCCCACCACGGCGACATGCAGGCCCTTGTAAAAAAAGCCGTCGCACGTGGCGCAGGCGGATATGCCGCGACCCTTGTAGGCTTCCTCGGACGGCAGGCCCAGATATTTTGCCGTCGCACCGGTGGCGATTATGAGTGCGTCACAGGTGTACTGGCCCTGGTCACCGTCAAGCCGGAAGGGCCGTGTCTTGAGATCAGCCTTGTTGATGTGGTCGAAAACAACCTCGGTCTTGAAGCGCTGCGCGTGACGCAGCATGCGCCCCATGAGTGCCGGTCCCATAAGACCTTCCACATCGCCAGGCCAGTTGTCCACCTCGGTGGTGGTCATGAGCTGACCGCCCTGCTCAATGCCGGTGATCAGCACCGGCTTGAGATTGGCGCGGGCCGCATAAACCGCGGCGGTATAACCGGCGGGGCCGGAACCCAGAATCAACAACCGACAATGCCTTACGTCGCTCATGTATAATTGTCCTCGGCGCCGGGAGGAGATGGTGTCGGCGCTTTGGATTTCAAGCGCACGGTCCCCGGCGGAAATCAAGGGAAACGCAACAGCGGCCTTTGCGCGCGTCATCTGCGCGTTATCCCAGCCTCGTTTCTCAAGGAGATTATGCGTGCAGCCGGCGCTGGTGTGGCCGAATACCTGCGCCATGCGGGCCGTGACGCGTAGTTTCAATACGGCCGCGAAGCGACCATGTTACGAAAACTTCTCTACAGCGTAAAGGAGCCATCATGCGCATTGGTATTCCACGCGAGCTCAAACCGCTGGAAGGGCGCGTCGGCCTGATTCCAGCTGCTGCCGCGGAGCTCGTTCGCCACGGCCACCGGGTCTTTATCGAAAAGCACGCCGGCGTGAAAAGCGGCTACAGTGACGAGCACTATCGCGCCGTGGGCGTGGAGGTGCTGGGTTCAGCCGCCGACGTGTATGCCGGAGCGGAGATGATCGTCAAGGTGAAGGAACCTATCGAGGCGGACCTGAAGCTGCTGCGTAAGGACCACCTGCTGTTCTGCTACCTGCACCTGGCGGCCCTGCCGGAACTTACCCAGGCGCTGCAAAAGACCGGTCTCACCGCAGTGGCCTTTGAAACGGTGGAAGTGGATGGGCGCACACCCTTGCTGGCTCCCATGAGCGACATCGCCGGCCGGCTTTCCATCCAGGTGGGCACGCATCTCCTGCACCAGCCCCAGGGCGGCAAGGGCATCCTCCTGGGCGGCGTACCGGCGGCCAAGCGCGGCCGGGTAGTGGTCGTGGGCGCCGGCGTAGCCGGCGGCGCGGCCGCCACGGTGGCAGCAGGTATGGGCGCCGAGGTGACGGTATTCGATATTTCCCGCGACCGCATGGAGCGTATGCGCGATCTCGGCCCCAACGTCACCGCCCTCTATCCGCACGCCGCCGATATCGCCGAGGCGGTGAAGTACGCGGACATCGTGGTGGGTGCGGTGCTGGTGACTGGTGAAAAGGCCCCGCATGTGGTGTCTGCGGGTATGGTCAAGGCCATGCAGGCGGGCAGCGTGGTGGCGGACATTTCCGTGGACCAGGGGGGCTGTGTGGAGACCACCCAGCCCACCACTTGGGACAAGCCCACCTATGTGTGGGAAGGTGTGACGCATTTCACCGTGACCAACATGCCCGGGGCGGTACCCCGGACCTCCTCCCAGGCCCTGTCGGCAGCCATTACCCCCTATGCCTTGAGGCTTGCGGCCGGCGGCTGGCGGGACGATGAGCCGTTGCGCAAGGGCATAAACGTGGAAGCGGGGAAAGTAGTGCATCCGGCATTGCTAAAATGAATATAAAGTGTATGTATAATAGTAGGTTACATTAACTTCTTAAAGTCAGGCTGCAACGTGGCGCAGGCGACGCGCAAGGAAACAACTCGGTCACCGCTCGCCATCCATCTGGCGCAGGGCCTCAAGGAGGCGGCTCTGTGGGTGTGTGCGGCCATGGCTTTGCTGGTGTTTGCGGCCCTGGCTACCTACAGTCCCCATGATCCCGGTTTCTCCTTCAGTGGTATGGCCGGGCATGTGCATAACGCCATCGGCCCGGTGGGGGCGTGGTTGGCGGATTTCCTGCTGTTCCTGATCGGCTACCCGGCCTTTCTGTTCCCCATTCTGCTGGCTTGGGGCGGCTGGATGATTTTCCGTGTGCGTAAATCCATCGAACCGATGAATAAGCTGTATCTCGGCATGCGCGTCGGCGCGCTGATATTGGCGCTGCTCTCTGCTGCCGGTCTGGCGTCCATCAACTGGCATGTGCCTGCCGGCGTCGTGCCGGTGGATGCCGGCGGCGTGCTGGGTGATTTCATCGGCAAGGGACTGGCCCATGGGCTCAGCAATCTGGGCGCCACACTGTTGTTGTTGGCGCTATTCCTCGGCAGCGCAACGGTGTTCACCGGCCTGTCCTGGCTCGCCGTCATGGACCGCACCGGCCGGTTCACCGTCACACTGGCGGAGCGGGCGCGCAATCGCTGGGGTTGGCTCAGGGAAACGGTCCAGGCGCGGCGCGCGCGTGAGCAACAAATGGAAATCATCAAGGTGCATACCGAGGAAGTGAAGAGGCGGCCCAGGCCGCGCATCGAACCGGTGATGAAAGCAGTGGAACCCAGCCCACGCATGGAACGCGAGCGGCAGGTACCGCTATTCGAATCGCCGCCGGATTCCGAGCTGCCGCCCCTGGCGTTGCTGGACGATGCGCCGCCCAAGGTGGACGGTTATTCGGAGGCGGCACTGGAAGCCATCTCGCGGCAGGTGGAGCTGAAACTCAGGGATTTCGATATTGATGTACAGGTAGTGGCGGTCAACCCCGGCCCGGTAGTGACGCGTTTTGAATTGCAGCCGGCGCCGGGCGTGAAGGTGAGTCAGATCACCAATCTTTCCAAGGACCTGGCTCGCGGCCTGTCGGCTATCAGCGTCCGCGTGGTGGAGGTGATCCCCGGCAAATCCGTTGTGGGCCTCGAGATACCCAATGAGTCGCGTGAGTTGGTGACGTTGGGCGAGATTCTCAAATCCCGGGAATACGACGATTCCCGCTCGCCGCTGACGCTGGCTCTCGGCAAGGACATCGGCGGCAATCCGGTGGTGGCGGATCTGGAACGTATGCCGCATCTGCTCATCGCCGGTACCACCGGGTCCGGCAAATCGGTGGCGCTCAACGCCATGATTCTGAGCCTGATCTACAAGGCCACCACCGAGCATACTCGCCTTATCATGATTGATCCCAAGATGCTGGAGCTTTCCGTTTACGCAGGCATCCCGCATCTGCTGGCGCCGGTGGTCACCGACATGAAGGAAGCCGCCAATGCGCTGCGCTGGTGCGTGGCGGAAATGGAACGGCGCTACCGGCTCATGGCGGCGGTGAGCGTGCGCAATCTGGCGGGATACAACCGCAGGGTAAAAGAAGCCATGGACGCCGGCAAACCCATCCTGGATCCGCTGCTCAAGCCCGAGCAATTGAATGAACTGGACGACGCCGATATCCCCACGCTCAAACCTCTGTACAGCATCGTGGTAGTGGTGGACGAGCTGGCGGATTTGATGCTGGTCGTAGGCAAGAAGGTGGAAGAGCTGATCACGCGGCTGGCGCAGAAAGCGCGCGCTTCCGGCATCCATTTGGTGCTGGCTACGCAACGGCCCTCGGTGGATGTGATCACCGGTCTGATCAAGGCCAACATACCGGCGCGCATCGCATTCCAGGTGTCGGCACGGATGGATTCCCGCATCATTCTCGACCAGCAGGGTGCGGAATCGCTGCTCGGTCACGGCGACATGCTGTTCCTGCCTCCCGGTACGCCGGTACCCGTGCGCATCCACGGTGCCTTCGTAAGTGATCAGGAAGTGCATAAGGTGGTGGCGCACCTGAAGCGCAAGGGCGAGCCGCGGTACCTGGAGGAAATCCTGCAAGGTCCGCTGGATTCCCTGCCAGGTATCTCCGGCCTGGCGGAATGGGGGGAGGGCGGCAGCGAAGCGGAATCGGACCCGCTCTACGACCAGGCGGTGCGCATCGTCACGGAGACGCGCCGCGCCTCCATTTCGGGCGTGCAGCGCCGCCTCAAGATCGGTTACAACCGCGCCGCGCGTATGATTGAGGAAATGGAGACGGCCGGCATCGTCGGACCGTTGCAAACCAATGGCATGCGCGAGGTGCTGGTGGCGCCCCCGCCGCCGGATGACTGAGATGGGAAACTAAGATGCGAGACGCGAACTTTTTGGGAGAAACGTGTGCGTAAATTCAAGCCGGGTTGCATGGTGGTTTTTGCGCTATTGGTTTTGCCGCAGGCGGCGGCTGCGGCACGGACGGATACAGCCATCCGGCAGATGCACGTGTTTCTGCAACAGGTGCACAGCCTCCAGGCGGATTTCACCCAGATCGTGCTGGATCCCAATCTGCAGGAAGTGAAGAAGTCCGTCGGCACGCTGGCCATCAAGCGTCCGGACCGCTTCCGCTGGGATTACGCCACACCCAACAAGGAGATCATCGTTGCCGACGGCAAGCGCGTATGGATATACGACGTGGAACTGCAGGAAGTGACGGTGAAGCCGCTGAATGGCACGCTGGCCGCCAGCCCCGCGGTTTTGTTGAGCGGTTCCAACAATGTGGAAAAGAGCTTCACGGTGAAGGATCTGGGAGAGAAAAACGGGCTTCAATGGGTGGGACTGAAACCCAAAATCAAGGATACGGATTTCAACAGCGTACAACTGGGGTTCAAGGGTAACAATGTCAGCGTGATGGAACTCAAAGACGCACTCGGCGATCTCACACGCATCACCTTCAGTCATATGGTGCTCAACCCGCCGATACCGGACAGTCTGTTTCAGTTCACACCGCCCCCGGGTGCGGATGTGATCGGCGATACCGGCACCCAGCCGGCGCATTGACTCGATGAATACGGCCGTGCGCAGCGGCGGTAGTCCGGGCGACAGCCGGCCGCTCGCCGATCGCATGCGGCCGCGAAACGCCGCGGAATTCATCGGCCAGTCGCATCTCCTGGGTCCCGGGAAACCACTCAGTCGCGCGCTGGAAAGCGGCCATCTGCATTCCATGATCTTCTGGGGCCCGCCGGGCACCGGCAAGACCACCCTGGCGCGCATGCTGGCGGACAGTTGCCGCGCGGATTTCATCGCACTCTCGGCGGTGATGGCAGGCGTCAAGGATGTGCGTGCGGCGGTGGAGCAGGCGCACTCGCGTCGCAACGAGGCCGGTGTGGGAACCGTGCTGTTCCTGGATGAAGTACACCGTTTCAACAAATCCCAGCAGGATGCTTTCCTGCCGTTCGTGGAAGACGGAACCCTGACGTTTATCGGCGCTACCACCGAAAATCCGTCCTTCGAACTGAACAACGCGCTGCTGTCCCGGGCGCGCACTTATATATTGAAGCCGCTGGAAGCGGCTGAAATCCGCCGCATCATTGACGCTGCATTGACGGACAGTGAGCGGGGCTTTGGCGCCCGACCTGTCGCGCTGGAAGAGTTGCTCCGCGACCGCTTGGCGGCCGCGGCGGACGGCGACGCCCGGTGCGGACTCAATTTTCTGGAAATCGCCGCGGATCTGGCGGAGCCGGTGGATGGCCGTGAAATTATCAGTGAAGCCACGGTTCATGAAGTGATATCCGGCGGCCTGCGCCGCTTTGATAAGCACGGCGAACTGTTCTATGACCAGATCTCCGCGCTGCACAAGTCGGTGCGCGGCTCCTCGCCGGACGGCGCGCTCTACTGGCTGGCGCGCATGCTGGACGGCGGTTGCGATCCCCTGTATATCGCGCGCCGCGTGGTGCGCATGGCTTCCGAGGACATCGGTAATGCCGATCCCCGCGCCCTGGAGTTGACGCTCAATGCCTGGGACGTGCAGGAGCGGTTGGGCTCGCCGGAAGGCGAACTGGCCATCGCCCAGGCAGTGGTGTATCTGGCCTGCGCGCCCAAGAGCAATGCGGTGTATGCCGCTTTCGGGGAAGCGACCGCGGATGCCAAGCAGTCTGGGACCCTGGAGGTGCCGCTGCACTTGCGCAACGCGCCCACCCCACTCATGAAAGGCCTGGGGTATGGGCGCGATTATCGCTATGCCCATGACGAAGCGGATGCCTACGCAGCCGGCGAACATTATTTCCCGGAAGCCATGCCGCAGAAAAACTATTATCATCCGGTGCCACGCGGCCTCGAGATCAAGATTGCGGAGAAGCTTGCCGAACTGCGCAGTGCGGATGAGGCGGCCCGCAAGAAAACCACCAAACCGAAATAAGGGGGAGTTTGGAGTCCGGTATTGAAACCGATCCGGGCAGGATATACAATGTATATCTATTCGCGGGTCAGGAGTCCGTTGTGAAAGCGAAAATCACCAAATGGGGCAACAGCCTCGGGGTGCGCGTGCCGGCGGCTTTGGCGGCGCAGGTGGGGCTGAATATCGGGACCGCAGTGAGCCTGGTAGCGGACGGCCGGTCCATCAAATTGGTGCCGATCGGGACGCCGCACCGCTATACGCTGGACGAACTCCTGGCGGGAGTCACGCGGAAAAACATCCAACCGGCAATCTCGACCGGCCCGGATGTAGGCCGTGAGGTGATTGAATGATTCCCCATGTCCCGGATCGGGGGCAGATTGTAATCATCAACTTTGATCCGCAGACGGGCAGCGAGATTGGCAAACGCCGCCCCGCATTGATTATCTCGCCCAAGGCCTACAACCGTATCACGGGCTTCGCACTGGTCTGCCCGATTACGACCAAGCCCCGCGGCTATCCTTTTGAGGTTGCGGTCAATACGGCGAAGACCACGGGAGTCGTCCTGGCAGACCGTCTTCGGTCGTTTGACTGGCGAGCGCGTCAATGTGCTCTGATCGAGAAATCTCCAGCAGGTGTGTTGGAAGAAGTCAGGGCACGACTATTACCGCTCATCGAATAACTCCGAATACACAATAACCATTATGTTAGATCCCAAACTGTTGAGAACCGACCCGGAAGCCGTGGCTCGCGTCCTCGGACGCCGCGGTTTCGTGTTGGACGCAAAAGCCTATACCACTCTGGAAAACCGTCGCAAGGAAATCCAGACGCGCATGGAACAGTTGCGCAACGAGCGCAACACTCAATCGAAGGCAATCGGCATGGCCAAAAGCAAGGGCCAGGATACGCAGCCGCTCGTGACGCAGGTGGCCGATCTTGGCGGATGGCTTAAATCCGCCGAGGAAGAATTCGCCAAGGTGGAAGCGGAACTGGAAGCCACCCAACTCGGCTTGCCCAATCTGTTGCACGACTCGGTTCCGGAAGGGCGCGATGAATCCGCCAACCGGGAAGTGCGCCGCTGGGGCGAGCCAAAGCATTTCGATTTTATGCCCAGGGATCATGTGGATCTGGGCGCCGTTCGTCATCTCATGGATTTCGAGAGTGCCGCGAAAATTTCCGGTGCGCGTTTTGTGGTACTCAAGGGTCCCTTGGCCAGGCTGCATCGGGCGCTCATCCAGTTCATGCTGGACATACACACCCGCGAGCACGGTTACGAAGAAGTCTATGTACCGTATATGGTGAATGCCGAAACCTTGCGCGGCACCGGCCAGTTGCCGAAGTTCACCGAAGACCTGTTTGCCCTCAAGGGCGAGTATGGTTATTTCCTGATACCCACGGCGGAAGTGCCGGTCACCAATCTGGCGCGGGATGAAATCCTGGAAGCGGATACTTTGCCCCGCCGCTATGTGGCGCACACACCCTGTTTCCGTGCCGAAGCCGGTGCCGCCGGCAAGGACACCCGCGGCATGATCCGCCAGCACCAGTTCGAGAAAGTGGAGCTGGTGCAGATGGTGAAACCCGAAGATTCATACCAGGCTCTGGAAGAGCTCACCGGTCACGCGGAAAAAATCCTGCAGAAACTCGGCTTGCTGTACCGCGTGATGGCGCTGTGCGCCGGCGACACCGGCTTCGCCGCCGCCAAAACCTATGATCTGGAAGTCTGGCTGCCCAGCCAGAAACGTTATCGGGAAATTTCCTCGTGCAGCAATTGCACGGATTTCCAGGCGCGGCGCATGCTGGCGCGCTGGCGCAATCCCGAAACCGGCAAGCCGGAATTGCTGCACACGCTCAACGGCTCCGGCGTGGCCGTGGGCCGGGCGCTGATTGCCATCATGGAGAACTGCCAGGACAAGGTGGGCAGGATCCATATCCCGCCGGCTTTGCACGCCTATATGGGCGGAGTCACCGTTATATAATGCGCGGCCGCTTTAGGAGAGGTGACCGAGTGGTTTAAGGTACCGGTCTTGAAAACCGGCAAGGGCGCAAGCCCTTCGTGGGTTCGAATCCCACCCTCTCCGCCATTACTTAGCCTCTAGGCCAAGCGCAGCAAGGGGTTTGGTACTTTGACCCGTTCAGCCCCACCATACTTTCCACCATTTATTTGATGTAGGGAGTGCGGCCGACGGTCTGGCGACGATGGATTTAAAGGTGTCGGGGGAGAGGATTTGCAATGTGTTGGACGACATTGTGGAACGCGCTCACAGCCATTGGAACGTTTGGAATGGCGGGTACTACTTACTGGGTAATTCGGCAGAACCGTAAATTTCATCAAGATGAGTGTAGGCCGGTGTGCGCACTTGTTCCCGTCAATCCAGCGGACACATTAGATCGCGGCACTATTTTGCGCACAGCAGATCGAAGGCAAGGATTAGAACAAGATTTTCAGATCTGGTGCGCGATTAAAAATATCGGAAACGGACCGGCGCTGCACCTTCGGCTACATGTCCAAATTCCGACTAAAAAATACACCGCGAATTCGCAAGACGAATTGTCGCCACTTGGTCCCCAAGAGACGTTTTGTGAAAAACGAGGTTTCCTCAACATGCGAATTCAGTTGAACATACGTTTTAATAATTCAGATTTTTGCGCAGCACCAACTGAAGCATGGGTTATTTATCTAACTTATGAAGATGTGTTTGGCAACAAGTTCTACACCAAACATTCTAAGAATCCGGAACAACCATGGGCTCTGTTAGGAAATGGTGACCCACATTTGGCACGGCAATGACTGATCAGCTTTGGATTGCGATTATCACATAAGGCGGTATCGACGCATTGGTTGGCGCTGGCGTCACATTCCTAGGTCAGTTGCTAGAGCGACATAAGTACGCAGTGCTTTCCCCACAAAGACCGCGAGGTATGTATCATGGCAAGCGGAAACCGCATTCACTTTAGTGTCGAGTGTCCAAAATGCCATCTCTGGCCTGACCAATCCTTCGACAGGGAAGAGTTATCACCGCGCCTTCAAAGCAAACCCGTCAAGTTTTACTGTAGCAATTGCGATATACATTGGGACGCAACCGCCACGGATGTCGAAAAGATTGCGGGCCTTCTTCGTCGGGTTTCATGAAGCTTTGCTCTGCTGTCGTCGAGTTCAATCAGCGAATCAAGCGTCTCATCCGACAAGTGTCGAACAGGGGTAGCATCCATGAAACCTATCATTTTTCTAGTTGTCGCGTTTGTGGTCTTGCTCTGCGCAAGCTCCGCATTTGCATCCTGCGAAACGCCAACCGGCCCAGAGTTGGCCAAACAGCAGCTTGGATACCTGCTGCGCGCCTACCCAATCGCAGTTCAAACTAACCCACAGAATTTGATGGGAGTCGGAACCACGCTTTGGGGCTGCAAATACAAGGTAGGACGCGCTTTAATCACCGTGACCATTTCGACGAATCCTTCCGATCCAATGCCTTGCAAACGTAAGGTAGCCTTTAAGTAGATACAGCACATGACCCTTAGTGAATCTATGAATCCAGTCCTTCCGCTGCGAACAGTTCAGGATTTCGAGCGGCGGCTGAAAGCCCTGTTGCGGAACGCCGGGGCGGCAGCCCGATACACCTATACCTGGGAGACCATTAAGTCCTACGAAGCCCGGCGACCACAGCTGAGTGCGCGACTAAAGGAATTTGTGGGGTTCTGGAACACAATACTCAGTGCGCTGCAGACCAGTGCCATCGTCGCGCTGGGTAGAATGTACGACAAGCGCAGCGATGTCCTGAGCGCCGCAGTGCTCTTGGATTGCGCTAGGACCAACCAGGGGCTATTCAGCTTGAACTCGCTCCGTTCCCGGGTTGAAAGCAGGCTGACAGCACCAGCGGATGTGGAATCGTACATAAATAAATATCGGCCGCCTAAGCGGCCCCAATTCGATGCCCTAACCAAAGGGCTCGAAAATCAAACTAAGTTCTACGAGAAATATATCAGTCCGATCCGCAACAACGTGTTCGCTCATGCGGGTGACCTCACTCAGGAGGAACAGCACGACATGTTAGCTGATGTCCCGATGGCCGACTTCGAGCAGCTGACGGTTTTTCCACTGTGCCTTTACCAAACGCTTTGGCAGACGTACTACAACGGGCTCGATCTTGTGCTCACCGATGCGCCAACTGATATTGTGAAACTTCTGGCGACCCCACTCGGTCGGAGTGCGATCGGCATGGAACACCAGCATGCGGTGCGGGATGCAACCGTTTTTCTTGAATCGTTGACGCCAACGAATGTTGATGTAAGCGGCCGGTAAGTCTCGGCAATTAGTGAGTGCGTGCGCACGTCTAACACTGCACATCAAAGCGCGGCTCCGTTACGGCGTCTCGGATTAAACGAAGCAGCGAAATGCCAAAATCAGCTTGCCAAACATCGGGCGACGGGATATAGATTGCGACGGTGGGCATGTTTATTCCCGCCCATTCGCAGGGATGACGGTAAGATGTTCAGGCCGGTGGCAGGCCGTGGCTTGGCAACAGGGGTAGAATCGCTTTTCAGGGGTCAAATGAGGTGTGCTTCCATGAAAATCACAACGGTTCTCACTTTTTCCTTAACCATTGTCACAATTCTGCTCTCCGCTTGTGCAACTAACTTGACGGAAGCAGGTAGCAAAGTGCGTTTGCTCACCTCAGGAGAGCAGGCTTCACATTGCCAGGTGATAAAAGTTATCACTGCTGGCGACAACACCGGCAGCGATGACTTAGGAAACGCTACAAAGAAAGCCCTGAATCAGGCAGTCGCTGATGGGGCAAACGCCTTTTTAGTCATTTCGACTTCACAGGACGCATTAAATGGTGCTTCGGTAGTCGGAAATGCCCTTATCTGCAAATAGATAGCAGAATCCATTAGAACGCAGGCGACCAGGCTTTTGGGGGCACAACATGGGTTCAACGTTTTGGCTTGCATTGTTAGGCTCGGCAGCGGTCGGCGTGATTATTTCGCCCGCGAGCACCCTGATGGTAGTTAACCCCAAACCTGATAAATCATGGCTGCGCAATGCAAGTGAACTGCCAGCACGAGATTAGTGGCAATGGGAGTCAATATGAAACGCTTAATTGCTGGTTTTTTCTACACGTTTCTGATTGCGGCTTTATCTCTACCAATCCTGCGGGCCAAAGCTGACAGTAGTTCAACTGCTTATACGGGTGAGCAGTTAATAGACTCATGCAATCAACTCAATTTCGAGCATAAAAATACTGCTTGGGATTTTTGTGCAATGTATGTTGAAGCTGCGTCATCTGGAACATTGTTTGGAGCAGCTCTTGGTTATGCTAAAGGCTCCGGTCATAATGCCCCAAGCGATCTTGTAGTATCTATCTTAGATATTTGTATGCCGGAAAATACGACAATTGAACAGTATGCATTGGTGGTTACTAAGTATCTCCATGATCATCCAGCAGAATTAAATGAACCGGCTGCAGTATTGATATACGAAGCAATAAGTCAAGCATGGCCATGTTCAAAGACAAACTGATTGTAATTGACAAGATTGGAGTCTAGTTGGACAAGCAGGCACTCAGTGATGCAATACGTCAGTCAGGCGGGCAGCAAAACGCGTTAGACGAGGCTGATGCTCTTTGGAGCAAGATTGATTATCTACAGCAGACAGGGCGTTTCGGGCCTTTACTTTCGCAACTTGAGAAGGCCAACGAAAAGAGTAACTTCCTCGCGCTTGTGCTTGAGGTAAGCTTTGCTTATCAGTTCGAGGTGCAAGGTTTAGAGCTGATCTACGAGGTAAAGCAGAACTCGCAGCAGAAAAGCTCCATCGACTTCTTACACAATACTACAAGCGGCGATAGCGTTTTCTTCGAGGTTCGACTCTTGCAGCAAGCGAAGCCTATCACCGACTGGGTATATAAGCAGTTGAAGAAACTTAAGGCCTATTTTGTGGTTATGGATGGGCAGCACGAACAAGGCGAAGTCTTGCGTATCCAAAACACAATATTGATTAAGGTACAGGACAAACATGGAAAGCCGGTTAAGTTTTTCTCGACTACCTCCAAAGCCGTCAACATCGTTGCTATCGATGTAACCGATAGCATTTTGGGAGCAATCGACGTTCATGACTGTAAGCTTGCAACCTATGGCGATCCCGGTGTCCAAGAGATCTATCGAAGAGGGGTATTTGGACTGTTCCAAGAGGATAACCCCGGGTACCCACAGAATTTTCACGATCTGGCGGCCAAATACGCGTATATCCGAACCACGCTGCACGGCGTTCTGTTCCTGTTTAAGAAATTTAACACTGGCATCCTTACTTACCAACTTGAGCAATATCTGATGTGGAATCCGATGTGTATTGATAGGGCAAGATCGCAACCCATCTTTGCTGGCATTACCCGCGCAATCCCCTGCCATTCACCACAATAGGTTATCAGCGCTTTGAATGCCAAATATCTATGAATCATGTTCTTACACGCATCCTCGTCATCCGCAACGACAAGCTCGGCGACTTCATGCTCGCCTGGCCAGCCCTGGCCTTGCTGCGCAAGTACCTGCAGAAAGCGCATATCGCTGTGCTGGTGCCGTCCTACACGGCGCCCCTGGCGGAAGTCTGCTCTTGTATAGATGAGGTCATTATTGATCCGAAGCTCAAGGGAGATTGGCGCAACGGTTTCGCGCTGGCGAAGCTCCTCAAGCCAAAGAAGTTCGATGCGGTGATCACCCTGTTCTCGCGCTTCGATACCGGGCTGGCAGTGTGGTCGGCCGGCATCCCTTACCGGCTGGCGCCCGCCACCAAACTGGCGCAAGTATTCTATAACCACCGCCTTAAGCAGCGGCGCTCGGAATCCGCAAAGCCGGAATACGAATACAACCTGGATCTGGTGAGAGTGTTTTTGCACGATCACGGCTGTAATTCAGCACCGCCCCCGGCGCCGCCCTATCTGCGATTCGACGAGCACACAATTCGTGATCTGGAGCAGCAATTCAGACAAACGCACGGAATCGTGGCAGGCCGCCGTTTGATATTCGTGCATCCCGGGCACGGGGGTTCCGCCAGCAACCTTTCGCTGGAGCAGTACGCAGAGCTGATCCGCCATCTGCAATCACGCAACGGCCACCAGGTGGTGTTGACGGCGGGTCCGGGTGAGGAATCCCGCTCGCAGGCGCTTTCCGGGCTGCTGACCGGCGTGCCCCATTGCCTGTATAGTTCCCGGGAAGGCTTGGTGAAATTCGCCATGCACCTGCAATTCTGTGACATGTTCATCAGCGGTTCCACCGGCCCGCTGCATGTCGCGGCGGCACTCGACCGCCGCACAGCGGCTTTTTATCCCCGGCGGCGTTCCTCGACGGCACTGCGCTGGCAGACGGTCAACGCGGCGGACCGACGCCTGGTATTTATGCCGCCTGCTAACAGTGAGGAGAGCGACATGACGAAGATAGATATGGTCAGTGCAGCGGCCGGAATCAGTCAGCGATATTTGCTGTGAGAGGAGAGAACATCTGATGTTCAGATTACAGAATACGCAATCGAGACGTCCGCCGGGCCTGGTGGCCAGAGTACTGGTCTTGTTGCTGGTGGCCGTGTCCGTCGTTGTGGCGCTGTTCTTCGGCGTAATTATCATTGTCATCGTGATCGGCATCGCCTTCATCCTGTTCATTTTCCTGTATGCGCGCACCTGGTGGTTGCGCCGCAAGCTTGGGCTCAATGTGCGCCCGCGCCATCAGCGGCGTCCGAATGATGATGGCGTCACCATCGAAGGGGAATATACAGTGGAACGCTCTGATGAGGATAACCGGGACGAGCATCCCTGACCGCAGTGTTGCGCCGGTCGGTCGGCAGCGGGGCATGCCGGACTACGGCAGATCGAACAGCAGGGCTTCCGCCTGTTGTCTGCCTATGAAGGTCACCTCGGCTTCGTCTTCGATGGCGGCGCCATCACCGTCTGACAGGATTGTCCCATTCACTTCAAGTGCACCGCGTGCCACATGCAGGTACAGGTGTCGGCTGCTGGCGGGTTGATATTTCACAGTCCCGCCTTCCCGCAGGCGGGTGGCATAAATGCTGGCGTCCTGCTGAATGCGCACCGAACCATTGCGGCCATTCCGGGAGGCCACCAGTCGCAAGGTGTCGCGCAGTGCGTCTTCATCGAAGTGCTTCTGTTCATAGCCCGAAGCGCCCCCGACTTTTTCAGGCAGCAACCAGATCTGCAGCAGGTGGGTTTCACCATCGGCTGCATTGGACTCGCTGTGTACCACGCCGCTGCCGGCGCTCATGCGCTGCACATCTCCCGGCCTGATGACCGAGCCATTGCCCAAGCTGTCCTTGTGCTGCAAGGCGCCATTCAGCAGGTAGGTGACAATCTCCATGTCACGGTGCGGATGGGACGCGAAGCCGCCGCCCTGGGCGATGCGGTCGTCGTTGATCACGCGCAGCACCGAATAGCCCATGTGCGCGGGGTCGTGGTAACCGGCGAAAGAAAAGCTGTGCCAGGAATTCAGCCAGCCGTGGTCGGTGTGGCCGCGATCATGGGCGTGGCGGATGGTAATCATGACGGTTTCCGTTCAGCGTATTTGACGGTGATCCTGCTGCAACAGGCGCTAATCCCAGCGATCGTCTTTGACTTGAACCATGCCTTCGTGCACACGCACCGGAAATGTGGCGATGGGTTCGTAGGCGGGCGGTGCCAGCACCGCACCGCTGCGCACATCGAACTGGGCGCCGTGCCGCGGGCAGGTGATGACGCAGCCGACGAAGGGCCCGCCCGTGAGAATGCCGCCGTCGTGGGTGCACACGTCCTCGATAGCGTATAGCTTGCCCTCGATATTGAATACCGCAATCAGCACGTCCCTGATATCCAGGGTCTTGTATTGACCCGGCTGGATTTCATCAACCGATCCCACATTCACCCAATCGGACATCGGATCACCCCGGATGCAATGCACTCTCAATAATACATGCCGGTCTGCAGTTTTGCCTCATCCGACATCATGTCGCGGCTCCAGGGCGGATCGAATACCATCTCCACACTGGCCTGCTTTACCAGCGGCAGCGACTCGATTTTCTGCTTCACGTCCGCCGCCAGGATGTCGCCCATGCCGCAGCCGGGTGCGGTGAGGGTCATTTGCACATCCACGTGCTTCTTGCCGTCTTCTGTGTCGCTGAGTTTGCAGGCGTACACCAGGCCCAGGTCCACGATGTTGATGGGGATTTCCGGGTCATAGCAGGTCTTGAGCTGTTCCCATACCAGTTTCTCCACATCGGCATCGGTGGGGTTATCCGGCAGCTTCGGGGCCTCAACCGGTTCGAGACCGAGCGCGTCCGCATCCTTGCCGGCGATGCGCAGCAGGTTACCGTCCACATACACGGTGAAACTGCCTCCCAGAGACTGCGCCACATTCACTTCCGTGCCCTCGGGCACGATGACACGGGTGCCGGCCGGGATCATTGCCGCTTCGCAAGCACGTTTCAGGATGACGGGATCGCGGTCGTACATGGGCTATTCCGTGGAAACCGGCGGGTTGCCGGGATGTTCCAGGACATTTTTCAATGTGTGCCAGCAGAGCGTTGCGCATTTTACCCGCGAGGGATATTCGCGCACACCCGACAGGACGGCGAGCTTGCCCAGGGGTTCCAGGTCGGCGTTGACGTTGTCCCGGGTCAGCAGGTCGTGCATGCGGTCAAACAGGTGTTCGGCTTCGCGGACTGTCTTGCCCTTCACGCGCTCGGTCATGAGGGAGGCGGACGCCACGGAGATGGCGCAGCCCGAGCCCTCGAAGCTCAGGTCGCTGATGCGGTCGCCGTCGAGTTTCAGATATAGAGTGAGTTTGTCACCGCACAGGGGATTGAAGCCTTCCAGTGTGCGCGAGGCGTCCGCGATCCTGCGGAAATTCCGCGGGCTGCGATTGTGATCCACGATCACGTCCTGATAGAGGTCTTTCAGGTCCATCAGAGGAATACCTGGTGGGCTTTTCCCACCGCCCGGACCAGCGCGTCCAGATCCTCGCGGGTGTTGTAGAAGGCGAGGGAGGCGCGGGCCGTGGCGGGGACGTGGAAACGCTCCATCACCGGCATGGCGCAGTGGTGACCGGTACGGATGGCGACGCCCTCCCGGTCCACGATGGTGCCGAGATCGTGGGGGTGGATGCCGTCCACCGAGAAGGACAGCACGCCGGCCTTCTCCCGGGCGGTACCCACGAGTTTCAGGCCTTTCACTCTCTGCAGTTGTTCCGTACCGTAGGCGAGAAGTTGCCGTTCGTAGGCTTCAATGGCAGGCATGCCGATGTGTTCCAGATAGTCCACCGCCGCGCCGAGACCGATGGCGCCGGCGATGTCCGGGGTGCCGGCCTCGAACTTGTATGGCAGGTCGTTGTAGAAAGTCTTGTCAAAACGCACTACGCGGATCATGTCGCCGCCGCCCTGCCAGGGTGGCATATCCTGCAACAGCGCCTCTCTGCCATATAGCACACCGATGCCGGTGGGGCCGAACATCTTGTGACCGGAGAAAGCATAGAAATCGCAGCCCAGCTCGTGCACGTCCACCGGCAGGTGCGGTACCGCCTGGGCGCCGTCCAGCAGTACCGGCACATTGTGTTCATGTGCGCAGGCGATCATGTCCTTCACGGGATTGATGGTACCGAGCGCATTGGAGACGTGGGCGAGGGCCAGAAACCGCGTGCGTGACGTGAAGAGTTTCTCGCAGGCGCCGGGTTCCAGTTCACCCGCATCGGTGATGGGGATCACCCGCAGCACGGCGCCGGTCTGCTCGCACAGGAGCTGCCAGGGCACGATGTTGGAATGGTGCTCCATCTCCGAGAGAATGATTTCGTCGCCGGCTTTGAAGCGGCTGCGGCCATAGCTTTGCGCCACCAGGTTGATGGCTTCGGTGGCGCCGCGCACGAATACAATCTCCCTGACGGTGGCCGCATGGATGAAATGCCGCGCTTTCTCACGCGCGCCTTCAAAGGCCTCGGTGGCCAGTTCACTAAGATGATGCACGCCGCGATGCACATTGGAGTTAAGTTTCCGGTAGTACCCGCTGATGGCATCAATGACAACCTGGGGTTTTTGCGAGGTGGCGGCGTTATCGAGATACACCAGCGGCTTGCCGTGCACCCGCTGCCACAGGACGGGGAAATCGCGCCGCCAGCGCAGCGCGTCGAAGCCCGCGGCGACGGCAGCGAGTTTGCGGAGCCTGTCGTGCCGGGCGCTCATGACGGTTGCATCACAGCAGCCAATTGGCGGCGTGCAAACGCCTGCAGTTCCGGTGTCGCAATGCGATCCAGTACCGCATGAGCGAATGCACCGATCAGCAGGCTGCGAGCTGTTTCCGGATCGAGTCCGCGGGAACGCAGGTAGAACAGGGCCTGCTCATCCAACTGGCCAATGCTGGCTCCGTGACTGCATTTCACGTCGTCGGCATAGATTTCCAATTCCGGCTTGGTATCTATTTCCGCCTGTCGCGACAACAGCAGGTTGTTATTGATCTGGGCCGCATCGGTTTTCACCGCGTGTTTCGCCACTACCACCTTGCCGTTGAACACGGCACGACTGTGGCCGCCGATGATGCCGCGGTACAACTCATCGCTGCGTGTGCCGGGTGCCAGGTGGTCAATACGAGTGTGGTTGTCCACGTGCCGGCCCTGATCCGTCCAGTACAGGCCGTTGAATACCGCTTCGGCTTCTGGTGCTTCCAGACGCGTGCTCAGGTCAGTGCGCACCCACAGGCCCCCGAGGTTGAGCGTGTGGGAAACATAGCGACTGCCCTGCTGCTGGGCGACCCGCACGCGGCTCACGTGGAAGTCCTCTGCGCTTTCCCGTTGCACCCGCAGATGTTCGAGTTGCGCGTTTTCGCCGAGATGAATCTGTGTATAACCGTTGGTGAGGTTGGCCGCTTCTTCAAGACCATGATAGGTTTCCAGGAGCGTCGCATGAGCATGCCTGCCGAGACGTACCAGGATGCGCGGGTGGCAGGCACCGGGCTGGGCCTGTTTGGTGGACAGGAATATCAACTGCAGGGGCTGTTCCAGCCGCATGCCGTCATCAATCTCGATGATGACGCCATCCTGCAGAAATGCCGTGTTCAGGGCGGTGAACGGGTCATCACTCCATGCTGATACGGGAGCGAAATATGCTTGCAGCTTGTCTGTCGCCTGTTGCAGAGCTTTAGCCAGGCTGGTGATGTGCAGGCCGGCGATGTCAGGCCCGTCCGTACCGAGCGCCGGCGTATGCCGACCATTTATGAAAATCAGCGTATGCACCGGCATCTCCCGCAGGAATACCGGTTCGATTACGTCCGCATCCATGGCGCCTGACGCGGTCAGGCTTGGAGCGAACCCGCGCTTTTCCAGCGGCCGGGTGCTGGTATATTTCCAGTCTTCCTCACGCTCACCGGGGAAACCGCGGTTGGCGAAGCGCGCAAAGGCTTCGCGACGCAAGGCCGTGAGCCATGCGGGCGCGCTGCGTGTGAGCGCCGGTTCAAGGCTCTTGAAGCCCTCGGCATACGGGCGGATGGCTGTACTCATTGCATTCATGCCGCTGCCTCAGCCAGCACCCAGTCATAACCGCGCCGTTCCAGTTCCAGGGCCAGTTTCCTGTCACCGGACTTGAGGATGCGGCCGCCGGCCAGCACATGCACAAAATCCGGTTCGATATAATCCAGCAGCCGCTGGTAATGGGTAATCATGAGTATGGCGCGCTCCGGGCTGCGCAGTTTGTTGATACCCTTGGCTACCACCTTGAGGGCATCAATGTCGAGACCCGAATCGGTTTCATCCAGCAACGCGAGTTTCGGTTCCAGCACCAGCATCTGCAGGATCTCATTGCGCTTTTTTTCGCCGCCGGAAAAGCCCTCGTTCACGGCGCGGCTGAGCATGCCGGCATCCATCTCCATGAGTTGCATTCTGGTTCTAACCAAGGCCAGAAAATCCACCGCATCCAGCTCTTCCTCACCGCGGTGCTTGCGGATGGCGTTATAGGCGGCCTTGAGGAGATAGACGTTGTTGACGCCGGGGATTTCCACCGGATACTGGAAAGCCAGGAACAGGCCTTCGCGGGCGCGTTCTTCAGGCGGCATGGCCAACAAGTCCTTGCCGAGGTAGGTGACACTGCCGTTGGTGACTGCATAACCTTCGCGGCCGGCGAGGATGTAGGCGAGGGTGCTCTTGCCGGAGCCGTTGGGGCCCATGATTGCATGGATTTCCCCGGCTTTGACCTCAAGATCAAGGCCTCTGAGGATTTCGCGGTCTTCGACCTTGGCATGCAGATTCTTGATGCTCAGCATAAATGTTTCCAGATTGATTTTCTCTTTGTGCAGTATGCCGCACCGCTTATCCCACCGTTCCTTCCAGCGTTACCGCCAAAAGGCGCTGTGCCTCTACCGCGAACTCCATGGGCAGTTCCTTGAACACGTCCTTGCAGAAGCCGCTCACGATCATATTGACGGCGTCCTCCGTAGAAACGCCGCGGCTGCGGCAATAGAACAGCTGATCATCGCTGATCCTGGAGGTGGTGGCTTCGTGTTCCACTTTTGCCGTAGGATTCTTCACTTCCATATAAGGGAAAGTGTGGGCGCCGCAGCGGTCGCTCATGAGCAGTGAGTCGCATTGGGTGTGGTTGCGCGCGTTCTCGGCTTTTGCCAATACTTTGACCAAGCCACGGTAACTGTTCTGTCCGTGACCGGCGGAGATGCCCTTGGAGACGATGGTGCTCCTGGTGTTTCTGCCGATATGGATCATCTTGGTGCCGGTATCCGCCTGCTGGTAATGGTTGGCCACCGCCACCGAGTAGAATTCCCCGATGGAGTTGTCGCCACGTAGCAACACACTGGGGTATTTCCAGGTAATGGCCGAGCCGGTCTCCACCTGTGTCCAGGAAATTCTTGAATCGGCTCCGCGGCATTCGCCGCGCTTGGTGACGAAATTATAAATGCCGCCGACCCCGTTTTCATCGCCGGGATACCAGTTCTGTACCGTGGAGTATTTGATCTGTGCGCCTTCCAGCGCAATGAGCTCCACCACCGCGGCATGCAACTGGTTTTCGTCACGCATGGGCGCAGTGCAGCCTTCCAGGTAACTTACATAGGCACCTTCCTCCGCGACGATCAAGGTGCGCTCGAATTGGCCGGTGTTGGCAGCGTTGATGCGGAAATAAGTGGACAGTTCCATGGGACAACGTACGTCTCTGGGAATGAAAACGAAGGAGCCGTCGGTAAATACCGCTGAGTTGAGGGTGGCGAAGAAATTGTCGGAGTAGGGCACCACGGAACCCAGGTATTTTTCCACCAGTTCCGGATGGCTCTTCACGGCTTCAGAGAACGCGCAGAAGATGATGCCGGCTTCCGCCAGTTTCTTGCGGAAGGTGGTGGCCACGGAAACGCTGTCGAAGACCGCATCCACGGCCACACCAGCGAGCTTGGCGCGCTCGTGCAGCGGTACACCCAGCTTTTCATAGGTTTCCAACAGTTTGGGATCCACCTCGTCGAGACTCTTGGGCGCATTTTTTTTTGATTTCGGCGCGGAGTAGTAGGAGATGGCCTGGTAATCAATGGGTGGATGCCGCACATGCGCCCAATGCGGTTCCTCCAGGGTGAGCCAGTGGCGAAAAGCCTTGAGGCGCCAGTCCAGCATGAACTGCGGTTCGTTCTTCTTGACGGAGATGAGGCGGATCACGTCTTCGCTCAGGCCGGGCGCCACCGTGTCGGCTTCAATATCGGTGACGAAGCCGTGGCGGTATTCGCTGCGTACCAGGTTCTCCACGTCGCTGGTTTTCGTGACCACGGGGGCTGCCTCGTTCATGTATGGCGCTCTCGCTCGTGGATGATCGCCGAGCTCAGATCCACGAGCGGCGTGCTGAAGGTTACCGGCCGTGCCAGCTGCGCCAGCGTTACGCTCTTGAGGGCATCGCGGATGGCGAGACTGATACGCTGCCAATTGTGGCCCACGCCGCATACCATCTCGATGCTGCAATGCGAGTGATCAAGGCTGCACTGGGTAATGGCTACTGGTCCTTCCACCGCGTCTATGATCTGCACCGCGGTAATGGCACGCGGCGGACGCGCCAGGGTGTAGCCACCGCGGGCACCGCGGTAGGAGGTGACCAACCCCGCCCGGGCAAAGAGCTTGAGGAGTTTACTGACCGTGGGCAGCGCCACGCGGGTGGCGCTGGCTAGATCCGTGGCGGTGTGTACCGTACCAGGGTCGCGGGCCATCTGGGCCAGCACCACCGTGCCGTAATCCGTGAGTTTGCTGAGGCGCAACATGGGTGCGGACCGGGTTGCTTCAATTGGGACCATTTTAGTCCTATTATGCAGCGGTTGGAAGCCGCAGGAAATCGCTGCCATCGGGACCGACCCGTGAGGGGCATGCTTGATCCTTACGTGCCGCAGGACAAAGGTTCAACCGATGATGTTTTATTTCGATGCAAAACTGGCGCATGTGGTATTCGCGGGCTTGAGTATCTTCTTGTTTGTGCTGCGCGGTGCTTTCACGCTGGTAGCCGCAAGACCTTTGACCCATCGCGTGTGGAAAATTCTTCCTCACGTGGTGGATACGCTACTGCTGGCCTTGGGCGTGTGGCTGGCCATCATGCTGCGGCTCAACCCGCTGCACATCACCTGGCTGGGCGTGAAGTTGCTGTGCGTGATCGGTTATATCGTACTGGGGGTGCTGGCTTTCCGGCTCCGCCGCCCGCGCTGGCTGAAACTGGGCTTGTTTGGCGCCGCCATCCTGCTGTTTGCTTTTATTGTCAGCATTGCCATATTGCACGATCCTCGCGGCATATTCGCGCTTGCCGGTTGAATGCACCGGCCGCAGGAGGTCCCCATGTCTGGACGCTTTGCAAATTTTCGTGAGTTCTATCCTTTCTATCTGGGCGAACACAGCAATCGGACCTGCCGGCGCCTGCATTTCATCGGAAGTTGCCTGGTGCTGTTGACGCTCATCTTTGTATTGATTACCCACTGGTGGTGGGGAATCATCCTGATACCGCTCTTCGGCTATGGATTCGCCTGGATAGGCCATTTCTTCTTCGAGCATAACCGTCCCGCGACGTTCACCCATCCTTTCTACAGTTTCATGGGCGATTGGGTCATGTTCCGTGACATTCTCCTGGGGCGCATTCGCTTCTAGCTGATTCCAGAGTCCCCACGGACTAAGCTAAAATAGCCGGGTCGAAAATGATTATCCGGCCGCTACGCAATAAATCCACAAACTCAGGCAAGAGTGTTCCACATGCATCGTTGGTTTGACGACGGCTGGTTTTGGCTGCTGGTGGTGCCGGCCGCATTTCTGATGGCTGGGTTGATGGCATTGTTCATCTGGTTGCGCCTGACAGCACCACGCCGGCGAGTGCTGGCGACTCTAAGAAACATCTCCGACCGGCTGCTGCGTAATGTGGTTTTGCCCGATGGGATAGGGGGCCATATCGGCATTGATGCGTTGTTGCTGCGCGATGGCCGGCTCTATGTACTGATACTGCGTGACGCGGAGGGTGCGATCTTCGGCGCGGAGAAAATGGATCAATGGACCGCCATCAGCCGGCATCGGCGGTTCAACTTTCGCAATCCGTTGCATCTCATGCAGAATCAAACCCTGGCGATACGCACGCTGGTGCCGGGGCTGACTATCGAACCGCGCATCATCTTCACCCGGCATGCGCACTTTCCCAAAGGGCGTCCCGAAGGCGTGGAATTGCTGGCGGAGTTTGCCAAACCGCTGCGCCGCCCGAAGAAGACCCCGGAACCGGAATTGGACGTGCAGTTGGAAATCATCTGGTCGCACTTGTGCGAGGCCGCCGGCGTGCCACAGGGAAAGGAAACGCTGGCGTTAAGTTCTTAAAATATATGTAACTGAATGGCAGCTAACGCCCAAAAGCAGACATGAATATTTCTAAAATTGGTTGTGTAACGACAATGATGGCGACATTGTGAGCTCGACCCTGAAACTGTCTGGATTGTTGATGCTCTGTTGCATAGCACCTGCCTTCGCCGCGACCAGCATGCAACAGTCAACTCTGAACCTCTGCCATTCGGAACGGTCGCTTGCGCGCCGAATGTGGCAACTAGATCTTTATGCCGTTCCACCTGCCATATCATCGATCATGGTCGATGCGATAGACGGTAAGACTGCGGCAGTACGCAAGGCACTTACTGGCATGAATGCGGAAAACATCAAACGATGGCGACAACTGGCGATGAACGAGGCTGTGTTGGTAGGACGGACGGATGTCGTGGATGCGTTGCTGGACGATGGTGCCAAAGCCGACGGCTCGGCTCTGGTCCCGCCGCTGAAGTCGGCGTTTTACAACCGCAGCGTAGAACAATTGGCAAACGACCCCCAAATTGGCCAGAAAGCTGTCAAAGGGCTGCAGGCTGCCGGCCTCATGAACAATGAGGCCAAACAAACTGGACCCGCGATCTACATGGCTATCGACTGCGACGATTTGGCCATGGTAAAAGTGCTGCTACGACATGGCGCAAATCCGATGCGCCAGCTGAGGACGCACGGTGCGGATCCGTTTATCACAGCTGTCGTTGACGGAGATGGGGATATCATCCAAGGCTTTCTTGATCACGGCGCAGATCCTTGCTTGGAAGATCGGCGACTCGCCGACAATGCCAAAGACTATCATTTACCCAAGCGCACCATCTCAGATATCGGCGTCAGTTCGGGCTTGCCTACTAGTTTGATTCAACACCTTACCTGTCACGTACTCCAGTCTTCCAATTAGTTCCTGTCATGTGGACTGCTCCCAGTTCAATAGACAGTTAATCGGTAGTTATTAGAATGTAAGCTTGAGATGCTGCTTTGGGTCGGAAGCAGCCGTTCGGCAGTTAAATGCGTACAACACTAAAACTAGCTCAATATCCATTCTTTTGTCGACGTGAAATTTATAATCGTCAGTTTTATTTACGCTGCCGGTGATCAGCGAGCACTTGCGCGACACAGGCCGTCAATTTTTTGGCCGTCGGGATGTGCAGGAACTCGTTGGGCCCGTGGGCGTTGGAATGCGGGCCTAATAGACCGGTTACCAGGAACTGGGCCTTGGGGAATTTCTTGCCGAGCATACCCATGAAGGGGATGCTGCCGCCGGTACCCATGTACATGGCGTCCGCGCCGAAGAAGCTTTTCGAAGCGTTGCGCATGGAAGTTTCCAGCCAGCCTGCCACCGCCGGGGCATTCCAGCCGCCCATGGCGGATTCCACGTTGAACTTTACCCGCGCTTGGTAGGGTGGACTCTTCTCCAGCAGACGTTTCACCTCGGCGCTGACTTTGCGCGCATCGGCCGTGGGCGGCAGGCGGAACGAGAGTTTCAACGCGGTGCACGGCCGCAGCACGTTGCCGGCATCGGCCAGCGCCGGCATGCCATCGGCGCCGGTGACGGAGAGCGTCGCGCCCCAGGTGTTGTCGGTTATGAGTTTCACCGGATCGCGGGACAGAGGCTGTATGCCTTTCACCATGGGGAATTTGCCGTATATGCTCTTGCCCAGCACCTTCGCTGCGCGGCGGATCTGCTGGCGGCGCTGTGCGGGGATGATAGGTTTGAGGCTTTTGACCTTGGTGGCACCGGTGACGTTGTTCTCCACGCGCTCCAGCAAGGTGCGCAGGATACGGAAACTGGATGGCACGATGCCGCTGGCGGCGCCGGAATGCACGCCTTCCGTGAGCACGTCCGCCGTCAACGTGCCCACCAGATTGCCGCGCAGGGTGGTGGTGGTCCAAAGCTGGTCGTAGTTGCCGCATTCCGCATCCAGGCATACCACCAGACTCACGTCGCCGAGACGCGAGCCGAGTTGCTGGATATGGAAAGGCAGATCGAAACTGCCGGACTCCTCGCAGCATTCGATCACCAGTACGCAGCGGGCGTGAGGAATGTTCTGTTCCTGCAGGGCGCGAATGGCGGTGAGTGAGGAGAACACCGCGTAACCGTCGTCGGCGCCGCCGCGTCCATAGAGTTTGTCGCCGCGACGCACCGGCGTCCAGGGATCCAGGCCGGATTCCCAGCCGCTGAATTCCGGCTGCTTGTCCAGATGTCCGTACAGCAGCACCGTGTCCTTGCCACTGCCGGGAACCTCGATGAACAACAGCGGTGTGCGGCCTTCGAGCCGCATGATTTCCAGCTGCATGCCGTTAACCGCATGCCCGCGGCACCAGTTGGCGGCCAGCTGCACGGCTTTCTCCATGTAACCATGCGGCTGCCACTGGCGGTCGAAGATCACCGATTTGTTGGGGATGCGGATGTAGTCCTGGAGCACCGGAAGGATGGAGCTATCCCAGGTTGTATCCACAAAGTTTTTGATTTTTTCAGTATTCATTCACAACTCCAGGTTGCGACTTTAGGCGTGTGTATTAATTTTAGCTTAACCGGCGGCAGGCCGAAGAAACGCTGTGCATTAGCCGTGGTTTCAGCGGCAAGCTGCGCGCTCGGCTTGCCTATACAAGCCGCAACTGTCTCACAAATATGTGTCAGGCACATGGGTTCGTTGCGATGATGGGCGGGGCGTGGCTGAATGTCACGCGGCAAAAGATAGGGTGCATCGGTTTCCAGCATCAGCCGGTCTTCAGGAATTTGTTTTACGAGCTCGCGCAGGTGTCTGCCGCGGCGTTCATCGCAGATCCAGCCGGTGATCCCGATATGCAGATCCAGCGACAGATAATCCTGCAATTCCGCTTCATTGCCGGTGAAACAATGCAGCACGCCGGCGTTTAAGCGATTCCGGTAACGTTTCAGGATAGTCATGAAATCTGTATGCGCATCCCGCTGGTGCAGGAATACCGGCTTGCCGGTTTCCACCGCAAGTTGCAATTGTGCTTCAAAACATGCCAATTGCGCCGCCTGTGGAGAAAAATTTCTGAAATAGTCCAGACCGCATTCACCCACGGCCACCATTTCGGCATTTGCAAGCAGCTCACGCAGCCTTGTCGGTGTCTCAGTATCGAAATCTTTCGCATGATGCGGGTGGGTGCCAGCGGTGCAAAACAGCACCTTAGGCCAACCTTGGCAGAGCTCCAATGCCTTGCGGCTGTGTTCCACATCGCTGCCGGTGACGATGAAGCCTGCCACCCCCACCGCCTGGGCACGCTGAATCACCGCCTCACGGTCGGTATCAAAGCTGTCGTGGGTGAGATTTGCGCCGATATCAATGAGAGCGGGTGGCATGATAATTTCTACAAGTGCAATGTCCAGAGTTTAATATTAAGGCTGAATCAGAAAATGCATCCGGCGTCGGCGAACGACCTAGTGGTTTAGGGGATCCTGGCGATAAAACAGGCATAGCTGCCGGTAAACCTCCGGCAGGGCTGCCTGCAATTCAGCCGGGATTTCGAAAAATGCTTCGCTGGCGACCGCAAAGAATTCCGCAGGATTTTCCAATGCGTAAACGTTGATGGGCAGCGGCTCGCCCGCGCTGTGCAGACTTTGTAGCTGTGCATAGGCCGCATGGAATACCTGCGTCCAGCGCGCCATGTCCATACCCATATGCAACGGTGGAAAACCATTAGCCTCACCGTTCAGCATATCCAGTTTATGGGCGCACTCATGGATCGCCACGTTATGGCCGGGCGGAGAACCCGCCTGCAGGATGGATTCCCAGGACAGTATTACCGGGCCGCGTTGCCAGGATTCCCCGGCCATGACGCTGCGATGGTGATGCACGACACCGGCCGCATCCACGGTCTGGCGGTTGGGCGCGAACAGGCCGGGATAGATTACGAAGGAATGCCAGCCCGCATACCAGGTGAGGCCAAGATTGAAGATGGGCAGACACGCCTGGGCAGCCAGCAATGTCCGCATGTCATCGGTCAGTTCCAGACCCTGGACCGGCTCGAGAGATTTATCCCGCAGAAACAGGGTTGCCAGCACCCGCAGGCGTGCCTGAGCGGTGGCCGGAAGGCGGCGTGCCGGCCCACAGCGGGCAAGGGCATACTGCCACGCCGGTTCCAGAATCGGATGGCGCTGGAGGATGCGGCGCTCGCGCCATTTTCTGAAATATCCGAGCATGCTTTGCGTCGTTGATTGGTATGAATATCACTGGGGTTTGTGATGCTGAAAAGCAAGTGTATCGCCGTCAATCATTTTTCCATTTGAAGCTGAATGCGCCCAAGGCCAGGAACAGGATGGTCATGCCGGCCAGAGCCAGGAGATTTGGCAGAATTTGCACCACACCGGCACCGTCCAGCATCACGGCGCGGGCGCCTTCCAGCAGTTGGGTGAGAGGCAGAATGGCGGCGGCATGCTGCAGCCAGGGAGGGGTGCCTTCCAGGGAAAACCAAACGCCAGAGAGAAACATCATGGGCCAGGACAGCAGGTTGAGCAGTCCGCCGGCGAGTTCCTCGCTGGTGACCCGTGCCGCGATCAGCAATCCGAGCGAGATCATGGAGGTTGCCCCCAGGATCGCCACCAGCAGCAGTGCCAGGTAACTGCCGGACATGTAAAAACCCACGAGCAAATCTGTGCCGATGAATACCGCGATGGTGATGAACATGATGAGGATGAGCCGGGAAACTACCTGTGCGGCGATGAATTCGACAGCTTTCAGGGGCGTGGCGTTGAGACGCTTGAGGAAGCCGTTCTTGCGGTAGCGTACGATTACATAGCCGACACCGAAGAGGCAGGAGAACATCATGTTCATACCCAAAACACCCGGCACCAGCCAATCCACATAGCGAATCGCGCGGCCGCTGACGGATTCGCGGGTGTAGTGCACATCCTTCTCACCACTAAGAATTTTTTCCAGGATGTAGCCCTTGGGGGAGCTTTCGTTCACCCAATAATGGGGATGGGCAGGATCGTGCAGATCCAGCAACATGTCGCTCTGGTCGTGCTCGACTTTGCGGATGGCGGATTGAATATCCGGTACGCTGTAGTACTGGATGAAACGGGTTTCAAGAAACTCATTGTGCAGGCTGGCAAGCGATTTGTCACCGCTGAATACCGCTACTTTGAACAGGGGCTGCTCGCCGCCGGAAAACAGAAACCACATGCCCAGCACGATCAGCACCGGTAACACGATATTCCAGCCAAGCGCCGAGCGGTCGCGTACAAATTCAAGGTTGCGGGCGTGGAGCACCGCCAGAAAACGTTTGATCACGCTCGCAGCTCCCGGCCCGTGAGTTCCAGAAACAAATCTTCCAGAGTTCTCGCCCGGATTTGCAGATGTGCCAATGAGACCTGATGGCTCAATAGCGATTCTATGGTGGCGTTGATATCGGCCGTGGAAATTTCCACGTATTCGCCCACATTCATGACCTTCTCCGTGAGTGCATCGCGTGCCGGACGAAAATCCTCATGCGGCAACTGCAGCACCGCATCCTGGAAGTGGTGCGCCATCAGGGTAGCGGGCTTGCCCTCCGCAATGATGCGGCCGTGATCCATGATGATAATGCGATCGCAAAGCAGATAGGCTTCTTCCATGTAATGGGTGGTGAGGATCACGGTCTTGCCGCGCGCTTTAACATCACGTATCAGGCCCCAGAAGTTGTGCCGTGCTTGCGGATCCAATCCAGTGGTAGGCTCATCGAGAAACAATAGTACCGGGTCGTTCACCAGCGCCAGCGCCAGCAACAACCGCTGACGCTGGCCGCCGGAAAGTTTGCGTGCATCCCGATCCAGATAGTCTTCCAGCGCGCAGAGTTTGGCCAATTCTTCCAGGTGCATGCCTCGCGGGTAGAAGTTGCGGAACAGATGCAAGGTTTCGCGCACCGTGAGAAAATCCTGTAGCGCGGTGGATTGGAACTGGATGCCCACTTCCGAGCGGAAACGCGGTCCCATGGGTTCGCCCTGGTAGCGGACTGAGCCGTTGGTGGCCGGTGTGAGGCCTTCCATGATCTCAACGGTGGTGGTCTTGCCCGCACCGTTGGGGCCGAGCATGCCAAAACACTCTCCGCTACGTACTAAAAAGCTGATGTCATCCACCGCTTTTACGGTTGGATAATTTTTGACGAGATGGCTTACCTCAAGAATATCTGGCATTGTGCTGCAGTAATAGCCTGCTGGAGGTGGTCATTATCAATGCTGGTACCGGCGCTGTCGAGCTGCTCTTCAGGAGCGCACATTCGCTGACTGTGGGAGATGAATCATGTCCTATGAGATGCTGATACTCGGGCTGATGACATTATTTTTCATGTTTTCCTGGTTGCCGGTCTCGCTGGCTAAATATCAGGCCTATGGCGCAGGTTGGCTGATTTTCAATCGTGATACCGAAGGCTTGCCGCCATTGCCGGAGTGGGGACAGCGGGCAATGCGTGCGCATGACAACCTCAAGGAAAATTATCCCGGCTTTGCAGTGGCAGTACTGCTGCTGGCGTTCAGTGGCGGCTTTACCCGGTATACCGCCGCAGCCGCTCTGGTGTTTCTGGTCGCCCGATTGGTGCATATGCCAGCGTATATTATCGGCATACCCTGGTTGCGCACTTTGAGCTGGCTGGCGGGTTTTGTAGCGACGATCTATCTGCTAGCCATGGCCCTTGCGGTGCTGGTCTAGCCCCATTCCGGCCCGGCCAATAGAATTGGCTTCCGGGCAAGGTACGTGATGAGGGGGGGCAAGCGCCGATGACAAGAAGGTTTCCGATGCGGTACGTGCTGACAGGCCTGCTGGCGGGAATGCTGTGCATGCTCCACCTGACGGCGTGGGCCAGTCAGGACGTTGTGTTGCTGCTGAATAATTCCGGCAGCATGCGCAGCAGCGACCCGCAACATCTCGTTGTACCGGCAGCCGTTGATTTCGTCAACCGCCGTGGCCCCGACACCCGCATCGCCATCATTGTTTTCGCCGCCACGGCAACCCCGCTGGTGCCGCTGATACCGGTCAATGATGTAAATCGCGAACACGTCCGCGACGCACTCACGCATCTTGACTATCGTGGACACTCAACGGATGTCGCCAGCGGGTTGGAGCAGGCGCTATACGAACTTGTCGGCCAGGGAAGCAGCGGGGCGCAGAAAAGCGTCATCCTGATAAGTGACGGCTTGGTGCATGCAGACAACAAGACCGTTGACCGGGAGAAAACACGCTGGATCATGCAATCACTATTGCCAGCCGCGGTGTACAACCATATACGGATATTCTGCGTCGCAGTCGCACAAGGGGCTGATGACAAGTTGCTGCAAACCCTGACGGAAACAACCGGCGGTAACTATTTCCAGGCGCTGCACGCGCACGATCTTGACGGCATATTCAAGCGCATCAGTGCGACATTGGCGGCAGGGGGCGTGGCCGCCACGCCTGCTTTGCCGGGGATGCTTGCGCCAAATGCCGCCCAGTTACCGCCTATCAGGCCGGTGATATCATCGAAATTCAATACACCACTCACCCATCCATCCAGCCAGCCGGCGAATACCGGGTGGTTATGGCTGGCGGGCCTGCTGGCTCTGATCGCAGCGGCATTTGGCATTCATGCGGCCTGGAATATGCGACTCATCAAAGGGCCGCAAAAATCACTCAGGCCTGAGATGCCACATACAGAGGGGCCGCGGGCAGTACTGTATGACATCAGCAATCCCAATGACATCAAACGCTTCGAGCTTGGGGAAAAGGCCACCGTCATAGGGCGGGTGGCCGGTTATGACCCCGAAGTTCAATACGTTCTGGTCAAGGAGAAAACCGTAGGGCGTTGCCACGCCGTCATTGAGCGCCGCGGCCATTCTTTCTGGATCATGGATCAAGGCAGCATCAACGGCACGTTTGTGAATAGTGAGCACATTACCGCTGACCGGGCATTGAAACATGGCGATATCGTCGCCATTCACCGGCATGAATTTGAATTCATGATCCCGGAATACTTTGAGTCGGAATCCACCATCGTTGGTGTGCGCGAACCGCTGGCAGGTTAACCGGCGGGCTCAGGCAGGTGTCACTTGGGAACATCGCGAACCCGGAATTGATTAACCTGGGAGTAAAATATGTCGGATCTGATGGCCTACCATTGGCGTCATAGCCCTCGCGCCAGGCAGCTACAGGTGCGTATTACGCCCTGGCAGGGTATAGAAGTTGTGATACCACCGCACACGAGCAAGCAGCGTGTGCGCTCATTTCTTGCCAAGCAACAACATTGGATACAAGACACTTGGCAGCGCATGCAATCTCAGATTGTGGATGCGGGCCGCGCCTTGCCGGCGGCGCTGGATTTGTGTGCCATCGGTGAATATTGGCAGGTTCATTATCGGCGCTGTCCGGATGCACATGTACATACCGCTACCGGCGCGCATGCAATAACGGTTTACCATGCCGGGGATGACGAATCCGCCTGTCGCGAAGCACTGCGCCGCTGGTTGGCGTGCCATGCACGTGAATATCTGGGTGCAAAGGCACGACGCATGAGTGCGGTCACCGGATTCAGCTATCGCCGTCTGCAAATCCGTGGCCAGAAAAGCCGCTGGGGCAGCTGTTCTTCCAGCGGCACGCTGAGTCTCAACTACAAATTACTGTTTCTGGAACCTGAACTGGTGCGCTACCTGCTGATCCACGAACTTTCACATACCCGGGTTCTCGATCACTCGCCGCGCTTCTGGGAACTGGTGGCGCGTTACGAGCCGCGCTGGCAGTTACTGGATGAGGAGCTGGGAGAAGCGTGGCGCGATATCCCGGCGTGGGTCGAAATGCCCTAGTCTGGGGAATCACGCCTGACTGCGGCTTCGATACGGTCGCGCATGCCGATGAGGATACTGCTGCAGCCGGGCTTGTCCACCAGCGTGGCGAGATGCGGGCGTGGTGCTTACGGCGCCGCCGTGACACCCGGGTATTTTATACTACGTGCATGTTTGACACGCTGGTTGATACTTCTATGCTTGCTGCTCACCTGCACGATCCACTGTGGGTGGTGGTGGATTGCCGTTTTTCGCTGGTGGATTCGGCGGCGGGGGAGCGGGCCTTTGCTGACGCACACATCTCCGGCGCCAGCTATTTTCATCTCGATCATGATCTGGCGGGTCCGGTGACTCCGGCGAGCGGCCGGCACCCGCTGCCGGATCCGGCCACGCTGGCCGCCAAACTTGGCCGCGCCGGGGCGGATGCCGACACCCAACTTGTGGCCTACGACGATGCCATGGGTGCATTCGCGGCCCGGCTGTGGTGGTTGACCCGCTGGCTGGGACATCCGCACACCGCAGTGCTGGATGGCGGTTGGAAACGCTGGACAGCGGAAGGCCGGCCGGTAACGGCTTCCGTCTCGCCACACCGACCCCGGTCATTCCGATACCTGCCCCCCGATGACCGGCTCTGGGTCAACAGCACAGAAATCATGGCTTTGGTCAACGGCCATCGCTCCGGCCGGCTGCTGGATGCACGCACACCGGCCCGCTTCCGGGGAGAGGTGGAGCCCCTAGATGCGGTGGCCGGCCATATACCCGGGGCTGTCAACCTTCCCTATGATGAAAACGTTGAAATTAATGGCCGTTTCCGCAGCCCGCAGGAATTACGCCGCCGTTTCGAACCGCTGTTGGCAGGCATGTCGGTGGAGCAAGCGGTGTGCATGTGCGGTTCCGGAGTCACCGCCTGCCACAACCTGCTGGCCATGGAGGTGGCGGGTCTCACGGGCGCCCGGTTGTACGCCGGTTCCTGGAGCGAATGGATCTGCGACCCGCAGCGGCCGGTGGCGCGGGGAGAGTAGCAACGGAAAGCCGGGTATTCTTGAACTATACTTGCAACAATGTCTGTGCGGGCATACAGGAGGCAACCGATGAAAACTGCGATACAAAATTCTCTTGGGTGGGCAGCAGGGCTTCTGCTTGCGGCGGTATGTGCCGCGGCGGTGGCTTCGCCCTTCGTGGGTTCCCCCAGCAAACCCCATGCCGTGCTGTATCTGAACGTCAACGAGACAGCGCGGCAGATATGGCCCGTGGAAATCTGGGCTGTGGACGGCAGGCTCACGAACCGCTCGGATCAAGGGGTGCTGTGGATCAAACCCGGCAAATATACTTTCAGGGTCAGGGTAAGCCGAAGCGTGAACCTGGCCGATTTACCGGGCCTGCAACGCAGTACCCGGTACGGTCAGGCAGAACATGAATTGAAGGTCAGTGTGGCAGCCGGCAAGGCCTATTACATCGGCGCAAAATTCCAAGCGGCCGGAAAATGGCAGCCGGTGGTGTGGAAGATCGCAAAAGCCAGATATTGATACCAGCGACACCAACAAGTTATACCGCCATCATCCGCTAAGATGATGGCGGTTTTTTATGCGGCAAGCTGCCGCAATACATACTGCAGGATGCCGCCATTGCGATAGTAATCCCGCTCCCTGGGCGTATCGAGACGCACGCGGACTTTGAAGGTGATGGACTTGCCGTCTTCGCCTTGGGCTTTTACAGACACTTCCCGGGCTTTGGCGCCGTCAAGGCCTGCAATAGTGTATTTCTCCTTGCCGCTAAGACCCAGTGACCCGGCATCCTCACCCTTGTGGAACTGCAATGGCAGCACGCCCATGCCGATGAGGTTGGAGCGGTGGATGCGCTCGAAACTTTTGGCGATGACGGCGTGCACGCCAAGCAGCAGAGTGCCCTTGGCGGCCCAGTCCCGTGAGGAACCGCTTCCGTATTCCTCACCAGCCATGACCAAGAGTGGTGTCTTATCCCGTTGATATTTAACCGAAGCGTCATAGATGGACATGACCTCCCCACTGGGGATGTAGGTAGTGACGCCACCTTCAGTGCCCGGAGCCAGCAGGTTGCGTAGACGGATATTGGCGAAAGTGCCACGCATCATCACTTCATGGTTGCCACGGCGCGAGCCATAGGAGTTGAAGTCTTTAGGTTGCACGCCGTTTTCCATGAGGTATCTACCCGCAGGACTGTCCTTCTTGATGTTGCCGGCTGGCGAGATGTGATCGGTGGTGACTGAATCTCCGAGCAATGCCAGCACGCGCGCGTTGTGGATGTCTTGTACCGCATCGGGCTGTTTACGCATGCCGGTAAAATAGGGTGGATTGCGCACATAAGTTGAATTCTTTTCCCAATGATAGATTTCCCCATCGGGCACCTTGAGACTATTCCAGTTTTTGTCACCATCGAACACCTGATCGTAGACTTTTTTGAACATGCCGGAATCAATATTGCCGGCGATGATATCCGATATTTCCTTCTGGCTTGGCCAGATATCCTTGAGATATACCGGCCTGCCATTCTTGCCTGCGCCCAGCGGTTCATGCAGCAGATCAATGTTCATGGTGCCGGCAAGTGCATAGGCCACTACCAGCGGCGGCGATGCCAGGAAGTTCATCTTGACTTCCGGGTGGATGCGGCCCTCGAAGTTGCGGTTGCCGGATAACACCGCGCTTGCTATCAGATCGCTTTTACGGAGGCCCTCGCTGATCTCGGGACGCAATGGTCCTGAATTTCCGATACAGGTGGTGCAGCCGTAGCCCACCAAGTTGAAGCCCAGAGCCGACAAATCATCCAGCAGATTGGCCTTACGCAGATAATCCGTGACAACCTTGGAGCCCGGTGCCAGGCTGGTTTTTACCCACGGCTTGACCTTGATGCCTTCAGTTCGTGCTTTGCGTGCCAGCAGGCCCGCGCCGAGCATCACCTCTGGATTAGAGGTGTTGGTGCAGCTGGTAATGGCAGCAATCACCGTATCGCCATCCTTCAGTTTGAAGGTTTGTCCATCCATGGACACAGTGGCGACACCGGCGTTGCCATCCATGTTGTGTGCATTCACAGTAATTGCGCCGCCTTCGTCTTCAAAACGGGGTTCCTCGCTGACCTTTTGCACACGCTCTGCCGCCATGCTGGCCATGTGTTTTGCAATCAGGTTCTTGGCGGATCCAAGCGGGATACGATCCTGCGGGCGTTTCGGGCCGGCAAGACTCGGTTCGATTCTGGAAAGGTCAAGCTCCAGCACGTCGCTGTATTCGGCAGCTACATGCTGCGCTTCATGCCACAGCCCCTGGGTTTTGGCATAAGTCTCCACCAACTGAATATGTTCCTCACTGCGCCCACTCAAGCGCAGATAATTCAGGGTTTCCTGGTCTATGGGAAAGATGGCACAGGTGGAACCGAACTCGGGCGACATGTTGCCAAGCGTCGCACGATTGGCCAGCGGTAGGTTCGGCACGCCCGGACCGAAGTATTCCACGAACTTGCCTACGACTCCCTTTTTGCGCAGCAGCTCGGCAATGGTGAGCACCAGGTCTGTGGCGGTGGTGCCTTCCGGCAGCTTGCCGGACAACCGTACACCGATTACCTGTGGGATGAGCATGGTGGAAGCCTGGCCGAGCATGGCGGCTTCCGCCTCAATGCCGCCCACGCCCCAACCCAGCACGCCCAGACCGTTCACCATGGTAGTGTGGGAGTCGGTGCCCACCAGCGTATCCGGATAGGCCTGCAGCGTGCCATTCACTTGCCGTTCGAATACCACGCGCGAGAGATATTCCAGGTTTACTTGATGGCAGATACCGGTATCCGGCGGCACCACCTTGAAATTATGGAAGGCCTTCTGGCCCCAGCGTAGAAAGGAGTAACGTTCCTTATTGCGTGCGAATTCCATTTCACCGTTTTTGTTTAGTGCATCCGGTTGGGCGTAGAAATCCACTTGTACAGAGTGGTCAATGACCAGTTCCGCCGGCACCAGCGGATTGATCTTCTTTGCGTCACCGGCCAGTTGCTGCATTGCTTCGCGCATGGCGGCGAGGTCCACCACCGCGGGCACGCCGGTGAAATCCTGCATGAGCACGCGCGCAGGCGTGAAGGCGATTTCCTTGTCAGATTCGATTTTAGGGTCCCAGTTGGCCAGTGCCTCGATATCCTCAGGCGTGACTGTGGTACCGTCCTCCAGACGCAGCAGATTTTCCAGCAGAATCTTGAGAGAATAGGGCAGGCGCGAGACGTTGTACTTGTTTTCCAGCGCGTCCAGTCTGAAAATTTCGTAGGTTTTAGTGCCGACATTCAGCATGGTGCGTGATTCGAAGCTGTCGTTCATGGCATCTCCGGAAGGGAAGGGAAATATACTCGTCCGTCGTCAGGTGGCGGCGCTTGAGGTACAGATCTGATATCTCGTGCAACTATTATAAGGGAAGCGCTGCAGCCGTGGCAGTTCAGGCATAGCGGCCGCTTTCACGCAGCAGCCGCTGAGCTTCCTTGTGCAGGCTGGCACGCATGAACAACAGTGCCCAGCGAGAACCACCGCACTGGCGCCACAATACCGCCGCGCGCAAGCCGCCGAGTAGCAAACTGCGCACCAGATTGATGACTCTCTGGTTTTGCAGGTGCGCCACATCCCCCGTGACCATGATGCGAGGCTGAACAGCGCCGGCACTGTGCAAGTACGTGTCCGCCAGCCCAGCCAGAACGTTGGCATGGGTGGGTCCGAAATGCAGGATTTGATCCTGTGCCCGTCTGATCCCGCCTTCGAGAACTTCCTTGAGTGCCTGGCGTCGCATCACCTTTCCCTGCAATTGCAGCAGGCTCAAGGTGTAACGCAGTACGGCCACGTCTGCGGGCTGGTGTTCCTGGCCTAGCAGGCGGGCAAGCGTCTGCAAGCCGCAGCCTAGACCGCGCAAGCCGCCAAAAACCTCGGGCACATCCGCCGCTTCTGTTTTGATGATGCTGCTGATGGTGGTATGGATGGACATCTCGTCGGTATGGCCGGCCGTGGCCACATCATTGACCAGGGTCGCGGCCTGAACGACTCCCGCCAGGGCCAGTACCCGATCCGCCAACGGCCGGGTCATGCCACACTCCATATGGGCAGGCTGGCTATCACCTCATTTTTCATTATTGTTCCTCCCACATCGGCGATCACTCCACCTCCAAGGCATTCATCGCCGCAGTAGAAGACCACATACTGGCCGGGTGTCAATGCGCGCTGTGGTGTTAGGAATTCCACATGACAGCGGTGTGCATCCGGGAGCGTCACATGACAGAGCTGATCCGCCTGACGGTAGCGGCATCTCGCCGTGCAGTCGAAACCAGGTGCGGACGGCGCGGTCGAAATCCAATGGAGTTTGTCGGCGATCAGCGACTGCTGCATCAACATAGGATGTTCATGGCCCTGTACCACAACCAGAACATTGCGTTTGATATCCTTGGCGGCTACATACCAGGGGGTTTCTGCCGCATCGCGCCGTCCGCCGATACCGAGTCCCTGCCGCTGACCAAGGGTGTAATACATGAGCCCGCGATGCGTGCCGACAAGCGTCCCTTCCGGCGTTTCAATGTATCCTGGCTGCGCCGGCAGATATTTGCCGAGGAAATTGCTGAATTTTCGTTCGCCGATGAAACAGATGCCGGTGCTGTCTTTTTTTGCATGATTGGAAAACCCGGCCTGCCGCGCCCGCCGGCGTACTTCATTTTTGAGCAATTCCCCCACGGGGAACAGGGTTTTTGCCAACGCAGTTTGTGCAACGGCATGCAGAAAATATGTCTGATCCTTACTTTCATCACGGGCGCGCAGAAGCCGCACTTCATTCCCGATCCGCCGGGTGCGGGCATAATGCCCGGTAGCGATATAATCCGCTCCCAGTCGCAGCGCGTAGTCAAGGAACGCCTTGAATTTGATTTCATTGTTGCACAGCACATCGGGGTTGGGCGTGCGGCCCGCAGCGTATTCATCGAGAAAATCTTGAAACACGCGCTCACGGTATGCGGCAGCGAAATTTACCTTATGCAGGGGGATGTCGAGCTGTTCGCATATCTGGCGTGCATCCAGGAAATCCTGTGCCGCCGTGCAATAAGTCTCTGCTTCATCATCTTCCCAATTGTCCATGAACAAACCTTCCACGGTATAGCCCTGCTCCTGCAACAGCAGGGCAGCTACGGCGGAATCCACGCCGCCTGACAGACCGACGATCACCCGGGCTCTGGCGAGATTATTCATATGATTATTTTACGCGTTGCGCCGGATATCATGTGCGGGTGTCGCGGCACGGGATGGCGACCGGAGCGATGCAGGTGAGGATGTCCAGAGGAAATCTCCGGCCAGCCAGGTAATCATCAATGCAGCGTGTGACCAGGGGGCTGCGCAGGCTCAGGCTGGCGCTGTCGAGCTCCGCGCGCGTTAACCATCTGGAACCGATGATACCCCGGTCCAGCGGCCGGTCAGGATGATGCCGGGTGCAGTGGCCGCAGAAAGCGATGCGCAGAAACGTGGCATCCAGGCTGAGGTTTTTAAGCAGATAAATGCCGGTCACCGCATCGGGTTCAAACTCCCAGCCGGTTTCTTCCAGGGTTTCGCGGCGCACGGCGTCAATGAAATTCTCCGACTCTTCCAGGTGACCGGCAGGATTGTTGATGACCAGTGTATCGTGGACCCGCTCTTCCACCAGCAGGAATCTGCCATCATGTTCCGCGATTGCGGCCACCGTAACGTGTGGTTTCCAGGTCATAGTGTCACCATTGCTGTGGTTTCCTCAGGCCCGTGGCGGCAGGCTGTGACACGGCTACGGGCTGAGGCGGCGGAATTCAGGCTCCGGTTCCGCCAGTTCCCATATCACTTCAAAAGCATGCAGGTGCGTGCGGGCGGCATGAGGATCGTCGGTATCCATGTAGCCTTCATAATGGCTGGCCAGGGGACGGTAGAGCAGACCGCTTTCATCGGCAATCAGGAATGCATCGGCAAGCGTGGCATGTTCCGCCGCTGGTCGGCGAAACTCGATGAAGCTGCTGAGCCGCCTTCCCAGTTCAATCAAGCGGTGGCCGTCTTTGATGGCAGGAAGCGGATCAATGACTGCGATGCGGATACGCGAAAAGCGGCTGCGCAGGGCAAGCTGCTGTACCGCCGTCGCAAACTCGGTGGTGTCATAGATCGTCCGTTCCATATCCCGTGTGAATAGGGCAAGTGTTCTGCGTGCGCCTGCAGCCAATGCCGCAGCGGCTCGGCAATTATCTGCGGATGTGGCCAGCTCACGGTAACTGACAGAATTTTTGTTCACGGCGGCGCGGTCCTGAAGTCCGGTATCATGTGACGATGCGGGATATTGGCATCCATGGACTTGCCGCCTTGAGTCGCGAAGCCGTAGCGCTCATAGATAGGGAGTGATCTGCACTTGGGCGTGCAGGGAACATTCTGCATGACTATATGCATGCGCTTCGTCCGCCGGTGCCGCGCCAGGAAGCCAGCACCGCCATGCGGCCGATCTGGCCATTGTCGAGCAGCCGTCCGGTTCTGATGGGCCTGTCACCGGCATCCGATGCCAGCGCATGCAAGCAAGATTCATCCAGGCCATCCCACTCGAATTTCTCGGGTGCGTGCTGCTCATGCACGAAGACATCAAGACGTACGCGACGAATCGCTGTACGATCAGAGTGCCAGTCCGCTTTGCGCACGGAGTAGGGACGGACATTCATTGGAAGTGCAGCATTCCCATGTTGTATAGGTCGGCGAGAGTCTCAACGGCTTCCTTGTGGATCAAATAGAATTTTAGCTTGTTGGTGGCATAGTGGCGATGCCCGCACAGCAGTTGCGCCAATCCCGACAGCCGAGTGGGGAGCGACTGGCAATGACCGTTTACAAATAGTTTTACAGTATGCGATTTGGCGTGGCACCAGGCCATGTTCATAGCCAGATCGCACACCAACCCTCGGCCGGAGGCAAGCCTCTGGCGCAGCAGGGCGGTCGCAAGCGGCCGTCGCGCCGGGATCGGCGACAGCCAGGATTTCGACTCGGTGATGAAGCGTCCAAACCAGTCATCCAGTTCAGCATCACTTGGATGCAGGGCGCTGCGCAGCCTGCGGCGGATGGCGGCATGGAGTTTTTCCGAAATGAGGCCGGGGTCGCTGGTGGCCGGCGCCAGATCAGGATCGGAGTAACGCCGTGCATTATGCGTGCGTTCCAGCAACAAGCTGCTCGGGTCGGCAAGCATTTCCGCGTCCGTGGGCGCACGGCAACCGATGGAAAAAGTCATGCATTTACCGATGGCCACTCCATGATGCGCTACGCCCGGCGGCAGATACAGCATGTCACCCGGTTCCAGCACCCAGGTATGTTGCGGCTTGAAGGCGCGCACTTGCTGCAGTTCCAACCCCGGCATCTGATGAGCCTTACGTTGGGGTTTGCTGCTGATCGCCCATCGCCGCCGGCCCTGGGCCTGCAACAGAAATACATCGTAGGCATCCACGTGTGCACCGACGGAACCACCGTCCGTGGCATAACTGACCATGAGATCATCGATGCGCCAACTGGGAATGAAACGGAAATTATCCAGGAATCCAGCAAGCGTCGGCAGATGCTTGTCCGTGTCCTGTACCAGCAGCGCCTGGTTTCTTGCCGGTAAAGTGCGGAAGTCCTCTTTCTTGAAAGGACCATGACGTACCCGCCAACCAGCCAGCGTGCGGATTTTGATTATCAGCCTGGATCCGACAGTCTCTTCACAGGCCAGTCCCGCCAGTTCATTCGGTGAAATCTGTGGAATGAATCCGGGCACCGCCTTGCGGATAAGACAGGGTGTTTTTTGCCAATGACGGTGCAGGAACGCACGTGGCGTGAGACCACCCAGAAGGGTCATGCCGCTCATGCATTAAATTTCACGGGCAAGCTGTGCGGCGAGGCCGACATAGTCAGCGGGTGTCAGGGCCAGCAACCGCTGCTTGGCCTGGTTGGGGATTTCCAGATCTTTGATGAACTGCCGCAAGGCGTCTTGAGCAATATGCTTACCGCGCGTCAGGGATTTGAGCTGCTCATAGGGTGCTGCAAGTCCATAGCGTCGCATTACAGTTTGAATGGCCTCCGAAAGCACTTCCCAGTTGCTGTCCAGATCAGCGTTCATTCTCTCGACATCGGCCTCCAGTTTGCTGAGTCCTTTCAGGAAGGACTCATAAGCCAGTACGCTGTGGCCGATAGCGACACCCACATTGCGCAGTAACGTGGAATCGGTGAGATCCCGCTGCCAGCGTGAGATAGGCAGTTTTTCCGCAAAATGGCGCAGCAAGGCATTGGCAATACCAAGATTGCCCTCCGAGTTTTCAAAATCAATGGGATTGACCTTGTGCGGCATGGTTGATGAGCCCACTTCACCGACGGCGGTTTTCTGGCGGAAGTAACCCAGCGAGATGTATCCCCAAATGTCGCGGCAGGCATCAATGAGCACGGTGTTGAAACGCGCCAAAGCATCAAAGTATTCCGCCATGTAATCATGGGGCTCGATCTGGACCGTGTAGGGCGACCATGCAAGACCCAGTGATTCCACCAGTCTCCTGCTCAGTGTGGGCCAGTCAACATCCGGGTAAGCCGCCAAATGTGCGTTGTAGTTGCCGACTGCGCCATTTAACTTGCCAGTGAGGCTTACCGCGGCCAATTGCGCATGCTGCCGACGCATGCGGAATACCATGTTGGCCAGTTCTTTACCCAGTGTGGTGGGTGAGGCCGGTTGGCCGTGGGTACGCGCCAGCATGGGAAGTTCGGCATAGCGGTGCGCCAGCCCACGCATGCGCTCGCTCATTTTGTCCATCATGGGTAGCAGGTGTTTTTCGCGGGCTTCCCCCAACAGCAATGCGTAGGCAAGATTGTTGATATCTTCGGACGTGCAGGCAAAATGCAGAAATTCGCTCACATGCTCCAATTCAGCGTAGCCGCGCACATTTTCCTTGAGGTAATACTCGATTGCCTTCACATCATGGTTGGTAGTGGCTTCAATGGCCTTGACGTGAGCGGCAGCAACCAGGTCAAAACCTTCTACGAGCTGCTGCAGTTGCGTTTTGGCGTCATCACTCAGTGGCTTGATTTCTGAAATCTCGGGCGTTTCGCTTAGCGTCATAAGCCAGGACACTTCCACGCGGATGCGCTGGCGCATCAGGCCGTATTCGCTGAATAAACCGCGGAGTGCATCGAACTTGGCGGCGTAGCGTCCATCCAATGGTGAAAGCGCCGTCAGCGGTGACAGTTGCATGTGAGTTCCGTGCAAATGCTGGCTGGATTGCGGATAATAACTTAAGTATTCCGGGTGGCTCTGCGTTGCCCGATTACCCCGGAAAGCTGGTTATAATTATACCCTCAGATCAGGGTGTTATGTAGGGAATTTGAATTCATCTCTCCGGGAGAGGCCTATGTCAGAAAAACCCTACCGTGTGGAACACGACAGCATGGGTGAGCTGAAGGTGCCCGCTGATGCATTGTGGGGCGCCCAGACCCAGCGTGCTGTACAGAACTTCCCCATCAGCGGCCTGGTTTTACCCCGTGCCTTCATTCGTGCACTGGGTCTCATCAAGGCTTCTGCCGCCAGCGTCAATCACGGGTTGGGAATGCTGGATGGGGTGCGTGCCCAAGCCATTGAGGCCGCGGCGCTGGAGGTGGCGGAGGGCGGGCATGACAGACATTTCCCCATTGATGTGTTTCAGACCGGTTCCGGTACCAGCACCAACATGAATGCCAATGAGGTGATTGCACACTTGGCCACGGAAAAGGCCAGGCAGCCGGTACACCCCAATGACCATGTGAATATGGGCCAAAGCAGCAATGATTCCATTCCCACAGCAATCCATGTAAGCGCGGCACTGGAAGTGAAAGAAAAACTGTTACCGGCGCTTGTCCATTTGGCGGAAACTATCGAAGCCAAGGCCAGGGAAAGCGATCAGGTAGTGAAAACCGGTCGCACGCACCTCATGGATGCCATGCCGGTACGCATGAGCCAGGAGCTGTCCGGTTGGGCAACCCAGATACGCCATGGCATTTCCCGCGTGGAAGCGGTATTGCCCCGGTTGCAAGCGCTGGCACAGGGCGGCACGGCGGTGGGGACCGGGATCAATGCGCATCCGGAGTTTGGCAAACGTATCGCCGGCGAACTCGGCAAACGCACCGGAATCCCGTTCCGAACCAGTGAAAATTATTTCGAGTCCCTGAGCTGCCAGGACACGGCAGTGGAGCTTTCCGGGCAACTGAAGACCGTTGCCGTGAGCCTGATGAAAATTTCCAATGATCTGCGCTGGATGAACAGCGGCCCGCTGGCGGGTCTCGGTGAGATCGCCCTGCCGGTGCTCCAGCCCGGCTCCAGCATCATGCCAGGCAAGGTGAACCCGGTGATTCCGGAAGCCGTGACCATGGTGGCGGCGCATGTCATTGGCAATGACGTGAGCATCACAGTGGCGGGCCAGGCAGGCAATTTCCAATTGAACGTAATGCTCCCGGTGATCGCCTATAACCTGCTGCAAAGCATGGAACTGCTGGCGAATGCGGCACGGATTCTGGCGGACAACGCCATCACGGGTTTCGTAGTCAACCAAGCCCATCTCAAGGAAACCCTGGACAAGAACCCCATCCTGGTGACGGCTTTGAATCCGGTGATCGGTTACGAGAAAGGTGCTGCCATTGCCAAGCAGGCCTATAAACAGCAACGCCCCATTCTGGAGGTGGCCAAGGAAATGACCGGGCTTTCCGAAGCGCGCCTGAAGGCGCTTCTGGATCCGCTGGATCTCACCCAGGGCGGTATCAAGAAGTAGTGAGATATTTTATGAGAAATAGCTTATAACTTGTTGATATGCAAAAATCTTCTGAAGATTTTGAATCACTTATCCGCCTCTGTCTCAGGGGCTCACAACCACCCCTCAATTTCACGTCGCGACGCGCAGGGGGCGATCTGCCGCCTGATATGCGGCCGAAGCCGCCCTGGAAACCCGCTGCGGTTCTGGTGCCGGTGGTGGCACGCCCTCAAGGCCCGACCATTTTGCTTACCCAGCGCACGGATCGGCTGCAGGATCATGCGGGTCAGGTGAGTTTCCCCGGCGGCAGCCGGGAAGTGACGGATTCGGACCCGGTGCAGACGGCATTGCGGGAAACCGAGGAAGAAACTGGTCTGCAACGACGTTTCGTGGAGGTGGTGGGTTTCCTGGACGGTTACCTGACCATCACCGGGTATGCGGTCACACCGGTGGTGGGCTTGATAAAACCCGATTTCCATCTCGATCCGGACCCGCTGGAAGTAGCGGCGGTCTTCGAGGTGCCGCTGGTTTTCCTGAGTGATCCGCGCAACCGCCAGCTACGACAAAGCCAACTGGTCGGCCGCGATGTGGGGTATTACGCATTTGAGTACGATCACCACACTATCTGGGGGGCTACAGCGGCCATGCTGGTCAATTTTCTGAACAAGCTGGAGCACATGGAGGCCGCATGAAAGACATGCAGCGCCTGTTGGAAATCATGGCGGCTTTGCGGGATGCGCGCACAGGCTGTCCCGGGGACCGGCAGCAGGATTTCCACAGCATTGCCCCCTGCACGGTGGAAGAAGCCTATGAGGTGGCGGATGCCATCGAACGCCAGGACATGCAAGCGTTGCGGGACAAGTTGGGTGACCTGCTGTTGCAGGTGGTATTCCATGCACGCATGGCCGAGGAACGGGGTATTTTTGCATTCGCGGATGTGGTGCAAGTTATCAACGACAAGTTGTTAGCCCGTCACCCACATGTATTTGGGAAGGTCACATTCGCCGACTTGTACGAGCAGAAGCAAGATTGGGAGATGTGTAAGGTTGGAGAACGCAGGCAGAAAAGTGGAAATAACGATGTGTTGGGCAGCGTGCCCACCGGGCTGCCGGGATTGACGCGCGCCGTGAAATTGCAGCAACGTGCCGCCCGTGTGGGTTTTGATTGGCCGGAGATGACACCGGTACTGGCCAAGATCCGCGAAGAGATTTCTGAACTGGAAACCGAGATCACGTGCGGTGCGCCGCATACACGCGTCGTGGATGAATTGGGTGATGTCCTGTTCGCAGTGGCCAATCTGGCGCGCAAGCTGGAAGTGGATCCCGAACAGGCCTTGCGCGGCACCAACCGCAAGTTCGAGCGGCGCTTTGCCAGGGTGGAAACAGAATTGGCAAACTGCGGTAAACGCCCCGAAGAAGCCACGCTTGAGGAAATGGATGCCATCTGGGAACGGATAAAGCATGATGAAACCTGATGACCATGCTTCCCTGCAACCATGGTGGGGCGAATATATTCTTGCGGCCAATACCATGGCGCGCTGGTATGTGGGCCCCCTGGTGCTGTGGGCACAACGGCTGGAGAAGGAATGGCGTATAGCTTGGCGTTCCGGTGAAGAACTTATGCGGCCCGTGGCGCAGGTGGAAATGCCCCTGCCCGTCGAGAAACCCGCAGATGGCATGGCAGCCTGCCGTTTCAGCTTTCGCGAAACCGGCAAGCCCTTGCGGCTGGTTCCGGCGTCGGCGGACCGGTCCATGGTGGTGCGACCGGAAATGCCGCTATATATTCCCGGTGGAGAGGAAATCATGCTCTTCGTCAGCACCCCGCTTTGGGTGCAAGTGTTTGTGGGGCATAGTTCCACGCCGTTGGTAGAACTGCCGACATTGCGACCTTCTGATACCTGGTTCGGACCCGACACACGCCATGGAGAGATGTGTTATGCCAGCCGCACGCTGGCACAATTGCGCGTTGAAGATATTGTGCCGCGTCCGCACCGCGCCGTGACGCCAGTGCATATACACAATCATGGCAGTGATACCTTGGCGGTGGAACGCCTGAGTGTACCGATGCCGTTACTCAGCTTGAGTGTGAATGAGCGCGGACATTTCTGGACCCAGTCGGTGACACTAGAGCGACGTACGCACAGGGAGGAGGCCACGCTGCAACTCGGCGATATAAGTCTGCCAGGCGCAGCGCAGGTGCAGCGCGTTGGTGGTCCGCGGCAGATGCAGGAAGACAAAACTGTGCTGCGTGCCCTGAGCCGTTTTTTTGGGTAGCCCATGCAGCGCGATTTGATGCATTTTCTGGATTTTATTGACAGCGCAGCTGCGCTTGCCTGGGTGCGCGCCATCATTGTCATGGCGATTGGTTTGCTGATTGCGCAGATTTGTGCACGTCTTGTGGGCCGTATGGCCATGCGTCGTATGGACAGACACCGTGGTGTACTCACACGCCGCCTGGTATTTTATTCGATATTGATACTTGCTATCGTGCTGGGATTACGGCAGGTAAGCCATGACATCAGCAACATCTTTCTGGGTGCTGCCGGTATCCTTACGGTGGCACTGGGCTTTGCCTCACAGACTTCGGCATCCAATCTTATAAGCGGCTTGTTCCTCATTGGCGAAAAATCCTTTGCCCTCGGCGACGTCATAAAAATCGGGGATACCACCGGTGAGGTACTGTCAATTGATCTGTTATCCGTGAAACTGCGTACTTTCGATAATTTGTTTGTGCGCGTACCTAACGAGACGCTGGTGAAATCTGAGATCACCAATCTGACCCGCTTTCCCATCCGTCGGATCGATTTGCAGATCGGTGTGGGTTACAAGGAGGATCTCGGTCGGGTGCGCGAGGTACTTTTGGAGGTGGCTGACAATCATCCGCTGTGTCTGATCGAGCCGCGGCCCACGATCTTGTTCCAGCAGTTCGGAGATTCCTCCCTCAATCTGCAGTTTTCGGTCTGGACACAGAGTGAGAATTATACGGTTACGCGTACGGGTCTGGCGGAAGACATCAAAAGAACCTTTGACCGCCATGGTATCGAACTGCCGTATCCCTACCGTTCCCTGACCACGGGCAGTCTGGCGGAGCCGTTTCCGGTGCGCATCGTGCAGGAAGTCCCCGGCACCGGGAAAAGCAAACGCCCATAAGATTTAGGGGGCCACAGCTCGCACATGGATTCAATAAAGATGGGCAAGCTCAGGAAAGATCAAGATAATTTACCGGAGCTATGCTAATTTAGGCTATGCTTTAAGGGCACCCGGCCATCCAGGGGCTGGGGAGAGACAAGCAGTATAGGCGCAGAATTCAGCCTCAGGAGCGCAGTTCATGCCACAAAAAATCGGCCTTGTCATTGATTCCGCCTGCGATCTGCCGCGTTCGTTCATCGAGCAGCAGGGTCTGGAGATCATGCCGGTCGTGTTGCACTTTGGCAACATGACATTCAAAGACATGCGCGACCCGGAGCAGACCATGGATTTTTACCGCCGTTTCGTGGCGGAGAAGGATCTGGAAATTTCCACCACACCACTGTCAACCAAAGCTATCCGTGATCTGTTCCTGGACCAGTTGGTGCTCAAGTATGACCGTGTGCTGGTCATAACCGTATCCAGCCGCCGCAGCCCGGTGTTCGAGAACGCGACCCAGGCGTCCTTCATGATTCTCTCCGGTTACAAGGAGCGCCGTCGCGCTGCGGGTTTGGACGAGCAGTTCGGTTTGCGCGTGATTGACAGCAAGACGCTGTTTACCGGACAGGCGGTAGTGGTGTACGAGGCATTGCGCGCCGTGCGAGGGCAGGAGGACATCATGTTCGACAAACTGCGCCAGCATGTGGAAAACTTTTCGCAGCACGTGCACGCATACGTGGTACCCCAGGATCTTTTCTATGTGCGCACGCGTGCTCATCAGAAAGGCGATAAAAGCGTCGGCTGGTTCAAGTATCAGATGGGAACCATGTTTGATATCAAACCCATCCTCAAGTCCTACCGTGGTGAAACGGAGGCCGTTACCACGGTGCGTGGCTACGATAATGCCGTGCACAAGTTGTTCGATATGGCCATTGAAGCCATAGAACACGGCCTGTTGAGCAAAGTGGTGTGCATGAGCTATGCGGGTAACCCGGAAGAAGTGAAATCCTTCCCGGGCTACAGCGACTTTATCCAGTGTGCCATGAGCAATAAAGTGGAGACGCTGCTGTCGGTCATGAGCACCACGGCGGGCATTCATGTGGGGCCGGGCGCCTTCAGCCTGGCGTACGCGTCCAAGTAAGCGGAATCAGACTCTCGATAAAGACCAAGGGCTGCAAAGCGACCCTTGGTCTTGTTATGGTGTCTCGTGCTGTCTATTTTTGCAGCTTTTTCAGTAAAGGCTCGAAAAGATCTATGGGCAGGGGGAAAACGATGGTTGAGCTCTTGTCGCCCGCCACTTCCACCAGCGTTTGCAGGTAGCGCAGCTGGATGGCCTGGGGCTGCTGTACCAGGGTCTGCGCCGCTTCCATGAGTTTCTGCGAGGCTTGCAGCTCGCCTTCTGCGTTGATGACCTTGGCGCGGCGTGAGCGCTCGGCTTCCGCCTGCCGTGCAATGGCACGGATCATATTTTCATCCAGATCCACCTGCTTGATTTCCACGTTGGTAACCTTCATGCCCCAGGCGTCGGTATGCCGGTCGAGGATGCCCTGGATGTCGGTGTTCAGCTTGTCGCGGGCAGCCAGCATGTCATCCAGTTCGTGCTGGCCGAGTACCGCGCGCAGCGTTGTCTGCGCGAGCTGGCTGGTGGCATCGTAAACATCCGCTACCTGAATGATGGCCTTTTCCGGGTCAATGATGCGGAAATAAATGACTGCATTCACCTTCACGGGGACATTGTCGCGGGTAATCACGTCCTGCGGGGGCACCTCCATGACCACGGTACGCAGATCCACCTTGCTCATTTGTTGCACGACGGGGATGACGAGGATGATGCCCGGTCCCTTGACCTTATCGAAGCGTCCGAAGGTGAAGATGACGCCACGCTCGTATTCCTTCAGTATCCTGAGAGCACTGAAGACGATGATGGCAAAAATAACGACGATGACAAGTATAAAAATACTCATTGGCGATCCTCCTCGATGGATGACCGAACTGGTTCTACGATTAATTTGAGTCCTTCCCGTCCGATGACTCTGACGGTGTCGCCGGCATGAAGCGGCACACGGCTTTCGGCGTTCCAGATTTCACTGTGTACGCGTATGGTGCCGCCGCCTTCGATGAAATCGGTGAGTACATGGCCGCTGCTGCCCACCAACTCTTCCGCGCCGGTGACCACAGGTCTCCGACGCGCGTGCACCGCAAACCAGAGAGTACCGATGATGACTAGGGCGGCGGTGGTACTCAAGCCGCCAATGAGGCTGCGGGAAATGGCGAAACCCGGCACATGAGTATCCATCAGAATGATGGAGCCGATCACGAAAGCAGTGAGGCCGCCAATGCTGAGTGTGCCGTAAGCCGGCACAAAAGTTTCAGTCACGAACAGAATAATGCCCAGAATGATAAGTGCCAGACCGGCAAAATTGACCGGTAGCGCATGAAAGGCGTAGAGGGCAAGCAGCAGCGCAATGGCACCCGCAACCCCGGGTAGCACGCCACCCGGATTAAAGCCTTCAAACATCAGGCCATAGATGCCGATCAGCAGCAGGATGTAGGCTACAGTAGGATCGGTAAGCGCCGCCAGAAATTTGACGCGAAAGTCGCGCCGGTACTCGAATATTCTGATACCGGCGGTGTGCAGTGTGACGGTACCGGCTTCCGTCACGACGCTGCGGCCGTTGAGTTTGGTGAGCAGGTCAGGGACATTAGTGGCCATGAGGTCTATGACATGCTGTTGCAGCGCCTGCTCAGCCGTTAGGCTCGCCGCATTACGTACCGCTTGTTCCGCCCAATCGGCATTGCGGCCACGCTGCATGGCGAGCCCGCGTATGTAGGCGATTGCGTCATTCAGTACCTTGCGCTCTTCAGCGGTCTTGGGCACAGCGGGTGTGGGCGAGCTTCCACCCATCAGCTCGACCGGTGTAGCCGCGCCCAGATTGGTGGCCGGTGCCATGGCCGCAATGTGACTGGCATACAAAATATAGGTGCCGGCACTGGCGGCCCGTGAACCGCTGGGTGCCACATAGGTCACGACCGGCACGGGGGAAGCCAGTATCGCCTTGATGATGCGGCGCATGGCGCTGTCGAGACCGCCGGGAGTATCCATTTCCAATATGACCAGTTCGGCGTTCCGGTCGGCGGCCGCGTCCAGGCCTTGCACCACATAATCCGCCATGGCGGGGCCGATGGCGCCATCCACGTGCAGCACCAGAGCCTCGTTGGCCGCGGCGGCCGATACCGGTCGCGGCGCCAGCATGCTCATCGTGCCAACCAGACAGACAGCGAGAATCCATTGGACGGCATGTGACATGGACCCATGTAAGCAGACGCAGAGGATAAAGGCAACCGACCTTGCTCTGGCTGCTGCCAACGGGTTCCGCTAACATGCAGCGTCTGCAGCCACGCAGCGGTTTTTCTTACGTTTTCACCATGATGTCCAAGACCATGGCCATACGGATTGCCTATGCATGGCTTTTGGCCTGCATCCTGCTTTCACCGGTACGGGCCGATACCGCATCGGCGCCGGATGCGGCTATGGTACGCCATCCGCGCATCTGCCTGGTGCTGTCGGGCGGTGGGGCACGCGGTGCCGCTCACGTGGGGGTGCTGCTTGCCCTCAAAAAACTGCGTATTCCCGTGGACTGTATCGCCGGCACCAGCATGGGCGCCATTGTCGGAGGGTTGTACGCCGCGGGCATGCCCGCACGGGCGTTGCGTAGCGTGCTGATGGATCCCAAGGTGCAGGCGGAAATGAGTGATAACACACCACGCAGCGCGCTGAGCTACCGGCAGAAGGAGGATCAGCTCAAATATCTGTTGCGTGTGGAGTTCGGTTATGCCGGTGGCCGCTTCTTCCTGCCCCAAGGCGTCATCAGCGGCAATGATCCAAGCCGCGTGCTCAACGTGCTGGCGCTTGCCAGCAACCCGTCCACGGATTTCAGCAAACTGCCGATACCGTTCCGCGCGGTGGCAACCGATATTGATACCGGCCAGGAAGTGGTGCTGGAGCATGGCAATCTCACCGAAGCCATGCGCGCCAGCATGTCGGTACCGGGCGTGTACCCGCCGGTGCGCTATCAAGGACATCTGCTGGTGGATGGAGGGTTGGTGGACAATCTGCCGGTGGACGTGGCGCGCGCCATGGGTGCAGACGTGATTATTGCAGTTAACATCACCACGCCGCTGTCAAACGGTCAAAATCTGAACAACGTGGTGGGAGTGTCGCTGCAGGTTATCAAAATCCTCGGTTACCAGAACGTGACCCGATCCATCGCCACGCTTAGTTCCGGCGATGTGTTGATTGAACCGAACCTGGGCGATATCTCGCCCACGGATTTCAATCACATGGGTGCGGCGATCCGCATTGGTGAACAGGCGGCTCTCAAGGTGCTAGCGCCGCACACGAATCTAATGCTGACACCCGTTGCCTATGCCGAGTACGTCAAACGCCATCGCTCCGTGCTGAGCCCACCGGTGCGGGTGGACTTCGTAGAGATTCGGGGCAATCGCCGGATATTGACACGCCTCATCGAAAGCCGCTTCGCCATATCACCCGGTACTCCCTGGAATCTCGGCACCATTGATGCAGGACTGCGCCGTGTTTATGCGCTCGGCTACTTTCAACGACTGGATGTGTCGCTGGTACGACGCGGCTCTCGCACGGGCATAAAGCTTGATGTCAAGGAGAAACCCTGGCGGCCAAACTATCTGCAATTCGGCCTGCGTCTGACCGACGATTTTGAAGGTGACAGTTATTATGAGTTGCTGGGAGCCTATTCTCTGACGGAACTCAACCAGTTGGGAGGGGAATGGCGCAACGAGTTTGAAATAGGCAAGACGCGACTCTACTATACCGAATTGTATCAGCCGTTGAACTACAGCGGTTCTCTGTTTTTCGCTCCACAGATGGAGTATCTCAACGATACGTTCGATCTGTTTTCCGGCGAGGAGCGTCTTGCCGAGTACGGCACCGTCTATCCGCACGCCGGCTTTGAATTTGGCGGCAAACTCGGTAATGCAGGTGAACTGCGCGTCGGATTTTCCTACGGACACGCGGTCTCGCAGCCGCGCATCGGTGCGCTTACACTGCCAAGTTACCGGAATACCCTGAGCGCGACAACTCTGCGGCTCGGTATCGACACGCTCAATAATGTAGCCGGGTTCCCCAGTTCCGGAACTTATTTGATGATGAATGGGTTTTTCCCGCGACGCTCCCTGGGCGGCGACATCACTTACAGCAAGTTTGACGTGACTGCCGGCCAGGCGTTCGGCGACGGCGTCCACAACCTGCTGCTCTTGGCCGAGGCGGGCAGCTCTTTTGGTTCGACGCTACCGGTATACGACCAGTTTCCGCTGGGTGGATTCCTGTCGCTTGATGGTCTGCGGCCAGGACAGTTGCGCGGCGACAAGGTGTTCGATGCTCACATGATCTATGCGCAGCGGATTGCCAGTCTGCCGGCGGGAATCGGCAAGGGATTGTATCTCGGCGGCAGTCTGGATGCGGGCAATGTGTGGGCCGGCAGCCAGCGCATCAGTGCCAGCGGACTGCTATATGGCGCGTCGCTTTTCCTCGGCCTTGATACATCGCTGGGACCACTGTACCTCGGCGCAGGGCTCTCCCAGTCAGGAAAACAGTCGTTTTTCCTGTATCTTGGCGTCCCCATCACTGCTTACACGCTCGCACCTTCATTCAACAACTGAACGGCACAAGTCGTGAAAATCTCATGAACAAACTGCGTGTTTTCACCACCGGCGGCACCATCGACAAGATTTACTTTGACGCCAAAAGTGAATATGAAGTTGGGGGACCGCAGATCGGAGATATTCTGCGGGAAACCGACGTAGGTTTTCCATTCGAGATCACACCACTGATGCGCAAGGACAGCCTTGATATGACAGATGCGGACAGGGAGCTGATACGTCAAGCTATTCAGGATTGCCGGGAGAAACATGTCTTGATTACCCACGGTACGGATACCATGGTCGAGACCGCCGTGAAATTGCAGGACATTCCGGACAAGACCGTCGTGCTCACGGGTGCGCTTAACCCGGCACGCTTCCGTGGTAGTGACGCCATCTTTAACATAGGCGGAGCCGTGGTGGCAGCCCAATCTCTGTCGCCTGGCACTTATATCGTCATGAACGGCCGCGTGTTCGAGGCATTCAAGGTGCGCAAGAACCGGGAAAAGAACCGCTTTGAGGACCTATGAGGGTCAAGATGCTTTTATGAATTGTGTCAACGTTTAATGTTGTATTCTGCGACCAGCTTCTGGAATCCGGGGTCGTTGTGTAACGGCAGGTAATGGCGGTCCAGAGCGATGTCGTTGCAAGAATCCGGTATGCTGGCACAGAATCTGGCTATGGACTGGATGGCTTGTGCATGCTCCCCTAAAAGCACATAGGACGTGGCAAGGTAGTACTGGCTGAAAGAACTGTTATTGTCGGATTTCAACTTGGTAAGGGCGCTTAGCACCTGGTTCCGGAGATTGGTATCCTGCAGCGCGACATAAGTCAGGCGGGATATCTCCACGGTTCTTGCATCGGTTTTGTCCCGGGTGCTGACCTGGCTCAATATTCTGACGGCCGCGTCATCCCGGGACTGCAAATGATACAGGAAGGCAATTTCCAGGGGCGCGTCTATATTCTCCGGTGCGAGATGTTGTGCGGCAGTGAAAGCCTGCAGGGCATGGTCATACTCGCCCAGTTCCGCATAGGCGGTTCCAAGGTTCATCTGTACTGCCCAGGAATTGGGAAGTAACTTGGCGGCTTCCTGATATTGCGTGATAGCATCCTTCAGCGGCAGCAGGAATGCATAATAGTTGTGAGCCGCAGCATCATTAGGATTCAGGGCCAGTGCACGCAGCAATTGGCCTTTTGCGAGATCCGGTCTGTTTTCCGACAGGTAGATTGCACCCAACACTGAATGGGCCGAAGGCAGGTTTGGATTCAGGACCAGAGCCTGCTGCAGTGCACGCTTGGCTTTGGCATTGGCTTTATGCAACGGCAGGGGTGTGGATTCCGGGAGGATCGTATAAGTGCGCGCCAATTCCACATAGGCTGCGGCGTATCGGCTATCGAGTGCAGTCGCGCGCTTGAACTCCCTGATGGCCTTATAAAGGCTCAAGGGGGTGCGTTGGTTCAGGGCTGCGAGACCTTTCAGGTAAGCGTCATGGGCAGCAGGATTGGCAGTGGCGGTTCGTACCAGAGGGTTGTCATAGGCGAGTTTGACCTGCAAGGCGGTGACCACGGCCTTCGAGATATCGTCCTGCGTGGCGAATACATCCTTGAATGGCCTGTCATAATGGGACGACCATAGCTGATAGCCCGTAACCGTATTCACCAACTCAACGGTAATGCGCACGGTATCGCCTTCATGCATTGTGCTGCCGGTGAGAATGCTGGCCACTCCCAGATCCCGGCCGATTACCTGTATGGAAGCGGTTTTGTCCCTGTAGGGTGCCGATGACTGCCAGGCGATGACCTGCAAGCCGGGTACCTGACCCAGCGCATTGGTCAGTTCCTGGGCCATGCCATCGCTGAAATACTGTTGCTTTGTGTCGTTGCTCAGATTTGCGAATGGCAGCACGGCGATGGAATAAGGCGATGGGTTAAAGGGAACCCGATCCTTTTTATCGGCGGCAACTCGCGGAGCGGTATGGATATGATGTTCGTCGAGTTGCCACAGATACCAGCCGGAAATGCCCACCAGCACGATGACGGTGATCGACAGAGCTGGCCCCAGGCGCCAGCGCAGACGTTTCCAGCGGGACAGTTTGGCCCGGCTCACGGCGGCAGGCCGGATGAACATCCAGGCGAGCACCAACACGAGGGGGCAGCCCAGCAACATCACGGCTATGACCACGCGCACGCTGTCGGCGGGAAACCCAAGGTTAGGTAAAATGCTACTGGAAGCCTGGATCAAGACCCAGGCCGCGACCGCATAGATGGCCGCCACCCGGAAAACATGGTGACGCTTGAGCCGGTCAAGAAAACCCGGTGTCACGTGGGGCATATGCGCATCGCCAGAGAGCCGACGCTCCCATTCCATGGAAGGTTTCCATCATATACTCGCTCGCACATGGTCAAGCAAGAGACGCGCGGGCCGCATATTTCGCGAACCAAGGGAGCATCGCCTGCCATGCGACAGGCAGCAGAATCAGAAAGGCACGGAGTGCCGTGACTTTCATGACGCTCGGCGTAGAGGCGATATCCGCGGAGCTGCCGTGTGTCAATGAATAGTACCGTACCGGTCCGCCAGCTTCCTGAATGCCGGTTCGCTGCGCAGCAACAGATAATGGGGGTCCTGGGCGATGTCGCTGCAATATTCCGGTCCGTTGGCGCAGAGCTGTGCCACCAGATGGACGGCACGGTCTTTCTGCCCCAGAAGCTGGTAGTACGTGGCGAGTTGCTCGGCATCCACCTGTCCCAATCTATCAGCATCAATTTTATTTGCAGCCGCGAGTGCGTGGTCTTTGAGGGCTGAATCCAGCAGGCTGCCATAAGTCAGACGTGCAACTGTCACAAGGCTGGTCTGGAGCCTGCCCTGGGGTTTTATTCCCGTGACCATGGCAATCGCTTTTTTGTCATCTGACATGAGATGATGGAGATAAGCCATGTCAAGTGCGATATAAGTCAGGCTTGGGGCCAGCGGCAGCGCGGTAGTTAGCGCTTCCAGTGCATGGGGGTAATCACCCAGATCGGCATAGGTGTTGGCGATATCAATCCACGCAATCGGTGCGGCAGGATCCAGGGCGGCGGCCATTTTGAATTGGGTCAGCGCGCCACGGGTTGGGAACATGAAAAAACCATAAGCCTGATGGGCCGCATAACTGTTTGGATCCAGTCTGAGTGCCAGACGCAATTCGTCGTTCGCCAATTCTTTCTTGTGTTCCGTGAAATAAACCAGCCCGAGCACAACGTGAGCTTCCACAAGATCTGCATTCAACCCCAGGGCCTTGCGGGCCGCCTGATTCGCATTTTCAAGGGATATTTTCAGGGAAACCGGCGTGTATTGGTGCAGCAGGTAGTAAGCATGCGCCAGGCTCGCATAGGCGCCGGCATAATCCGGATCGAGGCGGGTTGCGTGGGTGAAATCCTTGATGGATGCCTTGAGTCCCGCGGCGGTACGCAGATTGAATGCTGCAAGCCCCCTGAGGTAGGCATCGTAGGCCGACAGGTTGGTGGTGGCGGGAACGACGAGAGGACTGCTGCCGGCAAGTTGCACCTGCAATGCATCAATAATGGACCTGGATATGTCATCCTGGATGGCGAATACATCTTTGAGTTCCCGGTCATAATGTGATGACCAGAGTTGATAGCCTGTCTGGGTGCTCACCAGTTCGGCGGAAACGCGCAGCATATTACCGTCTCTCATGATGCTGCCTACCAGCACGTTAGCCACGTTCAAGCTCTTGCCGATAGCCTTTAACGACTGGCTGCTATTCCGATAGATGGTGGCGGACTGCCAGGCAATCACTTCCATGCCGGCAACCCGGCCCAGCGCATCCGTGAGTTCCTCGGTAATGCCATCGCAGAAATACTGCTGCTTGTTGTCATTGCTGAGATTTGCAAATGGCAACACCGCGATGGAGTGGGACGGTGGACTGAAATGGCCGGCATTCACTGCCGAAACTGCGATAGCTTGCGTGCTGTCCGTTGTGTACGCGCCCAGCTTCCACAGATACCAGCCTGAAACGCTCACCAGCGCAATGACCGTTATGGAGAGCAGCGAGCCGACGGTCCAATGAAAACGCTGCCAGCGGGAAAGTTTTACCGGATCCGTGGCAGGTGGCTTGATCAGCATCCAGGCCAATGCCAGCACTACAGGAAAGCCGAACGCCACCAGCGTAATCACCAGGCGCACGCTCTGTTTGGATAGACCAATATCGGGAAAAATGCTGTTGCATGCCTGGATCAATACCCAGGCTCCGACTGCATAGACAGTTGCCACCCGGAAAATATGGTGATTTTTAAGCCGCTCAAGGAAACGCGGTGATTTGTTGCTCATACGTACATCAGCAACCGCCCGGTTTTGCGCGCCTCATCATACACGCGTCGGCCATCGGGCCAGTACGTAGTATATGTATAGCTTGGCAGTGACCGGGATACGACAGCGCACCCTGCATCACGGTAGCCATGCTATATGTTGAATGACGGGGTATTTGAAGACGCTCTTTAGGAGGAGCGGACCGAACTGGACTGAAATTCAGTCATTATCAAAGCCGGGCACCGGATGTGCCGCAGCGACAGGAATCGGTCATCGCGACGAAGCGGGTAGGGACGACCCTTGGAAATCCAGGGTGTGGGGCGCCGGGATCGTACCGTACAGACCAAGTCCCGCGACGCTATCGCCGCTGCACCTGGAAATGGAACCGGCAAACGTCGTCATCTGGCTATAGCCTGAGATAGAGCCACGACTTCTCAAAGAGCACCTTCCCCAGGTGCCAGCGATGTGCGGGTGCGTGAAGCTTCACAACAGGCATGGGCTCCGCGTAGAAATCCCCACTGCCGAGCCCCGCCCGTCCTCCGCCGATTTCGATAAAGCACTCACCGTGGCCGTTGAACCTCTTGGATACACCCCGGCCGGTGACGGCAAGGGTGATGGTTTCCGCCACGACTTCGGCCTGACCATGCGCAAACACGCCGGCTTTGGGAAGAGGCTTGCCGAGCCTCAAGGGGATCGAAACGACATCGCCGATCGCATAGACCTGAGGGAAGCAGGTTTCCAAGGTATGTCTATCCACGGAGATCCAGCCGGTTTTGCCGGCCAGCGCACTCTCGCGAATGACGCGCGGCGCGCGGTGGGGCGGAACGTAGGCCAGGAGGTCGAAGTCCGCTTGTGCGCCGTTCGCAAAGCTGAGCCGCTTCGCTGCGGCATCAGCCGAAATTACTTGGTGTTCCGGGTGGTAGAGGACGCCCTTGGCGGTGAGCAACTGTTTCACTGCTGAGGATACTTCAGGACCCGCCACGCCCATCGGCGCCGGTTCTGCGGCAAAGACCTCGATGCTGACCGCGTGACGAAGGCCGCGCTTGCGGTAGAACGCGTCAATGAGCAGGGCCGCCTCGTAGGGCGCCGCCGGACACTTGTAGATCGGTGCCGCGGTGAGTAGGACGATGCGCCCCTTTTGCAATTTCCGGAGAGCGACATGGAGGCTTTCAGCGCCTGGCAAGGTGTAGAAGTTATGCCCGCCCTCCCGAAGGCCGGGCACGGTTTCCGGCGCGAGTTCAGCCCCGAGGGAGACCACCAGGTAGTCGGCGTCAAGGATCTCGCCGGACACGACCACGCGCCGGCTGGCAGGATCAATCTTCTCCACCTCGCCGAAGCGCACTTCGATGCCTTTGCGTGCAAGCCGGGCGAGCGGGCGCTGGATGGACTTCGCCTTGCGCAGCCCAACCATAAGCCAGAGGAGCGACGGCGCGAAGAGGTGCTCGTGCTCCCGATCCACGAGGATAACCCGGTGAGGACTGGGCAGGCGCTTGCGCAACTCGGCGGCGGCGACGACACCGCCCACACCGCCACCCAAAATAACGACTGTTTTCGTCTCACTCATTCAGAACACCAGAACCTTGTCCGCCCATTGCGTCCAGTCAGCGAGCTGTTCGAGCGTGCCTCGGTGAGCCCCCTCGGTCAACTCGGCTTCGGCGATACCGCGGGCGTCCATACAGGTCCCGCATACGCCTACCTCGGCGCCATGCCTGATAACGGCACGGATCATCGTTTCAAGGTGATAGTAGCCCTGCGGAACCTTCTGGTTCGCCTTGGCGCAGCTGGCGGCATCGCCCAACAGAAAGAGCCTTACCTGTTCGCCTTCGCGCTTTGCCAGCGCGCCGGCGAGGCGCAACGCGTTGTAGCTGCGCTCGGTACCGTAGGGAGGATCGTTCAGGACAAATAGAACTTGTGCCATGTGTCATGCTCCTGGTGTAGAACGTGCGCGTACCGTCGCGCAGGCAACGAATGGAAGCGAAGCTCGATGCGGCTGACAGGATCGGAAACTCATGGCGATTCTTATTTGTCGCCGGCCGCAACACGCCAACTGCGCGCACGCCACTCCATCACACCCTGCTCCATGCGGTAGGCCCGGTAACCCTTTCTGCGCAGCAATTCGACTGCCTCGATGGCCATGACACAGTATGGGCCCCGGCAATACGCGGCGATCTCCCGGTTCTTCGGCAGCTCGTGGAGGCGGTTCTTGAGTTCGGCAAGAGGTACGGAGAGGGCGCCCGGAATATGGCCTGCGCGGTATTCCTCGGTGGGACGCACGTCAAGCACGGTCACCTCGCCATTTTTGACGCGACGGAGCAGCTCTTCGCCGCAGACCGCCTCCAGCGCTCCGCGCTCACGGAGATAGGCATGCGTCACCTGCGCGATTTCGGCGAGGCGGGATTCCGCGAGCCCACGCAAGGCGCGGAAAAAGCCGGCCACCTGCTCATCGGCCAGCCGGTATTCGACATGCAGACCCTTTTTTTCGGCTTTGACCAGTCGCGCCGTCCGGAGAACCTGCAGGTGCCGGGATACATTCGCCACCGAGCCAGCGGCTTGTTGGGCGAGTGCTTCAACGGTGCGCGGACCCTGGGCGAGCAAATCGAGCAATTCCAGGCGCTTCGGGGCGGAGACCGCCTTCCCAATCCGGGCGAACTGCTCGTAAATGCTGTCCTTATAGAGGCGTTGTGACGATGGCATATGATAAACTATTCAATATAACACTTGATTAGTCAAGGGCGGGCTCCCGGCCGCAAGAGCTGTATGGACTCACGCGTATTCGAAAATCAGCCGGGCCCCCAATACCATCACCACACTGCGGGACCGGGCCATTTGTCTTCGGATGGGCTGACCATGCGATTCGCCTTAACCGCGTTCGCTGCTTTACTCCTGTTGTTTGGCGCGGTGGCTTGCGCGAAACGGCAGAAGGCACCCGAGAGGATGGGCAGCGAGTCATCCGGCAGCCGCGGGTCAATGATGTCGGATATGGGGCAGATGCCCATGATGGGCATGCGGGGGCTACAGGCTTGCGTCATGTGTCATGGTGAACATGGTGATCACCCGAAATTTGATTTTATCCCCCGTCTGGCTGCCCAGACGATACCGTACTTAACGGAGCAGCTCAGGGCATTTCGTGACGGTAGCCGTGCCGACCCGCCCCCGCCAGAGATCTCCGGAATGAGGCAAATGATGTGGGATATGATGCCGCGGGTGGCCAGCTCCCTCAGCGACAGCGAGATTGAGCAAGCGGCACAACGGTACGCCGCCGAACCGCCACCTTCCCCGATACCGGCAGAGGGGTCGTTGAACCTTGCCCGCGGAATTTTCAGGCACGGTCTGCCGCAAAAAGGCGTACCCGCCTGCTCAAGTTGCCATGGCAGCCGGGCTCAAGGTCAAGGCATTTACCCCCGGCTTGCCGGGCAGGATCCCCTCTATCTCCTCATCCAGTTGCATTACTTCAAGAACGGCTTGCGCCGGGACAAACGCGCCGCGATCATGCAGCCCATTGCAAAATCCCTCACTGGGAAGGAGATGCATGCCCTGGCGGAATATCTCACCTCCCTGTGATGGAGGCGCAAGGTAACCTGATCGGCGGACGACGTTCAGTTCAGTATCAGCCGCCTCTTGCAGGAGTGGGAGCGGGCTGGTCCGATCCCAGGAGGTAATCGGTATCAAATTGAAAAGTGTCAGGTGAGGGTCTTTGTAACACCTGGTTACAGGAAATGTATCAGCAGGGCCACCGCCCCTGCCAGCAGACAATAGAAGCCGAAAGGCCGCAGTGCCGTAACTTCGTGACGCCTGAAGTATTTCATCAGGAACCAGATACTGAGCCAGGCGAAGATACCAGCCAGAATGCCGCCCGTGAAAATGGACAGCAGCAATCCGGTAGGCATGGAGGCGCGGTGCAGGAATAGCTTGGGCACTTCCAGAAGTCCGGCTGCACCGATGATGGGTGTGGCAAGCAGAAAGGAAAAGCGTGCCGAGGCAGCGTAGTCCAGCCCTGACCATACGCCGGCCACGAGCGTCGCCCCGGAGCGGGAGATGCCGGGAATGAGTGCCAGCGCCTGGGCACAGCCGATGCCGAAGGCCCGCCACCAGCCCATTTTTTCCAGCTCGTGACGCGCGCTACGTTTCTTGAGTGCATCGCCGATCAACAAAATCACGCCATTTACCATCAGAAACACTGCCGCCACCGTGAAGCTGCCGAACAACTCACGAATCCTGTGTTCCAGCACGAGACCGATGATGCCGGCCGGGATGGTGCCCAGCACCAGCAGCCAGAACAGCCGTGCATGCGGATTGCTGGTCCGGCCGCGGGCCTTCCAGGTGTTGCCGAGCATTGTGAACCAGTCGCGCCAGAAGTAGAGGAACAACGCAGCGGCGGTGCCCAGGTGCAGCACCACGATGTAGGGCAGGAACCAGGGCGCTTCGCGGTTGATAGGCCAGTGCAGCACCGCCGGTACTAGAATGCTGTGGCCAAGACTGCTGATGGGGAACAGCTCGCTGATGCCCTGGAGGATGGCGAGCAGCAGAAGGTGCAGAGAGAGCACAGTGGACTCCTTTTCAATATGGCTTGCAAAACAGCGTCGCGCGGGGCTGGCGCTGCTTTGTTAACATGATCTGGCTTGCGATGGTATCAAGCCAGATCGAATTTGATGCCTTGAGCCAGCGGCAGTTGGTCGCTCCAGTTGATGGTGTTGGTCTGGCGCCGCATGTATTGCTTCCAGGCATCCGAGCCGGATTCGCGCCCGCCGCCGGTTTCCTTCTCGCCACCGAAGGCGCCGCCGATCTCGGCGCCGGAGGTGCCGATGTTCACGTTGGCGATGCCGCAATCGCTACCGACTGCGGAGAGGAAATGCTCCGCGTTCTTCAGGTTGCGAGTGAAGATGGCGGAGGATAGGCCCTGGGGCACGTCGTTGTGCATACGCACTGCTTCTTCGAGCGTATGGAATGACATGACATACAGGATCGAAGCAAAGGTTTCGGTTTTGACGATATCCCAACCGTTGTCGGCACGCACGATGGTGGGCTCCACGAAGTAACCGGGGCGGTTCAGTACCTTGCCGCCGCAGACAATTTCACCGCCGGCTTTTTTGATGGCGCTGATAGCCGCGCGATAATGTTTCACCGCAGCTTCGCTGCAGAGCGGGCCCATGAGCGTGTTTTCCGCCAATGGATCGCCGATGGGCACCTGTTTATAGGCATGCGCGAGCTTATCCACCAGTTCATCCACGATATTTTCATGCACGATGAGGCGGCGCGTGGAAGTGCAGCGTTGGCCGGCGGTACCCACGGCGCCAAACACAACGGCCGGCACCACCAGCTTCAGGTCGGCGCTTTCATCCACGATGACCGCGTTATTGCCGCCCAGTTCCAGCAGTGCACGGCCCAAGCGGGCCGCCACCATCTCGCCGACCTTGCGGCCAACCGCCGAAGAACCGGTGAAGGAGATGAGCGACACGCGCGGGTCTTTGGCAAATTTCTCCGCAAGCCGTACGCTTTTGTCCACGAAGAGGGAAAAGATGGCCGGATAACCGTGCTTTTTCAGCACCCGGTTGCAGATATGCTGCACTGCAATCGCGCATAACGGGGTGCGCGGCGAGGGTTTCCAGACCGTGGCATTGCCGCAAATGGCGGACAGGAAAGCGTTCCAGGACCACACTGCCACCGGAAAATTGAAAGCGCTGATGACACCCACCACGCCATAAGGGTGCCACTGCTCATACATGCGGTGATGCGGGCGCTCCGAGTGCATGCTATTTCCATAGAGCATGCGCGATTGACCCACGGCGAAATCGGCGATGTCTATCATTTCCTGCACTTCGCCGTCGCCCTCGGCCTTGATTTTACCCATTTCCAGGGAGACCAAATTACCCAGGGCGTCTTTGTGCTTGCGCAGGGCCTCGGCGATCAGCCGTACCGCTTCACCGCGTTTGGGCGCAGGAACTTCGCGCCAGGCACGAAATGCCGCTTGCGCATCTTCGATGACCTGTTCGTAGTCGCTTTCGGTGGCACAGACAACGCGCGCGATAACCTTGCCGGTTGCCGGATTGATGGATTCCAGCAGTTCGCCGCCGCGGCTCTTGTGCCAGCCGCCAGTGGCGGACCATACGCCGACATTGGTCTTTTCCAGCCCCAACGATTTCAATATCCCGGCAATAGTCGCTTTTGCCATCGAGCTCTCCTCAGGCCACAAACTGTTTGGCAGCTTCGCCGCTGTGCACCAGCCGCGCCGATAATTCCGCGGTTTCCGCCTGGGCGTATGCTTTGCCAAAGCGGTTGGCCAATACCTCACCGAGCTGGAACTGCTCCTGTTTCACCAGGCCTTTGTAGGCCTCAGGCTTTTTCAACACCAGGTCCACCACCGCACACACGCCGGCGCTGGTCGTTACCTGGATAGCCGACCAGAGCTTGCCGGCAATCTGCTGCGGATAAATCTGATTCACGTAATTCTCTTCCATGAATTTGGCATGCTGCATGCCGGTGACGGAGACATATACCAGAACGATATCCTGCACGGTGCGCGGTACCGCGCGTTCCAGGATCCGCTTGAGTTCATCCCGGTGTTCGTTCATGCGCAGGTCATTCATGAGTATCCGCATGAGTTCACAATGTCCCGGATAGCGCATGGTCTTGTAGGTGAGATTGCGCAGTTTGCCTGCGTAGGTTTCGGCCAGTGAGCCCAGGCCGCCTGAGGTATTGAAGGCCTCGTACAATCTGCCTTCCAACTGGATGGTTTCCAATCCTTCCAACGGCATCAAGGTGGCGGGTTTGCCGTCAGCCACTCCATAGCAGAGATTGCCGTATTCGTTGATTACCCCGTCCGACGACCAGGTGAGTGCATACTTGGTCATGTTGCCGGGATTTTGAGGCAGGGCACCCACGCGCAGTTTCACATCGCGGATGGCATCAAAGTGGCTCATGAGTTCATTGGCGGCGATGCTGATGAAACCGGGGGCCAGACCGCACTGGGGTGCAAAGGTCGTGTCGGCGCCCTGGCTGATTTTGGTGACTGCGTGGGTTACCTCCACGTCCTCGGTGAGATCAAAGTAATGCAACTTGAGCTTGCGGGCCACTTCCGCCACCGGCGGGTTGCAAAAATACGGCAGGCTGGAGATCACCGCATCCACGGCATGGACCTTAAGATGCTTTTCCAAAGCCTCTTTGCTGGTGGCATCCACCTGATGGGCCCTGATGTTGGCCAGCTTATAGCCGTCGGTGATCGCCTGGGCTGCGTGAGCATTCACGTCACCCACATCCACCTGGTAATCACCCGATGCAGCCAGCAGGCCGGAGAGCAGGGAGCCGATCTTGCCGGCTCCGAGTACGAGAACACGATGCATGTATAAAGCTCCTGTCAGTTCAAAGGGCATCCGTCCAGGCGGACCGAGCCCTATGCGATGCCATGCGAAAGCACACTGGGGAAAGAGGCGGGCGATACGTCCGTAAAACGATGATTTTAGCGAATTTAACCTGTCCGGCGCCAGTTATGCTTTTCCCAATGTGACTGCCCGTGTAGCATGTCACGCAACCATGGAGCATAAACTCGCACAAAAATGGCAGCCGCACAGCTGGCAGTCACTCATCGCTGACCAGCAGCCGCTGTATTCCGATGCGCTGGCCGTTGACCGGGTGCTGGCGGAAATCCACCGGCGTCCGCCTTTGGTCACCTGGGGCGAGGTGGACAAACTGCGCCGTCAACTGGCGGAAGCCGGACGCGGCGAGCGCTTCGTTTTGCAGGGCGGTGATTGCGCCGAGAGCTTCGATGACTGCACCGCCGAGCCCATCGCCAATAAGCTCAAGATACTGTTGCAGATGAGCTTGGTGCTGGTACACGGGCTCAAGAAGCGCGTCATCCGCGTAGGCCGGATGGCCGGCCAGTACGCCAAGCCCCGCTCAGCGGATCATGAGACGCGCAACGGCGTGATGCTGCCGAGCTATCGCGGCGATCTCATCAACCGTTCGGGTTTCACGGCTGCGGAACGCACCGCTGATCCCAACCTCATGTTGCGTGGTTACGAGCACGCCGCATTGACACTGAATTACGTGCGCGCACTGGTGGACGGCGGCTTTGCCGATCTGCACCATCCCGAATACTGGGACCTGGATTTCGTGCGCAACTCGCCGTTGGAGGCGGAATACCGGCGCATCGTGCAGTCCATCGTGGACTCCCTCACTTTCATGGAGACCATTTCCGGTCAGCCGTTGTCCGAGAGCGGCAGCATTGATTTCTTCACCAGCCACGAAGGTCTGCACCTTTTATATGAGCAGGCCCAGACCACGTTCGTGGCGGAAACCGGCCGCTGGTACAACCTCTCGACCCATTTTCCCTGGATCGGCATGCGTACCGCGGATGTGAGCGGCGCCCATGTGGAATACTTTCGCGGCATTGCCAATCCCATCGCCGTCAAGGTGGGATCAGGCATGAGCGCGGAGCATTTGCTGGAGCTTTGCACGCTGCTCAACCCGAATAACGAACTGGGGCGACTTACGCTGATACACCGCTTCGGTGCGAAAAATATCAATGACAAACTACCCGTCCTGGTGGAAGCCGTCCGCAAGGCTGGCAAACACGTGTTGTGGATTTGCGATCCCATGCACGGCAATACGGAGACCACCGCCAGTGGCATCAAAACCCGGCGCTTCGAGAATATTCTCGAGGAACTGGAAGCGGCTTTCGCGCTGCACGAGCAATTGGGCAGTATTCTCGCCGGCGTGCATTTCGAACTCACCGGCGACGATGTCACCGAATGCACCGGCGGCGCCCGCGGGCTTACCGACACCGATCTGGAGCGTGCCTACAAGTCGCAGGTGGATCCACGGCTCAACTATGAGCAGGCTCTGGAGATGGGCATGCGTATCGTGGCGAGGAAAGCAAAGAAGTAATCCAGACGCGAAAGGTTTGTATTGCGGGGAATGTACCAAATCAATCTGATGGATTCGCCCATTGACACGCTATGGGCGAACGAGGCAATTGATCAGAGTCTCCGCGTGAATTCACGATTTGATCGTTGAGGTTTCCCAAAATGCCCAAGCGTAAAGCCGGAGACCCGAAACAGGCAAAAAACGGCAGTGCGGCGAATCAGGGCTTCGAAGCCAAGCTGTGGGCCACCGCCGATGCGCTGCGCAACAACATGGACGCGGCGGAATACAAACACGTCGTCCTGGGGCTGATCTTCCTCAAATATATTTCCGATGCCTTCGAAGCCAAGCACGCGGAACTCGTAGCGCACAAGAAGCAAGGCGCCGACCCCGAGGATCCGGACGAGTACCGCGCCGCCAGCATTTTCTGGGTTCCGAAAGAGGCGCGTTGGCAGCACCTCAAGGCAAGTGCTCCGCAGTCGACAATCGGCAGAATCGTGGATGATGCGATGACCGCTGTTGAGCGCGACAACCCTTCGCTTAAGGGCGTGTTGCCCAAGGATTACGCCCGACCCGGCTTGGACAAACAGCGACTCGGTCAGATTATCAATCTGGTGAGCGACATCGCGCTCGGCAGCGCCGCGGACCGCGCCAAGGACGCGCTCGGTCGCGTGTACGAATACTTCCTCGCGCGCTTCGCCAGCGCCGAGGGCAAGAGCGGCGGCCAGTTCTACACGCCCTCGCGCGTGGTGCGCGTGCTGGTCGAGATGCTCGCGCCCTACAAGGGCCGCGTGTATGACCCCTGCTGCGGCTCCGGCGGCATGTTTGTCAGCAGCGAGAAATTCATCGAGGCCCACAGCGGCAAGATCGGCGACATCTCCATCTACGGCCAGGAGTCCAACTACACCACCTGGCGCCTGGCCAAGATGAACCTTGCCATCCGCGGTATTGATGCGCAGATCGCCCACGGCGACACCTTCCACAAGGACGCACACCCCGACCTCAAGGCTTACAGAGGACGAGATCGCCTTTTACGATGCGCTTGAAACCAACGATAGTGCCGTCAAGGTGCTCGGCGAGCCAACGCTGAAGCAGATCGCTCGCGAGCTTGTAGAGACTGTGCGTAAAAACGTCACCATAGACTGGACTATCCGCGAGAACGTGCGCGCTCAGTTACGGGTTTTGGTGAAGCGAATTCTACGCAAATACGGTTACCCTCCCGATAAACAGGAAAAGGCCACTCAGACCGTGCTGGAGCAAGCCGCGCTTCTGGCTGATGGCTGGGCATGAAGCATGCAAGAGTGCCTATGTGGGCAGCCGCCGCCATTCGCCGGGATTAAGCCCGGCAAGTGTCCAATCGCCGATCTGCCAACGGATCAATCGCAGCGTCGGGTAGCCCATCGCCGCAGTCATGCGCCGTACCTGCCGGTTGCGGCCTTCCCGCAGTATCAATTCGATCCAGACAGTGGGAATGCTCTTGCGGAAACGGATGGGTGGATCACGGGGCCAGAGGTTTTCCGGTTCAGGAATCGGCCGCGCTTCCGCGGGCAGGGTAGGGCCGTCGTTCAGCGTAATACCACCACGCAAGCGCTCCAGGTCATCCGCGGTGGGGTTGCGTTCCACCTGCACCCAATAAGTCTTCGGCAGCTTGTGGCGCGGATGGCTGATGCGGCTCTGCAAGCGGCCGTCATCCGTCAGCACCACCAGCCCTTCACTGTCCGTATCCAGGCGTCCGGCAGGGTAGATGTTTTTTACCGGAATGAAATCGGCAAGGGTAGGACGGTTGCCATTGCCGCTGAACTGGCAGATGACTCCATGGGGTTTATTAAAGAGGATGACTGACACTGCCGCGGTAGTTCTCGCAGGGTCACCGGATGGTGCATGCTATGATTATGCGCGCGCCGCTGCGGCGACGCTGCATTGTTTTACCTCTCCTGCATGAGGCTTTATCTGAATGAAATTCGACAAGATCGTACCGCCCGCCGGCGGTGAGCGCATTAGCGTCAACATGGACTCCAGCATCAATGTACCGGGTCATCCGATCATCCCGTTCATCGTGGGCGACGGTATCGGTATTGATGTGACGCCGGTGATGCAGGCCGTAGTGGAAGCGGCGGTGCAGAAAGCCTACGGGGGCGAGCGCCGGATCGTCTGGATGGAGGTCTTCGCCGGTGAGAAAGCCGCGCACAAATATGGTAAGGATATCTATCTGCCGGATGAGACGTTGCACGCCATGCACGACTATGTCGTATCCATCAAGGGCCCGCTGGGTACGCCCGTGGGCGGTGGTATCCGTTCCCTGAACGTGACCATCCGTCAGACCCTGGATCTGTATGCCTGTGTGCGGCCCATCCGCTATTTCCCCGGTGTGTCCACGCCCATGAAGGACTCGGAGCTCACCGACATGGTGGTATTCCGCGAGAATACCGAGGACATCTACGCCGGCATCGAGTGGGCCGCCGGTACACCCGAGGTGCACAAGATTATTGAATTTCTGCAGCGCGAAATGGGCGTCAACGCCATTCGCTTCCCCAACAGCTCCGGCATCGGTATCAAACCGGTATCCAAGGAAGGCTCGCAGCGCCTGGTGCGCAAGGCCATCCGCTACGCCATTGATAGCGACCGCGTATCCGTGGCGCTGGTGCATAAGGGAAACATCATGAAGTTCACCGAAGGTGCGTTCCGCAACTGGGGTTACCAGGTGGCGAAGGAGGAATTCGGTGCGGTGGACATTGATGGCGGTCCCTGGTGCCGATTTCGTAATCCCAAAACCGGCCATGATATTGTGGTGAAGGATGTCATCGCCGACAACTTTCTGCAGCAGATCCTCATGCGGCCGGAAGATTACGATGTTATTGCCACGCTGAACCTCAATGGCGACTATATTTCCGACGCACTGGCGGCACAGGTGGGGGGCATCGGTATCGCGCCGGGCGCCAATATCTCCGACGCTGTGGCGGTGTTCGAGGCCACCCATGGTACGGCGCCGGGTTTCGCCGGCAAGGATCAGGTGAACCCTGGCTCGCTGATCCTGTCGGCGGAGATGATGCTGCGCTATCTCGGCTGGAGCGAGGCAGCCGACCGTATCCTGCATGGGGTGGCCAGGACCATTGCCGCCAAGGTCATGACTTACGACCTGGCACGTCTGCGCCAAGCCATCCGCGTGTCCAAGCGCGATATCGCCGCGCGCAAGAATGTGGAAGAGAAGATGCAGAAGCTCATTCCCGGCGCCTCGCTGGTGGGCTGTTCGGGCTTCGGCAAAGCGGTCATCGCTCATATGGACTGACGCTTGACCCCGGCTTTTATAAGCGCCCTGTGCAAGGCGGATAAATTGCCGTATCTTTGAGACTCAACCCAAAACACAAACAAGGCGGGGCAGGGGCGGTGATCGGGGTATTGCTCGTGGATGACCACAAGCTGGTCCGTACCGGCGTGCGCCTGATATTGGAAGAAACCTCCGATGTGCGCATTGTGGGCGAAGCCGGTTCCGGCGAGGAAGCCATCGAACAGAGCCGCGCGCTCAAGCCCGACGTGGTGCTGATGGATGTAAGCATGCCCGGCATCGGCGGTCTTGAGGCCACCCGCAAGCTGCTGGCCCGAAATCCTTCCCTGAAAATCATCATCGTTTCCGTGCATGCCACCGAGCCGTATCCCTTGAGGCTGCTGGAGGCGGGCGCCCACGGCTATCTCACCAAGGACTGCGCTGCCGACGAGATTGTCACTGCCATCCGGCGGGTACATGCCGGTGAGCGATACATTACCCCCGCCATCGCCCAGCAGTTGGCACTCTCTGCGGTAAGCGGCAGCGATGGCTCGCCTTTCGAGCAGCTTTCGCAGCGCGAAACTCAGGTGATGCTCATGATCACCGCTGGCCAGTCGCCGCAGACTATCGCAAACAGGTTGCACCTGAGTCCCAAGACGGTGAGCACCTACCGTACACGCCTGTTTCAGAAGCTGGCTGTCAGTAACGACGTGGAATTGATGCGCCTCGCCATGCGTTACGGCGTAATTGAGGAGAAAACCGGGACACATCCTCCGCGCGGATGATCAGCCCAGCGGACGCGGCTCGTCACGCGGCACAGTCACGGATACACTTGCTACATGCACCCAACCTGCTTTAATCCCCGTTGTAACCGCTGTCCGCGCCTGGCGGAATTCCTCAGAAAAGTGCGTAAATCTCATCCGGCGTATCATGCGCGCCCTGTGCCTGCATTCGGGGACATACGTGCACGGCTGCTGATTGTCGGTCTGGCTCCGGGTTTACACGGTGCCAACGCCACCGGGCGGCCGTTCACCGGGGATTACGCCGGTATCCTCTTGTATCGCACGTTGCACAAGTTCGGCTTTGCCAGCGCACCGGAATCCATCGCGGCAAGTGACCGGTTGCAGCTGCTGGATTGCCGCATCACCAATGCGGTGAAATGCGTACCTCCACAGAACAAACCGAATAGCAGTGAAATTGCAACCTGCAACCGCTATTTGCGGACGGAGCTGGAAGAACTGCCTGCGAACGCCCTAATCCTGGCGCTTGGCCGCATCGCCCATGGGTCTGTGCTGCGTGCGCTGGAGCGGAAGCCCGGTCAGTTCGCCTTTCGTCACGGTGCGATGCACAAGCTTGATGCGTACAGGACTCTGCTGGATTCCTACCATTGCAGCCGCTATAACACGCAGACACGCCGGCTTACACCGGCCATGTTCGAGAAAATCGTGGCCGGTGCACGCCGCTATCTTGACGATTTGAAACACGCATGATGGCGGCGGACACACCGAAATTCGACAGCGCCCGGTTCCTTGGCAGCATCACCAGTGCGCCGGGGGTATATCGCATGCTGGATGCAGGTGGAGAGATTCTTTATGTGGGTAAGGCGGGCAATCTCAAGAAACGTCTCAGCAGCTACTTCCGTAAAAGTGGTGCGTCTCCCAAGACACTCGCGATGCTGCAACATCTGGCTTCCATTGAAGTAGTTGTCACCCACACCGAAACCGAAGCACTGCTTCTGGAAAACAATATAGTCAAAAGGCATCGGCCGCGCTATAACGTGGTGTTGCGGGACGACAAGAGTTATCCCTATATTCGCCTGACTGTCGCTCAGCCATTCCCGAGGCTTACCATCTATCGCGGTCGGCGGCGTGAGGCAGGGCGGTACTTCGGTCCTTATCCGAGCGCTCATGCCGCACGCGAAAGTGTCAATCTGTTGCAAAAACTTTTTCAACTGCGCCAGTGCGATGATAATTTTTTCAAGAACCGCAGCCGGCCGTGCTTGCAGTACCAGATCAAGCACTGTTCAGCGCCCTGTGTGGGGTTAATCGGCGAAGAGGACTATGCACGTGATGTGCACCATGCCGTCATGTTTCTGGAAGGGCGCAATCGGGAGGTGATTGACGCAATGGTAAGCCGCATGGAAAACGCTTCCGCACGTCTGGATTTCGAGATCGCGGCGCGCTATCGGGATCAGATTGGCAGTCTGCGCAGGACCAGTGAGCACCAGCATATCAGTGCGGATAACGGCGATTATGATGTCATCGCCGCCGGTGGACGCGCCGGAGTCCATTGCGTGGTCGTTATGCTGGTACGTGGCGGGCATAATCTGGGCAGCCGTGTCTTCTTTCCAAAGGTTATGGGTGAAACCTCGGCACAGGAAATTCTGTCGGCGTTTGTGCCGCAGTATTATCTCGGCCGGGATATTCCCAGAGAGATACTGGTTGCCGCAAAGGTCGAGGATGAGGCACTGCTGCAGGACGTCTTGTCCAAGCAGTCCGGCGGGCGTATTGCCATCCGTCATCCGCTGCGCGGTGAGGGCAAACGGCTGCTGGATTCAATCCGCGCCAACGTTGAGCAATCGCTGAACATGCGGCTTGCAATGGATGCGGGCATGCATCAGCGCTTGGAAGCCTTGCAGGCAGCCCTGGAACTGGACCAAGTGCCCACACGCTTGGAGTGCTTTGACGTCAGCCACACCATGGGCGAGGGGCCCGTCGCATCCTGTGTGGTATTTGACGAGAATGGTCCGCTCAAGGGCCACTATCGCCGCTTCAATATTCAGGATGTCACACCCGGCGATGACTATGCCGCCATGCGCGAGGCACTGACCCGCCGATATACCCGTCTGAAGCGCGGCGAGGGCATCGTGCCGGATGTACTATTCATTGATGGCGGCAAAGGTCAACTGCACGAGGCCGGAAAAGTGCTGGAAGAACTGCAAGTGGATGATGTAACCCTGGTAGGTGTCGCCAAGGGAGCGGCACGCAAACCGGGGCTGGAACAGCTTTTCTTGTGGGGACGGAACAGCCCACTTATACTGCCTGGGGATTCTCCGGCCTTGCACCTGATCCAGCAGATTCGCGATGAGGCGCATCGGTTTGCCATCACCGGGCACCGGCAGCGGCGCGCACGGGCACGCACGACATCGGTATTGGAAAGTATTCCGGGTCTTGGCCCAAAGCGCCGTCAACAATTGCTGAAGCAGTTCGGCGGGCTGCAAGGCGTGGCGCGCGCGGGTCTGGAAGATCTCGTCAGCGTGCATAACATCAGTCACGACTTGGCCAGGCGGATCTATGACCTGTTTCATGCGGATGATTGAGCGGCGCACATGACACTCAACTGGCCAAACCTGCTGACAATGCTGCGCCTGGCGCTGATACCTGTGTTCGTTGTGGTGTTCTTTCTTCCCTATTTCTGGGCGCCGCCCGCAAGTGCGATAATTTTCGCGTTGGCCGGCATCACCGACTGGCTGGACGGTTATCTCGCGCGCAAGTTGCGGCAGAGCTCACGTTTTGGCGCATTCCTGGATCCAGTCGCCGACAAACTCATGGTGGCGGTGGCACTGGTGCTGATCCTGCAGGCGGATCCACGCCTGGCCGTGGCAATCCCAGTGATGATCATCATCGGACGCGAGATCACTATTTCTGCACTGCGCGAATGGATGGCGGAGCTGGGTGCACGCAAGCACGTGGCGGTAACCTGGCTCGGCAAATTCAAGACGGCTGCACAGATGCTGGCCATTGTCCTGTTACTGTATCGTTACCCCATCAAGGCGGTGCCGGTTTATGACATAGGTATCGTATTGTTACTCCTGGCGGCGGCGCTGACACTTTGGTCCATGTGTCTGTATCTGCTGGCGGCCTGGCCGGAGCTGAGCCGTGAACCGTAGTCATTGCTTGACAGGGCGCGTACCCGCCCTACAATATCGCTCGCTCAGGCGGGAATAGCTCAGTTGGTAGAGCGCAACCTTGCCAAGGTTGAGGTCGCGAGTTCGAGCCTCGTTTCCCGCTCCAGTTCAAACCTCGGTTCACAGCCGGGGTTTTTTGTTTCCCCGTGTGGTTTCGGCGCCTTCCGGCCTGATGCAGCCACATTGTGGTAAATTTCATGGGTTTTTAACGCTTTAGGTGGGCTAGGTGGCAGAGTGGTCATGCAGCGGCCTGCAAAGCCGTGTACGCCGGTTCGATTCCGACCCTAGCCTCCATCATAATGGGGCCGCTTGTCCGGCCCGGGTGGCGGAACAGGTAGACGTAACGGACTTAAAATCCGTTGGCCGGCAACGGCCGTGCCGGTTCGAGTCCGGCCCCGGGCACCATGTGACTGGTCCATGATTGCTCCCATTGCACCTCCCAACGCACTTTCCGTCAGCAATCTGGATATCTGGCGCGGTGAGCGCTGCCTTTGCCATGGCATCAGCTTTGAGGTGACCAGTGGCGAAGCGCTGCATCTCTTAGGTGCCAACGGCGCAGGCAAAACGACTTTGATCCGCGTGCTCACGGGTCTCGGCCGGGCGGATGGCGGCAAGTTGCGCTGGCGTGGACAATCGCTACGGGAAAGCGGAGCGGAGTACCGTGCGTCGCTGGCTTACCTGGGCCACAGCAGCGGCGTGAAGCTCGGCCTCACACCCCGCGAGAACCTGATGGCAGCCGGCGCCTTGTTGGCGGTTCCCGGTGCAACCGACGCCGCAGCCGCCTTGGCGCGGGTAGGACTGGCGCAACAGACTGATCTCCCCTGCAGCATGCTGTCCATGGGCCAGCGGCGGCGCGCGGCGCTGGCGCGACTGCTGCTGGTGCGAGTGCCTGTGTGGTTTCTGGATGAGCCGCTTACCAGCCTGGACAGGTCGGGCGTAGGGTTGCTCGCCGGGATGCTCAAAGAGCATTTGGCTGTCGGTGGACTGGCGGTGTTTGCCAGTCACCAGCCCCTGGGTCTAGAGCCGTTTCCGGTCAAGACGCTGTTACTGGGGGAGGCGGTTTGAAGCCCGCTGCCTTGATCCAACGGGACCTGCTCCTGGCTTACCGGCGCCGGAGTGAGCTGGCGACGCCTCTGATCTTTTTCGTGATGGTAACGGGGCTGTTTCCGCTGGCCTTGAGCCCGGAGCCGGCCCTGTTGCGTACCCTTGCACCGGGCGTGGTGTGGGTGGCGGCGCTGCTGGCGGGCTTGATCGGCCAGGAAAGCCTCTTCAAGAGTGATTACGAGGATGGCAGCCTGGAGCAATTGCTGTTGAGCCCGGCTCCACTGGAATTTGTGGTACTGCTGCGGGTGTTTACCCACTGGCTGGTAACCGGTCTGCCGCTGGTGATCCTGTCACCCCTTATGGGTCTGTTGCTGAACTACCCGGCCGCGGCCATGTGGACACTCATCATGAGCCTGCTCCTGGGCACACCGATACTGAGTTTTCTCGGTGCGGTGGGCGCGGCCCTCACGGTGGGATTGCGGCGCAGCGGCATGTTGCTGCCCGTTCTGATATTGCCGCTGACGGTACCGGTGCTGATCTTTGGCGCGAGCACCGCAGCACGGGCGGCGAGCAGTGAGCCCACGGCGGCACCGCTTTATTTTCTCGGCGCGATGCTGGTGCTGGCAGTGACGTTCGCACCCTATGCCATTGCCGGCGGCCTGCGGGTCAGCCTCGAATCCTGAGTCCCCGCTGCGGTACCGGCCGGAGGCCGGGATGCGCGCGACGAACACGCATCCGCCGATTCCATTCGTCACATTATCTTGGAGATACAGATGATCCCCAGTGAGAATGCCGAACTGGCGGTACCAAAGCAGCAATTGATCGGCTTTGGACGGCGGCAAATTATCACTTTGGTGATGCTGTTTTTCCTCGGAGACTGGCTCGGGGCGGGAATTGCAATTTATTTTGTGGTCGCGTCCAAACATGGGCAGATACTTCAAGGGGAGGTATTTTCCGGATGGGCGTGGTGGCTCGTCATTTTGACTGTGCTTGTCGTCCTGTGGTACGGGCGCGGCGTGCGGCGCTTGGCAGGAGAAAGGGGCGGAGTCAGTGCTGCAAATCAGGTTTTCGTCTATCTTGGCATATTCACTGCCTTTGCGGCTGTCGTCCCGCCCATCGATACGCTGGCCAGAGACTTCTACTTTGTGCATCAGGTTCAGCACATGCTGCTGCACATGGTTGCACCGCTTCTATTGGCGCTCGGAGTTCCGCTCGCGCCACTCATTGCGGGATTACCGGACCCCTTGCGGCGGAGGCTTCTGAAGCCGCTGGTTCGCAATCAGGCGTTGCGGCGAGTGTGGAGAGTGCTTGTGCATCCATTAGGTGCATCCTTGCTGTTCGTCTTCGCCCTCTATTTTTGGCAAATTCCGCATTTCATGGACCTTATCGCATTGAACGACTCTCTCGACGAATTTGCACATGTGACCATGCTCATCAGCGGACTTTTTTTCTGGTGGATGCTGCTTGATCCGAGGGCGACACCGAATGCCGTGTCGTACCCCACGCGGCTTGCGGCCGTTACACTCACGATGTTTGCCTGCATCCTGGGTGACGCATATATCGCGCTGACACATCGGGAACTTTACCCGGTCTATGCACGGCTATCCCTCGCTTGGGGAATCAGTCCACACCTGGATCAGACGCTCGGCGGGCTCATCACCTGGATTGATGGCTCGATGACCGAGGTGATTGCCGGGCTTATTGTATTTCACCGATGGGTGCAGGATGAGTCCTTACGCCCACTGTCTCGACGCCGGCGCGCCGCTCGATTGAGGATTGCCTGACAGCAGCGTTCTGAGTTCTGAAAATGAGCTGAGCGGATAGTGGGGAAATCACCCATACGGCATTGAGGACGACTGGGTAACGGGAACCGTGGAGCAGCTAATGGTATGGTCACGGGGAGAAATGTTGGGGGCCGTGACAGTACTCTGGAGACGGTGATATGTGGTGGCGAGCGATTGGATACCGACCTGAAGACAGGGAGGTTCACACGAGCTGCGTCAGTAGATTGAGATCTGGGCAGGGTAACGACGTGCGGAAAAGCGAGTGACAGTGACTTATCGGCGCAACCCCACAATGGCATCATGAGCATCTATTTCTCCGCCGCTGGTGCCGATCTTTAGACACGAGCACCGCAGCGCGGGCGGCTGACGGTGAACCCGTGGTGATGCCACTCCGTTTTCTCGGCGCCATGCTGGTGCCCGGCATTTATACACTTGCGCCTTTTGCCATCGCAGGTGGACTGTGTATAAGCATCGAGTCCTGATTCCATCGCACGGTTAGTTGACTTAGATCAAGGTACGCGTTGCCTTATCGGTGTCTATTAATCATTGCAAGGTTGCGTCTTGTTTCTCACGGGGAGAGGAACCATGCGTGGCATGACCGTGGGCACTACGGACTGCCTGCTCTACAATGGCAATATCGACTGCGTGGGTACAGTCGCTGCCGTTTCGGGAAGCCGGACGGGCAGTTCCAACAGCAGGGGTTATATCGTCGAATTTGACTACCTACCCTGGCAGAACTTGAAGTTCGCCACACAATACACCCTGTACAGCAGGTTCAATGGGGTGCTGCCAGCAATTACGACGGCAACGGTCGCAATGCCACGGATAACAGCACGCTTTATTTCAACGTCATGTTGTCTTTCTAGGGACGGCATGGCCCGTCATCGTCATTGACCGGCCACCGACCCGCGCACCAGAGGAGATTCGATATGCGCTTACGTGCTTTGCCAGCCGGCCTGGGGTTCGGGTTCCTGCTACTGATGATGGCATCCGGCGGTGTTGTCGCCGGGAATGTCCCGAACGGCGAGCATATCTATAACCAGAACTGTGTTGCCTGTCACGGCGCCAACGGCAAGGGCACCATCCCCGGGGCACCGGATTTCACCGCCAAGGGCGGCGTGCTCAGCAGTCCCGACAAACTGCTCGTGGGCAGGATCATGAACGGCTATCAGAGCCCGGGATCGCCCATGGCAATGCCTGCCAAGGGCGGCAATCCCTCGCTCAGCCGGGAGGATATTCTGGCGGTCCTGGCCTATATGCGGCAGACGTTTAGCGCGCAAGGCAAATGAACCGGGAGGAGTGGCACCGTCGCAAGGGAAGTGACGCTCTTTTACGATTGCCGGCAGACGGAGCTGCACATCGGAGCGGGTAAAGACCGGCATTCACGTTTGGGATCAAACCGGTTCCTTTCTGTGGTTCTGTGGCGTCATGCTGAACATCCCCCTTGGGGGATCAAAGGAGGGAACCCGGAAGATACCATGTTGCTGTCAAGATCGTACTCATGCGAAGCAGCCGTATTGATTGTCAGAAAACACGGCAAAGGACTCAAGATGAAAACTTACCGCCTTGTAGCTTTTGTGATCGCCTGGTTCATCCTCAGTCTGGTGTGGATCACGCCGCTCACTGCCGGCAATGTTTCCCAGCGAAGCACCCTGCGGGGCAAGGCAATCTACGAGAAGCATTGTGCCGCTTGTCACGGCACGGATGGCCGTGCCGATACGCCGATTGGCCGGCTTTTGAGGCCACGCCCGCGCGACTTCGCCGATCCGATCATCATGGCCCGGTTGGACGACAGCCAGATCATTGCCGCCATCGAACTGGGCCGCGCCGGGACCGCCATGCCAAGTTGGAGGGAAATCCTCAGCCCGACGGATATGTTCGATGTGGTACATTACATTCGCAGTCTCCAACAGCCGCTGCCTGTGGGAATAACCCAGGCCAAGCTCGATATTCTGGTGGGTGAACACGTCTACCGGAAATACTGCAGCGTCTGTCACGGCGATAAGGGCAACGGCCAAACTCCGCTGGGCCGCGGCTTGTTCCCCCATCCCAAGGATTTCACCAGCATGGACATGGCAGGCATCAGCGACAAGCAGCTGATGTTTGTGGTGGAGTATGGCAAACCGGGCAGCGCCATGGCCCCGTGGGGCAGCCGACTGAGTCCCGAGGATATCCGCCGAGTCATTTTGTATATTCGTCAGACGTTTGAGCGTCATGCCATCAAGTGAGCCATACCGCCGCTCGAAGCCGCGCATCCGATCCGACTAGCCTGGGAACCGATCACTACCTCGGAGAGTACCGAGAGCATTGTCGCAACGGATGCGGTTGCGTGTGATGACGGTAATTGGATTCAGTCCGGCATTTCCTGGTCACGGCGCATCAGTTCCTGACTTGTTGCCATGCATGTTCGGCTGTCGGCGGCAATGTACTCATATGCTCTAGAAAGAGCGCAATCGTCCATATCTGCTGATCCGTCAGCGTGCCCTTGAACGAAGGCATTCCGGTTAACCGAATGCCATGTTTGATTTTCCAGAAGGAATACCCCGGCGGATCATCCTCGACGCCGTAGCTCGCAAGTTGCGGCGGCCTTGGGTATTCACCTTTCGCTACGGGAGAGGCCGACGCGGTACCCTGTGATGTGCCATGGCAGATCGCGCAATGCTCCCCATAAAGGCGTATCCCAGCGATCAGATTGGCATTCGTCAGCGGCACCGGATCAGGACCCTTGGGCGCTTGGTGCCGCAGTGTCGCGCGCAGAGAGGTGCGTGCCATCCAGAGTTCAAGCCGGCTCGGCTTGCCATCCGCATTCGCCGGTATCCTCCCGCTCTGCAGCAAGAGGTAACCACCGGCAAGCAACGCGACGAGCGTTGTCAGTACTCCAGCCAGAAAATATTTCATGCTTTCCCGCGTAATGACCTTTTGCGGTCAGGATATCAGTTAAATGCCCCGCGGCAAACCCACCCACACGACGCGCCGCTCCTTTGTTCGCGCGAGCGGGCTGTCCAAGAGCACCGTGCAGCGTTACTTCGGTTTGTCCGGCTTACGCCGGCAAATGCCAAGGAACGTCTCTCCACCCCGACGCTTTGGATCTACACCCAAGCGCTGGGTGAATCCTGCATGCCAGGAAAGGTGTGAAGCCCTTGGCGAGGAGTCCACGATAGCCCCGCGGCGCGTAGCACGCCAGAGTCTCCGTGCCGGGGCGTACCGCAGCGAGAGGGGCCGCTCATATCGCGAGGACAAGAATGCGGGAAGCCCCTTGGAAGTCCCAGACTTGGGCACCGGAACCGTATCGCATGTCCCGAGTCCCGTGATGCTATCGTATGCTGCGTGCGTCCCAAGGTAGCCATCCCCGCGATCCGGCCGAACCCTTGCCGAACTTCGGAGTCCAGACGGAAAGACAGTGGAGGCGTGGAGGGGCAGCTCTCGCCGTGCTGCCCAAGCGCATGTTTGCCAATGATTACGACTACAGCAGTTCGCTCCCGGTTATGCCGGCATCAATATCAAGGCAGGGACTCGGGTGGTGATCAGTTTGCCGCCAGCCGCTCCACAAGATTGGCGCTCGGCCACTATGTGCTTAGCCGTCCACGGTGAACGGCCACCAGTTTACGCCGGTGTTGTGGGTTCCCCAAGTTGGCCGCGCCCTCCGTGCCGGTGTCCGGTCTGACCGCGACCCCCGTGCTGCCGTTTGCTAGGATCGATGGTAGTACTCGAAGGTGGTGACAATCGGCGTGTGACCGGGACGGTCAATTTCCACCTTGATGAAGTACATTGCGGTACCGGGCATGTGGAAATAGTTGCCGTAGGTCTCAGCCCCCGCAATGCTCATAGGCTCCAGTGGTTTTTTCTGGATCGGCAGGTTGACCTCTTCCTGCGACCATACCTGCGCGACCACACGCGCATTGGTGATACGCTGGCCGGTGGTATCGTTGTAGATAGCCACGTTTACATGGTGCCAGTGATCCCCGCTCGGCACGCCGCCGTGCATCTGGTGCTCGGGAGCCTGTTTCGGGTATTCCTCGGAGATGAGTTCGGCGGGAATGACACCGAGGTACACAGCCACGCCGTCAATCACGTGGGCGTGCCCCTGGTCCTGAGCAAATACTCCGTGGCTGAGGCCCAACACACTCAGCGCCAATAGCGCGGAGACCCATCCGGTGGTGTGTCGCGTTGTCATGGTAATCCTCCCCAAGGTAGTGTAGAAAACTGTTACGGTTTCACGCATTGCGGCTGATCTTGTTCCTCGTTCATGGAGCTTCGCGCGGTACGTGCAACAACCAGATCTGGTAAAGGGAAATCAGTATCTGGGCGGTGAACGCTGCCCCCATGACCGCGCCTGCGATGACCACCACATAGGCATATAGCGGATCCCACTTGGTCAGAAACCAGGCGAGGATGTCCGCCAGGATCGAAGCGAACGGCGTCACGATCAGTGCCCATTTGAGCCAGCGGTTCAGCACCGCCAACCTGAAGATAAAGCCCACCGCAAACAGCAGCAGTCCGACTCCGAATAGGTGTATGTGCGATAGTTTCACCAGCGACTCGAGGGAGGCTCCGGTGTTTCTCTGGGTGACGGCGCGCACACCCTCGTACGTGGAATAGTCGGGTATCCCCATGCGCTTGGCGGTTTCGCCGGAGTGACAGGCGAAGCAGTCCTTCTGCAGGATGGGGTGCGCGATGGCGTCATAGCCGCTCTTGGTCGCTCCCGACTCGAGCCAATCCACCAGCAACGCAGTATCGAGCGGTTTGCTGTAGATGCGCATCGGCCCCCGCAGCATGGCCTCCATCTTGGTGCCGCTGCGGTTGCCGTAATACGAAATGGCGATGTCCTGCACGTTAATTCCCGGCTTGCCGTTCAGGCCGGCGTCGGTGAGATAAATGAGCGTCAGCGCCATCAGATAACCGATGCCCACCACGCACAGAAAAGCGGTGTATAGGAGTTTCTCGCTGATGGAACAATCCACAAAAGATGCTTTGCCACTCACCTTGGTTCTCCACTTGAAGTTTGCACGTTACGGCATGTTCTCAGCGCCTCTTGCAAGCGACCAGACCCCAACAGGCATCCGTACGGCAGCAACAACCCCCCTCAACAGCAACAGCGCTGTTAAACAAGTTATTCCCAATGAATGATATTGCGCGTAATCCAGTGTGGACGGAATGACCTGGATCAAGAGAACCGGTGTTTGCCTGCCGCCGCAATGTGTTGGTAGTTGATACTGCAGTACGAAACGAGAAGTTGATTAAGTTGATCTGGGTCATGGTGACCCCGCCAAGACGGTTTATGCTTTCACGCGTAGAACATGCACGTGACTGCGTCTGCGTTCGACGTCCAACTTTAATTGGGAGGGTTGGGTATGTACTTCAAGCATCTTGTCCGACTGGTTATCGTTCCCGTTACTATTGCGACCGTGCCCCTGTGGTCCTCACCGGCGCAGGCGGTGCCGAGCTTTGCCAGGCAGACGGGCATGTCCTGCGCCGCCTGCCATACGGTAGCGCCACAACTCACCGCCTTTGGCCGGTATTTCAAACTGCACGGTTACGTGCTCGGGCCGAACAAGCTGCATGGTGGCAGCGCTAAACTCAACATAGAAAAGGTCCCGCCGTTGTCGGCCATGGCGGTCCTTTCGTACACGCTCACCAAGACAACCCAGCCGGACTCACAGAATGGCAGCGTGGCATTCCCGCAGCAATTGAGCCTGTTCTATGCCGGCGCCATCTCTGAACACATGGGTGCCTTTGCGCAGATCACCTACGCCTCGGATTCGGACCACTTCAGCATGGATAACACCGATATCCGGTATGCCCGTGATGCAAAATGGGGCGACAACAGTATCGTCTGGGGCCTGACTGCTAATAATAACCCGGCTGTCCAGGATGTCTGGAACAGCACGCCTGCGTGGGGCTTTCCTTTCTTGAGTTCCGGGTCCGCCCCCACTCCCAGTGCGACCCCCATGCTGGTGGGTGCTCTGGCCCAGCAGGTGGCGGGCTTGGGCGCCTATGTGTGGATGAACAATTCGATGTACGGCGAGGTCAGTCTGTACCGTTCCAGCCAGTTGGGGGTCGCGCAGCCTTACACCAGCGCCTCTTCCAATGTCATCTCGGGTCTCGCTCCCTACTGGCGCCTGGCCTACGAACATGCCTGGGAAGGCGGCGGAAGCAGTCAGAACGACTGGGAGATCGGCGCCATCGGCA
>JAKAXB010000016.1 GCA_021816765.1 Natronospirales bacterium | reverse complement strand
GGGTGGTCAAAGCGCGACAGGTCGCCGATCTCGGCAATCAGGCTGATGGCGACGGTGAACTGCACGCCCCGCAAAGCCTGGATTGCCTGCACGACCGGGTAGAACCGCCACTGTGGCGCGGCTTCACGCAGCGCTGTCTCCAGCCGTTCGCAGCGCGTCAGACGCTCGTCGTTCGCGCGCCGGTGTTCCTCGAACGCGAGCTGCGACCACGGCAGCGGAAACGTGAACTCCGACAGCCAGCGCCGGTGCGCCGGACCCCAATTGGCGGTACCGGCATAGCGCACATCGTGCATCAGCAGGAACGACTTCAAGCGTTGCCGCGCCTGGCGCAGATCCTGCTTGGCCGCACTCCACGCGCGCACCAGATCGCGCAGCGCCTCGTCGGCGATGTCCGGCACGTGCACGCGCGTCAGGTCGCCCATGCGTAGCGCCTTGACCAGCATGATCGCATCGCGTCGGTCGGTCTTGACCCGATCACCCGGCTTGCGCGCGATCAGCGAGGGCGCGCACACCATACAGTCGAACCCCTTCTTGGTCAGATACCGGTACAGCCCGTAGCCGCACGGGCCGGCTTCGTAGACGAACACCACCTGCGAAGCCTTGCTCTGCATCCGCGTGCACAGGCGGTCGAGATCGCGCACACACACGCCAACGTTGCCCAAACCCTGGACCTCGCCGAACCCGATCGAGTACGCTGCCACGATCGATTCCTTGTGCGCGTCCAGACCCATATAAATGGTGCTATCGTTCATCATGCTGACCTCCGCGGTGGAAACCGATATGCGCGTAGCGCATGCTCGCTCCTGCGGCTCTGGCATCACGCTAACCCGCGTACATGGCCCCGCGGGGGTCAGCGCTTGCCAACGCGAAAGTCATACTGTCTAGGCATAGTGGGTCAGTCACAAGTGAAAAGCCGGGTCACATCGCGATGGAAATCAATGCATTCCGCCGTAATTCGGCGTTCAGTCACGTCGTGTCAGCGCGGCTGCGCGCTGCCTGCCGCTGGAGAACCTTGAGCTTATCCTTGAAAGTGTCAGCAATTTTCTGGGAGGTTCGATTAAACGAACCCTTCGCGCAGCTTCCAACTCGTATGCGTGCGACCAGTCTGAGAAATCCATACCGCCATGATTACTTTCCCCAGCCGAAAAGTCTTGTGCATCGGGGACATAATAGCGTTTTGAGAAAAATCCTCTCAGGCACCCGCCAGCCAGTCGCAAATCACCTGGCGCGCGGCTTCCACGCCATCCCCGGACAGCGCCGAAAACACCTGCACCCCCGCATGCCCCTCAAGTCTGGTGCTCACGGCGCGCTGGGTTGCGAAAGCCGCGCTGCGGGAGAGCTTATCGGCCTTGGTAAGCAGCGCCTGCACCGGCAGTTCCAGAGGCGCCCCCCAGGCCAGCAATTGAGCGTCGAAGGCGGTCAGCGGATGGCGGATATCCATGACCAGCACCAAGCCCGCCAGCGAGGCCCGCGATGTAAAATAGCCTTGCATGAGCCGTGCCCAGCCGGCGCGCATCACTTGCGGAACCCTGGCGTAACCGTAACCCGGCAGGTCCACCAAGCGCCGCTGTTCATCCAGCTCGAAAATATTGATGAGCCGGGTGCGCCCCGGTGTCTTGCTCACGCGCGCCAGGCCTTTGATGCCGGCGATGGCATTCAGGGCGCTGGATTTGCCGGCATTGGAACGGCCGGCAAAGGCTACCTCGCGGCCTGCATCCGGCGGCAGGTCCCGCGGAGCGGCGGCGCTTTTCAGAAAATGGATATGACGGAAATCAGCGGTCAAATAGGCGGTTCCTGTGGAGCGGTCTTTGAAGCTTGGTGTAAAATCCGGGTTTCATTTGCGGCAGGCCGGGCAGTATGCCCCCGCAGGATTATCCTCTGCTGCCCGCCTGACCCGAATTTCCCGTGAGGAGCTGTCCCGCATGAACAGGTTTGTGATGACCGCGGCTGCCATAATCGCCTTCGCACTCGCCACCAGCGTGAGCGCCGCGGGCAACGCCGCGGCCGGCAAGACCAAGGCCGCCGTGTGCGCCGCCTGTCACGGCGCCGATGGTAACAGCGTCAATCCGCAATTTCCCAAACTCGCCGGCCAGAACGCGAACTACCTTGTCGAACAACTGCAAGACTTCAAGTCCGGCAAGCGCCGGAATGCCATCATGTCCGGCATGGCGGCGTCTTTGAGCGTGCAGGACATGCAGGACATCGCCGCCTGGTTTTCCAGCCAGACGGTGCAGCCTGGCGAGGCGAATCCCAGCCTGGTGACCATCGGCCAGCAGGTTTACCGCGGGGGTGACAGGGAGAGCGGCGTGCCCGCCTGTCTCGCCTGCCACGGCCCCGATGGCGTCGGCAACCCCCCCATGAAGATTCCCCAGCTCGCCGGCCAGCATGCGGCCTATGTGGTGGCGCAGCTCAAGGCGTATGCCAGCGGCCAGCGTACCACCGATCCCCACAAGATGATGGAAACCATCGCCTCGCGGCTCAGCGATGCGCAGATGCAGGCGGTGGCTTCCTATATCGAGGGCCTGCACAGCACGCCCATCCGGCCGTAAGCGGCTGAACTTTTCGTGCGGCGCACGCTCTACGTGTTTGCGCGTGGAACGGGCCAGGACGGTATCAAGGTAATGATCATGCGGAAGTTTTTCCTCCCCTTCTGGCTGGTTCTCGGCTTGCTGGCCGGCACCGCCCACTCCGCCAACGCGCCCGCTGCTTTCAAGGAAGGCATCAACTATATTCCGGTGGTGCCGGCGCAGCCCACCAGCGTCCCCCCCGGCCAGATCCAGGTGGTTGAATTCTTCTGGTACGGTTGCCCGCGTTGTTTCGAGCTGCAACCCTACCTCGAAGCCTGGGACAGGAATAAACCCGCCAATGTGGTACTGAAACGTGTGCCTGCGGCGCTTAATCCGCAATGGGACATCGCTGCGCGCGCCTATTACACCGCCATGCAGCTCGGCATTCTCGCCAAGGCCAACGAGGCGATCTACCAGGCGCTGCAGGTCAATCACATGAATCTCGCCACAGCGACGGATTACGAGAATTTCTTTGCCAGCCGGTTCGACGTCAACGCGAAGCAATTTGAAACCGTGTGGAATTCCTTCGAGGTGGACGCGCGGATTTCCCAAGCCAAGGTGCTGGCACAGCGCTACGGCATCACCGACGTGCCCACGCTGGCGGTGAATGGCAAATGGCTCACCGGCTCCGGCTATCGTCTGTCCAATGCGCAGATCATGGATGCGGTGAATTGGCTGGTACAGCGGGAACAAACGGCGCTCACGGGTGGCACACAATAAATCCTGATTCTTAACTCCTCGCCGGTACGGCGATTTGCGGGAGAATTGACATGACAAAACTGCGGAATTCCTGTATCGGTCTGTTCACCGCCTGTGCACTGCTCGCCGGCGGCACGGCGCTGGCCACCGGCATGACCACTTTCCAGGAAGGCGTGAACTACGTACCCGTCTCGCCGGCCCAACCCACCACCGTGGGCCCCGGCCAGATCGAGGTCATCGAGTTCTTCTGGTACGGCTGCCCCCACTGCTTTGCGTTCGAGCCGTATGTGGAAGCCTGGCTGCGCCACAAACCCGCGAACGTGGTGTTCAAGCGCATCCCCGGCGCGTTCACCGGCGGCGAGCACTGGGACATAGACGCCCGGGCGTTCTACACCGCCCAGGTACTCGGCATCGGCGACAAGATCCACGAACCGCTGTTCAACGCCATCCACTTGCAGAATCAGTACAACCTCACCAGCAGCAAAAGTGCATTGCAAAAGTTCTTCGCCAAGTATGGTGTGAGCCAGCAACAATTCAACTCCACCTGGAACTCCTTTGCGGTACAGCTCAAGATGAACCAGGCGTTGCAGACCGAGAAACGCTATGGCCTGGAGGGCGTGCCCACGTTCATCATTAACGGCAAGTGGATGACCGGTGCCGGCTATCAAATGGCGCCCGCCGACGCACTCAAATGCGTTCAATACCTGGTGGACAGGGAAGAGGTGGCGTTGAAAAAATAACGCCGAATTCCACTGATCGGCAAACCGGGGCCTGATGGCCCCGGTTTGCTTGTGTCTTTGCCTTCATTCGGCTCATCGCGTATTCCGCTGGTATCTCTATTGCCAAGGCTCGCCTACTTCTGCAATGTGCTGGGCACCGCGCCGGCGATGCCACCAAATGGGTTTTCATTTGCACAGCCGTTGCGCGAGCGGATGTCGGCGGGAAAAAAGCCGCCGCCGGGACGGCGAGTAAAATCGCGATACGATTACGCTCTGTCATAACCGCCTCCCCAGCCATTCAAGTTCCATCAGGGGCGGCATCTACAGGCCGGAAACCCATGCCTGCCGACAGGGGGCTGGAAAATGCCTGTGGTTCCACTAAACTTCACCCCCCCACGCCACCGACCCGGCCCACGTTCCCATGTCGCCTTTCGACACCACCCCCCGCCTGAGCCCCCAGGAACGCATGCAGCAGCACATTCACCTCAAACCCTGGGATCCGCTGTACCGGGCCGCCATCCTGCTGAGCCTTATCGCCACCGTTTATTTCAGCTTCCGCTGGCAACTGTTTCAACCGCTGCTGCGCGCCGCCGAAGAACATGAATGGACGCGTTTCATCGTGCAGCCCGGCATCCTGTGGATGCTCATGGGAACCACAATGCTGCTGTTCCGCACCCTGCTGTGGTTCCGCTATCGCACTCCGCCCATCGCCGGTTTCAGCGACGCCCCGGCGCTTACGGTCATCATTCCCGCCTACAACGAGGGCCCGATGGTGGCCCAGTCCATAGACTCAGTGGCGGCCGCACATTATCCGCACGAGCGGCTGGAGATATTCGTGGTGGACGACGGCAGCGGCGACAATACCTGGGAACATATCGAAGCGGCGGCGAGACGCTACCCGGGCCTGGTAACCACGCTGCGTTTTCCTCAGAACCGCGGCAAGCGCGCGGCGCTGGAGGCGGGATTCCGCCACGCGCGTGGCGATGTCATCGTGACCATTGATTCCGACAGCGTCATCGAGCGCGGTACCCTGCTCGCCATGGCGGGACCGTTCCGCGATCCGAAAGTGGGCGCCGTGGCCGGCAAGGTTACAGTGTACAACCATGATGGCGGGCTCATTCCGCGCATGCTCAAGGTACGCTACGCGCTCAGCTTCGATTATCTGCGTGCGGTACAATCCACCTATGGCACCGTGTACTGCTGTCCCGGCGCACTCGCCGGTTATCGCGCCAGCGTGGTGCGTGCGGTGCTGAACAACTGGGTGCGGCAGACTTTCATGGGCGTGGCGTGTACTTACGGCGAGGACCGCTCCATGACCAACTACATCCTGTCCCGGGGTTATGACACCGTGTACCAGCGCGCCGCCGTGGTGCACACCGTGGTGCCTGTCACCTACTGGAAACTCTGCAAGATGTTCCTGCGCTGGGATCGGAGCTATGTGCGCGAGGAACTGCGTTTCGCGCGCATCGTATGGAAACGGCCGCTGGGTGCGCGGCTCATCGCCCTCACCGATGCGCTGACCACCAACCTGCGCTACCCGGTAAGCTGGGCGGCGTTGGTGCTGCTGGTGGCAATCATTTTCTGGCATCCCGCCACGTTGCTGCGTTTTCTGTGCGCCATCGGCATCATGGCCTGCTTCAACATGCTGTATTATCTCCGCAGCGAACGTTCCTGGGATTTTGTTTACGGTATCTTCTATTCCTATTACTCCGCTTTCGCGCTGTTCTGGATTTTCCCCTATGCGGTGCTCACGGTGCGCGCCAAATCCTGGCTGACCCGCTGAACACGCGGGTGTGCCGACCTGAACAGCCCCTGGTCATCACCGGGCTATAATGATTCTCACTCCCATCTAGGAGACCGGTTCCCATGCAGGACACAACGCGCGCGGCGCGCAACTGGCGCCGCACGCTGGCAATCATGGGTCCCGGTCTCATCGTCATGCTCGCCGACACCGACGCCGGTAGCATCATTACCGCCGCCCAGAGCGGTGCCCAGACCGGCTACCAGCTATTGCTGCTGCAGGGGCTGCTGATCCCCATCCTGTTCGTGGCGCAGGAACTGACCCTGCGGCTCGGGCTCGCCACCGGTCGCGGCCACGGTGAACTGATCCGCGCGCGCTTCGGCCTCGGCTGGGCGTCTTTATCGGTGGGTACTCTTGTGCTGAGCTGTGTCGGTGCACTGCTCACGGAACTCTCCGGCATCGCGGGAGTGGCACAACTGTTCGGCGTGCCGGCCTGGATCGCGATGCTGCTCACTGTGAGCTTCATGATACTGATGATCGTGACCGGCTCGTACCGCTCGGTGGAGCGCATCGCGATCCTGTTCGGACTGTTCGAGTTTGCGTTCCTGCTGGTGGCCTGGAAAGCCGCTCCCAGCGGCGCGGGAATGCTGCGGGAGATGCGGCAGTTGCCGCTGCACGACAATACCTTCCTGTTTCTTGCCGCAGCCAACATCGGGGCGGTCATCATGCCGTGGATGATCTTCTACCAGCAGTCGGCGGTGATTGACAAAGGTCTGACACTCGGAGATCTCGGGATCGCGCGTTTTGATACCGCCATCGGTGCCGTAATCACGCAGGTGATCATGGCAGCGGTCCTGGTCGCCACCGCCGCCACGCTGCACCGCGATGGTGTGCGCTCGCCGCTCGATAACGTGCCGCAGATTGCCGGCGCACTCACGGCTTTTCTCGGCGTCGCAGTGGGCCGGGTGGTGTTTGCGCTCGGCATGATGGGTGCGGCACTGGTGGCCACGGTAGTGGTGTGCCTGACGGCTGCCTGGGGCCTTGGTGAGATTACCGGCTACAAACGCTCACTGGAGCACCATCCACTGGAGGCACCCTGGTTTTACGGCATCTTCAGCCTGACGTTGGTGGTGGGCGGAGTCCTGGTAGCTTCGGGCATCAACCTGGTGAACCTGTCGGTCGCGGTGGAGGTGATGAACGCACTGCTGCTGCCTATCGTGCTCGGGTTCCTGTACCTGCTGGCACGCACCGTTCTCCCCGAGCCTTATCGTCTGAAAGGCGCGTATGCATGGCTGGTGGGTGGATTGATGCTCGTCACCGCGGGACTCGGGGTGTATGCGGGCGCACGCGGCATCTTCGGAGGCTGATCGCTGATCCCGTCTCTCAGAAATCTCTGACGATGCCTGCATAAACCTGCCGACCGGGACCGGGGAAATAACGATAATTGCCGAAACTGTAGTCGGCGCGCTCCGCATAGGCTTTGTTGGTGAGATTGGTCACCTGCAACGTCAGCGTCCAGCCGCGCACCAATGACTTTTCCACATACAGATTCCATAGATCCTGACCACCATAACGATGCCGGTTGGATTCATCCAGCCAATAACCGCCCACATGCATCCAGGCCAATTCGAATTGCGTGGCATCCATGAGACGCCAGCGCAGGCGCACGCTGCCGAGACTGCGGGGCGCATATTTCACGTCGTTGCCGGCGGTGATGTAGTTTCCCTGACCGAGGTTCTGGCTGAAGGCATAGCTGTGTACTGCATAAGTGCCATCCATCAGTACGGCGAGGGACGAAGTCAGGGCGTAGTTGAGGGTGAACTCCACGCCGCGCGAGCGGATGCGGCCGTCGCTCACGTTGAAACCGTTGGCATCACGGAAAATGAAATGGTTCTTGAGCATGTAATAGGCATCCGTGTCCCAGCCGAACCGGCCCGCCTGACCGCGCCAGCCGAGTTCAAAGGCATTCAGCGTTTCCGAATGCAGGTCCGCCACGGACTGCTGGCGCTGCAGCTCGTAAAGCTCGGTGGTCTGGGGCGCGCGGGCGCCGCGGCCGATGTTGAAATAAAACGTCTGTGAGGCAGTCGCGAGATAGCTCACACCGAACTTCGGCAGCACATTCACGAACTGATCCGCGCGGTCCGCCGGCCGGTTGAACAAACAACCGCCGAACGGGCAGGGCATGCCGTTGGCCTGGGTGTTGCCCACGGGAAGGAAATTCACATAAGTGTAGCGCACGCCCTCCAGGCGCACGCCTCCGGAAAACAGCCACCGTGGGGTCCACTGGTGTGTCACATCCACATACGCTGCAAGCGTGCGACTGTCGGCGGCATAGTCGTAATGCAAACCCTGCGGACGGATAGCGGCCTGCGGCGGCGGCAGTGTGGTCACCGGACCCGGCTGGAACTCCATCACGGTACCGTGGGCGTATTCCGCATCGCTGCCGTAGATCACCGATGTGGTTGGTGACAGGGTATCGCGCAGTTTTACCTGCACGCCGGCGCTGTTGGCGGCAGTGGTGGCGATAGGCTCTCCCGGCAGGTAGTGCTCGGTGAAACTCATCCAATTGTGACGCGCGTAAGGCGTGATATCCAACTCGCGGTCATGCGCCAGCAGCAGATGCCATTTCTGTAACACGCGCACACTCCGCGCATCGCGGAACGCGCCAGGGGTGGGATTGGAAGAGCGCAAGGCCGGATTCTCATACGCATCCAGGCCATAGATATAGCCGGCGGTTTTCTGATTGAGGTTAGTGGCCTCCAGCAGCGTCTCGCGGCTCACCGCAGTGCCGTTATGGTCAAGGCGCAGCGTCAATTTCTGCTGTGTGTAACCGGAATCGGCACGGAAACCATCGCTATGCGCGGCATTGGCGCTGACACGGAACCCGTCCGCGCCATTCCACTCGCCGACACTTGCCTCGACACGGGTGTAATCATTGGGACCACGTTCGACCGTCACACTGTTCCGTGGCAGGGACTCCGGCGGACGCGTGAGCACGTTGATGAGGCCATTCAACGCATTGGAGCCGTACAGCACCGAACCGGGCCCGCGAATCACCTCCACCGCATCCGCCTGCTCGGTGTTGATCTCGAACAGGGCGTTCACGTCGCAGAAACCCGCCGGCTGGATGGGCACGCCGTCTTCCAGCAGCAGGAACGCGCCGCAGGCACCCGCGCCGGTAAACAGCGGCGAACGGATGGCCATGAGGCTTTCCTGGCCGCTGCCCGCCGTGATCCACACGCCCGGAACCGTGGTAAGCAGTTGGGAGGGCTGGGTTGCGCCCAGCAGATTCAGCGTAGCGTTGTCCACACGCACGGTGTTGTCAGGCAGGATTCGCGCCGGCACCGGTGCGCCCGTATCCGTCACCACCACCTGTCCCAGGTGCACGGTGTTATCGCCAGCCCAGGCTCCCTGGCTAAACCACAGGCATAATCCCCATGCGGAGCAGGTCAGCAGGCGTCGCAGAGCGCGGCGGAGACCGCCGCTCCCACCCCAAAACCCGTTATCAGATCGCTGCCATTGGAAGCAGGCATCTTGGTCGCGGGAGCGGCTGTGCATTTTGTGGGAGCGCCGGTACCCATCGCGATACCTGTCTTCCGATTTCATTGCGACAAAGAAAACGCCATCACGTAGTCGCCGCGCTTGGTGCCGAGACCGCCATGGCCCCCGGCGGCGATTACCACATACTGTTTGCCATGGACTGCATAGGTCATGGGCGTGGCTTGGCCACCAGCGGGCAGTTTGTACTGCCATAGCACCTTGCCCGTGTGGATGTCGAGGGCGCGGATATCGTCATCCACGGTGGCGGCGATAAAGATGAGGCCGCTGGCCGTGACAATGGGTCCGCCCATGTTGGGCACGCCCAGGTTCCAGTGGTTGAGCAGCGCGTTGCCGAATGGCACCTGCCATTCGATCTTGCCACTTTCCATATCCACCGCCGTGAGCTGCCCCCAGGGTGGCTTGACGCAGGGAATGTGCAGCGGTGACAGCAGGGTCTTGCGGCGCATGCCGTAGGGCGTGCCCTGCATGCGTGAGAAATCCCAGCCCTTGTATTTGCCGGAACGGGATTCCGCCAATAATTTGTCGCGTGGTATCAACGCCACCACCATGGGGATATTGTTGGTGTTGACCACGGCGATCTGGTGCACGGGATCGAAGGCGAGGCCACCCCATTCAATCCCTCCTCCATAGCCCGGCTGCTCGATGCTGCCCTGGAAGCTCGGTGGTGTGTAGATGCCTTGCGAATGATATTGCTTGATTTCCTCGCGACACCGGCCTTCATCCCAGAAGGTCAGCCCCCAGGCATCCGCCGGTGTCACCGGCCCGGTGCGCGCCAGCGGTGGCGGTGCCACGGGAAATGGCTGGGTCGGCGATGGCTGCTCACCCGGCACACCGTCCGTGGGCACCGGCTTCTCGACGATGGGGAACACCGGCTTGCCGGTGACACGGTTGAAAGTGAACAGCAGGCCCATCTTGGTGGGCTGGATCACTGCTGGTACTTCTGCACCATCGTGCTTCAATTCCACCAGCACCGGTTCCGCCGGCAGGTCGTAATCCCAGAGATCGTGATGCACCAGCTGGTGCGCCCACACGAGCTTGCCGGTGTCGCCGTCGAGGGCCACCAGGGAATCGGTCCAGCGGTCGTCGCCGGGACGTTCACCGCCGTACATGTCGGGGTCCGCCGAGGTGGTGGGCAGGTACACCAGATTGCGCACGGGATCCACCGAGATGAGCGACCACACATTGCCGGCACCGGCGCTGGCGGCCGCCTTGGGGCCCCATTCCTGGTACACCGGATTGGCAGGGTCCCGCGGAATCGGGTCCCAACTCCACAACAACTTGCCCGTGCGCGCGTCAAACGCGCGCACCTCGCCTGATTCCTCCGTAGTGGAACGATTGTCGCCGATGGAGGAACCGATGATGAGTTTGCCGTGCAGAATCGCCGGCGGCGAAGTCACAAGGTAATTCCGGTATTCACTCGTATAGTATTGGTTGTTGCGATGTTTTAGGTGCATCCCGGCGGTAAGGCTGAGCACACCGTGATCGGCAAACCCCGGGCAGGGTTTTCCGGTCGCGGCATCCAGCGCCAGCAGCCGACCGTCCAGCGTGGGCGCAAAGATGCGCGCGTGGCACACGGCGTCCGCCGAAGTGCCGTCATCCACCCACAGGGAAACGCCGCGGGAGACGGCATCGGAATACCAGAGTTTCTCCACGTGCGTATTGACGCGCCAGCGCAGTTTGCCGGTGGCGGCGTTGACCGCCACCACATTGGTTTCACTGGTGGTGAAATACAGCGTGCCGTCATGGAAAATGGGCGTCGTCTCGAAGGCCATGTGTGATTTCCACTCATCGCCCGGAAAACCGGCCCCCGTGTCGCCGGTGCGGTAGGTCCAGGCGAGCTTGAGTTCAGCCACGTTGGCGGGCGTGATCTGCGAGAGCGGCGCGTAGTGCCGGCCGCCGGGCCCACCGTACTCACTCCAGCCCTGGGAACGGGCCCCCGGTACCGCCGCCAGCCCCACCAGCCCAGCGAGACCCAGGAAACGTGAAATTGCTGCGACCATGACTGCCGTCCTGTCTGGGAAAACGGCACGAGTCTAACCGAGTCACCAAGAGGTACAAGACTGAAAGTGACGAGCGGCGCAGCCGCATGACAAGCGGTGCCGGTAGCGGGCCAGTCGGCGCTCAGGAATTGAAGAGTTGCGGCAATCGGCTGCGGTAGCGGCGGCTGAAGTTCACGAAGCTGCCGTCTTTCAGCAGGATGCGATAGTCACCGCTGTCCCAGGGCTGGATTTCGCGGATGCGGTCCAGATTCACGATGTGGCCGCGGTGCACGCGGGCGAAGCGCCGCGGGTCGAGCTTCCTTTCCAGCGAAGCGAGGGACTCGCGCAGCGGGTAAGCGTTGCCCTGCGCGTGGACGGTGACGTAATTGCCGTCCGCCTCGATGCGATCTATGTCGGCGGTATTGAGGATGAATTCGCGGTTGAATTTCCTCACCAGCAGCCGCTCGATACCGCCGCTGTTTGCGGCAGATGCGGACGTCGTGGTCGTTGACGACAGACGGCTCTCCAGCCACAGGCGGTACACCCGGAAGGCATAGAGCGCGGCCAGGATCATCCAGTAGGTCACGAAGTCCTTGCGATACTCGTATATCCAGTTGGGAATCGGCGCGCCGAAATGATAGTGCAGGCCGGCGATACGGTAGGCCAGCTTGCGCAAGGCCACCATGCCGCTCACATGGATAATCGAGTACGGGATCGTCGCCAGCAGATGCAGTGGCACCGTCCACTTCCAGGTGCGTGCGTCAATCAGTGCGTATGCGTTGAACCAGGCAACACAGGGGATCAACATCCAGGTCAGCAACGCGCTGGAGTATTCCCAGACCACGGGTTGCCAGGGCGATAAATAGATGCCGTCGCTCGCCTTGTTGGCAAGCGTGGTGAAAACATTGACCGTGACGATGGCCGCGATTATGACGCCGAAAAACGCTATCTGCCACAGCCGCACGCGATGGCGGATGGCCTGTCGCTGCACCTTGTCTATATCCGCCCCGGTTTCCGGCATGTGTGCCCCACGTGATTCCAGCGGGCATTTTACCCCGGTAAATCTGACGGTAATACATCGCCGTAACGCAGCCGGTCTACCGCGTCAGTATGGCGGCTCCGGGAAAACCACGCTCGGCATGGGGTACAACTCGAAACTGAAACCCGTATCGGCCTGGATTACCGGATCATTGATACACAATGCATTGGCATTCGAACCGTCTTCAAGCCGGGGGATGGCGATACCGTAAGTGCCCTTCGGATCGGCGACCGGACCAAAAGCACAACCCAGCCCTTTTGCATGAGGTCGCGCCAATAGACGGCGTACTCCTGCATCAGCCGGCGCTCCTTGTCCGTCATATCGTTCATGAACGTGCGTCGCGGCGGGGTCAACCGGAACAGGAAATACTTCAAGATCGTCTGCTCCTCCCGGATGGTTCAGCCTGCTTCATGCGACAACAGCCTGTTCATCTCGGCGTGCGTGATGATACCGTCGGCGAAGTCGAAACGGCCGGTAGCACGCAGTTCATCTGACGCCCGCCGGATGATGCTCAGTGCGGCCCGCGCCAGCGCGCCGCCGACGCTGACCCGCGCCACGCCCAGTCTTTTCAGCTCCGGCAGCGGCGGCGTCTGCGCCCCCGCCAGAATGTTGAGCGGGCCGTTTACTGCCCTGGCCAGCCGGCTGATGACCTCCGCCTCGCTTACAAACGGCAGAAACAGGCAGTCGGCGCCGGCCTCGCGATAGGCGTTGGCGCGGCGCACCGCCTCGGCAAAACGGTCGCCGGACACGTAGCCGGGATGGAACGCATCACTGCGCGCGTTGATGACCAGCGGTACGCCGGTTTCGCTCGCCGCGGCGCGGGCCGCACGCACGCGTTGCACCGCCGCTTCGAACGGCAGCAGCACGCCGCGGCGTGCATCCTCCAGATTGAAGCCGGCGGCGCCCGCCTCGACGGCGGCACGCACCGTGTGCTTTACGGCGTCCTCGCCCTCGCCGTAGCCCGCTTCCAGATCCGCACTGACCGGTACAGTCACGGCGTGCGCGATACGCGCGACGACGGCAAGCATTTCCCCGCGGCTCAGCCGCTCGCCGTCGGCGTAGCCGAGTGAATTCGCCACACCCGAACTGGTGGTGGCGATGGCCGGGAAGCCCAGCGATTCCACCAGCCGTGCGCTGGCCGTGTCCCAGACATTGAGCAGCAGCAGCGGCTCGGGTCCGTGGTGCAGTGCGCACAGCGCCTGCGCCTTGCGGCGCAAAACCGCCAGGTCCGGCATCTTCCCCATCTCAGAGCTTGAGGGGTGCCAGACCGGCATTTTGCAATGCGGCGTTCAGTTGCGGCAGGTCCACCAGTTGCACCTGGCGCCAACGGTGCAGGACCGGCTCCAGCAACCTGCTCTGGCGCTTGAAGCCGGTGCGCGCATCGGGGGTGGGCGCCGCATCCGCGCTTTCCACCGCCCGTTCCAGGCTCGCCAGCGCGCCCGCCAGGTAGTTCAGGTTATGCAGATTGGCGGGCGGCACACCCACGGAGTTATCCGGATTGGCGGGCGCAATCCCGCCGATGGCATCCAGTTTCCGCGTGAGGGCCGCGACCTGGGTGGCCAGCGTACCGCTCACCCGATTCTTGATGGCCGGCAACTGTTTGAGCAGTGACGCGATGTCGTGCCTGGCCTCGGCCACTTGCACGCGCGCCGACTCGATTTGCTGCGCGAACTCGAGCTGGTGATGCAGGCTGAAGATGAATACCTTCACGCGCGGGTCTTCCCGTACCATGAGCGGCTGAGTGTAGGTCCGGCCGTTCACCGTGAGTTTCACCGTGTATTTGCCGGGCACGACCCACAGACCGCCGCCGGACCCGTTGCCGTGCCGCAGTGCCCGGGGAAGTGCGTAGCGCAGATCCCAGACGAAGCGGTGCATGCCGGCGCCGGTAACGAGCGGCGTGGGCAGCGTCATCCAGTCCGGCGTGGATACGATCTTGGAGAGGTGAATTTTCTCCGGCGGGGTCGCGCTGCTGAAATGCCGCACCTGGTTCCCCAGCGCGTCATAGATGTTCAGCGTCACCGGTGTGCTCACGGCGGTCTTCAGGTAGTAATCCAGGTACGCACCCAGCGGTGGGTTTTCCGCGTGCGACTCGTCCGTGGGCAGCGGCGTGCCGGTGAAACCGGCCGGCAGCACTCGATAGGCGGGTGCCGGCTTGAACAGCCAGGCAGCCGCCTGCGCCACTTTCCCGGTGAGCTGCCGCAAGGGCGTCACGTCGTCCATAATCCAGAAGCCGCGCCCCTGGGTGGCGATCACCAGATCGGGGCCATGCACGTCAATGTCGCGCACCGACGTGACCGGCAGATTCTGCTGCAGGCTCTGCCAGCGGCGGCCGCCGTCGAAGGACACGTACATGCCCCTCTCGGTGCCGGCATACAGCAGGCCCCGCTTCACCGGGTCCTCGCGCACCACGTTCACAAAGCTGCCATCGGGGATGCCATTGACGATCAACCGCCAATGCCTGCCACCGTCGTGGGTGGCATAGATATACGGCCTGTAGTCGTTGAGGCGGTGACGGTCCACGGCGAGATAGGCGGTATCGGCGTTGAAATGGCCGGCCTCGATGATCGCCACTTTCGACCAGGGCGTGAGCGCCTTGGGAGTGACATTGTCCCAGTGCTTGCCGCCGTCGCGCGTCACCCATACCAGGCCGTCGTCGGTGCCGGCCCAGATGAGATTCTTCTTGAGCGGCGAGGGCGCGATGCTGTAGATCACGCCGCGACGCGGCCCTTTGACTGCCGCGTCCCGAGCGGTGACCGCATCCAGATTGGACGGCACCCCGGGATCGGGGCGCGAGAGATCCGGGCTGATGATGCTCCAGTGCTTGCCGCCGTCCGTGGTGCGGAACATCTTCTGGTTGGCGAAATACAGCGCGTGCGCATCCGCCGGCGAGAACACCAGCGGCATGGTCCAGACGTTACGGTACAGGCCCGGGTAGGCGAGCGTGGGGCCGACGCTCCGGGTCTGCCCGGTGACGGTGTCGAGCAGATCCACGCCGCCGTTATAGTCGCTGCCGTAAATGTAATGCGGGTTCAGCGGATCCACGGCCAGGTAGCCGCTTTCGCCGCCCGCGGTGATTTCGTGGAATTGCATCATGCTGATGCCGTCGGTGGTGTTGGTACGGCTCGGCAGGGCCACAGCGCCCGAGTCCTGCTGCGCGCCGTACACCCAGTAGGGGAAACGGTTGTCGGTGGTCACGTGATAGATCTGGGCGATGGGCTGGTTGTACCAGCTCGACCAGGTCTTGCCGCCGTCGAGTGTGATGATGGTTCCCTGGTCCACGCCGGCAATCATGTGTTGCGGATTGTGCGGATCAATCCACAGGCTGTGATAGTCATCGCCGGTGGGGTCGCCTTTGAAAGGCAGGAAGATTTTGCCGCCGTCGGTGGATTTGTACATGGCGGTGTCGCATGCGTACACGACATCCGGATTCCGCGGATCCACGGTGACGCCGCCGAAATACCAGCCGCGCTGCCAGATGCGCGGATCAGCGGAGACACGCGCCCAGTTCACACCGCCGTCGCTGGATTTGTACAGCCCGCCCTGTGCGGCATCCACCAGCGCATACACGATCTGCGGATGGCTCGGGGAAACCGCGATGCCGATGCGGCCCAGGCCCGCGCTGGGAAATCCGTGGCCGGTGATTTGCGTCCAGTGTTCGCCCGCGTCGTGGGACACATACAGGCCGCTGCCGGGGCCGTTGGAGGGCGGATACACATTCCACGGCGGCCGGCGCGTTTGCCACAGCGCCGCATAAATCGTCTGATCGTTGCCGCCGAAAGCCAGATCAATGGCGCCGGTGTTGTCATTCTTGTACAGAACCTTGCTCCAGGTTTTGCCGCCATCGCTGCTCTTGAACACGCCACGCTCGGCGTTCGGGCCATAGGCGTGCCCCAAGGCCGCCACGTACACGACATTCGCATTACGCGGATCCACAATAATGCTGCCGATCTGCATACTGTCCGTGAGACCGATGTGCTGCCAAGTGTTGCCGCCGTCCGTGGATTTGTACATGCCGTCGCCGTAGGCGATGTCGGAGCGCATGTCCGCCTCGCCGGAACCCACATAGATGACGTTCGGATCGGAAGGCGCCACGGCGATGGCGCCGATGGAACCGATGGGCTCGTGGTCGAAAATCGGCTGCCAAGTGCGGCCCGCGTCACGGGTTTCCCACACGCCGCCGTCCACGGCGCCGAAATAGAAATGATTGGGCTGGCCGGGCACGCCGGTCACCGCCAGCACGCGGCCGGAACGGAACGGGCCGAGCATGCGCCAGTGCAGGCCGGAATACAGGGCCGGGTCAAACGGCGCCGCCTGGACAGGCGCGTTCAGCAGGGGGAAAAACAGCAGGGATAACAGCAGCCACGGACGCATACGCATGGGTTTCTCCGCAATCTGGGGATGGATGCGGGCTTGAGACCCGCGCAACCGGCATAAGTTTTACACGATTGCGGCCGGCGCGCGCGCCACCGGGAAAATTCCGCCAACCGGATCCCCGGCCCTTGACAACCGCACTATATTTCCAAAATAATGGAAATATGGAAACAAAAACCGCCCTGACTGCCCTGACCGGCCTGGCCCATGCCACCCGTCTCGCCATCTTCCGCCTGCTGGTACCGGCGGGTGCCCCGGGCTTGGCAGCGGGTCAACTGGGCGAAGCCTTGCGCCTGCCGCCCGCGACCCTGTCTTTTCACCTGAAGGAACTGCGCCATGCGGGTCTCCTCACCCAGCGGCGCGCGGGCCGCACCCTGTATTACGCCGCCGACTACACGGCGATGAATGCGTTGCTGGCGTATCTCACGGAGAACTGCTGCCAGGCCGATGCCGGCGGTTGCGAGGCGGTGTGTGCACCACCGGTTCCGGCCCGCAAACGCCGCAGCTCTTCCGCTACACGCCGCCCTCTTTGAACCTGCGACAGGAGACCCGATATGAAACGCCTGCATGTGCACGTCGCCGTCCGCGACCTGGACGAATCCATCCGCTTTTATTCCACGCTGTTCGGCAGCGAACCGAATGTCCGCAAGCAGGGTTACGCCAAATGGATGCTGGAGGACCCACGCGTCAACTTTGCCATTTCGGCGCGGGGCCGCACGCCGGGCGTGGATCATCTGGGCATTCAGGTGGAACAACCGGCGGCGCTGGCGGAAATCACCCGCAGATTGCACGCCGCAGGAAGCGGTGTGCGGGAGGAAAACGATGCGCAATGCTGCTACGCGCGTTCCGACAAGACCTGGAGCACGGATCCCTCCGACATCCGCTGGGAAAGCTTCCACAGCCGCGGGGAGATCACCACTTACGGCCTGGACACGTCGCCGGAAAACACCTCCGCCTGCTGCAATTCCCCGACGGCCTGCGGCGCAGCGGCCGCGGAGTGAGGCCCTCCATGCCTGATAAAAAATATAACGTGCTGTTCCTGTGCACCGGGAATTCCGCGCGCAGCATCCTCGGCGAAGCGCTGATGAACACGCTCGGCCATCAGCGCTTCCGGGCCTACAGCGCCGGCAGCCATCCGAAAGGTGAAGTCCATCCCCTCGCGCTCGAGGCCTTGCACAGCCTGCGCATTCCGACAGACGGATTGCGCAGCAAGAGCTGGGAAGAGTTCGCGCAGCCCGGCGCGCCGCGGATGGATTTCGTATTCACCGTCTGCGACCGAGCAGCCGCCGAACCGTGTCCTGTCTGGCCGGGTCATCCGGCTACTGCACACTGGGGCATCCCGGATCCGGCCGCGGTGGACGGCACACCGGAGCGGCGGCGCGCCTTCACGGACACCCTGCACATCCTCGAAAGCCGCATCCGCCTGCTGCTGACCTTGCGCATCGAGGGCCTGGACCGGCTCAGGCTCAAACATGAGCTTGAAGCCATCGGCAAAAATAACCCGGAGAAACTCCGGTGAATGCCTGCGACGGCGCGTTGCGTGCACCTGCCCGCCTGAGCGGATTCAGCCGTTACCTCAGCCTGTGGGTGGTGTTGTGTATTGTTGCGGGAATTCTCCTCGGCAAGCTTCTGCCGGCCGCGTTCCAGAGACTCGGCGGTCTGGAATTCGCCCAAGTGAACCTGCCGGTGGCCGGGCTCATCTGGCTGATGATCATCCCCATGCTGCTCAAGGTGGACTTGGGGGCGCTGCACCAGGTGCGCGAGCATTGGCGCGGCATCAGCGTGACGCTGTTCATCAACTGGGCGGTCAAGCCGTTTTCCATGGCGCTGCTCGGCTGGCTGTTCATCGGCCACCTGTTTTCCGCCTGGCTGCCGGCCGGACAGATCACCAGTTACATCGCCGGACTGATATTGCTCGCCGCCGCGCCCTGCACCGCCATGGTGTTCGTGTGGAGCCATCTTTCCGACGGTGAACCGCATTTCACCCTGAGCCAGGTGGCCTTGAACGATCTCATCATGATCTTCGCGTTCGCCCCCATCGTGGGGCTGCTGCTGGGACTTGCCTCCATCCGCGTGCCGTGGGACACGCTGCTGCTGTCAGTGGGGCTCTACATCGTCATTCCCGCGACGCTGGCGCAACTGTGGCGCCGCCGGCTGCTCGCCCGCGGCGGCGATACGGCGGTGGCGCGCGTCCTCAAGAACCTCAACCCGGTATCGCTGCTGGCGCTGCTCACCACGCTGGTGCTGCTGTTCGGTTTCCAAGGCGGGCAGATCGTGGCACAGCCGCTGGTCATCATGCTGCTGGCGGTGCCTATCCTGATCCAGGTATATTTCAACGCCAGCTTGGCGTATCTGCTGAACCGCCGTTTCGGCGTGGCCCACTGCATTGCGGGGCCTTCGGCGCTCATCGGCGCCAGCAATTTCTTCGAGCTGGCGGTCGCCACCGCCATCAGCCTGTTCGGTTTCCAGTCCGGCGCGGCGCTGGCGACGGTGGTGGGCGTGCTCATCGAGGTTCCCGTCATGCTGTCGGTGGTGAAGCTTTTGGGATATACGCGCTCCTGGTACGAAGCGGGTATTGCGGTACCATAATCTTGCCATGAACGTGTTGTTCCTGGGCACCGGCAATTCCGCCCGCAGTATTTTTGCCGAAGCGCTGCTGAACGCGCGCGCCGCGGACCGGGTGCGCGCCTTCAGCGCCGGTAGCCAGCCAGAAGGCCGGGTACATCCCCTGGCACTGGAGATCCTGCGCACCTGCAATCTGCCGACAGCGGGATTGCGCAGCAAAAGCAGCGGGGAATTCATCACCGACGACGCGCCGCGCATGGAGTGCATCATCAGCGTGTGTGATCGTGCCGCCGGAACCCTGTCCCCTGTGGCCGGGGCACCCGTCCTGGCCCACTGGAGCATCCCCGATCCGGCCGCAGCGGCAGGCAAGCAGCGGGAAAAGCTCGCCGCCTTCGCGCAATGTTTCACGCTGCTCGAAAAACACATCAACCTGCTCCTGAACCTGCCGCTGGAACAGTTGGCGCCGGACGAGCTGGAAGCCGGTTTGCGTTTCATCCCCGGAAATATCTGAGGCGGTTTCCCGGTCGTCAGTGAGAGCCGGCCTGACAGGTCTGATTGGACTCGCCGCGCCGACGGGCGGGATAATCTCCGCTCCGCTCAACCCGTAGCCGGTTACCGTGTGAGATATCCCCCATGAACGATGCCACACATGTCAGCGAAACCATCCGTGATTACTACGCACGCGTGCTGCAGTCGAGGCACGACCTCAAAACCAGCGCCTGTTGTACCGCCGAATCGCTGCCGGCACCGCTGCGCGAAACCGTGCGGCAACTGCACCCCGAGGTAAACGAGCGTTTCTACGGCTGCGGTTCGCCCATTCCGCCGGCACTCACGGGGCTTACGCTGCTGGACCTCGGCTGCGGCAGCGGCCGCGACTGCTACCTGCTGTCGAAACTGGCGGGGCCAAGCGGCAAGATCATCGGCGTGGACATGACCGCCGAGCAGCTTGCCGTGGCACGCCGCCACCAGGACTACCACGCGCAGGCATTCGGCTACGAACGTTCCAACGTGGAATTTCATGAGGGTTACATCGAGGACCTGCGGGCACTCGGCATCGAAAATGATTCCGTGGACGCGGTGATCTCCAACTGCGTCATCAACCTCTCGCCCGACAAGCCACGCGTATTCCGGGAGATTTTCCGGGTGCTCAAGCCGGGCGGTGAACTGTATTTCTCCGACGTGTTCGCCGGGCGGCGCGTGCCCGCGGCACTCGCCCGTGATCCGCTGTTGCTGGGCGAATGTCTGGGCGGGGCGCTGTATATCGAGGATTTCCGCCGCCTGCTGCAGGCGGCGGGCTGCGCGGATGCCCGCGTGTGCGCGCGCACACGCCTGATGCTCGACAACGATGACATCGAGCGCCGCGCCGGCATGATTGATTTCCATTCCCTGACACTGCGTGCCTTCAAGCTCCCGCTCGAGGACCGCTGCGAGGATTACGGCCAGGTGGCACAGTACCTCGGCACGCTGCCGCAACATCCGCACCGTTTCGCCCTGGACGATCATCATCTCTTCGAGACCGGGAAACCCCAGCCGGTGTGCGGCAACACCGCCGACATGCTGTCGGCCACCCGCTACGCGGCGCACTTCCGCGTGAGCGGCGACAAGTCGCTGCATTTCGGCCTGTTCAACTGCGATACGAGCAGCGCTGCGAACGCATCCTCCCCCGATGCCTGCGGGCCGGGATGCTGCTAACGGCCGATGTGGTTTACTGCAACAGCGGTTTCTGCGCCGTTTCCTCCCCAAGCCAGGCGGACAACAGTGCGCCGGCGACACCGGTAGCGGCAAACATCAGCATCAGCCAGGCCACACCCAGGCGCGCCTGCGCCAGCGGCAACAGGAACACCGCCACCAGCGCGCCCACCCGCGACACCGCGGTGGCCAGGCCGTGGGCCGAGGCGCGCAGTTCCGTGGGATAGAGCTCCACCGGAAAGATCCAGCAAGTGTTGGCCGGTCCGTAACTGATGGCCACCTGCCACAGCAGCAACCCGATCACCAGTACCGCCAGCGGCGGCGGGCCGTGCAACGCAAACACCCACACCAGCAGCAATCCAATGACCGAACCGACGAAGCCCGATATCTGCGCACGCAGGCGGCCGACGCGCTCGATGCTGACGGCCAGCAGCGCGGTACCGATGATGGCCACGACATCCAGCAGCGTGTTGCCGATGACGGATTGCACGTTGCCGTGCAGTCCCAGACCCAGCAGCAGCAGCGGCGCGTAGATGCCGAAGCTGTAGCCCATGATGTCGAACAGGAACCAGGGCAAGGTGATGAATAACGTACGCCTTAAATAGGTGTGCGAAAACAATTCGATCCAGGAGGCCAGCGGCGTCTGCCGGCGTTGCTGTTCCGCTGCAATCAAGGCGCTGCATTCCCGCTCGCCGAGCGACGGCACCAGTTGCGCGAGTACCGCCACCGCTTCCTGGACGCGTCCGCGGCGCAGATACCAGCGCGGCGATTCCGGCAGGCTTTTTCTGAGCCACAGGATGCCGAGCGCCGGGAGCGCACCCGAAATCAACATGAACCGCCAGGCGTGTTCGCCCAAGGGCAGCAGCGCCAGGCCCACCATGCTCGAGACCGCGGCGCCGCCCATCCACAACGCGAACACCCACACGGTGATGCGGCCGCGGCGCGCGCGCGGCAGGAATTCAATCAGATAGGTGGCGGACAACGGGTAATCCGCGCCCACCCCCAGGCCCAGCACGAAGCGCAGCACCACCAAGGAAGCGATGTCCCAAGCAAACCCGGAAGCCAGCGCCGCCACCAGGAACGTGGCCATGTCGAGAAGATAAATCGCCTTGCGGCCGAAGCGGTCGGCGAGCGGCCCGCCGAAAAGGCTGCCCAGGAACGCGCCCGCCAGCGCCGCGCCGCCCAGCAATCCGGTCTGCAGCGCGCCCAGATGCCATTGGGGTTTCAGCAGGATCAGGGCGATGGCGATAATGGAGATGTCGTAGCCGTCGAGAAAAATCCCCAGGCCCGCGGCCCAGGCGGAACGCCGGTGCAGCCGGCCGATGGCGGCTTCATCCAGATGATGGGCGACGGTTGGCATGCGCTGTGTTCGCTGGTTCGTACGCAGGTCAGGCGGCCGCTGGCAGACTCTCACGTTCCGGTATTTTCGATCAACAGCGGATATTGAAATCCAGCCGGTTCCCGAATCCGGAAACAGGCGTTAAAGCCGTTCGCATCCGCCCTCAGCGGAACCAGCGGAAATGCTGCGTGAGCAGCAGGAAAACCAGCGCACAAGCGAAGAATACCAGGAGCCCGGCGCCAATGGCCTTATAGATGGAAACCCGTGGTGCCAGGACTATCACGGTTACCATATAGGGCACCCAGGCGACGAGCGTCCCCGCAAGCACCAGCTCGGCGTGCTCGCTGAGCGCCTTGCCGCCGCGGGACTCGCCTACGAAGAAATAGGCGATGAGCGTAAACACGGGCATCAGGGTTGCAAAGCCCGAAAGAAGACGATGCCCGCTCTCCTCCAACAGCACGATGGCCGTCGTGACAAGCCCGCCGGCAACGAAATAGATGAGGATGTTCAACGCGGCGCTCATATCTGAATCTTCATCCAGGATTCCCCGGCCCATTGTAACGCTACTGATGTTGGCCAAAATCTAATCCATTGCTGAGACTATCGCATCCTGGATCGCGCGGTGCTCACAGTTACCACATCCGGATCGGAAATCTTCACGCTGGCCAGCCGGTAACCCGTAACGGCATCTGGGCTGCCCTGAAGTGTGCGGCTGAAGTTGGCGAGCTGCACCGCTTCCTGCTGCAGTGTGCCATAGGAAAAAAGCCGTTCGCTGTAGCCATCTACCATCGGGCAGAACCCCGCTTAGAACTTCCAACAAAATACCTTACCCCTTGTATGTTCTGTTCGTAGGAGTAGAGAGAATGTGTTTGGGCCCGGTAGACCGTTCAACCCTGGGTGGCGAACACCGTGGGAGAGCGTGGGTCGCCGGGCCGGTTAACCCTGAGCCCGAACCGTTGCCGGGGCCCTGAGCCCGCAGGTTGCAAGGTTGGGAGGTGGAAACATGTCTGAGAAAGCCTTTTGTGTCATCGGTATTGATATAGCCAAAGAGAGCTGCGAGTTGGCGGCGCTGCCGGAGAGGTCGCAGTGGTCGAGCGGCGTGACCCCTGCGGCGCTGGCCGCGCTGGTCGAGCGTTGTCGGAATGTGCACCCGGATCTTATCGTCTGCGAAGCCACCGGCGGGTAGGAAGGGCCAGTGGTGAGCGCGCTGGCCGCCGCGGCACTGCCCATCGTGGTGGTGAATCCACGGCAAGTGCGTGACTTTGCCCAAGCGACGGGCACGCTCGCCAAGACTGACCGATGGGATGCCGAGGTCCTAGCCCGCTTTGGCCTGGCGGTGCGTCCCTCCCTACGCGCGCTGCCGGACACCGAAACCCGGGAGCTGCAGGCCCATCTGGCTCGCCATCGGCAACTCATTGAGATGCTCGTGGCCGAGCAAAATCGCTTGCCACAGGCACAGGGCACGGTGCGCGCCAATATTCAGGCGCATGTCGCTTGGCTCCAGCAAGGCCTGCACGATACCGACCGGCAACGGCGAGAGCGGCTGCGGACGAGCCCCGTGTGGCGCGAACAGGACGATCTGTTGCAGTCCATCCCCGGCGTCGGTCCCTTGACCAGCGCGTACTGCCGGGCCCCGTTGCCGGAACTGGGCCGGTTGAATCGCCGCGAGATCGCCGCCTTGGTTTCGCTGTAACCCAAGGATTAAACCGTGCTATCAACATCGGATTGCCTCGGCTAAGCCGCTCAAAGTCGCCTGGGTCGCCTGCCTGCGCAAATTGCTCGTCTTCAGGAACGCCATACTCAAAAATCAAACCCCGTGGCAGGCTCAACAGGCTTGACACTCAACACAGTTGCTCTCCCGGAGGGAGAGGGGGCAGGAAACAAAGCATTTTTGTCAGATGCTCTTGGAAGCGGGCCAAAAAGCGGACTTATAAGCGGACCTATATACTTAATTTATGTATGTAAGTTTTTGATATACAATGCACTATGGCAAAGAAAGAAGCGGACTTGAAAGAGGACATTAAAGCGGTCAAAGACCGGGGTGAAGCCGTCTCCATGATGGAGCCGCTGCTGATCAGCGATGGCTCACATCAGCGCACCGGCCTGACCGATCTGGCCCTCGAGCTGGCGCAGAAGAGCGCCGGATTCCGCCGTTCCCTGCCCGAAAGCCTGCTGGCCTCGCTGGCCGATCTCGTGCGCTCGATAAACTGCTACTACAGCAACCTGATCGAAGGGCATGACACGCACCCGATTGATATCGAGCGCGCCCTCAAAGGCGATTACAGCAAGGACACCGGGAAACGCGACCTGCAACTCGAAGCGAAGGCACATATCGCAGTCCAACAGTGGATTGATACGGGCGCTCTCAAAGGCCGCGCGCTGACCGCAGGCTCCCTCCGCGAGATCCATCGCCGCTTCTGCGAACTGCTGCCGGAAGAACTTCTCTGGATCGAAGACCCGACGACGAAACAACGCATCAAGGTAATCCCCGGCGAACTGCGCAACCGCGATGTCAAGGTCGGCAACCACGTTGCCATCAGTCCACCCGCCATACCGCGGTTCCTGCAGCGCTTCGAAGAAGTCTATGCCTCCCTCGGCAAAACCGAAACCATTCTCGCAGCGGCGGCGGCGCATCACCGCCTCGTGTGGATTCACCCGTTCCTCGACGGCAACGGCCGCGTTGCCCGGCTGATATCACACGCCACGATGCTGGAAGCATTCGACACCGGGGGCGTATGGTCGATCGCCCGCGGCCTCGCCCGCAATGTCGCCGCTTACAAATCGCAGCTTGCCGCCTGCGATCTGCCGTGCCGCAACGACCTCGACGGCCGCGGCAATCTCAGCGAAGAGAACCTGGCGGAATTCACGCGATTCTTTCTCACCACCTGCATCGACCAGGTCACCTTCATGGAACGCCTGATGCAGCCGGATCAATTGCGCGCGCGCATCCTGCTGTGGACCGAAGAAGAAATCCGCCTCAACCATCTACCGCCGAAATCCGGCGCCATCCTCGAAGCGGTTCTTTATCGCGGCGAACTGCCACGCGCCGACGCTGCCAACATCGTCGGCACCGGCGACCGTCAAGCCCGCCGCGTGGTCTCGGCGCTGATCGAGCAAGACGTGCTCACGTCGGAAAGCACGCGCGCACATCTGCGCCTGGCCTTCCCCGCGACGCTTGCCGCGCGCTGGATGCCGGGATTGTTTCCCGAGAGGGCGGCCTGACATGCGCCCGATCCGCCGGATTCAAGTCACTCATACTGATATATAAATTTTGGGTATCCGGATTACCGTGTTGTTATTTGTGTGTTGTGCGAGCCTGCCTGGGCCGGACCTTTAGCCTCAGACGGCGCATTCTTTCCGCCCCGGTAAGGGCCTTTCCCGTGGATTTGCGGCCGGGTTGTGCCAAGGGCAGAAACAGACCTCGCCCCCTGAGCGCTTCCCGGGCGGCGTAATCCAGAAATCCATACGCAAGTATCTCAAGGATGCGCAGTGCATCCGGCTGGGTGCTGTCGTAATTTGGAAATGCGACGCCAATTTCGTCCGGCATGCCCACCGGATAAGCATGCTGCTCGCCGGCGAGGATGTGCACGCGGCGGTCTAAGTCGGGCCCGCTCACCCGTGGCGGCACGCCCGCCAGATTGCAGATGGCCTGGTACGAGATGACCGCCAGCGTTCGCGCGCACGCGATCGCGCGCCAGTCCGCAGGCTTCACCGGCCGCGGTCTTGACGGCCAGACGTTCATGGAGATAGGATCTATCATTGTCGTCACGGTGACGGTTATGGATAACAAAGCCAATGATAGTGCCTGGCGAGAGCTCCTGCAAGCAGCACAGACCCTGGAAAATGACTGCCCAGGCGCGGTGTTAATCGGCGGATTGGCGGTCTATTTGCACACCCAGAATCGCCCCTTGGGGACGCTGCCCGTGAGCCGCGATCGGCTGGCCGAATTCAGCCACGACGTCGACGCCTATATCTCAATGCAAGATCTGGGCGCGCTCCGGGACCTGGTTGAGGTGACGGCCAATGCGCGCTCGAACAAGCACCAGGCGACCCTGGGCCGCATCGAGTCCGATCTTTATGTGGAGCATCACAACAAGCTCAGGGTGCCGTATGACGAACTGCTGGCCCATGCCAGCACCTACGGTTCGTTGAAGGTTGCAGCCATCGGGCATCTGCTGGTACTCAAGCTTGACGCAGACGCTGGCAGAGCTGGATCATCGAAAGGTGACAAGGACACGCGCGACCTGGTGAAACTCACCGTGCTGGCGTCCGATGAAGACCGGGACTTGCTTGGGCCCTATCTTGATCCTCGTGGGTTGGCACGATTGAAAGAAGTGGGGGCTTCCCCAAGAACGTTCACGCTGATCACCAGGGGTAACGCTGTGGAAGCAAAGCAGCTCAGGACAATCTTCAACTCCTGCGTAGACGGTCTCCGGGAGCGGGGGTCTGGTGGCAGTGATAAGCCGCGAGCCAGGTCCACACGCCTACAAAGGCCTAAAAACACACGTTAATCCGGATACCCTGAATTTATAGTATCCACAATGATGGCAACCGTTTGAGACAGCCAATGAAAGAAACCACCTCGGACCCCGGTGAATTCAATTCGGACGAGTGGCTGAACACCCTCACCCATTTTCTGGGATTCCTGTTGCTGCTCGGCGCCGTGCCGGTGCTGATCACCCTGGCCGCCGTGTACGGCAGCTCGCGTGATGTCACCACCTTCAGCATCTACAGCGGCACGCTCATCTTCACCTACCTGAGTTCCACGCTGTACCACTACGTCAAGCCCAGCGCGCTGAAACGGGTTTTGCGCCGCGTGGATCACATCGCCATCTACCTGCTCATCGCCGGAACCTACACGCCCTTTCTCATCGTCGGTTTGCGCGGCGCGTGGGGCTGGAGCCTGTTCGGCGTGCTGTGGGGGCTTGCCGCCCTGGGCATTGTTTTCAAGCTGAGCTTCGCACACCGCTATGAGCTGGTTTCCACCGTCACCTACGTGCTCATGGGCTGGATGGGTCTGGTGGCAATCGTGCCACTGATACACAGCCTGCCCCTGGTGTCGCTCATCCTGGTGTTTGCGGGCGGCGTGTCCTACACCGTCGGCGCGCTGTTCTATGCCTGGGAAAAGCTGCGCTTCAATCACGCCATCTGGCACGCGTTCTGCCTGGGCGGCAGCGTGCTGCAGTTCACCGCGGCGTTCTTTCTCATCGGGCGCTGAATAAGACCGTATCAGAAGCAGCCAGCTGCATCCCTCACAACCGGCCTGCGTTCAGCATAGCCGTGCCAAAGAAATCTCAGGCGCAGAATCGCCAGCCGCCGGGCGGCGCGTTATCATCCGGGTAAAGTCCGCCGGGCGCCCCGCTCCGGCCGCACCCAATCCCGAGGAGATTTCCATGCGCCAACGTGCCCTCCGCACCGCTGCCTGCCTTTGCGCCTGCCTCATTCTCGCCGCCCTGCTTTCCCCGGCGACATCGGCTGCGGCGGCGCCGGCCCCGCTCGCGGGGCTCAAGTGGCGCTCCATCGGACCGTCCCGCGGGAGCCGGGTGCTGGCGGTGGCCGGCGTCGTGCAACAGCCGGAGGTTTTCTATTTCGGCGCCGTGGTGGGCGGCGTGTGGAAGACTACCGATGCCGGCACCAGTTGGCAGCCCATCTTCGACAAGGAGCCCATCGCTTCCATCGGCGCGATTGCGGTGGCGCCGTCGGATCCCAACGTGATCTATGTGGGCACGGGCGAGTCCGCGCTGCGGGGCGACATCTCCTTCGGCGACGGCGTCTACAAGTCCACCGATGCCGGCAAGACCTGGAAGCACCTGGGCCTCACCGACACCCGCCACATCGGCAAGATCATCGTTGATCCGCACAACTCGGATATCGTTCTGGTGGCGGCGGTGGGCCACGCCTACGCTCCCAACGCGGAGCGCGGCGTGTTCCGCTCCACCGACGGCGGCAGGACCTGGAAGAAGGTGCTGTACTTCAACGACCACACCGGCGCCATTGATCTCAGCTTCGACAAGGACAATCCGCGCATCGTTTACGCCGCCCTCTGGCAGGTGCAGCGCACGCCCTGGCATCTGGAAAGCGGCGGACCCGGCAGCGGTCTCTACAAGTCCAGCGACGAGGGCAGGACCTGGACGCGCCTCACCGGCCACGGCCTGCCGGCCGGAGTCTGGGGGCGGATCGGCGTGTCCGCGGCCCGCGGCGGCCGCGTTTACTGCATCATCGACGCCAAGGCGGGCGGACTCTACCGCTCCGACGACGACGGCGCGAATTGGAAACAGGTGAGCAGCGACCCGCGGCTACTGGAACGGCCGTGGTATTTCATGCGCGTGCACGCCGACCCGGTTTCTCCCAATGTCGTGTACGCGGAGAACACGGGCTTCTACAAATCCATTGATGGCGGCGTGACCTTCCACATGGTGCGCGCGCCGCACGGCGACAACCACGGACTGTGGATCGATCCCGCCGACCCGCGGCGCATGATCATCGGCAATGACGGCGGCGCCAGCGTGAGCGTGAACGGCGGAGAAACCTGGTCCACCCAGCACAACCAGCCCACCGGCCAGTTCTATCACGTGGCCACCGACAACCGCTTCCCCTATTACGTGTACGGCGCGCAACAGGACAACGAGAGCGTGGCCGTGGCGAGCCGCAGCGATTACGGCACCATCGGCGAGCACGACTGGTACGTGGTGGGTGAGAACGAATCCGGCTACGTGGTACCGGACCCCACGGACCCGGACATCGTGTACTCCGGTTCCTACATGGGCATCCTCACGCGCGCCAATCTGCACACCGGCCAGTTCCAGGACATCTCCCCCTGGCCCTACGATCCCGACGGGCAACCGGCCGCGAAGCAGGCCTACCGCTTCACCTGGACCATGCCCATCGTGTTCTCGCCGCAGAATCCGAAGGTGATGTACTTCGCCTCCCAGTATCTGCTGCGTACCGACGACGGAGGCATGAACTGGAGGCGCATCAGCCCGGACCTCACCCGCAACGACAAGAGCAAGCAGGGCACCTCCGGCGGGCCGGTGAGCCAGGACAACTCCACCGCCGAGTACTATGACGTAATCTACAGCATCGCGCCGTCGCCGCTCGCGAGCGGCGAGATCTGGGTGGGCACCGACGATGGGCTCATCCAGCTCACCCGCAACGGCGGCAAGACTTGGCAGAACGTGACGCCCAAGGGTCTGCCCGCCTGGGCGCGGGTGAGCATGGTCGAAGCCTCGCACTTCGATTCCGCCACGGCCTATGTGGCGGTGGATGCGCACAAGCTGGGTAACGACCAGCCGTACATCTTCCAGACCCACGACTACGGGCGCACCTGGACGCGCACCGATGAGGGCATCAAGGCGCCGGCCTTCGTGCGGGTGGTGCGCCAGGATCCGAAGCAGAAGAACCTCTTGTACGCCGCCACCGAACTCGGCGTGTACGTGTCGTTCAACGGCGGCGGACACTGGCAGCCGCTGCAGCTCAATCTGCCGGTCACCTCGGTGCGCGATCTCGTCATCAAGGACGGCGACTTGGTGGCCGCCACCCACGGACGCGGCTTCTGGATCCTGGACGACATCTATCCGCTGCGCGACATCGCCGCGGGCGTCAATCCCGATTCGGATCATCTGTACACGGCGCGCACTGCGGTGCGGCTACATTCCCAGAAGGGTGGCAGCCTGCCGTACCGTTCCGTGGGAGAGAACCCGCCCAACGGCGCGATCCTTTATTACTCGCTCGCCGGCAAAACCCGGGGGCCTGTCACGCTCACGATCCGCGACACTGCCGGCGCGGAGCTCAGGACCTTTTCCAGTGTGCCCACGCCGCCCGAGAACCCGCATCCGCTGGAATTCCCCGGCGAGGAACATCCCAAGCCCTTTGCCCTCAAGACCACGCCCGGCCTGCACCGGCTGGTGTGGAACCTGAGGCTCAAGGGGCCGCCGCCAATCCCGGGCGCGTACTACGACATGGGCGGACCGGTGGCGCCCATGGTGCTGCCGGGCCAATACTCCCTGACCCTCACGGTGGACGGCCGGCACTACACCCAGCCGCTCGCGGTGGTCACCGATCCGCGGGTGCATGTCACCCCGGCGGCGCTCCAGCAGCAGTACGGCCTGATGCTGAAACTCAACCGGGCGCTCGCCGACGATCACGCGGCGGCCAACGCCATCATCGGCGTGCGCGCACAGCTCGAGGGGATTGCGCAGCGGCTCGCGGAACAACCGGCGGACCGGTCGCTGGTGCACCAGGCTCAGGCACTGGACGCGAAACTCCAGCCGCTGCTGGAGACCTTCTACCAGTATCGGGCGCATGCGGAAGAAGCCATGCTCAATTACCCGAGCGAACTCAACAGCCAGATCGCCTACCTGGAACTGGGGGTGGACAGCGCCGACAGCGCGCCCACGGCCCAGCAGCAGGGCATGTACACCATGCTGCGGGGGCAACTCGACCGGACCCTGGCGCAATGGCATGCGCTGCGCGACCAGGACATCGCGCGCTTCAACGCCGCGATGCGGCAGGCCGGCTTCGGATCGGTGATCATGAACAGCGCGTCAACGAATTGACGCGCGCGGGTAACGGCAGCCGATGGCGCAGCTCTTGAGTCCGCTGACGGTGCGGGAGGTCCGCTTCCACAACCGCGTATTCGTCTCGTCCATGTGCCAGTACTCGAGCGAGGACGGGCTGCCCACCGACCGGCACGCCGAGGTATTTCGCCGCATCACCGGATTCATCAGCGGGAGTCCATCATGAAAAAAACCATCCTCGTCTTCTTCCTCACCGTGGCGGCCGCCGGGGCACTGTCATGTGCCGCTGCCCAGCCGAGCCCTGCGGAGCTCGCCCGCTGGCAACGGGAGGCGCGGCACGTCACCCTCTACCGGGACAACTGGGGCATCGCCCACGTGTACGGCAAGACCGACGCCGACGCGGTGTTCGGCATGGAGTACGCCCAGGCGGAGGACGATTTCCACCGGCTGGAGACCAATTACATGGACGCGCTGGGCTGGCGCTCGGAAGCGGAAGGCAAATCCGGAATCTACCGTGACCTGCGCCGCAAGCTTTTCATTGATCCCAAGGTGCTCAAGGCCAAGTACGCCGAGAGCCCCGCCTGGCTCAAGAAGCTCATGGATGCCTTCGCCGACGGCCTCAATTACTACCTATATACACATCCCAAGGTGAAGCCCGAAGTCATCACCCATTTCGAGCCGTGGATGGCGCTGGGTTTCACCGAAGGCAGCATCGGCGGCGACATCGAACAGGGGGTGAACATTCCGCGGCTCGCCAACTTCTACGGCGGCGTGCCGCTCACCCACCGGCAAACCGCCGACGCCGAGATTCCGCCGCCGGAACCCACGGGCTCCAACGGCATCGCCATCTCGCCGTCCATCGCCCTGGATCACCACGCGCTCCTGTGGATCAACCCGCACACCTCGTTCTATTTCCGCTCCGAACTGCAGATGGCCAGCGACCAGGGGCTGGACGCCTACGGCGCCGTCACCTGGGGCCAGTTCTTCGTCTACCAGGGATTCAATGCTACCGCCGGCTGGATGCACACTTCCAGCGGGGTGCGCAACATCTCCTGGTTCCTGGAGACCGTGAGCAAAAAGAACGGCCGCTACTATTACCGCTACGGCAACCGGGAATTCCCCATGCGGACGCGTCGCATCGTGGTGCGCTACAAGACGCCGGCAGGCATGGCGGAGAAAACCTTCACCGCCTATTACACCCAGCACGGACCCATCATCGCCAGGATCGGCGACAAGTGGGAAAGCGTAAACCTGATGCAGCGGCCCCTGCGCTCGCTGATCCAGGACTTCACCCGCACCAAGGCCAGGGACTACGCGCAGTTCAAGAAGACCATGCAGCTGCACACCAACTCCTCCAACAACACCATCTTCGCGGACGCCGAAGGCAACATCGCCTACTGGCACTCCGACTGGATCCCGCGGCGCAGCGACGCCTTCGACTGGAACAAGCCGGTGGACGGCAGCAACCCGGCCACCGCTTTCCACGGTCTGCTGACGCTGGCCGAAACCCCGCACCTGCTCAATCCGCCCAACGGCTGGCTCTACAACTCCAACAACTGGCCCTGGTCAGCGGCGGGACCCTACAGCCCGAAGCGCCAGGATTTCCCCAAATATGTGGAGCGGGGCACGGAAGAGACCCCGCGGGGCTACCACGCCCTGAGGGTACTCACGGGTCACAAGAACTGGACTATGGCCTCGCTCACCGCCGCGGCCTTCGACAGTTACCTGCCGGCGTTCGCCACCATGATTCCGGTGCTGCTCAAGGCCTATGACACCACACCCGCATCCGCTCCGCTCAAGGCCGGGCTGGCCAAGCAAATCACGGTGCTGCGCGCCTGGAATTACCGCTGGGGGATCAATTCCGTGGCCACCTCGCTCGCCGTGTTCTGGGGCACGAACATCTATGCACACGTGCGGGACGCGGCCCGGGCCGCGGGCCTGTCGCCCGAGGACTACGTGGTGAAGCGCGCGACGCGGGAGCAGCTATTGCAATCATTGGCGGCCGCCTCAAAGAGGCTGACTGCCGATTTCGGAAGCTGGGAAACCCCGTGGGGACACATCAACCGCTTCCAGCGCATCAACGACCACATCCGCCCGAGCTTCGACGACTCCAAGCCGAGCATTCCGGTGCCGTTCACCTCGTCGCTGTGGGGTTCGCTGGCCTCGTTCGGCGCGCACCCCTATCCGAACACCAAAAAGTGGTACGGCGACAGCGGCAACAGCTTCATCGCGGTGGTGGAGTTCGGCCCCAAGGTGCGGGCCTGGGCCATCACCGCCGGCGGCGAGAGCGGCGATCCCGAATCCCCGCACTTCGACGATGAAGCGACGCAATATGCGATGGGTGACCTGCGTACGGTGTACTACTACAAGTCGCAGCTCAAAGGCCACATCGAACGGGAGTACCATCCCGGCGGCTGATCCACATCACGGACTATGGGACCGATCCCGGGACGCCCGGCACATGGTCCTGCACCGGTAACCGGTGGAATCACAGCCTCGACAAAAGCGCTGTGCACGATGGGTTCTTCCCGCCGGATACGCCCGCTGTCCCCGGAGCGAAACCTGTTGATGCCGCGTGCAGCACAATGTCCCACGTTGCCTGGCGCGATGCGTCATGTACCCCGGCTGGCTGGCCTGGATGCGGACAAGGGCCTACAATCCCGCCCCTTTCGAGGACTCGACAATGGATTACCCCCGGCATTTCGACGTGATCGTGGTGGGCGGCGGCCATGCCGGCACCGAGGCGGCGCTCGCCGCCGCGCGCATGAGTTGTGCCACCTTGCTGCTCACCCACAATGTGGAAACCCTGGGGCAGATGAGCTGCAATCCGGCCATCGGCGGCATCGGCAAGGGACACCTGGTCAAGGAAATTGACGCCCTGGGCGGCGCCATGGCGCGTGCCGCTGACCGGGCCGGCATCCAGTTCCGCATCCTCAACGCCAGCAAGGGTCCGGCGGTGCGCGCCACCCGTGCCCAGGCGGACCGCACTCTATATAAAAAGGCGATCCGTAGTCTCATCGAGAATCAGGCGAATCTGACGCTGTTCCAGCAGGCGGTGGACGACTTGGTGATGGAAGGTGAACACATTACCGGCGTCGTCACCCAAATGGGTCTGCGATTCCTCGCGCCCGCGGTGGTGCTCACGGTCGGCACGTTTCTGGGCGGGCGCATCCACATCGGTCTCGAAAATCACGCAGGCGGCCGCGCCGGTGATCCGCCGGCCAACCGGCTGGCACGGCGTCTGCGGGAGCTGCCGTTCCGGGTCGGGCGCCTGAAGACCGGCACGCCACCGCGCCTGGACGGTCGCAGCATCCATTACGCCGGCCTTGGCGTGCAGTCGGGCGATGAACCGACGCCGGTATTCTCTTTCATGGGCGCACGTGAGGAACATCCGCGCCAAGTGGCATGCCACATCACCCACACCAACGCCCGTACCCACGAGATCATCAAGTCCGGACTGGACCGCTCACCCATGTACACCGGCGTCATCGAGGGTGTGGGTCCGCGCTATTGTCCGTCAGTGGAAGACAAGGTCACGCGCTTCGCCGACAAGACCAGCCACCAGATCTTCATCGAGCCGGAAGGCCTGGACACCCACGAAGTGTATCCCAACGGCATCTCCACCAGCCTGCCTTTCGATGTGCAGTACGCGCTGGTGCGCTCCATCCAGGGCTTCGAGAACGCGCATATCACCCGCCCCGGCTATGCCATCGAGTACGACTACTTCGATCCGCGGGATCTCAAATATTCGCTGGAAACCAAATACATCGGCGGCCTGTATTTTGCCGGTCAGATCAACGGCACCACCGGTTATGAAGAAGCCGCCGCGCAAGGATTGCTCGCTGGCATCAACGCCGCACTCGCAGTACAGCAGAAGGAACCCTGGTGGCCGGGGCGTGATCAGGCGTATCTTGGCGTGCTGGTGGATGACCTCATCACCCGCGGCGCGCCGGAACCCTATCGCATGTTCACCAGCCGCGCTGAGCACCGGCTGATGCTGCGGGAAGACAACGCCGACCTGCGTCTCACGGAGACCGGTCGCAAGCTGCACCTGGTGGATGAGGCGCGCTGGAGGAAATTTTCGGAGAAGCGCACAGCCATTGAGTGCGAGACCGCACGGCTGCAAAACATCCTGCTGCGGCCCAACGACATCCCGGAGAGCCAGGCCATCGAATTTTTCGGCGCACCACTGGCGCGCGAGGTACAGGCGCTGGATCTGCTGCGCCGGCCGGAAATGAATTACCGGAAACTGGCGATGCTTGCGGGCGTGGGGGAGGCGGGCGTGACACCGGAAGTGGCGGAACAGGTGGAAATCGGCGTGCGCTACGCCGGTTACATTGAGCGCCAGCGGGAGGAAATCGCCCGTGCCCGCCGCCAGGAGGAAACCCCGCTGCCGGCAAGTTTCGATTTCCATGCCGTGCGCGGCCTGTCCAACGAAGTGCGCCAGAAGCTCACGCAGGTCAGGCCCCAGACCCTCGGCCAGGCGGCACGCATCCCCGGCGTCACGCCTGCGGCCATCTCACTGTTGCTGGTGCATCTCAAAAAGCGCGGCATGAAACTGCGCCGCAGCGCCTGATTGCGGCTGTTCCGCGCCTTGTATCCGAATGGACCGATAAGCTGCGGAAAAACCCCCTATCCCATTAAACTTCGTGCATCTCCTTGAGATACAACCTGTTCAGGGGCTAGTCTGTATATTTAAGTTCCCGCGGCTCCCGATCGCCGGGTCAGATGGATACAGGCAAAGATCGCAGAGGAGGCAGCCCATGTACACCAAGTATGGTCTTGATCGGATTGGCGACATTAATGTTCACCGCCTGCGCCACGGTTTCTCCCACCCGGCGCTTCGCTGGCAGTGTTGCTGCGGCCCAGCGGGCCCACCGGCCGCTGGTGGTGTACCGGCTATATACTCCGACGGTAGCCTCGAATTTCCCATTATGGATAAACCGGCGGTATGCCATATTCACCAGAGTGGGCTTCATCAACACGGCTCAACAGCCGCTCAAGCGGGTGGTCTTTCAGCTCTCCGCCTATAACGGCAACCGGCCGGTATTGAATCGCCGCGGCCGGCCTCCGACCCGGGACTTGGTTGCCCTCGGGCCCTTTGCGGCGGGCAGCCACGAGGAGCTGGTGACGAAAGATCCGGTATGGGCCAGCCGCAGCGAAATTCACTTCTGCGGCCGGCTGCAGGGAATCCGGGTATTTTATCCGGACGGTTCCTCGGTTGCCGTGGGCGCTGCCGAGACCCCGCGCTATCTGACCCCGCAGATCAGCCCCAGCGGCTGTGTGGCTCAGCCACCGGGACTCATTGATAGCACCTTCGGCGGGACGTCAGGGGGCGAGGATCCCGATGGCGACGGACCGGGATGATAGCGGCGCAAGTCGGACGCGAGGCCATCGGCGTTCTGTAACCCGTTGTATAGGCACTGCGTATCCAATGGTTGCCCGTATCACGCCGGTTACGGGATTATGCCATGTGCTTGCGGAAAAACGTGAGGCAACGTTCCCAGGCCTGATTCGCCGCCGCGTCGTTATAGACTTCCTTGCGCTCCGAGTTCATGAAGGCGTGCTGGCCGGTGTAGCGGTAGATCTCGAAGGTCTTGGCCGCGGCTTTCAGTTCTTTCTCGAAAGCATCCACCATGGCCGGTGTGCACCAGTCGTCCTGGCTGGCGAAATGGCCCTGGAACGGCACGCGCACGTCTTTCGCCGCTGCCACGTTTCCCGGGGGCAGGCCGTAGAAGGCCACCGCCGCATCCAGCTCCGGGATGTGCACCGCGCCGATGACGGTCACCGCCCCGCCCATGCAGAAGCCGGTGAGACCCGCTTTGCCACCGCAGGACTTGAGATACTGCACCGCGCCGCGCACCGTCTGCTCGGTGGCCGCCTTGAAATCCAGCGATGACATGGCGGCATTGGCGGCGGCAGTATCATGGTAGGGCACGGTCTTGCCGTTGTAGAGATCGGGAGCGAGCGCATGAAACCCGGCCTGAGCGAAACGCTCGCAGACCGCCTTGATCTGCCCCTGCAAACCCCACCACTCCTGGATCACCACCACGCCCGGGGCACCGGAGTTTTTGGCTTCGGCAAGGTAGCCGTGAGCCTGTTTACCATCAATGCGGTTAAACGCGATCATCTTGCCCATATCAGTTTCCTCTTCAAGATTTTACCGTACACCGGAGTTGACTGTATTCTTGGACGCATGTTCCCCGCAACACAACACCTGCAAAGAACTGTGTACCAGAGTGCATCCCACCCGGGCTGGAATCAATGCCACCACATGAACGGCTGCTCATGGGTCCTCCCGGGAACCGCATGAATCCGTTGCTGTATTTCCTGGAATCGCTGGATTTCCTCGACTGGTGGCTGCTGGCGGTCGCACTGGGTCTCGCGGACGTATTCGTGCCCAAGGCACGGCTGGTCAGCGCTGCCATCGCCGCAGGCGGCGTGGGCTTCATGCTGATGCTGTTTCCGCAGATCGCGTGGCCGTGGCAGTTGGGAGGATTCGTGATCCTCACCGCGGCGGGTGTCATAATCCGTTTCATCGGTGGAAAACCCCGAGCCCGGGTGGAATCCGCCGGACCCGTCACGCAGGAGCAGAATGATGAACCGCTTGCATGATTTCAACGTCAAGACCATCGAAGGCAAGGACCAGTCCCTGAAGGACTTCAAGGACAAGGTGGTGCTGGTGGTCAATGTGGCCAGCGAATGCGGGCTCACGCCCCAGTACGCGGGACTGGAGAAACTCTACCGCGAGTTCAGCAACAGGGGCTTCGTGGTTGTAGGCCTGCCCTGCAACCAGTTCGGCCAACAGGAGCCGGGTACGGAAACGCAGATCAAGGCTTTTTGCAGCATGCGCTACGCCGTGACTTTTCCGCTCACCGGCAAGATCGAGGTGAACGGCAAGGGGGCACATCCATTGTACGTCTGGCTCAAAAACGAGAGCGGCGGTGCGGATATCCAGTGGAACTTCGAGAAATTCCTCGTTGGCAAGGACGGCAGGCTCATCCAGCGTTATTCGCCGAAGACCGTTCCGGAGGACAAGCAATTACGTGCCGATCTGCGGGCGGCGCTGTAACCTGACGGTTGCTCATACAAAACGGCCCGCCTGGACGGGCCGTTTTTTTGACAAGGTTTGTTGCTAGCCGCCGCCGGACCCCCTGCGGATGCGATGCCGCAATTCCTCGCGCAGTTTCAGCCGCATTTCCAAACGCCGCCGTTCCTCCAGTCGCTGCCTGTTGAGGCTTTTCAGACGCTTTCCCTCCAGCTGCCGGTAACGTTCCGGCAGACGCATGTGTTGCAGCACCGCCGGCCGGCCCCGCAACAGCCTGATGCGGGAGCGGGTGTCATGCACATACAGAAACTGTCCGGCGGTGGTGATGATCTCGCCCGCCCGATTGCTGATGGCGATGGCACCCCGGTCCACGCCGGTGTAAAGACCGTTCTGCAGTGCGCCGGCGGCACCGGCCTTATCGCCGCAGTCGTTATTGCAGTAACGCACGTCGTATTCCGTGCCGCGGATGCCGATGGTAGCCACCGGCGTGTCCAGACGGTAATCAGCGCGGGTGACGTGACCAATCAGGCCACTGATGGCACGCAACCCGCCCTTGATGAGACGGAAGAAGGCGCTCTCGTGGATCTCACTGCGGGCAGTGGCCGGCGCGGCGGTTTGCGCGGGCGCCGCGGCTGCGTAGCGGTAGTGTTCGACCTGGAAGCGGGTGCCGGGCCGGAGCAGTATGCGACCGCCGTCCGCGAAATCCAGATCCAGATAAGCGCCGCGGCCGGTGCTCAGACTGTCGCCGGAATAGATTCCGTCGCCGTCGTGCAGCGTGCGCCGGTTGCCGTCCGCGGCCTGGTCGGTGACATTACCCACCGCCAGCACCACGGTGCCCGCCCGGTCTGCCGCGCAGGCGCCGCCGCCAAACGTGACGCCGACGGCCCACACCAGGGCGCCGGCAAATCGCAGCCCGCAATACCGCATGGCGGTTCTCCGAAAAAAACCATCCTCATGTTGCACCAACGTCTCATGCGGACGCCAGTTGACCGCCGGCCGCGGCGGCATGCGCGTATCCGGGCGCCTGAAAACACGCGGGTTTCTTGCCAGTCGCCTGGACGGCGGCGTAGCATACGCGCCCCCGTTTTACACACAAACGCATGACCGCTGTCACCGACCGTCTCGCCCGGGCCGTCCCCCGCATCGGCTTCGTGAGTCTGGGTTGTCCCAAGGCGCTGGTGGATTCCGAACGCATCCTCACGCAATTGCGCATCGAGGGTTACGCGGTGGTGGGCGGCTACCGCGAAGCGGATTTGGTGGTGGTGAACACCTGCGGCTTCATCGAGGCGGCGCAACGGGAATCGCTTGACGCCATCGGCGAGGCGCTGGCGGAGAACGGCAAGGTGATCGTCACCGGCTGCCTCGGAAAACGCGAGTCGCTCATCCGCGAGCAGCATCCGGACGTACTTGCCATCACCGGGCCCCACGATTACGAGTCCGTGATGCGCGCGGTGCATGCGCAACTGGCGCCGCCGCCGCGCAATCCCTACCTGGACCTGATACCCGCGAGCGGCATCAAGCTCACGCCGCGGCATTACGCCTATCTGAAGATCTCGGAAGGCTGCAATCACAAGTGCAGCTTCTGCATCATTCCGAAACTGCGCGGCCGGCTCGTGAGCAGAAACATAGGCGAAGTCATGCGCGAAGCGGAAACACTGGTGCGCGACGGCGTCAAGGAACTGCTGGTGGTGGCCCAGGACACCTCCGCTTACGGCGTGGACATCAAATATGCCGGCGACGCGTGGCGCGGACGCGAGTATCGCACCCACATGACGGACCTGTGCCACGCACTCGGCGAGCTCGGCGTGTGGGTGCGGCTGCACTATGTGTACCCGTATCCGCACGTGGATGAAGTGATACCGCTGATGGCGGATGGCAGGATTCTGCCGTACATGGATATCCCGCTGCAGCACGCGAGCCCCGGGATACTCAGGGCCATGCGCCGCCCGGCGGCGGGCGAAAAGGCGCTCAGACGCATTGAAGCCTGGCGCAAGTTGTGTCCCGATCTCACCATCCGTTCCACGTTCATCGTGGGGTTTCCCGGCGAGACCGAAGCCGAGTTTGAGGAGCTGCTGGCCTTTATAAAGGAAGCGCAGCTTGACCGTGTCGGCTGCTTCATCTATTCGCCGGTGGAGGGCGCCGACGCCAACGCGCTGCCCGGCCATGTTCCCCAGGCGGAGAGGGAGGCGCGCCGCGAGACCTTCATGCAATTGCAGGCTGGCATCAGCGCGGCGCGGCTGCGGCGTTTTGTCGGCCGCGAGCTCACGGCGCTGGTGGACAGCGTTGCGGATGGCACGGCGCTGGCGCGCAGTTTCGCCGATGCGCCGGAGATTGACGGCATGGTGACGGTGAAAACCGCGGCCACTCTCAAACCCGGACAATTCGCGCAGGTACGGGTGACCGGCGCCGGCCAGCACGATCTCGAGGCTGTGCCCGTCTGACGGCGTCCCCGCTGCGAACTCCCTGCCCGCGGCGGCGTCTAACACGAGTCCTAAAAGCAACCGCCACGGAGCATGTCATGGATTATCAAAGTGCCGAGACCCAGATTGCCAAAATCGAGCAGCAGGCCCAGGGCCTGGTGCAGCAGACCCAGGACTTTGTGCAGAAACTGCAGGCCGCGGCGCCCGATGCCGCCACCGGACGCGAGTGGGCCATGGATCTCAAGGAAATCCTGCTGGGCTTCCAGGCCCAGCATCAGAACATGGTGAGCATGGTCAACCAGATGGCCGAGCACATCCAGGCGCTGGAGCAGGACCTGCAGTCGCATCCGGCGCCCACCACCCAGGCCCGCGGCTGGGCCGGCCGATCCACCCTGGGCGGCGGTGGTTTCTGGGGCAATGTCACCTCGGGACTCGGCATGGGTGCGGGCTTCGCGGTAGCAGGCGATCTGGTGGGCGGATTGTTCAACGCCCTCTGACCACGCGTGCACGCGCGTTACAATGAGCATCCTCCCCGCCTGCGCGTGCCCGCATGCAGAACATTCCGGAACTCTGGGATTTTGACCACGGCATCAGCGCCATAGACACGGACTACGTGCGTCCGCGGCTGGATGCCAGCCACCTGATGGTGCGCGGCGGGCGTGCCGCCTTCGTGGACGTGGGCGTGAACCATTCCGTGCCGCGGCTGCTGGCGGCGCTCACCGCCAAAAATCTTGATCCGGCCGAGGTGGATTGGGTGTTTCTCACCCACGTGCATCTGGACCACGCCGGCGGCGCCGGTGAACTTCTGCGGCACCTGCCGAACGCCAAGGTGCTGGTGCATCCGCGCGGCGCGGCTCACCTGGTCGAACCGGATAAGCTCATCGCCGGCACAAAAGCCGTGTATGGCGCAGAGGCTTTTGCCGGACTGTACGGCGAGATCGTCCCCATTCCGGCGGAGCGCATCGTGGAAGCACGGGACGACGCGCGTTTCCGGCTCGACGGCAGCGAGTTCCACTGCATCCACACCCCCGGCCACGCGCTGCACCATTACTGCCTGGTGGACGCGGAGAGCCACAGCGTGTTCGCCGGCGACACCTTCGGCATTTCCTACCGGGCATTCGACACCGCCAAAGGTGCGTTCATTTTCCCCGCCACCACGCCCACACATTTCGATCCGCAGCAGGCGCATGCCTCGCTGGACCGCATCATGTCATTCGAGCCGGCGGCGGTGTTTCTCACCCACTACAGCCGGGTGACCGAGGTTGCGCGGCTCGCCGCCGACATGCATGCCTGCCTCAACGCCTACGTGGGCATCGCCCGCAACTGCGCCGGCCAAGGCGAACAGCGCGGCGCCTGCATGAAGAACCTCATGCACGCGTATCTGGTGAAGCGCGTCCGCGAGCACGGCTGCACACTGGATCAGGCCACGGTGGACTTGTGGCTGGGAATGGACGTGGAGCTGAATGCCCAGGGGCTTGCAGTGTGGTTGGATCGGACCAAGACGTAACAGTCTGATTGGCGGTCCGCAGTCTGCTCCCATCAAGGATGGGGCTATTTATCCGATCTGACCCTGACCTATCCCCACAAAAAGGACTTCAAGTTCAGGGCGTTGAGCGGTAGGCTAGGGTAAAAACAGTGTGTGCATGGGTTTTTATGTCTACCGAGGACACCACATCTTCGGAGACACCCATGCACA
>JAKAXB010000039.1 GCA_021816765.1 Natronospirales bacterium | reverse complement strand
GGCCTGGAGTCACCCGCGCAGGGATCGGGAAATTTGCGGATTGGACCGACATCGCAAATGGTGCAGGGAGACTTTACGGTTTTCCCACGCTCATGGAAGAAATTGTACGCTAATGTGCAAGCCGTTGATCTGTATGGCGCGCCTGGAGAGATTCGAACTCCCGACCCCCTGGTTCGTAGCCAGGTACTCTATCCAACTGAGCTACAGGCGCTTACGCAAAACTCGACATCAGCGGTAGTACCCCTCCCTGGTGTGCCCGCCTGCCCGGATTTCCTGTCCGGCCGCTCGCTGGGGCGAGGCGGTGCTTCGTCTGCAATCCCCGGTTTGCCCAACTGGGCTGCGGGCGCAAAATCTTGGGCACAGATTATCGGGTAGCGACCAATTTAGGGTCAAGAGAAATTGGCGGTGGATGCAGTCCACTACGAATCCTTCTCCGCTCAAATTCCCTGTCAAGCGGGAAATTAACAAGAAAATTTTCGGTTTCTAGGCTCTCCTAAAGCACCAAAACTTTATCCAAAAACACTGTGGCAACAGGCGGTTACAAGCAAATTTCCCACGCAATGGAACAGGGAATTTGCATTCCCTGTTATGCAGGTAACCAACATCGGCCCTGGTACTGAAGCTTGCTGGTCACCGTTACCGGACATACTTCCCGAACAGCCATTCCGGGGTGCAGCATAGCACGCAGCCGCCGATGAGCAGCGCGTCAGTCAGCCACTGCCAGCCATGCGGTCCCAGGGGCAGGATGCCTAAACCATACAGCAGTGATATCCCGGCGAGTATCAGGAAAAACGGTCCGGTGAAGAAACAGTGTCGCCTCCCGCAGCGCCTGGCATTCACCAGGCACGCCGTTCCCATGAACGTCAGCGCCACCGGCCAGAGAACCGTGGCATAGACGCCGCCGAGTGAGTCGGCGATGAACAAAATGACCACGGGAACGATCCAAATCAGGACGCTCACGCCGCCACAGAAGAGGTCGCGGCCGTTTGGGTCACATTCGCGGTTCGGCGTCCGGGTTTCCATGGAGTCCACCGCAATTGCCCCTGCAAACTCATAACTGTAAATAAATGGATACTGCTATAATCCTCATATATGAGCTAGTAGTCAACCGACGAATAGGCCCCATGTAGATGCGGCGGTATTCAGGAACTGTTGGAAAACCGACAAGTTGATGACTTTTTATATGAGACAAAAAGGAATATTTTGACTCATACAAACGTTTTGATGTCGTAAAAAATATGCCAGAACCATGGCAGGCCACTTGATTAGAAACCGAATGAAGCGGAGGCGAAATTGAAATGTCCTAAATGCAATTCGGACCTGATGTCAACAATTCGGCACAAGATCAAGGTCAACTACTGTCAATCCTGTAAAGGGATGTGGCTGGAGTATCAGGAGCTCGCACAACTGGAAGACGAGGTCTTTGATTTCGGCGATGATGCGAAGGGAACCCTGGTCTTCAGTTCTACGCCCACAACCGCTAAATGCCCCGAGTGTAACGCTCTTCTCAAGAGATTCAAGTACAGGCTTTACGATCTAGAAATGGAGTTTTGCGAGAATCAACACGGGTACTGGCTGGATGATGACGAAGACACAAGAGTCCTGGAACTGATGAAAAAAGAGGAAACGGATTTCCAAAGAAAGGTGCTCGCAGAAGACCAGTGGGCCAGAACCTTAAGGCATATGCGCTCTGGTTCGTTTCTCAGTAAGGTGCGGGATCTGTTTCACTAGGATATGCGGTTCCCCGAAGGCCACCGAGTGGTGTCCTTGACTGACTCCCAATCTTCGGACGAATCGCAAGTTTAGTATTTGCCATGTTACGCCGCCAGATTACGTTCCAGGAAGTAGGCTGAGGCCGGCGGCCAATACCCCAGTCGACTGTGCGGACGGATGTCATTGTAGACTCGCCGCCACTGTTCCATGATCACCGTGGCTTCGGCCACGTTACTGAACTCGTAGCGGTTCAAACAGCCACGCCGAAAGGTGTTGTTGAAACTCTCGCTGGAGCCATTCTGCCAGGGCTTGCCCGGATCAATGTAGGCGGTGGTGATCCGTTCAGCGCGCAGCCAGGCGCGCAGGTGCCCTTCGATAAATTCCCCGCCATAGTACAAACGGAAGGCTAGCCAGCCACCATCACCCAGCAGGCCCGCGTCTGGCTGATCCCGGTGTGCTGCGCGTGCCGGACCCGTTCGCGCCGGTCCGATACGCGACTCATTTTTTTGCGATCACCTCGCGCGCAAACTCCAGTTCCAAATCCCGCTCGGCCACGAGCTTCTTCAGCCGGGTGTTTTCCTGCTGCAGGCGCTTGAGCTCGACCACCTGGCGAACTTCCATCCCCTCGAACCGCCGGCGCCACAGATACAGCGTCTGCTCCGATACGTTGTACTTGCGCGCCGTCGCGGGCATACCGTGCCCAGCCGCTTCGCCCAGAATCTTGACGATCTGCTCTTCCGAATACCGCTTCTTCATCTCGTACCCCCATCTGGCTATCCTAAACCTGACTTCGGTCCGAAAAATCGGGGGCACTCCATGCCCTCATCTTTGCTACAGCATCGCTTGATCAACCTCAAGCGTTCATGACACACCCCCGAAGGGGACACTAAACTCGGTCTCCAGCAACCCGGCGGCAGTCCACGCCTGAAACCATACTGCCACGCGTACCTACCGTTATCCCGGTAATATCTCCCGCGCCGCCTTGAGAATATCGGTGAAGACGCCAGCGGCTGTCAGTTCCGGGCCGGCACCGGGGCCGGCGATGGATAGCGGCACGGGCTGATAGCGGTCGCTCCAGATGCGGATCAGGTTTTCTCCAGGCGCGAGCAGTGCCACCGGATCGCTCGCGGCCACGTGGGTGACGCCGACTTGGGCGCTGCGACCGTCGAAGCGTGCCAGATAGGCGAGCCTCAGGCTGCGGCGGTGCGCGGCCTCGGCGCGTTCCGCCCAAGCGGTGTCGTGCGCCGCGAGGCCGGCGAGGAAACGCTCGACGTCAATCTCAACCGCGAGTTCCGGCGGTACTAGGCCATCCACCGCCACCTGCTGCGGCTCCCAGGCCAGACCCGACTCGCGCAGCAGAATCAGCAGCTTGCGGCCGCTGTCGGCGCCATCCAGGTCAGCGCCCGGGTGCGGCTCGGTGTAGCCGCGCGCGTGTGCTTCGCGCACCGCTGCCGAGAAGCGTCCGCCATTGTTGAGGCGGTGGAATATGAACGACAGCGTTCCGGAGATTACCGCTTCAATGCGTTTTACTCGGTCGCCAGCGCGCACCAGATCGGCGAGCGGTCCGAGCACCGGCAGAGCCGCGCCCACCGTAGTCTCGTAGGAGTAGGGCGTACTGCAGCGGCGCGCGAGTTCTTGCAGCGCCGCGTAACTTGCCTGCGAGCCGCTGTTGGCAAGCTTGTTGGGTGTGACGATGCCGATGCCGAGCTTCAGCAGCTCGGCATAGCGCTCCACGAAGGCACCGTTGGCGGTGCAGTCCACGAACAACCTTGGCGTCTTGCCGGAGGAGAGGAAACGCCGCAGGATTTCCGGCCAGTCATCGGTTGTTCTGGCAAACGTTTCCTCGCCGTGGTCGTGTGGATTGCGCCACAGAAATTCGCGCCGGTTGATCCGGCCGGTGACGACGAGATGTATGCCTTGTGCGCGCAACCCGGACGCGCGAGCTTCCAATTGCCGGCATAGCACCCGGCCAATCTGGCCGCTGTAGCCGGCAATTAGCAACCACACTTCACGCCGATGCTCGGCCGCCTCGAACGACGTGCGCACCGCCTGCACTGCGGAACTTTCTACAGCTTGCATGCGAGCGGTTCCGGCTGGTGTTGCGTGAGCGGACGCATAAGCGTTGCGCGAAATTCCCGTACCCGCTGGTCGAGTGTCGCGGTTTCGATCAGAAAGGCGTCGTGGCCGTGTGGTGAATCCAGCAGCGCGAGCTGCGCGTTTGGCAGCAACGCCGCGAGTTCCTGCTGTTCCGCAAGCGGATAGAGCAGATCGCTGCTGATGCCGATCACCAGCGCAGGCATGCTTAATACCGGCACGCCGCCGCGACCGCGGGCGAGATCGTGGCTGTCCATGGCGCGCGTGAGCGTCACGTAGCTTGCCGCGTCGAAGCGCTGCACCAGCCTGTCGCCGTGGTGCCGCAGCCAGGACTCGATTTCGAACGCGCCGTCTTCGCGCTGGCGGCGGCCGAAGCGCCGCTGGAATTCGCGCCAGTGGCGGTAGCTCAGCATCGCCATGGCACGCGCGGCGGCCAGTCCCGCTGCCGGCGGTGCTGCATGCGAATAGTCACCGCCGCGCCAATTGGGATCGGCGGCAATCGCTTGACGCTGGGCTTCGGACCAGGCGATAGCCCAGGGCGATTGGCGTGCGCCACAGCCGATGGGGGCGATGGCGGCGACGCGCCCGGGATAAAGCGCGGCCCATTCCAGCACCTGCATGCCGCCGAGCGAGCCGCCGATGACGAGCGCGAGCCGCGCGACGTTGAGCTCATCCAGCAATGCCGCCTGCGCATGCACCATGTCGCGCACGCTCACCGCGGGGAACGCTCCACCGTACCACCGTCGGGTCACGGGACTGAGATCGCCCGGGCCGGTAGAACCATAGCAGCCGCCGAGCACGTTGCTCGCGATGATGAAATCCCGCTCCGAGTCGAGTGCGCGTCCCGGACCAAGCAATCCTGGCCACCATTGATCCACATCGGCCGAGCCAGTGAGCGCGTGGCACACCAGTACGGCGTTGTCACGCGCCGCATTGAGCCGCCCCCAGGTGCGGTACGCGAGTGTGACTTTGTACAACTGCGCGCCGCATTCAAGCGGCAACGGCGCGTCCAATTGCACGAAGCGTGTCTCTTCGGAGAAGCTTGCAGGAGTGCTCACGCCGCCACCTTGGCGCGTACCTCGCGGAAGGCGCGCGCAAAATCTTCCTTGATGTCCTCGATATGCTCGATGCCTACCGACACGCGGATCAGCTCCGGCGTGACGCCGGCGCTCTTTTGCTCCTCGGCGGAAAGCTGCTGGTGGGTGGTCGAGGCCGGGTGGATCACCAGCGTCTTGGCATCGCCGACGTTGGCCAAGTGGCTCGCGAGTTTCACGTGGTCAATGAAAGCGCGCCCTGCGGCTTCGCCGCTGCGGATGCCGAAGCTGAGCACCGCGCCGAAACCATGGCGCAAGTATTGTTTGGCGCGCGCATGGGATGGATGCTGCGGTAAACCAGGGTAATTCACCCAGCCGACGCTCGGCTGGTTCTCCAGCCAGCGCGCCAATTCCAACGTGTTGTCGACGTGACGCTGCACGCGCAGCGACAGGGTTTCCAAACCTTGCAGGAACAGGAAGGCATTGAAGGGCGACAGCGCCGGACCCAGGTCCCTCAAACCTTCCACACGTGCCCGGATGATGAAGGCGATGTTGCCAAAGGAGCTTTGTGCGCCGAATGTCTCCCAAAAGTTCAGACCGTGGTACGCGGGCGAGGGCTCGGTAAATAATGGGAATTTGCCGTTACCCCAGTCGAATGTGCCGGCGTCCACGATCACGCCGCCGATGGACGTGCCATGTCCGCCGATCCATTTGGTTGCGGATTCCACCACAATGTTGGCGCCGTGTTCGATGGGCCGACTGAGATAGCCGGCGGCGCCGAAGGTGTTGTCCACGACGAGCGGCAGGCTGGCCGCGTGCGCGACGCGCGCCAAGCCCTCGAAGTCTGGCACGTTGAAGCCGGGATTGCCGATGGTCTCCAGGTACAGTGCCTTGGTGTGCTGGTCTATGGCGCGGCGAAAGTCCTCGGGGTCGTCGCTTTCCACGAACTTCACGCCGATGCCGAGGCGCGGCAGCGTCACCTTGAACTGGTTGTAGGTGCCGCCGTATAGCGCGCTGCCGGAGACGATGTTGTCGCCGGCCTGCGCCAGCGTGGTGATCGCGAGTAGTTGCGCCGCCTGGCCGCTGGCGGTGGCGAGCGCCGCCACGCCGCCTTCGAGCGCCGCCACACGCTTCTCGAAGACGTCGGTCGTGGGATTCATGATGCGCGTGTAGATATTGCCAAACTCTCGCAACGCGAACAGGCGCGCGCCGTGCTCGGCGTTGTCGAAGGTGTAGGAGGTGGTCTGGTAGATCGGTACCGCGCGCGCATGCGTGCCGGGCGCCGGTTCCTGGCCGGCATGGATCTGCAAAGTCTCAAAACGATAATTTGGTGCTGCTTCGATGCTCATGTGTTGCTCCTCAAGTCGGTTGTTTCCCGCGCGTCCGGCTTTTTGCGGGACGAACGCGGCCGCATCGCGCGCAAACGCGCAATGTATCCGTCACCGCGGGAGCAGTCGCTGGGGATTTAAGGCTGGATTTCAGGCATTAAAAAACCCGCAGCGGCTGCGCCGTGCGGGTTGGGAATCTGCCTGTTTGAGGCCTTATCGGGCCTGTAAAACAGCGCGTGCCCGCACGGGGATGCGCATGAACATGCACATACACATGCAGGCGAAGGCGAAAAACGCAAAAGACGTCATGAAACTCATAGCGTGTGACTATCCATGATGTTCTGACCCTTGTCAAGAGGTGGATGACTGGAGAGCCCCACCAGATGTCATGCATCTTTACCTGGCACGATGGGACTGAATGGACGGTGGGTAAAAAGCTGTGCGCCGTTGCTCTTAACTTTATGTGGTGCAGCAGGCGTCGACTGTTAGCCTGAAGCGATCACTTTAAGTCCGTTTAACGATTTCGAACCGAGCCGGTGGCGCTGCACTAGTCACACGCTCGAACAGTTCCACATCGGTGTCCTGTCCGCGTGTCCGCGATGGGCGCCCTCAAAGTTTATGCCGGGTTTTTCCGAATGCTTGTGCATCCACGAGCCAATCCCTCATTCATTTTCTGAATAGCTGCCACCAGTAATCCTGGGCCGCGTCCAACTGGGTGGTTTTCTAAAAACACCCACACGCCGCGCCTCAATGCTCGCGGACAGTGGAATGCATATTCCGATCCTGCCGGACCACCGTTCCGGTGGATGCGGGCCGGTAGGAATTGACGCGGGATGACCTACTACCGTAGCGCCTTTTGCCTGGATGGGCGGAGGTGGACGGTGGCACAGGAGTGGTTGTCCTTGCGGAAGATTCGAGAGATTTTTCGGCTCGAGTTCGAAACCGGATTTTCTGACCGGCAGATCGGTCAGGCGGTGATGGGCACGTTCGACGGTGCAGGAGTGCCTGAGCCGGGCACGGGCCGCCAAGGTGAGTTGGCCGCTGCCAGCGGAACTGGACGAAGCCGCCCATCCGGACAGCTGGCAATACAGCGTGTTCTGCAAGCAATACCGGCGCTGGTTGTCCACGCACGTGTGATTCCGGACAGCCTGGAACTGTGCGAAAACCAGGCCCTTTCTCCGATTCACAGAGAAAGGGTTGGTTCGCTCAT
>JAKAXB010000015.1 GCA_021816765.1 Natronospirales bacterium | reverse complement strand
CCGGGCTGATGACCTGCCAGTGTGTACCGCCGTCCACACTCCGGAAGACCACATTCGCCCCCAGGTAAACCTCGTTCGGGTCGGTATACGAGACCGCAATCGGACTGGTCCAGTTGAAACGATAACGTTGCTGAGATAGGGGCTTGCTGGAAGTCAAACCGCCGAATACATTCTTAGACGCAAAGATGGGTTGGGACTGATTATCTCTGCGATTAAAACGCACAATGTCCCCATCCTCCGTGTCCGCATAGATGATCTCGGGGTCCGACGGCGCGGGCACGACGTACTGGCCATCACCCCCTGCCACCATAAACCATTCGCGTCCGGTAATTTGGCGCTGGTTGACATCACTGGACAGTCCACACCAGGCGCCGTTGTCCTGTATCCCCCCGCAGATGAGGAAGGGCACGGTGTCACCCGTCGCTACCTGGTAGAACTCCTCAATAGGCAGGTTATCCAAATAGCGCCAAGTCTTGGCACCATCATTGGAAAGGTACACGCCGCCATCATTGCCCTGGATGATGCGTTCGGGATTGCGGGGATCGATCCAGATGGCATGGTGATCCACGTGTACACCGGGGTCGGCGTAGAAGGAGGTCTTGCCCCCGTCCTTCGATTCCATCATCTTCATGGAAAGCATGAACAGCCGCTCGGGATCATTGGGAGCGACCGCAAGCTGGGTAAAGTAAAAGGGGCGCACGTCGTCGTCCTGGTCATCGCTCACCCGATGCCAGTGGCTGCCCATGTCATTGGAGGCCCAAAGCACGCCCCCCTTGGCCTGAATGAGCGCATACACCTGATCCGGCCGGCTGGGCGCGAAGGCAACGGCGCTGCGGCCCGTGGGCGCGGCCGGCAGTCCATCGCTGAGCTGGTGCCAAGTGAATCCGCCATCGGTGGAACGGTACAGACCGCTTCCAGGACCGCCGCTGTCCAGTACCCATGGATAACGGCGCAGTTGCCACATTCCCGCGATCAGCACCTGCGGGTTGCCGGGCTGCAGGGCAATATCCGAACAACCCGTCTCATTATTGATATACAGCACCTTCTTCCAGTGCCCGCCCCCGTCACTGCTCATGAATACACCGCGCTGCTCGTTGGGTTTCCACACATCCCCCAGAGCGCATACGTAGACCACCTTCGGATCGGCCGGGTCAATCACAATTCGCCCGATCTGGCCCGCATCCCTCAGCCCCATAAAGCGCCAGCTCTTGCCTGCATCCGGCGAGTAATAAACTCCCCCCCCGTCCACCATGTCGTTGCGCGGGTTGGCCTCTCCCGTACCGACCCAGACCAGGTTCGGATTGGAGGGCGCGAGCGCAATCGCCCCAATCGAGGCGCTATCCCCGTGCCCGAAAACGTTTTTCCAGGCGTTACCCCCGTCCGTGGTCTTCCATACCCCTCCCGCCGCCGCTCCCACATAGTAGAGGTTGGGGTTCCCCGCAATCCCCACCACGCTCGTTACCCGCCCCCCCGCCACCGCCGGCCCCAAATTACGGAAATCAAGATGCGCAAGAGGATTGGATATCGGCGATGCCATGACTCCGCCTTGACATGCCCCGAAAATAACAGCCATGACGAACGCCAGTGCTGATAACCTATCCAACTTTTTCGACATGGGAAACTCCTGGCAACGATTTACGCCACGTCCGCAAGCTGACGACCCATGCATGACTGCAGTCATGCCAAAACTCGCACTTACTGGGAGACTTCTCGTCAGAACTTCACCGACACCCGCGCGTAAAAGAACCGGCCCGGTATTGGGTAGAAAGCGGGCAGAGAACTGTTGGCGAAAGCCGTCAACGCTGCCGGTGGCTGCTTGTCAAAGATATTCCGAATACCGAAGGTGAAGTCGCTATTGAGACTGTCTACATGATAGGTCGCCTGTACATTGTGGTAGACGGTTCTGCCCAGGTAGTTTGTCCCCACACTGGCAGTCGGCGCGTAGTAGCCGGTGGGGTCGGAGCAGTAGCCCAGGCTGATGGTGAGTGGAGAACATCCCTCATGCATGGAATCGATGTACTGGATCTGCCATACCGCCGACCAGTCACCGTAGTTCCAGTTGAGCGACAGGTTGGCACGCTGGGTCGGATAACCGCCGAAGCGCGTGGTGGTGCCGGCCAGTTCCGTGTTGGAGAAGCCCGTGGGGCTCTGGCTGTTCGGGACAGTCTGTACGAAGGACTGCAGGAACGTCCAGTCCAGGCCCAGCTTGAAGTCACCCATTGAATTGGACGGGAACTTGTAGTGGGTGGACACATCGATACCGCGGGTGCGGTCACCGCCGATGTTCAGGTTGGTATCCAGTATGTTGGTGATCGTGGTGCCCTGCAGGGTAATCAGTTTGCAGTAGTTCTGGTTTTGCTGGTTGTAGCAGCCGTTCAGAATGGTCTGCGACCCGATGGCACTCACTGCGTTGGTCAGCACGATCTTGTAGTAGTCGGCGCTGAAATCGAAGCCCGGCAGCCAACTGGGGTTGTAGACAAACCCGATGCTCTGCGAGATGGCCTTCTCCGGCGTCAGGCCTGGATTGCCGCCGACGGTGGACACGATCTGGCCGTCTGGTTGCACGTGCTGCTGGCCGTTGCATCCCGGAGGCAGCGGGCCGCTGCCGGAATAAGAACCGTTTGGTCCCGGGGCGCAGGGGTCCTCGACTTTCGGAAAGCTCTGGCTGTTGCCGAAATACAGGTTGGTCAGGCTCGGCACCCGGAACCCCTGCGACCAACTGGCGCGCAGCAAGAGGTCATTGGTGGCCTGCCAGCGCAGGGCCGCCCGACCGGTGGTAGCACCCACAGAGTGCATGACCCCGTAGTTGGCGCTCGCCGGCTCACCTCCCTTCCATGAAAACTGCGACCAGCGGTTGGCGATGTCCAGGCTCACGCTCTTCATGAACGGCGCATCATTCACCAGGGGGATGTTGAACTCCACGTACTCGGCATGGGTCCACTGGCGACCGTCCGTGGGCTGGGTTACGTTGCCCGAGGTATTGCCCGAAACGGTGGTGGCATCCGGATGCGAAAAGCCGTCGTACTCCAGATACTCCACGCCCGTGGCCACCCCCAGTGGGCCGGCGGGTAGTTGCACGAGATCGCCGGTGATGTTGGCGGTGTAGTCGCGCATGGTGTTCTCGACGATGTCATGTGCCTCAAAGAGCACATAGTTCAGCATCGCCGGGGTGATGGAGGGATTACCGCCAAACCAGTTGAAGGGCACGCAACCGGGACTATTGCTGCAGGACGTAAAGCCCGGGGAATCCAGAGCCTGGGCCAGATTCAGAGTGTTGAACAGGCCGGTGGTGATATCGGTCTCGTAATTGTTGCCGTAGCTATAGCCTACGTCCCAGTCCCACTCGCTGCCCAGGGCGTTGAAGTAGCCGTTCAGCCCGGAGCGGAACATGTAGGTTTCCACATTCCGGTTATAAACACGATTGCCCGCTTCCATCGTGCGGCGGCCGGAGAAGAACAGCAGTTCGTTGGGATTGGTGCTGCAGTTCTTCTGCACCACGCACCACTGGCTTCTGTTGCCCACCAGGTTAACGCCGAAGGGGTTATAGGGATTGCTCGCCCCGATGCCGATGGACATGCCGTTAGCACGTTGAGGGCTAGCAAGGCCGATGAACAGTGGCATGGGAGCCAGCACCTCCTGTGAATCGCGCCGGTTGAACATCACCGTACTGGTGAAGGTCAGGTTGTCCGCCAGGTTGTAGTGCCCCTGCACGTACAGGCCGGTGCGTTCGCTGGGCGTCAGGAAATAGTTGGCCGGGGCGTAATTGTACGCATCGGCGTTGGTGTAATTGGTGAAATTGCCGATCGGCACCGGCTGGCTGGTCTGCCCCGGCGTGATCAGGGTCATGTTACAGGTGCCCTGGGAACGGGCAGCCGGATTGTAGGGCGCACAGGTGGCTTGGCCAAAAGTCTGGCCCCCAAACACGGGACCCTCCAACAGGAACCGACCGCTCGGCGTCCCGGAACTGCCGGTCTGCGCACCCTCGCCCCAGATGGGTTCCGCAGACATGGTGCGCTGACCAGCCCACACCGGGCTTTGATTCACATAGGACACGTTCATCAGCACGCCGCCCCGGTTGCCGCTCGAACCGATGGTGAAGTCATATTCCTGGGTCTTGCCGTCCCAGCCGCCGCCGACCCCATGGCCGTCGTACATGCCGAGGTAAGCATTGGCCTCGGCACCGTTGAAGTTCTTGACGGTGATGATGTTCACCACCCCCGTGATGGCGTCGGAACCGTAAATGGCCGAAGCGCCGTCCTGCAGGATTTCAATATGGTCGATGATGGAGACGGGAATCTCGTTCAGATCCACCGCGCCGCTCAGCTGCGGAATCCAGCGCCGTCCGTTCACCAGTACCAATACGCGGCTGGAACCGAGGAACCGCAGATCAATCTGCGTTTGGCCGTTGCCGCCGTTGTTGAAGGCGGTGTTCAGCGCCGGACCGGCCTGGGTCAGTTGCTGCAGTACGTCGCCGACGGAAGTCAGGCCGGTTTGCTGAATCTGCTTCCGCGTGATGATGGTGACCGGCTGGGCGGTCTCCACATCCGTGCGCAGGATGCGTGTACCCGTCACCTCGATCTTGCCCAACTGGGCCGTGTTGGAATTCTGGTTCTGATTGCTGCTGCTCTGCGTGGCATCCTGGGCGAAGACCGCCGGAGAGACTGCCGCCGATACCGCGCCGGCCATCAGCACACACCGTACGGCTCTACTGATCAGGTTGCTGCTCATAACACACTCCTAATTCGGACTATAGTTGCAAGAATCCAACCGTTTATTCAGAGGAAAATTGCAGCCGGGCGGGGAAAATGCAACGAAATCGCCCCGACCTCTGCCGCTGGGAAAGAAAATAGCAGGAAATACATGGTTTGCAAGAAATCTGTTACAAACATGAAACATTGGACAAGGCACAAAAACTGAAAGTTGTTGGCAGAGAGAAACTCAATGCGCAGTTGTCGGATTAAACCGGTGTAGTTTTAGTGCACGCCAACAGTAAAGGTATAATGCATCAAGCAGTTGGAATCAGAGTTTCCCCGTGGTATTGATGATTCTTCAGCTTCTGCTTGGGGAACATTTTTAGTATATGAGCAGGGTTTGAACTAGGCCAATGAGGAACTTCCGAAATGAAAGGCGTATTAAATAGCGTATTAGAGTCGATAGGAGAAACCCCTTTAGTCTGGCTTCGTAACTTAAGTACGGAAAATCTGAAAATTTATGCCAAGCTCGAATACTACGGCCCTGGTTTGAGCATTAAAGACAGGGTAGCCATACAGCTATTGGAACAAGCCGAGCAGGACGGGAAGATCATCCCAGGGCATTCCATCATAATCGAGAGAACCAGCGGCAACATGGGTATCGGCTTGGCGATAGCCTGCGCAGTAAAAGGCTATAAATTCATTGCCGTCATGTCCGAGGGCAATTCTTCGGAAAGACGACAAATGCTTTCTGCTTTTGGGGCGGAAGTAATACTTGTCCCCCAGGCACCGGGCGGAAAACCAGGCTTCGTGTCGGGGGAGGATTTGAGTCTTGTCGAGGAAAAGGTCAAGGAACTGACGCAGAAATCAGGGGCCTATAGACCTGATCAGTTTAATAATCCCGCCAACCCCCTGGCACACGAGCGGACGACGGGAGAGGAAATCTGGAAGCAATCCGGCGGCGATATTGATGCCTTCGTTTCTTACGTGGGATCCGGCGGAACTTTTACCGGCATTGCCAGGGCACTGAAAAAACACCGCCCGGAAATAAAGTGTTTCCCCGTAGAGCCCGAGGGAGCCCCCTATCTGGCTGGGAAGCCTGTGATATCCACCAGACACAGAATACAAGGCGGCGGCTATGCATTCAAACCATTATTCTGGGATGACCGGCTTGTAGATGGTTATCTCACAGTCACTGATGAAGAAAGCATAGAAACGGCCAAACAATTGGCAAGAAAGGAGGGGATATTCGCCGGACTGTCTAGCGGCGCTAATGTGGCCGCTGCATTAAAACTCGCCGGAATCATCAAGCCGGGCAGTACGGTAGTTACGGTCTTACCAGATTCTGGTTTGAAATATATTTCTACCGGCGTCTATTCGTAAGAAACACTATTTCTGCAGCGACTACAAAATGGTCGCGTATCACTGCTCTGACGTGGGCATACCTTGAAAAATATTGTCTTCAAATCGGCCGCATGTACCTTGAACTCAGCGTCGAACAGGGAGGATCGCCTGTGATCCCTTCCACCGGCTTACTCCCCGTGGCGGTGGCACAAGCCGCATCCATCCTGTTTGACGCCGACCGCAGTTTGAACAAACTCGCTGATCTTGCGGCTGATGCGCAGCGGCGAGGGGCTCGGTTGATGGTATTCCCCGAGGCATTTATTGGCGGCTATCCTTATGGATTCGATTTTGGTGCGAGAATCGGCTACCGGACGGCCGAAGGTCGAGAGCAATTTCGCAACTATCACGCATCGGCTATCGAGGTCCCGGGTCCAAAAACCGAACGGTTGGGCGCCATCGCCAAATCAACGAAATTGCACCTTGTGATCGGCGTCATTGAGCGCGCAGGTGGCACGCTCTATTGCACAGTGCTTTTCTTCGATGACCACGGCATCCTGCTCGGCAAACACCGGAAGGTGATGCCGACGGCGCTTGAACGTCTGGTCTGGGGTTTTGGCGATGGTTCAACCCTCACAGTGGTGGAGACAGAAATTGGCCGCATTGGCGCGGCCATCTGCTGGGAAAACTACATGCCGGCACTGCGCTTGGCTCTGTACGCCAAAGGCATCGAACTGTACTGTGCTCCGACTGCGGACAGCCGCGAGACTTGGCTGCCGAGCATGCGCCACGTCGCCCTGGAGGGACGCTGCTTCGTGCTGTCCGCCTGCCAATATCTGACACGTCAGGACATCCCTGAATCCTGCCGTTCAGGGTTGGAAGCCAATGGGGACGTACTGATGCGGGGCGGCAGTTGTATCGTTGATCCCCTGGGCAACGTGCTGGCCGGCCCCCATTTCGGGGGAGAGACCATACTCTATGCGCCGTTGGACATGAACGCGATTAGCCGGGGCAAGTATGACTTCGACGTGACGGGCCACTATGCGCGACCCGACATCTTCGGCTTGCGGGTAAATGAAAACGTACAAGTGCCCGTGCGTAGCGTATTGAGTATCAACCCCGAACCATTCGATGCAACCGCTTGCGGCAAATTGAATGAAAGTTCAACAAATAACCCAAAAGATGTCATCTCGATGGGACAGACAAAAAGATAAGTGGGCGTACTCGCCTCGGTACGAGGCAGAAAGGCCAAAATTCCCGGCTCACGCCGACTCCGGATTCCGCGGCAGGGTAAGTACCGCTTCGAGCCCACCCCCTGCATGGTTGCGTAATATCAATTCCCCACCGTGGTCCACGGCAATGTTGCGCGCGATACTCAGCCCCAGTCCTGTCCCACCACCCGCGCGACTACGCGAATTGTCAAGACGATAATAGGGCTCGAATACCTTTTCGAGCTGATCTTCCGGGATGCCGCTGCCATAGTCGCGCACTACGATCTCCACCTTGTCACCCGCTTCCCGTACCCGCAGTTCGGTACGCCCACCGTACCGTATAGCGTTGTTTAGCAGGTTTTCGAGACAACGGCGCAGCGCCCGTGGCTGGCCGTGGAACGGACTGGATATCGTACCTCTTACCGTCACTTCATGTTTCATTTCCACGGCATCCGCCTGAAGGGTTTCAAGCAGCGCCATCAAATCCATGGGCTGCGACGATTCACTCACGTTCAAACCCCGCAGAAACTCCAGCGTAGCGACAGTCATATCCTCCACTTCCTGCAGGTCGTGATTGAATTTCTGCTTGAGTTCCTCGTCATCGAGTAGCTCACTGCGCAGGCGCAAGCGGGTGATCGGCGTCCTCAGGTCATGGGAAATCGCAGTCAACAAATGTGTACGGTCCTCCACATAGCGCCGCAAACGCATCCGCATCTCGTTGAAGGCGTGTGTGGCCTCGCGCACCTCTGTGGGGCCGCGCTCCGGTAGCGGCGGTTGATTGATATCGCGGCCGAATTTCTCTGCCGCCGCCGCCATTACCGTCAGTGGCCGCGTCGTAAGTCGTACCGCGATCAACAATAGAAGAACTACCGCCGCCAGTAGCACGGCAAGATACACGAGCAACGGGTAAGGCCATTCGCTCACGGCAAATGGTCGAAGTGGTCGCAAGAAATTAAAGTATACCCAATTGCCGTCCGTGAGCCTCACTCCGGTCACACTGCGGATGCGATAGCCCAGTTCAAAAGGCGTATCCCGCTCCTCTCCCGGTATCGGGATTCGGAGTAGATAGCCATACACTATGTGCCCAGGCAGAAGTCGCTGCAGTTTCGCCTGGAACCTAACAGCAGCGGTATCCTCCGGCAGTGAGCCTGGGGAATCCGGCAAGGGCTTGCGTGACAGGGTCACGATGAGTCTCGGTATGATACTGGCGATGGCCACCTGTGGGCGTTCCTCCGCAGGCAGGGTTTCCATGAGATGCACCACCTCCGCGTAGTGCTGCGCCCACCACTGATCACTAAAGTAAATCATGGCTCGGTCGCGCTCGTAGAGACTCAGAGTGGCCGCCAAGAACTGGGCACCGATCAATCCGGTAAGCAGGATCAATATCAACCGGCCAGAGAGGGAGCGTGGTAAAAAATGCATCAGCGTTCGATTTCCACCGGTAACGTGAACAGGTACCCTTTGCCGCGAACCGTGCGAATTGCCGCCGATTTTCGCTCGTGATCCTGTAACCGTCGGCGCAGGCGGCTTACCTGCACATCCACGCTGCGGTTGAAGGGCAAATCAGCCTCTCGGCTATGCAACATTTCGCTTAATCGCTCGCGGCTCAGCACCACGTTGGGCAACTGCAAGAAAATGCACAGCAACCGGAACTCGGCCCCCGGAAGCGGGATCACTACGCCACCGGGAGCAATCAAGTGACGGGCAGCAGTATTGAGCCGCCAGCCTTCGAAACGGAAATATCGCACATCGCTTCTGTGCGGTACCTCGGGCAAAGTACGTGCTCGGTGTAGCACGCTCTTGATGCGCGCCAGAAGCTCACGTGGGTTGAAGGGCTTGGGGAGATAATCATCCGCGCCTGTTTCCAGGCCTGTAATCCGGTCAACTTGTTCACCGCGTGCCGTCAGCATGATAACCGGTAGATTATCGCGTTTGCGCAGGCGTCGGCAAAGTGTAATACCGTCCTCCCCGGGCAACATCAAGTCGAGTACTACCATATCGAAAATGACACCTGTCTCCTCCAGCGCTTTATCCATGGCATTGCCATCTGCCACAGCAGTTACGCGATAGCCCTGGCGGGAAAGATATTCTCGCAATAATGCGCGAGTCTCGGCATCATCGTCTACCACCAGAATGTAATCGTCTTTGACCATGCGGGAGCCATCCCTCGGGTAAAGCGTATATTTTAAGGTCTGCTTCCATAACTACGGAACAAGTATAATGGCTAACCGGTACGGGGCATGAAAATGGTCTTGACTCAGCGAACTTCTGCCCGAACGGAGCGTCCGAGTGCGTCACTACCCCATGCTGGGCGGAAACCTGCCATGCGTTGTCGTCCTGCCATACTGCTCCTCGTAGTGCTTGTACTTGCGACACCAGTGGTACGCGCCGCCGGCAACCCGTCCCAATTCATACGGCCCCTGACCCTGATTGAACTCACCGACATGGCGCTGACGAATAATCCGCAGACCCGGCTCGCCTGGGACGCGATCCGTGCAAGCCAGGCAGGCGTGGAGCTGGCACGCGCCGGCTACTGGCCGCAGGTGAGCCTTACCTACTCCTATTCCCGCAATGATCTGGTCAGCTTCACCGGCCAGGGTACCGGTGCCCAGACCCGTTACGGACCCGCCATCAGTCTGAACTATCTGCTCTGGGATTTCGGCACCCGCTCCGGAACCCTCAATGCCGCCAAATTCGCCCTGATCTCGGCGCAACTCTCCAACAGCCAAACGCTGCAGGATGTCATCCTCGCGGTGGAACAGGATTACTACCAGGTGCTGGGCCTGCAGGCTCTCGATCAGGCCGACGAGTTGAGCGTACAGGATGCGACAACCAGTCTGGACGCGGTGCGCGAGAACCAGAAATCGGGTCTCGCCACCATCGGTGACGTTTACCAGGCCGAGGCCGCACTGGCCGGTACGCAGCTCGCTCTGCAGCAGGCCCAGGGTCAGTTGGCCGTCGCCCAGGGCACCCTGGCCGTGGTGGTGGGATTCCCCGCCAACACACACTTGGCGCTCGCCCCCTGGAAGCAGAATGTGAAGCCGGTGATGCCGAAGCAAACGGTCGGGGCGCTCTTGGACGAGGCACGTCATGCCCGGCCGGAGCTGCTTGCCGCCAAAGCCGGTGAACAGCAAGCCATTGCAAATCTCGAGGCTACCAAAGGCCGTGGTTTGCCCATACTGACCTTGAGTGCCAGCGCCGGCAGCACACGCACGCTGAGCAGCGGCATCAGCCAGTCCACCAAAAACTACAGCGCAGGATTGACCCTGAGCGTTCCGCTGTTCACGGGATTCGGCGATCAGGCCGCCAACCGGCAAGCGCGGGTCGCCGTGGACGTGAGTCAGGCCACCACCACACAACTGCGACAGCAGGTGGAACTGGAGGTCTGGCAGGCTTATCAGAACCTGCATACCGCCGCCGTGACGCTGCGTACCAGCGGTTTGCAACTCAAAAGCGCGCAGCAGGCCGAAAAGGTATCCAGTGCGCGCTATCGCATCGGTCTCGACACCATTCTCAGTCTTCTGATCGCGGAGGAAACCCTCGCCAACGCACGCGTGCAGCAGGTGCAGGCACGGCTGAACTGGTTTACCGCGCTCGCGGCCCTCGGCCATGCGGTCGGAGGACTCACCTCCCCTGCAAAGGAAGCCACCCTGCCGTGAGCACCAGGATCAAATACCTGTCGGTCATGGGCCTGATCGTTGTGGTACTGGGCAGCTTGGTGGCTTGGCGCATCGTCAGCAACGCGCGCCTCGCCGACGCCAGGCACGTCATGCCGCCACTGCCCGTTGATACCACGCTCGCTGTCACCAAACCCATGCCGATCCAACTCACGGTCGTGGGACAGGTGCAATCGGAACACACGGTGCTGGTACAGCCGCAGGTGAGCGGCATGCTGCAACGGGTGTATTTCCATGAAGGCCAGTACGTACATATGGGCCAGCCGCTCTTCCTGATCGATCCCGCTCCGTTTCAGGCCGCGGTCGCTTCCGCCAAGGCGGCTTATCTGACCGCCAAGGCCCAGGCCGACCGCGAAGCGCCGCTCGCCGCCAAGGATTACGTCGCACCCCAGACCTATGAAAGCGCCGCCGCCGCCGCCACCCAGGCCAAGGCGGCGTTGCAGCAGGCCGAGATCAATCTCTCCTACACCACCATCCGCTCCCCTATCAACGGCCTGACCGGCAATCTCACGGTGCGGGCGGACAATCTGGTATCTCAGACTGCCGCGACGCCGCTGGTCACCATCAACCAGATGCAGCCGATCCTGGTGCAGTTCAATGTTCCGCAGCAATTCCTGCCGCGGGTGCTGCGCTATAACGCGAAACACAGCATCCGCGTGTTTGTCAGCCGCGAGGACGGCAGCGGTAATCTGGGCGAGGGCGATCTGGTATTCATTGACAACAGCGTCAACACCAGCACCGGCACGGTAATGCTCAAGGCGCGTATCCCCAACCAGACCACACAGCTCTGGCCCGGTCAATATGTGAGCGTGGAAATGCGGCTTGCCATTCAGCCCGATGCCGTGGTGATACCGCAGACGGCGGTGCAAGCCGGTCAGAACGGCAACTTTGTGTACACGGTCGTAAACCGGCGGGCGGTGATTCTGCCGGTGACCGAAGACCGCCAAGTGGGGGATGAGGCGGTCATCGCCAAGGGTCTGAAAGCCGGGGAAATAGTCATCACGCGCGTGCCGCGCACCCTGCGGGCCAACATGCCCGTGATCGTGCGCGGCGCTATACGAACGCCGGCCGCATCGACGGCCTCTCCATGAACCTCAATCCTTCCGCGCCGTTCATCCACCGCCCGGTCATGACCACGGTGGTGATGGCCGCATTGCTCATCTTCGGCCTGGTGGCGTACTTCACCCTGCCGGTGAGTGAACTGCCGAACGTGGATTTCCCCACCATCAACGTGAATGCCAGTCTGCCAGGTGCGGATCCTGAAACCATGGCGGCCGCGGTGGCCACGCCCCTGGAGCGGCAATTCTCCACCATCGCCGGGCTCTCCTCCATGAGTTCGGTGAGCACCACCGGCAACACTTCCATCACGCTGCAGTTCGACCTGTCCCGGAATATCGATGATGCGGCCATGGACGTGCAGACCGCCATCTCCCAGGCGATCCGCGAGCTGCCCACCGATATGCCGGCACCACCGCACCTGTACAAGGTCAATCCGACTGCTTCTCCGATTATTTTTCTCGGCATGACCGCGAACCACATCCCCCTCACCCAGCTGGATGAATACGCCGAAACGCGCGTGGCCGAACAGATATCCATGATTCCGGGAGTGGCCCAGGTCAATGTCTTTGGCGCCCAGAAGTACGCGGTGCGCATTTATATCAACCCGTACGCACTCGCCGCGCGCAATCTGACCATCACCCAGGTGGCGCAGGCGGTGCAGAACGGCAACACTAATCTCCCCTCCGGGATTTTATATGGCTCGACCCGCACCTACACTGTTCAAGCCAATGGCCAGCTCAGTAATGCCGCCGAATACAACAATCTGGTAGTGGCCTACCAGAACGGTGCGCCGGTGCATCTCTCGGATATCGGCACAGCCGTGAACAGCGTCGAGGCAAACAAGCAGATCACCAAGTTTTTCAACAAGGCCGAAGACGGCGGCCGCATGCAGCCCGCGATCATGCTGGCGGTACAGCGCCAGCCGGGGTCAAACGCGGTGGCTATCTCCCAAGCGGTGCACGCGCTCCTGCCGCAGCTCACCAGCGAGGCACCGGGCGACGCGCAACTGCAGATCTTTCACGATCATGCGGAATTTGTCGCCGGCTCGATCAATGACGTGAAGTTCACGCTGCTGCTCGCCATCGGGATGGTGGTATGCGTGATCTTCCTGTTCCTGCGCAACATTCGTGCCACCGTCATCTCGGCGCTGGCGCTGCCCACCTCCATCATCGGCACGTTCGCGATCATGAAGCTTATTGGCTTCAGCCTCGACAATCTCTCGCTCATGGCGCTCACGCTGGCCGTGGGTTTCGTGGTGGACGACGCCATTGTGGTGCTGGAGAACATCGTCCGCTACCGGGAGAAAGGCGAGTCCTCGCTGCGTGCAGCGCTGATCGGCAGCAAGGAGATCGGCTTTACCGTGGTATCCATGACCCTGTCGCTGGTGGCGGTGTTCCTGCCCATCCTGCTCATGGGCGGGATACTGGGGCGGCTGTTCCGCGAATTTGCCATCACCGTCGCCATTGCCATCCTCATCTCGGGCATCGTCTCCCTGACACTGACGCCCATGCTCTGCAGCCGCTTCCTCAAGGACAGCGGCCGCCATGGCCGGCTGTACGCTACCCTGGAAAAGGCTTTTGACCGTTCCCGCGACTGGTACGGAAAAACCCTCACCTGGTCGGTGGATCACTGGCGCACCATGCTGGTGGTGGCCGGGTTGATGCTGCTGCTGACCTTCTATTTCTTCCTGGTGGTGCCCAAGGGGTTCATCCCCACGGAGGATACCGGACTCATCATGGGCAGCACCCAGGCGCCAGAGGGGGTTACTTTTGCCGAGCTGCAGACGCTCCAGCAGCGGGTGGCGCGCATCGTGCGGGAAAACCCCAATGTGGCGCGCGCCATCTCCAGCGTCGGCCAGGGCCAGAGCGGCACCGCCGGCGGCAATATCGGACGGATTTTCATCATGCTCAAGTCCATGGACAAGCGCAGTGCGAGTGCCGACGAGGTCATCCAGCAGTTGCGCAAGGCAGTCGCGCACGTACACGACATGCAGGTGTATTTCCGCATCCCACCTGCCATCAACATCGGCAGCATGGGTGGTACGGGTACCTACCAGTACGTACTGCAGGGGCTGGATGTGGGCACTCTGGACCAGGCCGCGGTCAAATTCCTGCCGGAGCTCAAACAGGTACCCGGCATCCAGGATGTAAACAGCGACCTGGAACTCAACAACCCGCAGATCAACGTGCACATTTTGCGCAACAAGGCATCCGCACTCGGAGTGACCGCCACCGAAATCCAATCGGCACTTTATGACGCGTATGGCGGCAACCAGATCAGCAGGATCTTCGGGTCCTCGAACGAGTATTACGTCATCCTGCAGTTGGCGCCGCAATTCCAAGCGAACATGGCTGCCCTCAGCGCCCTCTATGTGCCGGGGGCCGGCAATACCATTGTGCCGCTCAACAGCGTGGCAAAGATAACTTCCGGCGTGGGTCCATTGCAGGTGGATCATTACGAGCAGTTGCCGTCAGTGACATTCTCGTTCAACCTGGCACCGGGCGTGTCACTGGGCGATGTGACGCGGGGGATTGAAGCGCTGGCGAGCGCCAGGCTTCCGGCCGACATCACCGGAGTGTTCGCCGGCAACGCCCTTACTTTCCAGCAGTCCCTGGTGGACCTGCCGGTGCTTCTGATGATCACCATCCTGGTGATCTACATGGTGCTGGCGATCCTCTATGAGCATTTCATCCATCCCATCACCATCCTGACGGCGCTGCCGCTGGCCATGGTGGGGGCGCTGCTCAGCCTGATCCTCTTCAATCAGCACCTCAACATCTACAGTTTCGTCGGCCTCATCATGCTGGTGGGACTGGTGAAGAAGAACGGCATCATCATGGTGGACTTCGCCATCCAGATGCGGCGTGAGAAGAACCTGAACGCCCGGGATGCAGTCATCGAGGCCTGCCGGGTACGCTTCCGTCCCATCATGATGACCACACTGGCCGCCATTTGCGGCACCCTGCCCATCGCGCTCGGCAGCGGCATGGGTGCGGAATCCCGCCGCCCGCTCGGCATCGCGGTGGTAGGCGGCTTGATCTTCTCGCAGGCGCTCACCCTCTACATCACGCCTGCATTCTACGTGGCCATGGACCACCTGAGCGAAAAATTGCGTGGCCCGTCCCATGCACGGGCGACGTTGCCAGAACCCGCCGAGAGAAGTTGAGGCCAAAACCCGGTTTTACCGGCAGACGCGTGGTAATGAATCACTTCACGCGCATGCAATCCGTTGCCCGGGCATTTTCAGGAATCGTGGCACGCCCTGGTGCGGCGATGCCAGCCCATGATGCGACACCGTACCGCTCAGACCCGGCGGAGAGAGCACCGCGCCCGTTCCCCCGGCACCACCCCCCCGCGGGTTACAATAGATTAATGTCGTCAACCCTTGCTCTGCGCTGGCGTTTTATCCATAAGCTTCGGCATGAGGCTGGCTATCATTGTGGAAATATCCGGTAACAAATTGGAGGCACTATGAGCAGAACCAGGACTCTCGCACTGCTGCTGGCGCTGCCCCTATTTTCCCTCAGCGTGCTCTTCCCCCTGCGCGCCATGGCCGACCATGACCGCGGTGATCGTCGTGAAGGAGATTACCGGCGTGGTGGTGAGTGGCACGCGTGGGACCGTGGCGATATCGGCGATTTTGGCCGTCGCGACTTCGACGGCTGGCGCGAGGGTCGCTGGTGGCATGGCTGGTACGGACAACGGTTCGGTTGGTGGTGGATCAACGCCGGCATCTGGTATTCCTATCCCGCACCAGTGTATCCCTATCCCAACCCCTACGTGCCGTCGCAGATCGTGATCACACGGCCTTATCCGGCACCGGCTGCGACACCCGGGCCGCCTCCCACTCAGTACTGGTATTACTGCGCCGCCGCCAAGGGCTATTACCCGTATGTACCATCCTGCCCGGGAGGATGGGAAAAAGTTCCCGCCACCCCGCCGCCCGGCCGATAAGGAAACCGTCATGCGTATATATAGATATTTACCCGGCATAGCGGTACTGGCCACGATGCTGGCCGGATGTGCCGACGCCCCCAGCGCACCGACGATCGCCGTCATGCCGGCGCCCGGAATGCCGTTCAGTGTATTTCAGCAGGATAATGCCATGTGCCAGGAGTACGCACGCGTGCAGATCGGCGCGCATGCCGGGCGGGCGGCGAATGAAAAGGTGATCGGCGGAGCGGTGGCAGGAACCGTCATCGGTGCGGCGGCCGGCGCACTTCTTGGAGGTGGCGATGAGGGTCCTACGCAGGCCGGTGCCGCGACCGGATTGCTGTTCGGCACGGCCCAGGGTGCGAATGCGGCAGGCTGGGCGGATATGTCCTTGCAGCGGCGCTACAACATCGCGTATGCGCAATGCATGTATGCGAAGGGTAACCAAGTGCCCGGTTATGCCGCACCGCGCTATCTGCCGCCCCCGCCCCCGCCCCCACCGCGCTGAGGCAAAGGCGGTCAGACACTTTCTGTGCAGACCCAATTTCAATTGCAGGCATAACCCCGCCGGCCTGTTCTTGCCTGCCACGGCAGGGAATTTATGCGGTGCACTGTTTTACCCGACTTTAGTCTCAGGTACGAAATCCCTGACGATTTTTTGCAACGCACCATGAGGCATTTCGCATGAGCAATTCGACCAGCATCAAGATCAGCGATTCGCTGAACGGCTATGCCGCCCAGCCTGCCGGCAAAGGACCCTTCCCGGGGATGCTGGTACTCATGGAAGCCTTTGGCATCACCGCTCACATCCAGGGCGTGTGCGAGCGCCTCGCCAGCGCCGGTTTTATGGCGATGGCACCGGATATTTTCCACGGCGATGTCTTCGCCTATACCGACATGGACAAAGTGCGGCCGAAGATCCAGACCATCCGCGATGACCAGGTCATGGGGGAAATGGCCGAATCCCTGGACTGGCTGCGTACACAGGACAATGTCAGCAAAGACCGTCTCGGCATCCTCGGCTTCTGCATGGGCGGGCGGCTGGCGTTTCTGGCCCACTGCCGGTTCCCGGATCGGCTGCAGGCGGCGGTGAGCTTCTACGGCGGCGGCATTGCACCGGACGGCCCAGACCGCTTCGGCCGCATTCCGCCCATTGACGAGGCGGAAAAAATGCGCGCACCGGTTTTTCTCGGCTATGGCGCCGAAGACAATAACATTACACCGACAGAACACGCACGTGTCGCACAAACACTTTCCGCGGCCAAGAAACGCTACACGCTCGCCGTCTATCCCGGCGCCGGCCACGGTTTCCTGTGCGAGGAGCGCGCCAGTTACGTGCCGGCGATGGCGGACATCGCCTGGAAAGATATCATGGACTTTCTGCAAAATATCCTTGGCTAGGGCGGGCATACGGACCGGGCGGCATGCCGCGACGGCCGCTTCATTCGTAGCGCAGCGCCTCGATGGAGTCGAGTCGCGCCGCTTTGCGCGCCGGGTAGAAGCCGAAAAAAATCCCGACCGCACCGGAAAACAGCAGCGAGAAAATCACGGCTTCCGGGGAAATGTAGGTTTCCCAATGCAGCGCTCCCGCGATCAGGGACGAGATGCCGGATCCTGCGATGATACCAGCGAGTCCTCCAAGCGCTGCCAGCAGAAATGCCTCGACCAGAAACTGCATCAGGATATGTGCCCGATGTGCGCCGACGGCTTTCCTGATGCCGATCTCGCGGGTACGCTCAGTTACCGAGACGAGCAGAATGTTCATGATGCCGATGCCGCCGACGATCAACGAGATTGCCGCCACGGCGGCCAAAAGCAGCGTGAGGATACGACTGCTGCTTTCACGAACCTGAACAATCTGGCTCAGGTTGCGCACCGAGAAATCATCCGGCTGGCCGGGACGTAAATGGTGCTGCTCATGGAGGGTGGTGGTGACCTGCTGGATGATCGCCGGAACCAGGGCGGCAGAGCGTGCTTGAACCAGCAGGACGCTGACAACATTGTCAATACGCGGCGTGAGGTTGAGGGCATTAGGCTGCAGGTGGGCGTACAGATTCTGCGGCAGATCGGCCGGCACGATGAAATGGGTTCCCGGCGGTATGCTGATCGGGGGCAAGGGAGCAACTCGAGCCGGCCCAAGCACCACTTCCTGTGCAGTGGTATAGGGAATCAATACGATGTCGTCCTGATCCTGGCCGAAACCGGTCTGTCCGAGCGGGGTAAGGACGCCGATGACACGCAGCGGAACTCCCCGCACCAGTATGACCTTGTCGAGTGGATTCTCTCCGTTGGGAAACAGTTGTTGCACGACCGTCTGTCCAAGCACGCAGACCCGCCGCGTTTTCAACTCATCCTGCCGATCAATCTCCCGGCCTGCTGCAATGGGCCAGTTGCGCACTGCCAGGTAACTGGAGGAGATTCCCTGGATGGTCGTTGTCCAATTATTGGACTGGTATGTCACTGCACCGGGCTGGCGTATTAGATAACTGACGTGAAGTACAGCCGGATCATCGCGTGCAATGGCTCGTGAGTCACCGACTGTGAGTGTGGATCGCGTCCCTTCACCGCCGTTAACACCAAATTGATTGATGGTGCCGGGCAGGACGACGACCATATTGGTTCCGAGTATCCGCAACTGCTTGGCGACGGCGGCGCGCGCACCGTGACCGACAGCCACCATGGTGATGAAAGCCACGACGCCGATGAAAATGCCGAGCACCGTAAGCGATGAGCGGAGCTTGTTGCGCATCAGGGCACGGGCCGCGGTCTGAAGCGTCATAATGAAGAGGTCTGTCATACGCTGCCCGACAGAACTGCCCGGCTTCAGTTGCGTCATCCTGTCCCAGGAGAGCGACGCGACCGGCGCGGAGGCAGGGACCGGGTTCCTGGTGTCGGAACCCATTTGCCCGTCGCGGAAAGTGATGGTGCGATCGGCCTGGGCGGCGATGGACGGATCGTGCGTGACCACCACCATCGTCAGGCCCCGGCTGCGATTGAGCTCGCGGAGCATGGCCAGGATTTCGGTCGAATTGTGCGTGTCGAGCTGCCCCGTGGGTTCGTCCGCCAGGATAATCGCCGGATCATTCGCCAAGGCGCGGGCGATGGCCACCCGCTGCTGCTGCCCGCCGGAGAGCTGGGCGGAGGTGTGCTCCATACGGTCGGCAAGTCCCACGAGCGCCAACAGTTCCCGGGCCCGCTGCATACCGGCACGCGCGGCGCCCGCATACACCAGCGGCAAGGCCACGTTTTCCACCGCCGAGGTGCGAGCCAGCAGATTGAAGTTCTGAAATACGAAGCCGAGTTGGGTGTTGCGCGCATCGGCGAGCTCGGGTTCGCTGAGCGTGGACACATCCTCGCCCTTCAGGAGGCAGCGCCCGGAGGTCGGCCGGTCGAGACAGCCGATGATGTTCATCAGGGTGGTCTTGCCGGACCCGGAGGGTCCGGTGATGGCGACGAATTCGCCCCGTGCAATGGTGAAACTGACGTGTTGCAGCGCCGGTGTCTCCACCCCCCCGAGGGAATAGATGCGTGAAACCTCCTGCAGTTCGATGATCGGCTCGCCGGGCGCACAGCTGTCGCGGGACTGGACGGTCAGAACCGTACCGCCGGCGGCAACGCCCGATGTGCTGCTCACGGACGCCGCCCCGGCAATTGCGACGCACTCGCCATCGGACGGGTCTCGCCCACCACCACCCGCTCACCGGCCGCGAGATTCCCGCCGGTGATTTCCACGTATTCATTGTTGGCAACGCCCACGGTAACCGTCACCGGTACAAGATGCCCCTGGCGCAGCACCCAGAGCCGCTTGCGACCCTTGGGCGGGAGTGGTTCTGCGCGCGCCATCGTCGCGGAAGGCGGCGCGAAAGCGAAGGCCGCCCGCGGCACTCGCAGCATGTGCTTGAGGTCCGCAGTGGTAATGGTGACGTCGGCAGTCATGCCGGGCAAGAGCAGTCCCTTGGGATTCGGGGCGGATACGATGACGTCATAGGTGACGACATTCTGCACCGTGATCGGCGCTTCGCGGATCTGTACTACTCGACCGTGGAATTCGCGCCCCGGGTAAGCATAAACGGTGAAGGTGGCGGGATCACCGGGCCGGATCTGGCCGATATCCGCCTCGCTGACGTAGGTGTCAACCTGCATCTGCGTGAGATTCTCGCCGATCAGGAACAGGGTCGGGGTCTGCAGGCTTGCGGCCACCGTCTGCCCAAGCTCCACCTCGCGGTCAATCACCGTGCCGTTGACCGGCGAGCGGATCACCGTATAGGACAAGTTGGTCTCATCGCGCAGCAACTGCGCCTGCACCGCTTTCACGGCACCCTCCGCCGCCTGCCGCGCCTCGATGGCCTGGTCGAGATCCTGCCGGGTTTCATAATTCTCGTTGTAGAGCCGCTGGATACGCACTTCGGTCACCTGTGCCAGATGCAGGTTAGCCTCATCGCTCTTCAGATTGGCGCGGTCCACCTCCATCTGGGCCTGGAACAGTGTCGGATCCAGCGTGAGCAGCACCTGCCCCTTGCGTACATGATCGTTGAAGTTCACATACAACCGGTTGACCGTACCCGACACCTGGGTTCCCACATTGACCAGCACCACCGGATCCAGCGTGCCGCTGGTGGACACCGTCTGGCGGATATCCCCGTATTGCACCGTTGCAGTCTGCAACGCGCCGCCCCTGTGGCTGGAATGCACATGCCACCAGAGTGCGGTCAGCAGGCCTGCAACGACTAGTGCCGCGACGGGGAAAAGATATTTCAGTCGGACATTGCGCGACGTCATGATGATCACTGATTTCCCCGGCTCTGGCCGAAGTCTCCCAGGTTAAGATTCCCCACAGCTTCCGCCAGCGAGGCTTGCGTGATATGCAGGTCGTAGCGAGTCTGGATGTCTTCGCTGCGGGCGGCGGCGAGCGCCGCATTTGCGCTGAGCACATCAAGAATGTTGCCGACGCCCGCCTGATAGCGTCCCAGCGCCAGTTGCGCCGAGGACTTGGCGCTTGCGACCAGATCGCTGGAGGCGGCAAGCGCCTGCCGGTCGGTAAGGTAAGCGGTATAGGCATCGAACACCTGCAGCGACACCTGATTGGCCAGCTGGTCGCGTGCGGCTTTGGCGGAATCGAGTTCCGCCCGCGCCTTGTGAATCTGATAGGTGGTGCTGAAGCCGTTGAACAGCGGGACGCTGAGGCTCAGGCCGAACACGGTCTGATGCTCGCCGCCATACGCGGCGGAGTCAAGGTACTGCGGTGCGGCAAACGCCGACAGCGTCGGCAGCCCGTTCGACTTCGCGACGCTGACAGCAGCCTCGGAGGATCGGATTTCGGCGCGCGCTGCCGCCAGATCCGGACGAGCGAGCGCTGCCTGCGCGACCAGTTCCTTGAGCGTAGCCTGCATGTCAGGATTCGCGGGCGCCGGCGCGGGCGTTGTTACGGCAAAGCGGGTGTCGGCGGGCAACCCCATGATGTTGGCGAGCGTACCGCGGGCGGTGCGCATGGCGCCAAGAGTCTGGGTGAGCGTAAAACGCGCCTGGGACAGCGCCGTTTGTGCCTGCAGTACGTCGCTGAGCGTGACCGTGCCAGCCTGATGCTGTGCCACGGCGGCCGCATAAGCCACCTGGCCGGAATGCAGCGTTGCCCGTGCCGCATTCACGGACTCCGTCGTCGCCAGCAGGTCGTAATAATCCTGTATGGTTGAAAACAACACACTTTGAATCTCGGCATCCTGGCTGAGATCTGCGGCGATCAGCGCCTCACGGTCGCTCTCGACCTGGGCACTACGGCCGCCGAAGTCGAAAAGCAGGTATTGCAGGGAAAGCGTGACATTGGTTTCCGTGGTGGACACGCCGTTGCCCGCAAGACTCGTACCGCTGCTCCGGTTCCATTGGCGCGTGGCCGACAGGCTCACGCTCGGCAGGTAACTCGCCCGACTGATGCCGAGCTGCGCCGCCGCAATCCGGGTGTTGATCCAGGCCACGCGAGTCTGCGGATTATTGCAAAGCGCGATCTCCGCCACGCTGAGGAGTGTCAGCGTACCGAGCGGGCTCGGGATCGGCGCGCACAACACTGCCGGGCTGCCGGTGGCTGGCCCGGCACTCACATAGCGGCCGGTATCCAGGGGATCCATATCCGCCGCCCTGACCATGGCGGCCGTGAGACACCCCATCAGGATCACGACGGCCATCATCGCCCGTCCCCTGCGGGGCGTGGGCGCGCTGAACGGCAAGCGACGAGTTTGCATGGCGCGCAGGATAGGCCCGAGATGTATCGGAACTGTGTCCGCCGCAGAGACTTTTGTAACAACTTATTTCCGGAAAGGCAGACGAAACACTTTGCAATACTTCGGTGTACCGGACTGTTGCAATCACCGCTACACTTGCGTGCATGAAGGAAACCCCCACACGAATTCTGGTCATTGATGATGATCTTCGCATCCGTGCGCTGCTGGAGCAGTATCTGCAGGAACAGGGATTTGCCGTATTCAGCGCCAGCAATGGCCAGGAACTCGAGCAGACGCTCGTCCGGCATACGGTGGACCTGCTGGTGCTGGATCTCATGCTTCCCGGAGAAGATGGCCTGACGCTCTGCCGCCGCCTGCGCGCTGCCGGCATGGAATTGCCCGTGATCATGCTCACCGCCAAGGGTGACGAGGTGGATCGCATCGTCGGCCTCGAAGTGGGCGCCGACGACTACCTGCCCAAGCCCTTCAATCCCCGCGAACTGGTGGCGCGCATCAAAGCGGTGCTGAGACGCCGCCAGCCTGTGACACCCCCCGGGACTCCCGCCGCCGTAGAAACCGTGGTGCGCTTCGGCCTCTGCGAATTTAACCTCGGCACCCGTACACTGAGCAAGGCCGGTGAGACACTCCCGCTCACTACCGGCGAATTTGCGGTGCTGGAAGCGCTGGTCAACCGCCCGCGCCAACCGCTGTCACGCGAGAAGCTCATGGAATTGTCCCGCGGCCGGGAGCACGGCGCCTATGACCGCAGCATGGACGTGCAGATATCGCGCCTGCGGCGCCTGATTGAGGACGAACCCGCCCGCCCGCGCTACATCCAGACTGTTTGGGGTTACGGCTATGTCTTCGTCCCGAAGGAATCCGAAAAGTGAAGCTGTTGCCCAACAGTCTGCTGGGGCGCACGGCACTGATGATCGCCCTGCTCATCATCCTGAGCCAGGTGGCATGGTTTGGGATTGTGCGATTGTTTTTTCTGGAGAACTCCCGCAACAATCACGCGTATCCTCTTACCAGAGATATCATCCTCGCGCAGGCGGCGCTCAACACGCTGCCGGCGGATCGCGTACCCTCTTTCCTCGCCCAGGCCTCCACTCAATACGGTCTTCGGATCGTGAAGGATTCCACGGCGCACCCCGTGTTGCGCCGGCTGGACAATACGCCGTTCAAGGATCTTGAGGCTCGACTCAGAAAGACCTTCGGTCCCGGGATTCTGGTAAGAACCGAACCCTCTTCAGACAATCTCTGGATCAGGTTCCCGGTCGGCGGCCAACTCTACTGGCTTGCCATTCCCCACAACCGCTTGTGGAAAGCGTTCCCGGTTGACTTGCTGCTCTGGGTTGCCATCGGCCTGCTGATCGCGATCGTTGGCGCCTATCTGATCATCTTCCGGTTGAACCGCCAGCTTGATGCGGTACTGCAGGCCGCACGCACCATCGGCAGCGGCCGCATACCGCAGGTATTGAAGGAAGCCGGTCCCCAGGAAATCCGCGATCTCAGCCGCGGCATCAACCAGATGGTCGAGGATCTGAAGAAGCTCGATGCCGAACGCCGGTTGATGCTGGCCGGTATCTCCCACGATCTGCGCACCCCGCTCACGCGCCTGCGCATCGGCATCGAACTCGCCGGCAAGAACATTGCACCCGCGCTATCCATCGGCATGGTTCGGGATGTGGAAGACATGGATGCCATCCTCACCCAATTCCTGGATTACGCCCGGGACGGAAGTGAGGAATCCCCCGAATTGGCCGATTTCAACCAGATTGTGTTCGACGTCTGCCAGCGTTATACGGATACCGGCGCTGCCGTGCGTCAGGAAACCGGCATCCTGCCGTTGCTGCGCTGCCGCAAACTCGCCGTCCGCCGACTGGTCACCAATCTGGTAGACAACGCCGTACGCTACGGCGGCAAGGATGTGGAGGTACATACCGAACCCACCGGTCACGGCGTGCGTCTCACCGTGGCAGACCGCGGCCCCGGAATCCAGAGCGTCGAACCCCAGAGTCTGTTGCAGCCGTTTGCCCGGGAAAATGCTTCCCGCAGCGAGCAACGCGGTGCAGGGCTCGGCCTTACCATCGCCGAACGTATCGTGCGAGTGCACGGCGGGGAATTGACGATCCACAATCGCGAGGGTGGCGGATTGCTGGTATGTGTCGAGATTCCCAACGATTGAATCGTATCCCGGTGGAACGGCCCACTCTCCGGCGACACTGCATCCGGCGATCTCTCTCCCCCGAATACCGAGGGAAACAGTCACCGGGAAGTCCGGCCCGGGCAGCGGGGCCTTCCCGCACGGTGGTGAACATGCGCAAACGGCTGGAGCATGCTGGTCTGGAACCGACCGAACGGCCCCGGTGCGCAGGTCTGCCTGCGCAAACCGAGTTCCGGTCTCCCCACCGGGACCTACCGGGTGCTTTCCCGCACCCGGAATCTTGCCGGTGCCTTGCACCTTCCCGGCCCGCTGCACCGGCTTTCTTTTTCCAAACCAACGAAGGAGCTATCCCATGAAGTATCTGACCTCGATCCTGACCGTTTCCACCGCCCTGCTGTTCCTGGGCGCGGGCTCTACCGCCTCGGCAAGCCCGATGGCCATGTCATCCATGCCCGCAATTCCACAAACCTGCCATCCGAATTGGCACAAACGCTGGCATCATTCCATGCGGCCAGGTTTCAATCCGCTCATGGGCGCGGTGTTTGCCGACCTGCGCGCCATCCGTAAATTATCGATGCTGAGCGGCGATCGCGCCGAGCTAGTGGCCACCTACCAGCACATTCTCGCGAGTACCCAGAACCCCATATTGCGCAATTACGCTTATCTGCACTTGGCACGCCTGCAACTGCATGTGAGCAATAGTCACGCGGCACTCGCCACCCTGCGCAAGAGTCTGGATGAGAATCTCGTGCTCCTCAACAAACGTAGGCAGGATCGTCAGGCACCAGCGGCGAAATGACCGGTCGCGGCACCGCGTGATTCCGGCCTGACCGTCGTTACCACGCGGCGCCGCCGAATCGGCTCACCGATCCAGGGCGCCGTGGATGTCAGCCGCAATCAGGAATGCAGAAATGCGAAATGTACAGGGACTCCGCACAAATCCGCGGTCAATGACGAAGCCGATCCTGATATCTCGATAATACACGGGCCGGCTTGGCGCCCGCACCACGCCGGGCCGCCTGTCCTGAGCTGCGCCGTACCCCGTCAAGAAATGAATCAGGTATGTTTCAGGGCGGTTTGCGCGCCCCGCCGCCGTGAAGCTGCTATACCTTATGGCAGGGCGGCCCGGCATGGCTGTGGCCTGCTCCACAACCATGAATGCACAGCGTTATGGAGGGAAAGATCATGATCCACCACCGCGTACTTGCGCCTTGCGCGTGCAATGCGCTGCTTGCCCTGCTGCTGATCCTGAGTGCGATGTTGCCGGTCTCACCGGCTCGGGCGGACCACACGCCGCCTGGCGTTCAGGTCATCTGGATGCGGCAACCTGCCTATCTTTCCATGCCCGTCGGCACCACCAAATACACCCGGCAGGATATCGCCCAGGCGACCGAACTCGCCAAGATCGGCGATGCGGAAGCAGAGGCTAATCTCGGCGTCATGCTGGCCAGCCGCGGACAATACCAGCAGGCCGCCTACTGGTACCGGCTCGCGGCCTATGCGGGCATGGACGCCGCCGCCTACAATCTCGGCACCCTGTACTTCAATGGTCGCGGCTTCCCGCAGGACTATGCCAAGGCGGACTACTGGTTCCGGATCGCCGCCCGTCGCGGTAACCCGTACGCGGAATTCCAGCTCGGATTAATGCATGACACTGGTCAGGGGGTGGCCCGGGATCCGGTTAAGGAGTTGATGTGGTATCGCCGCGCGGCGGGCCATGGACTGCCTGCGGCGCAATACAACATCGCGATCATGTACCATACTGGCGAAGGCGCCCCCAAGGACAACGTACAGGCCTACGCCTGGATGTTGCTGGCCCGGAAAGGCGGGCTGGATATCGCCGGCAAGGGGCTCATGATCCTGGGCAAGAATCTGTCTGCGGCACAGATCAAGTCGGCGCATGCATTGAGTCACAGACTCGTGCCCACGCTCAGGGTGTTCGGCCGCTGATCAGTCGTGGGGCGCGGCAGCACCGCCGTGACGCCGTTCCGGTCCATGCCACCGGGATCGTTTGCCGGCATCCTGGATACGGCCCCTGCATTGCGACGCAGCCCCGCCACAGGTATGACCATGATGCAATGGGTGAACACACCCCCCCTTCCGGTCACCCCCGCGCATCCATTACTGCCTGTACTCTGTCATGACTTCCGCTGCTGACGGGCCGCACGATTGCTATACGTTTGGCGAATTCCGATTCTCGCCGGCCAGTGGCGAGCTCTGCGACGGGCACAAAACGGTGCAGTTGCGTCCGCAGGTGGCGAAGCTGCTGGAACTGCTGCTGCGCCATGCGGGCACCACGGTGTCGCGCGAGGAGATCCGCGCTCACCTGTGGAAGGACAATATTGTCGTCGAGTTTGAAGAGGGCATCAGCGCCTGCGTGCGGCAGTTGCGCATGGTGTTGAATGACGGGGCAGCCGGCACGCGCTACATCCAGACCATTGCACGACGCGGCTACAAGTTTGTGCATCCCGTGAACCCAGGTGAAACCAGCCGTACCCCCCCGCCTACCGTGATTCCGGTCTTCAATCAGAATGCAGCAACATCTTCCGCTGGGCGGCGCGCGAGATTCCCCAGGGCCGCGCTGGCCGGTGGCGCAATTGTGCTGGCCGTGGTGCTGGTATCCGTTCTGCTGGCGTCGCGCTTCAATCCATGGGCTGCGACCGGCCGCACGCCGCGACGCATCACCATCGCCGTACTGCCCTTCACCAATGTTTCCAGCCACCACGATCTCGGCGTCGTCGGCATTTCCATCGCCAACCACATCCTGGATCTGCTCGGACCCATCGCCCCCGGCCGGCTGGCGGTGATCGCCAATACCTCAGCCATGCATTACGCCGGCGATGCTTACACCATCAAACATATCGGCCATGCCCTGGGGGCCGATTACGTGCTGGAAGGTTCGATCGGAGAGAACCGGCAGAGCAGCCTGCACATCTCCGCGCGTCTCATCCGTGTGGCGGACCAGAGCTACGTGTGGGGGCAGGAATATCGGCTGGACGCTGAGTACACCAGCGTGGCGTATCAGGCGCTGCTTATCCGCATCGCCACCCACGTGGCGGACCTGCTCAGCCCGGACGCCAGCATCAAGCCATCGGATTTCACCGCCAACGGCAAGGCAGCGCTGGCTTTCGCGCTCGGACGCTACCAGATCTCGCAGCGGAGGCCCGGTCAGGCCTACCACTACTGCCGGCAGGCATCCTCGCTGGACCCGGAATTCGCAGCGGCGTATGTGTGCACAGCCGAAGCGCTGCTGGCAACATCCGATCTCACCCCTCGGGATCTGGCGCATGCGCGGCGGCGGCTCGAACGGGGAATCACCCTGAATCAATACTCGGCCCAGGCACATCTGGCTCGCGGACAACTGGCGCTGTTTTATGACTGGAACCTGTCCGCCGCGCGTTCCGATTTCAACCAGGCGCTGCGCCTCAATCCAGGCGACAGTCGCACCTGGCAGGCTTATGCCGGTTATCTGGCCGCCAGCGACCGGATGCGGGATACGCAGGACGCGCTGGAACTTGCGGGCAAACTCGACCCCGTGGCGCTACGCCTGTCGCGCAAATCCGCGCTGTATTTCTATCTGACACGTCGCTACAACCAGGCGGCACGCTACGCCGAATCGAACCTGACGCTGGACGGACCCAACCCGCTGCCGCTGCATATCCTGATCCTCAGCTTGTTGGGTGAGGGCAAGTATGTGGAAGCGGTGCATAAGGCGGCTGCGGAGATGCGATACCTGCGGGCCGATGCCACCGATATCGCCAGTGTGCGGGCCAGGAGCCGCTCGGCACTGGTGAATTATTTCAATTGGTACCTCCGGCAGGCGGCCCAAGCCCCTGCTAACGGACTTAAGCCGGTATTTGTGGCCGATGCCTACATGCATCTGGGAAATCAGAATAAGGCCCTCACCACACTGTCGGCCGCCGTGGACAACCGGAGCATCAGCATGCTGATACCCTTCATCAGCGTCTGGCCGAGCCTGCATCCGTTGTGCAAGAGCGCGGTTTTCCAGAATCTGACGCATAAGTTGGGGCAGCCCGGGTGCAACGGGATATGATGCAAATTTCCGCCCTGGAATCCTGAACCGCGCAGATAAAATCCAGCTGCCATTCCGGCCCACACCCTATCCGCCTGATTCCGCCGCGTACGCATCCAATCCTTGACGCCGATCATCCGTCACACGGCACTCTGGACCTGCCGTGCCCTGCCCACACGGCACGGGGGAATGGTACCGGTTTCCGCCGCCCAACCGTACGGACGTACCGGCGGTAACGCGCGGCAGGTCTCTTGTTTCATCCAGCACCGCCAGCATACTATTATTGAAATGCAGATCAATCGCCGCGCGTGATTACATGGCCACCTTCTCGTGATGGGCACTATCTTCAAAAGGTCATCCATTTCATAAGGTGCTGCCTGCACGCGGAGCCACATGGGTATTCGAAATGCGATGAAAATCAACAGCAGGACACATTGACCCGGTACGTCGCTGGTTTGATACTTTCTCAGATGCCGCCCGCGCCTATCGAAGTCAAGCACATTCTGCGGATCACTTCCACTGATACGGCAGGGACCAGGCAACTGTCTCGCTGCCTAATAATGCGCATTTGGGGGTTCAAGTTCTTGAGGAGTGCACATGAAAAAAATCACGATCGAAACCGCACCGACCCGGCACGGCAGCCGCTATCCGGCGCCCTACGATGAGCCCTGCCGCGGCCGACAACGCTGGCGGCTGGGCGATGCGGCGGGACTTACCCAGTTCGGCGTCAACCTGCTGCACCTGCCCGCCGGCGGCTGGTCGAGCCAGCGCCACTGGCATGCCAGCGAAGATGAATTCGTCTATGTGCTCGAGGGTGAAGTGGTGCTCGTCACGGATACCGGAGAGGAGGTGCTGCGTACCGGGGAGTGCGCCGGTTTCAAGGTCGGCGACCCGGACGGCCACTGTCTGCGGAATCGCGGCAAAACCGAAGCGGTCATTCTCGAAATCGGCACGCGCGATCCCCTGGGCAGCGCCGTGGATTATCCGGACATTGATCTTGCGATCCGCAGTCGCTCACCCGGCTACGTTCACAAGGACGGCACGCCCTATTGATCCTGACGCAGCCACGGGAGCGCCTGCCGTTACCCCGGTCTGCCGCGCAGACGTCATGTTCGAGATCACCTCAGTCATCCGGCGGCCGGGAACGGCATCGGCGCATGTCGTTCACGGCTTCATATACACCGCCGGCAAATCCAGTGCCTTGATCTTTGCATTCAGTCCTGGCAGCGCACTGTCCCGCACCCGTTGCCAGCGGGCAAGCTGGACATCAACTTGTGTCGAGAGTTCCCTGAACACCCCATAGTCCTGCGCGGTGGGCCGCGAATTGCTCACTTCCACGGTGGTGAACAGCGCCGCCAGCTTGTTGTTGAGGCGGATCGGGTAATTCAGCACATCCTCGCTGGCATGCGCCTTGCTTTGAATGAGTGCCGCCTCAATGCCGTCCAGTTCCGCCCGCAGCGGCTTGGTGTCTTCGGCGAGCGCCTTGCCCTGCGACGCGGACGCGTAGCGTTTCATGAGTCCGTTGATCTGCGCACGCAAGCTGCGCAGGCTGCTGATGGCTTTGTCGGTGGCATTGAGCTTCGCGTGGATCTTGAGCAGCAGAGCTTCGCGGGCCGCCAGATCCGCCGCACTGAGTTTCGAGCGCGGGTCATTCAGCACCGTGAACGGTTCGCGGTAGCTCCGACCATCCGCCGTGAGCTTCACGGTGTAGGTACCTGGCAATACCTTCGCACCTTGCACGTTGCCGAACCACAGTACCGCACCCGGCACTTTCGTCGCGTCCGCATAGCGCAGATTCCACACGAAACGATTCATGCCGGCCTTGGCGGGCAACTGGTCGGGCGCCGGTTTGGCCTTGCCGTGGAAGCTTGCGCCGGCCGCAGCCGGTTTCTTGGGTTGGCTGCTGAAGCTGCGGATCACTTTGCCATCCGACCCCAGGATGCTGAGCGTGATCGCCGCGCCCTTGGCCGGCGCCGACTCGAGGTGGTAATAGATCACCGCGCCGTCCGGCGGATTCCGGCCCTCGTCCGCCGGATGGCCGCCGAAGTCGAAGCCCGGCAGCAGATAGGTGTGCTCGGGCTGGAAGAGATGCGTGCCGCCGCCGCGGCGCACGGCCGCCGTGAGCTGACGCAGGAAGCCCAGATCGTCCAGCACCCAGAAGGCACGGCCGTGGGTGGCGAGCACCAGATCGTCCGCCTGCGGCTGGATCGCCATATCGAACACCGGTACCGCCGGCAGATTCAAGGCCAGCGACTGCCAGTGCGCGCCGTCATCGAAGGACACATACACGCTGCGCTGGGTGCCGGCGAACAATAGATTGGGATCCTGTGTATCCTCGCGGATCACGAAACTGGGCTCGTCCGCCGGGATGCCGTTGTCTATGGCCTGCCAGCTTCGGCCGTAATCGGTGGTCTTGAACAGGTAGGGATGGAAATCATCCAGCCGGTAGTTGTAGGCCGCGAGATACGCCGATCCGGCCGCAAAGTGCGACGGCTCGATGATGGAAACGGTGGCCCACTCGGGCAGGCCCTTGGGCGTGACATTCTCCCAGTGGGCGCCGTCATCGCGGGACACATGCACCAGGCCGTCGTCAGAGCCTGCCCACAGCACGCCCGCCTTCACCGGGGACTCCGCCAGCGCGAACACCGTGTCGTAGTATTCGACGGCGGTGTTGTCCTTGGTGATGGGCCCGCCGGAGGGGGCCTGCTTCGCCTTGTCGTTACGTGTGAGATCGGGACTCACGCGCTGCCAGCTCATGCCATCGTTGGTACTCTTGAGCACGTATTGCGAACCGACATAAATCGTGTGCGGCTGGTCGGCGGGAACCAGAATGGGATACGTCCACTGGAAACGCTCCTTGAGATGCGCCGCGCCGTGGCCCATGGGATTGTCCGGCCAGGGATCCAGCAGCCGTACCTGATGGGTGCAGTGGTTGAGCCGCTCCAGCAGTCCGCTGTAGCCGCCGCCGTACACCACGCAGGGATTCGACGGACTCGGCACCACCCAGCCGCTCTCGCCGCCCGCGGACGGCTGCCAATCGCGCACGCCGATGCCGGGGCCGTCGCTGCGGCTCGCGATGTCAATGGTGGAGTTGTCCTGCTGGGCGCCGTAGATGTGATACGGGAACTGGTCATCCACGGTCACGTGGTAGATCTGCGCGGTGGGCTGGTTGTTCTCGCTGCTCCAGGTATGTCCGCCGTCATAGCTCACGGTGGCGCCACCGTCGTTGCCCTCCACCATGATCCCGGGATGCCCGGGATTGATCCACAGCACGTGGTTGTCGCCATGGGGGGTCGCGAGCGGCTTGAAGGTTTTGCCGCCGTCCACGGACTTGAACAGCCCGTCCACTTCGGGCGCGTACACCACATCCTTGTTCCGGGGATCGGCGTAGATGCGCATGTAGTACCAGGCACGCTGCGTCAGCTCCGATTGGTGATACAAGCGCTGCCAGGTGGCGCCGTCATCGTCGGAGCGGAACACGCCGCCGTTCTTCGCCTCGATGATAGCGTACACGCGGTTCGGATCGGCGCCAGACACGGACACTCCGATCTTGCCGAGGATGCCCGCGGGCAGGCCCGGATGATCCGAGATGTTGGTCCAGGTGTCGCCGCCGTCGGTGGACTGGTACAGGCCGCTGCCCGGTCCGCCGCTCGACATGATCCAGGGCTTGCGGTACGCCTGCCACAGGGAGGCGAACAGGATGCGCGGGTTATGCGGATCAATGCTGATATCTACCGCGCCGGTGTTTTCGTCCCGGTACAGCACCCGCTTCCAGGTGCGCCCGCCGTCGCTGGATTTGTACACGCCGCGCTCGGGATTGGGGCCGAACACGTGGCCCAGTGCCGCCACATACACTACCTCCGCATTGCGCGGGTCCACCGCGATTTCGCTGATTACATGGGTACCGGAGAGGCCCATGTGCTGCCAAGTCTTGCCCGCGTCGGTGGATTTGTAGATGCCGTCGCCGGTCATCATGTCGCCGCGGATGAAAGACTCGCCCATGCCGGCATAGATCACGTTGGGATCCGAGGGCGCCACCGCGAGCGCCCCCACCGGCGCGGTCTTGAAGAACTTGTCGGAGACATTGCGCCAGGAAATACCGCCGTCGGTGCTCTTCCATACCCCGCCGGCGGCCCCGCCGAAATAGAAGGTGCGCGGCTCGCTCGCCACCCCGGCCACAGCAACGGAACGGCCGCCACGGAACGGGCCGATGAGCCGCCAGTGGAGCGCACGGAAATACGGATCGCCGTGGAGCTTGGCAGCGGCAAAACCCGGCGACAGCAGCGCCAGGACAAACACCAGAACCAGGAAATGACGGGTGTGACGCATGTTTATTCCTCCGGACCGGATGGGCGGGGCGGGATTATGTATGTAAGTGCGTTTAACCAGCGTCGTGGCGGGAAATTCCAGCGGCGACGCTCCGGGAAAGCCTGCTCAGTGTAGTGAATTCTGCGAGAATTGCAGCCCCCCGGTACGCCTGCCGCGGGAACAGGCGCTCTCAAGCTTCCCAAAGCAGCCGGCCCTCGGGGGTCAGGGCACAGATGGGCATATTGGGCGTGTTGTGTGCATACCCCACATGACCGCCACGGTCCACCAGAATGATGCCGGCCTCACTGTGCGTGCGTTCGGCAAAATGCCGCATGGCCTGTTCCGCCGCGGCGCCGGCTTCGACACCCTGCTCCAGCAGCCAGGCCGCATGACGGGCGAGGGTCACACGGATAATGTCCTCGCCCTTGCCGGTGCAGGACACGGCAGCGCAGCCGTCGGCATAGGTGCCGCAACCGATGAGCGGCGTATCGCCCACACGGCCCGGCAGCTTGTTGAAAATACCGCCGGTGGAGGTGGCGGCCGCAAGATGGCCGTGCGCATCCAGCGCCACCGCACCCACGGTGCCATGCTCACGCTGCCAGTGCTGCTGCTGCGCGGGAACCACAAGCTCCGCGGGATCGCAGAGTTCGATCCCCTGCTCCCGGGCGAAGCGCGCCGCGCCCGCACCCGCCAGCAGGATGTGCGGGCTCGCTTCCATCACTTTGCGCGCCAGCAGGATGGGATTGCGGATGCCGCTCACTGCCGTGACCGCGCCGGCCCGTAATGTGGCGCCGTCCATGACGGCCGCATCGGTTTCCACCCGGCCTTCGCAATTCAATGTGGAGCCCTTGCCGGCATTGAATAGCGGGTTGTTTTCCAGCACCACCGCCGCCGCTTCCACCGCGTCCAGCGCGTTGCCGCCTCTTTTGAGAACGACATGACCCGCTTCCGCGGCCGCACGGCAGCCTTGCTTGCGCGCATCCAGGCTCTGGGGCGCGACCGCACCCGCACCGCCGTGCACAATGATGGCGAATGTCATACAGACTCCCTGTGGAAATGTTCAGACGCTATGTCAGGACGGTTCGGACAAAACATCCTAATTGTTCACTGACCTGCGATGGTCATCGGACCCATCAGTATTGACCCGGTGCGTACGCTGCCGCGAAGATCCACATCCTTGCCGACAGCAGCCATATCACGGTACATGGCGCGCAGATTGCCGGCAATCGTTACCTCTTCCACGGGGCAGACGATTTCGCCCTTTTCCAGCCAGAAACCCGCGGCGCCGCGCGAGTAATCGCCGGTAACGCCATTCACGCCCTGGCCCATGAGCTCGGTGACCACGAGGCCGGTATGCATCAGTTTCAGCAAGCCGGTGAAATCCAGTTCCCCGGGTTCCACGATGAGGTTATGCACGCCGCCGGCATGGCCGGTGGTCTGCAAGCCGAGTTTGCGCGCGGAATAGCTATCCAGCAGATAATGCTGCAGTACGCCCTTATCCACCAGTTCGCGGTCGCGAGTGGCCACGCCTTCGCTGTCGAAAGCGGCGCTTCCCAGCGCCCCGGGAATATGCGGCCGCTCGGAGAGCCGTAGAAAATCGGGAAACAGCTTTTCACCCGCCGCACGCAGCAGGAATGAGGCCTCGCGGTATTGGGCACCGCCGCGGATGGCGCCGAGGAAATGGCCGATCAGTCCGCGCGCCACGTCCGGCGTGAACAACACCGGCGCCTGGCGCGTGCTCAGCTTGCGTGCGCCGAGACGCGCGAGGGTGCGCTCCGCCGCCTTGCGCCCCACGGCTTCCGCCGCTTCCAGCTCCCTGGCATCCCGCGCCGTGGTGTACCAGTAATCACGCTGCATGCCCCCGCCTTCACGCCCCACCACCGCGCAGGCAAGACTGTGGTTGGTGCTGGCGTACCCGCCAACAAACCCCTGCGTGTTGCCGTACACGCGCAGTCCCTGATGAGAAGTAACTGTCGCCCCCTCGGAATTCTGGATGCGCTTGTCGAAGCCGCGTGCCGTGTCTTCGCATTTCTTGGCGATGGCAATGGCGTCTTCCGGTTCCAGCGCCCAGGGGTGACACAGGTCCAGATCAGGAATGTCTTTGGCCATGAGCGCGGCATCCGCGAGCCCGGCGCAACTGTCTTCCGCGGTATAGCGTGCAATGCTGCAGGCGGCACGCACCGTTTCCGCAATCGCCGCCGGCGACAGATCCGAGGTGCTGGCGGAACCCTTGCGCGTACCGAAGTACACCGTAACCCCCAAGCCGCGGTCGCGCTGGTATTCCAGCGTCTCCACCTCACCCATGCGTACCGTCAGCGTGAGGCCCGATTCGATGCTTGCCCCCGCCTCCGCCTGGCTCGCGCCCCGGGTGCGTGCTTCCTTGAGTATGCGCTCCACCAACGCATTGAGGTCGGCTTGCGAATAGCCCGTAGTATCATGGTCAGCATGAGCATGCATAGTGTTCCGGGGGACAACGGCAAAGATTGGACATTGTAAACCCATGGACCTGAATGACGACATTCCGCGTACAGGCGTCCCCAGCAAATCGCAGCGCAAACGCGAGGTGGAAGCGTTGCAGAAGCTCGGTGAGGAACTGGTGCGCCTGCCGGAGAGCCAGTTCGCGGCGCTGCCGCTGCCGGAGCAATTGCGGGATGCCGTCGAGCAGGCGCGGCATATCGGCAGTCATGGCGCGTTGAAACGCCAGCGCCAGTACATCGGCCGACTCATGCGCGAGACCGACACCCACTCCATCCGCCTCAAACTCGATGAGTTGCGTGGCACCGACAAGGCAGCCCGGGCGCGTTTCCGCCAACTGGAGCGCTGGCGCGACCGGCTCATCGCCGAGGGCGATGCCGCCCTGGGCGAATTCCTCACGCAGTATCCGCGGGCGGACCACCCGCATCTGCGCCGTCTGATGCGCGGGGCCGCCCGGGACACGGCCGCAGGCCGTTCCCCGCGCCGCGCCCGGGAACTGTTCCGCTATCTCCAAACTCTGACCTGAGCACGCCGGATATATCCAGGCCCTCACCGGCAAACCGGTTTATGTGCCAACCGGCAACGGGTAAACTACCCCGATGAAAGCACTCGTCGGCGTCATCATGGGCTCCAAGTCCGACTGGGATACCCTGGAACACACGGCCCAAACCCTGGATCAGCTGGGCATTCCCTACGAGCAGCGCGTGATCTCGGCCCATCGCACCCCGGACCTCCTGTTCGACTACTGCACCTCAGCCGCCGCCCGCGGCCTGGAGGTGATCATTGCCGGTGCCGGGGGTGCCGCGCACCTGCCCGGCATGGCCGCCGCCAAAACCCCGCTGCCGGTACTCGGTGTGCCGGTGAAGTCCAAGGCACTCAAAGGCATTGATTCGCTGCTGTCCATCGTGCAGATGCCGGCCGGGGTGCCCGTGGGCACGCTCGCCATCGGTGAAGCGGGCGCAGTAAACGCCGCACTGCTCGCCGCCGCCATACTCGGCAACAAGTATGCCGATATCCGCAAGCGCCTGGACGATTTTCGTCGCGCCCAGACCGAGGCGGTACTCCGGGATCCCGATCCTGCCAAATAATTCCAACGCCGACGCAGTCGGGCATCCTCATGCCTGGCAGGCATTTTGATTTCAAAGCCAACCCGACATGAATGCGAACACCACAAAACAAATCATCGCGGCCCTGAACGTGAAAAGAGTGGGTATCGTGGGTGCCGGCCAGCTGGGACGCATGCTGGCGCTCGCCGGTTATCCTCTGGGACTTCAATGCGTATTCCTCGATAAGAGCGCCGATGCACCCGGCGGTCAGGTGAGCAAAATTCTGATCGGTGCATTCAGCGACCCGGAAAAGCTCGCGCAACTCGCCGCACAGGTGGACCTGCTCACCTATGACGTGGAAAACGTGCCGGTGGAAGCGCTGGGTGATATTCCAAAGCACAAAACCTTCCTGCCGCCGGTTACGGCGCTCGCCATCGGACAGGACCGCCTTTCGGAAAAAGGCCTGTTCCGTGCACTCAAAATTCCCACCGCGAAATTCCGTGCCGTGAGCAGCATGCCGGACCTGGAACAGGCCATCCAGGAGATCGGCTACCCGGCGGTACTCAAGACGCGCCGTCTCGGCTACGACGGCCGCGGCCAGCGCGTGATCTGCAGTTCCGCCGAGCTCGGCAGCGCCTTCAACGCCCTGGGCGGTATCGCGATGATTCTGGAGGAATTCATCGAATTTGAGTGCGAAGTCTCCGTCATCGGCGTGCGCAACCGTCGCGGTGACATGGCTTTTTATCCCATCGTCGAAAATGTGCACCGGGATGGCATCCTGCGCTATTCCATCGCCCCCTGTGCCGACCGGAAACTGCAGAAACCCGCGGAAAATTACGCGCGGCGCGTACTGCGTCACTTCGATTACGCCGGTGTGCTCACCATTGAATTTTTTGTCAAAAAAGGCCGCCTCATCGCCAACGAGACTGCACCGCGGGTGCACAACTCCGGCCACTGGACCATCGAGGGCGCGGTCACCAGCCAGTTTGAAAACCACCTGCGCGCCATTCTCGGGCTGCCGCTGGGGGATACCTCGGCGCGGGGCTACGCCGCCATGGTGAATTTCATCGGCAGTATGCCGCCGGTGGCGAGTGTGCTTGAGATTCCCGGCGCGCACTACCACGACTATGGCAAGCAGCCGAGGCCCGGCCGCAAACTGGGTCATGCGACGCTGGTATGCGCCACGCGCCGGGAACTTCTATCACGCCTGAAGAACTTCCCCGATATCGCGCCGCGCTGAGCGGCGCGTGCTTTCAACTGCGATGGTCATGGCTACGGTGTTGCGCAAGCAGTGCCAGCAAACGCTCATCGAATTTCCCCCAAAGCTCACGTCCTTCCCCCTGCCAGCCGCGGTGACGTAGCAGTTTTTCGATCGCCACCCTGATCTGCACCAGCACGATGATGGGGCAGGTGTCAAAACGGTCCATGTCCAGGGCGCATTGCACCTCGGTTCCGGCATACCCGGTCTGGTACGCCACCTCACCCAGGGTGATGTGGTATTGCGCCAGAATGTCCGCGAACTTTGTCGCCGGCGAAGGTGTGGTTTCCGCTTGCATCTCCCAGGCACCGACCCCGTCGCACCGTGCTACAACAGGATGTTTAGAATAACTGAACGTTAGCTGTCAATTCTTTCTTTCCTTTCGGCGCTTGTCAAGCCTCCCTAAACTAACCTGCCATGAGTATTCATCTGCGTATCCGGCAGGCGCGCGTTCAGGCGGGCTTGTCTCAAAGCCAGCTCGCACGACTGATGGGCGTATCGCGCAGTGCCTGCAACCAGTGGGAATCCGGTGCGGGTCCGGCTCCGCGCCGCGAGAGGCTTGCGCGACTTGCGCAACTGCTCAGCGTGCAATACGAATGGCTCGCCACCGGCGCCGGCCCCGTGCAACCCTCGGCCGTCCAGGAAAGCCGCGGGCATTACGCGCCGGGGTTATCACCCGATCAACAGGAATTGCTGGAAATTTATCGCGCCATGACGCCGAAGCGGCGCAGTGCACTGCTCGGCTTTCTGCGCGCGCTGCGCTGAGCGCAGTAGCACACCGCCCAGGAAGTGAATTCGCGCCTTGCTCCGAAAACCCAACACTTCGTGTTTGATTTTCGCTGCGCCACATCCATGTCGCACTTGCCAGTCCGCAGAAAATGGGTTTCAGCCGTCTATTGCCTCAGCCCGCGTCTTCACTCCCCTCTTCCCATTCTGGGAAGAGGGGAGTGAATGATCCCTCAAGCTTCGGCACAGTTCAGTCGTTATCCCCCGAGGAAGCGCCGCGCTCGAACAGCACCAAGTCACCACGCTGCAGCGTACCGCTGTAGCTGCCCGCCGTCGCACCGGAAAGTTGGATGGAGAAAGTATCCAGTCCCGATCCGGCCGGACCATTGTCGCAACCGGTGGCTGCGAACGACACGCTACCGCTCTGTTCCTCCAACGTTCCGGTGCCGGAGAAGCTCACGCAATTGCCGAGGCGGCTGAAGCCTGAGATGTTCTTGGTCTCGAACTCAATGCCATGGGTTTTGTCTTTCCAGTGGAAACGCCCGGTGTTGACCGAGGTCACGTCAAGATCGAAGCGCCCGGTGTCGCCGGCTGCATCCACGGGGATGGTTCCGCTGCCGCGTATCTCCTGTGCACCGGCGGGTGCCTGTTCCACATTGATACGCAGGCTCGCGGTATTTTGGCTCGCCAGACCCTTGCTGTCCGTGACGGTCAGCGTTGCCTCATATCCACCGCTCTGCGGATAGGTGTGCGAGATAACGGGGCTTGACTGAGTTACCGGAGTGCTGCCGTCGCCGAAGTCAAAGGCGTACTGGCTGACGCTGTCGCCGTCCGGATCATAGGAACCGGAACCGCTGAACTGCACCGTGAGCGGCGCGGTTCCGGAAACCGGGCTGGCGGCGAGCGCAGCGACCGGCGGGTTGTTCGGCTGACAGCTGGCATTGCCCACCAGCGTATAGCTGCCGTTCCCGGTCGTATCCATCGTCTGCAGCACCCCCGTACCGGAACCGCCCGCCAGCAACTGGGTGGTGGCATGTACCTGCTGCAGCACAGTACCCGCCGCAAGCCCTCCAATATTGGCGTCTTCCGCCACCAGGCGGATGGTGCCGTCGGCACTGTATCCGCTGTCGGAATCCAAAGCGCCATCGACCACATCATCGGAGCCCGAGGGTCCCACCGCCACATGTCCGTACTCGAAGCTCGGCGCACCCTGGGCATTGGTGGTATTCATGTCCACAAAATAAGTGGTGCCATCCGGCGCCTCGAAATACGCCTTCCAGTAGGCATTGGCCGGCAAGGTGTTGAGATCCTGGACCTTGAGCGTGAACACCAGCCGTTGCGAACCATCGGTGAAATACGGCTCGGCAATCGCCAGGGACTGGATGTCCATCTCGGTGTTCGCCGGCGCGCCTGTCTGATCACCGCTCGGATCGGTAACCACCGTCAGGCCCGGCAGCCGGCAGGGACTCGGTGGCAGAACCGGTGGCGCGGCCGCCAACTCGTTGCCGCGCGAGCCTTCGCCGACGCTGTTCAAGGCGCTGATTTCGTAGTAATAGACCGCGCCGGTTGAGGGCGGCAGCGCGCTCGCGTCCGTGTAGGTGGTCTTGGGACTGCTCAGTGTCGTCAAGAGTGTTTCCGCTCCGCTCGCCGTGCCACGATAAACGCGGTAACCGCTGATAGCCGCGCCGCCATCATCCGGCGTCTGCCACGCGAGTTGCACCGCACCGCTCGCGTCTTGGCTGGCGGAATCCAGTAGCGGGGCTTTGGGTGCCGCCGGTTCCACCGGATCATACTCGGCGAACAGCGGATCGCCGCCCGACTGGTAGGCCACCGTGGGTAGCGAATCGAAGGGGTTGGGTCCGCCGCTGACGCAGCTTCCGGTGCAACCGTCCGCATAGCCGATCACCACGTTGCCGTGGGCATCCAGATGGGAATCGATGAAGTCGAGTAGATTGCGGTTGTTGCCCGGGCAGGTAGTGCCCCCCGTGCAGATGCCGCCGGGACCCTGCACCGGGTCGTTGGGCGTCGCATCCACAACCTTCCAGCTCGCGCCACCGTCATACGTGTAGGCGACATACAGTTGCCAGGTGCCGGCGAAACCCGCCGCCTGGTAGTCACCCGCGGTGGTGGAACCGAGGAAGGCGCACGCCGCCCGGTTGGGATCGCCCGCCACTGCGGTCGGGAATACCGTGTTTACCACCCCGATGGGCCCGGATACATCCTGATCATAGGTCCAGGTGAGGCCGTGATTGGTCGAGACCGCTACATGCGCATGGGCATCGGCGCCCTGGTAACAGAAATACAGCGTACCGTCGCTCGCCACCGCGGCCGAAGGATCGGAACCGGAAAACGTGGGACTCGCCGCGTTGTAGTCCGGTCGCACGTTCCAGGTGAGACCGTTATCCTCGCTTACCGCGACGGCCGGATGTCCCGAGCAATTGGCGTTCGGTACATACACCGTGCCATCGGGTCCGACCTTGATGTGCCCGTGCAGGCCTTCGCACTGCACCAAGTTGTAATCGCCGACCGGAAGCAGTCCGGCGGTGCCGAAATAGATCGGTACCCCGGGACCGTAGGTCAGGCCGCCGTCGTCGCTGCGCGCACAGAAGGCGGTGAAGATGTCCTGGGAGCAGTAATACACCGCGTCGGGATACAGGCCTTGCGCCTGCACGCCGACGGGCAGCACGCCGCCTGCATACGGGCCGCCGCCCACGGAGGGGTGATCCGCACCAGCGGGAATTCCGCAGCCCTGGCTCGGCGTCCAGCTGTTGCCGTCGTCGTCGGTGAAGGCGGCGAAACTGCATGCGCCGCTGAGCTCGGTGACAAAGGTGCGATTCGTGCTCGAATCGGTGAACAGAATCGGGTCGAGGCTAATCTGACTGGTGGTCACAAAACCGACGCTGTTCCAGGTAGCCCGCGCGGGTGAGGTGGAAAAATCAAAGCCGATGCGCAGCGTATCGGGCTGGGCCAGGCTGATGATGCCGCCCACGCTGCGGATACCGATGTTGGAGAACATCACGTTGCCGGTCTTCCAGTCCACGCCCACGGATGGTTCGTTTTCAAAGCCGTCGAACCGTGAGGGTGCCGGGTAGTTCTGGAAGCGCGGTACGCCGGGGCCGCTGGCGCCGGGCGCCGGCGGATTGCCTCCACAGGTCACGCTGTTGCCCGCATCCGGGTTCAGAGTGATGGTGCCGGTATAGGCATCGCCTTCGGCCGTGTAGGGCACGATCGAGAGGTTGAGCGCATAGCTGCCCTGGCAGGCCGGCAACCGGATCACCTCCGGGTCATTGGACGTGGCCGAGGACGCCACCAGAGTCCCCGCGCTGTTATAGGCGTAAAGGTCATAGTCATCGCCGCCGTTCCAGCCGAGGCTGATGGTAATCAGCGCATGCGGATGGGTCTGCTGGTAATCCGCGGGCAAGTTCACGTTGAGCGTGTAATTGTCACAGGGCGGTGCCCCCGCGGCGGTATTGCATACCGGTCCGCCGGTCGCGCCCGCTGGATCCGGCGTCGGGTTGGAAACCAAGTCCGGCCCGCCGGTGAAGGTGACAGTGGGACTGCTGGTGGACAAGGTGCCGCTCGGTGGCGTGGTGGGCGCTGATAAGGCGCTTACAACTGTCAGGCTTACCAGCAAAATGCTGGACAGTATCAAAATTGGCCGACGCATGACGGACCCCCAGATAGTGTTGTGGATGCCCCTCCCTGGGCACACATAATCCTACCAAAAGAAAGTAGTAGTACCACTATCATTTGTCAATAGTAACACTGGTATTTTTTATTACTCCTTTCCAAACATGAGGTTAGCACTGCCTCTTTACTGACAGTGATAGTGCTACTACCATTCTCCGAGCAGAATTGATACCGTCAGCCAGAGACCAAACCCCATCATGACAACGCCGCACACCGATACCCCCAGCGCCGCCAGCAGTCGCAACCGGCTGCTCGCCGCCGCCAAACGTCTCATGGCCGAGGAAGGCTACGAACGGGTTTCCACCGCCGCCATCGCGCGGGAGGCGGGTACCTCCGAGTCACAACTGGTGCGCTATTTCGGTACCAAGGCCGGACTCTTGGAAACCATTTTCAACGAGAGCTGGGCACCGCTGAATCCCGAACTCGTGCAGCTTGTGGCCGCGTCCACCACGGCACGGGAAGCCACCATCGCGATCCTGTCGGCCATGATCAATGTATTCGACCGCGACCCGGACCTCGCCAGGCTGCTGTTTTTCGAAAGCCGCCGCCCGCGAGGCGACACCGCCGAGATCCAGCTTTCCAAGGGTTTCCTGGATTTCGCCAAACTTGTTGTGCATCTGATAGAACGTGGTCAAAAAGATGGCGGTTTCAGCAAGACCTTGCAGCCCCCTGCAGTATGCTCGGCTCTGCTGGGGGCCGCCGAAGGCATGGTCCGTGATCGCCTGCTGGCGACGCAACAGGGACAACCACCGCCCTTTCCCGAGTCACAGATCCGCGCGGTATTCGAAGCCATGGTATCCGGCCTCGGCCCCTGAACACCGGTACACCGGAACGTTGCGTTTTCGGGAAAATTTTGGATCGCGGTTGACGACGCAGGCGGAGAAAAATCGGGCGGCCGGAGCCGCCCGAGACAGGGCATGGTCAGAAGGCAATCACTGCTCAAATTCAAAAAAGTTCTTGTAGGCGTGCGCGAGATTGGCCACATCGGGTACGCCCACGCCCGAGGCCGGATCGTACCCTTCCCGCCCCCGATAGAACCAGTTGTCACCGTTGCGGATGTCGCGTAACGGCGCCTCCCGACCTTCGTAGGCAAGCGACGGGAACCGCACGAGCGTGTAGAGCCCGAAGTTGAGCAGCCCCACGCGCGCGCCCACATCCTGGTCAATGAGCGCGGTGATGCCGTTCAACTGCGGGGCCACGAAGCTCGTGCCGCCGTAATAGGACGCTACGCCAAAGCCGGTCTGGTCGGAGGTATAGAAGATCACGTAGCCCGTCTCCGGATCCGCATTGAGCGAAATATCCGGCACGTTGCGTCCGGCGAAATTGGCCGGCAGCGTGATCAGCGTCTGGGGCGGGGTCTGAGTGTAGTCGATCAGCGACTGGTGCGGTTGGCTGCGACGCACGCCGTCCAGGTCAAACTGATAGAACGGCTTGCGGAAATACACACTCACCCCACCGCCCCCGCCCCCGGGGAAAATGCCGCAGCTCACCGGATCGAAGCCGAGCTTGCGGCACAGGCCGGTGAGGTAGTCCCAGCCCCACACCCGCTCGTGGGGAATGTTGATGGTGTAGGTACCGCCGCCGGGCAGGCCGTAAATCTGCTGGCCAGGAAGTGTGGTGCCGCCGGCCGCCGTGATGAAAGGTTCATCGGCTGGATCATCCACCGACAGCACCTTGGAGAACTGCGGCACGGGAAAGAAGGCGTTGGCATCATAGGCGCCGGAATCGCCGGCCGCGGCGAACAGGCTTTGTCCCTGGATGGCCGCCTGTAAAAAGACATCGTTGAAGGCCTGCAGTTCATCCGCCGCCTGGCCGCTCACCGGATCGTTTACGCTCACCTGCGCCGCAAACGCCTCCCACTCGCCCCAACTCACCGACACGCTGTCCGCATTGTTGTCACCCACCGCCTGGGCGAAGGCGTCCACAAACCCCTGATCGGTGTTGGGTGCCTGATACACGATGATGTTGGCGCCGGGCGCGAGGCCACCGGATTGCTCCACATCAAGCGTAGTTTCGATGGAACCGGAGGCGTCGCTCGGTGCACCCGGGCCGCCATCCACATTGACGACCGTGATACGGTTGGGATTGACGTTGAGGCCGAGACTGCTCCAGTAAGTGAAGGCATCGCTCGGAGTAAAGGCGGCAAGCGTGACGATACCGAGGGTCTCTCCCGCACCCGTGATTCCCTGGTTGTAGAGCGGTGTCACGCCGTAGTACTGGGCGGTATCGGTCACGGTCCAGAATCCCGGCGGGTCCGGGGTATTGACCGCGCGGCTGCCGCCGAGGTGTTCGGCTCTGGGTATGAGTTGCGCAGGCAGATGATTGTGCAATGGCCGGAAACGCGGGCGGCTGTCAAATCCGAACATCGCCTGCACATTCGCGGCCACGCTCGGTGAGAGCCTGGGTGCGCTGACTGGCGCGTGGTAGTGGTAGGCCTCCGTGCGTCCGTGGGCCGGCACCTCGAACACGTGCAGGCGCACCTGGAAGGCGCGCTCGATGTTCGCCGGGGGACCGCTCACCTTGAGGAGCGTACCGTTGACCGTGCGCACGCCGAGCCCGAACGACTCAAAATGCCGCGTCATGGCAGCCACGGTGGCGGGATCCGGGGCGAACCGTGCGCGGAATTCCTGCGGCGTCAGGAACCGGTGAAACGCGGGGCTGCCCGGGGTGTAGAGCCGGTTGAGCAGCGCCTGCATCTGGGCGGGATGCTGCAGCTTCAGCGCCACCGTCACGGTCAGCGGTCGGGTGCTCTCCAGCACACGCATGGAACCGAGGTCAATCCCCCGGGATTCATGTTCGTGGGGATAGGGAACACCGGCAAGCACGGTGGTGGTACCGGCGAGGACAGCAAACAATGCTCCCAAAACGAACCTTTCTGAGATACGCATAGCCTTTCTCCTGAATGGGGTTATCCCGATGGAACCCGGCGCGGAGTCACGACAGCAAGACAGCAGTGGCGCTGGTATCGCACCGGTGAACAGCCCGGCAGAAAATCCCGCTTCACCTGAATCGTGGATTCAGCGAACCAAGCTCCCCCTTCGTCCGCGTAGAAGTAAGGTATAGCAACCAGACCAGAGTAAGTCCAATCATTCTGTTAAATACAAAAGATTTAGTTTTTGCGTCCGGCGGCAGAAAATGCCCCACCGATCCGGCAATAGCCCTCGTTGACATCCTCCCCGGCCTGAATGCCGGAGATTCCTACGGCGCTCAGGCGTGGCATGGAGCCGCCCCGGAGTCGCTTCGGTGGGTTCCTGCTGCTGGCGGCATTGCTGCACCGCTCACTTCACAGGCGAACCGGGCGTGTCCCGCCCTGAGAACATTGATCGCACCGACCACATCGGCGTTTTCCTCGAAGCCGCATCCGACGCAGAGGAATTGCGCTTGCGTTTGCCG
>JAKAXB010000002.1 GCA_021816765.1 Natronospirales bacterium | reverse complement strand
ACTGTCTTGTAGTTTGGGTAACACTGCGGCAACCAGTGCCATTGAGCGCCAGTGTTGAGAATCCAAAGAACCCCTTCAAGAACCTCGCGGGCGGGAATCGGCTTGCGTCCAGGACGATCGTCGGGAATGTGTTCCTCCGGAAAATGCTTCCGGATCCGATCCCACTGTTCATCGCTCAAACCCTGCATGCATCAAGTATAGACAATGATGCGTGTTTTTCTATTTTGAGATAAGTTCTAGTCACAGTTGTACTTTCTAGCTGTGCGAGCATGTCCTATGTTCTCGTTGGTAAGAGGCGTCCTCCCATATCACCTGATCAAGTAAAGATTTATATTCAACCACCGGCCAAGTACAAAGAAATCGCATTGTTAGATGCATCTAGCCGAAATTCATGGACAATTACAGATCAGCAAAAAATAAACAAGGTAATCGAGCGTCTGAAAATCGAAGCTGCTGAATTAGGTGCAAACGGCGTCTTGCTGCAACAAGTCGGCTGTAGCTATGGTGGTTCCGTGAATACTGGAGTTAGCACCGCAAATGCCTATGGGAACTCAGCGTTTGCAACAGGTGTCCGAACGTCAGTTCCTGTCTTTTTAAAGGAGGGTAGTGGGATAGTAATCTATGTTGAGAATAAAGGATCGTCAACAAGCACAAATTGACATGCCGTACTACGAAGCCCGGCGAGGCTTAGCATGTTCTTAATTGGAACATGATGTGCTTGCAAGTTTAATGGCGGTACTCAAATCCTGGATTGCCGAATCGGCATCAGCTTCCGCAGATTGGTATTTATCTCTGGCGTCCTCGTAATCCTGTTTTTCCGTCTCGCAATCGTCACTCTCGTCACTTTGAGCCAGGCAGCCTTGAAAATCATCCTTGGCGCTTTCGAATTCTTGCTGCGCCTGATCTGCATCATCAGCGGCATCTGCTGCATCGCTCGCAGCTTGGTGAACGTTGGCTAGGGCATCATGACAGTCATCCCAGTCCGTTCCGTAGCTGCTATAGCTGAATAGAACTAAAATGAACGTCGTAGCGACCAAGATTATTTGATAAGTACGCATACGTCAGTGCCCTCATTGACCATTATCCAGATCAAGCTCGTTGTAGAAGGTGTATCTCCCGACATGCTTTACTTGCCAAAAGTGGCCTGACACAGTGACTTGTGCCCCATCGTTGCGAAGAGTCGTTCCCCATGTGAAAGCATTGAGGCAGTCTTTGTTGTCGCAGAGTTTGAAGGTCTCGTACGCATTTCCGCGGTGCGAGACTGTGGCTTTAAGGTACTCAATGGTACCGGACACAGTTATCTCCTGTCCGTTGTACTGAGCCGGTTGACTCATTACATTGCTGGGAGAGAGATTTGCTGCCGCAGCCGTAACATAAGCTAATGATAAGGCTATAGTGGCCAAGGCCATATAATGGAATCTGTGCATATATTGATCTCCTGACTCCGGGTTTATCCGAGCAAAGTTGACCTTGAGATATTTATTCGTTAAGAACATCACATATACGGGCAAGAACAATCCTGTGAAATCGTTATCAACTTTCGCATATTACCTGAGATGAGCTAATTGCTCCTCGCTTATATCCTGTGAATTGGATAAGCAATTGCGTAATTCTGAAATAAACTGAGTTCCAAGATACGTTTTAACTTCGGCTTCATCAGAGTCTACGGCGGCTTTCAGCTTATCGCAATCAAATAGAAGTGGCTGTTCCATGATTACCCAAGTATTAACATTGAACCATCGCAATTTACTTGGTCCTTTGACAAAAAAATATCCTTTATCATTGTGACAGCCCTCGTCCGTATCACGCCATTTTTGTTGGCTGGTCGTTTTTACGGCTAAGCATGCGTGATTACGCGGATGGCTAAGCATAATAAAAAGCTTGTCCTTTTGAGTGCCATCCTCAAACTCAAACTTCTTCCATAAAACAACCATCCCGGGTTTCACCGCAGAAGTGCCTTAGTTTCCTCGTATTCACTGTTTAGATCTTCAATTATCTCCCTGGGACGAGGCAATTTTTTGGCATCAAGAACCATTTTATAATCAATGTGCCCTTTCTCACCTTTTGATTTAATCGTTTTTCTCCACGGCAATTCATTAGCATGGCTGATGTGGCTCATTTCATCTGCGGTTGCATCTTTATATATAAAAGCGAGCCTTTCTAGTAATCCTAATTCACGTTTGGAAAAATATCTTGATTCAAACGCCTTGAGCGGGCGAATGCTTGTGGGATGGTTAGAATCGTCAGCATCTTTTGGCTGAGATTGAATAGACACGTATTTGAGTAGATCATCCTTTGGATTTTGCTTAATCTCAAAAAATAGCTCAGTTGGTACAGGTCCAAAATCCCATGCGAAATATTCTTGTCCGGTGACAGACCGGCCAGTCTCGCTGTAATGATCGAAGTCTAGGAAATTAATGAGCTTAAATAGCTTAGTGAGCCCGCAGTGTTCCGTGCGCGAGACGAAATACACGATGGTGTTGAGAAGTTTCTCGCGCTCATGCGTAATTAACATGGCAAACGGTCAGATTGCACTGCTTGCTTAAACGTCCAAGCATAAGCCGGCCGACCGCCATCCTCTGCTCGGGCAAAGCTATAGATTGAATACATAGGAATTAACAGAGGGACGTAAGCTCTTGGGTGCCATACAGCGCTGTCCTCCGCGTCGGGTCAGTATGGTGCCGGGGATGCCCATTTGCAACCCCGAATGTCAGGTTAAATGGACCGCCGGTCGAAGGACTTAATCTGCGCAAAACTGATCATATATAGACCGCCTGTAACTAGGTATAGCGTAGACGTAACCAGATAAACTAATGAGTGTGGGTGTTGGTTGATCAAAAGACTTCACTTATCCCGTATTTTCATGGAGTTAGATGGTTAATAGCGGACAGATATAGGGCGGCCCATAATAGATAGTGAATTGATCAAGGTTCTGCCCAATGTATTTTCCGCCCAGTTGGTTAGCGACTACCTATGTTGAAATACAGCCCGCTGTAAGACATATGACTGAAGCCATAGAAATATACAATGCAATTGATTTTCTCATGGCTAATTACATTTTTTTAATAATGAAAAATACGCGATACAATGGGACAATGGTCTTTACTCAGGTTGATGTGGAAGCGGGGGTGCCGGATTTTAGTTCGGCGGGAATTGTATCGGGATCTGAATAGGCTGCTGGATCATAGGTATCATAGTCGGCTGACCAATGCGTACAAAAGCTCGTCCGAGATGATTTTCGACAATCTTTAGAACTGCAGGGTTCATAAAGGAGTGGAGTGTGGCGTGATGCACACTTAGTACTGCATCCTGTAATTGCTGGTTTTCTTCAAGGCGTTTTATCCGATCCAGTCCAGCAGTTTTTGCTTCATCAATATCAATTCCTTTTGCATGAGAAAAATGCAAGTCTGCGTCTGCGAAGTACTCTGTAACTTTTTTGGCTTTTTCAGCAGCTTGCGGATCATCTTTGAAAAAGAACTTTTCTAACCAATCCACAGCGAGCTGCTTTGTCAACGATTCAGCTGTGGCACATTGTGAAAGCAACGCTGGACCGTATTGAGCGAGTATAGGCATCCAGGCTGCTACATGGCTAGGATTCGCTGCACAGTCTTTTAGTGCATCAGCAAACTGCTTTTTAATTGCGCGGGCCGGGCAAAATCCAGAACCAGTAACCATCTGCGGATCAATTGGGCCGAGCTGTGAATGCTTTCCCATCACAAGCTCATCAGCTGCAAAACACCACATGGTTGCAGCTGACATTGCGGCCAGAGGGACAAAGATGCGTATATGTGTGAACTTTTGTCTCAGGTAGTCAACTATGCGAGCAGTGGCTTCGGGGCTTCCACCGGGGCTATGGATTATTATGTCGAGACCGTCCGCTGGGACTCCTCGACAGACCTCCATCATTGCTTGCATGTCATCGAGTAGTATCGCGGTCTGTTGATTTGAGTTATATAGCCAATTCGAATAATAAATTATAATACTTCGACCCGTTAGCTGATGCAGGCTTGCAAGATACTTGCGACGAACGGTATCAGTATCAGCTGCGCCACCCGGCGCTCTTGGAAGGGCGTTTATTTCTTGTAGGATTTCGCCCCACCCTGGCATGTTTTATTTTATGCAGGCGCTGTTGACGTCCGTGGCATAAAGCACAGCTGTTACTTGTGGAGCTGATGGAAGTGACTGAATTGCTTTGGCATAGACTCCTAAGGCCTCTGCAATACCTGGTAGCTTTAATCCAGTGGCTAAAAGCTCTTGCAGCTGATCCTGGTGCGTAGCTATCTCGGGGACCGATTGACCATGCTTCGGTGTGTTCATATGGCTCACCCTATAAATACTCATAGCGACAGAGCTAGCATGCAGGACGGTTGTACTTCGTGCCTCTAGCCGTTAGTATCTTAGCTTCAAAGCTAAAGCTATTCCAGACATTCTTGTAAAGCACCAATTGCAACTTGCTAAGTGTAGCCCATATCGTATGCTGCTAGTGTATAACCCCAATAAATAGGGGTGTCATTAGGTAAATCCAGCCCAATGGCGTATACTCCGCGCCGAGTTTGAGGCGACGCGATCCGGTCTGTTGTCCCACAAACCCATCGCGGCCTACCTTTACAGCGTATTCCCCGATCCTCTTAAAACAAAATCACTGCCTGGACCGGCTTGGCGCGAAGGTGCGTCAGCAGGCGGCTCCAGGAGTATTTATGTCATTTTCTTCCCTCGGCCTGTCGGCCGAGTTGCTGCGTGCCGTGAACGATCAGGGCTACGCCGAACCCACCCCCGTGCAGTCCCGCGCCATCCCCGTGGTGCTGGCTGGCCGCGACCTGTTGGCCGCCGCCCAGACGGGCACCGGCAAGACCGCGGGCTTCACGCTGCCGCTGCTGCAACACCTGCAGACCCATCCGGTAGAAGCCGGCCGCCGTGATGTACAGGGACGTACAAATGCCGTGGGAGGCAGGATGCCGGGAGCGGCCAAGCCGGTGCGCGTCCTGGTGCTGACACCGACCCGCGAACTCGCCGCCCAGGTGGGCGAGAGCGTGCAGACCTACGGCAAGTATCTGCCCTTCACTACCGCCGTGATCTTCGGCGGCGTGAACATCAATCCGCAGATCGAGAAGCTGCGCCGCGGCGCAGACATCGTGGTGGCCACACCCGGCCGGCTGCTGGATCACGTGCAGCAGAAAACCATTGATCTCTCGCGCGTGGAGATATTGGTGCTGGACGAGGGTGACCGCATGCTCGACATGGGTTTCATCCGCGACATCCGCCGCATCCTGGCGCTCCTGCCGCAGCGTCGCCAGAACCTGCTGTTCTCCGCGACCTTCTCGGAGGACATCCGCCAACTGGCAGCCGGCCTGCTGAAGAACCCCGAAACCATTGACGTTGCGCCGCGCAACAGCACGGTGGAACTCATCACCCAGCGTGTGCATCCGGTGGACAAGGGACACAAACGTGAACTGCTGGCGCACCTCATCAAATCGGGTGATTGGCGGCAGGTGCTGGTTTTCACCCGTACCAAGCACGGTGCCAACCGTCTGTGTGAACAACTGCAGAAGGACGGCATCCAGTCCGCCGCCATTCACGGCAACAAGACCCAGAGTGCGCGTACCCGCGCACTGGCCGATTTCAAGCAGGGGCGTGTGCGCGTGCTGGTGGCCACGGACATCGCCGCCCGCGGCCTCGACATTGACCAACTGCCCCACGTGGTGAACTTTGATCTGCCCAACGTTCCCGAGGATTACGTGCATCGCATCGGCCGCACCGGCCGTGCCGGCAGCACCGGTGAGGCCATCTCCCTGGTATCCTCGGATGAGCGCGGGCTGCTGAAGGACATCGAGCGTCTGCTGCGGCAGGAATTGCCCAGGGCCAGCGTGAATGATTTCAAGCCGGATCCCCACGCCAGGCCGGAGCCCACCGACAGACCGGCCCACGGTGCACGGCATTCACACCGGCAGGAATCAGGGGGGTGGCACAGCCGACCCGGCTCACACGGCCACAGACCCCGCTCCGCCGCAAGCCGCAACACCGGCCGATAACACCGATTCGAAATCAATTTAAGGAGTACAGACGTGAAGAAAATGTTTGTCGGCAGTCTGCCGTCTGACGCCACTGAAGATGAGATTCGTGCGCTGTTCGCCCAGTACGGCAAGGTATTCTCCATCTCCCTGGCCCGCGACGTATTCAAGGGTACCTGCAAGGGCTTCGGCTTCGTGGAGATGGAAGGCCATGAAGCGCGTGCCGCCATCGCCGCCCTCAACGGCCATACGCTGCGCGGCCAGATGCTCAAGGTGAACGAAGAAGATCCAAAACATGCGCGGGGACGGGGACGCGGCCGGCGCTGATCTCTCCCAGCATGGAATAAAAAAGAGCGGAAATAGCCGCTCTTTTTTTACGCTGCGATAATTTCTCAGTCCGCTGCCATTTCTTCAGGCCGGGAAACACAGAATCCCAGATCATGCAGCAGGCCATCCTGCAAGCCATACACCCAGCCGTGCACCGTCAGCGACTGGCCTCGCGCCCAGGCGTCTTGCACGATGGTGGTGCGGCAGACATGCATGGCCTGCTCAATGGCATTCAGCTCGCATAATCTGTCCAGTTGCCGACTCTCTTCCGGCAGCCTCTTCAGTTCCCCAACGTGCATCGTACCCACGTCCTGCACATGCCGCAGCCAGTTGTCAATGAGCCCCAGCGGGGAACCACGCCAGGCGGCCTGCACGCCGCCACAGCCGTAGTGACCGCAGACAATGATGTGCTCCACCTTGAGCACATCCACCGCGTACTGGATCACGGACAGGCAGTTGAGATCGGTGTGCACCACCACGTTGGCCACGTTGCGATGCACGAACACCTCGCCCGGCATCAGTCCCATGATCTCGTTGGCCGGCACACGGCTATCCGAACAGCCGATCCACAGATATTTCGGCGATTGCTGCCGGGCAAGCCGCCGGAAGAAATCCGGCCGTTCGCGGGTGAGGCGGCTGGCCCAATCGCGATTGTTCGTGAAAATTTCCGGTAACTTGCGCATGGGGACTGACTTGATTTATTGGATGGTGGACAGTTGCAATTTTGCTTGCAGACGGGCTTTAACGGAAGGCCATTCATCGTCCAGAATGCTGAAATACACAGTATCCCGCACGCGCCCGGAGGCGGTAATCCTGTGCTTGCGGAATATGCCTTCCTGCTTGGCGCCTAAACGCAGGATAGCCCGGCACGACTGCTCGTTGAGCGCGTCGGTCTTGAACTCCACCCGCAGACAGCCAAGAGTTTCGAATGCGTATTCAAGCATCAGATACTTGGCTTCGGTATTCACCGCGGTGCGCTGCCAGGTCAGGCCGATCCAGGTCCAGCCGATCTCCACGCGCCGGTTGTTCAGGTCCATATTGGCAAAACGCGTGGAGCCCACCACCTGCCCGGTATCCCGCAGCAGCGTGGCGAGGGGCTGAGAGACGCCGCGCTCCCGCTCGTCCAGCGCGGTCTCGACGAATTGACGCATCTCCTCCCGGTTCCGGACCGGCGTCGGTATCCATTGCCAGAGGGATGTCTCCAGACCGGCGGCACACAAACCGTCGAGGTGCTCCAGGGATAAGGGTTCCAGCCGCACGTGCCGGCCGGCCAGGGCAGGTGCCGAGTTCACGCTTTGGCCTGCGCTGTCGGGATGCACTTCGGATTGTGGGTCCGTTTCGTGGAAGCAGGATATTTGATCAGCAGTGGCGCCGGACGCACGGGCCGGCGGCTGAATTCCCCGCCGCAGTTGGGACAAATGCCGTGGAAACGCTCTTCCGCGCACGTACGACAAAAGGTGCATTCGAACGTGCAGATCACAGCCTCAGTGGAATCCGGTGGCAGGTCCTGGTCACAGCATTCGCAGTTGGGACGTATTTCCAGCATATCGTTTTCCTGCGTCAAGTTGGTGCCAGCACCGCCGCCACTACCAAAAACGTCCCCCAGACAAACAGGACGATGGCGGCAATATCAAAAAGCGCTTCCAGCCAGATGGCATTCGACAGCCATTCAGCCGTTTTCACGCGCCAGGTACTGTTCAGTTCCGGTTCGACTTCGGCACTATACAGATAAGCCATGGAATATTTGTAGAGCAGCGCCGCCAGCACCTGGATGGCGACGCCCACCAGAAACAGCCAGGTAATCAGTCCGCCGGTGCCCGCCTTGATAATCGCCCGCGCGATGAATTCTTGACTGACCAGCAGCACCGGCACACCGACGCCGTAAGCCACCAGCCACGCTCGCAGTGTGCGCGAGAAATGCGCATAGGGCTCGTAAAACTCACGATCATTTTTCATTTTTTATGTCTACAGCGCGTAGGACTTGCGTTACCATGGTCATACCAGCAACTTGCTCACAGCTCGATCAAAGCGATATGGTTCCAACACCGACATTGCATTATTTGAGATATTCAGTCCCCATTCTGGCTTGCTTTCCAATCCTTTGAAGTCCCTGCTAACAAAGACGTCGTTTGGTTCCTTCCAAACAATCGAGGGAACCAGATACAGCTCTGGCATCTGTCCGTCGAAAAGAAGGCCAAGTGCAAGGAACAGGCTATCCTGTAATACAAACTTTTCTTTCTGCATAAACACATAGCCAGAAGGGTGGGGCCGGACAGACTTGACCTGCACTTCAATAAATGGTCCGTTTGCGTGTCTCGCTACAAAATCGATGCCTCGATCATCTACCTCAGTCTTGTACACCTGAAAACCATACATTGTCAGTTCCATCATCACAAAATACTCTGTGTACGCACCGACTTGCTGTTTGTTCAATCCACTCCACATATACTTCTGTATATCTTTACTCATGTTAGCCCCCGTGGCTTTGTTCTTATGCCTGAAACGCAGGACTTCAAATGCTTGCCCATCGTCTTGTTGCCACCGCTCCAGCAGCGAGTACTTCTTGCGCCTCTCAGGCATAATTTGGCAGCCACTCGATCTGAATGGAACTCGTAAAAGGTTGAAGCGCCATTTCTCTTGATCGCCTACTCATCATCACAGTTTCTTTGGCATATACAAATCCGTAATGGTCCCTTCGAACGCCTCTGCCGCAAACATGACGGTTTCGGAGAGCGTCGGATGCGGATGCACGGTCAATCCAATATCGGCCGCGTCACAGCCCATCTCGATGGCGAGTGCCAGTTCCGCGATCAGGTCGCCGGCATTGGTGCCGACAATGCCGGCGCCGAGAAGGCGATCCGTCCTGGGATCGAACAGCAGTTTGGTCATACCATCGTCGCGGCCCAGGGACAGGTTGCGGCCGCTGGCGCTCCAGGGGAACATGCCCTTGCCCACCTCGATACCCTGTTCCTTCGCCAGCTTCTCCGTGAGACCCACCCAGGCCACTTCCGGATCGGTGTAGGCCACGGACGGAATGGCGCGCACGTCGTTGGCGACCTTCAAACCCGCCGCTGCTTCCGCCGCCACTTTGCCTTCGTGACTCGCCTTGTGGGCCAGCATGGGATTACCGGTGATGTCGCCGATGGCGAAGATGTGCGGCACATTGGTGCGCTGCTGCCGGTCTGCGGGGATGAAACCGCGCTTATCCACCGCGACGTCCGCCTTCTCCGCGTCAAACAGTCTGCCATTGGGCCGGCGGCCCACGGCCACCAGCACGCGGCCGTAGGTTTGCGGTGCCGGTGCATTGCTTCCTTCAAACGTCGCCTTGATGCCTGTCTTGCCGGCTTCCAGTTTCGCCACCTTCACACCCAATAAAATCTTTTCGTAGCGCTTCTCAATGCGCTTCTGCAAGACGCGCACCAGATCGCGATCCGCTTCCGGAATCAGCGTGTCCGTGAGTTCCACCACGGTGATCTTCACGCCCAGGGCGTCGTACACGCAGGCCATTTCGAGCCCGATGATGCCGCCGCCGATGACCAGCATGCGATCCGGCAGCTCGGCCAGCTCCAGCGCGGAGGTGGAATCGAGAATTCGCGGATCGTCCGGGAAACCTGGAATCTTCGCGGCTTGGGAGCCGGCAGCGATGATGCACTGCTCAAAACGGATCACCGTCTGCTTGCCGCCCTGCCCGACAACCAGATGGTGCGGCGCAATAAACCTGCCGAACCCCTGCACCACCTGCACTTTGCGCTGTTTCGCGAGCGCCATCAGCCCGCCGGTGAGCTTGCCCACCACGCTGTTCTTCCAGGTGCGCAGCTTGCCGGTATCAATCTTCGGTTTAGCGAAACTGATGCCGCGCTCCGCCATCTCGGCGGCTTCTTCGATGACCTTGGCGGCGTGCAGCAGCGCTTTCGAGGGAATGCAACCCACGTTGAGGCACACACCGCCGAGTGACGGATAACGCTCCACCAGCGCGACTTTTTTGCCGAGATCGGCAGCGCGGAATGCGGCGGTGTATCCACCGGGGCCGGAGCCGAGCACCAGCACTTCACATTCCACATCCGCCTTGCCGGAGTATTCCGCCGCTGTCGCGGCAGAGACGTGCTGCGTGTCAAGTGCTGCGTGCTGGGTAGAAGACACGGGAACCACAGCCGGTTCCGGTGCGGCCGTTCCGGATACCTCCAGGGTAAGGATCAGCGAGCCCTGCGAGACCTTGGTGCCCGGTTTCACCTTGACGTCCTTGACAGTGCCCGCATACGGCGACGGCACATCCATGGCGGCCTTGTCGGTCTCCAATGTAATGAGTCCTTGCTCCTTCTCGATCGTGTCACCCGCCTTTACCATCACCTCAATGACATCCACGTCCTTGAAGTTGCCGATGTCCGGGACTTTTATTTCTACAATGTTTGCCATGACTGTACTCTGATTGTGGAACGGTGATTGCGGGAGCAACCGTCCCGGTCGCGATTCTAGGATCTTCGCGACGGCGGCAGATTTTTGCTCCTGCATTGCTGCATTTCCGCCATTCTTGGCAGTCACCGTCGCTCCTATGAAGAACTATTTTTTGATCATTAGCCCTCAATCTGTCTTCTTCCTCAAGGGGGGAAGGGACAAGGAATTATTCCCACTTGTTGGCGCCCTTGGGGAAATCCGGTAACTGCGGCATGACGATACAGAATCTCTGGCCTGTGGGTGCTTCCATCACCACCCAGCGCTTGATGCGTCGCACTTCCTTCGCACCCAGCCGGCTGAGCCGTGCAACCTCGGCCTCGATGTCATCAGTTTCGATATCAATGTGCACGCGGCTCGGGTGATCCACCTTCTGCACTTCGCATTTGATCTGGCCGGGCGGAGTCTCCAGCGCGCGGTATTTCTCCAGATTGCCGCTGTTCTCACGATTGACGGGGCGGCCGAGCGCCGAACTCCAGAAAGCCGCAGCGGCGTCCAGATCGTAGGTGTTGCAGTCAATGATGATCGAGCAGAGACGGCTGTGATGCATGGATTCCTCCAAAAGGTCAGGCGTAAGGGGTAAGGAGTTAGGCATTGGAAAGATCGATTCTCTTCGTGCCATTAACCCTGGCGCCTCACGCCTCACCCCTCACTTTCTTCACAGAACCAGATTACGCACTTCCGACAATACCTGACACAGGAAGGTGGTGAAACGCGCCGCGGCGGCGCCGTCAATCACGCGATGGTCGTAGGACAGAGACAAGGGCAGCATCAGCCGCGGCTGGAATTCCTTGCCGTCCCACACGGGCTTCATCTGCGATTTGGAGACACCCAGGATGGCCACCTCCGGCGCATTCACGATAGGCGTGAAGGAGGTGCCGCCGATGCCGCCGAGACTGGAAATGCTGAAGCTGCCGCCCCGCATCTCGTCGATCTTCAATTTACCGTCGCGGGCCTTGGCGGCCAGCTCACCCAGTTCCTTGGCCACTTCAAACAGATTCTTCTTGTCGGCGTTTTTGATCACCGGCACCACCAAACCATTCGGAGTGTCCGCCGCAAAGCCGATGTGGAAATATTTCTTGTAAACCTGATTCTGTCCGGAAGCATCCAGGGAGGAATTGAAATCCGGAAACTGTTTGAGCGCCTCGACACCGGCCTTGACGATGAACGCCAGCAGCGTGAGTTTTGCGCCGACTTTTTCGGCGTCGGACTTGAGCGCCTTGCGCACGTTGTCCAATTCGCTGATGTCCGCCTCGTCGTGCTGGGTGACGTGAGGCACATTCACCCAGGCGGCCTGCAGCCGCGGACCGGATATGCGCTTGATGCGCGACAGCGGCTTGATCTCGATCTCACCGAACTTGGCGAAATCCACTTCCGCCACCTTCGGCAGACCACCGCCAAACGCGAGGCCACCCTGCATCACCGCCTTCACAAAGTTCTTCACGTCCTCGTGAAGAATGCGGTCTTTGGGACCGCTGCCGGTGACGCGCGTCAGATCCACACCCAGCTCACGCGCCAGCTTGCGCACCGATGGACCCGCATGGGCCTTGCCGAAACCCGCTTCATTGATGGGTATGCTGACAGCAGCAACCGCTGCGGGTTGGAATCGTGTCGAGGACGCCGCTCCTGCAGAAGATAAGGGCGGTGCGGAGGGGGGCGGAGAAGAAGGGACCGATGCGGTCGGGAGTTCCGGGGTCGCGGCCGTGGCTGGTTTCGCGGTTGTCGTCTCAACCATGTCCAGGACAAGAATGACCGAACCTTGCGACACCTTGTCACCCTGTTTGATCTTCACCGCCTTCACGGTGCCGGCGTAGGGCGAAGGCACATCCATGGCCGCCTTGTCGGTCTCCAGGGTGATGAGTCCCTGCTCTTTTTCGATCCTGTCGCCCGCCTTCACCATCACTTCAATGACGCCCACGTCCTTGAAGTTGCCGATGTCCGGAACCTTTACTTCGACCGTCTGGCTCATGTCGTGACTCTTGTTTGTGTGCGACGGTGACCGCCATGGATGGCGGAAATGCAGCAATGCAGGAGCAAAAATCTGCCCCGTCGCGATGCGCTTGAATCGCGGCGTGTAACGCCGCTCCTACGCCGTCGCCGGATTGGGTTTTTCCGGATTGACGCCGTATTTTTTGATGGCCTCGGCGGCCTTTTTCATGTCCAATTGGCCCTCGTCGGCCAGCGCCCTGAGGGCGGCGATGACTACGTAACGGCGATCCACCTCGAAGAAGTGGCGCAGGCCTTCGCGGTTGTCGCTGCGGCCAAAGCCGTCTGTGCCGAGCGTCACAAAGCGGCGCGGCAGAAACTCGCGGATCTGTTCCGGAAACAGCCGCACGTAGTCGCTGGCCGCCACCACCGGACCGGCATGACTCCCAAGCTGCTGCGTGACGAACGGCACACGCGGCTTCTTGTCCGGGTGCAGCAGGTTCCAGCGTGCCGCGTCCACGCCGTCGCGCCGCAACAGCGTGAAGCTGGTGGCGCTCCACACGTCCGCCGCCACGCCCCAGTCCTTTTCCAGCAATTCGGCGGCAGCCACCACTTCACGCAGGATCGTGCCCGAACCCATGAGCTGCACCCGCAGCTTCGCCTTGCCGCCTTCGCGCAGCAGATACACGCCGCGGCGGATGCCTTCCTCCGCGCCCCTGGGCATGGCCGGATGCGGGTAATTCTCGTTCATCACGGTGAAGTAGTAATAGACGTGCTGCTGCTCCTGGAACATGCGGCGCAGCCCCTCCTGCACGATCACCGCAATCTCGTAACCAAAAGTTGGATCGTAGGGGATGCAGTTGGGCACGTTGGCGGCCATGAGCTGGGTGTGGCCGTCCTGGTGCTGCAGTCCTTCGCCCTCCAGCGTGGTGCGGCCCGAAATGCCGCCCACCAGAAAGCCACGCGCCTGCGCGTCACCCGCCGCCCAGCACAGGTCCATCATGCGATGCCAACCGAACAGCGAGTAGAAGCAGTAAAACGGGATCATGGTTACGCCGTGGTTGCTGTAAGCGGTGCCGGCGGCGATGAATGAGCTCATGGAGCCCGCCTCGGTGATCCCCTCCTCCAGCAACTGGCCGCTCTCCGACTCCTTGTAATACATGAGCTGGTCGGCGTCCTCGGGCTTGTAGAGCTGGCCCATGGCCGAATAGATGCCCACCTGGCGGAACAGTCCTTCCATGCCGAAGCTGCGGGCTTCGTCGGGGATGATGGGCACCACGTACTTGCCGATGCCCTTGTCCTTGAGCAGCGTGGTGAGCACGCGCACCATGGCCATCGTGGTGGAAATCTCGTGCTCACCGGTGCCCTCCAGCTCCTTCTTGAAGATCTCGAGCCCAGGCACTTCGTGGGCTGCGGCATCACGCCGGCGCTGCGGCAGGTAGCCGCCGAGCACCTGACGGCGCGCCTGCAGGTATTTCATCTCCGGACTGTCCGCCGGCGGCCGCTTGAACGGCCGCGCGGTGATTTCCTCGTCGCTGATGGGCAGGTTGAAGTTGTCGCGGAGTTCCTTCATGGACTCCTCGTTCAGTTTCTTGACGTTGTGGGCGATGTTCTGGCCCTGGGCGGCGCGGCCGAGGCCGAAGCCCTTGATGGTTTTGGCGAGGATCACCGTCGGCTGGCCTCGGTGCCCCACCGCCGCTTGATAAGCCGCATAAATCTTGCGCGCGTCGTGGCCGCCACGGTTGAGACGCCAGATTTCCTCGTCGCTCATGTTGGCGACCATTTCCTTCAGTTCCGGATAGCGGCCGAAGAATTTCTCGCGCACAAAAGCGCCATCCTTGGACTTGAACGCCTGGTAATCGCCGTCTACGCACTCCATCATGAGCTTTGGCAGCAGGCCATGGGTGTCCTTCATGAACAGCGAGTCCCAGCGCGAGCCCCACAGCACCTTGATGACATTCCAGCCCACGCCGCGGAAATGCGCCTCCAGCTCCTGAATGATCTTGCCGTTGCCGCGCACCGGGCCGTCCAGGCGCTGCAGGTTGCAGTTGATGACGAAAATCAGGTTGTCGAGCTTTTCGCGCGCGGCGAGCGAGGTGGCCGCCAACGATTCGGGCTCGTCCACTTCGCCGTCGCCGAGGAAGCACCACACCTTGCGATCCGAAGGCTGGATGAAGCCGCGATGCTCCATGTAGCGCATGAAGCGCGCCTGGTAGATGGCCATGATGGGGCCGAGACCCATGGACACCGTCGGGAACTGCCAATAGTCCGGCATCAGCCAGGGATGCGGGTAGGAGGACAATCCGTTGCGCTCCACCTCGCGGCGGTAGTTCATGAGCTGCTCTTCCGTGAAGCGGCCCTCGAGATAGGAACGCGCGTACACGCCCGGCGAGGAATGACCCTGCAAGTAAATCATATCGCCGAGATGATCCTGGTGCGGTGCACGCCAGAAATGGTTGAAGCCCACCTCGAACAGCGTGCCGGCGGAGGCGTAGCTGGCCAGATGCCCGCCGATGCCGCTGTTTTCCTTGTTGGCATGCACCACCATGGCCATGGCGTTCCAGCGCAGATACGCTTCGAGGCGCTTCTCCATCTCGCGGTCACCGGGATAGGGCGGCTGCTGCGTCGCGGGAATGGTGTTTACGTAGGCGGTGTTGGGACTATAGGGCAGGTGTGCACCGGAGCGGCGCGCGGTGTCAATGAGCTGCTCGATCAGATAGTGGGCACGGCCGGCGCCCTCTGCTTCCAGCACCGACTTGATGGCATCCAGCCATTCCCGGGTCTCTTCCGGATCCTGGTCCTGCGGCTTTGCAACATCATTGGCCATAACAAAACTTTCCTCAGGGTCGGGGGACACACAGAAAAGCCGTGCTATTGGAAATAGGCGGCAGCACGGCCGGGTAGGCGCCTGTTTTTATTCCGCTGCACGCGCCGGTGCGCCTTTCAGCCGGGCATGAAGCCCTATATCATTCCGCAGCGGCAAATACCCGGGGACACATGATGTCGCAGACCTTTCCGCAATTGCAAAAAATCGAGATAAAACAGTATCTGACGGCGGCGGACCCGACGCATATCGACGCCCTGGATGGCCTCATTATACTGCTGCCCGCTGCATCCGGCCAAAAACCCTGGCCCGATTTTCCTTACGCGGAACGGCTGCAGCAGCGTCTGCGGGACATAAAAAGCCGCAGGCCGCTGTCAGTCATTCACATGGAACTGCCGAACGGGCGTGGAACATTCGTAAGCCTTGCTTTTGTAGAGGCAAAGCCCTCCGCCTTTGCACTCCTGAGTCTTGCCCGCAAGCTCACGGCCAGGATGCTGGAACGAAGGCCTGTTTCCGTGGGATTCATGTCATCGCAACTGGACACCACGCTCGCCGGGCGGGCGGCGGAAGCCGTGGTGGCCGCACTGCATGCGGCCTGTTTCACTCCGCCACGCTTCAAGTCGGGGCCGGCGGAAAAATGCAAACTGGCAGTCCTTGCACTCTTCGGGTTAAAGAGCAAACTGGATTTCAGCCGCACCCTGGCCGCCGCCGAGGGTAATGCTCTCGCCCGCTGGCTGACGCTGCTGCCCGCCAATCAGCTCACGCCGCGGGAATATCGCGGCCGCCTTTCCGTACTGGCTCGACGTGAGGGCTGGCGGTTCAAATTCCTGGATGAGCGCCGGCTCCGAACCCTCAAGGCCGGCGCCTTCCTGGCTGTGGCTCGGGGTAGTGACAGCCGGGATGCGGGTATCGCCCATCTGAGTTATACCCCGGTAAGAAGTGCGAGAAACCGGCAAACCATCGCGCTGGTGGGCAAGGGCATCTGCTACGACACCGGTGGTGTAAACCTGAAATCCGCGAAGTCCATGTTCGGCATGCACGGCGACATGCAGGGCAGCGCCGTGGCTCTGGGCACACTGCTGGCTCTCACGCGCATCCAAGCGCCCTTCCGCGTGGACTGCTGGCTGGCCATAGCCCGCAATCAAATCGGCCCCGGATCCTACACCCAGAACGACGTGGTCACAGCCGGTAATGGTGTCAGTATCGAAGTGGTACACACGGACGCCGAAGGTCGCATGGTGCTTGCAGATACCCTGGCGCTCGCCGGCAAAACCAAACCGGCATTTCTCATGGATTACGCAACGCTTACCGGCAGCTGCATCGTGGCGCTCGGCAGCCGTTACAGCGGTGCCTTCTGCAACCGCGCCGAATTGCTGGAACCCGTCATTGAGGCAGGGTGCACCAGCGGCGAACGCGTGTGGCCGTTTCCGGTGGATGAAGACTACGATGAAGCCATCGAGAGCGACATCGCTGATGTCAAACAATGCACCATCGAAAGCGAAGCGGACCATATTCTCGCCGCACGTATGTTGAGCCGCTTCGTGCCGAAAGACGTGCCTTGGGTTCACCTGGACATGGCGGCCGGCGAACACAAAGGCGGCCTCGCGCACATACCCACCGACATAACCGGTTTTGGTGTACGCTTCAGTCTGCAACTGCTGTTGGAGCAGCAAGTGGTGACAATGTGACCAAAGGCTTTCCAACGATCAGGAAAGCATGCTCCGAAAGGGGTACCGGAATCTAATTGCCTATGACCACGCTGACAATCACGCGCCCGGATGATTGGCACCTGCATTTGCGCGATGGCGCAGCCATGCGTGACGTAATCATGCATACCGCAAAATGTTTTGCGCGTGCCATCATCATGCCCAACCTGGAATCGCCGGTAACTACCACGGCAATGGCCGTTGCCTACCGGGAACGTATCCTCAAATCACTGCCGGCCGACAGCACATTCGAACCGCTGATGACTCTGTATCTCACGGACAGCACCAAATCGGAAGAGATCAGTAAAGCCAAAGCCAGCGGTATTATTCACGGCATCAAGCTCTACCCGGCCGGCGCCACCACCCATGCCAAGACCGGTGTCACCGATATCAGAAAATGTGCTGCGGTATTGGAAACCATGGCGGAAATGGGCATGCCATTGCTTGTGCATGGCGAAGTCACCGATACCGCTGTGGACATTTTTGACCGTGAGAAGGTTTTTATTGAGCGCATATTGACAGCACTGGTGAAGCGTCTGCCGCAACTTAAAATCGTGTTCGAGCACATCACTACGCATACGGCCACGGAATTTGTGTTGTCGGCATCGCGCCATGTCGCCGCCACCATTACGCCGCAGCATCTGCTGCACAATCGCAATGCCCTGTTTCAGGGAGGCCTGCGCCCGCATTACTATTGCCTGCCGGTGCTGAAGTGTGAGCACGATCGCGAAGCGCTGGTGCAGGCGGCGGTAAGCGGCAACCCCAAGTTCTTCCTCGGTACTGACAGCGCACCCCATGCGCGCCGTGTCAAGGAGGCTGCCTGTGGCTGCGCCGGCATGTTCACCGCCCATGCTGCCATTGAGCTCTACGCGGAAATATTTGAGGATGCCGGTGCGCTCAATCGCCTGGAAGGCTTCGCCAGCTTCCACGGTGCGGATTTCTACGGACTGCCGCGCAACCGAGCAAAAATCACCCTCTGGAAACAGCCATGGAGGGTACCTGCCAGCTATCCGTTCGACGACAGCGAGGTGGTGCCCTACCGCGCGGATGAAACGGTGCGTTGGTCGTTGAAGTGACAAATATTCGCGTATCATTCCGGCAGATTTATGCCAAACGACCATGAACCCCACGCTTTTTCGCGCCGCTTCCGCGGATTTCTGCCCGTGGTGGTGGACGTGGAAACAGGTGGTTTCAATCACCAGACCGACGCACTGCTGGAAATTGCCGCGGTACTGGTGGATATGGATGGTTCCGGCCGCCTCATCCGCGGCAGGACCCATGCTTACCATGTACAACCTTTCGAAGGCGCCAATCTGGATCCGGCGGCGCTCGCTTTCACGGGTATTGACCCGCATCATCCGCTGCGTCCCGCAATTCCGGAACGGGATGCCCTGCAACGTCTGTTCCGCGAAGTGCGCACGGCCTTACACCAGTATGACTGCACACGCGCCATCCTGGTGGGTCATAACGCCTTCTTTGATCTAAATTTCCTGAATGCCGCGGTAGCGCGTACCGACATCAAGCGCAACCCATTTCATCCATTTTCAAGCTTCGACACCGCGACGCTGGCCGGCGTAGCCGTGGGTCAGACGGTGCTGGCGCGCGCCGTGTCAGCGCTGGGCATAAACTGGGATACGAGTGCGGCTCATTCAGCCGCCTACGATGCGGAAAAGACCGCGGACCTGTTCTGCGGTATCGTGAACCGGTTCCAGGCAGCGTTCGCCGCCAGTCTCCGGGATCAGGCGGACTATGCAGAAACAGATTGAACCGCGGGGCACGCCGCTTCCGCAATAACAAACAGGGGCTTTGCGGCCCCTGTTTGTTATTAACGGTTTGTCAATGCCAAAAAACACTCAGGTGTGCTGGATACCTTTCTCCTCGAAGAGCTTGCCGAGTTCACCGGATTCAAACATCTCCACGGTGATATCGCAGCCACCCACCAGTTCGCCTTTGACGAACAACTGTGGAAACGTCGGCCAGTTGGAGTACTTTGGCAGGCTGGCGCGGATTTCGGTATCCGCCAGCACGTTGACATGACCGAACTCCACGCCACAGGCCTTGAGCACCTGCGTGGTGCGCGCCGAAAAGCCGCACTGCGGGAAGTCCGGTGTGCCTTTCATGAAAAGCAGTACCGGGTGTTTTTCAATCTGCTGCTTGATACGTTGCATCACATCCATATACCGGTTACCTCTTGAGCCGCACGCGGCGGCGGAATTCATTGGTGCTCGTTGACTTCGATGTTGTCTATCACACTTTTGACGCCCTTGACTTCCTTGGCGGTGGTGACCGCCTGCTGCCGCAATTGCTCGGTGGGTACCACGCCATGCAGTGTCACAATGCCATCAACGGTCTTCACATGAATATGAAAGGTCTTGAATGCGCTCTGCGCAAACAGATTCGCCTTGATGTCACTGGTGATGAAAGTATCATTCGCGAAAGTTCCGACCTGCCGGGTATCCTGCGACAGTTTCTGCTTGGTATTGGGTGTACAGGCCGCCAGCAGCCCAAAGAGCACCAGCGGTAGTATTGCGATTTTCAGCATGTTGATCCCTTCCCTCGGCTGTGTTTACTGACCCAGGTTTTTGCCGGCGAATTCCCAGTTCGCCAGTTTCCACCAGGCCTCAATGTACTTGGGCCGGGCGTTGCGGTAGTCAATGTAATAGGCATGCTCCCAAACGTCACAGGTAAGCAGCGGTTTGTCGGCGCCGGTGAGCGGGTTTTCCGCGTTGCTGGTCTGCACGATGGCGAGCTTGCCGTCGGGTTTCTTCACCAGCCAGGCCCAGCCGGAACCGAACAGGCCCGCAGCCTTGTCGCTGAATTCCTTCTGAAAGGCCTCGAAGGAACCGAAGGAATTGCTGAGGGCGCCTGCCAGTGCGCCGCGGGGGGCGCCACCGCCATGGGGACTCAAGCTGTGCCAGTAAAAGGTGTGGTTCCACACCTGCGCGGCCTGATTGAAAATCACACCCTTGGCCTTGCGGATAATGTCCTCAAGCGCGGCCTTTTCGAATTCGGTACCTGGAACCAGGCTGTTCAGCTTGTCCACGTAGGCCTTGTGGTGCTTGCCGTAGTGGAATTCGAGGGTCTCCCTGGAAACGTACGGTGCCAGGGCATCCAGAGCGTAAGGCAGCTTGGGCAATTCGTGGATCATGAGAAACTCCTTGGAAACATTGACTGGACCTGAATAGCCGGCACAAGGCTTTGCAAGCGGCATGAAACCGGCGGTGGATGGACAAAGTCTAAACCCCGTTGCGATATACCGCAAACCCCCGCGTATAATCCCGCGCCCATGAACTCCCCGCTTGCCGATGATATTGCCGCCACGGTGCAACGCGCGCTTGCCGAGGACGTGGGTAGCGGTGATCTCACCGCTGCGCTGATCCCGGTGGACAGGCAAGCCCGCGGCCATGTGCTTTCGCGCGAACAGGCGGTGCTGTGCGGCAGCGCCTGGTTCGGAGAAGTGTTCAGACAACTGGATGACCGCATCCGCATTCAATGGCTGGCGCAGGATGGCGAGCCTGTCAGGCGCGACCAGGTGCTGTGCCATCTGCGTGGTCCGGCACGCGCACTGCTCAGCGGCGAGCGCACCGCCCTGAATTTTCTGCAGACGCTGTCCGGCACCGCCACTGTGGCGCGCCGTTATGCGAAGGCCATCCAGGGCACACGCGCGGTGATCCTGGACACGCGCAAGACACTGCCTGGCCTGCGTTGCGCGCAAAAATACGCGGTGCGTTGCGGCGGAGCGAGCAACCATCGCATGGGCCTGTTCGATGGCATTCTCATAAAGGAAAATCACATCATGGCGGCAGGCAGCATCACCGCAGCCGTGGCAACGGCACGCCACCAGGGCAACAAGGTACCGGTGGAAGTGGAGGTGGAAAATCTGGATCAGTTGCGCGAAGCGCTGACGGCGGGTGCTGATATTTTGTTATTGGATAATTTCGATCCGGACAAGCTGCGTGAAGCGGTACGCATCACGGCCGGACGTGCAAAACTGGAGGCCTCCGGCGGCATAGACATGGCGCAACTGCGAATCGTGGCGGAAACGGGTGTGAACTACATCTCTGTGGGCGCACTCACCAAACACGTACGCGCCATAGACCTATCCATGCGCTTTGAAATTGAGGATCAAGCGGCCGGCTGACAGCCGCTATACCTCAAAATCGGGCTGACCGCGTAACAGGCGGTCGCACTGCTCCCGCTCCAGCGGCGCGCTGAAGAGAAAGCCCTGCATCTTGTAGCAACCTTCCTGCTTGAGTCGCTCCATCTGCTGCACGGTTTCCACACCCTCGGCGATCACCTCCAGTTTGAGGCTCTCCGCCAGCGATATGATGGAATGGGCGATGGCGGTATCGTAGTTGCTGTTGGCGATCTCTTCCACGAAAGCGCGGTCGATCTTGAGCACGTCCACCGGCAGGCGCTTCAGGTACATAAGCGAGGAATGGCCGGTGCCGAAATCATCCAGACCTATACGCACACCCAGTTCCTTGAGCTGCTTCAACAGCTTGACGTTGGCGCCTATGTCGCGCATCACCATGCTTTCGGTGATCTCCAATTGCAGTATCTCCGGTGACAGCCCGGATTCCTTCAACGCCTCACGCACAAAATCCAGCAGGTTCTCGGCGGCAAACTGCCGTACCGATAGATTCACGGCCATATGAAACGGCCGGCCGTCCATCGTTTCATGCCACTGCTTGGCCTGCAGGCAGGCGTGCTGCAGCACCCATTGGCCCAGCGGCACGATCAAACCGGTTTCCTCCGCCAGCGGGATGAATTCCGCCGGCCAGATGAGGCCCCATTCCGGATCCTGCCAGCGTACCAGAGCCTCCACACCGATGATGCCGCCCATACGCACATCAAACTGCGGCTGGTAGTGCAACACCATTTCCATGCGTTGCAGGGCCTTGCGCAGCGCGTTCTCCCGCGACAGGTGCATCATGGCCTTGGCTTGCAGATCCTGGGTGAAAAACTGGTAGTTGTTGCGGCCATGATCCTTGGCCTTGTACATGGCGCTGTCGGCATTCTGCAGTAGTAATTCAACATCCTTGCCGTCGTTGGGGAACAGGCTGATGCCAATGCTGCAACTCAGGTTGGCTTCCGTCTGCCCCAGCAGGATGGGTTCCATGGCTGCAGCCAGAATACGGTCGCATACATTAGTGATCATCTCGACACTTTCGCACTCCTCGATTATCACCGTGAATTCATCACCGCCCAACCGCGCAACGGTATCCGCGGAACGTACGCAGTTGATGAGTCGCTTGCCAATGGTGCGCAACACCAGGTCGCCGGCCTGGTGGCCCAGCGAATCGTTGATGCCCTTGAAACGGTCCACATCAATGAACAGCAGCGCCACGCGCTGCTTGGCGCGGCGCGCTTTTGTGAGTGACTGCGCCATGCGGTCCATGAACAGTGAACGGTTCGGCAACCCGGTAAGGCGGTCGTAATTGGCAAGCTGGCGCAATTTTTCTTCGGCCTGGCGACGGTCGTAGGCGGTGATAGCCAGGGCCACGAAGTCAGCCAGAGAACTTGAGAAGCTGGCCTCGTCACGCGTCCATTCACGTGAACCCTCGGTATATTCATGCAGTATGATGCCGCGTACCCGGTATCCCTGCCGGAACGGCGCGCCCAGCAGGGCCGTGATGCCGTTTGGTTTGAGGTAACTCTCCATGATCGGAGCCGCGCGTGCATCACTGGATGTATCGGCGACGGCATAGGTGCGTGTTGCCCGCATGGCATCGAAAAGCGGCTGGCAGCGGCCGCGTTCGATCACATGCCGCAGCGCGGTATCGTGCTTGCCATCATCAAGAACATGCACGCAGCGCAATGCGCTTTCAGCATCATCCAGAAACCACACGCTGATGCGCCGACAGCGCATCGCCTTGGCCGCCTTTTCAGTGATTGTCTTGAGAGCGCCGCGGATATCACCGGCGGCGATACTGGATTCGCGGGCGAGTTCCAGCAGGGAATCGCTCTGGCGCCGCATGCGTTCATCACCCTGGCGCAGCTGTGTTTCCACGCGCGTGCGCTCGGATACATGGCTGGTGAGTTCCTCGACGATGCCCGCGTAGGAAAAACGCAGACGCAGGCCTTCAAGCAGTTGCTTGTGGGCACGGTAGGCGGTGAGCGCCAGCAGAATACCCGCCAGCACACATACCCCGGCGATGACGAGGCTTGCGTTGGTGAATTCGTAGAATTGCCGCAGCGTGACTGGCAGCAGCGTGACGGTCAGGAACACGAGATAGTGCAGAAGGTTCGCCGCAAACAAGGGTACTGCGATAGCGGCCATGGCCGCGAGCAAGAGCGCAATGAACGCCTCGTACATAATGGAATCGGAATGAAAAATCAGTCCGCCGGCGACACCCCAACCGAGGCCCAGTAACAGGGTGCTCACCAGGTAGGCATGTTCCCATAACTTGTGCTTCTCCACCGGGATGGTGGAACGCCGGAAATTCCAGCTGATGGCAAAACGCATCGCGCAGATCGCCACCATATATATGGTCCAGGCTTTGAGCAGGTCATGATTGAGCCGGTCCCAGAACAACAGTGACAGCACTATGGCACCGATAGCCGCGGAAATGTCTATCCAGCGCCCAAAGTGAAACAGCAGGTTGGTTTGCTCAGCCTTGACCTGCTGTTCAAACTGGCTGTTACCGATCTCTGGAATGATGGCAGTGGTAATTGGCACGCGCTCTTGACTCCTAAGCCCATTTCCTGGTGCCAAACCCATACAGACAGGGGTTACGCGGGACGCCCCCCATGAGGACAGATTCCTCAGGCCTCCCCCCCGGCGCATCTTACTTTACTTAATTTGAGCTTGGCCAGCCCTGATCAAGTCTGCGGGCGGGCGGTTGCCCATGGGCCGCTGCAGCCCAGAATGTGACCCGGCGCACAATTCCGGCAGGCAAACCACCCTTTGCCCCCCGCGGCGTAAACCCGCCCGCGTTTCTGCCGTTGCTACTCCTCAGGACTTCACACTCACGGGGAATCAGCATGAACACTTTTGGCAAATTCTTTGGAAAAGCGGTATTTCTGGGCGTCTTTTGCCTGGGTCTCGCACTGGGTGGTTGCGGCGGCTCCGGCAGTTACAGCGGCGGCATGGGCGGCACCGGCACTGCTCCCACCGACTGCTCCAATCCGCAGCCTGGAAATCCACAAGCCTGTGTCGGCACCACGCTCACGGATGCCAACGGGGATTTTCTCACCTATACCGTCAACGTGACCTCCCTGACGCTGGTACGGGCGGACGGTACCGTAGTCCAGGTGCTGCCCAATACCACCACCGTGGACTTTGCGCAGTACACCGACATCGCCGAGTTCTTCACTCTCGGCAGTGTGCCACCCGGCACCTACACCAGCGCCAGCATGACACTCGACTACAGCAATGCAGACATCGAAGTGGAAAACAACGGTGGCGCTGTCAAAGTGTCGCCGGTGGATACGAGCGGTAATCCCGTCACCACCCTGATGGTGCAGGTGAACCTCTCGGGTCACGGACCGCTGATGCTCGCCCCGGGCGTGCCACAACTGTTCAGCCTGGATTTCGACTTGAACGCCTCCAACCAGGTGGACCTCAGCAATGACACCGTGGCCGTATCGCCGGTGCTCTATGCCCAGGTGGACGCCAACATCGGCAAGAACCTGCGGGTGCGCGGCCCGTTGACCAGCGTCAACAGCGGCGGTTCCTACTACACCATCGGCCTGCGGCCGTTCTACAACACCAGCGGCGACTTCGGCGCCAACCGCGTGTACATCACCTCCAACACCACCTTCCTGATCAATGGCCAGGGTTACCTCGGTACCCAGGGCCTGCAGGCATTGCAAAGCGCCGGTGCCGGCACCGCGGTGGTGGCCCAGGGTACATACAACTTCGGCCAGCACCAGTTCATGGCTACGGAAGTGAACGCCGGCAGCAGCGTCCCCGGCGGTACACTGGACGCGGTGGAAGGCGTGGTGACCGCAGTCAACGGTGGCGGTACCAGTTTCACGGTGCGTGGCGCAACCCTGATTCGCGCTCAGGGTTCGGCGGTGTTCAACGATGATGTGACCGTGGATGTGGGCCCAAACACCAGGGTACGCGAGGTCAGCGACCCCGGCATGACGGCCACCGTTAATGACATCTCCGTCGGCCAACACATGCTGTTTCTCGGCACATTGACCGACGCCAGCCCGAGCTCGCTCACCCTGGACGCCACCGGCAGCAACGGCAGCGGCGGCTTTGCCCTGCTGAAGCACACTCGCGTGGGTGCCACGGTGAACAGCACGGCCAGCGGCAGTCTCAATGTGAATGTGCTGTCCTTTGACGGCCGCGTGGTCAGCCTGTTCAATTTCACCGGCACCGGCAGCAATCCGCTGAGTTATCTGGTGAACACCGGCAACTTGCCGCTCACCACCATCAATCCCAATGATCCGGTGGAGGTGGACGGATTCGTGGCGCCCTATGGCAGCGCGCCGCCGGACTTCAACGCGGACTCGGTGGCGGATTTCGCCAACGCCAATGCACTGCTTGCCATCGGCTGGATTTCGGTGGGTGGCAGCAGCACACCCTTCACTGCCCTCAACTCGACCGGCCTGGTGGTGAACCTCAGCAACCCCGGCAGCGTGCATGTGGTGCGCCAGGGACCGGTGATCACCACCCTCACGGCGGGAACGGCGCCCACTCTCGTACCGAATGCGAACGGCGGGATATTCGTCATCCGCCAGAGCGGAGTGGTGACCGTGCACCTTAATTTCACGGACTTCGTCACGGATCTCACCGGGCGGCTCAGCGCGGGCGCGGTGACTTACGGGGTATTCGGGGTGGGTCAGTACGACAATGCGACAGAAACATTCACCGTCACCCGCCTGGCGGTAGTCATGAAATAAACCCTGTTCCTGATACTCCAAAAGCGGTCCGCCTTGCGGGCCGCTTTTTTGGTGCGCAGCGTGCTGCTGCAGTTGCGCGGCTTTCCCGGCGGCAATCCTCATTCCGGCATGCCCAGCCACAGGCTCGCTGGCGCGGCAGCACCTTGTGGTAAAAAGGCAGCCGACCGGCGGTATAGCCGCCGACGTGCAGCAGGATTACTCTTGCATGGCCTATATAACCATGCTGGACGGGCGATGCCTTGAAACCGATCCTGATGATGCTGATGACCGTGCTGCTTGCGGGCTGCGCGACCCTCGCCACCCAGGAGCACATGCACAGGTTGAGCCTTGCCGTGAGGGATGATCGGACCTGTCAGGCACACGGCTGGCAGTACCCGCAGCCGCGCTATGTCACGTGCCGCATGGATCTGGAAAATGCGCGCGTATACCGGGACTGGATGAACCTGCAACTCATGCATCAACCCCAGTACCAGCCCCCTTACGGACCCCCGCCGGTTTATCCTTACCGGGAAGCCTTCCGGCCGCTGGATCGAGCCCACTATCATTGCCGCTACGTTTCTGAAAATGGCAAGGACTATATCCTCTGCGGTGAACAGCCCCGGAAATAATCGTTGCGGGGATTCCCTCTATGCGCGTATCTATGCGACGGTGTGCCAAATCCCCCGCGGGCGGGTGAGTACCTATGGGCGCATTGCCCGGCTGGTGGGCGGCTGCTCGGCACGTCAGGTGGGCTATGCCATGGCCAGCCTGCCGGCCGGCTCCCGGGTTCCCTGGCAGCGGGTTATCAATCACAAGGGAGAGATCAGCTGCCGCAAGCGGGGCGATGGGGCCGGCAACCAGCGTCGGCGTCTTGAGGCGGAAAACATCCGCTTTAGCCCTAAAGGGCGGATCGATTTGAAACGCTACGGCTGGCCCATTTTCTGACACTGGGTCATCCCAAAACACCTCTTCTTGGGCTTGACTATTATATAGTTAGTAATATATTTTACTTACTAATATTAAGATATCTGGTATCAAAACACGCATGAGCGAGGGGAAAAGCCATCTGCGCAAATTCCAGAAGGAACTTAACGCCGGCATTGTGGCCTTGGTGCTGCTGGCCACCCTGGCGCAGGCGCGGGAGCCGCAATACGGCTACCAGATCGCCAAACACCTGGAAAAGAACGATGAGGAAAACAGCATCATGAAACAGGGCACCCTTTATCCGGTGTTGCGCTCCCTATCCGCCGCCGGTCTCTTGAACAGCTATGTGGAGCCGTCGGTTTCCGGTCCGCCGCGCCGCTATTACACCATCACCGACGCCGGACGCACCGTGCTCGATCAGTGGCAAGACGCCTGGGTCACTACCCGGAATTTTGTAGACACCATGATGAAGGACAGCCGCCATGACTGACTCCGTGCCCCGCAGTATTCAGGAATATCTGGACCGGTTGCGCGCGGAACTGGCCGGTGCCGACCCGGCGCTCATCCAGGACGCCCTCTACGACGCGGAAGAATATCTGCGCGGCGAACTGCATGACCATCCACAGCGGACGGAGGAACAGGTACTGGCCGCCATTGCCACCAGCTACGGTGCCCCCGATGAAGTCGCCGAAGCCTACCGCACCACCGAGGCCAAGGTGCAAACTGCCTTGCGCACCCCACGGCCGAAAAAGCGCAGCTCGGTTCCGGGCAGATTCTTCGGCGTGCTGGCGGACCCGCGCGCCTATACTTCCCTCTTCTATCTGCTGCTGTCGCTGGCCACCGGTATCTTTTATTTCACCTGGGTAGTAGCCGGCACGGCATTGTCTTTCGGGCTCATACCGCTGATGCTCATCGGTATCCCCTTCGCCCTCCTGTTTCTGGGTAGCGTGCGCATGCTTTCGCTGGTGGAAGGCCGCATCGTCGAGGCCCTGCTCGGCGTACGCATGCCGCGGCGGCCTCCACACCCCGGTGGTTCCACGTCCCTGTTTGTCCATATCAAAAACATGCTTGTGGACCCACGTACTTGGTCTACATTCCTGTACATGCTGCTGCAACTCTGGCTCGGCATGCTGTATTTCACACTGGTGGTAGCGTGGCTGGTGGTTTCACTGACACTGATTCTTTCACCGTTGTCTCATATCTGGGGTGGGCTGGTGTATTTCAACGGACCTGTTGTAATCTCATGGTTCTTTACGCCAGTGTGCATATTCATCGGCATAGTGCTGCTCGTCAGCCTGATGCACGCCGTGCGTGGCATCGGTTACATACACGGCCATATCGCCAAGGGACTGCTGGTGCGGCTCGGCGATTGATCCACCGCACAAACGAGATTGGATTCCGACTCTTACCCGCGAGCCGTTGATTTGATGGTGCCGGCGGAGAGAGTCGAACTCCCGACCCACGCATTACGAAATTTCCGCAAACTGCACATCCGTGCGCAATTACGCGCATTGGCATGCATCAAATCAAGCACTTGAGATAAGTCGGTTGCGCGTAGATGTTTACGCGCACTATGACGTAGCGGTGGCAGAGATTAGAGTAGCGTCGCGCCCTCGATACCGTGCCTTGAACCCCTACATCGCGCTTACCACTCCTCTACGGAGGAGAGGTTACCTCCAGCGCCACTTCGCCTTGAACAGTGCCGTATATTTCCATCTTGACCGTTTCATGACTCTATATCCAAGCTGTCTAGGGTAGAGCCGTCAATCCACTTACGCTATATCCGGTTTTCGGGGTCCACTTCATTCAGAGGGGGGAGACTACGCAAACCGCTGAGCGATGAGACCAACTTGGAATTCCGCGGACACAAGCCCGTGGCTTGGCATTTTTTTCTTTCTTTTTAGCATTCAAGGCGCAATAATGTACCTTTATGGGGGCGGCTCCCCGAGCTTGCCCAAACAAGATCTTAAAGATTCTGCGAGGCTCGCCATGCTTGATGTACATCGAATGGGCCGAAGTTTCGGACTGTCGCTCGTTGTTGGTGTCTTGGTGCTATCGGCGGCCATCCCTGTGAAACTGAAGGCGCAGACCCCATTCCTCGGCCCCGTGCCCACGCCGGTTTGCCAACCGGGAGATCGGACCGAGACGGGGGTAGACGGTCAGCTCACGTCGGCCGAACGTACCAGTGGTGCTTCGACCCGGCCGTACAACTGCAATCTTGCCATCGTCGGCGAATACAAAGGCCAGGGTGCCGGTCACCAGTTGATGTGGTACGGCCATTGCGCCTACATCACGACCGAGGGCTATGAGGCCGGGCAGAAGGGGGTTCCGCCACTCCTGCACCCCGGCATCCAGGTGCTGGACGTGTCGAACCCGCGCGCGCCCAGGTATGTCACCAACCTGGATGATCCAGCCGCCCTGTACGACTGGGAGGACGGGTCGGTCAACCCCCGGCGCGCGCTGTTGGGTACCGCTGAGAGCTGGATGGGCGCCGGACCGCAACCCGCCGTCTCATTCTACGACCTGTCCAATTGTGCGCACCCACGGTTGCTGGCCAGTGTCCAGTTGCCGGACCCGAATTTGGTGGCCCACGCCGGCAATTTCGCGTACGACGGCAAGACGTATTGGCTCGCCTCGTTCACGAAGCGTCGTCTCTACGCCATCGACGTCACGGACCCGAAGCATCCGAAAGAGATACTCGACTGGGACTTTCCGAACGGCCAGGCGGGCGGCGCCGGGGCCGGCCAGATATGCCACCGGATTTCCCTCAATCAGTTTACGGTCGATGGCCATCCGCCCGGCACGCTGCTGTTCTGCGGCGTGGTCGGCAACATGGTCCGCCCCGGCGTCTTCAAGTCGGGTAACGGGCTGGTCATCTATGATGTCAGCCAGGTACAGAAACGCCGCCCACATCCTGTCATCAAGGTTATCAGCTCGCTATATTGGGTGAACGGCGATATCGGAATCGAGCCCGATTTGGCGTTCATCCACGGAAAGCCCTACCTGGGCGTCGGCGATGAGTGCGGATCCGGTGGCTGCAGTTATCCCAAGGGTGCCATCGCCGCCTGTGAGGCAGGCCTTCCACCGAACGGTCTCGAGAGGCTCATTGACATCAGCAACCTCAAAAAGCCGAAACTCGTGGCCCAGCTGATGATTGGCGTGGATAATCCGAAGAATTGCAAGCTCACCGAAAATGACATCACGGCCACCATGGGCGGCTACGGCTACAGCGTGCACGACTGCACCTTCGACAATCCCCGGGACGCGAAGTTGCTGGCCTGTTCCGGCCATCAGGCGGGCATTCGTGTTTTCGACATCCATAATCCGGAAAAGCCGCGGGAGATCGCATATTTCGTCGGCCCGGCCCCACCGGTTCCCACCGAGATCGATCCGGGCTCATTGCTGAACTCGTTCCAAGGCGTGAGTCCACCGATCAACTTTGCATGGTCGAAAGCCCACAGCCGCTTTGTGTGGCAGCATGGCGAACTCTATCTCTGGGTCACCTCAAGCCATGGCGGCTTCTACACCTTGAAGTTCGAGAACCAGGCGCAGATCGCGAAGTTGAAACCGGTGCCCACACCCGGGAACGAGGACTACCAGGACTAGGTGCGGTAATTCGGCTTCATCGTCCAAGCCAAGGGCGACCTCAATGTGGCCCTTGGCGCTCTATTCGGTAAGCCAGCGATCGCGGACTGCACCTCTCCTCTCAGGGTCGAGAAAGGGATCTTTACGTTCGCTACCTAGTGAAACGAACTGGTAAGCCGTTGATAGGATTTGGTGCCGGCGGAGAGAGTCGAACTCCCGACCCACGCATTACGAATGCGTTGCTCTACCAACTGAGCTACGCCGGCTTATTTGACAAGTATTATCAGCCATCCCTGGCGAGACTCTGCCTCACCGAGACGCTCCGGCCCTGACATCCTGTCAGGGCGTTCGCCGCTTCGCTGCTCACCCAACTGAGCTACGCCGGCTTATTTGACAAATATTATCAGCCATCCCTGACGTGACTCTGCCTCACCGAGACGCTCCGGCCCTGACATCCTGTCAGCGCGTTCGCCGCTTCGCTGCTCACCCAACTGAGCTACGCCGGCTTATGATCAGATTTTGAAGGCGCGCAGTATATCGGAACGGACATGCGACGGTAAATCTCAGGTTTTACTGCTGCTCCGCACCCGCACGATGACTTCAATGCCGTCCTGCTGCGTGCCCGGCGGCAATTCCGGAAGCTGCGCAAAACTCACCTGCTCCGGTGCGATATCCACCAGCTCGCCGGTGTCGGCATTGTAAAAGTGATGATGCGACCCGGTGGTGGGATCGTAGAACACCCGCGCCGGATCCACGATCACTTCCCGCACCAGCCCTTTATCCGAGAACAGCCTGAGGGTGTTGTAAACCGTGGCCTTGGAGACCCGCGGCGGCTGGCGGTTGACGGCGGCCAGAATCTGTTCCGCCGACAGGTGTTGCGGTTTGCGGAACAGCACCTCGGCGATTTTCAGCCGCTGCGAGGTGGGCGTCACCCCGTGGGTCCCGAGATGCGCCGCGAGAGTCTCACCGGTGAGCACTGTGGCAGTTGAATCAGTCACTTGGATTCTTACATCAGCTTAGACTGGGTCCAGTATAGGCGCACAAATTAGTCACTGTCCACGTCGGCCAAGGACTACCGCCCCTATGCATGCCGCGCTCCTTCAAGCTCAAGGGATTAGACCCTGCCCCGTTGTCATGCCATCCCACTGCCCGCCCCGGCCTTGCGCTACCGCCTCAGCCCCGTTCTTGACTGCTGGGGCCGAAACATTAATTATTACCCGCGGCGAGCGGCCGGGTGGAAGTCACCCGGGTCGCAGCAAAAAAGGACGTTTGCCAGGGAGGCTGCTATGCGCACGGACGCGGGTTTTACCGTTCTCGAACTGCTGGTGACGCTGGCGGTGGTCTCGGTACTGGCGACCACTGCAGTGCCCGGTTTTACCGCCATGATCCGCCACAACCGCTCCGTGGCGCGGGTCAATGAACTTTCCGCCGCACTCAACTACGCGCGCCACACAGCCGTCAGCCGCAACCGTTATGTAACGCTCTGCAAGAGCGCCGACGGCAGGCGCTGCAATCATGCACTCCGCAACTGGAATGACGGCTGGCTGATATTCGAGAATCTCGATCACGACAGTCCCGGCCAAGTGGATACCGGCGAATCCATATTGCACCGGCACGGGCCGACCCCATCCAGGGCGCAAGTCATCAGTAACCGGGTGTCCTTTACGTTCCGACCCATGGGACTACGCAGCGTCAACGGCACCTTCCTTTACTGCTCGGAAGACGGCAAGCATGACCGTACGCTGATTGTGAACGTCACCGGCCGCGTAAGATTATCGGACAAGCCCAACGCGGACACCACGCTGCGCTGTCCCTGAGAGTCAGGTACGGGGATTGTTGCCGCGTAATTCCCTTGGCAAAGCGAATACCATGTTTTCCGCAATCCCGCGCGATTCGGTGACGCTCCTGCCACCCCACTCCCTGAGCCTTGCCACCACCTGCTGAACGATGCTCTCCGGCGCCGAAGCACCGGCTGTTACGCCCACCCGCTGTTTCCCGTCCACCCATTCGCGGCGTATGTCATCCGCGCCGTCAATCAAATAGGCGGTGGTGCCTTCACTTTCCGCGATTTCCCGCAGACGGCTGGAATTGGAGCTGTTGCGCGAACCCACCACCAGCAGCACCTCGCACTGGCGCGCAAGCTTCTTCACCGCGTCCTGACGGTTCTGGGTGGCATAGCAGATGTCGTCCTGGCGCGGCGCCTGGATCGCCGGAAAGCGCCGGCGCAGAGCCTCGATAATGCGCAGGGTATCATCCACCGACAGGGTCGTCTGGGTAACGAAGGTTACGCGCGCCGGATCCGGCACCTTGAGCTGGTCAACGTCGCCCGGCGTCTGCACCAGATGGATGGCGCCGCCGAAACTGGTATCGAATTGACCCATGGTGCCTTCCACTTCTGGATGACCCTGGTGACCGATGAGCACCACATCGAAACCGGCGCGGGCATAGCGGCTGACTTCCAGATGCACCTTGGTCACCAGCGGGCAGGTGGCGTCGAATACCCGCAAACCACGCTGCTCGGCTTCGGCGCGCACCGCCCGGGATACGCCGTGGGCACTGAAGATAACGATAGCGCCATCCGGCACCTCATGCAGCTCGTCCACAAACACCGCCCCCAGACTGCGCAAACGCTCCACCACATGGCGGTTATGTACTACTTCATGGCGCACATAGATGGGTGCGCCATGTATTTCGAGTGCGCGTTCCACGATCTCGATGGCACGGTCCACACCGGCACAAAAACCGCGGGGATTGGCAAGCAGAATATCCATGAAAGAACCTGTGGAGCGGTAGCGGCATTTTACTCCACTGGAGTCAGGTACCCGCCTGCCGATCAGCGTGACGCATGAAAAGACCTTCGAGGATGAGCATGGCGGCACCGACGGTGATGGCGGAATCCGCCACGTTGAAGGCGGGGTAATACCAGTTCTGGTAATGCACCTGGATGAAATCGATCACATAGCCGAGCCGTACACGGTCAATGACATTGCCCAACGCGCCACCCAGCACCAATGCCAGCGCCGCCGCCCGCCAGCGAAACCCCGCACGCGGCAGGCGCCGCAGCCAGATAATGATGGCGATGCTCACCGTCAGCGCCAGCAGCACGAAAAACCAGCGCTGCCAGCCGGAAGCGCCGGCGAGGAAGTTCCAGGCGGCGCCGGTGTTATGCAGCAGCACCAAATTGAAAACCGGCAGCACGCGGATGGAATCGTACAGTGCCAGATGGCCGGCAACGATGTATTTGCTCAACTGATCCAGTACGATCACCGCAGCAGACAACCACAACCAGGGCCAGGCGCCATGCTGCGCGGTCCGCAAATTGTTCCCGTCGGCCTCACTCATGCAAATCTCCTGGTTTCACCCTGCCCTGTCACGTTCTCGACGCAACGGCCGCAGAGTTCCGGATGTTCCGGGTGGGTACCCACGTCCCGGCGATGATGCCAGCAGCGCGCGCATTTGGCATGGTTTGACGGCCGTACCGCGACCCACAGCCCCGGCAGCCAATCCGACACGACGGCACTCTGCGGACGTTCATGACTGGGATGCAGGTGTGCTTCAGACGTGATGAGTGCAAAGCGCAGCTCGTCGCCGACGGTATCGTGAATTGTTTCTGACAAAGGCGCATCACAATAAAGGTCCACCTCCGCATCCAGCGAGGAACCGATATTCCCCGCAACACGCAGCCTCTCCAGCTCCTTGCGCACCGTATCCCGCATCTGAGACAGCGTAGCCCATTCGGCTCTGCGCTCATCGGCCACTGTGGGCAGCGTATGCCACTCGGCAAGGAATACCGTGGCTTCCCGCCTCCCGGGAAGAAATTGCCAGGCTTCCTCGGCGGTGAAACTGAGGATAGGCGCCAGCCAGCGCACCATGGCCTCCGCGACATGGTACATGGCGGTCTGGCAGGAACGGCGCCCGCGGCTGTTTGCCTGCATGGTGTACTCCCGGTCCTTGATCACGTCCAGGTAGAAGCTCGACAGGTCCACTACGCAGAATCCGTAAATCTTCTGGTAGATCAAATGGAACTGGTAATCCGTGTAAGCCCCGCGCACTTCCTCTTGTAACCGCGCAGCCCGCGCCAGCAGCCAGCGGTCCAGTGCCAGCATGTTTTCTGGTGGCAGCGCGTCCCTGCCCGGGTCGAAGTCATAGAGGTTGGCCAGTAAATAACGCAGGGTGTTGCGCATCTTGCGATAGGCTTCCGCCATGTGCTCGAGGATGGTGCCGGATACCGACAACTCGCCGCTGTAATCCGTGGCCGCCACCCACAGGCGCAGCACGTCGGCGCCGAGATGCTTGATGACGTCCTGGGGCGAAATCACGTTGCCCAGGGATTTCGACATCTTGCGGCCCTGCTCGTCCACGGTGAAGCCGTGGGTGAGCACGCCCTTGTAGGGAGCCTTGCCGCGCATGGCGACGGAAGTGAGCAATGATGACTGGAACCAGCCGCGGTGCTGATCGGAACCTTCCAAATATAAATCGGCCTTTTGATGCTCGCCGATACCGAGACGCTTTTCGCCCACACAGTAATGCACCACGCCGGAATCAAACCATACATCCAGAATATCCCGCACCTTCTCGTACCGCGACGCATCACCGCCGAGCAGTTCTGCAGCCTCCATTCTGAACCAGGCGTCAATGCCATCCTTGTCCACGCGCTTGGCAATGGCTTCGAGCAATTCTGCGGTGCGCGGGTGCAGCACACCATTTTCCCTGTCCGTGAACAACGCGATGGGCACGCCCCAGGTGCGCTGCCGCGAGATACACCAGTCGGGACGGTTGGCCACCATGCCTTCGATGCGCTGCTCGCCCCAGCCCGGCGTCCAGGCCACGCGTCTGATTTCAGTGAGTGCATCCCGGCGCAGATCGTTCTGATCCATGCCGATGAACCACTGGGGCGTGGCGCGGAAAATCACCGGCGTCTTGTGCCGCCAGCAATGTGGATAGCTGTGTTTGTAAGGGGCGTGATGCAGCAACCGGCCGCGTTCGCGCAGCACTTCAATGATGTGCATATTGGCCTTGAATACATGCTCACCGGCGAACAATTCCGTACCTGGCACGAATACGCCGTGACTGTCCACGGGATTGTCCACGGGCAGCTTGTACTGCATGCCAAGCACGAAGTCTTCCTGGCCGTGACCGGGCGCCGTGTGCACCGCACCGGTGCCCTCATCGAGCGTTACATGCTCGCCCAGCACGATGGGCACGGTTCGGTCATAGAAAGGATGTTTCAGCTTCAACCCTGCCAAGTCAACCCCGCTTGCTCGTGCTGCAATTCCATCTATAGAAAAATCACACTTGCGTGCGACTTCATCTTCCAATGCAGCCGCAACTAAAATTCTTTTAGGTTCACCGTTTACTTTAATTTGCAGGAGAACATATTCCGTGTAGCCAGGACGCAGTGCTACAGCTTGATTCGCTGGTAGCGTCCAAGGTGTCGTAGTCCAAATAAGCACAGAGATAGGTCCTTCGCCAGGGAACTTGCCAGTCTGCATCCTTGCCAGGAACTCTTGTTCGTTCTCCGCCGGAAACATCACATAGACAGACGGCGAGACCCTGTCCTCGTACTCGACTTCCGCCTCCGCCAGCGCTGAGCCGCAGTCCAGGCACCAGTGCACAGGCTTCAGTCCTTTATATAGGTGTCCGCGACGGATGATCTCCGCCAAGGCCCGCAACTGGTCGCCTTCATAGCGGGCGTCCATGGTGAGATAGGGGTGATCCCAGTCACCCAGCACCCCCAGGCGCTTGAAATCCTCCCGCTGCTTGTTCACCTGCTCCTGAGCGTAGGCACGACAGGCGGCGCGGAAGGTTTTCGCGTCCACCTTCTGGCCCGCCTTGCCGATCTTCTTCTCCACCTGCTGCTCAATGGGCAGGCCGTGGCAATCCCAGCCGGGCACGTAGGGTGCATCCAGCCCATCGAGGCTGCGGGATTTGACCACCATGTCCTTGAGGATCTTGTTGACGGCATGGCCGATGTGGATATTGCCGTTGGCATAGGGTGGCCCGTCTTGAAGAATGAAAATATCTCCACGCTCGCGTGCTTGCTTACGCGCCGCGCGGATCAGTTGATAGACATCCTGCTCCTGCCAATGTTTCAGCATCTCCGGCTCGCGCGCCGGCAGATTCGCCTTCATGGGGAAGTCGGTCCGCGGCAGGTTCAGGGTGTTTTTGTAGTCGCTCACTGCTTATCCTGTTTCGCAATCATAAATCAGGGCTGCTCATTCAATTCATTCCCTGCTGCTTCAACCAGATACGTGCCGCCGCCACATCGCGCGCCATTTGCGCCTTGAGCGCCTCCAGACTGTCGAATGACGCGTCGCCGCGCAACTGATGCAGCAGTTCCACGTACAGGCGCTGTCCGTAAAGCTCGCCCGCAAAGTTGAAAATAAACACTTCCAGCATGAGCCGCCGGCCGTTCACCGCCGGCCGATTGCCCACATAGGCGGCGCCGTAATGCGATGCGGTGCCGATGCCGTGAACCGCCGCCACAAAGACACCCTGCAGCGGGGTAATGCGGCGCCGCAAGGGGATATTCACGGTGGGAAACCCCAGCGTGCGTCCCAGGCGGTCACCGTATATCACACGGCCGCTCAGGGAAAACGGCAGCCCGAGCAGCCGGGTCGCCAGCTCCAGATTGCCGGCCGCGAGGCACTCGCGGATATGCGTGCTGCTCACACGCTCGCCTTCGAGTGTCAACGTCCGCGTATCCGCCGCCTCAAAACCATATGCCGCGCCCGCAGTCTTGAGTAAGGCAAAATCTCCGGCACGGTCACGGCCGAAGCGGAAATCGTCCCCCACCACCAGGTAGCGCACCCCCAGGCCGAGGATCAGGACACGCTCGATGAACTCCTCGGGTGACATCTCGGCAAGCTGCCGATTGAAACGCAGGCACAACACCCGGTCAATGCCACATTCCGCGAGTGCCTGCCACTTCTCGCGGAAACTCATGAGGCGAGCGGGCGGCGCTTCGGGTGAAAAATATTCCTGCGGCATGGGCTCAAAGACCGCCACGGTCGAGCACAAACGCAGCTCATGGGCGCGGACACCCAGCCCGTGCAGCACCGCCTGGTGGCCGCGGTGCACGCCGTCGTAATTGCCGATGGTGGCGACACAGCCGCGATGGCGGGGTTTCAGGTTAATCAGGCCGCGAATCAGTTCCACCACAAGTTCCTGCGATTATATATATATTAAGGAGTGCGCGTCGCCCCATCAGGCCGCGCGCACCCGCCGCAGATGGCGCAGGCGGAAGCCGGTGAGGAACAGCACCACGAAATACACCAGCATCGCGGTCCCTATCCAGAAGGTAAGCCACAGGCCGCGGTGCAATGCGTTGCGCGCCAGCCACACGCCGAGATCTCCCGCCCGCCACCATAGCAGCCCCGCCATCACGAGGTTGGCGATCACCACCTGCCTGAGGAGTGGCCGCCAGCCGGGTGTGGGCGCATACACCCCGGCACGGCGCAGGCCGCGATATAACAACCAGGCGTTGATGAATGCCGCAAGCGAGGTGGACAGGGCGAGACCCGCATGCGGTGCCGCCCAACCGCTCATGGCCCAGGGTATGGTGATTAGGATATTGAGTACCACATTGGCGATGACGGAAATGACGCCGATCCTGACCGGCGTGCGCGTGTCCTGGCGCGCGTAAAAACCCGGTGCGAATATTTTCACCAGGGTGAATCCGAGCAGGCCTACCGCGTAGGCCATAAGGCTGGCTTCCGCCATGCGCGAGTCGTAGGCATTGAAACGACCGTAATGGAACAGGGTGACCAGTAGCGGACCCGCCATGCAGAACAGACCCACCGCCGCCGGCAGCGCCAATACCACCGCCAGCCGCAGCGCCCAGTCCATGGTTGCCGAGAAGCCCGCGGCAGATTTTGCGGCGAAATGTTGGGCGAGATTGGGCAGAATCACGGTCCCCAGCGCGATGGAAAACACACCCAGCGGAAATTCCATGAGACGGTCGGAGTAATACAGCCAACTGACACTGCCGGTGGCCAGGAAGGAGGCGATCACCGTATCCACCACCATATTGATCTGCGATACGGAAGAACCAAACAATGCCGGCAACATGAGTTTCATGATGCGCGTCACCGCCTCGTGGCCGGCCGAGAGTTTCGGCCGTGGCAGCAACTTGAGCCTGAGCAGAAACGGCACCTGGAACAGCAGTTGCACCACGCCGGCAATGAACACGCCCCAGGCAAGTGCCATGCCGGGATTGGCGAGATGCGGGGCCAGCCAGACGGCGGCGACAATAAGAGTGATATTCAGCAGCACCGGTGTGAAGGCGGGCACGCCGAACTTGCCGTACGTATTGAGAATACCGCCGGCGAAGGCCGTAAGCGAAATAAACAGCAGGTAGGGAAAAGTCACCCGCACCATGGCGACCGTGAGCTCGTACTTGCTTTCGTGGATGCTGAACCCCGGCGCGAAAATCCATACCAGCACCGGCGCGGCGATCACGCCGATGAGGGTGATGATCACCAGCACCAGGCCGAGGTTGCCCGCCACCCGGTCGGCCAGCTCCTTGACCTCATTGTGCTCACGGGTGGTCTTGTATTCCGAAATCACCGGCACAAAAGCCAGCGAAAAGGCACCCTCACCGAAGCTGCGACGCATGAAATTGGGAATCTTGAAGGCCACGAAGAACGCATCCATGACCATTCCAGCGCCGAAATAGCGCGCCAGCACCATGTCCCGGGCAAAACCCAGAATGCGCGAGAGGAGGGTCATGCCCCCCACCAGGGAAGTGGCCTTGAAGAGCGCGCGGGACATGAGGCTAAGATCCTGAAAATCAGGGAATTCTCAAGCTGCGCATGATACCGGCCTTCGACTCCCGCCGCCATGCGAAACCCGTGGAACACCCGCACCGCAAGGCGGCGGGCAATTCTGCGGGGTGGGTACTGCGTTGCGTGGCGGGGGCGAAATCCGTATAGTACGCAGCCTTTCCGGCCGCCCCGGGGCGGTCAAACAGCATTTTTCAGGAGTGCCACCTTGGCTAACACCAAGCAAGCAAAGAAGCGCGCCCGCCAGTCCGTGGTCCACGGCGAACACAACGCGGCCCTGCGTTCCATGGTGCGCAGCTATATCAAACGGGTAGCAAAGCTCGCCGCCGAGGGCAAAAAGGCGGAAGCCGAAGCAGCCTACAAGGCAGCCGTGCCGATCATTGACCGCATCGCCGACAAGGGCTTGATTCACCACAACAAGGCGGCGCGCCACAAGAGCCGCCTGAATGAGCGTATCCGGGCCATCACAAGGCCTGAGTTGCCCACATCTTTCAGCGAACCGAAGCCGGCTTGATGCCGGCTTTCTGTTGCCCTGCCGGCAGCGTGCGTGCCATAGTTGCGCTTTCCGCGATTATCATCATCAGTAAAAACTGACACAGGGGCGCGACCATGAAAACCGGAATCCTGCTTGGCATTCTGCTGTCCACCATTCCGTTCTCCGGCTTCGCCGCGGACAGCAATCAGGTTCCGCCGCGGACCCGTGCGGATATTCTTGAGCTCATCAACATGACAGGCGGCGCCCAGATGGGGTTGCTGTTCGGTCGGGCGCTCTCCCAACAGATGATCAACAATCTCCAGGCCTCTCACCCGGACATATCGCCCAAGGCATTCACCATCATCAAAGAAGAAACCCGGAAAATGCTGGCAGATCCGCGCACCATGGACCAGCTCATCGAAAAGTTGGTGCCGATCTATGCGAAGTATTACAGCGACCAGGATGTGCGCCAGATGATCGCCTTCTACAAAACACCCCTGGGAAAGAAAATCATCCGCAACAATCCCGAGATCGCGCAGGATTCCCTGCAGCAAGGCGAACAATGGGGTAGAAACGTGCTGGCGCCGGAACTGGTAAAGCGTATCCAGGCGCGCCTCAAGCAGGCGGGTATCAACCTCAATCAGCCTGCGGGCGGACCCTCGAATTAAGTCAGCAAACGGCGCCTGAACCAATAAGGCAGGTCAGCCAGCGACCACGATGCCGTCCAGGTAAATCGCCAGCAGGTCGAGGTCTGCCAGGCGCCGCCGCATCAGGGCCATAAGGGCCTTCTGACTCACCCGGATGAGGTGGCGCGACACACTGCTCTTCTGGATGCCGAGCGTGCCGGCCCTCTCCGGCAACACCCGGGCATACTTGCGCGTCGAGACCCCGGTCACCAGGATGTCCCGGATCCGGTTCCCCAGCCGGCGCTCCTCACCCCGACGCGCATACGCCGGGATCGCCACCTCGCCCTGCGGGCTGCGCAGCCGCGGCCGGCGCACCGCGAGCTTGCGTTCGGCGAGCGTGATGCGGCCCCGCTGACTGCCGTGCCAGCGGATCTCACCGGTGCGTTTACCCGGATGCCGGCCCCCGACCACCGGCGGTTGGAAGCCACAACATGACGGTGATAAACACGTCCAGGAGGTAATTAATGCTGTGAAGACTTTGAATCCACTCAAGGTAAGTGCGCACACCTTCCCAATATACGAGCATCACCACGAAAGTACTGACATGGCTCAGGACAAAAATGATGACAGTCATAATCACGGTCATAATCCACCATCCGAGCGAAGTACCGGCGCCAAGCATAACTACCGGGCAGCACGTTCTCGGATTCGGCTTCGCTTCTATCTGGTGTCACGCCAGGTGTCGTTTCTTCCACTTTGCTCGCTCCATTTTCATTCTCAAACTATGCAAAAATACACTTGTATTCAATGTCTGCATATGGCCGAAAGCCGGATTGATACGGGCAGAATCAATACTATTTCCACTTACAAAGCGGAATCGCTGACGGCCAGCAAGGCGTTTCAATACCGGATTCCCGATACCCTGTTATTCCACTTTGGTCCGGGTAGCGGCTGGCGGTGATGCCTTTTGCATGTCTTCCAGGCGTTGCATGATCTTCCGGCACAGCTCGCGAGTGCCCTCGCCTGCCAGCCCCGACACCTGGAACACCGGGTCTTTCCATTTCAGGCCTTTCACGATCTGTGCACAGTGCCGACTGCGTTCGGCCGGCGGCAACAAATCTATCTTGTTGAGTACCAGCCAACGTTCGCGTTGCGCCAGTTCCGGGCTGAATTTTTCCAATTCTTTCGCGATCGCCTGCACGCCCTTGACCGGATCGCCGCTGCCCGCATCAGACGCCACGTCCACGAGATGCAGCAACAAGCGCGTGCGCTGCAGGTGCTTGAGGAAACGGATGCCGAGTCCCAACCCCTCGGAGGCGCCCTCGATGAGACCGGGAATGTCCGCCATGACGAAACTCTGATGCTGGCCCACCGAGACCACGCCGAGGTTGGGGTACAGGGTGGTGAAGGGGTAATCCGCCACCTTGGGCCGCGCCGCCGATACCGCGCGGATGAGCGTGGACTTGCCGGCATTGGGCAGACCCAGCAAACCCACATCCGCAAGCACCTTGAGTTCCAGTCTGAGGGTGCGGCGCTCGCCGGCCGAGCCGGGTGTGGACTGGCGTGGTGCGCGGTTGACGCTGCTCTTGAAGCGCGCGTTACCCAGCCCGTGAAATCCACCGCGTGCCACCAGCAGCCGTTGTGCATTTTCCAGCAGATCGCCCAAGAGTTCGCCGGTATCCGCGTCATACACCAACGTGCCCACCGGCACCGGCACAATCAGATCCTCGCCACCCCGGCCGGTCATATCGCGGCCCTTGCCGTTACCGCCGCGCTGCGCCTCAAAAGTGCGGGTATTGCGGAAGTCCGCCAGAGTGTTGAGGCCGGTCTGTGCAAGCAGATAAATGCTGCCGCCGTCGCCACCGTCGCCGCCATCCGGTCCGCCGAAGGGGATGAATTTCTCACGCCGAAAACTGACGCAGCCGTTACCGCCGTCGCCGGCAATGACCTTGATGATGGCTTCGTCAACGAACTTCATGGCTGGGTCATTGAGAAGTGAGGCGTGAGGGGTTAGGCGTGAGGAGTTAAGAATAAGACGAAAATATCATTGCAGCGGCTTGTGTTCATCTTAAACCCTATCACTCAACCAGGGCGTTAGAGACAAAAAACCCCGGTTTCCCGGGGCTTTTGCGTTTCGTTCCGACGGGCCGGTACCTTATTCCACCACCACGCTCACATAGCGGCGCTGTGGTTTGCCCTTGACGTCAAACTTGACCTTGCCGTCCGCCTTGGCGAATAGCGTATGGTCGCGGCCCATGCCCACATTCACCCCCGCATGGAACTGGGTACCGCGCTGGCGGATGAGAATATTGCCGGCCACCGCCGCTTCCCCGCCATACAGTTTGACGCCCAGGCGTTTTGATTCGGAATCGCGGCCGTTGCGGGTGCTGCCGCCTGCTTTTTTATGTGCCATGTTCGCTTACCTCAAGAACTTCAGCCGGACCGGATGCCGGTGATCTGCACTTCGGTGTAGGCCTGCCTGTGGCCCGCGCGGCGGCGGTAATTCTTGCGCCGGCGCAGCTTGAAAATGAAAATCTTGTCGTGGCGCCCCAGCGCCTTGACGGTGCCCGTGACCTTTCCGCCCGGCACAAAGGGCGTGCCCATCAGCGGTGCGTTGCCGTCCCTGCCCAACAGCAGTATGCGGTCAAATTCAACCGCAGCGCCCGCTTCCGCCTCGAGTTTCTCGATGCGGATGACGTCGCCTTCACTTACCCGGTACTGTTTGCCACCGGTTTCAATCACGGCGTACATGAAAATCTCCGGAAATCTTCGGGAATACTGTCAAAGGGCCGCGAATTCTAAGGCCTGGGAGCCCGCGGGTCAAACCTGTCGGGTGGGCAGCAGCAGGAAGCCTTGCCAGTTGTGCCTTGACACTCCCTGGGGCCGCCCCTAGCATCGCCTTTCCCGCGGCCACCTCAAGACCGCAGCCCCGGCACACCCATGGTTCAAGCCTCCACATTCCTCCAGCCTGCTACGGCCGCGCCGGATCTGGGCGCCCTGCGCAACCTGATTGCCGATGATTTCCGCGCCGCCGACCGGTTGATCCGCGATGAGTTGCGCTCGGATGTGGCGCTCATCAATCAGCTGGGAGGGTACATCATCAATGGCGGCGGCAAGCGCCTGCGGCCCATGCTGGTACTGCTGGCGGCGCGTGCCTGCGGCATCCGCGACAACCGCCACATCAATCTCGCCGCCATCATCGAATTCATCCACACGGCGACACTCCTGCACGACGATGTGGTGGACGCCTCCGGTCTGCGCCGCGGCCGCGAAACCGCCAATGCCGTCTGGGGCAATGAGGCGAGCGTGCTGGTGGGTGATTACCTCTACTCGCGCGCTTTCCAGATGATGGTGGCGGTGAACAGCATGCGCGTCATGCAGATCATGGCCGATGCCACCAATCTCATCGCCGAGGGCGAAGTATTGCAGCTCCTGAATTGCCACGATCCCGACACTACTGAAGCGCGTTATCTGGAAGTCATCCGCCGCAAGACCGCAACCCTGTTTGAGGCCGGCGCGCGTCTCGGCGCGGTGATCACGGAACGGCCCCAGGCCGAGGAAACTGCGCTTGCCGCCTACGGATTACATCTTGGTATTGCCTTTCAACTGGTGGACGACCTGCTTGACTACAGGGCCTCCAGTGTGGAGCTCGGCAAGAATATCGGTGACGACCTTGCCGAGGGCAAACCGACGCTGCCGCTGATCCGTGCCATGCAGCAGGGCACGCCGGAAGAACAGCGGCTTATCCGCGCAGCTATCGAGAACGGCGGCTGCGAGCATACCGAAGACATCCTGTACATCACCAGGGCCACCGGTGCCCTCGATTACACCTATGCCTGTGCGCAACAGGAACGGGAGCGTGCGTTAACGGCCCTGCAGCCGCTGCCGGACTCGGTCTACAAGGCAGCTCTCAGGGAAGTTGCCGACTTCACCCTGGAGCGCCGCTCTTAAGGCAAGTTCCGGCATCTCAGTGCCGGCGCACCGGCTTGACCATGCCGGCGCGCAACAGCACAGCGCAGGCGTCGGCGGATACGGGGCGGCTGTAGTAAAAGCCCTGTACTACGCTGCAGCCCGCAGTGCGCAGCTTCTCCGCCTGGTGTGCCTCCTCCACTCCCTCCGCCACTACCTCGATTCCCAGTGCACGACTCATGGCCACCACGGCGCCGACAATCGCTACATGTTTCGGGTCCAGCGACATGCCAACTACAAAACTACGGTCAATCTTGATGATCTTGATGGGGAAACGACTGAGATAACTGAGCGACGAATAACCTGTGCCGAAATCATCCAGAGAAAAACCGATGCCCAGCGAGGTCAGTTGCTGCATGTGCTGCAACACTCCCGGGTTGTCCGTCATGAGGGCTGTCTCTGTCAGTTCCAGATAAAGATGGCGGGGATCAAAGCCGGTACGCTCCAGAATATCATTCACCATGCGCACCAGGTCATCCTGCAGGAACTGCCGCGCGGAAATGTTCACGGTCATGGGCACCAGCTCTATCCCCTGGTTTCTCCAGGCCACGCCCTGACGACAGGCGGTTTCCAAAACCCAATTGCCAAGCGTAACGATGTCACCGCTCTGCTCGGCGATAGGTATGAACTTTCCGGGTGGAATCAGCACGCCGTCCTCGGTGCGCCAGCGCAGCAGCACTTCCAGACCGGTGATTTTGCCGGTTCCCAGTTCCACCTGCGGCTGGTATTCGAGATAGAACTCACCTTGCAGCGCCGCACTGCGCAAACGCCCGCGCAGCATCAGGAATTCCTCCACCAGCGCCTTCATTTCGACGCTGTAGAAACGCAGGCCGGCCGGGGTATCGCGCTTGGCATCCAGGAGGGCACTATCGGCATTGCGCAATAACTCTTCGCTGTCATTCGCGTCCATCGGCGCCACGGACACGCCCACGCTGAGGCGTATCTCCAGGTGGCTGCCGGAAATCTGCTGTGGCGCCTCAAGGGTGTTCTTGATCTCCCGTACCTTGGCGCGCAGGCTGTCCCGGTCAAATTCCCCTGCCAACACCAGGGCAAATTCATCGGCGCCCAGACGCGCCACCGCATCCTGATTGCCGGATATAGCGGCCAGGCGCACCCCGAATTCACGCAATACGGCATCGCCCGCATCATGCCCGAGAGCGTCGTTGATAATCTTGAAGCCATCAATATTAAACAGCACTACGGCCACACGCATGCCTTCCTGGCGGTTGGCAAGCTGATCCCGCAAATGCTCATTCAACAGTGTCCGGTTACCCAGGCCGGTCAATGGGTCATAGAATGCAAGATAGCGCAGTCGTTTCTCACCTTGTACCCGCTCGGTAATATCCGTGGCCACGGTAATCACGCCGTTGACCTTGCCGTTCTCGTCGCGGCTGATGACCGCATCCACCTGCACATCAATGGAACGGCCATCGGCGGTCAAATAGCGGCTGGTGAACGCCTGCGTGAAAGCCTCCGCCTTGACCATCATCTGGAAACGGCGCCTGACCTCGGCCTGCCGCGCCGGATCAGCAATGAGATCAAGCACGGATTTGCCGATGAGCTCGCCACGCTGGTATCCAAGCATCTTGTGATGCGACTGGTTGGCGTAAGTGATAGTACCGTCAATGGCGATTTCCGTGATGCCGTGTGGCACGGCTTCCATGAGGCGGCGGTAACGCCGTTCACTGCGGCGCAGTGCGGTTTCCTGCTGTTTCTGTGCAGTGATATCCTGGAAAATACCGAATACCGCCTCGTCCATCTCCATGGCGGGCGGACTGTATTGACCTATGATGCGTACATAACGGGTTTCACCGTCGGGCCGCAGAACCCGGGCCTCGAATTCCGTGCTTTGATGACTTACCGCCACGCCGCTGATGGCATTGCTCACTCTCTCCCGATCATCGGGATGAAAGGTGTTGAGTGTGCCGCGGAAATCTCCGGGTGCATCGTTCGGCGACATCCCGCGAATCAGGTATATCTCTTCGGACCGCCACAGCTTGTCCGCCTGGATGTCCCAGCGCCAATGGCCAAGATGCGCCAGATGTTCCGCCTCGCCCAGCATCTGCGTGCGTTCCTCCAGCATGTCGCGGATACGCACACGGTCGCTGATGTCCGTAAGCACGCCCACGTAGAAGCGCAACGCTCCGCGTTCGTCAAATACCGGGCTGATGGAAAATGAATTCCAGAACTTCTCGCCGTTTTTTCGATGATTGACAACATCTATCTGTTCGGACTTGCGCGCCTGGAATGCGGCACGAATCTTCTGATAGGCATCGTCACTTGTGCCGGTCATCTCCACGAGCAGGCGCCAATCCTTGCCGCGCACGTCCGTGGACGTATAGCCGGTAATGCGTTCGAAAGCGGGATTGACGTAGATAATTGGATATTTTTCGTCCGCGGACTGCACATCCACGACCACCACACCAGCGGAGGACTGTTGCGTGGCAGCCGCCAACATGATGTGTTCTGACAGCAGCCTTTCCAGTTCCAGCTCACGCTGCTTGAGGGTGGTGATATCGGTATAAATATTGATAAAACCGCCGTCGTGACTGCGTCGTTCCTTGATGAGCACCCAACGGCCGTCATCAAGCTGCTGCTCCAGACTGCCGGAAGCACGCCTGTGGGCGGCAAGCCGCTCTTGCAGCCACTTATCACTCTTATCCCTGGCAGATCTGAATTGCTCCCCCTCGATACCGGCCTTGAGAATGTCCTCGAACTTACTTCCGGGCACAAGATCAGTGGCAATTTTTGGATACATGCGCCGCAACTGTTCGTTACACAGAATCAAGCGGTCTTTGGCATCAAACAGAATGAAGCCGTCTTCGATATACTGCAACGCATCGGCAAGCGTATCTTCGGCATGCTGGCGAGCACGTGTCTCTCCGGTACGGGCCAGTGCCGCATGCACCGCACGTCGCAGGCGCATCATGTGTCGGGGAGCCTTGACGACGTAATCGGAAAGGCCGAGACGCATGGCTTCCACCGCCACCTCCTCCGTGCCGGTACCGGTGAACATGATGACCGGTACCTCGGGCCAGCGGATCTTTACCCGCTTCAATACTTCCAGACCTGTGATCCAGTGCAGGTAAAAATCCGTGATCACCAAATCAAAAGCACCCGCCTCCAGTACCGTATCCAGCGCGCTCAGGTCCAGTACTTCGGTGATCCCAATACCCGGCATGTCTTTGCGCAACTCCCTGGCTACCAATGCCCGATCATCCGGGTTGTCATCCACGAGAAGCAGTCGGGAATCGGTGGATATGGTCGTCATGTTTGGTGTCTGGACCCTGTTCTACGATGTTGACAGCATATGCCGCCGCAGAAAGCGGCGCGATAAGTAACTCAACCGATATCGGGATGCTCGCTCAGCATCAGCCAATAAACCTGTAATTGCCGCATCAGCGCCGCGAATTCCTCGAAAACCACCGGCTTCACCAGGTACGAGTTGGCACCGAGTTCATAGGCGCGGTTGATATCCACAGGCTCCCGTGAGGAAGTAAGTACCACTACCGGCAGGCGTTTCAATAACGGCTGCCCGCGCAGCCACTGCAGCACTTCGTGTCCGGACAGCCGCGGCAGCTTCAAGTCCAGCAAAAGCATGAACGGCAGGGGATGCTGCCGCCGGTCGGCATATTTCCCGTCCCCCCTGAGATACGCCACCGCATCCTCGCCATTTTCAACACAGGCGATGGGATTAACGATGCGTGACTTGCTGAATGCCCGCTTGATGAGCATCACATCATTCAGGTCATCCTCGACCAGTAATATGGTTGTTCTGCCGTTTCTATTCATGCCGGAACTCCTTTAACCGCAGCCGGAACGTGCTGCCTGTTTCCCCTGATTCCACGCGTATCTCTCCGTGCATGCACGCCAGCCCCTTCTTGACGATAGACAGGCCGATGCCTGTTCCCGGATAAGCTTCTGCACCATGCAGCCTTTCAAACACGTTGAAAATACGTTCACGATGTTCCGCCGCAATGCCGATACCATTGTCGGAAACCGCCATCTCCACCCAGCCCTCGCATGCCCTTGCGTGAATGTTCACTTCAGGTCGCTTGCCGGGTGCCACAAATTTTATCGCGTTGCTCACCAGATTGAGGATAATCTGTTTGAGGGTCCCTCTGTGCGCCTGCGTCAGCAGGGATGGAACATCCACGCGGATAACGGCCTGGCGCATTTCAATGTCCGGTGCAAGCTCTGCAAGTATCTCACCTATCAGTTCATCCAGCCGTACACCTTCCATAACCATGTGTACCCGACCTACCCGGCTGTAGGCCAGCAAGTCCTGGATCAGCATATCCATATTCCGCGCCGCATTTACTATGCGCGTCAGATAATTGTGCCCATCCTCATCAAGCCGGGAGCCGTAATCTTCCAGTATCGCATTGGCAAAGCCATGCATGGCGCGCAACGGTGCCCGCAGGTCATGGGCCACGGAGTAGGCAAAAGCATCGAGCTCCCGGTTGCTGATATCCAGTTCCTGCGTCCGCTCTGCAACCCGCCGTTCCAGTTCCTGCATGTGGCGGAGCAATGCATCATTCAGCTGCACATTCTCCAGACTCACGGAGGCGGTTTGAGCCAGTTGCATCAGCAGCACTTCATCCTGGATATCGAATTCGCCATCAACCTTGTCCGATGCCATCAATGCCCCCGTCACCGCACCATCACGCGTTGTCAGCGGTACTGCGAGCAACCCATTAAGCGGCGGATGCTTTTCCGAGTACTTTCCAAATCCATGAAACTGCGGGTGATGCTGTAGTTCAGTCCTTGTCAGACGTACGGGGTGCAGTTTCTGTGTTACCAGCTTGTATATGCCTGTGCCATCCGGCGGCACCCTGAAATCCGCCCAGTGGGCGTACTGCGGCGTGAGTGAGACACGCCAGGTAATATGCCCATGATTGCCCTGCCCCCAGCTATGTGTCACGGCAAGGTTGGCCTGAGTGAGTTGCCGGGCCCGATCCGCGGCGAGCTGCAACACCTGCTCCATGGTTTGTGCGCCGGCCAACTCCAGTGAAGCCGCAGCCAGAATACGCAGTTCCTGCGTGCGCTTTTCCATGGCGGTGTGCGCCTGCTTGCGCGGTGAAATGTCATGCACCAGTACCAGACTTACAGACCTGCCATCCATTTTCATGCTGCTGACATGCACTTCTGCGTCAATCAGACTGCCATCCTTGCGCAGATGCCGCCACTCGCCCGCATGCCGGAACGGCTCGCTTGCATCCGCCGACTTGAATTTCTTTTTAAGGTGTTTGATATCTTCCGGCGGATGGATATCAAAAATCGTCATGCTCAGGAATTCATCCCGCGAGTATCCGTAAGCGTGCAAGGCCGCGGGATTGACTTCCAGGAATCGCCCCGTGTCAGGATCGAAGGCCCACATGGGCACCGGATTCCTTTCAAAGAAATTGCGGAAGCGTGCCTCGCTGCGGCGTATTTCGTCCCGCACCTCGCGCGTCTCCGAGTCAGCGCGCTCGTGCAATCGGCGTACCCAGCGGCCGGCCACAATCACGCCTCCGAGTGAGGTCCCGGCAAGTAACAACGCGAGTACCCATACAACGAAGTGCTGGACATTGAATTGCGTCTGGATCTGGGCGCGCAGATCATCGGAAAGCGGCGCTGCCAGAATAGCGTGCGCGCGTATGTCCTGCCAGCGATCATCCACCAGGATAAAGAGAGCCAGGCACAGCACGAACATGCTGACTGCGAGCAGTAGTTTCTGCATGGAAAACAACTCGGCGGGCACACGCCGGAAATAACGCTGCTTGGTGCGTTCAATGGCGGGTGAGAACAGGTAAATCAGCGGGCCATCAATGAGCAGCGACTGCAGAAACGCGTTGGGCCACCAGCCCATCCAATTGGACCAGAGCTCCGCACCGCTCACTGCAACATTGAATTCCGAGATGAACGCGCCTATGGAACTCACTATGGATGCCAACAGCGACGCGGCGATGAAAATCAGCCAGGATTTCCTGCTACGCAGTGAATAGTCATGGCGCAGCCCGCAATAGAACAGAAAATATACTGCCATGGCCAGCGGGTTGTGCAGCGCGTTCACCACCGCGAGATCAACCGGCATGCTGGTGTGCAGCGTTCCAAAGAGTGTCGCCAGATAGGCGGGTACCGCAGCCCACTCCAAGCCGAACCACATCACCAGAAGCACGCACAGCGACCACGGCAGATAAAAACCAAAGACCACATGGGTACCGAACAGATCAACACGCCACAGATTCCAGCTGAAGCTGCCGTTGACTATGGCCCACCATATGCACGCGGCATTGATGGCAAACCAGATAACGGCCACTATGAAGCCGGCATAATCCGATTGTCCCAATACGCTCGCCAGCGGCAAGGGTCGCCAAAACAGCCGCTGCGCGTCTGTCTGAGCCGGATGTGCCGGCGCCGGATTGGAATCCGCCGATTGCATGCCGTGGTTATCCCGCCAAAGGTCAGAACGTCTTCCCTTCGCCCGGACCGGATATGCAAACAAAGGCGCCTTCCCTAAAAAGGCAAGTGCAATTGCGCCCCCCCGTGCCTTCCCTTATAGTATGCAACCTTTTCGGGGTGTAGCTCAGCCTGGTAGAGCACTACGTTCGGGACGTAGGGGCCGCAGGTTCAAATCCTGTCACCCCGACCAATCGTTGACACTTCACGCTCATACACCTTCCCTGGTGGTTCCACCGGCTCACGCTTCCCTGCGTGGGCGTGCCGCCAGGCCGGATGTCCGGTGGACATCCGGCTAACCTCGCCGGCCGCACCCTGGCCGGTTGTCCGACCCGGGGCAAAATGCGTCGGGCGTATTGTTTATCTCCCTGCGAATTGATCCAAGTCAAAGTCCATGACCCACCTGAGTGTTATCTTTCATTCGCGGCATTCGTCACAGGCTATACAGGAGGTCGGCCATGCGTGCTTTCTACGGATATCTGCGGACCGGTAAACCGGGCGCATTCACCCTCGGCGTAGGGGTTTTGTTGTGGTGGCTGGGTAACCCGGCCGCTTTTGCCTTCCACTCCAACCTTCCCAACTCCCCCGCGAGCTACCGGCCGGATGTGAGTTTCACCCTCAAGACCCATATCGGCGCCAAGGGCATGACCTTCCGCGGCGTCGGCAACGGTATTGACGGCGTGGACAATCCCACCCTCAAGGTGCCACCGGGCGCGGTGGTACAAATCACCCTCATTGACGGCGACGGCGCCGAGCACGATATCAGCGTACCCGAGTTCAAGGCGCTCTCGAATCACGTGGTGGGCATGAACGCCAGCACGGTGATCGTGTTCCGCGCCGACCAGACCGGCCGCTTCGATTATTTCTGCACCCTGCCGGGCCACCGCCAAGCCGGCATGGAAGGCAAGCTGATCGTGGGCGAAACCGCTGCCGCCCAAACAGTGGAAGCCAGCGACATCAGCCGCGATCCCGCCGATGTGCCGCCGCCCGTGGGTGCTCGCGGCCCCGGGCAGGTGCATTTCACTCTGACTACCGAGGAAGTGAAGGGCCGTCTCGCCGACGGCACCACCTATACCTACTGGACCTTCGATGGCAAGGTGCCGGGACCGTTGCTGCGGGTGCGCGTGGGCGACAGCGTAACTCTCACGCTGAAAAATCCGGCTGGCAGCCACATGATCCACTCCATTGACTTGCACGCGGTCACCGGCCCCGGCGGCGGCGCGGCGGTAATGCAGGTGCCGCCGGGGCAGGAACGCAGCTTCACGTTCAAGGCGCTGAAGCCCGGACTGTACGTGTATCACTGCGCCACGCCGATGGTGGCGGAGCACATCTCCAACGGCATGTACGGCATGATCCTGGTGGAGCCGGCCGGCGGCTTGCCGAAGGTGGACAAAGAGTTCTACGTGATGCAGGGCGAACTCTACACCACCGGCGCCTACAGCCAGCACGGCGCTCAGGAATTCGACGTCAACAAACTGCTGGACGAGCAACCCACCTACTTCGTGTTCAACGGCGAAGTAGGCGCACTCACCAAATACCATCCCCTGCATGCCAAGGTCGGCGACCACGTGCGCATCTTCTTCGGCGTGGGCGGCCCAAACTTCACCTCCTCGTTCCACGTGATCGGCGAAATCATGGACCGGGTCTATGAGTGGGGTTCGCTGGTGTCGCCGCCGGTGCGCGACGTGCAAACCGTGTCGGTGCCGCCGGGGGGGGCGGTGATGGTGGAACTCACGCCCGAAGTATCCGGCAAGTACCTGCTGGTGGATCATGCGCTGTCGCGTATGGAACGCGGGCTGGTGGGCTACCTGGAAGTGAGCGGTCCCGCCAATCCGGCGATTTACCGCTCCGATTACCCGCCGGCGCCCGGATCGGGACACTGACGCTCAGGCGGCATCACGCAGCAGGCTGGCGCGCCACCCGGAGCACGATGCGGTTGCCTATGCGCCTTCAGGCTTTACCAGATTCCGGCGGCTGTTCCCCCCGCAACGGTCAGTGAGGTCGGCGAGCACATTCATGTACGTGATGTAAGCGTCATAGGGCGATTCGTAGGGGCTGAAATACTTGTGCACGTCGCCGTCCGCCCAATGTTTGGTGGACATGTAATACACATGGTCGCTGCTCAGCAGGCGCCGCCATTCCTCGATCAGCTTTGCGCCCTCTCCGGGAGCGGCGGCTTGGTGGCGCAGCAGTATGGGTTCGAGTCCAAACGCCGCCTGCAGAGCGGACTGCTGGATGCGGTTGCCGTCCCAGGCCGTCGTATCCCGTTCCAGATCGGCCCAGGATACCGGCGTCGTCAGCTCGAGCATATCAGTCCGTGTGGGGGTGCGAGCCACGGCCTCGGAGGGAGTCACGAAGCGAAATCCCCGCCGCGCGAGAACCGCGGCGGGCAGCGCGCGCATGAATTCAAAGATACCGGTGCTGGCCCACTGGTGCTCGCCGAAGGTCTCATAGTCCATGAACAAGCCGAGGAACCCGCGGTCCGGTGAATGCCCTGCCTTGATCTGCGCCAGCGCGCCCAACCATTGCACGAAGCGGTCTGCCGTGAGCGGCCATTCTTGCCAGTCACGGTCCGAAAACCGGAAGGCGATATCGTCACTCAGCCGATAATGCCGCGGCAGCGCCACCAGTCCGGGCGCGGCGGCAAAACGGTAGGGCTGCAGGGCGCTGCGGTCCCGGAGCAGGCGGTCAGCGCCTTCGATGCAGATGCCGCGAAAACCCAGAGCGGCGATGCTGGCTGCGATCGCGTCGCTCGTGATGAGCTCGGTATTGCGAAACACGTCCCCCGGGGCGCCGAGCAGGCGCGTGCATACGGCGCGGTGGTGGTGGACTTGCGCCGCGAACTCCGGCGCGCTGTACAGGGCAGCCAGACTGTGATGGGAGGTCTCCGTCAGCAGTTCCACGCCGCCGCCGGCAACCAGCCTGCGAAAAGAGGCCAGAGCCTCGGGGGCGTAGGCCTGCATCTGCTCCAGCGCGGTCGCGGTGATGGAGAAGCTCACGCGGAATGCCGGGCCAAGTGTCCGGATCCGCTCTGCCAGCAGGTCATTCATGGGCAGATAACATTTCTCGGTCACTCTGCGCAGAATCCTTGCGTTGACCTCCTCATCGAAATAGTCATGGCGGGAACCGACCTCCGCGTAGCGGTAAGGACGCAGCCTCCAAGGCTGATGTACCTGGAAGTAAAAGCACACATCGAGTTCCATGTGGTCTCCAGGGTTACCGTGCAGTAATACCGGCTAACGGGATTCCGGTAACCTGCGCGTAGGCAGCGAGCACCCGTTGCGCGGATTCCTCCCAAGACAGCCGGCCCAGCTGCTCGCGTCCCTCTTCCACCAACTGGGTCGCCAGCACCGGCAGACGCAGCACCGCAAGCATCTGCTCCGCGAGTTTTTCGTGATCCCAGAAATCCACCTGCAGACTGTGGCCCAGCACCTCGCGCACCCCGGACTGTTTCGACAGGATGACCGGAGTACCGCAGCGCAATGCTTCCAGCGCCACCAGGCCGAACGGTTCTGACACGCTCGGCATGACCAGTAATCGGGCGCGCGACAGCAGGCGATCCACTGCGGCCGGTTGCAGGAAACCGCGAAACTCGACCCGGTCGGCGATCCCCAGGCTGCCGGCCAGCGCGCGCAGCGCAGGCAGCATGTCGCCGCTGCCGCACACCAGGAAACGTGCCTCGCGATTCATCTGCGCCACCCAGCGCGCTGCGTGGAGAAAATGATCCGGCCCTTTCTGAAAGGTCAGGCGGCCGAGGAACACTATCCAATGCGGGCGCGTCGGGCCCTGTGCCCCCAGGGTGGCATCGAGCGAGAAGGTTTCATCGTCGGGAGCGTTGTACACCACCGTGATTTTCTCACCGCGAATTCCGTAGCGGGAGATGAGCACGTTGGCCGTGTAGTGGCTCACCGCGAAGATGTGGGCGGCGCGCTCAAGGGCGACACGCTCGATTTCGGCGATGGCGGGATTGACCGCTTCGCCGCTGCGATCGTACTCGGTGGAATGCACATGCAGGAATACCGGCAGCGACCGTGGCGCTGCCGCCGCCAGCGCCGCGGGAAAGCTCATCCAGTCATGGGCATGGATCAGGTCGGCGTGGGTACGGGCCGCCAGGCGACCGACGTGTAATGCAAATCGCGTCACCTCGCGTCCGAGATCGCTCCCGTACAGTCCGGTGGCAGTATCCCCCGCGCCGGCTCCCGCAACCGTGGCACGAGAAGCGCCCGGTCCGGCGCCCCGCGTGGGCGCCCGGTAAGGGCGTAACCGCGCCGGCACGCTCAATAACCCCAGACGGCCGGCGCCTGGTGGCTGGCGTGAGTTCACTGAATTGCCGCCCTGCAACAACCACTCCCGTGCTCCCGTCACCCGCAGGCGCGGCGCCGCACGGCGTGGCCTGAAGCTTGGAAGTACGAACAGCACTTCGATACCCAGTGCGGCAAGCCCACGGGCGATTCCCTGGCTCGCCTTGCCGAGTCCACCCGCGAAACGCGGCGGATATTCCCATCCGAGCATTAAAACCCTCAGGGGTCCGTGGCGATTCACATTTTCTCCCATTCATTCCTGACAAACCCGCCGGTTCGCCACCTGTGGTCCGGCAGTCGTCGTGCAGTGCCTTGCAAAAACACCAAAGGATTGCCGATTCCGGCGATCAACCTGCAACGGGAAACGCACTGATCAGCTGGGGGGGTGTTTCAGAGCGGTAGCGGCTGTGCGATCCAGCCACCAGACCAGTTGGCCATGGGCCGGCGCGAGACCCTGTGCGGGCAACACCTCCGGCAGGAATGGTCCTTCCAGGACGCGCTGCAGCACGCCTGCCTTGGCCGCACCCTGGGCCAGTACCCAGACGGCCGCAGCCGCGTTCAGCAACGGCAGTGTGAGGGTGATACGCCATTCCTGCCGGGATTCCACGTACTGGGGAACAACCAGACGTACGCTCTCGCGCAGCGCAGCACTGCCGGGAAACAGCGAAGCGGTATGTCCGTTCTCACCCACTCCCAGCAGAATGAGATCGAAGCGCGGCGCCTCCACACAGCGGAAGGCTGCCTGCAACTCTTGAACATAGTGCAGTGCCGCGAACGCGGGATCTTCCTCCCCGTAGATGCGGTGAATCCGATCAGCCGGCAGCGGCACGTGTGCGAGCAGCGCGTCGGCCGCCATGCGGAAGTTGCTGCGCCTATCATCGGGCGGAACACAGCGTTCGTCACCGAAGAATACTTCGGTACGTGTCCAATCCAACTGCCCTGAAAACTCCGGGGACGCCAGCAGTTCATAGAGTGGACGCGGTGTACTGCCCCCCGCGAGCGCAATGGTGAACCGGCCGCGTGCATCCATGGCCCGCGCTGCACAGGCAACGAGTTCCGCAGCGACCGCCCGGTACAAGCCATGCGCATCGGCAAAGATCCGTAATTCGCTGCCGGATGCCGCGGTCATGATGTCGCCACCTTTTCAGACAACACCGTGACGAACTGCAGCTGCCAGTCGCGCCCTTCCCAGCCCCGCGCACCGAGAAACCGCCGGGTGAACTCCAGCGATTGCCGGGCGGCGAGCTCCGCCGCAGCGAGTTGCACACCGTGCAGTTGGAAGCCGAGCGGACTGCTGGCAAGTTCGGTCACACGTTTCCAGCCATCCACGCCGAAGCGCAGCACAAACGGCTCCCCGGCCTCCACCACCAGATACGCGTCGTGAGGCAGTTCCGCACAGGGCGCCTGGGCACGCCAGTGCACAACCGTGCGGGCGCGGCGCCGGCGGTAGCGCCGGCTTACGGCTTCCAGCCGCTCGACGGGGCTGCCGCCCTGCACGGCCGCCGCGAGCTTGAGAAACTCTGCATGGGCCCACACCAGCGGCATGGCGCTGCCGGTGGGACGGCCGGGAAACAGGAACCGCTCGGGGATGGGTTCGGTATCCCAGACCTGCTCGGGAATCATGCCTCCCGCGCTGGCGGCGGCGTTCATGGCCTCAAGATAGGGCAGGGGATCTTCACCGGCAGCGAGGGCGTAATGCCCACGTTCCCCCGTGAGCAGCGGCCAGGCACGGCCGATGCCGTTGCCGTCAAATGCGCGGCCGTCGGCACGCTCACCGTAGCCGTCTTCATTGTAGCGGTGATAGAACGGGCCGCTGGGAGTCTCTACCCGCAGCAGGGTGTCCACCAGCTTGACCGTGTCACGAATACGCGGGTCATCCGCAGCACGCAACCCGAGACGCACCAGATAAAGGAATTCAAGCCCCAGCAGGTTGCGCGCCGGCAGTGTTTCGTCGGCACGGTTGCTGAGCACCACGCGGCCGCGCTGCGCGCTCTGCCCGGGCGGGGAAATACGCACGTAGTGGCCGCGGATGCCGTGCTCACGGTCGAGTCCGGTGTCCCGTGCATACACCCAGGACTCAATGCGTGCATTCCAGTCATCAGCGAGAGAGAGTGCGTAATCCCGGTCTGCGTCCTCCAGAAACCCGTGCCCGGCACCTGCCGCCAGAGCGGCAATGATCACCGCCAACGTGAAGGGGTTGGCGCCGGCATTTTCCTCCCAGCGGTCCTGGGGGCTGAAGGGACCGGTACGCGCCACGAATGCCAGCGCCGTACGCACCATGCGGGTGGCGTCGTGCCGCAGATCGCCCAGAGCGCCGAGCTCATCGAGTTTGGCGGCCAGCAACACCGGCAGGGCGGCTTCGTCCAGCTGGATACCGCTCCAGAACGGACGACCGTCACAAAAGAAGTTCTGCGGCCAGTGACCGTCCGGCTGTTGTGTGGCGATCAGATAGGCGAGCATGGCGCGCGCCTCGTGGTGGTGGCCGCAGGCGAGAAACGCGAGCCCCGCCTCCACCGCATCCCGCGGCCACACCAGATGGTAGCCGCCCGGATCATCGCGCGTGGCGCCCCATGGCACGCTGAGACTCGCGACAATCGCACCGGGGTACGTCCGGTCATCATGCACCTTGAGCACCATCGCCGAGCGGCGTGCCGCACGCGTGAGTGCGGGTGTGGGTGCTTTGCACTTCAGCTCGCGCGCCCAGCGCCGCCAGTTGGTGGCAAAGCGATCTCGGGCTGAATCAAACCCTCTCGCGAGCGAGGAATGCGCAAGCGTCCTGGCGCCCTCCACCGTGGCAGCGAACGCCAATGCCAGGGTGCCTTCGGTTTGTGCGAGTTCACCGAGCAGTGCCACATTTCCGTCTGCGGCTTCGATGTATTCCCAAGTCATGGCATTGTGCTGATGGAAATCCTGCCAGCCGTCGGATGTCCCCACATAGCCGGCGCTGCCGCGCGCAAATCCTCCCTGCGCCGCCAGCGCCAGCGCGGAAACGTCTTTGAATGCGATCAGTTCGTGCGGCTCTACCCGGGCGGAATTGCCGTGACCGGAGCCACCGAGATGGGGTGCAAGCAGGGCATACAGCTTCAGCCCCTCGCCCTCCAGGCGATAACGGATCAGTACCACATCGCGCAGCGGATCGGCGATGAACTCCAGATGCAGGTGGTAGCGATCATGCTCATGCACCACACTCGCCAGCGGAATATCGGCAGCGGGCGTGGTGAGCCGGTAGCGGTGTTCGCGCTTGACCTCGGCCCAGAACCCCTCGCCTGCGACAATGAATCCGAGGTCACGAATCTGCGGCTCGCTGCAGGAAGGCCAAAATACCTCGTTCAGGATGCCGTAACCCAGAGTGAACCAGACCCGACTGGCATCCAGTGCCGTGCTCACCAGATCCTTGGCGCTGCTCGCCCAGGTAGGGGCAACACCGGGTCGGCCGGGGGCATTCATCGCGGTGCTCCTGCCGACAGGCGGATGGGCCGCCAGTAATGTCCCGGGGCCAGCAAGCGCTGCTGCTCGATCGGGCCTTCGCTGCCGGCTGCATAAAGAGCCGGATCGCCCTGCTGCCACGCATGCAGCACGGGATCAATCACCCGCCAGGCCCACTCCACCTCGTCAAAACGCAGGAAATGCGCGCGCTCACCGGTGAGCGCATCCATCAGCAACTGCTCATAGGCGGAGAACTCCGCCTCGCCATCGCGGGCGTAAGGGGTGCTCAGCACAACCGAATGTCCGGCGAGTTTCAGACCGGGCCGCTTGGCTGTGGCAATCAAATCCAGACACTCACGCGGGCGGATGCGGAAAATCATCCAGTTGTTGCCGGCGGCGACCGCCCCTGGCAGCGGGCCGGGTACCTCACGGAACTGCACGGCGATTTCGGAACAGTCGCTTGCAAGCCGCTTGCCGCTGCGCAGATAGAACGGTACCCCCTGCCAGCGCCAATTATTGATCTCCAGCCGCAAGGCGGCGAAGGTCTCGGTTCGCGAGTCACGCGCCACGCCCGCTTCCTGGCGATAGCCGGGGACCTGGCCCCGGCCGATGCGCCCCCGCCGGTATTGCCCGCGCACGGCACGCACTCTGACCGTCCTGGCATCGAGAGGTGCGACCGCGCGCAGCACCTCCACCTTATGATCGCGCAACAGGTCGGCATCCCAGGTGGAGAGGGGTTCCATGGCCGTCAGACTGAAGAGCTGCATCAGGTGGTTCTGCAGCATGTCGCGCAGCGCCCCGGCGTGTTCGTAGTAGGCGGCGCGATGCTCAACCCCCAGGGTTTCAGCGAAACTGATTTGCACCTGCGCGACATGTTTGGTGTTCCACACCGGTTCCAGAAAGCGGTTGGCAAAGCGGAAGACCATCAGATTCTGGGTGGTTTCCTTACCCAGGAAATGATCGATGCGCAGCACCTGTTTCTCATCCCAGCAGCGGTGAATCTGGGTGCGCAGCGCCTCGGCCGACGCCAAGTCCGTGCCAAAGGGTTTCTCCACCACCAGACGCCTCCAGCCCCGGGCACTGTGCGCGAATCCCGCCTCGCCCAGCGCCAGTGCGGCGGTACCGAACAATGGCGGAGGCAGCGCCAGATAAAAGAGTGCGGCCGGAGTCAACCGGCCCTTGAGGGCAACGAGTTGGCTGGCGCTGAGATCACCGGCCACATAATCCAGACAACCGCTGAAGCGCTTCCACTCCGCCGGCTTGAAATCCGGCGCGAAGGCCTGCAGGCCTTTCTGGATATGCCGTTCGAAGCGTTCCCGATCCCAGCTTTCCTTGGCATAGCCGAGGATTTGCAGCCCGGGAATGAGATTGAGACGGTGCAACCGGTAGAGCGCCGGCATGAGCAGGCGCTGGGTAAGATCGCCGCTGGCCCCGAGAATAACCAGTGTCGTCGCTGCCATGGTGTCAATCCTTCGCACTGTCGGGCTTGATCTCATCGTGCCCGCCAAATGCGTTGCGCATGGCCGAGAGCACCTTGTCGGCGAACAGTCCATGGCCGCGCGAGTCAAGGCGCGCATAGAGTGCCGTGCTCAATACCGGAACGGGGACACCTTCCTCGATGGCCGCCAGCGCAGTCCAGCGGCCCTCGCCGGAGTCCGACACCCGTCCCTCGAAGGCATCCAGTTGGGCATCCCGTGCAAGTTCAGCTGCCGTGAGATCGAGCAGCCAGGAACCAATCACACTGCCCCGGCGCCAGACCTCGGCAATATCGGCAAGCGCGAACGTATATTGGTAGCGCTCAGGATGTTCCAGCGGAGTCGTTTCCGCATCCGTACGCTGCGGCTCCCGGCTGCCGACATCGGCATGGTGCAGCACATTGAGCCCCTCGGCGTAGGCTTCCATCACGCCATATTCGATGCCGTTGTGGACCATCTTGACGAAATGCCCTGCACCATTCGGTCCGCAATACAGATATCCTTGCTCGGCGGGCGTCGGGTTGCCGGATTTTCCCGGTGTGCGCGGCGCGGCCGCATGACCCGGGGCGAGCGCCGCGAACACGGGCTCCAGACGTCGGTAGGCCGCCTGCGGGCCGCCGATCATCTGACAATAACCGCGTTCACGTCCCCAGACACCCCCGCTGACGCCCACATCGAGATACTGCACTCCGCGCTTGCCCAACTCGGCGGCACGGCGCAGGTCCGCGTGGTAATGGGAGTTGCCGCCATCAATCACCACGTCGCCCGGGGTAAGATGCGGCACAAGTTCCTTGAGTACCGCATCCACCGCCGCCGTCGGGATCATGAACCAGACAGCGCGGGGGGCGGGCAATTTGGCGGTCAGATCGGAAAGCGAGGCTGCCCCCACCGCGCCGTGTTTCACGGCCTCCTGCCGTGCCTCAGCATGGGTGTCATACACCACGCAGGAGATGCCGGCGTCGGCAAGCCGCTGCACCATATTGAGTCCCATGCGACCGAGGCCGATGAAGCCCAGTTGCAGGTCATGCGGACCCGTGCTCGCCTTCACCGCACTCATACCTCACCCTCCCACAGCCGGAAACCGCCGGTGAAGGCATTGCGGTTGTCACCGCGACGCACACCTTCCGGCAGCTTTGAAAATTTGTGCACATTGCCGCCACCCAGCATCACGTAATCGGGTTGCAGCGCCGCACGCAGCAATTCGATCACCTCAAACACGTGCTTGCGCCACTTGCTTTTGCCGAGCCGCTTGAGACCGCGCTCGCCCACGTAGTCCTCATAGGTGGACTTCTTGTACGGCAAATGGGCGAGCTCCATCGGTTCAATATCCCCGTTGACCACCATCGCCGAGCCGAGACCGGTACCCAGCCCCAGAAAAAGCATGCGCCCGCCCGCGTAACTGCCGAGAGCCTGCATGGCGGCATCGTTGACGATGCGTACCGGGCAACCAAAGGCTTGTGAAAAATCGAAGCCCACCCAGCCCCGGCCGAGGTTGGGCGGCTCCCGCGCGATACGGTCGTGGATGACCGGACCGGGAAAGCCGATACTCACGGCATCGTAGTGCCAGGCAGACGTGGCCTGGTGCAGCTTGTGCACCATGGCTGCGGGCGTGAGTTTGGGGCCGGAGACGATCTTGACCTCGCGTTTCTTTCCGGAGGCCAGAGCCTTGACGTGGCTGCCGCCGACATCCAGTACCAGGATGCGGCGACGGGATGGCTCGCGCCGGCCGGCGCGCCGTCGTGCGCGGTACCAGGTGATCCCTGCATTCGTTGAACAATCGTGTTCCAGGGGTGTCTTGGGCTGCTCAATCTCGCGCGCAATGCGCCGCGCAAGCTGCTTGCCCAATTCCACACCCCATTGGTCAAACGGATTGATATCCCAGATGGCGGCTTGAGTGAATACGTTGTGTTCGTACAGCGCCACCAGGCCGCCGAGAGCGGCGGGTGTCAGCCGCTCGGCCAACAGCAGGCTGGAAGGCCGGTTGCCCTCGAGCACCCGATGCGGCACCAGCGCCTCCGCCACGCCTTCGGCACGCACTGTCTCCGCCGTCTTGCCGAAGGCGAGCGCCTCGGCCTGGGCCAGCATATTCGCGAGCAGCAAGTCATGGTGCCGCCCGCAGGGGTTGAGCGCGGCGGCAAACGCGATGAAATCGCAGGGGATGAGGTGGGTGCCCTGATGCATCAACTGATAGAAGGAGTGTTGCCCGTTGGTGCCGGGCTCGCCCCAATAAACCGGACCCGTCGCATAATCCACCGTTTCACCGGCCAGCGTCACATGCTTGCCATTGGACTCCATGGTGAGCTGCTGCAGATACGCCGGGAAACGCTTGAGGTGCTGTTCGTAGGGCAGCACCGCGACGGTTTCGGCGCCGAAGAAATCCGCATACCAGACCGCAAGCAATCCCATGATGACCGGCAGGTTGCCCTCCAGCGGTGCGGTGCGGAAATGCCGGTCCATGCTGTGGAAGCCGCCAAGCATCTCGGCGAAGGCTTCCGGGCCGATAGCCATCATGGTGGAAAGTCCGATGGCCGAATCCATGGAGTAGCGCCCGCCCACCCAGTCCCAGAAGCCATACCTGTGCTCAGGCGCAATGCCGAAGGCGGCGACCGCTTCGCGATTGGTGGACACAGCCACAAAATGCCGTGCCACGGCCTGCTCGTCACCGGCGGCGGCCAGCAGCCAGCGGCGTGCACTTTCAGCGTTGGTCATGGTCTCGATGGTGGTAAAAGTTTTGGAGGCCACGATAAACAGCGTCTCATCGGGTCGCAGCCCGCGAACGGCCTCTGCGAAATCGGTGTAATCCACGTTCGAGACAAAACGGAAAGTGAATCGCCGGTCGCTGTAGTGGCGCAGCGCCTCGTAGGCCATGACCGGGCCCAGATCAGAGCCGCCGATACCTATATTAATGATGTTACGTATGGGTCGCCCGCTGTAGCCGTGCCAGCGACCCTCACGCAGCGCGCGGGCCGATTCCGCCATGCGCGTCAGCATCGCCTGCACCTGCGGCACCACATTCTGCCCGTCTGCCGGAATTTCCGCGTCCGCCGGCGCACGCAAGGCGGTGTGCAGCGCCGCCCGCTGCTCGGTGACATTGACCGACTCGCCGCGGAACATGGCATCGCGGCGGGCTTCCAGACCGATCTGCCGTGCCAGTTTGAACAACAGTTGCAGCGTTTCATCGGTGATGCGGTGTTTGGAATAATCCAGCCGCCAGCCGGCGGCCTCGACAAGCATGCGCTCGGCACGGGCGGGATCCCCGGCAAACAGTTCGCGCAGATGCCGCCCCGCAAGCCCATGGTAATGAGTTTCGAGCGCCTGCCAGACCGCCTGTTTGCTCAGCATGCTCATGACGATGCTCCAGTTTCCCTGCTTACGGTAGTCGGCGGATCGCGCCGGGATTTTGCCAACGCCGTCGTAGCCACGCGCTGCGGTTCCTTCCCAAGTGAGCCGATGGCCATATCCGGCGCTTCACAGCAGGCGATGCCGGCCGTGGCATCACCGTCAAACGACATCGTTTTTCCGACTTGCCTTGGATCGCGAACGCCTGCAACGTTTCTCCAGGCACTGTATTGATTGAGGGCAAACGGCGCAATGAGCGGTTCCACACAGAGTATATCCCTGGCATCCGCATCCCCGGTGCCGGCGCTTGCTTCCGTAAAACGTAGGGTTTTCACGATATCGGGAGACGTGCTGTGCGCATGCCTGCCGCGATCGAGCCACAAGCTCCGGCCGGGCCGGTGCAGCTCCACGGTCTGTTTGCTTATCATCAAGGTGGTCCTTCACGGGTTGCCTGGAGCGTATTCCACAGTATTGAAGCAATATCCTCAGGCTGCCAGTTGTTTGTTACGTGCGTATCACAGGATCAGAATTCGTGCGTCCCATACGAGCCGGCAACTCATGTGCACGAGGTTGGGGCGGCGGGCCCGGATGTTTGCGCCCCGCGGTCGGATAACCGGGATTAACCCCGTTGTTTGATCTATCTGACCACATGGCTCGGCGTTTGTTCCCGCAGACGCCGATCAACACCCGGGGCACTTGTCCGGCTCAGAAAACCCGACGGCAGTGGCGGCGATTCAACCGGCGATTCCGCCCCTGACCGGAGAGGCGCAGCGCTGAAACAAGCGGGGCCGGCCCTGTCTGTATGACCTGCCGCTCATTTCAGCGGCGAGATGATCTGGTCCAGATAGTCCGGCCGGGTTTTTACCCGCTGCAAATGCGGGTACTGCAATCCGCCGTGATAATCCACAGCATAGGTCCTGTAGTAGTCCAGATTCTTCACCAGCAGACGAACCGGCGCGGTCGATTCCCTGGCTTCGAGAATCGCTTCGCGGAACACTTCCGGCGTGAAGGCCCGGTCGTTGACCGCAATAATTTTCATGCCGGGACCGAGACCCGCCTTGAAGGCCGGTCCGTTCCAGAGGACATCCTGAATCGTACCCCTGTCACGCCGGGCGGTGCTGACCTGCAGGCCGATGGAGAACATCGCATACAGCTGCTTGCGCAGTTTCTCGCTTGCCTGGATGAACCGGGAAGGCTGACCGGTGTACACCAGCTTCCAGCCACCGCGGGTGATGCCGTTGAGCGGCGCGTGATACTGCCTGGTATCGAGGATGTGCTGGAGAAACCCGGCCCAATCGTAAGGCTGTACTTTGTTGAGGGCGTTGACCACGTCATCGAAATGATAGGTCACCGTCACGCAACTACCATTATTGATACCGAAAAATTGGCGCGCAAAATCGTTGAGTGAGCGGCGGTCATGGCTGAGTTCGCGGATCTTGGTATCCACATCCAGCCACAGCAATGTGCCTTCCGCATAGAAATCACCGGCGCTGCGGCGCCAGTTGTGCCAGGCGCCCGGAACGTAATACAGGATCGAGGCCTCGTCGGCGGTATCCTGCAACGGCCGCCAGGTGCGCCCCGGCATATGGTCCATGGTGGCGGCCGTCAGCGCCAGCGCCTGACGATAATCCTCCCGGGTCCACAATCCGCTGCGCGCGGTCATCACCTCGCCCCAGTATTCCGTCAGACCTTCATACACCCACAGCAGATCATCCCTTTCCGGTACCGAATTGAAATCCGGCGTCCACAGATCGTAGGGGCGGCGAAACTTGCCGTTCCAGGAATGGGTGTATTCGTGGGGCAGCAGCCCCGCCGTTACAAGATAGGTACCCGGATTGGTGAAGTAATTGGCGAAGATACGGTCGTCGCTGGACTGGTGATGTTCCAGGCCGAAATGGCCGGTGCTGTCCGACAAGGTGAACAGGAAATGATAGGAAGCGTAATGATGCGCGCCAAACATCCTGTATTCCTGCTGCACCAGATCGCGGTAATGCTGCACCTGCTTCGGTGTGATGGCGAGATCCTCGGGCCCGTCTGCCACGATATCCAGGTACACCGGCACCTTGGCGCCCGGAGCCAGATTCACCTGGCGGAAATATTCGCCGGCGATGAGCGGTGAATCCACCAGATTATTGAGCGTCACCGGCTGGAAATGAATTTCGCCGCCACGGCCGTTGTGGGGTTCCAGCGCCGTGGCATATTGCCAGCCGGCCGGCAGCTTCACACTGGTACTGAAGGTGATGGCCTTGGAGGCATAGCCCGCGGGATACAGCAGCACCTGATTCCACTCCAAATCAACGATATTAGGCGTAGCCGACACGCTCTGGCCGAATTCGCCGCCGCTGGTGGGCGAGAGGAAATCGAATGCCACATCCAGCACATGCACTCCCTGCGGAATGTCCAGATGGATGGCGTACATGTTCACCAAGTCACGACGCCAGGGGAGCGTTTGCCCCTTGGCGGTAAAAATGAGACCGGCCATATTCTGCAGCGGGCCGCTCGGAGCGTGCTCGCCGGGAATCCACTTGGGGTAGTAAAGGGTGAGCGGCCCCGGACTGACCGGGATGCTCTCGCGGGTGCGGAAAATCTTGCGGGGCGCGTCGCGCAGATCCACGTTGAGGGTGACCGGCCCGAGATAGGAACGAGTACTGTCCGCGGCGGCGACCGGACCACCCCATCCAACCGCCAGGACGGTAGTCAGCGTCGCCGCTGCACAAGACATCGCTATTTTCATGGACCCACTCCTTCGTATCGTACCTGATCGGTGACAAAACAACCTGTGCTTTAACGCCACCATTATGAGAGGGGGCAGTTTACTTAAAGCGGCAGCATCGCTCCAGGGAATGTTGGAAAAGGCCGTTTCCGGCGTCAGGCAACTCGAAAACCGAAAATGCAATTTCCGGTTTTCCCGGTTTTTCAATCAGTTAGCCCCATGGAAAAATGCCGACTGCCAGCCAGTCTTTCCGGCTGTACCGGAGACACGCTATGTTAGTATCCGATTTCTTGGGGTTAAACATACTGGCTGGCTGTTACCCGGCCGGCATTATCCACACGCTTCAGGCTACGTGAATATCCTAATAGACAAAGGCCGCAAATCTGGCGGCCAAGCAAAATACTTCGCTCGTAACTATACATACAGGAATGGAGGCTTTATGCAACTGACCCGCTACCTTCTCATGGGAGTCCTGTACGCAGCCCCACTCTGGGTACTCGCCGCCACTGAACCCACGGGTCCGAGCGTCACCCCGGCAGTGCAAAGCCTGCATCTCAACTGGCTCGACAGGAATGTGAACCCGGCGCGGAATTTCTACGAATTTGCCAACGGTGACTGGCTGCGGCAGAACCCCATCCCACCCGCCTACTCCAGCTGGGGCCAGTTCAGCATCCTCTACAGGCAGAACCAGAAGTTTATCCATCAACTGCTGGAAAACGCCGCCAAGAATACCCGGGTCCAACCCGGTAGCGATGCACAGAAGATCGGTGATTTCTACTACAGCGGCATGGATACGGCGGCTGTCAATGCGGCCGGCGTCGCGCCATTGGCAGCGGAGTTCAAACGCATAAACGAAATCACCAATCTCGCGCAGTTGCAGGCCGACATCGCTCACCTGCAGATGATCGGGGTGAACGCACTGTTCAACTTCGGCCAGATGCAGGATTTCAAAAACAGCAGCGAGGTCATTGGTGTGGCCAGCCAGGGCGGTCTGGGCCTGCCGGACCGGGATTACTACCGGAAGAAAGGCGCAAAGTTCGCCAAGATCCGCAAGGAATACGTGCAGCATATCGCGCGCACATTCACACTGCTGGGTGACAGAAAGGATGCGGCGGCCTGGGAAGCCGGGACTGTTATGTACATCGAAACACAACTTGCCAAGGCCTCCATGTCCGACGTGGAACAGCGTAATCCGCGTGCCGTGTACCACGTCATGGACTTGGCCAGGCTCGACAAAGAGACGCCGGGCTTCTCCTGGCAGACCTATCTCGCCAACGTGGGTTATTCGCAAATCAAAAGCCTCAATCTCGCCATGCCGAAATTCTTCCGCGCCATGAGCTGGAACCTGAAGAGTGTGCCGCTCAGCAGCTGGAAGACCTATCTCCGCTGGCAGTTGATTGACGCATTTGCACCGTACCTCTCCAAGCCGTTCGTGGATGAAAATTTCCGCATGCAGTCGGAGCTCACGGGCGCCAAAAAACTTTTGCCGCGCTGGCAGCGTGTGGTGCGAGCGGAAGACAATGCCCTGGGCTTCGCGGTCGGAAAACTCTACGTCGAGAAAAAATTCCCGCCGTCTTCCAAGGCGGAAGCGCTCATCATCCTGCACAGCATCCGTGCCGCGCTGAAAAGCGATCTTGAAACCATCTCCTGGATGAGTCCCAGGACCCGCAAGGCGGCTATCAAAAAACTGGATCTCATGGGCGAGCGTATCGGCTATCCGGGCAAGTGGCGCGATTACTCCGCCCTCGAGATCAATCGCGGCCCCTACGTGCTCAACGTCATACGCGCCAACGAATTCGAGAACCGGCGGGAACTCAGCAAGATCGGCAAACCGGTGGACAGAAACGAGTGGTACATGACACCGCAGACGGTGAATGCCTACTACGACCCGTCCATGAACAACATCAATTTCCCGGCCGGCATCCTGCAACCGCCGTTCTTTGATCCGAATGCGCCCATGGCGGTGAACTACGGCGCCATCGGCGCGGTGATGGGTCACGAAATGACCCACGGTTTCGACGACCAGGGCAGCCAGTTCGACGGTTACGGAAATCTGAAGAACTGGTGGACCTTGCTGGACCGTCTGCACTTCGACAAGAATGTCAAATGCATCGTCAGGCAGTTCTCCGGTTACACCGTGGACCGCGACCTGCATGTGCAGGGCAAACTGGTGACCGGTGAAGCCATTGCGGACCTGGGCGGGCTGAAGCTCGCCTGGCGCGCTTTCCATGCCTCGCCCTATTACAAGGATGCGCCCACCATTGACGGTTTCACGCCGGACCAGCAGTTCTTCCTTGGGTTCGCCCATTTCTGGGCGACCAACATACGTCCCGAGGAAGCGCGCCGGCTGGTCACCGTGGATCCGCATCCGCCGGCTCAGTACCGCGTGAATGGAACGCTCGCCAACCTGCCGCAATTCCAGGCGGCGTTCCATGTGCCGAAAAAGAGTCCCATGATCCACAAGGACCGTTGCGTGATCTGGTAATGGGTATTTTCAAAACGGCAGGATAAAACGGCGGGCCGGAGTCCGCCGTTTTTCCGCCCGGCACACTCCACATCTGCATCATTTGTGAAAACAGCACGCGGTACCGGTAAACCCGCGGGAAAATGCTATAACTGGCATGCGTGCCCTATCCACACCGGGGTTCACCTCATGGCGAAGAAAAATCAGCATAAGCGCCTGTATCCGGCCATCCTGGTTGCGAGCCTGTTACTGGCCGGATGCGGTGGAGGCTCCAGCTCATCGTCTGCGACCTCCCCGCCGCCGCCCGTATCTCTGTCTCCGCCGGGTGCACCGCTGGTGCGGGTATCCGACCCGTCGCCCTACCCCGCCAATTGCGGCGGTGGCATGCCCGGCAGCGTCAATTATGAAAACGCCGAAGTGGAACCGTACGTGGCGGTGAACCCCATCAATCCCGCCAACCTCATCGGTATCTGGCAGCAGGACCGCTGGTCCGACGGCGGCGCCCACGGACTGGTAGTGGGGCGCAGCCTGGACAACGGCAAGACCTGGTCCGAGCAGCCCATCAACTTCTCCGTCTGCGGCGGCGGCACCAGCGCCGACGGCGGCGATTACGCCCGCGCCTCCGATCCCTGGGTGACGTTCTCGCCCAACGGCGTGGCCTATGTGATTTCGATTTCCTTCACCGGTAACGCCATGGCGGCGGGCTCCCTGAGCAGCGTACTGGTAAGCCGCTCCACCGACGGCGGCGCCACCTGGAGCAATCCGGTGACCCTCATCCTGGACGGCGCCAACGCCTTCAATGACAAGGAAAGCATCACCGCCGATCCCAATAATGCGAATTACGTGTATGCGGTCTGGGACCGCCTCGATACCAGCGGCCGCGGGCCCGCGTATTTCGCGCGCACCACCGACGGCGGCCAGACCTGGCAGGCCGCCGCGCCCATCTACGATCCGGGCGTGAACAACCAGACCATCGGCAACGAGATCGTGGGCCTGCCGGACGGCACCCTCGTGGATGCCTTCGAGGAGATGGACGGCACCAACAGCAACTCCGCCACGGCCTTCATCAAAGTCATCCACTCGGCCGACCAGGGCGCCACCTGGTCCGCGCCGATTACGGTGGCGCAAGACCTGTCGGTCGGCACCCGCGATCCCAACACCGGCGCCCCGGTGCGCGACGGCGGCGGGCTGCCGCAGATGGCAGCGGGGCCCGGCGGCAAAGTCGCGATCGTGTGGCAGGACGCGCGCTTCAGCAACGGCCAGCGCGACGGCATCGCCTTCTCCCAATCCAGTGATGACGGCCAGACCTGGTCCGCGCCGGTGCAAATCAACTCCGTGCCGTCGGTACCGGCCTTCACCCCCAGTGTCGCCCTGCTTGCCGACGGCACCGTCGGCGTCAGCTATTTCGATTTCCGCAACAACACCGCCGATCCGTCCATGCTGCTGACGGATTACTGGTTCACATCCTCCAGCGACAGCGTGCACTGGAGCGAACAGCACATCTCCGGGCCCTTCGATCTGGACCTGGCCCCCAACTCCGAAGGACTGTTCCTCGGGGATTACCAGGCCCTCGGCGTCATCGGCCAGGCTTTCGTGCCCTTCTACGTGCAGACTAATAACCAGGGCATCGCCGACCGCACCGATGTCTATGTGCTGCCGCCGCAACCCGTGCCCCTGACCCTGACGCGCCGTGTCACCAACCTCGCCGTCGCCGCGCCGACGGTAAATCCCGGCAGCGCATTCCGCCGACGCGTGCATGCAAACATCTTGCGGCTGCTGCGCGCTGAAATTCCGGGATGGGAACGATTCCAAACGAAGCAGCAGCATCCCACCAGCCCGCCTTGAGCACAGGATTACCGCGACGGCCAGTCTGCTCGAAGATGACCGCAAATCTTAGCCAAGGAAATCCAGCTCGTGCTGGTGCCGGATCGCCAGCAGGCGAATCAGGCCCAGTTCAGGCAGGAAGCGGTAGAGCGCAATATAGCCGGACTTGCCGTAGGAGATGACCAACTCGCGAATCTCGCCTGCGACGCGCCGACCGATCAACGGGTGATCGGCAAGAATCTCAACAGCTTTAGCAATAGCAACCGCCGCATCTGCGGCGGCGGCAGGATCGTGCTCCGCCAGAAATGCAAATGTCCGCTCCAGATTAGCGAGCGCGTTCCTTGTGTAGACTACCTGCGCCACGTCTTGGGACGCGCGGCTTTCGGGTTGCGGACCAGACGCTCCAGCCAGGCATGCACATCCTCGGTACGATAGACTCCCGCACCTTTCTCGACACCGCTATCTGCGGCCAGCGCCTCGCGCACAAACTCGCGCATTCGCTCCTCCCGTGCCACCTCCCGCTCCAAGGCCTCCACCATCAGGCTGTGCGCTGAACGGCCAGTCTCCTTGGCCAGACGGGTAATACGTACTTTCAACTTATCGGGCAGTTTGAGTGTCGTGGTTGCAGTCATGAGCATCATTCCAACATGGGTAACACTATGGTAACACCTGAACTGCAGAGCAGCAATGCGGTGGCCGGTTTTTGCTCAAGGTGGGTGGTCCAACAAAAAGCAAGGACAGATCAGTATAAAAACCGGGGTGCGTCCCCAATCAATGTGCTCAGACATATAGTCCATCCTTCCTTGGCGTGTTGCAAATCGTCACATCTATACTCGGTCATATGGGGTCACGGTCATATGGGGTCAGGTCTTGAAATATCAGTTTGCAGGATTGATCACTTTGCTCACGGTGGTATAGTGTAAATTCAATGCCTTGCCGATGGCCGTCAACGTATAGCCATGCGCATGATGGGCACGCCGGATCCGCACGTCACGCTGAGTTTTCGTCAAGGTTTCCGCCTCCTTAAACAGCACCTTGAGATCGGGGCGCCCCGCGTAACGTTGGCGGCGGGGAATTTCTTTCAGGTCTTTGCCGGGGCGACGCGTGCGCACGCGCCGCACAAAGGCTTCGTCCCCCAGAAATACCTGGCCCCGCAACTGGCTCCACGGCCCCGTCACTCCTCGCCCCTCCCGGACAAACTGCCGGTAACGCTTTTGAGCGGTGCGGCGCTGCCGATGAAATTGGGCGAGCAGCAACTCCATCTGCAGCCAGGCCGGGCCTGCGCCGCTTCCGGCCGTGGCCCGGTAACTGCTCCAGGGGTAGGCCTGCGCTTCTTTGACCATCCTGGCCCGCACCGGATTCAGAACGATGTAGCGCGCCAGCTCCAACCAGTAGCGGTCTTTATCCACCAAGATCGCGTGATAGCGCCCCTGGAACAGATGCCCGACTTTCCGGTGCCGGCGATTGAAGGCTTGGGTATAAATGCCGTTCAACTGCCGCATCCCCACCGACAGGTTGGCGTCGGGGGTTTCCAGCAGCAGGTGATAGTGATTGCTCATCAGACAGTAGGCGTGGCACCGCCAGTGATAGCGATCGCTCAGCTTGCCCAGCAGCTCCAGGAACGCCTGGAAGTCTTTGGCATCAGTATATATACGCTGCCGGGCGTTACCCCGCGCGGTAACGTGGTACCAGGCACCCGGGTATTCGATGCGCAACGGACGGGCCATCGCCTAAGCTTAGCATTAGATACTAATGTTTCAAGACCTGACCCCTTTTCTTTGGCTGCAGCAGGCACCAGACTTGATCCCTATTCCTGTTTGGAGGAGACTTGTCCTTGAAATCTCTAAAAGACAGAGGCGCAAGATACCCGGACAGGGGAGTGTGTGCGCACAACCAGCGAAATTTGGGTGCTGGTCCGGACGAGACCTCGCATTCCCCATCAGCGCGGTGAGAATGATGGCGGAGGCGCTTAGCTTATGAACACAATGACGACTGGAAACGGCGTGTACGGATCCGGCGCAGCGTACCGGGATAAAAAGCGTTATCTCTGGTTGCTATCCGTCGTATGGCCCCTCCTACCGATCATCGGCTTGTACCTCGCCAACGTCACCGGGCTCGCAGTCTTCAACTGGTCAACGATGATTCTGTGGTACCTGATCATTCCTGCCCTGGATTTGATGCTGGGCAGCGATTCCAGCAATCCACCGGAAGCCGCCGTGCCGGCTCTTGAAGAGGATCGCTACTACCGTTATCTGACTTACATTACGGTACCGCTACATTACGTGACGTTCCTCACCGCGGCCTGGGTCGTGGGCACAGGCCATCTGAGCTGGGTAAGCTATCTCGGGCTGGCGCTGTCGGTCGGCATTATCAACGGTCTGGCGATCAATACCGGGCATGAGCTGGGACACAAGAAAACCGGGGTCGAGCGGTGGCTTGCCAAGCTGGTGCTGGCGGTAGTCGGGTACGGCCACTTCTACATTGAGCACAACAAAGGCCACCACAAGCATGTGGCGACGCCAGAGGATCCGGCGAGCGCGCGGTTTGGCGAAAATATCTACTTGTTTGCCGCGCTGCGCGAGATACCGGGTGCTGTGCGTCGGGCCTGGGCCTCGGAGAAGGAGCGGCTCGCCCGTCGGGGCAAGGGTCCCTGGAACTGGGAGAACGAGATGCTGCAGCCACTTGCCGTCACCGTTCCCATGTATGCGGTGCTGATCGTGTTGTTCGGCAAGATCATTATCCCCTTTCTCGTCATTGCAGTTGCCTTCGGATGGTGGCAGCTCACCAGTGCGAATTACGTCGAGCACTACGGTTTGTTGCGCCAGAAGATGCCCGATGGCCGCTATGAGCGCTGCCAACCGCAGCACTCATGGAACAGCAACCATGTCATGTCCAACCTGATTCTATTTCATTTGCAGCGCCACTCCGATCACCATGCGTGGCCCACCAGGCGCTATCAATCGCTGCGCGACTTCAACGATCTGCCGGCGCTGCCGAGCGGCTATCCGGCCATGTTCATCTTGGCGGTGATTCCGCCACTGTGGCGCCGCGTTATGGATCCACTGACCCTTAAGATTTACGGCGGCGATGTGACGAGACTCAACATGGATCCCCGTAAGAGAGACCGCATTCTCAGACGCTACGCACGCAACGGGTGAACCAATCCCCTGGTCAACCCCGGCCCACAAACCGAAAGCAAGAGGGTGCGGCATGCTGTACACCACACCCCGGTGGAAATTTTATATACGCCGAGACAGGAATCAATTAAGGAGAAACCGCGGTGAGCCGCTATCAATGCCCCAATTGCGGGTATGTTTATGACGAAAGCAGGGGAAACCCGCATGAAGGGTTGTCTCGCGGCACGCTGTGGAGCGCCGTTCCAGAAGTCTGGTCCTGCCCCGATTGCGCAGTGCGGGACAAGGCTGATTTTGTCGTTTTGGATGACGACGATGTCCAACATCCACGCGGGAAAGCCTGAGCTGTCTTGGCGCACAATAGGCTAGAAAACCATGCACAGTGAATGGACAAAAAACACTTCGCTTCATCCCGGCGCCACTGCCGACGCCTTGCAGGATGTCTTCCGGCGGCAGCAGGTCTTTGCGCCGACGTTTCGCGCCACCACTACGGCGGAGCGCCTTGCCAGGCTGCAGAAACTGCGCCAGGCGCTGGCAGCGCACAGAACTGACATTCAGCAGGCGGCGGCGGCCGATTTCGGCAAGCCCGCCCCGGAAGTCGAACTCAGCGAAATTTTCCCCGTGCTTCACGAGATCACCCACGCTCGACGGCATCTCGGCAAATGGATGAGGCCGGTTTCGGTGCGGCCCACACTGGCCATGCTTGGCACCAAGGCGCAGATCCGCTACGAGCCCAAAGGCGTCTGTCTGATTATTTCACCGTGGAACTACCCCTTCAATCTGACCTTTGGTCCTCTCGTCTCGGCCATCGCGGCGGGCAACACCGTCATCATCAAGCCTTCCGAGCTGACGCCGCACTGTTCCAGGTTGATCAGGCAGATTGTGGAAGAGCTTTATCCTGCGGAGGAAGTTGCCGTCTTTGAGGGCGATGCCGAGGTGGCCCGCATGCTTCTGGAGCTGCCCTTCAATCACATCTTTTTCACCGGCAACCCCGCAATCGGCCGGATCGTGATGCGGGCGGCCGCGGAGCATCTGTCTTCCGTGACGCTGGAACTGGGCGGCAAGTCGCCAGCCATCGTTGACGAGAGCGCCGACCTGGACAGCACGGTGCATAACCTGGTGTGGGGAAAGTTCACGAATGCCGGCCAGACCTGCATTGCCCCGGACCATGTCTATGTACACGAGCGGATTCGCGAGGCGTTCATCGGCAAGACCGTGGAGCATATCCGGCGCGTTTTTGGCCGCGACGAGCAAACGCAGCGGGAGAATCACGACTACTGTCGCATCGTCAACGAACGTCATTTCCAACGCCTCTGCGGCCTGCTCGCCGACGCCACGCGCCGGGGGGCGAAGATCGTGACGGGCGGCGCGACTCATGCCGAAGACCGTTATATTGCACCGACTGTCCTGACGGGGGTGCCCGCGGACGCCGCGATGATGCAGGAGGAGATTTTCGGACCGTTGCTGCCCATTTTGCCGTTTGCCGACCTAGACGCGGTGGTGCGTGCCATCGGTGCGCGGCCCAAACCGCTCGCACTCTATGTCTTCGGGAGGGATCGCGGCCGCATCGAGAAGGTGCTCGGCAGTACTTCCGCCGGTGGCAGTTGCATCAATCACAGCGTCGTACAGTTTCTGCACGGTAACCTGCCGTTCGGGGGCATTAACAACAGCGGTCTCGGCAATGCGCACGGATTCTTCGGTTTCAGGGCATTTTCGCATGAACGGGCGGTTCTCGCCGACCGGTTCAGCATCACGCACTGGCTGTACCCGCCCTATACGCCGTGGGTCAAGTCGCTTATCCGGCTGACATCGCGGTTTTTCGCCTGAACTTTTCAAGATACCGCGGTGGCCGGTGCAAAACCAGAAACGGAACCGCAACAGTGGGGCAAGCCATGCAGTATGACTACATCATCGTCGGTGCCGGATCGGCGGGTTGTGTACTCGCCGATCGCCTCTCGGCTGATCCCGCCATCAAGGTGTGCCTGATCGAGGCGGGCAAGCCCGATCGGAGTACGTTCATTCACGTTCCGGCCGGCATCGCCGTAATCCTGCCGACGCGGCATGTGAATTGGGCGTTTCTCACCGAGCCACAGCCGGGACTCAATAACCGCCGCGGCTATCAGCCACGCGGCAAGACCCTGGGCGGCAGCAGCTCCATAAACGCCATGATTTATATGCGTGGTCATCGTTCCGACTACGATCACTGGGCCGCGCTCGGCAACGACGGCTGGTCCTACAGCGAGGTCCTTCCCTACTTCAAGCGTTCTGAAAACCAGGAGCGCGGTGAGGATGAGTTCCACGGCGTCGGGGGCCCGCTGAACGTCGCCGATCTGCGCTCCCCGAATCTTATTGACGAGGCCTTCCTGAAAGCCGCTGAACAGGCCGGGTATTCCAGGAACCTGGACTTCAATGGCGCGCGGCAGGAAGGCGTTGGACTCTACCAGGTGACCCAGAAGAACGGCGAGCGGTGGAGTGCCGCCCAGGCGTTTTTGACCCCAGCGCTCGGTCGCCCTAATTTGACTGTGATCACGGAGGCGCGCGCGACGCGCATTCTCCTCGAGAGAAAACGGGCCGTAGGCATCGTCTACCGCGGACGCGATGGGAGCGCAGAGATCAAGGCGGGGAAAGAGGTGATCCTCAGCGCGGGCGCGCTGCAATCACCCCAACTGCTGATGTTATCCGGAATCGGGCCGCGCGAGGCACTGGCCAAGCACGGCATACCGATACTCCACTCGCTGCCGGGCGTGGGAAACAATCTGCAGGATCACATAGATTATGTTACCTGCTACAGGTCGAAATCCAAGGATCTCTTTGGCCTGTCCTTTATCGGCGGCCTGCGAATGCTGAAGGCGATTGGTGAGTACCGAAAGCACCGCACAGGCATGTTGACCAGCAATTACGCCGAGGCGGGCGGCTTTCTCAAGAGCGATCCGGGCTCCGCGGCGCCGGATTTCCAGCTGCATTTCGTGACCGGCATCGTGGACAATCACGCCCGGAAGCTGCACCTCGGGCACGGTTACAGCTGCCATGTGTGCCTATTGCGGCCGAAAAGCAGGGGATGCGTGGGCCTGCGCAGCGTCGATCCTCTGGCGGCTCCACTTATTGATCCGAACTTCTTCGGCGAGGAAGAGGACCTCGATGGCATGGTGCACGGCTTCAAGTTGATGCGGGAGATCATGGAAGCACCGGCGCTTACCGCCTATCGCGGCAGGGATATCCATACGGGCGCGATCAGAACCGATAAGGATATCCGCAATATCATCCGCCAGCGGGCGGACACGGTGTATCACCCCGTCGGTACCTGCAAAATGGGCGGCGATGAGATGGCAGTCGTTGACAGCGCGCTCCGTATTCACGGCCTGGAGGGGCTGCGGGTAGTGGACGCGTCCGTCATGCCGACTATTGTCGGCGGAAACACCAACGCACCGGTAATCATGATCGCCGAGAAAACCGCCGATATGATTCTCGGAAGGAGTCCGCCGGCGCGCCATGTTGATACGCAGCGAAAATTGAGCGGATAACGGGTTCTGCGTGTCGTAATGTTGAACACGGATAGCCGCACCCGCGCTTGGACGTTTTTTGAAATCATTATTGTGCAGCAGGAATGATCATCACAAGCAGGTCATATGGCCCGCCAACCGCGCTACTACGCTCACACCACCGCTAAATTCCCTTTCTTCTCCAGCCATTCCTTGCGGTCACCGGCGCGCTTCTTGGCCAGCAGCATGTCCATGAGCTTGTCGGTGTTGTCCTTCGCGTCAATGGTAAGTTGCACCAGGCGGCGGGTGTCCGGAGCGATGGTGGTCTCGCGCAATTGCACGGGACTCATTTCGCCCAGCCCCTTGAAACGCGTGACTGTGACCTTGCCTTTCTGTTTTTCGGCGGCGATGCGGTCGAGGACGCCTTTGCGCTCCGCTTCGTCCAGCGCATAATAGACATTCTTGCCAATATCGATGCGGAACAGCGGGGGCATGCACACGAACACGTGGCCGCGCTGCACCAGCGGCCGGAAATGACGCAGGAACAAGGCGCACAGCAGCGTGGCGATGTGCTGGCCGTCGGAATCCGCATCCGCCAGGATGCAGAGCTTGTGGTAGCGCAGGCTGCCCAAGTCGCTGGATCCCGGTTCCACGCCCAGGGCCACGCTGATGTCATGCACCTCCTGTGAGGCCAGCACTTCGGCAGCGTCCACCTCCCAGGTGTTCAGTATCTTGCCCCGCAGGGGCAGGATGGCCTGGAATTCCCGGTCGCGCGCCTGCTTGGCGGAACCGCCGGCAGAATCGCCTTCCACAAGAAATAACTCCGAACGCTCCGGCTCGCCGCTGGTGCAGTCCGCGAGCTTGCCCGGCAGCGCCGGACCGCTGGTGATTTTCTTGCGCACCACCTGCTTGCTGAGTTTCAGGCGCTGCTGGGCATTTTCGATGGCGAGCTGGGCGATCTGCTCGCCCGCTTCCGTGTGCTGGTTGAGCCACAGGGCGAGGGAATCCTTGACGATGCCCGATACGAAGGCGGCGGATTCCCGCGAGGAGAGACGTTCCTTTGTCTGGCCGGAGAATTGCGGGTCGCTCATCTTCACCGACAGGATGTACGCCGCCCGGTCGCAGATGTCCTCCGGTGCGAGCTTCACACCGCGGGGCACCAGATTCCTGAACTCGCAGAACTCCCGCACCGCTTCCGTGAGTCCGGTGCGCAGGCCGTTCACGTGGGTGCCGCCCTGCACCGTTGGGATCAGGTTGACGTAGCTTTCGGCGAACACCTCGCCGCCCTCCGGCAGCCACACCACCGCCCAGTCGGCGGCTTCCTTTTCCGCTTCCAGACTACCGATGAAAGGTTCGTCAGGAATGAATTCCCGGCCTTCCAGGGATTCAATCAGGTAATCCTTGAGACCGCCGTGGTACTGCCATTCGTCTTTCTCCAACGTCTGCTCGTTGATAAGCTTGACGGTAAGGCCGGGGCACAACACCGCCTTGGCGCGCAGTACGTGCTTGAGTCTTGGAATGGAGAATTTGGGTGAATCGAAATACTTCGGATCCGGCCAGAAACGCAGGCGCGTGCCGGTGTTGGCCTTGCCCACCTCGCCCTGCTCCTCCAGCTTGCCGATGCGTTTTCCGTCCTTGAATAGCATGTGGTAGTTCTTGCCGTTGCGCCGCACCCAGACTTCCAGCTTGCCGGAGAGCGCATTCACCACCGACACACCCACGCCGTGCAGGCCGCCGGAGAAGCGGTAATTCTTGTCGGAAAACTTGGCACCGGCGTGCAGGCGCGTGAGAATCAACTCCACCCCGGTGAGCTTTTCCTTCGGGTGGATGTCCACCGGCATACCGCGGCCGTCGTCATTGGCCGACAGCGAACCGTCCTTGTGGACGATGACCTCGATCCTTTTGGCGAAGCCGGCGATGGCTTCGTCCACGGAATTGTCAACGACTTCCTGGGCGAGATGGTTGGGGCGGCTGGTATCGGTGTACATACCCGGCCGCCTGCGGACCGGGTCGAGACCCGATAGGACTTCGATATCGGCGGCGTTGTATCTGGCGCTCATGTATCCGGGCAGACTCCATTGGGGGCGCGCAAGCCCGCGCGCCGTGTGGGGCGCGGGAATTCTACCCGAATTTCCGGCTACGCCTGATGCTCAGGCGAGATCGGCGAGCAGCGCGGCACGCAGGCTGTCCGGTACCGGCGCGGTCTTGTGCGCGTAATTGGGGTGATTCACGCCGGAACCGAGCGCGGCGCCGCCCTTGAGCGACTGCACCATCGGCGGCGTGAGCTCGAAGCGCAGGAAATGCACCGAGGAAGTCTTGTCGGCGTTCTCACGTTCCATATCCTCGTCTGCAACCGCGTACACCTTGTCCCGGCCTGCAACCTGCACCCACACCTTGTCTTCGATGCCGATGAAGCGGGCAAGTGCCTGCTGGCGCTCCGCGATGCCCTCGAACTCGATAAGCATGGTGGCCTTCCAGTTGCTGCCGTCCGGGATCAGCGGGTTGTAGGCGTCCAGTTCCTCCTGGATACCGGCGGGCTCGAAAATACGCTCGGCGCGCAGCATCTCCTGAATCTGGTACTGCATGGTCAGATTGTCCTCGAACAGCAGCGTCACGTTGGGGCCGATGGGCAGAGCGCGCGCTTTTTTGTGCTGCATGATCTGCTCGCGGAAGGCGGCACGCTTCTGCGCGTACTCCTCAAGACTCAATAAATCCGTGCACTCGATCTTTTTCATGCGGCAATCCTTTTCAGGCTATTCGTGGTCGGTAATGGAACCCTTGCTGAAGAGATACTCCTTCAGTTCATGATCAAAGCGCGGACTGTGTCGGCGGATCCATTCCAGCACCATGGAGGCGTGCTCCATCTCCTCGTCGCGGTTATGCGCCAGGATGGCGGTCAGTTCCCTGTCCTTGCAGGCATACACCCGCTGGTTGTACCAGTCCACCGCTTCCAGTTCCTCCATCAGGGACACCACCGCCCGGTGAAAGTCGCGGACTTCGTCGGACAGTTCCTCAATCGGTTCGTGATAGCCCGCGCTTGCCATGGTTCATTCCTCCATTCATTCTGAATCAGACACAGAATAACTTCGCAGAGTAAAGCACTTTGCCTATTTTTCCATCCCCATTACCGGGACGAGGAATAAAGTAGCGGCCTTACAGACCGTAGGCCATTCTCAGCAATCTCATGGGTGATTCCGGTTCGCGACGGTCCGGCAGGCCATTCTGGATCTGCTCCGCCGCCATGGGGCAGTCGCTGGTGTAGTGGTTACAACCGGAGCCAGCCACCCGCTCCATTACCGGCTGGCCGATCTTCATGGAGATCGCGTGGAACTCGCTTTTCACTGCGTAGGTGCCGTTGTGACCGGAGCAGCGCTCGATGACCTCCACCTGCGTATCCGGCACCAGCTCCAGTGTCTCCCTGGTTTTCAGGCCGATGTTCTGCACGCGCTGGTGGCAGGGAACGTGGTAGGACACTTTGCCCAGGGATTGCTTGAATTCCGTCTTGAGCTTGCCCGCCTTGTGGCGCAACATCAGGTATTCAAACGGATCGTAGATGTTGTCCCGAACTTTTTTCACCTGCTCATCATCCGGGAACATGAGCGGCAATTCCTGCTTGAACATGAGCACACAGGATGGGATGGGGGCGACGATGTCATATCCCTCGTCCACCAGTTTTGCCAGTATGGGGATGTTCTCTTCCTTGGATTTTCTGATGCTCTCCAGGTCACCCAGCTCCAGCTTGGGCATGCCGCAGCAGCGCTCCCGGGGGGTCAGCCGTACCGGGATGCCGTTGTGCTCGAACACCGCCAGCAGATCCCCGGCCAGTTCCGGCTGGTTGTGGTTGCCGTAGCAGGTGAAGAAGATCGCCACTTTGCCCCGCGTGCCCTCCGCGGGCTCCGCATGCACCGCGAGCGGTGTGTGGGTCTTCAGACGCTTGCGCGCGCTGTCGCTGTGAAATTCCGGAACCACCGCATCGGGATGAATGCCGAGGGTTTTGTCCATGAGTTTGCGGGCCACACCGTTGTGGTTCAGCGCGTTCACGGTCTGCACCACGACCGGGATGCCGGCGAGCTTGCCGAGCTTGTCAGGCGATGAAAGTATCCTGTCGCGGAAACCGGCACCCTGGTTTTTGAACTTGAGGGCCTTGGCGCGCAGCATCAAATGCGGGAAATCCACGTTCCAGGGATGCGGCGGCACGTACGGACATTTGGTCATATAACACATGTCGCACAGGTAGCAATGGTCCACCACCTGCCAATAGACCTTGCGATCCACGGCATCGAGTTCCATGGTTTTGGAATTGTCGATGGCATCGAAGAGCGTGGGAAAGGAGTTGCACAGGCTGAAGCAGCGGCGGCATCCGTGACAAATGTCGAATACCCTGTGCAGCTCCTGGAAGAGGGATTCCTCGTCGCCGAAGTCCGGGTTCTGCCAGTGGATGGGATGGCGGGTTGGGGCTTCAAGACCGCCCTCGCCCCGCGCTGCACCGCGGTTTGCCATGCTGCTTTCCTTCTGCGGATTATGTGCGGGGGCGCCGCGCGCCCCCGCCATTTCATTTCCTCGGGAGCTTTACTTGCCGAGGCCGTCCAGCGCCTTGGTGAAACGGTTGGCGTGGGAACGCTCCGCCTTGGCGAGAGTCTCGAACCAGTCGGCGATTTCCGTAAAGCCTTCCTCGCGGGCGACCTTGGCCATGCCGGGATACATATCCGTGTACTCGTGGGTTTCGCCGGCGATGGCCGCCTTGAGGTTGCTGGCGGTCGGGCCGATGGGCAGACCGGTGGCCGGATCGCCCACCGCTTCGAGGTACTCCAGATGGCCGTGGGCATGCCCGGTCTCGCCTTCCGCGGTGGAGCGGAATACGGCGGATACGTCGTTGTAACCTTCCACGTCCGCCTTCGCGGCGAAGTACAGGTAACGGCGGTTGGCCTGGGACTCACCCGAGAAGGCGTACTTGAGATTCTCCTCGGTCTTGGTGCCTTTAAGCTTGCTCATAAATTTCCTCCAAATGTGCGTAGCGGAATCATGCGCCGGGCGGCGCTCAACCTTGGTTAGACTTAGTCTAAGTCATGGCTTCAATCTAGCCCCCACTGCGGATGATGTCAACTCTCAGTCTCTCACAAAGTCTCGCGTTGACCGGCATACCCGCGGCGTGTAACGTGCAGCGGGTGAGCGCCTGTGTAAGGTCGGCGTGACACTTTTCCAGCTCAAAATGTGAAAATGCAATTTCTGCATTTCCCGGGCGTTGATACTGCATTGAAACTGCCGCTGCATCCCGCTAGCGGAAACAGGCCGGAAGGGCCTGTCCGCAAGGAGACAACCGTGGCCAAGTCCAGCAAAGCCGAGGCCCCGGATTTTGAAGCCGCCCTCAAGGAACTCGAGAGCATCGTCGCCACACTGGAAAAAGGCGACCTCAACCTGGACGCGGCTCTGAAGCATTTCGAACGCGGCATCGCCCTCACCCGCCGATGCCAGACGGCCCTGAAGCAGGCCGAACTCAAGGTGGAAATGCTGGTGGAAAAGGACGGCCAGGCCAGACTCACCCCGTTCGACGCCAAGGACGAATAGTCCATGCCCTTCCGGGAGCGGGTGCCGGAGTATGCAGGACGCATCCAATCGGTTCTGGACCACTGGTTGCCCCTCTCTGACAAGCCACCCCACCGGCTGCATGCCGCCATGCGCTACGCGGTGCTGGGCGGCGGCAAGCGTCTTCGACCCCTGCTGATCTACGCCACCGGCGAGGTGCTGGGTGTGCCGGCCGAACGGCTGGATGGCCCGGCAGCGGCGATGGAAATTATCCATGCCTATTCCCTCATCCACGATGATCTGCCGGCCATGGATAACGACGACTTGCGCCGCGGTCGGCCCACTTGTCACAAAGCCTTTGACGAAGCCACCGCCATCCTCGCCGGCGACGCGCTGCAGGTGTTGGCGTTCCAGATTCTGGCGGAGGACAAAAGCATCGTTGCGCTGCCGGCCACCCGCGTGGAGATGATCCGTACGGTGGCGGTGGCCAGCGGCTCCGCCGGCATGGCCGGTGGCCAGGCAATGGACCTGGCTGCCGCCGGCCAGTCCCTGAGCCTCGAGGAACTGGAGCTCATGCATATCCGCAAGACCGGTGCGCTGATTCGCGCCAGCGTGCTGCTTGCTGTCCAGAGTGCGCAGGGGCTGACGGTGGAAAAACGCGCGGCGCTGGACCGCTATGGAAAATGCGCCGGTCTGGCCTTTCAGATCCGTGACGACATACTCGATGTGGAAGGCAAAACCGAAACCCTCGGCAAGCAGGCCGGTGCCGATGCTTCACTGCATAAGCCCACCTACCCGAGCGTGCTGGGCCTTGCGGAATCCCGCCAGCACGCCCTCGATCTGCACCACAGTGCGCTTGAGGCGCTCGCACCTTTCGGTGACGCTGCCGAGCCTTTGACGTGGCTGTCTGATTACATTGTCACGCGCGTACGATAAAGGAGGATATTCAGTTCCCCGTTTTTGACAGTTCTTCCCGACGGAATCCTTGCTTGAAGAAGACGGTATAAAGCTCGGATAATAAGCTTTACCCACAGTGAGCCCCCATGACCGATCTTGCCGCATTTCCCCTGCTCACACGCATCAATTCCCCCGAAGACCTGCGCGCGCTCCCTGAATCCGACCTCAAGCAGGTTACGGATGAACTGCGCGCCTTCCTGATTCAGACCGTAAGCAACGTGGGCGGCCATTTCGCCGCCGGGCTTGGCGTGGTGGAGCTCACGGTTGCGCTGCACTATGTTTTCAATACACCCCGTGACCGACTGGTGTGGGACGTGGGCCATCAGGCCTATCCGCACAAGGTGCTCACTGGTCGCCGGGACCGGCTGCATACCATCCGCAGGTGGCATGGGCTTGCACCGTTCCCGAAGCGCGATGAAAGCGAGTTCGATACCTTCGGTGTGGGGCACTCCAGCACCAGCATCAGCGCCGCCCTTGGTATGGCACTCGCCGCAAAACAGAAAGGCGAGGATCGCCGTGCGGTGGCGCTCATCGGAGACGGCGCCATGACCGCCGGTATAGCCTTCGAGGCGCTCAATCATGCCGGCAGCCTGAACGCAGACCTGCTGGTGGTGCTCAACGATAACGATATGTCCATCTCCGGCAATGTGGGCGCGTTATCTAATTATTTTGCAAAAGTGCTTTCCGGACGCGTGTACTCGCATATCCGCGAGGGCGGCAAGAAAGCGCTCTCCATCATGCCGCCGGTGCGCGAACTGGCAAGACGTTCCGAGGAATTCATGAAGGGCATGGTGGCACCCGGCACACTGTTCGAAGAACTCGGCTTCAATTACATCGGCCCCATAGACGGTCACGACGTGGACACGCTGGTCAAAACCTTGCGCAACATGCGCGTTCTCAAGGGACCGCAATTCCTGCATGTGGTGACGCGCAAGGGCAAAGGCTACGAACCGGCGGAAAAGGATCCGATCAAATGGCACGGGCCGTCCGCCTTTGATCCGGCTACGGGCGAGATCAAGGAAAAACCGGGCGTGAATCCAACCTATTCTGATGTATTCGGTCAATGGCTTTGCGACATGGCGCAGCAGGAACCGCGGCTTGTGGCCATCACGCCAGCCATGCGCGAGGGCTCGGGACTGGTGGAATTCGAGCAGCGCTTCCCGGAACGCTACTTCGACGTGGGTATCGCCGAACAGCATGCGGTGACTCTGGCCGCGGGCTTCGCCTGCGGGGGCTTGAAGCCGGTGGTTGCGATTTATTCCACCTTCCTGCAGCGCGCTTATGACCAATTGGTGCACGATGTGGCATTGCAGAATCTGCCGGTACTATTTGCGATTGACCGTGCCGGCCTCGTGGGACCCGATGGTCCCACCCATGCGGGTAGCTACGATTTCACCTACATGCGCTGTCTGCCGAATCTGGTGTTGATGGCGCCAGCGGATGAAAACGAATGCCGGCAGATGCTTTACACGGGCATGACGCTGAATCAGCCGGCAGCGGTACGCTATCCGCGCGGCCGTGGCCCCGGTATCAAGATTGAAAAGCACATGCAGGCCCTGTCCATCGGCAAGGCAGAAGTGCGCCGTCGCGGCAAGAAGCTTGCCCTGCTCGCTTTCGGCGCGATGGTGGAAACGGCACGCGTCACTGCCGAAGCACTGGATGCGACGCTGGTCAACATGCGCTTTGTAAAACCGCTGGATGGGAAGCTGATCCTGGAACTCGCCGCCAGCCATGACTGCCTGATCACCCTTGAGGACAACGCCATCGCCGGCGGTGCCGGCGGCGCAGTGAATGAATTCCTTGTCGTCCACGGCATATACAAGCCCATGCTTAACCTGGGCATTCCCGACCGTTTTGTGGAACACGGCTCCCGGGATGAATGTCTCAAAAGTGCCGGCTTGGACGCCCCGGGTGTTCAGCAATCCGTGACGGCCTGGCTCGCCGCACAACAGCCGCAAACCAGGCGCCAGCCACGCGCCGCCCACCACTGAGCGGGTGGACTTTTTCCAACCCCTGAGTATCCTAGCCGGACAACCTCAGCGGCAACCCGTATGCCGCATCCCGCGGTCTCCGGTGGAAAATCCCGGTTGTGCCCCAATATATTCGCCGGTTGCACCCCACTCGTCGAGGCAGGTCAAATGGAAAATTTCAGCATGACACCCAGCCGTCCGGCCAAGGCCGAGGTCCTCCCTATCGCCGATGTGCAGGCCAGCACGGATCTGCGCCGCATCCCCATCAACAAGGTGGGTATCAAGGACATACGCCACCCTATCCGGGTGCGGGACCGTTCCGGCGGCGAACAGCACACCGTGGCGACCTTCAGCATGTACGTGGACCTGCCGCATAATTTCAAGGGCACACACATGTCGCGCTTCGTGGAAATCCTCAATCAATATGAGCGCGAGATCACCGTGGAATCATTCAAGGGAATGCTGGCTGAAATAACCGAGCGCCTCGGCGCCCGTTCCGGTCACATCGAGATGCGCTTCCCCTACTTCATTTCCAAGAAAGCGCCGGTGTCCGGCGTGCAAAGCATGCTGGATTACGATGTCACATTCGTCGGCCAGCGCAAGGACAATCAGAACTGCCTGCGTATCAAAATCGTGGTACCGGTGACCAGCCTTTGTCCCTGCTCCAAGAAAATCTCCGACTACGGTGCCCATAACCAGCGTTCCCACGTGACGGTGGATTGCCGGACGCGTGGCTTTATATGGCTGGAAGAACTGATTGACGTGGTAGAACAGGAAGCATCCTGCGAACTCTATGGTCTGCTGAAACGTCCTGACGAAAAATACGTCACCGAGCGCGCTTACGACAACCCAAAATTTGTGGAGGACATGGTGCGCGACATCGCCGTGAAATTCAACGCCGATGAACGCGTCCGCGCCTACTCCGTGGAATCGGAGAACTTCGAGTCCATCCACAACCACTCGGCCTATGCCATGGTGGAACGGGACAAAGATCTGCACGCCGGCTGAACGGAATACCGGATCATGTGCCGGCGGGCGTCTCCACTTTCTGTTTCATGTCGTCCTGACGTTCGCCGCGGGTAAGGCGCTCGATGAGTGTTTTGAGAAATACCTTGTGAAAACGCAGCTGACACTGCAATGAAACCTGGTCAATGAGCGTCGAACTCACACGCAGTACGCTGACTGTGGTTTCAGCCAGGATGCTCGCCGTGCTGCGGCCCTGCTCCAGGTATGGAGCCTCGCCGAAACAATCCCCTTCATGCAACATGCCGACCAGCCGGTCGCCGCGCCGCACTTCGGCATCGCCGAATACGATAATGATGTAGCAGTCGTCTATCTCGCCTTCCACCACGATATGCTCGCCGGCACCATAACTCTGCCAGCGGCTCGCATGCAGCACTTCGTAAATCTCCGGATAAGTAAAGTCCTGGAAGAAATGCAGGCGGCGCAGAATATTGAAGCGCTCCTGCTCTGCCATCTCCTCGGACAGCTTGTCGAGAGTACGCACGGCACGGGTCAGATCGGTGGCGAATTCCAGGCCGGTCTTGTAACGCCGTGCCGGATCCTTCTCCAGCGCCTTGTGCACGGTGTCTTCCAGCACTGCCGGCACATCGGGCCGCAGCCGATGCACCGGTGGCGGTGTGGCGTAGATGATCTGGTGCACCAGCCGCGACATGTTGTCGCCATAAAACGGCCGCTTGCCCGTGAGCAGCTCGTACATCACCACACCCAGGGAGTACAGGTCCGTCTGCACGGTGGAAGGCTGCTGGCGCATCTGCTCCGGTGCCATGTAGCTAGGCGAGCCCACCAGGCCCTTGAGCTGTCCCTCCTCGTTGCCCGCCATATGTGCCACACCGAAATCCACGATGCGTACATCGCCGTCAGCGGTCATGAGTATGTTGCCGGGCTTGATATCGCGGTGCACAAGCCCCTTGCGGTGGGCGTAATCCAGTGCCTTGGCACATTTGAAAATGACTTCCACCACCTTGCGCACCGGCAGCAGGTTGTCGGAGCGGCAAAAGATCGTGAGCGGCTGAGCGCCGCGCACATATTCCATGACCACGTAACAATGATCCCCGTCCTCGCCGGCATCGTAGATCGGCAGGATGTTGGGATGATTCATCTTGCCGACGAGGTAGGCTTCGTTGAAGAACAGTTTGCGGCGGGTGCGTGCTTCCTGCTCGGGAGCATCGCCAGTGACGCTATACAGTTTGATAGCCACGTCCTTGCCCATGAAGGAATCGTGGCAGAGATACACCGTGCCGGTGGCACCGCGGCCGAGCTCCCGGGTGACGACAAACTTGCCAAGCTTGGCGGGGGCGTTCATGGGCGATCCGTTTACCGGGGTGGGGACTTTTTACAACCCCCGCAGACCCAAGTCCAGCATATTTCAAATTTTTTGCGCAACCTGCACAATTATATAAAGGGCAATGGCCGAAAAGACGGCCGCCACCACATCATCCAGCATGATGCCCAGCCCGCCTTTGACATTGCGGTCGAACCAGCGGATGGGCCAGGGTTTGAGAATGTCAAAGAAGCGGAACAGCACGAATCCCAGGATGATCCACGGTATACCAAACGGGGCGAATGCCATGGTGACGAGGTAACCCACCGCTTCATCCCAGTTCACCGCGCCGGGATCCTCCACCCCCAGCCGCGCGGCGGTGTAACCACAGATAAAAATGCCGGCGATGAACAGCAACAAGGTGATGCCCAGGTACCCCCCTACCCCGATCCAGCGCTCGCCAAACATCAGCAACAGATATAACGGCACGCCCGCCAGGGTGCCGGCAGTACCCGGCGCCCAGGGAGAAAGCCCGGAGCCAAAACCGTAGGCGAGGAAATGCACCGGGTTGGTGAATACGTCACGGGCAGTCAGGCGGTGCGGCATGGGGTTCCCGTTAAAAATGCTTATAGCCCGCGGTATTCAATGGCCATTCCGTGGCGTCCGTGCGCATGCAGCGCAAGGTCTTCTCCGGGATGATTTCACCCAGGCGGGTTACGGGGCAATCCAGCATTCCCTTGCGGGACTCGAACCGTTGCATGCGTTCCGGTGGCACGGTGAAACACAATTCGTAATCATCCCCGCCGCTGAGGGCCAGCCGCTCGGCCTCCTCGCGCGGCACATGCCGCAACAGCGCGGGTGACAGCGGCAGCGACGCCACTGCAATGCGCGCGCCGACGCCGCTCGCTTGCAGAATATGGCCCAAGTCGGCGGCAAAACCATCGGACACATCAATGGCCGCGCTGGCAATGCCGCGCAACGCCAGCCCCGCGGTGATACGCGGTTCGGGGAAACAGAAACGCCGCACGCCGCTGTCGGCATCAGCGGCATCCACGCCTGCCCGCAGGCGTTCCAGTCCCGCCGCGGCATCACCCAGACAGCCGGTGACAAACACATGATCCCCGGCATGCGCACCGCTGCGGGTGAGCGCCTCGCCAGTGGGCACGAACCCATGCACGCTCAGGGTGATGTTCAATGCTCCGCGAGCCAGGTTGCCACCCACCAGCGCCACATTGAAACGCCGCGCGAGCTGAAAGAATCCCCGCGCAAAACCTTCCAGCCATTTTTCATCCACCTCCGGCAGTGTCAGCGCCAGCAATGCCCAGGCGGGTGCGGCGCCCATGGCGGCGAGATCACTCAGATTCACCGCCAGGGCCCGATGCCCGACCGCCTCCGCGGACAGATTAACGGGGAAATGCATGCCGGCCACCAGCGTATCCGTGGAAACCACCAGCTCCTGCGCCGCGGGCACATGCAGCAGTGCCGCGTCATCGCCGATGCCGAGCAACACATCCTCCCGTTGCACCGGCTGTGCGGAAAAGAAGCGACGGATCAGTTCGAACTCGTCCACGGATCAACGACTCCTTCTCTTAATGTCTCTCCCCGGGGGAGTGAAGGGTAAGAAGGCGCGACATCAACCCGCACTGCGCTCCGCCTTGCGCAGTTCCGCCGCGGTCTTGTCCAGCACCGCATTGATGTACTTGTGACTTTGTTCCGCGCCAAATGACTTGGCCAGTTCCACCGCCTCGTTGAGAACCACCCGATGCGGCACATCGGGGCGCGCTTTCAGTTCATAGGTGCTCAACAACAATATGGCGCGTTCGATGGGATCCAGTTGTGTCAGCGGACGATCCAAATGCGGGGAAAACGCCGTGTCCAGGTCATTGCTGTCCGCAATGGCCCGGCGCAACAGTTCCTCGAAATAGCCGGTATCGGTAGTTTTGACGTTCTGACTGGCATACAACTGCGTGATGATATCGCCCGCGGACGCGCCGCTGAGCTGCCATTGGTACAGACCCTGCAGAGCAAGCCGCCGCGCGTGGGCACGCGCCCGCGCCCCGTGTTGGGAGCTTTTACCCATGATTCAGCCCACCTTCCGCAGCAGATTGGCCATCTCGAGCGCCGCCAGGGCCGCATCGGCGCCCTTGTTGCCGGCCTTGCCGCCGGCGCGCGCCAGCGCCTGTTCAGCCGTGTCGCAAGTCAGCACACCGCAGGCCACCGGCATGCCGGTGTCGAGCATCACCTGCATCAGCCCCCGGATGCACTCGCCCGCCACGTAGTCGAAATGCGGCGTCTCGCCGCGAATCACGGCGCCCAGGGCGACCACCGCATCGTAGCGCTCCGCAGCGGCGCGCGCGGCGGTCGGAATCTCGAAGGCCCCCGGGACCCGCAGCAGGCTGATGTTCTCGGCACGGGCACCCGCGGACGCAAGGGCTGCCAGCGCGCCTGCCACGAGCTTGTCCACCACGAACCCGTTGAATCGCGCTGCAACTACAGCAATGCGCAGACCGGCGGCATCACGCTCGCCTTCAAGAATTCCGGGATGGTCTGTCATGGTGTGGAAACGAAGCCGGGGGTCGAAGGATCCATTCTAACCGAGACGGCCAAGTTCCGCCGCCAGCCTCACGCCGGGGAAAGCGGTTGCAACCGTGGAGATAGGCCGGTCTTGTCAACAGGCAGTATCGAAGCTCTGGCCGTCGAGCCGGTTGGGGACGGTGGGATCGGCTGAGAGGTTTCCACCATCCCCGAAGGGGACACTAAAACCCCAGCGGCAGATACAACAGCATAGGCCGGTCAATACAAGCGGTAAACCCGTAGTGCTCGTAGAATGACTTGGCCTTCTCATCTTTCGCATCGACAATCAGGGCATAGGCGGCGATTCCTTGCTTTGGCATGCAGACAACGGTCCACTCCCAAGCCCATGAGTAGCTTGCCGAGCCGCTTGCCCTTATTGTCCTTGGATCACGAATCGTCCCATCCGAAAGCATGGTACCGGGAATCGCGGCAAATGCTTGCGATCCGCTTCCGAAATCTGCGCCGTATCTACTTGTGCTGCACTCAGCGTGTAGTAGCCGAGAATCACGGAAGGCACGCCGGAATCTACCAGAACGTAAATCTGTGATATGCCCCCGCGGTGGTGTTGCGTTGCGAAATGCGCCAGGTACTCGTTGAGTACCTGGCGTGCCGCAGTCAAACGCCTTGCAGTCGTGAACCTTGGAATCGAGCCTTTGTTCCTCAAGCACGGTGCACCGACTGACGCGCACCCTTCAGCGCTTCGTTGGTAGCGAAGGCCTTGTCTAAAGCGGTACTGAACTTGGCGAAGTCTTGCGCCGATATGACCGCCCGTGTCTCCTGCTTCAGCAGGGCCCGCGCTTTTTCCTTGGCTGCCGCACGCACAAAGCCGGCCGTGGCCGTGCCCATGAGGGCGGCGGCTTGGGAAAAGAGCTCCTTCTCATCGTTCTGGAGCTTGAGATCGAAACGGGTGGTGGCGGTCATAACTTGCGCTCCTGACATTCAGTCAAAGGTTCTGGTATCAACATTACTGCAATACGGTATTTTACCGTACCTGTTATTTTTGTCTGGCCCTGTCAAAGAAAATAAGGTGTGCGTTCCCAAGTTCGATTTGGTCCGGATATCAATCGGTGAGGATGACCGTTCCCGGCATCCTGCCTCCTCCCCCTCCGGGGACTTCCAAGGGTCCCGCGGCACTTGTGCATCCCCGCACATCGTCCACCGTCCAGGGGGAAACCGTTGCGCGTGGTCATGTCGCCATCCCACGTCTGGGACTTCCAAGGGTCGTCCGCGTCGTAGCTCGCGCTGTACACCACCGACCCGGCACTGTCGGTCACGCTGTCCACCGCATACGGGTGATTGGGATCGTACGCCCGTTCATGTAAATGCTTGACTCACGTCCGCTATCACGCTCCGCCGGTGGCAACGAGAATGTCAGTCGCAGGGCACGTACTCCACCACCTCGAGACCGAAACCCGAGAGGCCGTGCATGCGCTTCGGCTGGCTCAGCACGCGCATGCGCTTGACGCCGAGATCCAGCAGGATCTGCGCACCGATGCCGTAGGTGCGCAATATCGCCGCGGACGTTGCGGTCTCCTCCGCGTGCGCAGTGTTATTCATGTGTTCGCGCAGGCGCTGTATCAGCGCCGCCGGATCCTCCGCCTGCCGCAGGATCACCACCACGCCACCTTCGCGGGCGATGCGCCGCATAGCGTTGCGCAGCGGCCAGCCGAGATCCTCCCACTGCACCCCCACCACGTCGTTGAGCGTGTTCTGCAGGTGCACCCGCACCAGTGCCGGCTTCTCAGGATTGATTTCACCGGCTATCAGCGCAAGGTGCAGGATCTTGTTCACGCGGTCCTCGTACACCGCCATGCGGAACTCGCCGAATTCCGTGGGCACGCTGCGCTCCGCAATGCGCTCCACGGTTTTTTCCTTCTCCAGCCGGTAACGGATCAGCTCGGCGATGGTCCCGATGCACAGTCCGTGGGCCTTGGCGAATTTTTCCAGGTCGGGACGGCGTGCCATGCTGCCGTCCTCATTCAGAATTTCCACGATTGCGGCGGCAGGCTCCAGCCCCGCGAGGCGGATCAGATCGCAACCTGCTTCCGTATGTCCTGCGCGCGTCAGCACCCCGCCCGGCTGCGCCATGAGCGGAAAGATGTGCCCCGGCTGCTTCAGGTCTTCCGGCTTCGCGTCCGGCCGCACCGCAGTGCGGATGGTGTGGGCGCGATCGTAGGCGGAGATGCCGGTGGTCACGCCTTCCGCTGCCTCGATGGACAGGGTGAAATTGGTGGTGCGATTCTCGTTGGTCTCGCTCACCATGAGCGGCAGACGCAGATGTTTGCAACGCTCGGGAGTCAGCGTGAGGCAGATCAGGCCGCGACCATAGCGCGCCATGAAGTTGATGTCTTCCGGGCGCACCTTCTCCGCCGCCATGATGAGATCGCCCTCGTTCTCACGATCCTCGTCGTCCATGAGAATGACCATCTTTCCGGCGCGGATGTCCTTTAGAACATCCTCCATGGAATCAAGGTTCGTCTGCGGTATTTTTGTAACTGTATTCTGCATAATTACTCTCCGGCCGGAACGCTGGCCTGATTCAATTGGAAACTGCCTGAGCAGCCAGCAGGCGTTCAAGATAGCGCGCCATTAGGTCCACTTCCAGATTGACACGGTCGCCGATGCGGTAGCCGCCCATCACGGTGTGTTCCAGGGTGTGGGGGATGACATTCACCTCGAAGCGGCCGCCGTGTACGGAGTTCACCGTCAGGCTGACACCGTCCACGCCGATGGAGCCCTTGCGGGCGAGGTAGCGGGCGAGTTCCGAGGGTACCTCGAAACTGAAGCGCACCGAGCGGGCTTCCTCCACACGGCTGCTGACCACGCCCACGCCATCCACATGACCGCTCACCAAATGGCCGCCCAGAGGCGCGGCGAGTGTCAAGGCAGTTTCCAGATTCACCGGTGAACCGGCGGCAAGCTCGCCCAGCGTGGTGAGGGACAGGGTTTCCCCGGAAACGTCTGCGGCGAAACCGTGCGGCGATTTTCCGATGGCGGTGAGGCAGCAGCCGTTTACGGCGATGCTATCACCGATCTTCACGTTCCCCAGGTCCAGGGTGTGCGTGTCAATCTGCAGGCGCAGGTCACCGCCGCGCGCTTCACAGGTGCGTATCTTTCCAACCGCCTGCACGATGCCCGTGAACATGCTTACCTCAGCCTCGCCATGATGCGGATATCTCCGCCCACCATGCGCACATCGCTCAGTTGCAGTTGCAGCCGCCGAGCCATATTCGCCAGCGGCGGCAAGCTGAACATGCCGCGGGCCGTGTCGCCCAGCAGTTGCGGCGCCATATAGATAAGGAGTTCATCCAGCAGCCCCGCTTTGAGCAAGGCACCGTTCAAGGTAGCCCCGGCTTCCACCAGTATCTCATTGCATTCCATCCCGGCGAGACGCTCCATCAGGGCCACAAGGTCAACGCGCCCCTCCACGGCCGGCAGCACCATCACCGTGGCACCCGCCGCCGTGACTGCCTTGTGCCGCTCCCCGCCGGTTTCCAGCGCGGCGATATGCACGCGCCCCGGTGCCTGGAAGAGCTTCGCCGTGGCCGGCATGCGCAACTGCGCATCCACCACCACCCGCATGGGCTGACGCCAATTGCCCTCAAGACGCACGCTCAGCGAGGGATCATCACTAAGCACGGTGCCGATGCCGGTGAGAATTGCGGAACTGCGGGCGCGCCAGTGCTGCACATCCTGCCGCGCCGCTTCGCCCGTGATCCATTTGCTCTCGCCGGAGCCGAGCGCCGTGCGGCCATCGAGACTTACGCCGAGCTTGCTTCTCACCCACGGCCGGCCGCGTGTCATGCGGCTGATGAAACCCGGATTGAGCTGCCTGGCCTGGGCTTCCAAGAGTCCGCTGGCGGTGGCGATGTGCGCGGTGCCGAGCTTCCCGAAACCTTTGCCGGCCACCTTGGGATTGGGGTCCTGCATGGCCGCGACTACGCGCGCGACACCGGCTTCGATCAGCGCATCTGCGCAGGGCGGCGTGCGGCCGAAATGTGCGCACGGTTCCAGCGTCACGTACACGCCGGCGCCACGTGCCTGTTCACCGGCCCGCTCCAGCGCCTTCACCTCCGCATGCGCTTCGCCGGCCTTATGATGGAAACCGCGGCCGATGATCTTGCCGTCCTTGACCAGCACGCAACCGACGCGAGGATTGGGATCGGTGGTGTAAAGACCCTGCTCCGCGAGCCGCAGGGCTTCGGTCATGAAGGCGTGGTCTTCAGTGGAAAAGCCCATTTCGTGCTCCAGTGAGGCCGGCCGTTCTGCAGCCTGGTGAGGTGTGAGGAAGCGAGGAAAACATTGCTGGGGCGAACGCCTCACCCCCACCCCTCACTTCTTCTCTTCGTCCGGCAACAACGGCATCTGTTCGCGTTTGAGCGCCTCGCGCGCCACTTCGTCCTTGAGACGCTCCACTTCCTCGCGAAACTCATTCACGTCCTGAAAACTGTGATATACGGAAGCGAAACGCACGTAGGCCACCTCGTCCAGGGCCTTGAGCTCCTCCATGACGCGCTCGCCCACTTGCAGCGAACGGATTTCACGCTCCCCGGTTACCCGCAGCTTGTGAACGATACGCACGATGGCGGCCTCGATGGCCTCGGTGCTCACCGGACGCTTCTCCAGCGCGCGCATCATGCCGGCACGCAGTTTGTGCTCGTCGAAGGGTTCGCGCGTACCGTTGTTCTTGACGATGCGTGGCATCACCAGTTCGGCGCCCTCAAAGGTGGTGAAACGCTCGCCGCATTTCTCGCACTCGCGGCGGCGGCGCACTTGCGCGCCCTCGCCGGCGAGGCGTGAGTCAATCACTTTGGTATTCTCGTGATTGCAGAAGGGACAATGCATGCTTTGCTCCCGCCCGGTTGTTCAGGACGCAATCAGAACTGGAGCTCAGAAGAATAAACAGGAAATTTCCGGCACAGGGCCAACACTTGATCCTTGATGCGTGCGATGGTTTTCTCGTTGCCGAGGTTATCGAGAATATCCGCCATCCAGCCAGCCAGCTCACGGATTTCAGTTTCCCTGAGGCCGCGGGTGGTGGCCGCGGGGGTGCCGATGCGCAGCCCGCTGGTGACCATGGGGGGACGCGGATCATTGGGCACGGCGTTCTTGTTGACGGTGATATTGGCTTGGTGCAGTGCCGCATCCGCCTCCTTGCCGGTGATGTTCTTGGCGATGAGGTCGATGAGAAACAGATGATTGTCGGTGCCGCCGGAGACGATGTGGTAGCCGCGCTGGATGAGCGCATCCGCCATGGCACGGGCGTTGTCGAGGATCTGCTGCTGGTAGGTCTTGAACTCCGGCTGCAGGGCTTCCAGCAGCGCCACCGCTTTCGCCGCGATCACATGCATCAACGGTCCGCCCTGGGTGCCGGGGAATACCAGCGAGTTGAGTTTCTTTTCGATCTCCTCATTGGCGCGCGCCAGGATCAGGCCGCCGCGCGGGCCGCGCAAGGTCTTGTGGGTGGTGGTGGTAGTCACATCCGCGATGTTGACCGGATCGGGGTAAATGCCCGCTGCCACCAAACCGGCGACGTGGGCCATGTCCACCACCAGATAGGCGTCCACCGCATCGGCGATATCGCGGAATTTCTGCCAGTCAATGCGGCGTGAATAGGCGGAGAAACCGGCGACGATGACTTTGGGCTGGTGTTCGTGGGCGAGTTTTTCCACCTGGTTGTAATCAATCAGGCCGGTGGCGGTATCAATACCGTACTGATGCACGTTGAAATGCTTGCCGGAAAAATTGACCTTGGCGCCGTGGGTCAGATGTCCGCCGTGGGCGAGCGACATGCCCAACAGGCTGTCGCCCGGTTGCATGAGGGCGTAGTACACGGCGGCATTGGCCTGGGAGCCGGAGTGGGGTTGCACGTTGGCGTAAGCGGCGTTGAACAATTTCCTGGCGCGCTCGATGGCAAGCCGTTCCGCCACGTCCACGAATTCACAACCGCCGTAGTAGCGCTTGCCGGGATAACCTTCCGCGTATTTGTTGGTGAGCACCGAACCCTGGGCGGCCAGCACCCGAGGGCTGACATAATTCTCGGATGCGATGAGCTCGATGTTGTCTTCTTGACGCTTCCGCTCCGAGCGCAGTGCATCATAGAGTTCGTCATCGAACCCGGCAATGGTCATATTCTGGCTGAACATCAGCGGCTCCAAGGGTGGGACGGGTGCGTTTGAGGCGCGCCAATTGTACCCCAGCACTCTCAGACGGTCAGAAATGCCTCCACTACGCCGCTCCAGGCCTGTGCCAGATTGCGCCGGTTGTAACCGCCGCCGCCCAGGCCGACGATGCGGCCTGCACAATGCTCCTCGGCCATGGCGCACAGACGCGCCGCCGCATGGGCATGGGCTGCGGGTGTATAGCGCAAATGGGTAATGGGATCGCCGGCAAGGCTGTCGGCGCCGCATTGGAACAGGATGAATTGCGGGCACTGCGCGTGCAGATACTGTTCCACCCGTTGCCAGGCGGCATGGAATTCTCCGTCGCCGGCGCCGGGTGGCAGCGGAATGTTGAGCTTGGTACCCGCTGCAGCACCCTGACCGGCTTCATCCGCACGGCCAGTGCCGGGATACAGAAAACGGCCGTCCTCGTGCAGATCTGCAAACAGCAGATCCGGATCACTTTCGAAACCATAGAACACACCGTCGCCATGGTGGGCATCAATGTCCACGTAGGCGATGCGTTGCACACCATGTTCACGCCGCAGATACTCCACCGCCACGCCGATGTCATTGAGCACGCAGAAACCGGCGGCATGATCGCGCCCGGCGTGGTGCAGCCCGGCGATGGGCACGAAGGCACGCCGATACGCGCCCTTCATCACACCCGCCGCCGCGTTCAAGGTCGCACCAACCACCCACCCCGCCGCTTCAAGAATGCCGGGCACGGCAGGCGTGTCACCGTCGTCCAGATAACCGCCGCTCACGGATTTTTCCGTTACGTAATCCAGGTAGCGGGCACTGTGAAAAGATTCCAGTTCCGCGCGCGTCGCGGCACGGGCCGCGAGCGGCAATACCTGTTTATCCAGTCCCCGATTACAGGCTTCATTCCAGAACGCGGCAAAACGGTCCGCACCGAAGGGATGGCCCTCACCGAAGCCGTAGCGGGCCTGGGCCGGATCCTGGCAAACCCCTACATGTTTCGCGGTTTTCGGCATCCTCTTGCACTCCCGGCGGACCGGCCTTGTGGCGGTGATATTATGGCAACCTGCGCCACTTAAAGTGCGTCAGGGCATGAAAGACACGGCGAAAATAAAAAAAATCCAGGTGGGTTGGCGCGAATGGGCCGCTCTGCCGCAACTCGGTATCGCGCGCATCAAGGCCAAAATAGATACCGGCGCGCGCACTTCCGCCCTGCATGCCTTCGCGCTCATGACATTCGCCAAGGGAAACATACGCATGGTGCGCTTTGGCGTGCACCCGGTGCAACGGCAATCGAAACCGGAAATCTATTGCGAAGCGCAAGTCATGGACGAGCGCTGGGTTACGGATTCCGGCGGTCATCGCGAACGACGCCTGGTAATCGTCACGCCGGTGAATATCGGCGATATGACCTGGCCCATTGAACTTACACTCACGGATCGGGACACCATGCGCTTCCGCCTGCTCATCGGCCGCATCGCCATGCGGGAAAGATTGCTGGTGAATCCCGATGCATCGTATGTAACCGGCCGCCGCTGGCCGGATGACAGCGACGAGGACAACGACGAAGAAACCTGACTGTCAAAGACATCACCATGAAAAAGAAACGCCTGAAAATCGCCATCCTGTCGCGCAACACGCGCCTGTATTCCACCAAGCGGCTGGTGGAGGCGGGCCTCAAGCACGGTCATGACATGTACGTGATTGATCCGCTGCGCTGCTACATGAACATCTCCGCCCACAACCCGGAAATCCATTTCAAGGGCCGCCGGCTGGAAGATTTTGACGCGGTCATCCCGCGCATCGGCGCATCGGTGACGTTCTACGCCACCGCCGTGCTGCGCCAGTTCGAGATGATCGGCGTGTTCTCCCTGAATGAATCGGTGGCCATCAGCCGCGCGCGGGACAAGCTGCGCTCGCTGCAACTGCTGGCGCGCAGGGGTATCGGCATGCCGGTGACCGGCTTCGCCCATGCGCCGGACGATACCGACGACCTGCTGGCCATCGTCGGCGATGTGCCGCTCATCATCAAACTCACGGAAGGCGCCCAGGGCCAGGGCGTGGTGCTGGCCGAGACCCGGCACGCGGCGGAGAGCGTCATTGACGCCTTCCGCGGCCTGGATGCGCATTTCCTGGTGCAACAATTCATCAAGGAATCCCGCGGTACCGATATCCGCTGTTTTGTCATCGGCGGCATGGTGGTGGCTGCCATGAAACGCCAGGCCCGCAAAGGCGAATTCCGCGCCAATCTGCACCGCGGCGGCACCGCCGTGGCGATGCGCATCACGCCCACGGAACGCGCCATGGCCATCAAGGCTGCGAAAATCATGGGGCTTAACGTAGCCGGTGTGGACATCATCCGCTCCAGCCAGGGTCCCCTGGTCCTGGAGGTCAATTCCTCACCAGGTCTCGAAGGTATCGAAGCTGCCACCAAAGTAGATATCGCCGGCGAGATCATCGCCTTCACCGAACGGCATGCGCGCACGGGTTACACCAAGACCAAGGGCTCGGGTTGAAAAATCCTGCGGGGTGGCGGCTGGCAGCGGCTGTCACTTTCCCGGATAATTCCGCTCCCTTCTGAGTTGACCGTACCCATGGCGCAATACATCTACACCATGAACCGGGTAGGCAAAGTGGTGCCCCCCAAGCGCGAAATCCTGCGTGACATCTCACTGTCCTTCTTTCCCGGCGCCAAGATCGGCGTGCTGGGCCTGAACGGCTCGGGGAAATCCACGCTGCTGCGCATCATGGCGGGTGTGGACACGGACATCCACGGCGAGGCGCGACCGCTGGCCGGCATCAGGATCGGTTATCTGCCGCAGGAACCGCAACTGGATTCCAAGAAAGATGTGCGCGGCAACGTGGAGGACGGCCTGGGCGAGATCAAGGACGCCAGGAAGCAACTGGAAAAGGTGTATGCCGCCTACGCGGAAGCGGACGCGGATTTCGACAAGCTCGCCGCCGAACAGGCACGCTTGGAGAACATCTTGCAGGCGGCTGGCGCCACCAACCTGGATCATGTACTGGAAGTGGCCGCCGAAGCCCTGCGTCTGCCACCCTGGGACGCGGATGTGATAAAGCTTTCCGGCGGTGAGCGCCGTCGCGTAGGGCTCTGCCGGCTGTTGCTTTCCAAACCCGACATGCTGCTGCTGGATGAGCCTAGCAACCATCTCGACGCTGAATCCGTCGCCTGGCTGGAACGCTATCTGCAGGAATATACCGGCACGGTAGTGGCCGTCACCCATGACCGCTATTTTCTCGACAACGTGGCCGGCTGGATCCTGGAACTGGACCGCGGCCACGGCATCCCCTGGCAGGGAAATTATTCCTCGTGGCTGGAACAGAAGGAAAACCGCCTAGAGAGGGAGGAGAAACAGGAAACCGCACACCTCAAAGCCATGAAACAGGAACTGGAATGGGTGCGCACCAATCCAAAAGGCCGCCGGGCCAAGAGCAAGGCACGCGTGCAGCGTTTCGAGGAACTGTCCTCAACGGAATTCCAGAAACGCAACGAGACTCAGGAACTCTACATCCCGCCCGGTCCGCGCCTCGGTGATCAGGTGGTGGAAGCGAAAGGCTTGCGCAAGGGTTTCGGTGACACGCTGCTCATTGATGGCCTCGACTTCAACCTGCCGCCCGGCGGCATCGTCGGCGTCATCGGTCCCAACGGTGCCGGCAAATCCACGCTGTTCCGCATGATCATGGGCCAGGTGAACCCGGATGCGGGTGAACTGCGTATCGGCAATACCGTGAAACTTGCCTACGTGGACCAGAGCCGTGACACGCTCAGCGACAATAAAAGCGTCTGGGAAGAGATCTCCAACGGCCAGGATATCCTTACCGTCGGCAACTATCAGACACCCTCGCGCGCCTACGTGGGCCGTTTCAACTTCAAGGGGCCGGACCAGCAGAAACGCGTGCGCGATCTCTCCGGCGGCGAGCGCAACCGCGTGCATCTTGCAAAGGTTTTGAAGAGCGGCGGCAACGTGCTGCTGCTGGATGAACCCACCAACGACCTGGATGTGGAAACCCTGCGGGCTCTGGAAGAGGCGCTGCTGGCGTTCCCCGGCTGCGCCGTGGTCATCTCCCACGACCGCTGGTTCCTGGACCGCATCGCCACCCACATGCTCGCTTTCGAGGGCGATTCAAAAGTGATGTGGTTCGAGGGCAATTACGCTGACTACGAAGCTGACCGCAAGCGCCGTCTGGGCGCCGACGCGGACCAGCCGCACCGCATCAAGTACAGGCGACTGAAGGAATGACGGAATCGCGGCTGGAGGCCGTTCCTGCTCTGGTGCAAGGAGCACCATCCTGGGACGCGGCGCCGGGATGAACTTTGTGTGCCCCCTGATGGCCTAAGCGGATAACCACTGACGCCGATTCATACGAGCAGGGAAAGCAGCATGCTGAAAAGCACAAGCACTCCGCGTTCCTGGGGCCGCATCGGGATCTGCGCCCTGCTGCTTGCGTTCCTCGCCGGCTGTGTCCCGCAACCGGCGTATCACCACCCCGCCCCGCAGACGTTGTACGCCCGGAAATTCGAGCGACTGTGGCGAAACTATAATCGCTATTACCCCTATTTCGATTACAAGCACATCCACTGGAACGCGGAATACGCCCACTACCGGCCGCAGGTGGCCAAGGTAAGGAATGATGCCCAATTTCTGGCGCTGCTCAAGCGCATGCTGGCCCCGCTCAAGGATGTCCACGCGGTATTGGTCACGCCTTCCGGCCGCTGGATACACACCTATGAGCCGCCCAGATTCGACAGGCCAAACTGGAATTTCGCATCACTCAAGAAAAACGTGAGAAACCTGACATGGTACGGCGCGAAATGGGGCACCGGTACGGTGGACGGCATTCCCTATATCGTGATCGCCGCATGGACCCACGCCGGTTTTTCAGTGAGCAACTTCGATTACCTGCTCAACAGGTACCGCCGCAGCCCGGCGCTCATCCTCGATGTGCGCATGAACGGCGGCGGTGACGACAAGCTGGCCTACGCCGTGGCCGGCCGCTTCACCACGCAGAAACACCTCACCGAATATCTTCAGTTCCGCAACGGCCCGCTGCACAGCGATCTCACGCCCCTGAAGCCGCGCTATTTGAAACCGCGCGGTTCGTGGCAATTCAGCAAGCCGGTGGCACTGCTGATCGGCCCGGACTGCTTCAGCAGCAATGAGAGCTTCATCGCCGCCATGCAAACCCTGCCGAACGTGACCACCATCGGCGCGACCACCGGTGGCGGCTCCGGCGATCCGCATTTTTTCGATCTGGGCGCGGGCTGGCGTTACAGCGTGCCCACCTGGATTGATTACACTGCCAGCAAGCGTGTCATCGAATGGAACGGCATTCCGCCGGATGTGCCGGTGAAAACCACGCCGCAGGATTTCCGGCACGGCGCCGATCCGGTACTGGAGGCGGCGATCAGGGTGCTTGAAGCAAAACTGCATGCCTCCAGGGAATTGACGCCGCAAACTGAGCCGGCAAGTTGATCCCGGCGGGTCATCTGGTTCTGCAAGCATACCGGCCCGACTGTGTTGCACCGACCCTCCGGCGAAACATATGCAGAGAGAGATGACGCGCGAACGCATATGTTCTTCACTGAGCATTTTTGCGCGCGCCCGCATCGCGCCCCGGCTGGTCAACCGGCCCGCAAGCACATTGGACCCGGGATTGAGAATGGGCATGCAATATATACCCTGCCCGGCCATGCGCCCGGCGACCCGGTTCACGGGTTCATCGGGATCGCCAGTGACGTGCGGTTTGGAGGTGACACCGGCGATACGGAAAACCGGCGGAAACCCCGCTCAGTTGGAGGAAACGTATTTCTCGCGGCGCATATTATGGTTGTCAAAGCCGACGGTCTTGAGACTCTCCACCGCTGCATCAATCATGCCTGGATTACCGCACAGGTACACGATATCGCGCTTCGGGTCCGGATTGAGTTCCATGAGGTGATCCTGCACATAGCCTTTGCGCTCGTGGACTCCCGGCGGCTCGGGCAGGTGCCGACTGTAGCTGGCAATGAAACGGAAGGCCTGGTGGTCGCGCGCAAGGTTCAGGAAATCCTCTCCGAAAAGCAGTTCATCCGGACCACGCACGCCGAGCAGCAAGACCGCTTCATGTTGCCTGCCGTCCAAGCGCTCGCGCAACTGAGGCAGCATGGCGCGGTAGGGTGATATGCCCGTGCCGGTGGCTACCAATAAATACCGGCCCGGCGGATCATCGCGCAGCACGAACCGTCCGAAGGGCCCGGTGGCCTCTACCCGCGTGCCGGGTGTCATGTCATACAACAGTTTCGTGGCACGCCCGCCTTCCACGTAGGTAACGGCGAATTGCACCTCGTTAACCGTACCGGGAATGGTGGCCACGCTGTAACTGCGGCGCAACTCCATGCCCTGCCAGGGCAGATGCAGGGTGATGAACTGGCCCGGCGTGTAACTGAGCACGCTGTTATCCTCGCGCCGGAAATTGAACTGGCGCACACGCGGCGTGGCCATGTGGCTCGATTGCAGAACAAAGGTGAACCTGTCGTGGCCCATGCGTTCTAACCGGGAGGAAGGGTGTTGGAAAGCGGGCGTCCGCAAGAAAGGCGCACATTTTAACCACATCCTGCCCATAATCCGAGTCCCGAATCCCTTTTAGCGGTACTCTTAAACACTCAAAGTCAGGAGGGTCGAACCATGTTTCACCGGGCCCACATGCTTTTCCCCCCGGTTGCCGGCATGCTGCTGATCGCTGCCAGCGCGAGTGCCGGTCCTATCGCCGCTTCGTCCAGCACCAATACGCTGCTCCACGAAGCCGTGAACGGCAGCTGGCGTTCGCCCGCCCACAAAGCGCGCGACCGGTACCGCCATCCCATCCGGACCCTGGAATTCTTCGGCATCAAGCCGGATATGACCGTGATTGAGCTGGAGCCTGGTGGCGGCTGGTTCACGGAAATCCTCGCGCCCTTCCTGTACGATCACGGTCACCTCATCGAGGCGGCCACGCCGGTGGACAGCCACAGCGAATTCATGCGCCGCATGGCATCCGCCTACATGGAAAAACTCAAAACCGATCCGGCGGTCTACGGGCATATCGAGAAAATCATTCCCTTCGCGCCGCCGGGACAGATCAATCTGGGCGCGGATGATTCTGCCGACATGGTGCTCACTTTCCGCAACCTGCATGACTGGATGAATCAGAGCCCGGCAACACTCGCCAAGGTATTCAAGGCGGCCTATGCCGTGCTCAAGCCGGGCGGCGTGTTCGGTGTGACGGAACATCGTGCCAAACCCTTCGCCAACGCCGTGGAAAGCTCCAGGAAACTGCACCGGCTGCCGGAGGACTATGTGATCGAACTGGGGCTCAAGACCGGCTTCCGGCTGACGGGCGTGTCGGAAATCAACGCCAATCCCAAGGATCCTGAAAACATCAATGTGCATCGCCTGCCGCCGGACCTGGCAGGCCCGGTCAGCGAGCACGTAAAAATGCTCGCCATTGGCGAATCCGATCGCATGACACTGAAATTCATCAAACCCTGAAATCTGCCGTTCCCGGAAATCTCGGGCGGTGCACCACCAGGCATACCGCCCGTGTTTTTCCGGCCTGGAACCAACGTCTCACACAAAAGTCCCATTGCGCAGATCCGCCAGCGCCTGCTGGATTTCCTCCGTTGTATTCATCACGAACGGCCCGTAGCGTGCCACCGGCTCATGCAACGGCAAACCGGAAATCAGCAAAAACCGCACGCCGGCCTGCGAGGCGCGGATTTCCACCGCATCACCATCCGCAAAGATGACCAGCCTGGGCTCGGGTACCGCCGTTCCCGCGGTTCCGGCTTGCACACCGAACTGCCCTTCGCCCGCATACACATAGGCGAAAGCCGTATGTCCGCGCGGAATCGGCTGACTGAAGACGCCGTTTGCGGGAACGGAAACATCAAGATAGGTGGGGTCCGCCGCGATTCCGTTCACGGCTCCCTGCACGCCATTGACTATGCCGGCGATAACCCGAATCGTCACGCCGTTGTCATGGCTGACTTCGGGAATCTGCCGCGCGGCGAATTCCTGGTAACGGGGCCGGGTCAATTTGAGTCGGGCCGGCAGATTGATCCACAGCTGGAAGCCGGACAAGTGACCGCCATGCCGTTGCGGCATTTCCTCGTGCATAATTCCACGGCCCGCCGTCATCCATTGCACATCGCCCGCGGCGATGCTGCCCGCATGGCCCAGTGAATCACAATGCTGCACCACGCCTGCATGCATGTAGGTCACGGTCTCGATGCCGCGGTGCGGGTGCATGGGAAAGCCGGCGATGTAATCGTCGGGATTGTCGGAACCGAAATGATCAAACAGCAGGAAGGGATCCAGATAATCCAGCGTGGCGGTGCCGATGCTGCGCTTGAGTTTGACGCCCGCGCCGTCAGAAACCCGCTGGGGCTCGATGATTCCCGCCACCGTGCGCGCCTGCATGGTCATGAACTCACTCCCGTCGAATCTGTATTGAGGATAGGTCTGACTCAGCAAGATATGGGCGATTTTGCGGAAATCAACCTGCTTTCACCAACTTGCCTGTTGCCGCGCCGTTTCGGCACAGACGGCTTCCATGACTGCACGGATGCGGGTTCTGGCCTGGTTGAAACCGGGATGACTCAAGGCGCCCGCCGGATGGTTCTCATCCATGTACACCCGCTCGCACATTTCGATCTGCAGGGCCTCGACTTTATCCATCTTGCCGTAGTGTTCGGTGATGTAGCCGCCCTTGTAGGGATGGTTGCGCGTGACTTCAAGCCCGGAGCGCCGGAACTCCCGTTCCACCGTAGCCAAGAGCCAGGGTGCGCAACTCTTGCCGTCGCGGTCACCCAGATAGATGTGGCCCGTAAGTTCGCCATGCAGCAGGTTGGCGCGGGAAGCGACGCTGTGGGCATCGAGCAGCACCACACGACCGAACCGCTTTATTTTGGCATGGATGAGTTCCAGCAGTTTGGCGTGATAGGGCGCGTGCACGAGTTCACGCCGCCGGTGAATCTCTTCCGGCGGGGGCGGGACGCGGTAAATCTGCTCACCCCAGAAAGTCCTGAGCGCCACGCATCCGGTTTCAAAGCGGCCGGGATACAGCGGCCGGTCATCGGGCGGGCGATTCAGGTCCGCCACGAAACGGCTGTACGTGGCATAAATGGTGGTGATGCCCAGCGCCGGAAGAAAATCGTACAAGTGATGCAGATGCCAGTCGGTCATGGGCAGGCCGCGGATGTAATCCGAGGCGAAGTCCGCGGCGACGGGCTCGGGCACATGCGTGCCGGTGTGCGGGATGCTCACCAGCACCGGCATTTCCGCCGTGGACGGTTCACGCACCGCATAAGGTTTATGCTCCATGGCTATCGCCTGGTGAGGTGCATGACGACGCGTGCAAATTCGCGGGCGCTCGTATCTGCATCTTTTGCCACGCCGTGATCCACCATGCATCTGCCACCGACATACACCTGCGCGATATCATGCCGGCTGCCGCCGATAATGAAAGCATCCAGGAGCGTGTCCACGTCATGACCGAGCCAGGGCGGGGCATGCTGATCCAGCACCACGAGATCGGCTCGGTGACCTGGCGCAATGGCGCCCACCGGTTCAGCCAAGGCCGCCGCACCGCCGGTGCAGGCCTGCTGCCAGAGCGTTGCGCCGAGACCCCGCGGACCGGCAAGACGCGCGCGTTGCTGGCTGCGCAGGCGCTGCCCGTACTCCAGCCAGCGCAGTTCCTCCACCGCATCAATACGGCAATTGCTGTCCGAGCCGATGGCAAAACGACCACCCTGGCGCGTGAATTCATCCGCCGCAAACAAACCATCGCCGAGGTAGGCTTCCGTGACGGGACACAGCACCACCGTGGCATCGCGGTTGATAATCGTGCGCCGCTCAGCCTGGGTGGCGTGGGTGGCATGTACCAGGCTCCAGCGGTGATCCAGCTCCACGCTGCGCGCCAGCAGATCAATGGGTGTGGTGCCGAATGCCGCCCGACACTCCTCCACCTCGCGCCGCTGTTCACTCACGTGTATATGAATGGGCCATGCGCCGCGAGACGGACTCTCGACGTTTTTTATCAGCTGCAACAACACCTGCAGCGATACCGCACGCAACGAATGCGGTGCGATACCAAGTCTTGCACCATGCAGTTCCTGCAGCAAGCCGCAGTAATCTTCCACACTGTGATGCACAAAGCGCCGCTGCTCGTCGCGGGCAGGCACATTGAAACCGCCTGTCTGGTAGAACACCGGCAGCAGCAGCAGATGGATACCCGCCGCCCGCGCCGCCTCGATGACCGCCTGCCCCATTTGCGGACCGGGGCGGCCGTCTGGCATATGATGCACATAATGAAACTCAGCGACGCTGGTGAACCCGCTGCGCAACATTTCCAGGAATGCCTTGCGGGCGATGATGAACATGTCTTCCGGCGTCAGGCGGTTGGCAAGCCGGTACATGGCTTCGCGCCAGCTCCAGAAGGAATCCTCGCCGCGCGGCTGTTCGCCAAAACCGGACAAGGCCCGCTGGAAAGCATGGCTGTGGGCATTGGGCATGCCGGGGATGGCGAAAAAACCGTCCACCTCGCCGCCGCCCGGTTCCAGCGTCTCAATCAGGCCGCCGGCACCGACAACCAGCGTCTGATTATGGCGCAGGCCGTCCGGCGTCAGCACGTATTTAAAAGTGAGGCGTGTATGCATACCCTTATGCTCTCAAATTCACGCCCCACCGCATAGGGAGAGCCCGTGTACGATCTGCTGCTCAAGAATGCCCGCCTGTTCCCCATGGTGCAGGACGCCGGCGAAGCGCCGGTGCGCACCCTGGCAGTGAGCGAAGGCCGCATCGCCGCCCTCGGTGTGCCGGCGAATACCCCCGCAAAAGAAACCTTTGATGCCGCGGGGCGCATCGTGCTGCCGGGTTTCGTGGACTGTCACACGCATGCGCTGTATGCCGGCAATCGCATGGCGGAGCACAACCTGAGGCTCAGAGGCATGACCTATGAGCAGATCGCCCATACCGGCGGCGGTATCCATACCACCGTACAGGCGGTACGCATCGCCAGCGAGCAGCAACTGGTGGAGGAAACCCTGCCGCGTCTCAAAACCTTGCGCGGCGAAGGCGTCACCACGGTGGAAATAAAAAGTGGTTACGGTCTCGATATGGAAAACGAGCTCAAGATGTTACGCGCCATCCGTCAGCTGCGCCGCCACATTGACATGGACATCGTGGCGACATTCCTGGGTGCCCATGCCATACCACGGGGGAGCAATCGCGGGGATTATCTCGCCGAGGTTATCGAAAAGATGCTACCGGTGGTGGTAAATGAAAAGCTGGCGGAAAGCGTGGATATTTTCGCGGAAAATATCGCCTTTGACGTGGAGGACCTGCGCCGGCTGTTCATGCAGGCGAAAAAAGCCGGCCTGAATGCACGCGCGCATACCGACCAGCTTTCCAATATCGGCGCCACCATCGCGGCGGCGGCGCATGGCGCCCTCTCCTGCGATCATCTGGAACATGCGAGTGAAGAGGATGTCCTGGCCATGCATCGGGCCGGAACCGTGGCGGTACTGCTACCGGGGGCGTTTTATTTCCTGAGGGAAACCCGCAAGCCGCCGGTGGAATGGTTCCGCCGCCATCAAGTGCCCATGGCGGTGGCCACGGACCTGAATCCCGGTTCCTCGCCGATAGTGAGCCTGCTGACCGTGATGCACATGGGCGCCATCACCTTCGGCCTCACAGCAGCGGAAATTCTGCTGGGCGTGACGCGTAACGCCGCCGCCGCCCTGGGGCGGGCGGATAAAATAGGCAGCCTCGCGCCGGGCCGGCATGCGGATTTCACTGTCTGGGGTGTACCGGCACCGGAGTTTCTGCTGTACCAGATGGGCGGTTTGAAGCCCGCCGCTGTATTTTTCAAGGGGAAAAAAACATGACCCGCTTGAGCCTCACCGGCGTTGACCTCACCCTCAAGGCGCTGGCCGAATTCGAGACCGCGCACCCGCAGGTGCAACTTGCCGACAGTGCGCGCCGCAAGATGCAGGCGAGTGTGGATACGGTGCGCCGTGTCATTGACACGCAGCGGGTGTGCTACGGCATCAATACCGGCTTCGGCGCCCTCGCCCGCCAGCACATCCCCCGCGACCAACTCATCCAGTTGCAATATAACCTGGTGCGCAGCCATGCCTGCGGCGTGGGCGAAGCGCTGCCGGCAGCCATCACTCGCCGCATCATGCTGCTCAAGACCAATAGCCTGGCCATCGGCAATTCCGGCATCCGTCCGCTGGTGGTGGAAACGCTGCTCACGCTGCTCAACCATGATGTACTGCCGGTGATTCCCGCCAAGGGTTCCGTGGGCGCCTCCGGCGATCTCGCACCCCTGGCGCACCTCGCCTTGGCGTTGATCGGTGAGGGGGAAGCCCTGCACGGCGGCAAGCTGCTGCAAGGCGAGGAGGTACTCACGGCTGCCGGTGTAAAGCCGGTGCGGCTCGAGGCCAAGGAAGGACTGGCGCTGCTCAACGGCACCCAGGTAAGCGCGGCTCTCGCCATTGAGGGTCTGCTGCAAGCACGCACTGCATTGCTGTCATCCATCGTCATCGGCGCGTTGACGGTGGAATCTCTGGCCGGCAGCTACAGCCCGTTTGACGCACGCATTCACACGGTACGCAATCTGCCGGGACAGATCCGGGTGGCGGAACTGTTCCGCAGCCTGCTGACCGGCAGCGAGATATGGCAATCCCACCAAGGCTGCGACCGGGTACAGGACCCCTATGCACTGCGCTGCATGCCGCAGGTGTATGGCGCCGTGTGGGACACGCTGGCGCACGCGGCGGAGGTGCTGGGCCGCGAATGCAACAGCGTGTCCGATAACCCGCTGATTTTCGGAGAGGACGTGCTTTCGGGCGGCAACTTCCACGCGGAGCCGCTGGCTTTTGTGGCGGACTTTATGGCCATCGCCGCCACTGAACTCGGCAACATTTCCGAACGGCGCACCGATCTGCTGCTCAAAAGAACCAATCCGCGGCTGGAAATGTTTCTGGCCAGGGAGCCCGGCGTGGAATCAGGCTTCATGATCGCGCATGTGACCGCTGCGGCGCTGGCCTCGGAAAACAAGACTCTGGCGCACCCCGCCTCCGCCGATACCATCCCCACCTCCGCAGGTCAGGAAGATCACGTGAGCATGGCCCCCTGGGCGGGGCTCAAGTTGCTCACCATCCTTGACAATGTGCACCACATCCTGGCCGTGGAGGCGCTGGCCGCCGCTGCCGCCATCGACACCCAGCGCCCGCTCAAGACCACCGTGGAACTGGAAGCCATCCATGCCCTGCTGCGCAAACACGCCGCACCCCACATCGGCGACCGGCGTCTGGACGCAGACATCAAGCGGACTGCCCGGGAACTCGCTGCCGGTGCCCTGGCCGCCTGCCTGGCTGCCGATACCGCAGCTTTGTTATAAGTCGCGAAGCGAGCGGGCGGCGGGTGCAATCCGGGGGAGGCGCGTAAACAGCCGTCTCCCAATACGGGCCATGCAACCGATATGCCCGCCGGTTTTTGACTATAATTATGTGGTATCCGGACCGGATTCTGGAGACTGGCTTTGAGCCTTCGATGAAAATCCACGGTTATGACGCCCTCACGCAACGTGGGGGAGTCCGGGGCCTCTCGTTTTCCCCCTTTGACGAGAGGCCCCTCTTTTTTTGTGTCATCTGCCACGCCCGCGCACCATTCCTCTAGGAGTCGCAGGCCTGACGCGGTAAACTTGCCTGGCTATACAGAGTCATTTCCCCGGCCGCTATGCCTCACCCTCGACCCGGAGTACCCATGCTCAGACTGATTGCCCAATGCGCCGCAGCGCTGTGCGCGTTGCTGTTGCTCACCAGTTGCGGTGGCGGCGGCAGTACCTCGAGCGTCAATATTTATCTGGCCGATGCACCCATAGACGCGGCGAGCAGCGTCAATATTTCCCTGACGGAAATAGATATTACAGGCGATGCCGGAACCTCATATTTCCAGGCCCCCGCAACTACGCTTAATTTTTACCAGCTCCAGGGCGGGCTGTCGCAATTCCTGCTGGGCGCCGATGTGTCAGCCGGCCACTACAGCTCCATTACCCTGCACTTCGCCGCAGCGCCGGGAACAACAGATTCAAACATCACGTTTATAGGCGGCAACACCTACCCGCTGGTCATACCCAGCGGCGCCCCTACCGCCTTCACGCTGCCGGTGAATTTCTACCTTACCCAGAACGGCACGGCCAATTACACCATTGACCTGGATCTGCGCAAATCCATCATTCCGGACCCCACCAATCCGGGGCAGTATATTTTGCAACCATCACTGCGCGTCGTGAGCAATGCCGAAGCGGGCAGCATCTCGGGTTCGGTGGCAAACACGCTGGTCACTTCCGGCTGTTCGGGTGCCGTGTATGTGTACAGCGGCAAGGTGACGCCTACGGATGTGAATATCAACGCACCCCCGGGCACGGTACAACCCATCAGCAGCGCCCTGGTGGGCATTAACAGCACCACCGCGCAATACAATTTCACCGTAGGCTGGCTGCCGCCAGGTTTGTACACCGTGGCCTTCACCTGTCAGGCGGCCCAGGATAACCCGACCCAAACCGACAACATCAGTTTTACCTCCGTCCTGACCACCACGGTGGCAGCGGGTCAAACCTCTTTTGTCAACCTGAATTGAGGTCTGCCAATTCCCACAGTAACCTGTCTTCCGCGTAGCGCGTTAAAATGGAAACACCGGGTGAGCCGCGGGACCGCCCTGATCGTGGAGGTGTGTGCTATGACAAGGCATGTGCTCAAACTCCTGATCCTGCCGGTCATCGCCGTGCTCGCCGGCTGCGGCGGCAGCGGCAACGGCTCGCTTGGGCTTTCCATTACCGACGCGCCCGTGGATGGCGCCACCAGTGTGGTGGTGGAAATCACTGCCGTCGAGGCCGTGCCCGTGACCGGCAACCCCATCGTCTACAACTTCCCGCAGCCCCAGCAGATTGACTTGCTGCAGGTGCAGCAGGGCCTCAGCACGCCGCTTATCACCGACTGGAGCCTGCCGGCCGGTCAATACCGGGGTTTGCTGCTCACTATCAGCGCCGACGGCAGCGGTACGGATTCCTACATCGTCCTGGATGATGGCAGCCAACATGCCCTGATACCTTACATACCGCCTAATACTCTCACCTGCGGTTTGCCATGTTCCATGCTCACTTCCCTGAATATCAATACGCCCTTCGTCATCAGCGCCGGCAGCAATAGCAGCGAAGTAATCGAGTTTGATGCGCGTAAATCCGTGCTGCCACCCGCCCCCGGCTCCACCGCCTATGAACTGCAACCCGAGGGGCGCATGGTTGGCGCCACCGCCTCCGGCAATATCATCGGCACGGTTTCGCCACCGCTGATCACCCGCGGTTGCACCCCGGCGGTGTATGTGTTTGCGGGTGCCAATGCCAATCCCGTTGATCTCAACAACTCCGCCCCGCCGGCTACCCAGCCGGTGACGGAATCGGCGGTAACACTGAATAACACCACCGGCAACTATGATTTCACCGCTGCGTTCCTACCGGCCGGCACCTATACCCTGGCCTTCACCTGCGAGGCAGCGCAGGACAACCCGGCGGTTGCCAACACCATCAGCTTCACCTCAGTCGGTGCTGCACCCGCGGTTGCCGGCCAGACCATACTTGTCAACCTGCATTAGGCCGGCACCTGCGCCCGCGTAAATCATTTTCTTTTCGTGCCGGCGATATGCTCGTAGCGGCGGAAGACGCGCTCATAACCGGTCACATACAGCACTTGCAGAGCGGCCGCCACGTAGAACGGCGCGGCGAACAGACCGGCGCCAATCAACGGGCCTGCGATGCCCGGTCCGATGGATTGGGGAACCTGGAAGGAAGCAGCGTTGACACTGGCGGCAAGACCGCGGCGCTGGTCGCGCATCAATGACACAACCTGTGCCTGGCGCGCTCCCAGTGAAGCGCCGCTGGACGCGAGCCGCAGCATGTAAATCACCGCCGCGAGCCAGAACCAGGGCATCAGCGGCAGGAGCGCCAGCAATATCACGCCGATGCCGCGCGTCCAGATCACCGAGCTCACCAGGCCATGGCGCTCCGTGAGTCTGCCGGCGAAGATTGCGCTGACGCCTGTGATCACGAAGGTGACCGCCATCATGGGCGCGATGGTGCCGGGACCGATGTGGAATTTGAGCGCGAACCAGTAGGCGATGAGCGGTCCGGTGAGACCGATGGAGAGACCATTGAGCGTGTTGAGCTGGAACAACCGCCACAGAATATGGTTCTCGAAACGCCGCACGTGATCCTTCTTGGTCACCGCCTGGCGGCGTTTTCCGGCCACGTCTTTTTGTTCATGCGCACCGGACAGCAGCCACAGATTGACCGTGCTGCCGAGCATGACGATGACAAATAGCGGGCTGTAGGCCAGCCGCGGCCCGAGCGAATCCACCCACAGGGCCGGCAGACCCGCCAACAGCGCGCCCAGCGCCATGCCGAAGAAACCCATGGCGGTGTTAAGGCTGTATATCCAGCCACGCTTCGGGGCAGGCACCGCCTCCGCCAGCCAGGCTTGCTCGGCCGGCGCGAACGGGCCGGCGGAACCGTTACTGCCGCGGCCGAAGCCGCCGATGATGATGGCTGCCGTGAGGACCGCCACGTTGGCGCTCACCAGCGGCGCGAGCCCGCACAAGGCAGTGAACCCCTCGTTGTACAGCAGGAAGGGTTTGCGTCGCAGGCGGTCGCTGACAATACCGATGAGTAGGGAAAATACGGCCGCCAGAAGACCGCCGGCGGTCAGCGTCAGGCCGATCTGCAAGCCGCTCCAGCGCAAGGCATGCAGATACAGCGACAAGTCCGCCACCAGTGCCCCCTGGGCCACGCTGCGCACCGCGCGCGATGCCAACAGCCGAAGTGTGGTGGGGTGTAACTCGCGCCAGAATTTCATTGCATTATCGCGGGTGACCGCCGGGACAGGGCGGCAGGAGTTCCGCGGACCTGGGATTTTTCACGGCCCGGGCTATACTCGCGTATCAGTGACTCTCAGTATATACAAAATCAACAATGCTCAGACTGCTACGCACCTCCGATTTATCCCTCGGCCAGAAGCTCGCGCTGCTCCTCGCGTTGCCGCTTGCCATCGCCGTGCTGGTGGCGCTGCTGGTAGAACACACGCTGTACGGCGATCTCGCCACCAACCGCGCAGTCCTGCAAGCAACCACCTCGGTGGAGCAACGCGAGCTGCTCATGAAAACGGTGCTGGATGCGGAAACCGGCCTGCGCGGATTCGTTCTCAGCGGCGAGCCGCAGTTTCTGCAACCCTATCATGCGGCTCTGTATCGCTTTCCAGCCGTCATCGTCAGCCTGCGGCGGATGGAAGCTGGCACTCCCGACGCTCTCCGGGAAGTCAATCAGATTGACACGCTGTTCCACCAATGGCTCACACAGGTGGCGGAGCCGCGTATCCGGCTGCGGCAGTTGACGCCCGTGGGCCTGGCGGAGAATGCCCAGCAGGTTTACGAAGAAATCTTGCTCGCAACCCGCGCCCGGCGGCAGGGGGCGCGCAGCGCATGGAGCACCCATATCAACGGCGCTCACGAACTCCTCGCCCGCTTGCTGCGGCTGCCCCTGCCAAACGATACCCGCGCCGCGTGGCAGGGACTGAACACAGAATTCAACCGTTACCGGGCACACCCCGGCGCGAATATCGAGGCGATACTCCTCAGACAAGCCGGTCAGCTTGCAAAAGAAGCGCGTCGTGCCGACGATGCAATCACCACCCTGGTGCCACCCGGCAGCGGCGAACCCCTCGTGGACCGGATACGCGCGCTTAACAACCGCATCCTGACCCGCGAGCAGACCAAGCTTGCGAACCTGCTGGCCGCCGACCGCGGCAGCATCACCGGGGCGGAAATTGTCGGCTTGGGCGGCCCGCTGCTGGCGATACCGCTGGCACTCGGCGTACTCGTGCTGTTCCTGCGCATTGTCCTGCGCACGCTGCGCGACATGACCGAAGCCGCCGGCGCCATCGCCGGCGGCGAATACACCCGGCGCGTGACCGGCGACCGCGACGATGAACTGGGCAAGCTCGCCCGGGCATTCAACCGCATGGCGGAGCGGCTGCAAAAACGCCAGCACCAGGACAAACTCATTGCGGGTTTTTCCGAGACGCTGCAAACCTGCCTTGCGCTCGATGAGGCTTATCACGCCACCGAACGTTTTTGTGCTGAGCTGTTTCCCGGCACTCACGGTGCGCTCTACCTGATCAACGCTTCCCGCAATCTCATGGAAGAAGTGACCGCCTGGGGAGAACACCAGGGGGAAAGCGTATTCGCGCCGCAGGACTGCCGCGCACTGCGCGCCGGCCACCCCTACGCAGTGGAAAACCCGGGCGATCTGCCCTGCGCACACCTGCCGCAGCCCCCGCCGACTGTCAGCCTGTGCGTACCGCTCACCGGCCAGAACGAAACCCTCGGCTTGCTGCACCTGCGCGCGGCGCATCCCGCGCGGCCCGAAGCGGTGCTGGATCAGCGTGATATCGCCTTTGCCGTGGCAGACCAGCTCGCCCTGTCCCTCGGCAACCTGCGTCTGCGCGAGGTGCTGCGCCAGCAGTCCATCCGTGATCCGCTCACCGGCCTGTTCAACCGCCGCTACCTGGAGGAAACCTTGCAACGGGAACTTGCCCGCGCCGAGCGTCATGGACAGCCGACCAGCGTCATCCTGCTCGATATTGACCACTTCAAGCGCTTCAACGATGACTACGGTCACGACGCCGGGGACGCTGTGCTGCGCTCGGTGGCTGAGGTACTGCGCAAAGCGGTGCGCGCTGAAGACATCGCCTGCCGTTACGGCGGCGAAGAATTCGTGCTGCTGATGCCGGGCGCCGGAGTGGATATCGCCCGCGAACGCGCTGAGCGGGTACGCGCCGCGGTGGCGGCATCCGCGCTCGCCCATGCGGACCAGCCGCTCGGCCCGCTCTCCATCTCAGCCGGCGTGGCCAGTTATCCGGACCACGGCGACACCGCCGAACGTCTCATCAAGGCGGCCGATATCGCGCTCTACAAGGCCAAGCGCAGCGGCCGCAATCGGGTGCTCACCGCCGACTGACCGGCAAGGTTCAGAAACGCCCGCCGCCTACGAAACGGGTTTTCCAATAGGCATCTTCCAGGTGTGCGTAGGACACCACTCCGCCGGTTTGCGGCGCGTGGACGAACTCGCCGTTGCCCACATAGATGCCCACGTGCATCTGCACGTCACCCGCCATCTGGAAAAACACCAGATCGCCGGGCCGCAGATCCCGGATATTTACCGGATGAGAGGCATACAGTTGCTCGTTGGCGGTACGTGGTACCGCAATCCCGGCACGCCGGAATACGTAGTACACAAGACCGCTGCAATCGAAACCCCGCGGCGAGTCACCGCCGTAGATATAAGGCACACCGAGCTCCCGGCTGGCGAGCCTGACAATCTCGGCCACCTGACCCGCCTGCGCCGGGGCATAAGGCAATGCTCCCGGGCGTTCCGGCCAGGGTGCACAGGCCATGAGACCCCCGCATATCAGGCTCACGAACAGAAACGCGGTGACAGGCGCACGCATGGTCTCTATGAAAACGCAACCAGCCGTAAAGTTCAACCAAATCAGCGGCGCAGGCGCACGCAACGACGCCCCAATTGCAGGCGCGCCTCGCGCAGGGCGGGATGGGCCTTGGCCAGCACCATCAGGCCGCGCGCTTCCAGCAGACCGGGATCAGCGCACACGATGGCAGCGCGCAGATTCGCCGCGACGGATCTGAGCGCCTGCAGTGCTTGCTCGCGGTTCACCGTCTGAAAACGCAGTAACGCGCCCGGCCGCAGCTGCCCGAGCTGCGGCAGGTCCGCGCTGATGACCACGGCGATAACCGGGTAGCCGCCGGTGGTACCGTGGTTAGGCAGCAGCACGATGGGATAACCGTCATTGGGCACCTGCACTGCACCGGTCAACATGCCCTGGGAAGGCAATTCACCCTGGTTTCGTTCCACGACAGGTGCACCCGCCAGGCGTATACCGGTACGATCGCTGTCGGCACGTACCTGGTAGCAGCCGCTCAAAAAACCGCCTAGCGCCGCCGGTGGGAACCATTCCTGGTGCGGCCCGGTGGTCACGCGCAACGTCACCTTCGCCGGAAATTCCGGCGGTGCCCGCAGATACCGGCCCTGCAGCCGGCCAGGCGGCTGCAGGGCAAGGCGATCACCCGCACGCAGGACCGGGGGCCCCAGTCCCGCAAGCGTGTCCGTCGCAGCACTGGTCAGCACCCGCGCGGTGGAAATCCCGCCGCCGACAGCAAGGTAGCCACGCATGCCTGTCAGCAACGGGCCACAGGCAAGCACTTGTCCGGCGTGCACGGCCACACTCTGATACATGGGCAGCGGCATGTCATCCAGATACGCCTCCATGCGGCCGCCGGTGAGGGCGATCACCGCATCCACGGCGAAACGCAACGTCGGCCCATGCAGGGTCATTTCCAGCGCCGCCGGCCCCTGCGGATTGCCCACCAGCAGATTAGCGTGCCGCAGACTGAGGCAGTCGGCCGCGCCCGCATGCGGCACGCCCAAATGGGCAAACCCGCTGCGCCCTTCATCCTGGATGCTGGTGAAACGTCCGGGTTCAATGACGGAAATCATGATGCCGGCCGGAAATGCACATGATCACCCGGCATGCACAGTGCCGGGGATGCGCGCGCCGCATCAAACAGCACGACCTTGGTATGCCCCAGGATACGCCAACCGCCCGGCGTCGCCTGCGGATAAATGCCGCTGAACTCGTCGGCAATGGCCACTGCTCCGGCGGGTACACGGGCACGCGGTGATGGGAGACGCGGTACGCGCAGTTTTGCATCCAGGCCCACCAGATAAGGAAACCCGGGTGCAAAGCCCAGAAACGCCACGGTATAGGTGGCGGCGCTGTGACGCCGGATAACCTCCGTGATGTCGAGACCGGTCAGGCGCGCCACATCTTCAAGATCCTCGCCTTGATAACGCACCTCGATATCATGCGTGCGTGCAACGACGGTAAACCGGGAGTCCTGCATGGATTCCGGCAGGCGCTGCAGCAACTCTGCCGCGTCCAGTTGCAGAGGATCGAATTCCACCAACAACGTGTTATAACCCGGCAGCAACTCGCGGACGCCGACCGGCAATTCCCGGTTGATGGATGCACGCAACTGCTGAGCGGCACGGAAGTCCTGCACTTCCACCAGCAGGGCGCTGTCGCCCACGTAACGGATATTCACGTGAATGCAGCCACTGCAACGCCGGCGTGCTCAAGCGCCGCACGTACGGCTCGCGCCAAAGTCACGGCGCCGGGTGTGTCGCCATGCACGCACAGCGAGCGCGCATGGATGGAAATGACCGCGCCCCCGATGCTGGTTATTTTGCCGGTCACGGCAATATCCACGGCGCGTTGCGCAACCACTGCCGCATCGGTAATCACCGCACCGCACCGGGAGCGTGGCGCCAAACGCCCTGTGTCCGTATAGGCACGGTCCACGAAGGCTTCGCCAAATGCACGCAGCCCCTGCGCCCGGGCGCGATCCATGGCGAGGCTGCCAGGCAGCGTGAGCAATGCAAGGGAAACATCGAAAGTCCTGATGGCCGCGATCACCGCGTCGGCGACAGCGGCATCGTCCGCCATACGGTTATACAGTGCGCCATGGGCTTTGACATAGTGCAGCCGGGTGCCGGCAGCGCGCGTGACGGCATTGAGTACAGTAAGTTGACGCCGTACTTCTGCAGTCAGCGTTTCCGCCGGCAAGCTCATGTCACGCCTGCCGAAGCCCTCACGGTCAGGGTAGGACACGTGCGCGCCGATGCTCACATCACTGCGCACGGCGGCTTGCACCGTGCGTTGCATGGTAATGGCATCGCCCGCATGCGCGCCACAGGCGATATTGGCGCTGCTCACGATTACCAGCAGTGCCGCATCGTCACTGCCGCCCTCGCCAAGATCACAATTGAGGTCCATTACCGCTGCGGCCGTCATGGATATACTCAGCGCAGCATGGGCAGATCGAGACTCCGCTCTTTCGCCACCTGGATGGCTTTCTCGTAGCCGGCATCGGCGTGGCGCATGACACCGCTGCCGGGATCGTTGGTGAGCACGCATTCCAGTGCGTGCACGGCCCGTTCACTGCCGTCAGCGACAATAACGACGCCGGCATGCAGTGCATAGCCCATGCCCACGCCACCGCCATGATGGAAGCTCACCCAGGAAGCGCCACTGGCGGTATTCAGCAGTGCATTCAGGATCGGCCAGTCGGCCACGGCATCGCTGCCATCGCGCATGGCTTCGGTCTCGCGATTGGGTGAAGCGACGGAACCCGCATCCAGGTGATCGCGGCCGATGACGATGGGGGCCTGGAGCTCGCCCCTTCTCACCATCTCGTTAAAGGCGAGACCCAAGCGGTGACGCTCCCCGTATCCCAGCCAGCAAATGCGCGCCGGCAGGCCCTGGAAATGGATACGCTGCCTTGCCATATCCAACCAGCGGTGCAGGTGTTTTTTCTCCGGGAAGAGTTCCTTCGCCTTGGCGTCGGTCTTGTAGATATCCTCGGGGTCACCGGAGAGCGCCACCCAGCGGAAGGGTCCCATGCCTTCGCAAAACAACGGCCGAATGTAAAGCGGCACGAAACCCTTGAAGTCGAACGCATTCTCCACACCCGCGTCCTGCGCCATGGCGCGGATGTTATTGCCGTAATCGAAGGTGGGAATGCCTTTCCCATGAAATCCCAGCATGGCGCGTACCTGCCGCGCCATGGATTGTTTGGAAAGCTCCACATATCTCTTAGGATCGCTGTCCCGCAGTTTGGCGGCGGTGTCCGGTGAGTAACCGACCGGGATGTAACCATTCAGCGGATCGTGAGCGGACGTCTGGTCCGTGACCAGATGGGGATGGAAATCACCTTGCAGGATTTCCTGGAAAACTTCCGCCGCATTTCCCGGCAACCCCACGGATACCGTTTCACCCTTGACGGCGGCGGCGCGGATAATGTCACAGGCTTCCTTCAGGGATTGTGCCTTGCGATCCAGGTAGCCGGTCGCGAGACGTTTGTCTATGCGCGCCGGATCCACTTCCACCACGAGACAGCTCAGGCCCGCGAATACCGCCGCCAGGGGTTGTGCACCACCCATGCCGCCGAGACCGCCAGTCAGAAGCCATTTGCCTTGCGCGACCCCCTGGTAGTGCTGACGCACCGCTTCGGCAAAAGTCTCGTAGGTACCCTGCACGATGCCCTGGGAACCGATGTATATCCAGGAGCCCGCCGTCATCTGGCCGAACATCATCAGGCCCTTGCGGTCCAGCTCGAAGAAATGCTCCCAGGTGGCCCACTTGCCCACCAGGTTGGAATTGGCGATGAGCACGCGTGGCGCCGCGGCATGGGTCTTGAACACGCCCACCGGCTTGCCGGACTGGATCAGCAGGGTTTCATCGTTTTCGAGGCGCTTGAGCGTCGCCACAATGGCGTCGAAGCACTCCCAGTTGCGCGCCGCCCGGCCGATGCCGCCGTACACCACCAGTTCCCTGGGATTCTCGCCCACCTGCGGATCGAGATTGTTGTGCAGCATCCTGAGGGCGGCTTCCTGCTGCCAGCCCTTGCAAGACAGCCTCGGACCGGTGGTGGCATGGAGTGCAACGTCGCGAAACCTGCTGGACACTGTCGTGGCCTCTGAAAATGAAGATGGCCGGTATTGTAACCGGCCATCTTTGAGTCAACTGAACTCTTCAGGTGGCTCAGGGGGGACCCCCAGGGGTGAGTCCCTGTATCGTGCCCTGTTGTTGCATGTTCTGCATGGCTTCCTGAGCGGCTTTGCGTCGGGCAGCCGCCTTTTCCGGAGTCTCACAGATCCGCTGGGGGATGTGGGAGCCAAGGGGATAGCTGTAGCTGCAGATCAGCTTCTGGCCGGATTCCTGCGTGCCCCGGACCACCACCATCTGGGATTTGTTTCCGGGTGCCGCAGTGGCCGGGGGGGTTGCCGGGAGCTGGGGAGTCGCGCAGGCTGCGATCAGCAAAGTCAATCCCGGGATAAAAAACCATTTGCTCATGAGTGCTGCTCCTGACGAGTGTTGGGCGGTGACTATACTATTAAATAAGTACTATTTAACCAGTAGTGTAATTGGGGAAACGCGGCCGTGCAAGACCATGCTGAGAAATATACTAAGATTTTAGTAGGATATACTATACTTCAGACTGTGGTGGCAACACCACCCCATAGCACACAGAATCGGAATACCCTGAAGATGGCACCTCCACAAAAACCCCTTCCCGAACCCACGGAAACGGAGCTGGAAATCCTGCACATACTCTGGCAGATGGGTCCCAGCACGGTACGCCAGGTGCATGAATCCCTGTCGGGCCACGGGAAACTGGCCTATACGACAGTACTGAGCATGCTGCAGATCATGTATCAAAAGGGACTGGTCAGCCGCAATGATTCCGAGCGCGCTCATATCTATGCTCCCGCGCTCAGCAAGCACCAGACCCAGCGCCAGATCCTGGGCAAATTGCTGCATCGCGTGTTCGAGGGCTCGGCGACGGAACTGGTGATGCAGGCCCTGGGCTCTGCCAGACCCGCCAGCGCGGAAGAGATCGGGAAAATTCGTGCCCGCCTCGATGAGCTGGAAAGTCGCAGGAAATGAACACCGCTGTGACACTGCTCAATACGCCCCTGATGCATCATCTGGGCTGGACGCTGATCCATTTTCTCTGGCAAGGCGCTGTGGTGGGTGCGATCTATGCCGCGCTGCGGTATATATTGCGCGGGAAATCACCCGCCGTCCGTTACCATCTGGCCATGGGCACACTGGCCGTGATGGCCGCCTTGCCCGTCATCACCTTCCTACATCTTTCCGACACGCCTGCGGGTATTGCGGTGAATGGAACGCTGCAAACACTCGCCGGTGCGACTATGAGCGGCGCCGGTCACGGTGGTTCCTCGGCGCTCTCGCCATTCGAGCACCTGAAAATCTGGCTGCAACCGCTGGTGTCCTGGACTGTCCCCCTGTGGCTGCTGGGTGTCATGGTCATGACATTGCGCGTCTGGCGCGGCTGGCGGCATGCGCGCGATCTGCGGGAAACAGCGGATTACATTCCCGTACCGCAGTGGCACATACTGGTGGAATCCCTGTGCACATTGCTCGGAATCCGCAAGATGGTACGGCTGGCCGTGTCCACGAGTGTGACGGTTCCCTGCGTAATCGGCTGGCTGAAACCCGTGATATTGATTCCGCCCAGCGTCCTGTCCGGACTGACGCCGTTGCAGATGGAACTGATACTGGCCCATGAACTTGCCCATATCCGCCGCCAGGACTACCTGTGGAATCTGCTGCAAGTGGCGGTGGACACGCTGCTGTTTTATCACCCAGCGGTCCGCTGGGTATCGCACCAGGCCCGCCTTGAACGCGAGCAATGCTGTGATGATATCGTGGTGGAACTAAACGGCACCGCCATTGATTACGCACGTGCACTGACGGAACTGGAAAGCATGCGCCATCCACATACCGCGTTGCTGCTGGGTGCGGACGGCGGCCAGGTCATGGAGCGGATTCACCGTCTGGTGGGGCTGCCGGCATCCAATGCAGCCGCATATTGGCCGCCGCTGCTGTTGACTGCCGGTCTGCTGCTTGCCGGTGGCCTGATGCAATTTATCTCTCAAAAAGCGCCACTGCATTCACCCTTGACCGCGAAATACACGTTGTTGGGCACGAAGCAGCAAATCAAGCCCACACCGGTGAAAATATCTGCCGCTGCCGTGATACAGCCAACCCGAATGAATACCACGGCATGGGCACGGCTCGCCTACAACCAGCCGCCCAAGCTCGGCGATTTGCCGCATGCCGCGTTCTCAATCCTACCCGTTTTGGCAGCGCCATCACCATCAAATGCACTATCGCCTGGCACCGCTATCGCAGCAACCGAACCTGCCAAACCGACAGTAAAACCCGTGGGCGGTGAGGTGATTTCCCGATATGTACCTGTTTATCCGCCCATGGCCCTGGAACAGCGAATGGAAGGAGCGGCTACGGTGGAATTCACACTCACAACGCAAGGCGCTGTGACCAACATAAAGGCGAACCATGTGACCGGCTCGCGGCTGTTCGCAGAGGCCGCCTTGCGCGCCATCCGCAAGTGGAAGTTCACGCCCGTTACCGTGGCGGGTGTACCGGTTACGCAGCGTATGTCCGAGGAGTTCGTTTTCCGGCTGAACCATGCATCCGACAAGAGCAATGGGCCGTGCACAATTCCTCTGGGCTACCACGTGTGTACGGGCTTGCGCTGACCGGGCGGACTGCGCATCGCAACGCGGAACCCACACGATTGCACCGCGGTTGAATCGGCCGGTTGAGGGTGGCGACAAACTGACAAATGTCACGCCATTTCAACGTATGCAACACGTTGAAATGGCGTGGCGGAATACTGCGGCAAACGGCGATACAAAGGTTGCCGCAGTGGCAATGGATTGGCTGGACATCAACCCTTTGATCTTTCTTTTTCCCGGAAATAACTCAGCTTACCCAGCAGCGGGCATTGCGGAACATGCGCAACCACGGTGATTCTTCGTCCCAGCCGCGCGGGTGCCAGGACATCTGCAGCGTGCGAAACACGCGCTCCGGATGCGGCATCAGCAGCGTATAGCGTCCGTCGGTATTGGTGATGCCGGCGATACCCAGGGGTGAACCATTGGGGTTGGCGGGGTAAAGCTCCGTGGCACGCTCGCGGTTATCCACGAAACGCAGCGTCACGCGCCCGCTCACCAACAACTGTTGTGCGTCGTCGGCCCGGGTGAATTCCGCCCGCCCCTCGCCATGAGCTACCACGATGGGTAACACCGACCCTTCCATGCCGGTGAAAAACAGCGATGCAGAAGGCTGGATTTCCACCAGACTCAGCCGACCCTCAAACTGCTCTGAGGCATTGCGCACGAAACGCGGCCAGCCCACCGTGCCGGGAATGAGATCACCCAGCGCCGCCATCATCTGGCAGCCGTTGCAAACGCCCAGTCCAAAACTGTCGTCGCGGTCGAAAAATCGGCCGAACTCATCGCGCGCACGCGGATTGAAGAGGATGGACTTGGCCCAGCCCAGTCCCGCACCCAATACGTCGCCATACGAAAAGCCGCCGCAAGCGACAATGCCCGTGTAATCCGCCAAAGTCATGCGGCCTTCGATGATATCGGTCATGTGCACGTCCACGGCGGCAAAACCGGCGCAGTCAAAAGCTGCCGCCATCTCCGCCTGGCCGTTCACACCCTGCTCGCGCAAAATGGCCACGCGCGGACGCAGCCCCCTGGCGACAAAGGGTGCGGCAACATCTTCCGTCGGATCGAAGGCGAGCCGCGCATGCAAACCGGGATCCCCGGGATCCAGTTTCGACTCGAATTCCTGCTGTGCTCCCTGCGGGTTGTCCCGCAGCCGCTGCATGTGCAGGCTGGTTTCACTCCAGGCGCTCTGGAATTCCACCCGCCCACCCGACAATATCACCTGCGCACGACTGCTGAACACCAAACGGTCGTCGTCGCGCGGCGCGCCCAATACCCGCGCCTCCGGCAACCCATGGTCCGCACATACCCGCTGCACCAGCGGCACATCCTCCTCGCGCACCTGGATGACCGCGCCCGCCTCCTCGGCAAACAGCGCCGCCGCCGTGTCATCCCCCGGACTCTCCAGCCGCGCTTCAATACCGCAGTGTGAGGCAAAAGCCATCTCGCAAAGGGTTGCAAACAAGCCGCCGTCCGAGCGATCGTGATAAGCCAGCAGTTTGCCGGCGGCGTGCAGTTGCTGAATGGCCGCGAAAAAACCCTGCAGTCTGGCCGGGCTGTCCACGTCCGGCGTCGCCCCGCCCGCCTCTCCATATACCTGCGCCAGACACGAACCGCCCAGGCGATTACGGCCGTCCGCCAGATCGATCAGCAGCAACCGGGTCTCACCCACATCTGTCCGCAACTGCGGCGTGAGCGTGCGGCGCACGTCCTGTACCGGCGCAAACGCCGATACGATGAGCGACAGCGGCGCCACCATGCTGTGTGTCGTACCCCCTTCCTCCCATGCGGTTTTCATGGAGAGGGAATCCTTCCCGACCGGGATCGTGATGTTGAGCGCCACGCACAGCTCGCTCACCGCTTTTACGGTGTCATACAGCGCCGCATCCTCACCCGGATGTCCACAGGCTGCCATCCAGTTGGCCGACAAGCGCACGTTGTCCAGAGCACCGATGTCGGCGGCGGCGATGTTACTGAGTGCTTCCGCCACCGCCATGCGACCCGAAGCCGGAGCATCCACTACCGCCAACGGCGTCCGCTCACCCATGGCCATGGCTTCACCGTGGCAACCGTCGTAACTCGCGGCGGTGACAGCCAGGTCGCTCACCGGCACCTGCCACGGTCCCACCAGCTGATCGCGGCACACGAGTCCGCCCACGCTGCGGTCGCCTATAGTGATGAGAAAACCTTTGTCCGCCACCGCAGGCAGGTGCAATACGCGCAAGGCCGCCTCACGCAGATCGATTTTCGTGGTATCGAAACGGGTGGGCACTGGCTTGAGCCGCTGCACGTCGCGCGACGTCTTCGGCGTTTTCCCCAGGAGCATTTCCATGGACATCGCCACGGGTCTGTTATCGAAATGCGGATCCACTACGATCAGAAGGCGTTCACCGGTAGCCTCGCCGATGACGGCGAATGGACAGCGCTCGCGTTCACAGATGCGCTCAAAATCCATGAGCCGCTCCGGCGCCACGACCAGCACATAGCGTTCCTGGGCTTCGTTGCACCAGATCTCCATCGGAGACATGCCCGCTTCATCATTGGGCACACGGCGCAAATCGAACGCGCCGCCGCGCTGACTCGCATCCAGGATTTCCGGTACGGCGTTGGACAGGCCGCCGGCGCCCACGTCATGGATGGATAAGATCGGATTGTTCTCGCCCAATGCCCAGCAGGCATCAATCACTTCCTGGGCACGCCGCTGGATTTCCGGGTTGCCGCGTTGCACCGAGGCAAAATCCAGATCCTCGATACTCGAGCCACTGGCCACACTGGAAGCCGCACCGCCGCCCAGACCGATCTTCATGGCGGCCCCACCCAGCACGATCACCCTGGCGCCCGCCGGCAACGACTGCTTGTCAACATGCACCGCGCGGATATTGCCGATGCCACCGGCAACCATGATGGGCTTGTGATAGCCGCGCAGGGTTCCGCACACATCCAGTTCGTAGCTGCGGAAATAGCCGTTGAGCACGGGCCGGCCGAATTCATTGTTGAATGCAGCCGCACCAATGGGCCCTTCGAGCATGATGTCGAGGGCGGAGGCGATGTGCGCCGGCTTGCCGTAATTCCTCTCCCAGGGTTGCTCGAAACCGGGGATGCGCAGGTTGGACACGGAAAAGCCCGTGAGTCCCGCCTTGGGTTTGGCGCCGCGGCCGGTGGCACCCTCGTCGCGGATTTCTCCGCCGGCACCGGTGGCGGCGCCGGGAAACGGCGAGATGGCGGTTGGATGGTTGTGTGTTTCCACCTTCATGAGGATATGCACAGGCTCCTCATGGCGAGCATAAACCCTGTCCGCGGGGCGTGGGAAAAAACGCCCGCCACGCCGACCTTCGATGACGGAGGCATTATCGCGATAGGCGGAGAGCACGCCCTGCGGATTGTGCTCATGGGTGCGGCGGATCATGTCGAACAGCGACAGCGGCTGCGGTTCACCATCAATTATCCAGTCGCCGCGGAAAATCTTGTGGCGGCAGTGCTCGGAGTTTGCCTGGGCAAACATCATGAGCTCCGCATCCGTGGGATTGCGTCCGAGTTGCTTGAAATTCTTGACAAGATAATCCATTTCGTCGTCGGAAAGGGCGAAGCCGAATTCCCTGTCCGCCTTCACCAGTGCCCGACGGCCGCCCGTGAGGAGATTAACGGTCCGGAGGCGCGCAGGGGTCGCTTGTTCAAAAAGCCGGCCGGCCTGTTCCGCATCGAACAACAGTGTCTGAGTCATGCGGTCATGCAGCAGGTATGCAATACGCTGCAGCCGGTCATGAGGCAGAGGTGCGCCGGTATGCGTCAGATGAAAGGCAATACCGCGTTCGATGCGGTGGATTTTGGCGAGACCGCAGTTGTGGGCAATGTCGGTGGCCTTGCTGGCCCAGGGCGAAACCGTGCCGAGACGCGGCACGCATAACAGCATGGTTCCGGCGGGGGGGGCGGGGGCGGGTGGACGGCTCTCGGCGAACAGTTCGCCGAGGATGCGTTCTTCGCCCGCGTCGAGCGATCCGGCCACGTCCACAAAATAACGGAACTCGGTTGCCAGGCCCGAGACAACGGGAATGGGTTTGCGCAGATCAGCAAGCAGTTTCTGGACACGGAATTCGGAAAGGGCCGGGCCACCACGGAACTGCTGCATGATCGGTCCTTGTGGGCGGGGCGGATGGGTATTTTACCGTAATGACTCCCCATCCTCCAGCGGCGGCTTAATGAAGTTCGCGCCAACCGAGACCCTCATCCTGTTTAGCCACCTGTATCCATGCGGACGCACAGCCCGCCGCTTGCGCCAATGCCTGACAGGCCAGCGCAGGAGTATTGTTCGTGTCGCTCAAATGCGCCGCCACCAGATGCTGCAGCCGCCCATAATCCAGATCCGCCAACAATGTCGCTGCCTGGGCATTGCTGAGATGGCCCAAGGCTCCGCCCACACGCGACTTGAGTTGGGCGGGATACGGGCCGGTCTCCAGCAGGTCGTGGTTGCATTCGAGCATGAGCGCATCACAGCCATGCAGCAACCGCCGGATATGCGGTGTAATGCTCCCCGTGTCCGTGAGTACCCCGAAACGATGCCTGCCGTCGGCAAAAACATACTGGATCGGTTCACGCGCATCATGTGGCACCGTCACCGGTGTGATGCACAGATCACCCAGGACAAAATCCACATGCGCATCGAGAATTCCAGTGCTGACCAGACCCGCCCCGTCACCAGCCGTCAGAGTGCCTGCCGTGCACCACACGGGAAGCCGGTGACGTGCAGCGAATCGTGCCACGCCGCTTACATGGTCCGCATGCTCATGGGTGACCAGGATGGCGGCGATGTATTCCGGTGTGATGCCGAGACGGGCAAGACGCGCCGTGGTCTCTGCGATGGAGAAGCCGCAATCCACCATGACACAGGTGCGACCCGACTGAACCAGCGTGGCGTTGCCGCGACTGCCGCTTCCGAGCGAGGCAAACCGCACTGTCAGCGAAGCTCCGATTCGGGGTTGCGGAGCGGATGTCTCATTTCTTGTGCGCGCCGCTGCCCGGCGGATATACCGGCAGGGGGAAAGACGTCACGTTGGAACCGCCTTCGAGCGCAATGATCTTGGCGGTACCTTCGTGGGCCACCTCGTCGATGCGCACCACGGCATGCATGGGAATATACGTGCGCTTCACGCCGGTAAATTCATCCTTGAGCTTTTCTTCGCTGGGGTCCAGCACCACCCTGGAACGCTCGCCGAACACCATCTGCTCGATCTCGATGAACCCCCAGAAACCATCCTGGCTCACCTTGCGGGCATAGACCTCATAGATCTTGCCCTGGTTCATGAAAATCACTTTATAGATGTGGCGCACGGCCATGATGTCAATATCCGTCAAGGTATGCGCCGCCATTCTACCGGAGCCGCCCGGGACCTTCCATGTAAAGCCGGTGCAGTGACATGCTGTGGATAGCCGCTGTTTCTGGGGTAAAATCCCCACCCCCGGGGCGGGTAGCGAAGCGGGTGAAGCCGGTTCCTCTCATCGAAATGCCGGCGGCATTTCGATCCGGCGAACGCCGAGCTATGGATGGCGAGGCTGGTCAGACCGCCAGGGATGGCTCCATGAGCATGAAAGTTTAGTTGGAGGGGTACCGAAGCGGTCACAACGGCACCGACTCGAAATCGGTTGGGGGCTTACGCCCCACGTGGGTTCGAATCCCACCCCCTCCGCCATTTGAACCGGAAAGGCTCATCGGGGGCCTTCCCAATTTTCAGCGTCGCTGTGCAAAAAACCGTTTCAGCAGCTCACCACACTCCTCCGCCAATACGCCGCCGCTCACATCCAGACTGTGATTCAGTGGCGCGGCTCGCACCAAATTGAAAACGCTGCCGGCGGCGCCGGCCCGCGGGTCCGCGGCGCCGAACACCAGCCGCCGGACGCGTGCGTGCACCATGGCTCCCGCACACATGGCGCAGGGTTCCAGGGTTACATAGAGTGTGGCATCCGTCAGCCGGTAATTTTCCAGGGTGCGCGCCGCCTCGCGGATTGCGATAATTTCCGCATGCGCGGTAGGATCGTGAGCGGCGATTGGGTGGTTCCAGCCGCGGCCGATGATGGCGCCTTGCTTGACCACTACCGCCCCCACCGGCACCTCGCCGATCGCCCCGGCCTTACGGGCCAGCGTTAAGGCTTCCTGCATCCAGTGCTCATCAACTTCGTTAAAGAGATGAGGAACGAGAAGTGAGGGATCAGGGGTCAGGGGATTCATACACGAAAAATTCTATGCGGGAACGAAGCATTTCCATGCTCACGCCTTACCGGCACTACTTTCATTATTCCCACTCGATGGTGGCCGGCGGCTTGCCACTGATGTCATACACCACGCGTGAGATGCCGGCCACTTCGTTCACGATGCGCCGGGACACCCGGTCGAGGAACTCATAGGGCAGGCGTGCCCAGCGCGCCGACATGAAGTCAACCGTTTCCACGGCGCGCAGCGCCACCACATAATCATAGCGCCGGCCATCACCCATCACGCCCACGGAGCGTACCGGCAGGAACACGGCGAATGCCTGACTCACTTTGTCGTACAGGCAGGCCTGGCGCAGCTCCTCCATATATATGGCATCGGCGTGGCGCAGCAGATCGGCGTACTCCTTCTTCACTTCCCCCAGGATGCGTACGCCCAAGCCCGGCCCCGGGAACGGGTGGCGATACACCATGTCGTGGGGCAGCCCGAGTTCCACGCCGATGCGGCGCACTTCATCCTTGAACAGCTCCCGCAGGGGCTCGATGAGCTTGAGCTGCATGTTTCCCGGCAACCCACCCACGTTGTGGTGCGACTTGATGACGTGGGCCTTGCCGCTGGCGGCGGCGGATTCGATCACATCCGGATAAATGGTGCCCTGAGCGAGCCAGCGCACGTCTTTAAGCTTGGCGGCTTCTTCCTCGAATACCTCAATGAAAAGTCTGCCGATGGTCTTGCGTTTCTGTTCAGGGTCGGTGACACCCGCCAGCGCCCTGAGAAAACGCCACTCCGCATCCACGCGGATGACGCGCACGCCCATATTGCCCGCGAAGGTTGCCATGACCTGGTCGCCTTCATGCAGGCGCAGCAGGCCGGTATCCACGAACACACATCTGAGCTGGTCGCCAATGGCACGGTGCAGCAGCGCTGCCACCACGGAGGAATCCACGCCGCCAGAAAGACCCAGCAACACTTTGTCTGAACCCACTTTCCCGCGCACGGCGCATATCGCATCCCCGATGATGCCGGACGGATTCCACAGCGGCGTGCAGCCGCAAAGCTCCAGCACGAAACGCGAAAGAATGCGCCCGCCCTGACGCGTCTGGGTGACCTCCGGATGGAACTGTACGCCGTAAAAGCGCCGCGCGTCATCCGCCATGGCGGCGCAGGAAGCATCCTTTGATACACCGATGCGAGCGAAGCCCGCCGGCAATTGCGTCACCGAATCACCGTGATTCATCATGACTTCCAGCAGCGCCCGGCCATCCTCGCCCATGTCATCCTCGATGCCATCCAGCAGACGCGATGGCGCTGTGACCGTCATGCGTTCCACGCCGAATTCACGGTGCTTGCCGGATTCCACCCTGCCGCCGAGCTGCGCTGCCAGGTCATGCATGCCGTAGCAGATGCCCAGCACCGGCACACCCAGCTCGAACACTGCGCGCGGCGCCTTGGGCGTGGCGTCGCCCACCACCGATTCCGGGCCGCCGGAGAGGATCACGCCGCGCGGTGCACACGCTCGCAGCGTTTGTTCGTCGGTGTCCGGCGAGCGGATTTCGCAGAACACACCGATTTCACGCACGCGTCGCGCGATGAGTTGTGTCCACTGGGAACCGAAGTCCAGAATCAGGATGCGCTGGGCGTGGATGTCGCTGCGCGGCTGCGCCCCGGTGAGGAGTGAGGGGTGAGGGGTGGACACTGGCATCATGCAGGCCTTCCACCCGCACCCTGGGCACCACGCGTATGTACCCGGGCCGGCAATTCGCAGCATCTAGGTGGTTTCTTATTCCTCACTCCTCACTCCTCACTCCTCACTCCTCACTCCTCACTCCTCACTCCTCACTCCTTACCACCATGACTGAAAACGCGCCGTCAGTCGTGATGATAATTGGGTGCTTCTTTGGTGATGGTCACGTCGTGCACGTGGCTCTCACGTATACCGGCACCGGTGATACGCACGAACTGGGGTTTGGTGCGCATCTCGTCAATGTCCCTGCAACCCGTATAACCCATGCTGGAACGCACACCCCCCATCAATTGATGGATGATGGCCGCCATGCTGCCCTTGTAGGGCACACGGCCCTCAATGCCTTCCGGCACCAGTTTCTCCACTTCCTCGGTGGCATCCTGGAAATAGCGGTCAGCGGACCCCTGCTTCTGCGCCATGGCGCCCAGCGACCCCATACCGCGGTAGGATTTGTAAGAGCGGCCCTGGTATAACTCCACTTCACCGGGTGCTTCCTCGGTGCCGGCAAACAGACCGCCCAGCATCACCGAATAGGCGCCGGCGGCCAAGGCCTTGGCGATGTCACCGGAATAACGGATGCCGCCGTCGGCGATCAGCGGCACGCCGGACTTGGCGAGTGCCTCCGCCACGTTGGCGATGGCGGAAATTTGCGGCACGCCGACGCCGGCCACGATGCGCGTGGTGCAAATGGAGCCCGGTCCGATGCCCACCTTGACGCCATCAGCGCCCGCCTCCACCAGGACCCTGGCAGCCTCGGCGGTCACGATGTTGCCGCCGATGACGGCGAGATCCTTATAACGCTTCTTCATCTGGCGCACGCGCTCCAGTACGCCCTGACTGTGACCATGGGAGGTGTCCACGATAACCACATCCACGCCCGCTTCCACCAGCGCCGCAATGCGTGCATCGGTGTCGCCGCCGGTACCCACCGCCGCACCGACACGCAGGCGGCCGTGCTCATCCTTGCAGGCATCGGGATAATCCTTGGCTTTCTGGATATCCTTCACCGTAATCATGCCGCGCAACTGGTATTTGTCATTCACCACCAGCACCTTCTCGATGCGGTGTTGGTGCAGCTTGGCGAGGATTTCCTCTTTGTCCGCCCCCTCCTGCACAGTAACCAGGCGATCCTTGCTGGTCATGATCTTCGCCACCACTTCGTTGTAACGTGTCTCGAAACGCAGGTCGCGGCTGGTGACAATTCCCACAAGCCGCTCGCCGTCCACCACCGGCACACCGGAAATCTGATGCGCATGAGTAAGCTTGAGCACATCGCCAACGGTGGTGTCCGGCGTGACGGTGATGGGATCCTTGATAACACCGCTTTCGTATTTTTTCACGGTACGCACCTGGCGCGCCTGTTCCTCGGGTGTCATGTTCTTGTGGATGATACCGATGCCGCCTTCCTGCGCCATGGTGATGGCAAGCCGCGCCTCGGTAACCGAATCCATGGCGGCGGAAACCAGCGGAATGTTGAGAGTAATGTGGCGCGTCAGTCGCGTTCTAAGGTCCACATCGCGCGGCAGCACCTCGGTATAGGCGGGCACAAGCAGAACGTCATCGAAGGTGAGGGCTTCCTGGACGATGCGCATGACGGCTCCCAGGCGGGTGGGTTGCGGTAAAGCTTGGAATTATAATCTTTTGACTCCTCCCGGGTAAACCTGACCCAGCGGCCGTCATGCGATTCCGCGGCTACCGCTGCCTGTCCCCCACCGCTATCATGTGGCATGACCTCAGCACAGGACAGCCTTGCCCTGGAATCGCCCGCGCGGCAGGTGCTTTCGGTTTCGCAGCTCAATCGCGAGGCCCGCGCCCTGCTGGAGGGCGGCTTTCCGCTCATCTGGGTGGAAGGCGAAATTTCCAACCTGTCGCGCCCCGTGTCCGGCCACGTGTACTTTTCCCTGAAGGATGCCGCCGCGCAGGTGCGCTGCGCCCTGTTCCGCAACCGCGCTACCCTGCTGCGCTTCAAACCGCAGGATGGCCTGCACGTGCTGATGCGTGCCCGCGTGAGTCTTTATGAAGCGCGCGGCGATTTTCAGCTCATCGTCGAGCACATGGAGGAAGCGGGCCACGGCGCGCTGCAACGCGCCTTCGAGGAACTCAAGCAGAAACTGGCAAAACAGGGGCTGTTTGACGCCGCTCACAAGAATCCATTGCCCGCGGTACCGCGCCGTATCGGCGTGGTCACCTCACCGAGCGGTGCCGCCATCCGCGATATCCTGAGCGTGATCCGCCGTCGGCATGCGGCGGTGCGGGTCATCGTTTACCCGGTGCCGGTACAGGGGGAAGGCTCGGCAGAAAAGATTGCCGCCATGATCCATCTCGCGGCGGCGCGCGCCGAATGCGATGTACTCATCGTGGCCCGTGGCGGTGGCTCGCTGGAAGATTTGTGGGCATTCAATGAAGAAATTGTAGCTCGCGCCATCTACGCCTGTGACATCCCCGTGGTCAGCGGTGTGGGTCACGAGATTGATTTCACCATCGCGGATTTCGTCGCCGATGTCCGCGCTCCCACACCCACCGGTGCGGCTGAATTGGTGACCCCCGACAGCGAGGCATGGCTGCGAAATCTGAGGGATACACACCGGCGTCTGACACAGGCGCTCGCACACACATTGTCCGGGCTGCACGAGCTCGTTACCTGGTGCGGTGAACGCCTGGAACATCTGCATCCGGCACGGCTGCTGCGGGACCATGCCCAACGCGTGGATGAACTGGAACTGCGCCTGCGGCAATCGCTGCACACGGATTTGCGTACACGCACCACGCGCTTTGAGGGATTACGCGCGCGCCTGCATCAGCACAGTCCCGCACAGAAGTTTGTACTGCTCGGGAATAGCTGCCTGACGCTGCGGCAACGGCTGGCGTTTTCCGCGCGGCAATACCTGAAAAGGCTGGAGAATGACCTGGGTCTTGCCATGCGCACCCTGGATACGGTGAGTCCGCTGGCGACGCTGCAACGGGGCTATGCAATTATCACGGATACCGCCAGCGGCAAGGTGATCGCCTCCGTGCACTCCGCACATCGCGGGCAACAGGTCCAGGCGCGTCTCGCAGACGGGCGGTTTTCGGCAAACATTGAAGCCATCAACGGAGAGGGCAAGAAATGAGGATTGCAGGGGGTAGCAGCGCATTTCCGTCTCCACGGTAATACGCGCAGGTATGGCAACCGGTCTTTTATAGCGTAGCGAGAAAATCGCCGATGGTGGGGCGAAAGCGGTCCATATCCACCAGGAATGAGTCATGACCTTGCTTCGAGGGCAGCGGTACATAGCGGGTCTCGACCCCGGCATGTCGCAGTGCATCCGTCAACGCCTGCTGCTGATGCAGGGGGAAGAGAATATCGGTCTCCACGCCCACCACCTGCACCTTCTTCAATTGCAGGCGACTGAAAGCCTTTTCCACGGTGCCGCCATGCTCCGCCACATCAAACAGATCCATGGCACGGGAGAGATATAGATAGGAGTTGGCATCGAAACCGCCGACAAAGGTGCGGGCGCGGGATTCCAGATAGGATTCCACTTCGAATTCAGCGGCAAATGGCTGCGTGGCGGAATCGCCGGCACGCTCACGGCCGAATCGCTCCATCCATTCGCGCGCCGAGCGGTAAGAGATCATGCCGAGCTTGCGCGCCAGACGCATGCCCTCTCGCGGCCCATCAGCGGATTGGTAATTGCCGCCTTTCCAGGCGCGGTCGGCACGGATGAGTTCCCGCTGCAGCGAACGAATGGCGATGGCGAAGGGCTCAGAATGAGTGGCGGAGGATATGCTCACCAGCACCTCCACTTCACCGGGAAACATGAGCGCATACGCGAGCGCACTCATGCCGCCCAGCGACGCCCCCATCGCCACCCGTACGTGACGCACGCCAAGCACGCTGAGCGCGTCGCGCGCGGCGGCGGCGATGTCCTCCACCGTGAGCGTGGGAAATGTGAGTGCATAAGGCTTGCCCGTGTCGGGATTGATAGACGCAGGCCCGGTGGAACCGAAACAACTGCCGAGCGAATTCACGCACACCACATAAAAATGGTGTGTGTCCAGGGGTTTGCCCGGACCCACCATCTCCTCCCACCAGCCGGGCGTGGGATCGGTGGGCGAGGCGGCGGCATGGGCGGAAGGCGAAAGACCGGTGAACAGCAACAGCACGTTGCCGCCATCGGTCGCCAGCCGTCCCCAGGTTTCACAGGCGATCTGCGCGCTGCGCAACACGCCGCCGTGACGCATGGCGAACGGACCCGGCAGCGGCACCAAACGGCGCGCACCGGCCACAAGAGCGGAGGAACGGATGGCGGTAGTCACAATGTGCGCACCGTATTCAGGGGTCAGCATTTTGCCCGAGCCGGCCGCGGGATGCCAACCCAAAGATGGAATCAGCGGATAGACAGCCAAATATAGGTGAGCGTCCCGACCACGATAAAAAACGGCACAGACCAGACATGAAAAGTGACAAAGCTGCCTGGTTGCCGGCCGATGCGCAGGGCGATGATGCTGGCCAGCGAACTGATGACAAGCCCGAATCCGCCGACATCCACCGACCAGGCGATGATGGTCCAGTTACTGGAATACCTGGCCAGCAGAATGGCCGTGGGCACATTGCTGATGATCTGGGAAGTCAGGGCTCCACTCAGGTAAAGAGTGCTGCTACGGGCGAGATCAAACAACGTCAGCACGCGGTACTGGGCCAGCAGGCCCAGGTCGATGAACATCAGCACGAATACCACCAGCAGCGACCAGTCAATCCGGCGCAGCAGGCGCGGGAACGCAATGAAAAATACCACTGCCACCAGCATCAGCCCGACGGCGGTATAGCGCAGATCCGCCAGTACCAGGAAGGGTATATATAGGAGTAAAGATACCAGCAGTACCGGCTTGCGGATGGCCGGTGCCTGCCGGATTTCACTCACATGAATGCCACGGGGGGGGAAGGCGCACAGCGTGAAGAACAGCAGCGCCAGCACCGCGATAATGAACGGCGGCAACATGTGCAGGATAAAGCCGCCGAAACTGCTGCCAGACAATTGCCACAGGAAAATATTCTGCGGGTTGCCGATGGGGGTAAGCATGGAGCCGGCGTTCACGGCCAGTGCCTCGAAAATCACCAGGCGCCGCAGCGGCAGTTCCGCGAGTTCACCAAGGCCGAGTGTTAATGGCACCACGATGAACAAGGCGATATCGTTGGTCAGTACCATCGCCAGCAATGCCGCCCCCCCCATCAGAAACAACGCCAGCAGTCGCTGATTGCCTATACGCACCATCACGCGGTAGCCAACCTGGTGCAGCCAGCCGCTGAGCTCCACACCTTTGGTGAGAATCATCAGCCCCAGCAGGGTGGCAATGGTGGGCCAATGCACCAGTCCCGGATAGGTGGGAATCTTCTGCGGTGCCAGCGCGCTCAATACCAGCAGCGCGGCGACAAACACCCACAGAAGATAATCCCGGCTCAATACATAAGGAGGGTGATGCCGTCGGTAAAAGCCGTCGTCGGAGACGGTCTTGTTATTGGCTGTGTCGCTAATGTCCCGGATCCTTGGTGAATAAGTTTGTCAGGGCTGCTTGCAGATTACGCCATGTTTCATCACAAAAGTCACCTGCTCCAGTGCCTCGATATGCCGCGTCGGGTCTCCAGCTACTGCAATGAGATCGGCGAGCATGCCCGCCTTCACATGCCCCAATGCGGTTTCCATGCGCAACACTTTGGCATTGACGGCCGTGGCGGCGGTAAGCGCCTGCAGCGGTGTCATGCCGTTATGCACCATCCATGCCAGTTCACGGCAATTGCTGCCATGCGCGAACACGCCCACGTCACTGCCGCAGCCGATGGTGACGTCTGCCTGCATGGCCAGCTGGAAGGCGTGTTGGCACTGTTGCATGCGCACCGTCGGCGGCATTTTGCCGGGCAGGTAGCCCGCATATTCCGCAATGGCCTCGTAAGCGGTAAGCGTGGGGAAATAGGCGACATGGCGTTCCGCCATCAGTCTGAATATTTCTTCGCTGCCGCCATACCCGTGTTCGATGCTGTCCACGCCGGCCAAGAGCGCGCGGCGCATGCCCTCGGCGCCGGTGGCGTGGGCGGAGACCGGACGGCCGGAGGAATGGGCCGCCTCCACCAGTGCGTTCAATTCCTCCTGCGTGAAAGTGGGCTGCGTTCCGGCATCGGGACCCCAGCGATAATCGGCATAAACCTTGATCCAGTCGGCACCGCGCCCCGCCTGCTCGCGCACCGCCTTGAGGATCTCCGCGACGCCGCTCACCTCCTGCGCACCCCCGGGCAGACAACCGATATCCGGTCTGAAGTCGCGCGGCCCCGGCCCGTAGGAGCCGGTGGCAACGATGGCGCGGGTAGCCACGAACAGCCGCGGCCCGGGAATGAGTCCTTCCTCGATGGCACGTTTCAGCGACAGGTCTGCGTAATCCGCGCCTTCCGTGCCGAGATCCCGCAACGTGGTGAACCCCGCCATGAGCGTGGCGTGCGCATGGCGTGCGGCGACCAGCGTGCGATAAGGCACCGGCTCCCTGAGTACCTGATCGTTCCAGGAGGTTTCGTTATAGGGATGCAGAAACAAATGGGAATGCAGGTCCATGAGACCCGGCAACAAGGTCATGCCGGGCAGGGCAATTACGCGCGCAGACTGCGGCACGCCCATTTCATCCGCGGGTCCTGCGGCCAGGATGCGCTCGCCCTGCACCTGCACCGCCCAGCCGGAATGTGTGCGTGCCTCAGCCGCTGTCCAGACCCGCGCGGGACGCAATAACACGGATTGGTATACCTCACCCACTTGCGTCATTTCCTTGATTTTAATGCGCTCTGCCCGCGGCTAAACTGCATCTGCGCCTGCCGGAGCAACACCGCACAATGCAGTCAAACTTTCGCGCGCACAGCAGAGTACCCGCTGCTGTAGCGCCGGCAGACTGCATGAATGGCTACAGCAGCGTCAGCGGCTGACGGCACCAGCGCTGCAGGGTATCGCTACTGACATAACCGCTGTGAGCGGCTTCCGCCAGCAATGCGGCTGTATAGGTGCGCGCGAGACTGAAGGCAAAACGCCGCGCGCCACTTTCCAGAATCTCGCCATGGGATTTCTGCGCCATCTGCAACCAGGCGGTGATGTCCTTCATGGCGCGCTGGATGCTGACGCGCAGCACAGCAAGCTCCGGGCGCAGCAGGATTTCCAGACGGCGCATGATATCGCCGGTAACCAGCTCCAGCCCCCCGGCTTGCTCGATGACGCGCAACACGTCCAGGCTGAGCACATTGGTGGTACCTTCCCAGATGGACAGCACCTGACAGTCGCGCAACAGTGACGGCAGACCGGTGTCTTCGATATAACCCTGGCCGCCGAAACATTCCAGTGCTTCGCTCGCCACCGCGATGGCTTGCTTGCCCGTATAGAGCTTGGCTAACGGCGTGAGCAGCCGCAGCAGTGCCTTGTCATTCTCGCCGGCCACGCCGGTTTCCTCGCGGCCCAGCAGCACACCGAGATGGAACACCAGATGGAGGGCGCCGGTGAATTCCGCCTGCATATCCGCCAGGGTTTCGCGATGCAGGGGGTGCTCGATAAGCAATTTGCCGAAAGCCTGGCGGCGATGCGCATAATCGTCAGCGAGGGCGATGCCGCGGCGCATGAAGCTCGCAGCGGCCACGGCGTTGTAGAAGCGCGTGATGTTCAGCACCGTGGCGATGGTCTTGACGCCGCGGCCCGGCTCGCCGATGCGCACCGCCGGGGTGCCCTTGAGCGTCAGCTCGGCGGTGGGCAAGGCCTTGGTTCCCAGTTTGTCCTTCAGGCGGTGCACGAAGATGTTGTTGAGATTGCCCTGGGAATCGCGCAGCTCCAGGCAGAACACACTCAGCTTGCCGTCCGCATCCGCCGCTTCATCGCGTGCCAGCGTCACCGCGACCTCGCAGGTGGTGGCGGAAGTGAACCACTTGGTACCATACAGCCGGTAGCGCCCGTGCTCCAGGAGCGCCAATGTGGCAGTGCCGCTCACGTCGGAACCGCCGCTGCGCTCCGTCATCCACTGGCCCGAGGTCCAGAAGCTCCCGGGATCGCGGCTGAGAAGATGAGGTAAAAGCCGCTCTTTCAGTTCCGGGTCACCATGGACTTCAATAACCCGTGCGGCGCCGTCGGTCATGGCGAGGGGGCAGGAACAGAGGGCGGAAGAAGGGTTATATAAGTAGAGTCGCACCAACTGGTGCAGCCGGGACCAGGGTCCGTGGCGGCGCTCATAGGCAGTGGCCACGATACCCTCTTCCACCGCCACCCGGTGCAGGGCCTGCCAGCCCCAAGTGGTCTCGATGCGGTCCACCCGCCGGCCCCAGGGGTCGTAGGGCACATGCCGCGGGGGATGAGCCTCCGCATCCGCCGCCATGGCCAGCATCTCCCCGGCCGCCCGCTCCCCGAGACGCTCCAGGCCGGGTTCGATGTCCCGGAGCACCTCCGCCGGCAAGCGGGCCTTGAGCCAGGCACGCAGCACCGCGTCATCCCGGTATTGGTTGCCGAGTACCGGCGGTGCTTGAAAAAATTCCAGGCCAGAATCCATATTCATCCAAGCTTTTGATTTTAAAATATTATCCGCTGTCGGCGCCACTCATCGTCAATTCGTGAACGCCTGTCCAGTGAACCTCACATAACAACAGGTCGTCACCTATAGTGTAGGGCATGAAAAAGGCATACGGCTTCACCCTGATCGAGTTGTTGGTCCTGCTGGCGGTGGTGGCAATCCTGACCACGATCGCCGTGCCCGACTTCAGCGCCACCATCAAGAACGACCGCGACATATCCCAGATTAACACTCTGCTTACCGGTTTGATGCTGGCGCGCAGCGAGGCCATCAAGAGCAGTACTCCCGTGAGCATCTGCGCAACTTCTAACGATCTGGCCTGCAGTAACGTGTGGACTGCCGGCTGGATGGTGTATTACAACAGCCCGCCCCCGGGGGCCAGCACGGTTATTCGCGTTTTCCCGGCGCTGAACAGCGGCAACACTTTAACGAGCAGCGGCGGCAACACTTTCACCTTCAACGCCAGCGGCATGACCGGCGTTGCCAGCACATTCACGCTGTGCGATTCCCGCGGCGCCAGTTATGCCCGATCGATTGACTTGGCTGCCACCGGACGGGCGGAGGCGGCCAGCAAGGTAGGCTATCAGGTGGATGGCGCCACTGCGCTCACCTGTCCCTAGGTTATCCCGGAAAATAACGGATTCAACAAGTCGAGTCATGCATGGGGAGTTGATGTTCGTGGACGGCACAAATGGAGTCAAGGTATCCGGTCGCCACCCACGGCTGCTGTGCGGTTTCAGCCTGCTGGAGGTATTGATCGCACTGGTGATTCTGTCGGTGGGGCTGCTGGGCATCGCCGCCATGATCAGCACCACCCTCAAGAGCAACGACAGCGCCTACATGCGTACCCAGGCCACGGCCCTGGCGTACAACATCATGGATCGCATGCGCGCCAATCTGCCGGCGGCCACCGGCGGTAGCTATGACATCACCATGCCCGCCTCCGCCGCTACCGGCAGCGACCCCACCACCTGCACCAGCGGAACTTGCGATTCGACCACGTTGGCTGCCTACGACCTGGGCCAATGGGAATATGACTTGGCAAACCAACTCCCTGAAGGCCGGGGAGCCGTCGCCACCGCCACGGGTGGTGGTGTGACCACGGTGACGGTCACCGTATTGTGGAATGACAGCCGGGCCTTGAGCAGCCTGATAGGGGGCGGTGCGCCCGCGGCCACCACCTTCAGCCTGGCCGTCAGTTCGGCGTTATAGGAATGACTCCCATGCGCTTCAATCCAACCCAACTTCGAGCCCGGCAGGACGGCATGTCACTGATCGAACTCATGATCGCGCTGGTGGTGGGACTGATCCTGATGGCAGGTGTGATATCCATTTTCATCGCCAGCCGCCAGAGTTACGGCATCAACAACGCCGTGGGCCAGATACAGGAAAACGGCCGCTTCGCCCTGGACTTTATCCGCACCGACGCGCGCATGGCTGGCTACATGGGTTGCGCCACCAGTGCGCAGATAAAAAGCTACCTCAACACACCATCAGGCTCCAACCTACCCTACGATTTCGGCACGGCCCTCACCGGCTTTGAATACAGCGGCACCGCACCGTCAAACTCCTATACCATCCCGGCAGAAAACCCCAGCCCCAGCACGGGGACGAGCAACTGGTCACCCACGCTGGACAGCACCCTGCAGAACAAGGTGATGCCCGGCAGCGATGCGCTGGTGGTGAGGTATTCCCAAGCCGGTACCAGCCAGATTTATATCAACTTCGTCCCGAGTACCCCTTCCGCGGACTTTAATATCACAACCAACGGCGGGATTCAGCCGGGGGATTTGCTGATCGTCAGCAATTGTGTGAGCGCTGTTGTACTGCAGGCCACCCAGGTCAACGGTGGAGGAACGAATGTAGTGCATAACACGGGCAGCGGCTCACCCGGCAATGCGATCAAGATCCTGCCCACCTACTACCAAGGCGCTCAGGTGACATTAGCGCCCACCACCACTGTGTTCTATGTAGGCCAGGGTGCTGACGGCTCCCCGGCTCTGTTCGAGGCGATCACCGATACCAGCCAGGCCAATGGTTTCCAATACCAGGAGCTGGTGCCGGGAGTGGAAAACATGCAGGTGCTGTACGGCGTGGATCTGACCGGCAGCCAAGTGCCCAGCGAGTACGTTACGGCGACGAACGTGCCGGACTGGAGCAGCGTGGTGAGCGTGCGCATCGCCCTGCTGTTGCGCAGCGATCTGGGCGCTGTACCGTTGCCGGCTGCCGCACCCACCTACAATCTGCTCGGTACCACCATCACCGTACCACGGGATACGCGGCTGCGGCAGGTATTCACCGCCACCATCGCCATTCGCAATCGTCTGCCATGAGCAAGGACACCGTCATGATGCGGCAACCGCAACAACAGTCACCGTCAAATTCCTCATCCCACAACCAACAGGGGTTCGTGCTGATCGTGGCCCTGATCCTGCTGCTGGTACTGACCATCCTCGGCCTGGCCGCAGCCCAGAGCACATCACTGGAAGAACGCATGGCGGGCAACGCCCGCAACCGCGACTTGGCTTTCCAGTCGGCCGAAGCCGGCCTTAGCGCGGCGCAAAGTTGCCTGAGCACCATGCTGACGGCCTGCAGCAACTTCAGCGCCGATACCGCCGGTACTTACCTTTTCAATGCACTCAACCCACCGGCCGTACCGTTGTGGGAAAGTTCCGGACTGTGGAGCAACAGCGGCAATGTGCTCGGTTATTCCACTATTACCGGTTCCAGTCTCCAGTACGTTGCCGCACAACCGGAAATCATCATCGAACAAATGCCGCCGGTGGCGGCGCCGGGCGGTAACCTGGCCCAGCCGCAGTTCGGCGGCGGCACACCCACCATCCAGCTTTACCGCATCACCGTACTCGGCACCGGCGGTGACACCACAGCGACGGCCATGCTGCAAAGCATGTACCGCCAATGATTGGAGAAACAGCGGTGCGTGATCCGTACCGTTGAAGGAGATCAGCATGCGCGTCTGCCCCAACAAGAAACCCTGGCTGCTCACCGCCGCCGTGACGCTGATTACCAGCGCCCTGTTCGCAGGCGTCACGGACATGGCGCTGGGTAGCTCCGCACCACCCCAGGTGGCCATCTCCAGCATTCCCATGACGGTGGTGATCCCCACCCATCCGCAGGTGCTGATCGCAGTGGGCAACTCCAACTCCATGGACAGCAGCGACAATGTCACCGACGACAGCAGCATCAGTGGCGCCCCCAGCTCAAGCGCCATCATGACCTGGTCGGGGATACCGGTGGGGAACGCGCTGGACCAATCCAGCTCGCCGGTCAATTACCAGATTCCGAGCGGTTTCACGCCACCGGTAGGCTCAAACGGCAACGGTCAGGCACCCTACACCTACTCATTCGGTTACACGGACCCGACGGTACAGACCGGTAACGGCGGCAATTACTGGTATTGCGCCGTCAATAACACCACCCCCATCACCACGTCGGGCTATCCAACTTCCCTGCCGCGACCCAATAATCCCCCCACCTCGGATTCCGACTGGCCGTCCGGTCTCACTTGGAACAATACGGTAACCTGGTGGTACAACGGCAACGGCAACTATTCCACCAGCGCTCTGTCTCCCATCACCATGCTGTGGAAACCCTCGGCGGAGCGCCTCGCCACCCACTCGGCGATGCCGCCCGATGGCATTTCCGCCGTGAGTCCGGCAGCCATGCTCTTGGGCTTGGGCAATGTCAGCGACCTGGCAGGTGGCAACGGCAGCGGCGCCCACACCCGCTCCACTGGCAGCGGGACGCCCACGCCGCCTTGCGGCACCGGCCCGGGCGATTCCGGAACACCCTGCCCGACACCTGTAACCTATTATTGCCACCTGTGGGAGTTTGCTGCTGCCTATACCTATCCCTATCACAATTCCTGGAATGGCCAGATCGACAACGCACCCAGCCGCATGAACATCACCAAGGCGGCCATCACCAAGGTGATCTCCACCTATGCGGGCGAGACGGATTTCGGCCTGCTGGATTACTCCGTGTCTGGCGTCAATTGGTACCCAACCTGGGCCTACTACATCAGCCCCGCGGGCGGCTTCAGTTTCTCCAGCACGGTGCCCGCGGCCGGCACACGCTACGTCAACAATCCCTGCCACAACAACCCGGGCGGCTGGTGCAACAGCATCATCAGCACGTACGGCAGCACGGCCAACACCAGCCCCTACCTGATCATCGGAGCCAGCGCCGATGACCCCGACATCAACGACGTGTTCCTGACCGGGTCGTTCAACCAGAACATCTTCGAGGCCAGCAGCGGTCCCACGCCCGGGAACCCCTACACCTCGTTCACCCTCAGCCAGTACAACACGAATCAGGTCGAGCTCACCTACAGCGTCACCACCCCCAGCATCGGCGGCACCGGTGCACTCAACACCTACCCCACCAATGCGGGCTACGTGGCCTATTCCCCGGAGGTGGCCTATGCGCGCCGCGGCTGGCTCCAGTCGGGCACCCCGAGCGCCACTACCGGCAACCTGCTGGTACCCATCACCAGCTCCGGCCAGAACCCGACCCAGGCGCAAATCACCGCGTATTTGGCAAATTTCAGCCCCTACCTGGTGTCGGAACCGAACTTCGGCTCCATCCCTTCCTACGCACTCACCCAGGCTGCCACCGATTGCACCGCCAATCCCGCGAGCGCGGAATGCAGCCTGGCCAATTACAACAACAACCACGCCATTTACTCCAATGCCGGGCAGTCCCCCATCGCCGGCATGTTGAGCAAGGCGCTCACCTACTACAACAGCAACCCGCCCAGCTCGTCTCCCAACGGCTGCACACCGCCGCGTTACGTAATCCTCATGACCGATGGTTTACCGACCGAAGATTTGAGCGGCAAGAACTGGCCGCCCATCGGCAGCGCCGCCGCCGCCGGATATGCGGTCACCGCCAGCTTTGATCCCACGACCGGCGCCCTGACCAGCACCAACGATCAGGCGCTGCAGGACACCATCACGGAATTGACGGACCTGAATAACGCCGGCGTGAAAACCTTTGTGGTGGGCCTGGGTCCCGGCGTGGATCCGACCCTGAACCCTCAGGCTGCTCAAGCCCTCACCGCCATGGCCGTGGCCGGCGGCACCAACAGCTATTTCGCCGCCACCAGCGCCACGGCCGTGGCCCAGGACATGCAGACCATCATCAGCACCATCAACGCCCTCAACGTGTCCTCGGTGTCGGCGGCGGTGAACGGCAGCGGCCTCAACACCGGCACGGTGGTGTATCAGGCTTCCTATACCGGCTACGACACACCCTACTTTGACTGGACCGGCAATCTGCAGGCCTTCCCCGTGAATGCCACCACCGGCGTGGTAAGCACCTCCGCCACCTGGTCGGCGCAGTGCCAACTGGATACCCTGGCAACCGGCAGTTCCTGCCCCAACACCCCCGGCATGGGCGCGGGCTGGGACACAAGCCGCTTGATCGCCACCTGGAATCCGACCAGCGGGACCGCCGTGCCCTTCCGCTGGAGCGATATCAGCAGCACCCAGCAATCGGAACTCATGACCAGTCCCACGGATATCCTCGGACCTGACCGGCTCGACTACCTGCGCGGCGATACCGCGGAGGAGCAGCGCAACGGCGGCACTTTCCGCAACCGCTCCCACATCCTGGGGGATATCGTGGACAGCGCGGCGCTGTATGTCGGCGCCTCGAACGGCCCGTACCTGTCCGACCCAAGTTATCAGACGTTCGCCACCAGTACCGCCAGCCGCACACCGATGATTTACGTGGGCGCCAACGACGGCATGCTGCACGCCTTCGATGCAAATACGGGCCAGGAAAAATTCGCCTTCATTCCCAACGGGGTATTCCCAAACCTCGTCAACCTTTCCGCTCCGACCTACAACAATGCGCATCAATTCTATGTGGACGGCTCTCCATCGGCAGGTGACGTGAAGTTCAGCGACGGAAGTTGGCACACGGTGCTGGTGGGCGGCCTCAACGACGGCGGCCAGAGTATTTATGCCCTGGATGTCACCAATCCTGCGGCCATCACCACCGAGTCCACCTTGGCGTCCAACGTGCTGTGGGAATTCACCGATTCCACGCTGGGACTCACCTACAGCCAGCCGGTTATCGCGCTCACCAACGACACCGGCAGTACCAACGCCAATTCCAACGGCTTCCTGGTGTTCTTCGGCTCGGGTTACAACAACTCCGACGGCAACGATTATCTCTATGCTGTCAACCCCCAGACGGGCCAATTGGTGGCCAAGATCAATTTGTGTGCCGCCGTCCCGGGCACCTGCAGCAGCACGCTGCCCAACGGCCTCTCCAGCCCGGTGGTAATCAACAGTGGTGGTAATCTGAGCGCCCCGGCCGATACGGTGTACGCGGGCGATCTGCAGGGCAACTTGTGGAAAGTGGATATCTCCAATGCCAATCCGTCCAGCTGGGTTGTCTCGCTGTTGTTCCAGGCGCTGGGGCCCGGCAATGTCCCGCAACCCATCACCGTAACCCCAGCGGTATCCCTGGTACCGAACTTCCCGGGCGCGAGTGGCACCGTGGTGTATTTCGGCACTGGCCAGTATCTCGGCACGCCGGATATTACCAATACCAATGTGCAGTCATTCTATGCGGTACTGGACAATGGCGCCGGCACCGCCACCTTGAGTCAGCTGGTGCAGCAGACGCTCACCAACACCAGTGCCACCATCAATGGCGCCACGGTCACGCTCCGCACCGTCACCAACAATCCGGTGAACTGGAATACCTCGCGTGGCTGGTACATGAATCTGCCGAACACCGGCGAGCGGGTCATCACCAATCCGCGGCTCTACAATGGCGAAGTGGTGTTTACCACCTACGCGCCGTCGCCGGCTGACTTGTGTACCGGTGGTGGAACGTCGTTCCTGATGGCCGTGAACTACTCGAACGGCGGCAGCTTCCCGCAGCCGCAATTGGACATCAATGGCGACGGGCAACTGAATGCGAGCGATCAGGTGAATGGCCAGAATCCGGTGGGTATCGGGCTCGGCTCTGTATATGCGTCGGCCCCGACCATTCTGTCGGCGAGCCAGGGAGCCATCCAGGCGGTCAAGCTCACCACCTTGTCCACGGGTGCCATCCTGAACGTGGGTGAACGCGGCGGGCAAAGCGGCCGGTCCTCGTGGTGGCAGATACATTAATTTTGAAGTGATATGTCGTATGACGAATGAGGATGTCTCCATGCGCAAACATGTTCGGTTGATGCTTAAGAGCCTGACAGCCGCCTTGATTCTGAGTCTCGCCACAGGCCGGTCGGCCCTGGCCATGTTCGGCTTGGCCGCTGACCAAGTGGCGACGGGTCTGGTCCAGCACATTGATTACCTGCATCACACTATCACGGTGAACGGCCGGATTTATGCGGTCTCGCCGCAGGCGGCGTTTCGGGGTATCGGCGGATTTGCAGTGCTGCACATCGGTATGCCGATCCAGTTCGTGACCGGTAGTCCCTCCATCCATCCCGGTCCCGGGGCTGCGGCCAAGGCCGAAGCCACCCCGCCCGCCCCCATCATCACCCGCATCACCTGGCTGCCCGCACTCCCCGCGCAACCGGGGGGACACCCATGACGAGTCCGGCGGCCAGCGTACGGCCCGCCGCGGGCTTCTCGCTGATCGAGCTCATGATCGTGGTGGCCATCGTCGGCATCATCGCCGCCATCGCCTATCCCTCCTATGAACGCTCAGTGCTGAAATCCCACCGCTCCGACGCGGAAACCCTCCTCAGTCAGGATTCCCAGATCCTGGAACGCTGCTACACCCAGTACTTTGCCTACAACAACGCCAACTGCTCGCCGCCGCTCACTACCCGGTCCCAATATGCCTACTACGCCGTGACCTATACCGTGGCCGCCTCCACCTACAGCCTCACGGCCACCGCCCTCGGCAACCAGCTCAACGATACCGATTGCCGCACCTTCAGCCTCGACAACACCGGCAACAAGACTTCCACCAATTCCGCCGGCGTTCTCACTACCAGCACCTGCTGGGGACACTGATACCCGCCCACCCCTGTTTGATCCGGCCGGCACTCGCCGGCCGGTTTTTGCGTGCGCGGCACATGGATTCCGCTTGCGACCCATCTGTCATAAATAATATGTAAAATAATAGATATGGGTTTGCCCTAGTGACCCCCATTCATCGGGAATTTCTGCACACTTGTCGTCATAACCGCTCAATTTTATTGTCTCCCGCATATATTCTTTAGTACGCGAACTATTTATGAGCGAAGCGCAATGAAGCACCAAGGCGGCTTTACCCTCATTGAGCTGCTGGTCCTGGTGGCGGTGGTTGCCATTCTGACGACAGTCGCTGTTCCGGATTTCAGCGCCACCATCAAGAATGACCGGGACCTTTCCCAGGTCAACAGCCTGCTTGCGGGCCTGACACTGGCCCGCAGTGAGGCCATCAAAATCGGTACCGATGTGAGCATTTGCGCCGGCAGCAATACCACTTGCGGCGGCAGCACCTGGGCCCGTGGCTGGATTGTCTACTACAACACTCTGCCTCCCGGTGCCGCCACCTCGGTAATCCAGGTGTTCCCGGCCATCAGCGACAACAACACCTTCACCAGCAATGACAATTACCGCTTCACGTTTCAGGCCAATGGCATGCTGACCCCCACACCCGTGGGCCCCGTCACCTTCACACTCTGTGACTCCAGAGGCGCCACCTATGCCCGTGCCATCAGCCTGTCCGCCACCGGCATGGCAGAAGCCGCGACCACGGTGGGCTACGGGCTTGACGGCAGCACGCCGCTTACCTGTCCTTAAGAGACGCCGGCCGTCATGCCTAAAACATTTGCTGAATACCCCCTCACTCCTCGTCACGCTTCCGCCGGGAGGGATGGATTGCCGTCCTGCTTACGACTGGCCGGCTTCAGCCTGCTGGAGGTATTGATCGCACTGGTGATTCTGTCGGTGGGGCTGCTGGGCATCGCCGCCATGATCAGCACTACGCTCAAGAGCAACGACAGCGCCTACATGCGTACCCAGGCCACGGCCCTGGCGTACAACATCATGGATCGCATGCGCGCCAATCGAACTGCGGCGGACAACGGTATGTATGACATCCCCATGCCCACCTCCGCCGCTACCGGCAGCGAACCCACCACCTGTACCAGCGGAAGTTGCAGTTCGGCCACGCTGGCCGCTTACGACCTGGGCCAATGGGAATATGACCTGGCGACATTGCTGCCCCAGGGCCGGGGCGCCGTAACCTCCGCCGACAACAGCGGCGTCACCCTGGTCACCATCACGGTACTGTGGAATGACAGCCGCGCCCACGACAGCCTGCAGAAGAGCGGCGCACCCCCTGCCGCCACCTTCAGCCTGAGCGTCAGTTCAGCGCTATAGGAACGGCACCCATGCGCGGTAATCAAACTCATCTCAGGCTCCGGCAAACCGGTTTGTCGCTGATCGAACTCATGATCGCGCTGGTAGTGGGCCTGATTCTGATGGCGGGCGTACTGTCCATTTTCATTTCCAGCCGTCAGGGTTACGGCGTCAACACGGCCATCGCACGGGTGCAGGAAAACGGCCGTTTCGCCCTGGATTTCATCCACAACGACACGCGCATGGCGGGTTATATGGGCTGCGCCACCAGCACCCAGGTGGCCAACTACCTCAATCCGCAATCCGGCTCCAACCTGCCCTACGATTTCACCACCGCGCTCACGGGTTATGAGTTTACCGGCACCGCACCGACGGACGCCTATACCCTCCCGTCGGAAAACCCCAACCCCAGCACCGGGACGGGCAACTGGTCACCCACGCTGGACAGCACTTTGCAGAACCGGGTGATACCCGGCACCGACGTGTTGGTGGTGCGTTTCAGTCAGGGCGGCGATCCCGTCTATATCACCTCCATCCCGGGCGGCGCTTCACCGGGCAGCCCTTCCGCGGATTTCCAGATCAATATGAACGGGGGTATTCAGACCGGTAACCTGATGGTGATTACCAACTGCCTGAGTGCGGTGGTGATGCAGGCCACCCAGGTCAACGGCGGCGGCACGAATGTGGTGCATAACACGGGCAGCGGCTCACCCGGCAATGCCATACAGGGCTTGCCTTCAGACTTCGTGGGTGCCCAGGTGATGCTGGCGCCCACGACGATTGTCTTCTTCATTGGTCAGGGAACCGATGGTTCGCCCGCCTTGTTCGAGGCAGTCACCGATACCACCCAGACCAACGGTTTCTCCTACGAGGAACTGGTTCCGGGGGTGGAAAACATGCAGGTGCTGTATGGAGTGGACCTCACCGGCACCCAGACCCCCAGCGAATACGAGACGGCCGCGGCCGTGGCGGCGGCCGGTGACTGGAGCAATGTAGTGAGCGTGCGCATCGCGCTCTTGGTGCGCAGTGATGAGGGTGCCATGCCGCTGCCGACAGTAGCACCCGTCTACAACCTGCTCGGCACCAGCATCACCGTGCCGAGGGACACGCGCCTGCGGCGGATATTTACCGCCACCATCGCGATCCGCAACCGCCTGCAATAAACGAGGACACAGTCATGAGCCGGGGCCAACCATTGTCAGGTTTATCCAGTCGCCCACAACGCGGTTTCGTGCTGATCATGGCGCTGATACTGTTGTTGCTGCTCACCATCCTCGGCCTGGCGGCGGCCCAAAGCACCTTGCTGGAAGAACGCATGGCCGGCAATGAACGCAACCACGAGCTGGCGTTTCAGGCGGCCGAGGCCGGCCTGGCCGCGGCCCGGAGCGGCATTCTTCAGGGGCTCTGGAGCAATGCGGATTTCGCCAGTAACGCCAATGGTCTTTATCTGCTTTCCAACTGCTGCGGGGGAACTCCCTGGACCTCCGCCTGGACCCTGCCGAATGTATGGGGCAGCGCCCTACCCATCACCACTCCGGTCCCCGGCCTCACCATTCCGGGCCAACTCACTCAGCAACCGATATTCATTGTCGAGGAACTGCCGCCGGTAGCGCCGCCGGGAAGCAATCTGGCACAACAGCAGAGCGGTGCCGGCGCGCCGCCGGTTCAGCCCTACCGTATCACGGTGTATGCCACCGGCGGCGACCATACCAGTCACGTGATCCTGCAGACGGTGGTGACTCAATGAATTTTTTCGACGGTGACGCTTGCGCATACCTTCGCGGGAGCACGGGGCGAGGTAACCACATGAACAGACAACACACTCTCAAATACATCCTGCAGAAGTCTGGCGTCGTGCTGTTGGCGGCCGCCTTCACCGCCAGCGTCGGCAACCTCGCTACCGCTGCGCCCGCACCTGTGCCGGTGGTATCCATCTCCAATATTCCACTGACGCTGGTGTTGCCGGCCCATCCACAGGTGCTGCTGGCCCTCCCCAACTCCCAATCCATGGATGGCGATTTGTCCGGTGCCATCATGACCGGAAGCGGTATCAGCAGCATTCCCTCCCAACTCAACGCTTCCAGTTCGCCGGTGGATTTTACCGTGCCCGGCGGGTTCACGCCGCCCGTGAGCGGGGGGACGGCGGGCAGTTCCCAGCCCTACACCGTGCCATGCGTGGCCCCGCAGAATACCAGCGACCTCTGTGACAACTCCGCCAGCCGCCTGAACGTGGCCAAGAGCGCAATCCAGGCCATCCTCCAGACCTATGTCGGCAATACGGATTTCGGCCTGCTGACCTATGCAACCGGCGCTCCGAGTCTTTACACCACCTGGCTGTACGTGATGAGCAATCCCGGCGGTTTCACCTTCTCGGCCAGCAACACTCCTGCCCCACCGGCGGGGGAATACATCAACAACCCCTGTTACAACATTTCCAGCGGCAATAGCGTCTATAACGACTGCAACAACATGCAGGCACTGCTGGGTTCGCAACTGCTCACCATGCCCTATATGCTGGTGCAGAATTCCAGCGACGATCCCTCCGTCAACGACGTGCTGTATGCCGGCGGTCTTGCGCCGGTATGTCTGGTGTATGGCAATCGCAGCCCGTCGACGCCATTCCCTCCAAATTATTCACTGACGAATTACAACAACGGCAATATCACCGTCACCTACGCCAGCCAAATCAACTCCTGCGCGCTCACTACCGGGCCCACCAATGCCGGGTTCGTGCCGTATCAGGACCAGACCATGTACATCGAGCGGGGCTTCGGCTATTACACGTCGCAGAGCGCCACCAGCGGCGACTTGTTGTTGCCCATGCAATCGGCCGGCACCAATCCGACACCCGCTCAAATCCAGACGGTCATCGGAAAATTCACCCCCTATCTGGAGCCCGAGACCAACGATACCGGCAGCGGTGAAATCAAGGCGCTGGCGGTACAGTCACCCATGGCCGGTCTGCTGAAAAAGGCGCTCGCCTATTTCAATACCAATCCACCTTCCAGCAACGGCTGCGCACCGCAACGTTACGTGGTGCTGCTCACCGACGGCCTGCCCACCGAGGATCTGAGCGGCAAGAGCTGGCCGCCCCTGGGCAGCCAGTCCGCCAGCGGCTACGGCGTCACGGCCAGTTTCAACAGTGATGGCTCCCTCAATACCACCAACGATCAGGCGCTCACGGACACCATCAGTGAATTGACGGCACTCAATGCCGCCGGCATCAAAACCTACATCATCGGCGTGGGCGCCGGTGTGAATCCGAGCCTCAATCCGCAGGCGGCCTCCACCATGACCGCCATGGCGATGGCGGGCGGTACCGGCAACTACTTCGCCGCCACCAGCCCCGCTCAGGTCACCGTGGATATGCAGGTGATCCTGAGCGCCATCCAGGCGGCCAACATGTCCACCAGTTCCGCGGCGGTGAACTCCACCGGACTCAAGGCCGGAGCCGTGGCCTACCAGGCCCAGTTCACCTCCTCCGATATGCCCTACAACGACTGGACCGGCAACCTGGTGGCCTTCCCCATCCTCTCCAACGGCACGGTCAATACCACCACGCCGACCTGGAAGGCCCAGACCCAACTGGACCTGCTGGCTCCCGCCAGCCGCATCATCGCCACCTGGAATCCATCCAGTGCCAGCGGCGTACCCTTCGAATGGAGCAGCATCAGCAGCGTCCAGCAGACGGATCTCAACACCAATCCCCAGAGCCTCGTCAACGACGGTCTGGGATCACAGCGCCTCAGTTATCTGCGCGGCGATACTTCGCTGGAACAACGCAACGGGGGTACGTTCCGTAATCGTTCCCACATCCTGGGGGATATCGTGGACAGCAATCCGCTGTTCGTCGGCCCGCCCAACGGACCTTACCAGGACCCGTCCTACGTCAGCTTTGAACTGGCGCAGCAGAACCGCCCGGCAGTACTTTACGTGGGCGCCAACGACGGCATGCTGCATGCGTTCAACCCCAATACCGGTAACGAGGAATTCGCCTATGTTCCGGATGGGGTGTTCGCCCATCTCGCCAATCTCAGCAATCCGCTTTACAACCAGCACCACCAGTTCTTTGTGGATGGTTCCCCCACATCGGGCGACGTAGAGTTCAGTGACGGCAGTTGGCACACGCTCCTGGTGGGCGGTCTGAATGCCGGCGGCAACAGCATCTACGCCCTGGATGTGACCGATCCGTCGGCGATTAACAGCGAAGCGGCGCTGGCGTCCAGCGTGTTGTGGGAATTCACCGACCCCTACCTGGGACTCACCTACAGCCAGCCGTTCATTGCGCGCACCAATGTCACCGGTTCCAACTTCGTGGTGTTCTTCGGTTCCGGTTACAACAACAGCGACGGCAATCCCTACCTGTATGCGGTAAACGCCCAGACCGGTGCGCTGCTGGCACGCATCAATCTTTGCCAGTCTGTCACCCCCAACCCCTGCAACGCGAGCCTGCCCAATGGTTTGTCCAGTCCGGTGGCCGTGAACAGCGGCGGCGCCCTGTCATTGCCGGACGATACGGTGTATGCCGGCGACCTGCAGGGCAACCTGTGGAAAGTGGATATTTCCGACCCCAATCCCGCCAACTGGAGCGTGCAGTTGCTGTTCCAGGCGCGGGACAGTCTCGGCAATCCGCAGCCCATCACGGTGGCGCCCACGGTATCCCTGCATCCCAATTTTCCGGGGCAAACGGGCACGATCGTTTATTTCGGCACCGGCCAGTTGCTGGGCGCGCCGGACCTCAGCACCACCAGTACCCAGACTTTCTATGGGGTGTGGGACAAGCCGGGACTTTCCTATGTCGTCACCCGCAGCAATCTGGTGCAACAGGTGCTGTCCGCGCCCACGCCCGGTCCGGCCGGCACTTTGGTACGCACCGTGAGCGGCCCGACGACCATAGACTGGACCAGCAAACTGGGCTGGTACATGGACCTGTCCATCGCCGGCGAACGGGTAGTCACCAATCCGCGGCTTGAAAACGGCGCGGTGGTCTTCACCACCTATGTGCCCAGTGCCAGCAATTGCGCGGCAGGCGGCCAGTCCTGGCTGCTGGCGGTCAACTTTGCAAGCGGTAATTCATTCCCTGCTCCGGAACTGGATTTGAATGGTGACGGAAAGCTGGACAGCGCTGACCAGGTCAACGGCCAGAACCCCGTGGGAATGTACCTGGGTCAGGTGTATTCTGCTGCCCCCACGATTATCTCCGCTTCCCTGGGCAGCGTCGGGGCGGTCAAGCTGATTTCGGAATCCAATGGTCAAATCAAGAGCGTGGGTCAGGCGCCCGGTTCAAATCAGCGTCAGTCCTGGCGGGACATTCCGCCGGGCCTGGCCGCCCCGGGGCCCTGAAAACAGGAGGATCAGGATATGTTGAAGTTGCGCACATTCGCTACATTTGCGGCGGCGGGTTTGCTCATGGTTCTGTTGCTGGGACAGGCGGCGCTGGCGGCTTATGCCATCCCCGAAAGCCGGATGGGTACCGGCACCATCGGTACGGTCAATTATGCTGCGCGCACCCTCACCGTGAACGGTCATACCTACCCCATCTCGTCCAAGGCATTCGTCACGGGCGCCAAGAGTTTCGAAAATCTGCAAACGGGCATGCGGGTGAGATACATCATGAACGGCCCGGTGAACAAAACCTCCTCGGTAATCACCCATATCATCGTGCTGCCCGCACTCCCCGCGCAACCGGGGGGACACCCATGACGAGTCCGGCGGCCAGCGTACGGCCCGCCGCGGGCTTCTCGCTGATCGAGCTCATGATCGTGGTGGCCATCGTCGGCATCATCGCCGCCATCGCCTATCCCTCCTATGAACGCTCAGTGCTGAAATCCCACCGCTCCGACGCGGAAACCCTCCTCAGTCAGGATTCCCAGATCCTGGAACGCTGCTACACCCAGTACTTTGCCTACAACAACGCCAACTGCTCGCCGCCGCTCACTACCCGGTCCCAATATGCCTACTACGCCGTGACCTATACCGTGGCCGCCTCCACCTACAGCCTCACGGCCACCGCCCTCGGCAACCAGCTCAACGATACCGATTGCCGCACCTTCAGCCTCGACAACACCGGCAACAAGACTTCCACCAATTCCGCCGGCGTTCTCACTACCAGCACCTGCTGGGGACACTGATACCCGCCCACCCCTGTTTGATCCGGCCGGCACTCGCCGGCCGGTTTTTGCGTGCGCGGCACATGGATTCCGCTTGCGACCATGACTATAAAGTAATCGGCGTCTGAACGCCCATGCCGCAGGCTTGCGTCATCGCCCCGGTTTACGCCACCATGTCCGCCCCGTGTGCCGGACACATTCCCGATGTCTTCCGTCAAACAGATGGACCAACGTCTGAGCCGCCTGCTGGCAAGTCGCGCCGCGCCTCTGCTGCGCGGCGGCAGCAAGGGCCTGGAGAAGGAAAGTCTGCGGGTGAATACGCAAGGCTGTATCGCCCGTACGCCCCACCCCGATACCCTCGGCGCCGCGCTGACTCACCCACACATCACCACGGATTATTCCGAGGCCTTGATCGAGCTGGTGACGCCGCCTTTGGAAGACGTACACGCCACGCTCGATTTCCTGTGCGATATCCACAGCTTTGTATATCAGCACCTGCACAACGAGATGCTCTGGGCCACCAGCATGCCCTGTGTGCTGGAAAGCGACGAGAATATTCCCATCGCCCGCTACGGCAAATCCAACGTGGGCATGATGAAGCACGTGTACCGCCGCGGTCTGGGATACCGTTACGGCCGTACCATGCAGACCATCTCCGGCGTGCATTTCAACTATTCGTTTCCGGAAGCGCTCTGGCCGGCGCTGCGGGAGCTGGAGCGGGACCGCCGGCCGCTGCGGGAATTCGCGGATGAATGTTATTTCGGCATGCTGCGCAATTTTCAGCGCATAAGCTGGCTTGTGCCCTACCTGTTCGGCGCCTCGCCGGCGGTATGCAAGAGTTTTCTGCACGGCCGTGACTTGGGCTTCAGGGAATTCGATCCACACACCTGGTACGAACCCTACGCCACCTCGCTGCGCATGAGCGATATCGGCTACAAGAACAAGAACCAGTCACGTATCGGCGTCAGTTACAACAGTCTTGATGATTACGTCACCACTCTCACCCACGCTATCAGCACGCCGGAGCCGGAATACGAAGCTATCGGTGTGAAAGTGAACAGCGAATATCGGCAATTGAATGCCAATATCCTGCAGATTGAAAACGAGTTTTACGCATACATCCGTCCCAAACAGCCCATCAACCAGGGGGAGCGTGCCGCGCTTGCACTCAGGAAACGCGGCGTCCTGTACGCCGAGGTGCGCGCGCTGGATGTGAATGCCTACGACCCGGCGGGCGCGGACCAGCCTGCCTTGCACTTCATCGAAGCACTGCTGGCGTTCTGCCTGCTGCAGGACAGCCCGCCCATTTCACTCCAAGAGCAACAAGGCATCAACCACAATCAGACGCAAACCGCCCGCCATGGCCGTGACCCGACGCTGCAATTGCAACGCGACGGCCACACCCTGCGGCTGCGGGACTGGGCTCAGGAAATCACCGGGCAGATGGATGGCATCTGCGAGATCCTGGACGGCGAGGATCAGCACAAACCCCACCATGCCGCCCTGCAAGCCCAGCGCGAAGCCATTGCAGAACCGGAATTCCTGCCGTCGGCACGGATTCTGGCGGATATGCGTGCCCGCCATGAAGGCTTCTTCCAGTTTGCCAAGCGCCTCTCGGAAACCCACCGTGATTATTTCCTGAACCGCCGCCTGCCGGCCGCCACACAGCAGTATTTTGAGCGCCTGGCACGGGAATCCCTGGATCAGCAGGCAGAAATCGAAGCGACGGACAGGCTTTCCTTCGATGCATATCTCAGGCAGTATTTTTCCCAGACCTGAGTTCTGCTGTGGGAGCGCCGCACCGGGGAAGACGATAATATATCCATATCGCATAACCAGAGTGAACTGTTGCATGAACGAGGAACCCCGGAAACGTTATGGCATCCGCTGCACCCTGCCGCCGCATGATCCCATGGCGGCGCCGCACTTGCTGGGTCCGGATTGGGAAGCCTGCCGCTGGTACGACACCGAGCACGACCGTGACGAGGCCTACGAAGAATTCAGCCGCGAACATCTCTATTCACGCCGTGGCGACAAAGCCAGCGTGATCTACACCAGGATCAGCCGTTGAACCATGCGCATCGATATCTTTTCCGATACGGTCTGCCCCTGGTGCTTCATCGGCAAGCGCCGCCTGGAAACGGCACTGGCCGCAATGCCCCCGATCGAAACCGAGATTCACTGGCATGCCTTCCAGCTCAACCCCGATCTGCCGGCGCAGGGTCGCGACCGCAGGGAATACCTGGACGCCAAGTTCGGCGGTGCGGAAGCGGCGGAACGGATTTACGCGCGGGTGCGGGAAGCGGGCCGCAGTGTGGGCATTGATTTTCAGTTCGAGAAAATCATCCGCAGTCCCAATACCTTCAACTCCCACCGCCTGATACAACTGGCAGCCACGCAGCACAAAGCGGACGCGATGGTGGAGACGTTGTTCCGCGGTTACTTCCTGGAGGGCCGCGATATCGGCGATGATGCCACACTCGCCGGGCTGGCCCACTCCGCGGGTTTGGAGGGAGATATCGGTACCTGGCTGACCGGCGAAGGCGAACGTTCCGAGGTACTCAACGATCTGCAGGCCGGCCGGGAATTCGGCATCAGCGGCGTGCCTTTCTTCATCTTCGCCAGCCGCTACTCCGTCTCCGGTGCGCAGCAGGCGGAAGTCTTCCGACAGGCAATGGATACCGTGCGCCGGCCGCTGAACCCCTCAAACTGAGATCACGGGCTGCGCACCTGCATGACGATCACAATCTTGCCCAGATGCCCGCCAGCTTCCATGACACGATGCGCTTGCGGTGCATCCTCGAAAGGCACCAGTCTGTCCACAAACGCTTTCAGCCTCCCCGTTGCAAGCAACGGCGCGAGCCGCTGCTCAAACACACGAGCCAACTCAATCTTGCGCTCCAGCGGCTGACTGCGCATGGTCATGGCTTTGAGTTTCAGCCGGCGGTTCAGGAACATGCCCAGATCAATACGGTCCTCGCGGCCCGCCATGGCTCCCACCAGCACCAGCGTGCCCTCGTCGCGCAGACAGTCCAGGTTCTCGGCGAGATAGCCGCCTCCCAGCAGATCCAGCACCACACTCACGCCTGCGCCGCCGGTGATTCCGGCTACCCGCTGCGGCACGTCGCCCTCACCCTCCGCGAGACCGGCATCAAGTCCGAGGACGGCCAGTTTTTGCAAGCGTGCGGCGGAGCGGCTGGTGCCGATGCTGCGGTTACCGAAAGCACGCGCCAACTGCACCGCGGCCATGCCGACGCCGGAGGTGACGGCGCGGATCAGGCACCACTCACCATGGGCAAGACCGGCCTCCAGGTACAGGGCGCGGTAGGCGGTCAGGAACGCCTCCGGTACGGCGGCGGCATGCGTGAGTGCCAGTCCTTCCGGCACACGCAGGGTCTCGCGCTCGTGGGCCACCAGTTTCTCCGCATAGGCGCCGCCGCCGATGATGCCCATCACGTTATCGCCCACCTTGCGCAGCCGGCAGCGATGTCCCGCTCGCTCCACCACACCGGCGTATTCCATGCCCGGCACACGCGCATCGAATCCCGGCGGTGCCGGATAGTGCCCGCGCCGTTGCAGCAGGTCGGCGCGGTTCACGCCCACCGCCTGCACGCGCACCACGATTTCCTCCGGCCCCGGCTGCGGATCGGGCAACTCCTCCAGCTCGAACACGTCCGGACCACCCGGCCGGGTAATGCACCATGCACGCATGTCTCTTCTCCTTTTGGGTTAGGATACGCAACCTGCGATCATTTCCGCTTTCCGCTGGCGCAGATCCTGCCGCGGTCTCAAGAATAACAGGAGTCGTCCATGGCCATCGAAATCTACTGGGGCAGCGGCAGTACCTTCGCCTGGCGTGTGCTGCTGGCCCTGGAAGCCAAGAAGCTGCCATATGCCTCCAGGCTCCTGGAATTCTCCCAAAAAGAACATAAAACACCCGCGTTCCTGCAGATGAATCCCCGCGGCAAGGTACCGACCCTCAAGGACGGGGATTTCGTGGTGTATGAATCCATCGCCATCCTGCAGTACCTGGATCACAAGTATCCGCAGGTACCGCTGTTCGGCACCACAGCGGAAGAAAGCGGTGCAATCAACCAGGATGTATGCGAAATGCTTTCCTATATGGAGGGACCGGTGAGCCGTATCACCCGGCCGCTGTTCAGCGGCGAGCTGGCCGGCAAGGAGCAGCAGGTGCAGGAGGCGGCCGAGGCCGTGCATCAGGAATTCAGCCGCTATGACGCACGCCTCGCACACTCCCCGTGGCTGCGCGGCGAGCGCATCAGTGCCAGCGACATCGTGCTCTATCCCTTCCTGCCCACGCTGCTGCGGGCCGCCGCGAAACCCACAGCCGAAAAACTCAAATTGGCGTACATGCCATTTACCCGGCATTACCTCCATCTCGCCCGCTGGACGGCGGCGGTTGAAGCGCTGCCGGGTTACGCGCGCACCTACCCCCCTCACTGGCGCCAGTGAGATCGTGCATGCCTGTCGCCTATCCGCATGATGCCCCAAGCTTGTTCATCTCCCGATTGATGGCCTGCGCACAGGGAGGTGGCGCGTGCTGATGCTTGATCTTGGCGCGCTGCTGGCGGCGCTCGCCATCATCCTGGTCGGCGCGGAACTCTTCACCAATGCGCTCGAGCACGTGGGTGAGCGCTTCTCGTTTTCGGAGGGACTGGTGGGATCGGTGCTGGCCGCCGTGGCCACCGCTCTGCCGGAAACCATGGTGCCCATTGTCGCCGTGTTCTTCGGCGGGCCCATCGCGGAGACACGCCAACACATCGGTGTCGGCGCCGTCCTGGGCGCACCCCTGATGCTTTCCTCCGTCGCCATCGCCTTGATCGCCCTGTTCGCAGGCACGAAACGCGGCTGGCATACGCCGCTGAAACCCGAGATCAGCGGCCTGCTGCGTGACCTGCTGTATTTTCTGGTGGCGTTCCTCATTGGTTTCCTGGGCTTGTTCATCCCCGCGCACCCAGCGGGCACGCGTATCCTGGCAAGCACCGCGCTGGTATTCCTGTATGTGATGTACGTGGTGAATACCATCCGTGCCTCCACCCTGCTGGTACAGCGGGGTCACGGTACCCGTACCGACGCCGCACTTTGGTTAAGACACATCCGCATCCCGCATACCCTTTGGGCCGAAATCACGCAACTGGCACTGGGACTGGCGTTTATCATCACCGGGGCCAAGATATTTGTTTACGGCGTGGAACAGGTGGCACGCCTGACCGGTTTCGGCGTACTGGCGCTGTCGCTGCTGATTATTCCCGTGGCCACGGAAATGCCGGAAAAACTGAACAGCATCCTGTGGATACGCCGCAACAAGGACACCCTCGCCTTCGGCAACATCACCGGTGCGCTGGTGTTTCAGGGCGCCTTGCTGACGGCGTTCGGCATGCAGCTCGCGGCCTGGCAGCCACGGGCCGATATCCTCTGGGCCATGGCGCTGACCTTTGCAGCGGTTCTCTGGCTGCTGCTGCTCGCCGCCAGGCGCCGCCTGACTCCTGCCTGGCTGATACTCAACGGACTGGTGTATCTGCTGTTCTTTGTTCTGGTGGTGTAAGCGTACAATCTCTCAACCGTGGGGTGGAAGTCGTTCAAGAACATTGTGGGCGGGACACGGCGCAAGATATCGGGAGAGCGAAGTGTACGCGGCGATACCTGAATATTCCGCAGCGGCGCACAATAGAATTATGTCCAGCGCAGCGGTTTTTACCATGGTCTCCCGCGGGGTGCCGGTATGAACGATCCACTCGCTTCCCCCTGTGTACGCATATGTTGTCTTGACGACGACAACGTGTGCATCGGTTGCGGACGTACGCTTGATGAGATCCGCCGCTGGTCAGAAATGCCTGGGCAAGAAAAACGCGAAATACTGCGGCAGGCGGCTGAACGCCGTGCCGCGCGCCAGGCGCGCTACACATCCCCCACGCTATAGCGCCAAGGCTGGCACCCATGGCTGCCAAGACAGCAGAGAAACTCGGCAAATACATTCTGGATCGCGAACTCGGACGCGGTTCCTCGGGAATCGTTTATCTGGCCCATGACCCGTTCGCCCATCGTGATGTGGCCATCAAGGTATATTACGCCGAAACCGATGTCAGCCGCGAACAGGCCGGGCTGCAATACAAGCTGTTCTTCAACGAAGCGCACATCGCCGGCAAACTGCTGCACCCCAACATCCTTCCCATCCATGACGCCGGGGAAGAGGGCGGCCTGTGCTATGTGGTAATGGCGCTGCTCAATCATTACTGGCCCCTCACCGGTCATTGCCGCCCGGATACCCTGCTGCCATTGCCAAAAGTAGTGGAAATTTTTTTCACCATGGCCAAAGCCCTGGACTACGCCCACCGCAACGGCGTCATCCACCGCGATATCAAACCCGCGAATCTCATGATCAACCCGGAGGGGCACATCATGATCGTGGACTTCGGCAACGCAAAAACCGCCATCGGCCAGACCAACCCCACCGTCGGGGTGGTGGGTACGCCACGTTACATGTCTCCGGAACAGGTGCGCGGTGAGGCGGTCACCAACCAGAGCGACATCTTTTCCATGGGCGCCCTGATTTACGAGCTGGTTGCCGGGACTCCGGCATTTTCAGGCGACACCCTGCCCAGCCTGACGTATCAGATACTGCATGCCGATCCCCAGCCGTTGATCGAACGACGCACTGACATGCCCGATGTTCTCAATCACATTGTGATGCGTTGTCTCAGAAAGCCGGTCAAACGTCGCTACAAAACCTGCATGGATATCGCCGGCGACCTCATCAATGTCTCCGGCAGTCTGAAAGCCCGTGCCACCGAGATCACCGAGAAGGAACATTACAACCTGGTGAGCCGGCTGGACTGTTTCAGGGATTTCACTCATGCGGACATCTGGGAGATTATCCGCGCCAGCGGCTGGAAAAAGTACACGGATAGCCAGACGGTGGTGTCCGAGGGGGAACTGGATACCCGCTTCTTCATCATCGCCTCGGGAATCGTCGCGGTGTACAAGGGCAATACTCTTCTTGGCATGCTCGGCGCCGGGGATTGCTTCGGCGAAATGAGCTACCTCAGCAGGATGCAACGCACGGCTACCGTACGCGCACAAGGCGATGTAAACCTGCTTTGCGTCAACACCACGCTCATGGAGCGCGCCTCCCGCGATTGCCAGTTGCGCTTCTATCGCATGTTCGCAAATGCGCTGGTGGAGCGGCTGTCACTTGCCAATGAAAAACTGCTGACGACGAGACTATGAAGCGTCACTTCCAACCGCATTGATACAAACCAGGACGATGGGTTGCTGTGAACCTCGGCGCCAGAATATCCAACACGCACATCATGTGCTGACGGCATGTTTTATTGAAGTATGTGCAGTGCTTGTACAATTTGGATATCAAACAAAATCGTCATTCCAAGCTGGAAATAACCGACAACTGCCACGCCCGGCTTACACCCGCGGCAGGTAGCGTTCCACCAGCCATACCCAATAGGTTCCGCCTATGGGAATAAGTTCATCGTTGAAGTCATAACTGGCGTTGTGCAGCATGCACGGCCCCTCGCCGTGGCCGGACGTGCGGTGTATCCCGTCTCCATTGCCGATAAATGCATAGCACCCGGGTTTTGCCAGCAGCATGAAGGCGAAATCCTCCGCACCCATGGTGGGCTCGACGTTGGCGATGACACTTTCCGCGCCACACACTTCGCGCATCACTGACACGGCAAATTCCGTCTCCGCGGGACTGTTGATCGTTGGCGGGTAGTTGCGTTCAAATCCCGTCTCCGCAGTGCAGTCATGGGCGGCCGCCGTTGCGGCGGCCAGTTTCCGCATCCGCGACTCAATGAGGTCCAGCGCTTCGATGTTGAAGGTACGCACGGTACCGCCCAACGCCGCCTCATCCGGTATCACATTGCTTGCCTCACCCCCATGTAACTGGGTGATGGACAGCACCGCTGCATCCACCGGCTTCTTGTTGCGGGTGATAATGCCCTGCAGGCCATTGGCGATCTGGATGGCCGCAAATACGGGATCACGTGTATTGTGCGGCATGGCGGCATGACCGCCCTTTCCCCGAACCGTGATCCTGAACTCGTTGCTGGATGCCATGATGGCGCCCGGATTCACCGCGAAATGCCCCGCCGGCAGGCCGGGCCAGTTGTGAATGCCGAATACCGCCTCGCAGGGAAACCGCTTGAACAACCCACTCTCGATCATCGCGCGGGCTCCGGCCCCGCCCTCCTCCGCCGGCTGAAAAATGAAGTGCACCGTCCCGTCAAAATTCCGTCGGCCGGCCAGATAGCGCGCCGCTGCCAGCAACATGGTGGTGTGGCCGTCGTGGCCACAGGCATGCATCCGTCCCGGATGGAGGGAACGATGCGGGAACTGGTTCTGCTCCAGCACCGGCAACGCATCCATGTCCGCGCGCAACCCGACACTCCTGGAAGATTTTCCCGCGCGTAGGGTGGCGACGACTCCCGTGCCGCCCAGGCCACGGGTCACCTCCAGGCCCCAGCCCGCCAGGCGCTCCGCCACGAGCCCGGCGGTGCGATGTTCGTCGTAACGCAACTCCGGGTGCGCATGCAGGTCACGCCGTATGGCGGTGAACTCATCCTGCCATGCGGTGATTTCAGGAATGGTTTTCATTGCCGGTCGCCCTCTCAAGATTCAGATCTGGTTGCAGTATCCGCACCCACCTGCGCCCGCCCCGTGTGATCCGGGGCATCCCTTCGGGGTCGCGACGCATGCAGCAAGAAATTGTCGTCGCAGCGGGGTTTTCGGCATGCTACGCTTGCCCGTAGTGCATGGACGTTCCTTAAACCCGCCCTCGTGGCAACACCCGGAGGCAGACGTGCCCACAGCTCTTCAAGACGGAATGGGACACCCCGCCACCACACCGCCCGGCTTGCAGGCCATCCCACCCAGGCTGCGCTACCGGGTGATCGTGGCATCCACAATCGGTAACGCCTTCGAATGGTTTGATTTTACGGTATTCGGGCTGTTTACCATCATCATCTCAAGGCAATTCTTTCCAGCCGAATCCAGCACCAATTCCCTGCTGCTGGGCACGGCGACGCTGGGTATCGCGTTCTTTTTCCGTCCCATCGGTGGTATCGTCTTCGGACTCTATGCCGACCGGATGGGCCGCAAGTCGGCGGTCGCCAACATGGTGCTGTTGATGGCGTTGGGCAGCGCCATGATTGCCTTCGTTCCGGGCTATCACGTGATCGGCATCAGCGCGCCGGTCCTGGTGGTGGTGGCGCGCATCATCCAGGGATTTTCCGCCGGCGGTGAATTCGGCGGGGCCACTTCGCTGCTGATCGAATACGCCCCACCGCAACAGCGCGGATTCTACGGCAGCTTCCAGATGTGCTCCCAGGCGCTGGCGATCACCTTCGCCGGCTTCGCGGCATACGCCCTGAGTATCTGGCTGTCAGCCAGCTCGCTCAATGCCTGGGGCTGGCGGCTGCCATTCCTGTTCGGGGTCCTGGTCGGACCTGTCGGCTACTACATCCGCAAGCGCCTGAGGGAATCGCCTGAGTTTGAAGCCTACAGGACATCACATCCGGACCGGACCTTGGCCGGCTTCAGGAACATGTTTGTCAGTAACGGCCGGTCCCTTGTGAGCGGCTTTGGCCTCACCGTGGCGGCAACGATTTCATTCTACGTTACCTTCATCTACATGCCGATCTTCGCCGACCGGGAGCTGCATCTGCCGCTCGCCGATGCGAGCCTGTCCACCATCATGAGCGGTATCCTGCTGGTGGGGCTCTGCCCTTTCACCGGATACCTTTCGGACCGCTGGAACCGCAAGCGTATGCTGGTGCTCGCGATGGCGCTGTATGCGCTCGTTGCCTTCGGTCTGACGGCATATCTGCTGCGTGCGCCGAGTCTCGCGCATTTCATCCTGCTGCAATTCATCTCGGCGCTGTGCATCGGATTCATCTGGGGTCCCTATCCCACGGCGGTCACGGAAGTATTCCCCGTGGGCGTGCGTTCCACCAGTGTTTCTCTTATCTACAATTTCAGCGTCATGCTGTTTGGCGGACTGGCTCCGCTGATCATCACCTGGCTGGTAAAACTCACCGGCAATCCCATGTCACCCGCCTACTACATTGTCTGCGGCGTAGCCATCAGCCTGCTCAGCTATGGCCTGTTCAGCCGCGATCCTCGTACGCATTCCGCCATCACACCCTAAGAAAATCTGACCTGAAACACCCTGACTTGCCCTGCAACAGCAGGGCGCATTATCTGGCTTTCACCAGGCAGCTGCCGCGTCCGTGGTCACAAGTGTCCCTGAGAATCTTGCGCCCGAGCCGCGCTCTTTCCTGGTTTGCCGGGCCATAGTCCATGCCATTGATCTGCAAGCAAATTGCGCCATTACCGTGATTATGAACCCGGCATTAAATTCCGTTCACCTTCTGCCGCCGCTCTGATAATGGAGTAGATTTTCTATCAGACAGGAGGTGATTTATGCACGTAATCTTACGAACATTTTCCGTGTGCTCACTCGGAATCAGCCTTGCCTGTGCACCGCTGCTCGTGAATGCCGCACCTCCGGGAGCGTACCCCGCCGTTTCAGCGTCGCCCCGGGACATGTCGTCGTACGTACCGTATAGCGCAAATCAATTGGACAATCTGCTGGCCCCCATCGCGCTTTATCCGGATCCGCTGCTGGCGCAGGTCTTGCCTGCCGCCACATTTGTGAATCAGATTCAGGAAGCGGCGCAGTGGGTGCGTACGCACGGGGTGAGTGGAATCAGCTATCAACCCTGGGATGTCAGTGTCAAGGCCGTTGCACATTACCCGTCTGTGCTCTACATGATGAACGACAAGATCAACTGGACCACTGCACTGGGACAGGCCTATGTGAACCAGTCCACAGACGTGATGGCCTCCATCCAGCGCCTGCGTGCACTGGCCCGTTCCGCGGGTAACCTGGTTTCGAATCAGCAACAGCAGGTGATCGTGGAGCCGGGGTACATTCAAATTGACCCGTATCAGCCCCAGTACATCTACGTGCCGATGTACGATCCGTATGCGGTCTATTATCAAGGCGGCTATGGTTATGGGCAGGGATTTCAGGATAGCCTCATATCTTTTGGCACGGGATTCATCATCGGAGCCTGGCTGAACTATGACTGCGATTGGCGCGATGACCGTATCTATTACACTGACTGGCGCGGTGATGGCTGGATCGCACGTTCGCGTCCGTACATTCAAATCACCACCGTGTACGTCAACAACCGTTACGCACATATCCCCATCAACCGCGCGGTGCTTCAGCGTACCGTGAACGTCAATAATCTCAACAGCTATGCCAGCGTGCATCGCAATGTCACCTTCACCAGGTTGATCCGCACCCGCTTATTGGCGAACAGAAACAGGCGGGTGGGTAACCCGCTCGTCAACCGCAATAACAATATGCGTGGTCCACAACCGGGCCAGCTTCGCGCTGGACAGAACCCATTGCGAGCAGTATCGCCGCACACTGCACAGCCCGCGTTCCGGCCTGTGCAGCCCTATCGCACAGCATTTCGACCCGCGTCTCGGCCATACCGGTTTAACCCACAAGCCGCGCGGCCCGCCTATCGGCCCTCATCTCGGCCATACCGGTTTACTCCACAATCCGCGCGGCCTGCATACCGGCTTGCACCTCAAACATTTCGATCTTCACCGCAGACCTACAGGCCTGTGTTCCGGCCGGCACCCCAGTCATACCGGCCCTCTCCCACTCCATATAGGCCTGTGCCGAGTCGTACACGGCATCCACCGCACAGATTCAAATAATCACCGCGGCCCTGTGAACACAAGTGTTTGATGCGCTTGGCGGCTACGGGTGTGAGGTCGGGTCAGCCAAGGCACGGCTTGGCCCGGCCGAACGGGCGGCCACGATAGCCGCCTCGGGCAGGCAAATGACGCAGACAGAGCGCAGCTTGCCGGCGAACCAATGCAATGATCTCGACATGATGGGCTTGGACTAGGAATAAGTCCGTCCAGACAATCTAGTCACCTGCAACGCTTGCCTCCTCCCTGCCGCAATTCACGCACAGTTCAGCGCAAAGCAGCACATGCCGGGATGGCACATTCTTGACCGACAGCCCCGATCGCCTTGGCAAGGTAACTTCCGGTTAATTGGGTATTTTCCGGCTGACCAGACGGCCCTGCCCATACCGGCGACGGGCAGGCTGGCGGACGCTCGACTGACGACCGGATATGGAATTACACTCACTGTCCAGGGGTTTCATCAGGCGTTGCTCACTGGAGCATGGATTTGAAGATCCAGTACCGCGTCGAACAACTTGAAAAGGGCATGTACGTCGCCGAATTGGACCGGCCGTGGGCCGGGACACCTTTCCTGTTCCAGGGATTCATCATCGAGAATGACGACGATCTCACGCAATTGAAGCAGTGCTGCAAATATGTATTCGTGGATGATCTCAAGTCGCGCAGTGACCCCGCTATTCAGGAGAGATTGCACGGTGCGGTTCGTGGAAACACCATCACTATAGAAATCAAAGAATGGAAAGGGTTTGACACCCTTCGGAAAAGTATAAAGACCATCAGGCAGCAGAGCGATGCCGCCGTGGTAAGACTCACGAAATTCGCCGAGAGTGATCCGGGTGACCGGAGCGAACACCTGCGTGATACCCGCGAGGCTGTGGTCCACCTTATTGACGACATTTCTGCCGACCCGAAAACCAGCCTGTGGATGCGCATTCTTTCTGAACAGGATGCGACCATTGGACGCCACGCCATGAATACCACCATATTGGCGGTCGGGTTTGCAGCCGACCTGGGCTGGGACGCCGCGCTCCAGGGGGTCGTGGGCGAGGGCGCCATGCTGCACGATGTCGGGATGGCGAAAATACCCAGGCATATCCGGGACAAGCCTACGGCGCTCAACCGGGATGAAAGGAGACTGATCAAATTGCATCCTGGCTATGCGGCCGCGCACCTGGATAGCAGCACGGGGCTTGATCCCAGAATTCTGGACATCGCCCGTCATCATCATGAACGCCTGGATGGAAGCGGTTATCCGGATGGACTGACGGGTGACATGATTCCCGACTATGTCCAGCTTGTATCAATATGCGACGTGTACGACTCGTACACCACCGACCAATGCTACCGTCCGCAGCTGACTCCATCGGCAGCCGTTGCGCGACTGACAAAACGTGCGGCGGTGCATTTCAACAAGGAACTGGTCGAGAAGTTCATACGTTGGATCGGAATTTACCCTTTGGGGAGTTTGGTGCGCCTGCAGAATAACGCCCTGGCAATCATAGTGGCTTCCGATGAAAAGAAACGGCTGCATCCTACCGTGCTCCTGGTACGGGATCCCGCTGGGAAAGCGGTACTGCCACGGCGGACATTGAATTTGGAATTCATTGATTCCGCCGGGCTCTCTACACAGTGGGGGATACGCGAAATTGTTGATCCCGCGGCAGTACAGATTGATGTTCGACGGATCCTGCTGGAGGAGTTGCAACTACGATAACCTCTTGTACCGCGGGGATGAAAGCGCCTGGCCAAAAAACGATGAGAATCTGAAATCAGCGCACAAACAGCAGCAATAATCCCGTCTTACCGGCGTACCTGGGTGCACGCAAAGGCCATTAACCGGTCATAGCCCCCAGCTACCGGGTTATTCAGGCAAAGCCCTTGCCAAGAAGGGCGCTGATACCATCGGGCGGCACAGGGTGTCCGAGCAGATACCCCTGTATCGCCTCGCACCCCAGGGATTCCAGGATAGCCAGTTGCCGTCCTGTCTCCACGCCCTCCGCAATGGCACTCAGGCCAAGACTCTTGGCCAACGACACAATCACGCGCATGAATTCCTTGTCCCCGGAGTCGTTATCCAGGTCCTTCACGAAGATCCGGTCGATCTTCAGCGCATGGATCGGCATGCGCTTCAGGTAGCCGAGCGAGGAGTACCCAGTGCCGAAATCATCCATATAGATGTGAATACCGAGCGCGCGGATGGCCTGTAAAATGGATATGGTCTCTTCGACGTTATATGCCATCTCGCTTTCCGTGATCTCCACGGCGAGAGGAATGATCTTCGGATCAAACTTGAGCATCGCCAATATCTCTTTCAAACGACCCAGAAAGTCGGACTCATGGAGTTGAATGAGCGAAACGTTGACACTGACGCGAAAAGTCGGTGAGCCAACGGGATGCCATTTCAATGCCTGTGCACAGCCCTCTTTCAGCACCCATTCCCCGATGGGAACAATCAGGCCGGCCTGCTCGGCAATGGGAATGAATTCCGTCGGCGACACGGGTCCCAGCGTTTGACTGGTCCAGCGCAGCAAGGCCTCGGCACCGATCATCCGGCGACCGGGCAGGTCAAATATGGGCTGATAGACCAGGGACAATTCGTTGCGCTCGATCGCGAAATGCAGTTCCTTTTCCAGAGAGAACCGCCGGTCCGCCTGGATATCCATCCCGGAGGAATAAAAGCTGCAGACGGCGCCTGACTCACGGGCGGGATTCCTCAGCGATACCTCCGCATTGCGGATCAGCGTCGCCGCCGTGTCCCCATCGGCCGGGAAGAGGGCGGCCCCCGCCCAGGCCGAGATCACCACCGGCTCGCCACCTGCGGTCAGTTGCAGGGGGAAAAGCTGCATGATTTTTGCTGATAGGCCCAGGACATCCTCGCCCGGATAGACGATCAGGCACAGAGCAAAAGTATCTCGGGAAAGCTTGGCGATGCTGTCGCTCGAATCGACATGGGCTTTCAGCCGGATGGCGATTTCCTGCAGCAGTCCGTCCACGACATGCCGGCCCAACGCGTCCTCAATTCTGTGGACCTCCTCGATCTGCACTGCGAGCACCATGGCTTTCACATGGTCACGCCGGGCCCGCGCCAGGATCTGGCCGGTCCGGTCCTCGAAGAGCCGGCGATTGGGCAGACCGGTGATCGGATCAAAATACGACAGCTGCCGCAGGGCGGTTTCGGTGCGGATGTTCTTTAATCCGATGGCCGTGTCCGCAGCCAGTTGCCGCAGCAGGCGGACCTCCTCCTCGTCAAAGAAGTTCCTTTCCGCCGCATACAGCGACAGGTTCCCGTAGAGTTCGTCGCCGTAGAGGAGTGGGAAGCTCGCCAGGGAGTGGCAGCCGAGCCCGAGCAGCTCATGCCGCCACGGCGTGAGCCGCGTGCTGGTCGCGATATCGTTGTCAATGGCGGGCTCGCGGGTACGCAGCGCGGTCCCGACGGTCCCTTGGCCCTCCGGGATGTCTTCGCGTGCGGAGATCCTCAAGGCATATACGGCATCCCGACCGATCCCGGCATGGGCAACGGGTGTCACCCACTGCGTTTGCTGGTCAACCTGACCGATCCAGGCGATCTTGAACCCACCCTGTTCGACCGCGATGCGGCAGGCGGCACTCACCAGCTCCTCTTCGGCATGCGTACGCAGAATCGACCCATTGATGGCGCTGAGCACGCGGTAGATACGCAGCAGGCGCCGAATACGCTCCAGCTGTGTGGATATCTGCCGGGATTTTGTCGCGAGGTTCTCCGCCATGTCGTTGAACGCGTTACCGATGAGCGCCAGTTCGTGCCGGCCTGGGATGTCGGCACGGGCATCGGTCTTGCCGGCTTGGATGTCCCGGATCGCCGCCAACAGGACTTTCAGGTTTTGCAGCACGAGCGCGTCGCTCCCGTACCAGGCGAACAGGTAGATGAAAAAAAGGATGACGCCCAGGATACCCAGGTGCGTGATCAGCGCGTTCCGGGCGGCCTCCACGATCTGGGATTTCGGAATACCGTACAGGATGGTCAGAGCCGTAGCACCATCCGGATCCTGCAGGCTTCTGTATCCGTACAGCCGACGGACACCATCCGGCCAGGCATTTGTAATAAATCCTTCGCCCTTCATGCAGTCCAGGTGATGTGGTTTGCAAAAGTCGGCCGCTTTATGACCGACCCACTTCTCCGGATCGGGCTGTCTTACCAGAATGAATCCCCGGCGGTCGAGAACCAGCAAGGATGCCCCTGCTGGGGTGTTGGTCTTGGAAGCCACTTGGTTCAGCCAGCGCAGTTCCAGTGACACATAGGCGACGGCGTGCACAAAATCATGTGCACCGAGAACAGGCGCCGCGAAGATCACCATGGGCACCTGCAACACACGGCCCACCTGATACATCCCGGTGACCATCGTCTTGGATACGATGGCATTTTTAAAATAACCACGATCCCCCAGATAGACGGGACCGGAGGTGGGGCGTGCGCTGCACACGAGCAGGCCCGCGTCAGAAATGACGCCAATGTTGGCGAATTCCGGATGATCCCGTAAGAGCTTGGCGAGAAACGAATCGCAGTCGGAGGGCGACAGCGCGGCAACCTCGGGAACTTTCGTGAGTATGGACAGGATCAGCAGGGAGTCCTCCCGAACGTTGGCAATCTCATCCGCCGTATGTCTTGCGGCGATGAGCGCCCGCTCCCGGGCGTGGTCCTCCGCTGCATTGCGCTGTTGCAGGCCTGAATACACGATCGCGATCAGCGCCGGGAGCACAGCCAGCGTGACGAACAGCAGCAGCCGCGTCCGCAGGGAATCCAATAGCGCGTGCATCCGCATGGGGCGTGCCCTCAAAAATACATATCAATCATCGGGTGCGGCCGTACTGGCATTCCCACCATGATGCCATGGATGCTTTGCCTGTCTTTTGATGGTGAGGTACGCCCCGATCACGCGTGACTGCAAGCGCCCACCGGGCACGGGATACAGATAAATGGGCGCCGGGAGAAGAGGTCTTGGAAACGGAGGGAAGTCCCTTGTTCCCCAGCGTCCGGGAAACAAGACGGCAGGCTTCTGGATAAGGCTTGGCTGTCGGCGATCCCGCTGTCATAGAGTGCTACTCCTTAGACCGGTGACTTTGCGTCCCCGTCTTTCGACGGGTTTGCCCTGGGCGATTTATGTTCAATCTAGACCAAATACTTCATCCGGTCAAAGCACGTCTGTGAGGCCTCCGGAGCGGTGAGCCGCCCCGTGATTCCTTTGGCGCTGTTGGTAGGTTATTGATTTTTATCCCCTTTTTACTCACCATTTTAATTGCGCTGACCCACGCAATACGCAGGAATTTCCATCATTATCAACGGCCAATGCCGATCAGAGTGGGTTAGCCAAGATTGAAATGGTGGGTCAACTTGGTACGGAATTCAACAAAGACCAGTCACCACGTCGGTTATTCAAATAACTGCCTAGCCAACTTCTCTTTCGGCATCTTCAAGTGCAGCGCAACATCAGACAGAATGGCGGATAGTGTGCCCACTCGTATCGGAGCATGATTGGAAATTGTAATGTGATGCTGGTCCGGGGTATCACGGGCCAGCCGAATATGGCTGCCCGTCTGGCGCGTCGCTCGATATCCAAATTTCTGCAGGGATTTGGCTAGCGCTGCCCCGCTTACAGCGCGGGGCAACTTCATAAGGCAATCACTTCATCTCTGACGAAGTGGAGGCGAATGATTTTTGGCGCCTGATCCTGCTCGAAATGGCACTGCACAGCGTCGCGTACCCGAACATGGAGACTTTCCAGATTATCCGCCTCGGTAAAAATGGATTCACCCAGCGCGCGCGCCTGATAACCGCCCTCGGGCACCTCGTCCACGAGAAACATGATTTCGGTCATCATTTCAACCCCTTAGCTGAACCATAACATGCATGTGATTATACACTTGCGCCGGCAGCGTAAGTGCTTGATAACGCTGGTGGCTACGGGTGGACTCGAACCACCGACCTCAGCATTATGAGTGCCGCGCTCTAACCAGCTGAGCTACGTAGCCATTGGAAGCGGATGCCGGAATGTTCCGGCGCGAGGGGCGCAAATTGTCGGTTTTCAGCCGCTTCAAGTCAAGAAAACGCTGCTGTTTATACGTTAAACCGGAAATGCATCACGTCGCCTTCGCGGACGACGTATTCCTTTCCCTCCAAGCGCCACTTGCCGGCTTCGCGGGCGCCAGCTTCGCCCTTGTACTTCACGTAATCCTCGTAGGCCACCACTTCGGCGCGGATAAAACCTTTCTCGAAATCCGTATGGATGATGCCCGCCGCTTGCGGCGCAGTGAACCCTTTATGGATGGTCCAGGCACGCACTTCCTTGGGGCCGGCGGTAAAGTAAGTCTCGAGTCCCAACAATTTATAGCCGACACCGATCACACGGTCGAGGCCGGGTTCAGTCAGCCCCATATCCTTCAAGAAATCCGCTTTATCATCCTCATTCAGTTCAGCAATCTCCGCTTCCATGGCCGCACACACCGGTACAACTTCTGATTTCTCCGCTTGCGCGATGGCCCGCACTTTCTCCAGTAACGGATTATTGACGAAGCCGTGTTCATCCACGTTGGCCACGTACATGGTGGGCTTGAGTGTCAGTAAACCGAAGTCGCGCACCAGCGCATGCTCTTCCGGCGACAACCCCAATGAACGCGTCGGCCTGGCCTGGTTGAGATGGGTTCTCAATGTTTCCAAAACTTTGTGTCTCGCTAGCGCGTCCTTGTCGCCGGATTTGGCTGTACGCACATTGCGCTCCATCGCGCGACTCACGGTTTCGAGATCCGCCAGGGCCAATTCAGTGTTGATGGTCTCGATGTCCGATGCCGGATTTACTTTCCCGGTGACATGCACCACATCGGCATCCTCGAAACAGCGCACCACGTGGGCGATGGCATCCGTTTCCCGGATATGGGACAGGAACTGGTTGCCGAGACCCTCACCCCTGGAAGCACCGGCCACCAGACCGGCGATGTCCACAAATTCCACCGTGGCGGGAATGATTTTCTGTGGCTGCACGATGGCGGCGAGAACATTCAGACGGGCATCCGGCACCGGCACCACACCCACGTTGGGATCAATGGTACAAAAGGGATAGTTTTCCGCGGCAATGCCCGCCTTGGTGAGAGCGTTGAAGAGCGTGGATTTACCCACATTGGGCAGACCGACGATGCCGCATTTAAGGCTCATTTTTTACTCGTCTGCGTGCTGCCGGCATCGGTCAATGATTCGCTGCGCTTGTTGCGCGGTACCACGCCGCGGCTGTGCAATTCATGCATCACTTTTCCGGTTTCGCCATTCAGGAGCCGCGGCATGACGGCGATAGCCGCGGCTACGGCTTCCATGATCTGCATTTCATCGTCCTCGCTGGCGCGGTGCAGCACGTAGTCTATGACTTCCGCGCCGGCGTCAGGCCGGCCGATGCCGAAGCGCAGACGGGAGAAGCTTTCGCCCAGGCGGTCGGTGATGTCCCGCAGGCCGTTATGACCGCCGTGGCCGCCGCCCTGTTTCAGACGTACGCTACCCACAGGCAGGTCCAGATCATCATGCGCCACCAGGATAGCTTCCGCCGGCAGCTTGAGATAGGCCGCGAGCGCCTGCACCGACTGGCCGCTGCGGTTCATGAAGGTGGCGGGTTTGAGCAAGCGTATGTCATGCCCACCAAACTGCAGGCGACACACGTCACCGCTGAATTTGCGCTCGTGGCTAAAGCCACCCCCATGAGCGCGGGCCAGTGCATCCACAAACCAGAAGCCGGCGTTGTGGCGTGTCAAAATGTAATCGGCCCCGGGATTGCCGAGGCCGACCACGAGTTGGATTTGCACCGCTGATGCCATGACCAGGGAAAAGTAATGCCCGGCCCGTCGCAGCGGACCGGCGCCTGATTACTTCTTCTCCTTGCCCTTGTCGCCTTTCTCGGCCGCCGGAGCCGCCTTGGCATCCGCTGCGGGCGCCTTGGCGTCGGCCGCAGGGGCCGCTGCGCCTTCCGCAGAGGCCGCCGCTGCGCCTTCCGCCGGAGCCACGGCTTCCGCCACCGGCTCTTCCTCGACCGTGATGCGCGGATGATGAATGGCCACCACCGGCAGGTCGTGCTCCTCGCCATAGGCCAGTTGCACGATGCGCACACCTTCGGGAAGCTTGAGGTCGGACATGTGCAGTGCATGGTTCAGTTCGAGATTAATCACATCCACGTCAATGTACTCGGGTAAATAACGCGGCAGGCAGGCGATCTCGATTTCAATCAGGTTACGCGATACCACGCCGCCCTGTTGCTTGACGCCGATGGCTTCCTTCTCGCCAAGGAAATGCAGCGGTACATGCACGCGGATTTCCTGGTCATCCTTTACGCGCAACAGATCCAGATGCATGATGAGTGGCTTGGCCGGATGGCGCTGCAGATCCTTCACGATCGCCTGATGCTCATCGCCGGCAACTCTGATCTTGAGGACATGCGAATAGAAAGCCTCATGTGTCAGGTTATTGCGCAGTTCATTATGATCGAAAGCCAGTTCCACCGGCGGTTCGCCGGCACCGTAAAGAATGCCCGGCACCTTACCCGCACGACGCAGGCGGCGGCTCGCACCTTTCCCCTTGTCGTTGCGGACCTCGGCGCTCAGATTGAAGCTGATAGCCATGTCTCGTTTCTCCGGTTACGTTTAACAAACGCCTCCCCCGCGACCAGGTTTGGCTCCTCATGAAGAATCGCGGCCACAGTCCGCTCCCGCAAAACAGGAGCGGCATCCCGTCGCAATTCCTAATCTATATACAGCGAGGAGACGGATTCCTCGTCACTCACGCGGCGCATGGTTTCGGCCAAGAGCTGCGCGATGCTCAGTTGGCGGATCTTGCGACAGGTCCGGGCCTGGTCGCGCAGCGGTATCGTATCCGTCACCACCAGTTCGTCCAGCACCGAACCCTCGATGTTGTTAATGGCCTTGCCGGAGAGCACCGGATGGCTGATGTAGGCCAGCACATTCGCCGCACCCTGCTCTTTGAGGGCTTTTGCCGCAAGGCACAAGGTGCCCGCCGTATCCACCAGGTCATCCACAATGACGCAGGTCTTGCCCTGAACCTCGCCGATGATGTTCATGACCTGTGTCTCATTGGCGCGCGGACGGCGCTTGTCGATGATGGCCAGGTCTGCATCATCAAGACGCTTCGCCAGCGCCCTCGCCCTGACCACACCGCCCACGTCAGGTGACACCACGATCAGGTTCTTGAACTTCTGCTTCCACACTTCGCCCAACAGCACGGGCGATGCATATACGTTATCCACCGGTATATCGAAAAATCCCTGTATCTGGTCCGCATGCAGATCCACGGTCAGCACGCGGTTAATACCCGCCGATACCATCATGTTGGCCACGAGCTTCGCCGTGATGGGCACACGCGCGGCGCGCTGGCGCCGGTCCTGGCGAGCGTACCCGAAATACGGCACCACTGCGGTAATGCGTGAGGCCGAAGCCCGCCGCAGGGCGTCCGCCATCACCAACAACTCCATGAGGTTGTCGTTGGTGGGTGGGCAGGTGGATTGCACGATAAAGACGTCGCGGCCGCGCACGTTCTCCATCAGCTCCACCGCCACTTCGCCGTCGCTGAAGCGGCCCACCTGTACCTTGCCCAGCGGCAATTGCAGATGGTTGGCAATCCTGGCGGCCAATTGCGGATTGGCATTGCCTGCGAAAACCATCATGCTGCCTGCTGACACGGCGCCCTCACTTAACCTGCTGTGGTCAGTCATACCGGGATCCACCACTTAATCCCTGAAAATCCCACTGGCTGGGGCGCCAGGATTCGAACCTGGGAATGGCGGGATCAAAACCCGCTGCCTTACCGCTTGGCTACGCCCCAATTCTCAACGGGCTTTTCCGCCGCCAGCCGGTCGAGCAGGGGCGAGCGGTTGCGTCCCCGGGCAACGCATGCCCGCCAACCGCTGGGCAAGTCCCGCAACATGCGCCGCGCCGCGGCCTCGTGCGTAAACCCGGCAAATACACTGGCGCCGGAGCCGGTCAACCGGGCTTTGGCCCGCAGGCCGAGCCAATCCAGGGCCTCTGCCACCGCCGGGTAGCGGGTCCGCACCAGGGGTTCGAAGTCGTTGTGGCCCTCGCCTGAGCGAAAGCGCGCTATTGTGATTGGCGGGGAATTTCGTGTCAATTCAGGAGCCTGGAAAATTTCCCGGGTTGGGATTTCACAGGCAGGCTCGAGCACCAGAAACCAGGGCTCCACCAGCTCCACGGGCGTGAGAATCTCCCCTACCCCCTCCGCCCAGGCTGCATGTCCGTGTACGAATACCGGCACATCCGCGCCCAGCTCCAGACCCAGGCGGGCGAGCTCGGTTGTGGGCAGGCCCGTGCCCCAAAGATGATTGAGGGCTACCAGTGTGGTAGCCGCATCGGAACTGCCGCCACCCAGCCCTGCCTGCCGGGGCAGACGCTTGTGCAAATGTATATCCACGCCGCACCCGCAATGCGAGCGTTCCTGTAACAGGCAGGCAGCACGCACGGCCAGGTCGCTTCCGACCGCAATGTCCGCCGGCCCCACTGAGCGTGTGATGCCACTGTCGGCGCGCGGCATAAAATCCAGTGTGTCGCCATGCTCCAGGAACTGGAATACGGTCTGCAACAGATGATAACCGTCGGCACGGCGGCCGGTGATGTGCAGGAACAGATTGAGCTTGGCCGGTGCGGGCCAATCGCGGCTGATGGTCGGTATCATTGAACGGTTGCGGGTTGATTGCCCGGGTGCGCAAATACATGCCAGTCATTGATGGCGATCTTGATGCGCACCCGATCGCGACGCAGCAGCATGCGCGTCGGCAGATCATAGCCGTCGAAACGGGCGTAGTTCCGGTAATCCACCTGCCACCCGCGCTGCGTGAGCATCACCAGATGTCCGCGATCATCTACGGTGTGACTAAAGGACGCGTGGGGGTCGGGAATGCCCACCATCCAATACCGCATACTCAACACCGGCAGCGGCACACGCAGACGGCGGGCAAAATCCCGTTCCGGATCGGTAGTGATGAAGTCATCGCCGCGGGAGCTTCGCACCCAGAGAACATTGGCATCACCCTGCACTTCCAGTGCGCCGGCACCGAAAGGACCGCGAAAACTGAAATCGAGGATATCACCCTGCTGCTTCCAGTCCATGGAACCGCTGCCGCCATCCTTGCCATTAAGGATGCCGACACGGCCCTGCAGTTCCCAGTCCACAAGTTTTTCCAGTTGCGCGCGCCGCACCTGCCAGGCGGCTTCGTTGGGCGGGCCCAGGGGTGCCGTGCCCGGCACACTCGCACAACCGGCCAACATCACGATACCGAACAGAACCAGCCCGCGGGCACTCACGGTGAGAACCGCCGACCGACATCGAGAAGGGCGGGATTGTGGGGATGCTGCTTGAGTGCCGCGCTCCAAATGCTGCGCGCTTCTTGCTTGTTGCCCGATACCCATAACACTTCGGCGAGGTGTGCTGCCACCTGTGGATCGGCAAGACGCGCATAGGCCTTGCGCAGATAACCGAGAGCCTGCTGATAATTGCCGAGGCGATACTCCACCCAGCCCATGCTGTCAATGATGGCGGGGTCGCGCGGTCGGATACTCAAGGCTTTCTCGATATAGCCAAGCGCTTCCTGATAGCGGGTGGAATGAACGGTGAGCGTGTAACCGAGAGCGTTAAGGGCATCAGCATTGTCGGGCGACCGGTTAAGGATGCGGTGCAGGTCGCTTTCAGCCGCCGCCACATTGCCCAGGTTTTCCTGCAGCAGCGCACGCGCATACAGCAGGTCTGTATTTTGCGGGTCCTGCTCCAGGGCCCGATCAAAAACCTGAAGCGCGGCTTTGTTATGTCCCATATCGCTGAATATCTGCGCTTCGGCAATGCGTAATTGCGCGGTGTCAGCCGCATCCTCGCCGACGATGCTATTCATATAACTGCGCGCTGCGTCCGGTTTGCCCTGCGCCACCAGCGCGCGTACCACGCCGAGCTGCGCCGACAACCAATAATGGCCGCCGTTCACCCGCTGGTACCATGCCAGCGCCTCGGCATAGCGCTTTGCCAGTTCGGCGGTATTGCCGAGAAAATACCTCGCGTCCTCATTGCGCCTGCCGGTCTTGAGCAGGCGCATGAAATAGCCGTGTGCTTCCGCCCAATGGCTGTCCTGCAATGCCAGCAGGCCTAGGGAATAGAGCGCGTCGGGGTTGTGTGGATTTTGCCTGATAATCGCGGTGAATTCCGCCCGTGCCTGGGCGTTCTCTTGTGTCTGAGCCAGTAATGCGGCATAGGCCAGGCGCAGGCCGATGTTATCCGGCGCGGCCTGTACATACGCCTTGAGCGCTTTGAGTGCCTCATCACTGCGGTGCGCCGCCACCAGCGCGCGCGCTTCCAGCACCAGGGCTGCATCCCAATGGGGCTCAAGGACAAGTGCGCGCTGTGCCTCGCTGACGGCAAGCGGCACCTGCCGATAATGCAAGGCGAGCTGGCCGAGGGCAAAATGCGCCTGCGCTGATTGTGGATAAGCGACAACGAGTTGTCGCATCACCGGCAGCCCCTGCCGGGCATCTGTTTCCTGGCCGAGCAATTCCGCAATGAGCGGGAAACTCTCGCTGGGTACATCCCGCAGCAGGCTTTTGAATTCGCTCACGGCGGCTGCAACATTGCCAAGCCGCGTATTCAGAAGCGCTTCAAAATGCTGCGCACTGATATCCTTGGGAGCGAGCGTCAGCCAGTGACGGCTCAAATCCAGCGCCAGTTGATCATCACCCGCCTGGTAGGCCAGCACCACCGCGTGTTCCGCCAGGGCGGGATCGCCACTCAGCTCCGCCGCGCGCGCATACTGCTGCACCGCCTGCTGGCGGTTGCCGCGTTGTAACGCCAGTTCGCCCATAAAGACATGATAGACAAGCGCCTGCGCCGGGGCGTGACGACCGGTCGCGGGTTGGGGTAGCGGTGCCGACAGCCGCGTCGGTGCGGCTACGCAGCCGGCCAGCACCAGGGCTGTGCATGCGAGGGCCGCATGAAACTGCATCCTCATGGGGTTCTGCTCAATAATGTCCCACGCATCCACTATACTCCGCCGCGGCGAGAGGCCGTAAGCCTTCACAAGGGTAAGCGCTTGTTAGAATGCGGAAATTCGCCCAAAATTTGTCCACCCTGCCCGGCCCACACGCGCATGCCCTTCTTTGTCCTCGGAATCAGCCACGCCACCGCACCCGTCGCCATACGGGAGCGCCTGAGCTTCGGTGTGGAACAGATTCCCGGCGCGTTGCATGCAGTAACAGGCCTACCGGGGGTAGAGGAAGCGGCTATCCTGTCCACCTGCAACCGCACCGAGATCTATACCTACCTGGGCAACGGTTCAGGAACGCACCTGGCGGACTGGCTCACACGCGTGCGCAGTCCGGATGATCCGGGCATACGCGGGCGTTTCTACACCCACGATGGCGAGTCGGCGGCACGACACTTGTTCCGTGTGGCTTGCGGCCTTGATTCCATGGTCCTGGGTGAACCGCAGATTCTCGGTCAGATCAAGGAAGCTTACGAACTGGCACGGCAGAGCAACACTGCCGGCAATCGCCTGCACCGTCTGTTTCAGTATGCCTTCACGGTGGCAAAACAGGTACGTACCGATACGCACATCGGTGAAAACCCGGTGTCCATTGCCTATGCCACGGTGCATCTGGCGCGGCAAATCTTCGCCGACTTCAGCAAACTCACGCCGCTGCTTATCGGTGCCGGGGAAACCATAGAACTTGCAGCACAGCACCTGCGCGAACAGGGTACGCAGCGCATGATTATCGCCAACCGTACTCTCGACCGCGCGCACCGGCTCGCAGAACAATTCGATGGCTATGCCATCGGCTTGCACGAGATTCCCGCGCATCTCTACGAAGCTGACATCGTGATCGCCTCCACCGGCAGTCCGGAACCCATTCTTACACGCGCCACCGTGGCTGCGGCCCTCAGCACGCGCAAACATCGTCCGGTGCTCATGCTGGATATCGCCGTGCCGCGCGACATCGACGCCAGTGTGGCGGAACTGGATGATGTTTATCTTTTCACTATTGACGACCTGCGCAACGTGGTAGAGAACAATCTGCGTTCACGCCGGACAGCGGCAGAAGAAGCGGAGGTCATCATCAATGCGCAGCTGGAACGCTTCATGGCGCAACTGCGCGGCCTGAATGCGGTGCCTACCATCCGCGCGGTGCGCGACAATGCCGCATCGCTCCGCGACCACACCCTGGAACAGGCACAACGTCTGCTTGCCGGCGGCGCACCGCCGGATGAAGCGCTCAAATTCCTGGCGGAAACACTCACCAACCGGCTGCTGCACGCTCCCACTGCTTATCTGCGCCAGGCAGCCCATGAAGGCCGCGAGCATGTGATCCGTGAAGCCCATGAACTCTTCGGCCTGAAAGACCAGGACCAGGAAAAGAAGTCCTGACGGATGGTTGCAAGGTCCGCCCCCGGCTGTGTGTGATCGCTCCGCCGCCAGGCGGTTTCGGCGTCACTCCGGAATCCGGCGCCTGAGTACAATAAATTTGCGCCGGACATCCCTGCATCGTGTTCGCGGGGTTTGCACTAACGCTCTCCTGGCACCGCTATAATGACGCCCACGTACCTGTGGGACACTTCCGTGAAAGACTCCATTCGCCAGAAACTTGAACGGGTGGCTGCACGTCACGAGGAGCTCGCGGCACTGCTTGCCAGCCCAGCCGTGATCGGCAGCCAGAACCAGTTCCGGGAATTGTCGCAGGAATACGCGCGTATCGGACCGCTGGCGCTCAGGTTCCGTGAATATCAGCGCGTGGAAGCGGATAGCAAAAACGCCGGGGAAATGGCGCAAGACGGCGACGCGGAAATGCGCGGTCTGGCACAGGAAGAAAGGTGTCTTTCCGAACAGCGCCTGGCGGCGCTGGAACCGGAGCTTCTCAAGTTGCTGGTGCCCAGGGACCCCCACGACGACAGTAATATTTATCTGGAAATCCGCGCCGGTACCGGCGGTGACGAAGCGGCGCTGTTCGCCGGTGATCTGTTCCGCATGTACGGCCGTTATGCGGAGGTGCATGGCTGGCGCGTGGAAATACTGCATGAAAGTTCCGGCGAACACGGCGGCTACAAGGAAATCATTACCCGCATCGTGGGCCAGAGCGCTTATTCCAGGTTCAAATTCGAGTCCGGCACCCACCGCGTGCAGCGCGTGCCGGAAACCGAGGCTCAGGGCCGCATCCACACCTCTGCCTGCACCGTGGCGATCCTGCCGGAGGTGGCGGAAGTGGAACACGTGGATATCAATCCGGCGGATTTGAAGGTGGATACTTACCGGTCCTCGGGCGCCGGGGGTCAGCATGTGAACAAGACCGATTCCGCCATCCGTATCACCCATCTGCCCAGCGGCATCGTGGTGGAATGCCAGGATGAACGCTCCCAACACAAGAACCGCGCACGCGCCATGTCACTGTTAAAGGCGAAGCTGTTGTCAGCCGAGCGGGAAAAGCAGATTAGCGCGCAGGCACAATCGAGAAAACTGCAGGTGGGCAGCGGTGACCGCTCGGAACGCATCCGTACCTACAACTTTCCCCAGGGACGCGTCACCGATCACCGCATCAATCTGACACTTTATAAATTGGATGACATCCTGCGGGGAAACCTGGATGAGGTAATCCTGCCGCTCATGAATGAGTATCAGGCGGAAGAGCTGGCCGCCATGACGGCTCAGTGAGCTTCAGCGCGTGCTTGAAGCTTTCGATACTGCACGTAGCAGACTGCAAGCACATAGCACCACACTATCCCGCCCAATAACGGCATGAGCCCAAAGTCATACCATGGATTCACGAGTGACGTTGCCGAAGGCATCTGCCCCATGCTCACCTGCCGCATGGCACCCATGATATCGGGCCAGCCGGCAATAACGCCGAAAATGAACAACACGATCGCCGGCACGGAAATCACTACGGACGTCCGCCACCAATCCGGCCACGTCAATGTATGACTGTAGCTGAGTGCATCCAGGATGTTCTTGCGGTCCAGTACCGCAGCATAGGCAAAAAATGCCAGGGTGGTGCCGAGAATTATGCCGGGCACGATGAACAGCAAAAGGCCGCCCCAGGATGCGATGTTGTACACCAAATCACCGATAACTATGGCTGGGGCTGCGCGGATTCCCAGACGTAATGCCTGGGTATAAGAAAGCTTGCCCCCCGTGGCAACCGCATTCAGTTTGGCTATGGCGATGCCATAGAGCGCAGCCTCCACAAGCCAAGCCGGCACAGTCACCGCGAGAACAGACCAGTTCAAACTGCCGGTAAGCAACCCACCCCCGGCGATTTCATCCGGCAGAACGTCCACTATGCCGGCGATCCATACAGGCAGGAAAATTACCATCAGGGACTGCAGGAACAATCGCCAGCCCTCATCCAGCGTGGCGCCGATGGGCGGCAGTCCGGCGTTATGCATTGCCTTATTCAAATTGACTCAAGCCTGAACGGCCCCGGTCGCGGTGGATTTCTGCGCACGCCGCGTTTTGAGATCGTGATACAGCACATACAGCACCCCAACCACAAAGGGGGTGAATATCGCCGCGCCCACCAGCCTTAACACACTCTTCTCCATAAGCGCACGGCCGGTATCCGCGGCAGCCAACAGCGGCAACCAATGCATGAACGGCAACATGACCACGACCACGATGCCCACGATGGCCGCCACGATCATCAGGAGTACGAGAAAAGAATGCCACCAGTTATGAAACACCAGGGCACAACTGTGATTCAGGGCGCTGACGGGTCCTTTGCCGTCCAGGACGATGGCGAACTGGAAGAAAAGCAAATTAACAACGATAAACATGATGGCAACAATGAGACAAACCCGGATGACAACGACGGTAGCGCCATGCCCAAGCATCGTTCCCAGCAAGGCACCAAGAAGGGTCCCGATGATGTCTGCAATAAATATGCCAATCAGCAGGGTGATGAAAAACAGGATACCGGCCAGCACCAGTGTTGCTGTCTTGCGCAAAGCAAACTGCAATTCATGGACCATCGCCGCCCCCTGCGCGGCGCGATCGAGGCGCTGAATAATCAATGCATTGATAAGCGAACTCAAAACCAGCACCAGCAGTTCCAGCAACAGAAAATTCAATGCAAAGTACCCTTGCCTGAGCATCTGCAGCATGGCATCCGGCGTGATGGGGTTATCGCCCATCTTCCAAGCCAGATATATGGCCGGTAACAAGCTGATGAATCCCAGTGCGCTCGCCAGTGCAAACAGCCTGCGGAAGCTTGCCAGACCCAGTTTTATGCCGCGGGACCAGATCCTGATGGGTGGCTGGGGGGTGGTATCCAGTTCAAACATGCGCAGACTCCCCGCGTACTGTTAACCGTGGGACTGTGGCAGTGTGCCTGACTGTCCGCGACAACCGCAAGTATTTTCGATGCATAACAGGGGTACCGGGATCGGCAGTGACATCAGCCGTTGTGGCCGAACGGCATGCACCCTGTCGGCCGCAGTGCATGTGCCATGCCTGGCATTCAGAAAACTGGCCGGCTCATGTGAAGTGAATTGGCCGATGATACGCAGCCGCCGTGTCGGTGCGCGGCCGATAACTGCTCTACGGAAACAGTGTTGTTTCCACGCGTACTCACTGCGCGCATGAACTCCACGAACCCGCGGAGTGACAATAAAAAGCTATCGCCCGGCGTGAATCCTCGGGACGCAATCTGACGCGACACGTCCGAGCCAGGTTTGTGTCGTGGTGACACCGCAATCAGCGCAAAATGTGGAGGACGACGCACACATGCGGATGAGCAGTCTTTCAGGCAGAATTCAAGCACCCGGCACACGGAGTTGGACTTTATACACATAACTTGTTGATTATAAATGAAAAATAAATAAAATCGCGCTATTTTCGCAAGCTCGGTGCGGATTGGCTAGAATCTGCGCCCGATCGCGCGATTTGCAAACAAATCGTCGAGTAGTATTATGGTTTTACGGTTACTTTTTTTGCACACTGGTGGTGAACGAACATGAATAAATACGTTGTTGTCCTTTCTGCTGCCGCTTTGGCGCTCACTCTGACTGCCTGCGGCAAGAAGAGCGAAGCTCCTGCGACCCCGGCGGCCTCCACGGCTGCTCCGGCAGCCTCAACAGCTGCTTCAACGGCTGCCCCGGCGGCCAGCACGGCGACGAAGGCTCCGGCTGCTAGCACAAAAACTCCTCCGAAAAAGTAGGGCGTGATTCCGGCGGACGCCGGGTCAATCCTTCAGGCCACCCGCCCCGGCGGATGGCTGGGGAGCAAATGATTAAGGGCAGGTCGGAAACGATCTGCTCTTTTCATTTGTGTTTCAGGAGGCGAACGCCTGCTCCAAGTCCGCTCGCAGGTCGGCTGCGTCCTCCACGCCCACCGACAAGCGCACCAGCGCATCGCTCACACCCAATGTAGCGCGCACCTCCCTGGGAACGGACGCATGGGTCATGATGCCCGGATGCTCGATGAGGCTCTCCACGCCGCCCAGGCTTTCGGCCAGTGTAAACAGCCTGCAATGCCCCAGAAAACGGCGGGCTTCCGGTTCCCCACCCCTGAGAAAAATTGTCAGCATGCCGCCAAAGGCACGCATCTGCCGTTTCGCCAGTGCCTGCTGGGGATGGCTGCTGAGCCCGGGATAGACCACGCGCTCCACCCGCGGGTGCTTTTCCAGCCAGCTGGCGAGTTCCAGTGCGTTACTGCAATGGCGTTCCATGCGCAGCGCCAGGGTCTTGAGACCACGTAGTGCGAGAAAGCTGTCAAACGGTCCCGCAATGGCACCGACAGAATTCTGCAGGAAGGCGAGCTGCTCGGCGAGATCGGCGCGCTCACCCACCACCACCATGCCGCCCACCATGTCCGAGTGGCCGTTAAGATACTTGGTGGCGGAATGCATCACCAGATCGAAGCCGTATTCAATGGGCCGTTGTATATAGGGTGACGCAAAGGTGTTGTCACATACCGTTATTATTTTGTGCTGGTGCGCCATTTCCGCCACCATGGCCAGGTCCACCAGTTTCAACAGCGGGTTACTGGGCGTCTCCACCCAGATGAGTCGCGTTTCCGGACGGATGGCGGCGGCCAACGCCTTGGGTTCGCGCAGGTCCACATAGCTGAACTTGAGACCCGCGGAGCGCTTGCGCACGCGTTCGAACAAACGGTACGTACCGCCATACATGTCGTCCATGGCGATCACATGGCTGCCGGAATCCAGCAAATCCAGGATAGTGGCGGTAGCCGCCATCCCGGACGCAAAGGCGAAGCCGCGCGTACCGTCCTCGAGATCCGCTACGCAGCGTTCATAAGCCATGCGTGTGGGGTTCTGGGTGCGCGAATACTCGTAGCCCTTGTGCTTGCCGGGACTTTCCTGCGCGTAGGTGGAAGTCGCATAAATGGGCTGCATCACCGCGCCGGTGGACGGATCCGGCGACTGGCCGGCATGGATCGCGCGGGTGGCAAAGCCGGGTTTCTTGCCTGAGGGATACATTACTGTTTACCTTTCACTGATTGTGGGAGCGGCGGTCCCCGCCGCGATTCACATTGGATCGTGCGACAGCTTGTTACTGCGGCTGTAACCTCAGACGATTTAGCAGATCACTGCGCGTCACCAGACCCAGGAACTCGTCGCCACCCATGATTGCCACGGCGGTTTCCCTCTCCAGCAGCGCAAACAGGTCTTCCATCTTTCGCTGCGCATTGATGCGGGGGAATTCGGCATTTAACGCGCTGCGCACCTCCTGGGTGAAGCCACGCGTATCGTGGCGCACCGCCCGGATGAGGTCCCTTTCCGCCACCGCACCCAGAAAAATCTTGCCTTCAATCACCGGCAACTGGGAAATGCCATTATTGCGCATGCGGGTATGCGCGGTGGCCAGTGTATCCCCGGGTCCCACGTAAACCGTGGCCCGCTCCCAGTACGGGCGACCCACGTAGTCACCGAGATCACCGCGCTTGGGCCGTTCCAGGAAACCCTGCTCGATCATCCAGAAATCGTTATACAACTTGGACAGGTATTTGTTGCCGGTGTCGCAGCCCAGTGTTACCACACGCTTGGCTGTTTTCTGCGCACGGCAGTAGTGCAGCGCCGCCGCGATCAGCGTACCGGATGAGGAGCCCAGCAGCAGGCCTTCCTTGTGCAGAACCTCGCGCGCCGTGGCAAAGGCTTCGCTGTCTGGAATGGTGTAGGCGTGCTTTACCACCGACAGGTCGCAGATATCGGGGATGAAATCCTCACCGATGCCTTCCACCAGCCAGCTGCCTTTCTCGCCCAGTTTGCCGCTATGGATGTATTCGGCCAGCACCGAGCCCTGGGGGTCTGCCAACACCACTTCCACTTGCGGTGACACACGCTGGAAATAGCGGCCGATACCGGTGAGTGTACCGCTGGAACCCACGCCGACCACCACTGCGTCGAGCTTGTGCCCCATCTGTTCCCAGATTTCCGGGCCAGTAGTGGTTTCATGGGCCTTCACGTTGTCGGGGTTGCCGAACTGATTGATGAAATAGGTATGCATTTCCCGGGCCATGCGCCTGGCCAGATCCTGGTAATACTCCGGATGGCCCTTACCCACATCAGAGCGGGTCAGCACCACTTCTGCGCCCATGGCGCGCAGATTGAAAATCTTTTCCTGGCTCATCTTGTCGGGAATGACCAGAATCAGATGATAGCCTTTCTGCGCCGCCACCAGTGCCAGCCCCAGGCCCGTGTTGCCGGCCGTAGCCTCAATGATGGTATCGCCGGGTCTGATATCACCGCGCTTTTCCGCCTCCTCGATCATGGATATACCGATGCGATCCTTGATCGAGCCGCCCGGATTCATGAACTCGAGTTTCAGAAACAAGCGACAGGGGCCCGTATCGAGGCGTTTGACTTCCAGCATGGGTGTGCGGCCGACCATCTCCAGCACATTGGAATAAACTTTCATGCGGCCTCCGGCGACCCGATCGGCGAAAGAAAATAGGATGCTATTGTACGGAAGCGCTTAAAATAAACCCACTTTCCAGAGAACCATCATGGCTGTCACCGTCGCCACCCTGCTGCGCATGACCGGCAAGGAACTGTCCAAAACCAGTCCCACGCCGCGCCTGGACGCTGAAATCCTGCTGGCACACGTGCTGAATGTACCGCGTAGTCAGCTGTATACACGGCCGGAACAACGCATTGACGGCGATAAGCTGAAACATTTCGTGCTCCTGACCATTGCGCGCCAAAAGGGCAGGCCGGTGGCATATCTCACAGGCAGACGCGACTTCTGGGCGATGTCGTTGAAAGTTACCTCCGCCACATTGATACCGCGCCCGGAAACTGAACTGCTGGTGGAAGAAGCATTGCGCTTCATACCCGTGGGATCCCGCTGGTATCTCGCGGATCTGGGCACCGGCAGCGGCGCCATTGCGCTGGCACTCGCGACCGAGCGGCCTCACTGCATCATCACGGCTACCGACATCAATGAGGCCGCGCTAGGCGTGGCCCGGGATAATGCCCACACCCTGGGAATCCACAATGTGGAGTTCCTGCAGGGTGAATGGCTCGCGCCGCTGTCCGGCCGGCGCTTTGCAGTAATCGCCTCAAATCCACCCTATGTACCCGATGATGATCCACACCTGCAATCCGGCGATGTGCGCTTCGAACCACGCAGGGCACTGACCGGCGGACCGGATGGCCTTGCCGCGATCCGAAAAATCGTGCTGCGTGCGTCCACCCATCTGGAACCCGGTGGCGTGCTGTTGCTGGAACACGGGTACGACCAGGGCGAGCGCGTGCGTGCGCTGCTGTCCAGCGCTGGATTCATTGATATCCGTTCCATCCATGACTTGGCGGACCATGAGCGCGTCACCCTGGGACGTTTTGGAGATTGATGGGATAAAATGGACGATCAATCCATCGGAGCCATGCCATGATCCTCATGACCACCAGCCTCGGCGACATCACGCTCGATCTCTATGCCGACAAGGCGCCCGTCAGCGTGGCGAATTTCCTCAGTTACGTGGATGCGGGTTTCTACGATGGCACCCTGTTTCATCGCGTGATCCCGAAATTCATGGTCCAGGGCGGCGGCTTCACCCATGATATGCAGCAGAAAAAACCCCGCACACCCATCCAGAGTGAAGCCGACAATGGGCTGTCGAACACGCGCTATACCCTAGCCATGGCGCGCACCGCCGACATCCATAGCGCCACTTCACAATTTTTTATTAACGTGGCCGACAACTCGTTCCTGAACCACGGTACCCGCGACCACGGTTATGCGGTCTTTGGCAAGGTTACCGGGGGAACGGAGGTAGTGGATAAAATCTCGCAGGTGCGGACCCGCAAAAACGGCATGCATGATGACATGCCGGTTGAACCAGTGCTGATTACCGGTATGACGCGGATCGAATGATTACGCAGGGAAAATCGTAAGAGAAACCCGCGGTACAGCACATATTGTGTGGAAACAACCCGGAAAGCCTGTGCAACATCTCACTTGGCGAGAGCCGGGAGCAGCACGCGCAGGCCGGCGGCAATGAACTCGATACCGATGGCGGCCATGATGAGCCCCATGAGACGTGTCACGATGTTGATACCGGTGCGGCTCAAGGCCCGGGAGATGAGCGGTGCCAGCCGGAAACAGGCCCACACAATGGCCGAAACCACGGCGATGCCGATGAGCAGGATGATATAGCGGCCGAACAGTGCCGGTTTGTGACCGTAGAGAATCACGGTGCTGATGGCGCCGGGACCGGCGGTAAGCGGTACGCCCAACGGTACCACTGCCACTTGTTCCTTCTCCGCCGTTTCCTGTGCTTCCTCCTCCGTCTGGCGCGTAGGGCCCATCTTGGCCTGCAACATCGAAAGCGAGTTGAGCAGGATCAAAATGCCGCCGCCCACCTGGAACGACGCCACGCTGATGCCGAAGAAGTTCAGGATACGCTCGCCCGCGAGCAGCGCCACCGCCAGTACCACACCGACTGTCACCGCCGCCGTGAAGGCCGTGTGATGGCGCTCGGCCGCTGTCTGGTTCTGGGTAAGGTTGATGAACACCGGAATGACGCCGATGGGATTGAGGATGGCGAGCAGGCCCGCAAAGAACTTGAGATATTCCGCCCACGCGCTCACGGGTTTGCCTGCATCCGTCATCAGTAAATGGCCGTCACCGGGGATGGCGGCGGCAAACGGATATTTTACCGGATGAAATCCCGGCGGACTGCCTGACGACAGGATAAAATTTATCCCAGCTATTCAGGTGTGATTTTGTCATGGATACCGATAACCATAGCCTGCGCTACAGCCGCCATCTGGCACTGCCGGACTTCGGCGCCGCCGGCCAGGAAAAACTGGCGCACGCGCGGGTGCTGATCGTGGGTCTGGGCGGGCTGGGCTCGCCCGCCGCGCTGTATCTGGCTGCCGCCGGTATCGGCACCTTGGTGCTCAACGATTTCGACCGCGTGGATCTTTCCAATCTGCAACGCCAGATTCTTTATGCCAACGCCGATATAGGCACGGCTAAAACCATGGCCGCCGCAGGAACCCTCAATGCCCTCAACCCGGATTGCCGGCTGGAGCTGTTGGACCGGCGTTTGGATGCAACGGAACTGCAGGCCGCTATAAAAAACGTGAATGTGGTGCTGGACGGCAGCGACAATTTCGGCACGCGCTTCGCGGTCAACGCCGCCTGCGTGGGTGCCCGCAAACCACTGATCTCCGGCGCCGCTATCCGTTATCAGGGCCAGCTCACGGTATTCGATGCGCGCAATTCCAGCAGCCCTTGTTATGCCTGTCTCTATCCGGAAAGCGGCGAGGCACTGGAAAACTGCCGCAGCAACGGCATCCTGGCGCCGCTGGCCGGGGTCATCGGCAGTCTCATGGCGGTGGAAGCCATCAAGCTCATCACCGGCATCGGTCAGCCGCTCATGGGCCGGTTGTGGCGGCTGGATGCCGTAACGTCTGAATCATCTATCAGCCAACTGCAACGAGACCCTGCCTGTCCGGTGTGCGGCGTGCATTCATGACTGAAGCCTCCGCGCATTTCCGCAAACTGCTCGCCGATTCCCAGACCGAATGCCGGGCTTTGGAAACCTACCTGCGCAAACACATTCCGCTCACGCAAGCCATGCAGGTGCGGGCAGCAAGCCTCGATGCGCACGGACTTACCCTCAGCGCGCCGCTGGCCGCCAACCACAACCACCAGGGCAGCGCGTTCGGCGGCAGTCTCGCGAGCCTCGCGGTGCTGGCCGGCTGGGGGCTCCTGTGGCTGGCCCTGGATCACGGCCGCGGCACGAATATCGTGGTGCGCGATATGCACATGGAATTCCTGCATCCGGTGAACGGCGGATTGCATGCCGCCTGCGCTTTGCCAGCACCGGCGGCATGGGAGAAATTCACTGCCACGCTCACACGCCGGCGCAAGGCACGACTCGAGGTACGGATCGAAATCCTCTGCGAGTCCGTAACGTGCGCGCGCTGCACCGGTCTGTTCGTGGCCTATCGCGAGGCTGTCGGCGATGGCTGAGGAAATGCGTATCAGCCTGCCGCGAACGCTGGTAAACCAGTTGCTGCATGCGGCGCAGTCCGCGCCGGACAGCAGCCGCTGGGGCATGATCGGCGCCCGCGGCCGGACACCCGCGCACTGTTATCCGCTCACGGATCTGGATGCCAAAAGCATCTCGGCCGCCCGACACCAGCTTGAACGGCGAGGCGAAACCCTGTTTGCGGCGTATCGCACCGATGCGGGTGATGCGCAAGCGCCGGATTTGACTGAACTCGACGCGCTGGGAATCCGCGTACCGCTCTTGCTCGGGATTTCACTCGGCACCAAAGGCGTGTTGCAGTTGCGCGGCTGGCGCATTGAAGCGCAGCGGCGGGTGGCGCTGGAGATCAGCATCAGCGAAAACTGATGCTTCACACGGCATAGATGGATGTTCGGGCGGGTTCTTTCATCACTGCCTGAAGTGACGGAATACCCTATGTTATTGCAGCCTATGCCTGCTATAGCCTGAGAAAATAGACTGGTGTAAGCGCGGCGAGCACGGCGGCGCCTTGAAGCGCCAGTATCGCCAGAACGGACCGCGGAGCACGCGGCAGCCACTTGATTGCGAAATACGCAATCAGCGGAACTTGCCCGGTCATGAGCAACTGCCAAAGATGAGCAGCGGCACCCTCGTCGGCCTCGCGGGCAGCACCAAACATGACGACGTGACCAAGGACTACAGCCAGGGCGGCGGCGGACATCGCGAGCAGAAGAAACGCGCTTGGCAGTTTAATCGCAGTTGGAAAGTTCATTGGTTGCCTCCGTCAGGTCTAACGTTAAAAATCACCGGCCTGCGCGGCTTTTCGCGCAGGTCCGGTGGATTGCAGAGTTAGGGCGCGGATGTTCAATATCTGTGCCCGACTACTTGCCACCATCCTTCGGGATCTCTTGGTATCTTTTCGCGAAGCGCGTCTCCATCTTCTTGATCTCATCCGGTCGCTCCACATAGCGCCCCATGAGCTTTTCGCCAGCAGGTTTTACATATGGTTCATCTTCGGTGATCTTCTCGCCGTCATAGAACATCCAGGCCCATTGAAGCATCGCCTTAATGAAGTCCGGATGCTTCGGCACCAATTGATGGTGATTGGCGATGGCTTTAAGAATCGAGCCTAGAGCAGAGATGTCTGGATCGAAGGTTATTTCCGGCGGTCCGCCTTCATCCATATGCTTCAGGTCGTTGATGTTCAGCTGGTCGTTGATATGCTTGGCAAACTTTGCTCGTGCCGGGGTCTGGCCAGACATGACTTCCCTAACTCCCATTGCATAATCCGCGAAGGGTTGCTTGCCAGCCTTTAGAACGAGACCATGCAGAATCCCATCCGCCGCACCTGCAAGGGAGATTGCAGCAATCCTGTCCCTTCGGCTCACGAAGAGGCCAATAGCTGTTTCCAACTGCTGTTGAGCTAGCGTCAGTTTGCTGATCGTTATCTCTGCCACGTGAGCCTCCAATAAGTGGCTAGCGCCCTAACGTTAAATTGAGGAGCTGGCGTAGCTAGCCCCTCTTGACCGTAAGGTTAGAGCGCATTGAAGTCAAAGTAAGGCCGGATGGATACAGGAAGCATGGTAAAACCTACCGCGATAGAAGCAAAGTAGCGGTGGAAACCATCACGAAGCGCAAGCCTGTTCGAGGCAGAGGATGGCGGACGATAACCTTCAAGGGGAGGCAACACATTGCCCGTAACGAAGGCACGCAGAATAGAGATTGTGCGCTCCTCATTGAGACCAGTAATGCCTGGGTCGCGCCTAGGAGCTGAAACCTCCGCTAGAGAGACAATCATGGTTGGCCAATTGGCATCAGACGATGCAGCAAATGCTGAAGTAGACGGCGTGAAATTGTGTGCCCCAGCGGCGTACCACCATGAGTCTGGAATTTCGAATTCGATATCTTCGGCGGGATGGTGAAAGTGCATAAGCGCTCTAACGTTCAAGGTCAGGGGCGCTGCGCGACGCTTTATCGCGCAGCGTCCCCTGCACCGCAGGGTTTGGCGTCATTGCTGGGCCTCGGGCGGCGTGGTTCCTGGCGGACGAAACGCTGCCTTTGACAGCACTGAGTCATGCCAAGCGTGCGCCCTTGGCCCGCTGACCGTGTGACGGATTGCTCCTGGCTCGGGATAGCTGACATGGTGAATAAAGCCCGGATAGCACTCTGGATTGCGGCCTCGTTTGTTCAAATGGCTACGCAGAATGAAGGTTCCCGGCCATTCCGAATAACGCGCCACCAGCGAACGCAGCGCCTCATTGGCACTTTCTTGTGAAATTCGATGAGATGGAATGTGTTCGTGAAATACCGTTTCAAACACGCCCTCGTTGTATGTCTTGGCCCGAAAGCACATCTGTCCGGGGACAAGATCGGGGCAAAGATGGTGCCCTTCGTACAGCCCGCCGTCAGCAGCGCGATGAGACTGATGTTCTTGAGAAGATTCGGTCATGATGGAGCTGATGCCTATGACGCCCAACAGTAAATGGACCGCACGCTACGCTATTCCAATAGCGACGCGCGCTTCATTATTACACTCCCAGCGATCGGGGCGGCCCCCAAAGGATTTATATATCAATGTCTTATGAAGGGCAACCTGCGATGACTCGGATAACGCGCCAAGCTATGCCGCGTGGGGCATTTGAATAAGAATGTAGGTTGGTTAAGGCCGTAGCCGAAACCCAACAAATCCAAGAATAATCTCGTTGGGGTTCGCTTCGCTCACCCCAACCTACGTGCTACAGCAAAGCTATGCCTAAAGGGATGCGGACGGGAGTTGGACGCCCTGGATCGGAAGGGTGGAAGTAGCCGGGGCCCAGGGCTTAGAATCTACCCATAGCTGGAGGATGCTATGGCGGCAAACCTGAGAGAAGAACTGCGCTGGCTGGCGGACCACCTGCCCGACGGCGCCACGTGGAAGGACGTGCTCTACGAAGCCTACGTGCGCCAGGAGATCGAAGCGGGTCTTAAGGAAGCGCAACATGGTGAATTCGCCACCGACGCCGAAGTGAAATCCGCCTTTGCCAAATGGGGTGTGCAGATTGAAACTGAAGTGGACGCGCCGGGCACTGCGCCAACTCCTTGACGCGCAGGAATACATCGCGCGGGAAAACCCGACCCGCAGCCGGTCGCGTGCAACCGGTTGTTAGGGCGCATTGTACGGACCCAAGAAACGCATGCCATTGAAGTGAATGAGATGAGACGGCGCGTCAGCTACCCAGACCTCGGTTTCCCATGCGATTTCCCCGAGGTAGCGGCCCATGAGCGTACGACTCGGGAACGCAGTGACATAAACCAACCCAGCGGCTGAGGCGGCAAAAAGTTTGGCAAGCTCAGAGTGCCGCTTGCCATCTACCGGCCCGTGGCTGGTGACGGATTCGACCAGCAGCAACCAGTTCTTCGCAGTGTAGTGAAGCACTACATCCGGCATCTTGCCATGTGGCTCCACATCGACACCTAACTCGGCTAGCAGGCGGGCATTAAAGTATCCCCACTTATCGCCCGTGTCCCCGGCGTAAACCAACACGCTACCGGGCGCAAATCTCGGAGCGAAGTTTTCAATTATGGCGCGGATCAGTTTACTGTGTTCGCCGGGACTGAGAGTAATCTCTTTCCCCGGTGCGATCTTCACCGGAATCCGGTTCTGCTCACGCTCCTTGGCGTAGCTGGCAACCAGCGTCTCACGTTCGGCCAAATAGTCCGTGAGCGCATCATGCCAAGCGGGCGTACTGAAGGTGCGTAACAAGGACAAAGTAGCAGGTTCGATCTGATAGACCGCCTTGGGGCTATTCACCGGCCGATCGAACTGGTCCGGGTTGTAAATTGCAATGCCCGCGTTACAGAATTGATGCATTGTCTGGCGGCGGACGGTCTCGCGCGTATTCGGTGCGTATTCCTTGTCGTAGTGTTCACGCGCCCAATCCATGATCGGCGTAATGCCTATAAGTGGATTTTCGGCTTTCGACCACGGCTTTCCCGGCGTGAGGTTGAGCAGCGCCAACAGGCAAAGCGCGGAACGCTCGTTCTGTTGTGCACGAGGTAGCCCAAGTGAAACGAGAATATGATGCGCGTCCTTGATGTGGCGACTCTTTTTGCTGGTCGTCATGCCGCCAAGGCTCCAAGCTTGTCGTCTATCATGCTCTGCGTGAGTTGCCCTTGTTGCATAGCCCATTCGCCCAACTGAGTAAGGACATCGCGGCTGGGATACTTCATGAGCGTAAGGTCGGTTGCGTTCACCTGCGTATGGCCATTGAAACGACGGAACACCTCGTCAACTGCGGTCGTGTTCAGAAACACGGTGAGCCCATGGGCCAGCGCCGGCGGCAAGCCACGCTTGTTCTCGTGGAAGACGTTCAGATGGTTTTCGAACCCCAGCACGGGCATGTCACCGAATGCGTTGGGGTCGACCACGCTCGCCACTATCCGACGTGTTTCTTCCTTGGATGAGAAGCGCCGCACCACGCAGTAAAAGCCACTCGGGTAGAGCCACTTTTCAGTGTCGGCATTGCATTCGATGGCGTTTGGCTTCTTCATGCCCTCGATGGGCCATGTAGTGCCGCCGCTGGTGAAATGGCCGGGATAGAGTAAGGGCACAGTGCTCGGCCCCGGCATATCGCGAAGATGCTCCTTCAGTCGGAAATCAACTACTGGCCCGGTCGATACCTTGATGCCAAGGTTAATCAGCGTGTACCGGATAGCTGGAAGTAATTCAATGGCATTCTTCTCGGGCGACGTGGGCACGTGAATAAACCGCTCCGGGTCGTCCGGAAATACGATCCGCTCGAATGGATGCTCGTGGGCGGTAAGGTCGGAGAAGGTGTCATCGGTCGAAGTCGAGATCGTCACAGGCCCCTGCTGCGTGCCGCATTCAAGACGAATAATGATGTTCTCCTGAAGAACCGCGTCATCCTTGAAAGCCTTGCTGCGTGACTCGAACAGGTGCATGTGTCGGATGGCTGCGCGTTCAAGCATGAAGTTACGGAATGGGCGGTAATACGGCCCGTTGCAGAAGCTGCGTGGGATGATCGCCACGATCTGCCCACCGGGCGCAGCCTGCGCCACGGTCAGCGCCACAAAGGCTGAATATAGGTTTACCGTCTCGATACCGACGCGACGCAGAGCCAGCCGGTGCGCTGAACCGCTGCTTATCTTCTTGTAGGGTGGATTAAGGATGGCGTGGCTGTATCTTGGGAGTGATTTTGCGAACAGGCCGCCGGAAAGCGCGTCCGCGGCGACATGTATGAAATCGTCACCATGCACCTTCGCTGAAAACGTGTCGCTGCGGTACTTCGACAATGTCTGAGCCAGCTGGGAGTGCAAAGAAGCATCGATCTCGAAAGCATCGAGTTCCACGCGCTGGAAACGAAGACCGCCGGAATACCAGCGCTCTAGAAAGGCCGCAGCAAGCGAGCCAATGCCGGCGCCTGCATCAAGCAGGCGGCAGATACCATCGGCAGGTGGGAAAAGCCCGGCCATAAAGGTCGCAGTTCCTGCTGGCGTCAGAAATTGGCCGAACTGCGATTTCTTCTTCGCGTCCGTGTCCCTGGATAACCGCAACCGGGCTTGTTCAATGTCTGGCAGCAATCGATCGTCTCCTGTTCTGCGCTCTAACATTAAATGGACCGCACGCTACGATATTCCAATAACGATGCGCGCTTCATTATTACACTCCGGGCGAATCGGGCCAGACCCCAAAGGATTTATATATCAATGTCTTATGAAGGGCAACCTGCGATGCCGCGTGAGGCATTTGGGAAAGCATGAGCATTTTGCGGCGCTCTTAGAAACCCCGTGGAGGCCGCCGAACTGCGCAGCGCCCGCAGGGAATGGCCCTTCGAAGAAGGGACGGGACGAGGGATCGCCCCGTCCGCGCGATCGGCACAAGGATGTGCCGTGAGCGCGGCCCCGAGGACGCGAGCAGGAGGGGACGCGCCTGAAATCGAATGTTCCTCATTCGATTTCAGGCAAGCGCGGAATCCCCGGGGCGAGTTCCTTTCGGTACTTTCCTTGCTCGTCCAAGGAAAGTACCCCGCCCGCCGGTGCGGGAACCGGCATCCATCACGCGGCGAAGCCGCGCAAAACCTGTATTCCGGTTTTTACAAGAAATTGCTCCTGCATTTCCGGGACTTCCGCCATCCATGGCGGTCGCACCGGAATGACGAATGTCCGGGCGAACGTGCGGATCAGTGTCTTGCGCCGGAGTGGGCGGATTGTGCGTCGGGAACGAACAAGGTCTGCACGTCCACCGCGTCAAAATCGTAACCACGCCCGCAGAATTCACAATCCACGTGCACCTTGCTCTGTTCGCGCAGGATGCTGTACATTTCCTCGGCGCCCAGGCTGCGCAGCGTCGCCTCGATGCGCTCGCGCGAGCATTGACAACGGAACGCCACCGGGGTCGCCTCGAACAGCCGTACATCCTCTTCATGGTAGAGGCGCTGCAGTAATTGTTCCGCGGAAAGTGTCTTGAGTTCCTTGCTGGTAACGGTATCCGCCAGCACCGTTACATGCTGCCAGGCATCCGGGTTGCGCTGTCGCTCCGGCATTACCTGCAGCAGCAGGCCCGCGGTGCTGTCATCCCCGGCCGTCAGCCACAGGCGTGTGGGCAGCTGTTCGGAGCGTTGAAAATAGCCTTCCAGGCAAGCCGCCAGGGTCTCGCCTTCCAGCGGCACGATGCTCTGGTAACGTTCGCCTTTCCCCGCGGGTTCGATGGTGAGCGCCAGACGACCGTCTCCCAGCAGTTTCTGCAAACCTGAGTCCGGCAGATCGCCGTGCCAGCGCGCCAGCCCGCGCAGACTGAGATGGCTGGTGCACTGCACCACCAGCAGGTGCAGCGGGCCGTTGCCCTGGACCTGAAGGGTGATGGCGCCGTCGAACTTGAGGGTCGCCGAGAGCAGCGCCATCGCGACCATGGCCTCGCCCAACAAGGCGCGCACCGGTGCCGGATATTCCTGGCGCTCCAGTACCGCGCGCCAACTCGCATCCAGATGCACATGGCGTCCCTGGACAGGGAGTTTCTCGAAGATGAAACGGCGCAGTGTGTCGTGTTCAGGCATTTTAAAACCACGTGCTGCGTGCTAAGTACTGGGTGCTGCATAAAATCCAGATGCCAGCCTGTTTTCACGCAGAACGCAGCACTCAGTACCAAGCACCATGGTTATTATGAAAAGAAATTCCGCTAGCTCTTGAGTTTCCTCAGCAGTAGTTCGTTGACTTGCTGTGGATTCGCCTTACCCTGGGTAGCCTTCATCACCTGGCCTACGAAGAAGGCGAACAGCTTGTCCTTGCCGGCGCGATAATCGCTGAGCTGCCGTGGATTGGCGGCCATGATCTCGTCTATGATTTTTCCGATGGCGGAGCTGTCGGTAATTTGCTTCAGACCTTTGTTCTCGATGACTGCGTCGGCCCCGCCCTCACCCGCCCACAGGGCCTCGAATACTTCCTTCGCGATCTTCCCGGAGATGGTGTTATCAAGGATGCGCTTCAACAACTCAGCAAGCATCGCGGCGGTCACCGGGCTTTGGGTCACCTCCTTGTTGTTCTGGTTAAGCGCTGCCGACAATTCACCCATGACCCAGTTGGCGCAGAGCTTGGCTTCACCGCCAACGGCTTGCACCAGCGTCTCGTAGTAATCCGCCAGTTCGCGGCTGGCGGTCAGCAATGCCGCATCGTAAGCCGACAGGCCGTAAGCGCGCATGAATCGCTGCTTCTTCCCATCCGGCAACTCCGGCAGGGTTTTACGTACCTCGGCGACAAAAGATTCCGTGATCTCCAGCGGCAACAAATCCGGATCCGGAAAGTAACGATAATCGTTGGCCTCCTCCTTGCTGCGCATGGAGCGGGTTTCGTTCTTTTTGGAATCGTACAGGCGCGTCTCCTGCACCACCTTGCCGCCGCTCTCGATCACATCAATCTGCCGCTGCACTTCATAGAGGATGGCCTTCTCCACGAAATGGAAGGAATTGATATTCTTGAGTTCCGCGCGGGTGCCGAACTTCTGTTCCCCCTGGCGGCGCACCGAGACATTGGCATCGCAGCGGAACGAGCCTTCCTGCAGGTTGCCGTCGCAGATTTCCAGATAGCGCACCAGGGAATGTATCTTTTTCATATAGGCCACGGCTTCCTTGGCCGAGCGCATATCCGGCTCCGAGACGATTTCCAACAACGGCGTGCCGGCACGGTTGAGATCGATGCCGCTGATGCCTTCGAAACCCTCGTGCAGGGACTTGCCGGCGTCTTCCTCCAGGTGCGCGCGGGTAATGCCGATACGCCGGCGGCCGCCGTCCTCCAGTTCGATTTCCACACTGCCCTTGCTGACCACCGGCAGCTCGTACTGGCTGATCTGGTAGCCCTTGGGCAGGTCCGGATAGAAATAATTCTTGCGGGCGAACACCGAGCGAGTCGCTATTTGTGCGCCGATGGCAAGGCCGAACTTCACCGCCATGCGCACCGCTTCCTTGTTCAACACCGGCAGCACGCCCGGGTAGCCCAGATCCACCAGGCAGGCCTGGGTATTGGGCGCCGCCCCAAAGGCGGTGGATGCAGCCGAGAAGATTTTGCTCTTCGTCAGCAGCTGCGCGTGTATCTCAAGACCGATGACGGTTTCCCATTCCATTCTCTAACCTTGCTCTCAAGCATGTCTATACAAGTACTGCGTGCTGAGTGCCGTGTGCTGCGTGAAAGAAATGATTTCTAACTCTTTACGCAGTACTCAGCACGCAGCACTTGCTTCACTCGAATCCTTTCGGGATTCGAGTATGCCAATCGGTCTCCCGCTGATACTGATGCGCGGCTGACAACAACCGTGCCTCGTCGAAATAATTGCCGATGATCTGCAGGCCTACCGGCAGCTTGTCCACAAATCCCATGGGGATGGAAATGCCCGGCAGGCCGGCGAGGTTCACGCCGTTGGCGTAGATATCGTTCAGATACATGGTGATGGGATCCTCGGTCTTCTCGCCGAGGCCGAAGGCCGGCGTGGGCGTGGCCGGCCCCATAATGACATCCACGTTCTCAAACGCCGCGATGAAGTCCTGGCGGATGAGCGTGCGGGTCTTCTGGGCCTTGAGGTAATAGGCATCGTAGTAGCCCGCGGACAGCACGTAGGTGCCGGTCATGATGCGGCGCTTGACCTCCGCGCCGAAGCCTTCGCCGCGGGAACGCGTATACAGGTCCATGAGGTCCACCGGATTCTCGCAGCGATGACCGAAGCGCACGCCGTCGAAGCGCGACAGGTTGGAGGAGCACTCGGCCGGGGCCACTACGTAATAGGTGGGCACCGACAGCCAGAAGTTGGGCAAACTGATATCGCGCACTTCGGCGCCCAGCTTTTTATATACAGTGAGCGCAGCGTACACCGCTTCGCCCACGCGCCCATCCAAGCCCCGGTCAAAAAACTCTTTCGGCAGGCCGATGCGCAGGCCCTTGAGCGGGTGCTCCAGTTCCGCCGTGTAATCCGGAACCGGCCGGTCCACGCTGGTGGAATCCCGCGGATCAAAACCGGCCATGGCGCCCAAGAGCAAGGCCGCGTCCTCGGCGGTGCAGGTGATCACGCCCGCCTGATCGAGACTGGAGGCAAACGCAATCATGCCGTAACGCGACACCCGCCCGTAAGTAGGCTTGATGCCGGTGAGACCGGTGAGCGCCGCTGGCTGGCGGATGGAACCGCCGGTATCGGTGCCGGTGGCAGCCGGCGCCAGGCGCGCCGCCACCGCCGCCGCCGACCCGCCGGAGGAACCGCCCGGCACGCGCGTCGGGTCCCAGGGGTTCTTCACCGGACCATAAAAGCTCGTCTCATTGGAAGAGCCCATGGCGAATTCGTCCATGTTGGTCTTGCCGAGCAGCACCATACCGTTCTGCCGGAGACGTTCCACGATAGTGGCATCGTAGGGCGCGACAAAATTATCCAGCATCTTCGAACCGCAACTGGTCTTCACGCCGCGGGTACAGAAGATATCCTTGTGGGCGATGGGCAGGCCGGTGAGCGGACCGGCATCGCCCTTCCCGATGCACGCATCGGCGGCACGCGCGGTGGTCAGCGCCTGTTCCTGCAGCACGGTGATGAAGGCATTAAGTTCGGGATTAAAGCGTTCGATGCGCGCAAGGTATGCGCGCGTCAGTTCTTCGCTGGAGAGTTTGCGCGCCTTCAGGTCACGCGCCAGTTGGGTCAGTGTCTTGGTGTGCATATTTAAATCGTGAAATCGGATAACGAATCGCGACGGAAACCGCCGCTCCCAACTCTTATAGGTAAGCTATTCGATCACCTTCGGCACGAGGTAGAGCCCGGCGTCCACCTGCGGTGCATTCTCCTGGAAAAGATCGCGTTGACTGGTTTCAGTCACCACGTCATCGCGCAACCGCTGTGTCAGGCTGCTGAGCGGGTGCGCCATGGGCGCGACATGGGAAGTATCCGCCTGGTCCAATTGCGCCACAAAATCCAGGATGCGCGACAGATTATCCGCATAGCGAGGAATGTCCTGCTCGCTGATGGCGAGGCGCGCTAGGCGCGCAATGGTACGCACATCGTCGGGGGTGAGTGACATGCATGGGCTCCGGCGGATTGCTCCGGGGGAAATCCCCGGAAATTCCGCAAATTATGGCATAAACCGGCTTGCCGCCGCCGCCCGCCGTTGCTAGAGTAGTACGCTCTTAGTAGAGTTCCCCCCCGGCCACGGCCCAATTCAAGACCCAAATCCAAGCCCAAAAACCATGTTCAAGAGCCTACGCGGATTCTTTTCCACCGATTTGTCCATTGACCTCGGCACCGCCAACACGCTTATTTACATGCGTGGCAAGGGCATCATCCTCAACGAGCCCTCGGTGGTCGCCATCCGCGAGGAACCGGGCCGGGGAAACAAGGTAATCGAGGCTTATGGCGGCGACGCCAAACGCATGCTGGGCCGCACGCCGGGCAACATCGTCGCCATCCGTCCCATGAAGGACGGCGTCATCGCCGATTTCACCGTCACCGAGCAGATGCTCAAGCATTTCATCAAAAAAGCCCATGGCAACCGCTATTTCCGCCCCACGCCGCGGGTGCTGGTGTGCGTGCCCTACGGCGCCACCCAGGTGGAGCGCCGCGCCATTCGCGAGTCGGCCGCCGGAGCCGGCGCGCGCAAGGTATATCTGATCGAGGAACCCATGGCTGCCGCCATCGGCGCCGGCCTGCCGGTGCACGAGGCCAAGGGCTCCATGGTACTGGATATCGGCGGTGGCACCTCAGAAGTCGCAGTCATCTCCCTGAACGGCATCGTCTACGCCGCCTCGGTGCGTATCGGCGGCGACAAATGCGACGAGGCCATCATCAGCTACGTGCGCCGCAACTACGGCACCCTCATCGGCGAGGCCACCGCCGAACGCATCAAGCACGAGATCGGTTCCGCCTACCCCGGCAAGGAATTGCGCGAACTGGAAGTAAAGGGCCGCAATCTCTCCGAGGGCGTACCGCGCAGTTTTGTGCTCAACAGTAACGAGATTCTTGAGGCACTGCAGGAGCCCCTGGCGGGCATCGTCGGTGCGGTGAAAACCGCTCTTGAGCAGACTCCGCCGGAATTGGGTTCGGATGTGGCCACCAACGGTATCGTGCTCACCGGCGGCGGCGCCCTGCTGCGGGACATTGACAGGCTGCTCAGGGAGGAGACCGGATTGCCGGTAATCATTTCCGACGACCCGCTCACCTGTGTCGCCCGCGGCGGCGGCAAGGTGCTGGAACTGATAGACGAATACGGCCCGGAAACCTTCGCCGTCGAATGACGGCAAGGGATATTTCTTCAAAAACGCGCGGCGGCTGTTGCAGCCGGGCTGATCTCGCCGGAAAATCTTGGGGTTGCCAACGGCGTCCACATTCCGCCCCGAGGTCCACTTGCAAGTCATCCTGTCTCTGACGCTACGCCTCCTGTCCGCCCTGCGTGGCGCGGGCTGAGCCGCCCGTGTCCGCCCTGCGCCATCAACGGCGTTCAGTCCATCTCTTCTCCGGCAATCCGGCGGGTGCACTGCGCATGCTGCTGCTGATCGCCACGTGCATTGCGCTCATGTTCTACGATCACCAGCGCGGTCATCTGGAAAAAATACATGCGGCGCTATCCACGCTGGTGTATCCGGTACAGGCAGTGGTGAATGCACCCTACGCCCTGGCCGGCTGGGCACAGGAAAACCTGGCCACGCATACGGCGCTGGTGAATGAAAACACCGGACTTAAACGGCAACTACGCATAGATTCCGTGCAGTTGCAACGATTCGCGGCCCTGGAGCAGGAAAATGCGCGCCTGCGCAAACTCATGCAGGCCGGAGCCAAAGTCGCCGGTCACGTGGTATTGGCAAGGCTGCTGGCGGTGGATATGGATTCTTTCCGTCACACTGTCATTATCAACAAGGGGGCGCATGACAAGGTGCATGACGGGCAGGTACTGCTCGATGCCCACGGCATCGTCGGCCAGGTCATCCGTGTGGGACCGGTTTCCTCCGAAGCCGCGCTCATCACCGACCCGAGCCAGGCTATCCAGGTGCAAATCAACCGTACCGGATTGCGCACGCTTGCTATCGGCACCGCCGACGTGAATATGCTGTCGCTGCCCTATCTGCCCAACAGCGCTGACGTGAAGCGAGGTGATCTTCTGGTAAGCTCGGGTCTCGACGGCCGCTATCCGCCCGATTATCCGGTTGCCGTGGTCACGGTGGTGCACCGTGACCCGGCGCAGCCGTTTGACACCGTGATGGCGCGTCCGGTGGCCGACCTCGATCACGGTCATGACGTGCTGCTGTATTTCCCACACAAGGCTTCGCCCCCGCCGGCCAAACCGGAACCGCGTACGGTAAAAAGGACACCGGGGAAAAAATCGCGATGAGGAATCCACCCCGGCGTCGCGCCAACTGGGTCATCGTGGCCAGTTATCTGGTGGCGTTGCTGCTCACCATCTGGCCCCTGCCGAACTGGGCTGAACCGTTCCGTCCGGCGTGGGTGGTGCTGGCCACTATCTACTGGTGCCTGTTCCTGCCACATCGCGTGGGACTGCTGGTTACCTTCGGAGTGGGCGTACTGATGGACACACTCACCGGCAGCCTGCTGGGCGAACACGCCCTGGCATTGCTGCTGGTGGCCTGGATCACGCTCAAGCTGCATCTGCAGATTCGCGTCTTCCCCTGGTGGCAACAGACATTGGCGGTACTGGTGCTGATGCTGATCTACACCTTCGTACTCTTCTGGGTGGATGGCATGCTCGGCTACACCCAGGGTGCGATGCTGCGTTGGATGCCGGTATTCATCACCGCCCTCCTGTGGCCGTGGGTGATGCAGTCGCTGATGCTGCTGCAGCAGCGTTATCAAGTGAGCTGAAATCTTATGCTGAAAAAGTCCATGCAGTGCTGCGCAGTCGCTGCCGCACCTGAACACCTGGACGCACCATCCCCGTACGCCCCTGGTGCGACGGTGCCGCGCTATGCAGCAGCGTGGCGACTGTGCGTCTCACTCCCGGTCTTTATTCGGCTCGGTCGGCGCGCGGTACATCCGGACCAGGCTGCATGCTTTTGGACGGCAACGACCCGTCACATGGCTTAAGGGCCGCACATGGCACGCATCCGCATCCGCAATGAATGGCTGGAACGCCACCAGTTCACGCTGCGTATCCTGTGCGCGGGCGTGGTGGGTCTGCTGCTGCTCGTCACGGTAGCCATCCGGCTCTTTTATCTGCAGGTGGTGAACCATTCCCGTTACGTGGTGCTCGCCGAGAATAATCGCCTGCGCGAGGAACCGGTCACTCCACCCCGGGGGCTGATCTATGACCGCAACGGCGTGTTGCTTGCGGAAAATCGCCCGAGCTACGAACTCGTCATCGTGCCCGAGCAGGTGCCGGATATGCAGACCACCATTGCGGCGCTCGGCAAGATTGTCAATATCGAACCCGACGACATCAAACGCTTTGACAGCCTGCTCGCAACCCGGCGGCCCTTCCAGCCGCTGCCGCTGCGCACCGAACTCTCCGCTGCCGAAGTGGCACGTTTCGCGGCTGACCGCCAGGACTTCCCGGGAGTGGACATCCGCGCCACGCTAAGCCGTTACTATCCGCTCGGTGCTGCCGCCGCCCAGGCAGTGGGTTACGTGGGCATGGTCAGCACCTCGGAACTGGCAAAACTCGATCCCGCCCAGTACACCAGCACGTCAGAGGTGGGCAAGGTCGGTGTGGAAGCTTTCTACGAGCGGTTGCTGCACGGTTCAGTGGGAACGCGCGAGGTGGAAACCGATGCCCAGGGCCGGCCGGTGCGGGTTGTCTCCTACACCCCGCCGGTGCCAGGCAGCGATTTGTATCTCAGCATTGACATGCGATTGCAGGAAGTCGCCGAGAAAGCCCTCGGCGACAACAGCGGCGCCGTAGTGGCCATCAATCCGCAGAACGGCGAGGTGCTGGCGCTGGTGAGCACGCCCTCCTACGATCCCAATCCGTTTGTGGACGGCATCAGCCAGGAGAAATACGCTGCGCTCAGCAACGATCCCAACCAGCCGCTGTTCAACCGCGTGCTGCGTGGACAGTATCCCCCGGGTTCCACCCTCAAACCCTTCGTGGCGCTGGCAGCCCTCAACTACCACATCGTCAATCCGTTGAAAAAAGTCTATGGTCCGGCTGTATTCTATATTCCGGGCAGCCGCCGCCCCTACCGCAACTGGGACCCTGCCGGCTGCGGACAGGTGGATCTGGCGGAAGCCATCATGGTGTCCTGTGACACCTATTTCTACAGCCTCGGCTTGCAGCTCGGTATCAATGACATGCATCGCTATCTGGTGGATTTCGGCTTCGGTCAGCCCACCGGCATAGATCTGCCTCACGAGAACACAGGCCTGATTCCTTCCCCGGCCTGGAAGCGGCGCATGGACGGCCATGCCTGGTACCTGGGCAACACCGCCATCACCGCCATCGGCCAGGGTTTCGTGCTGGTCACACCGCTGCAACTCGCCAGCGCCACCGCCACCCTGTCCATGCAAGGCAAGCGCTACGCCCCACGGATAGTGATGGCCGTCAAAAATCCGCTCACCGGCGCGCTCAAGCCGCTGCCCCCGCACCCCCTGCCTTCACCACCCGAGGCCGATAGCGGAGCCTGGAAACTGATCGTCCACAGCATGCGTGAGGTGGTAGCCAACCCCGCAGGTACAGCCCACGCCATCAGCTACGGTGCCAAGTTCAGCATCGCCGCCAAGACCGGCACGGCCCAGGTGGTGGCCGCACCTCGCGGTTTGCACGGCGAAGGTCCGGAGATGGACCTGCCGAAAAAACTCCGTGACAACGCCATGTTCATTGCTTTCGCGCCGGTGGACCATCCACGGATCGCGGTGGCGGTGGTGGTGGAGCACGGCGGCTATGGGGCCGCCACTGCAGCGCCCATAGCGCGCAAGGTCCTGGACGCGTATCTTCTGCATACAGCCGGTGGCGACGTGGCAGGACCATGATTTTCAACGACTTCAGCCCGACCTCCTCCACGGGCGACCTCACATTCGACGAACGGCTGCTGCGCCGCCTCAATCTCGACGGCCCGCTGCTGGTGGCGGTGATGGCATTGGCCATCGCGGGTCTCGCCATTCTTTACGGCGCCAGTAATGAGGACTCCAGCATGGTGTACCGCCAGGCGATCCGCCTGGGTCTGTCTTTCAGCGTGCTCCTGGTAGTGGCGCAGATTTCGCCGCAATTCCTGCGCCTGTGGTCACCCTGGCTGTTCGTCCTGGGGCTGGTACTGCTGCTTTTCACGCTGCACTCGGGCCATATCGGCCGCGGTGCACAACGCTGGCTGAGCCTCGGCTTCGTCCGCTTCCAGCCCTCCGAGATCATGAAGATCGCCGTTCCCATGATGGTAGCCTGGTATCTGCATGACAAACCCCTGCCCCCCAACTGGAAACAGTTGTTCCCCCTCGCCGCGATTGTGGTGATCCCGGTGGTGCTGGTAGCCATCCAGCCTGATTTGGGCACGGCGCTGCTCATCGCCAGCGCCGGAGCCTTCGGTGCGTTTTTCTCCGGCCTGCGCTGGCGCGTAATCATCATGCTGCTGGTGTTACTGGCCATCGCCACGCCCATCCTGTGGCACTTCATGCACATATATCAGCGTGAGCGGGTACTTACCTTCCTGAATCCGCAGCGCGATCCGCTGGGTGCGGGTTACCATATCATCCAATCGGAAATCGCCATCGGTTCCGGCGGGATGTTTGGCAAGGGCTGGCTGCACGGCAGCCAGTCGCAACTGGATTTCCTGCCGGAGAGCCCCACCGACTTCATCTTCGCGGTACTTGGCGAGCAATTCGGGCTGATCGGCGCACTGGTGCTGCTCGCTCTCTACGGCTATATCATCGCACGCTCGTTATACATAGCGCTGCGCGCCCAGGACACCTTTTCACGCCTGCTTGCCGGCAGCCTCACCATGGCGTTCTTCACTTATGTGTTCATCAACAGCGGCATGGTATCGGGCATCCTGCCGGTAGTGGGTGTGCCGCTGCCGCTGGTGAGCTACGGCGGCACCTCCATGGTGACGCTCATGGCGGGCTTCGGTATCCTCATGAGTATTCACTCGCATCGCAAGCTCATAGCCTCGTGACACGGCGCATCCGTTTCCTGCTCGTTGCTGCCATCCTCGTCAGCGGCTGCCTGCTGGTCGCCTGCAGCAAAGCGGCTGTCAGGCCGGCACAGCCCCAATCAACCGTGACCGGCTATGCCGCGCGTCCCGAGGTGCGGCAGTTCATCGCCCGCCTCGTCAAGCAGGACGGTTTTGACAAAACCTGGCTCGAAAAAACCCTCGCCACCGCCCGGATGCGCGACGCGGTCCTTGCCGCCATCACCAAGCCCTACGAGGCCAAACCCTGGTATCAGTACCGGGCTCTATTCGTCAACCCTGCGCGTGTCACCGCGGGGGTCGCTTTCTGGGATACGCACAGTGCGCTGCTGGACAAGGCGCAGTCGGTCTATGGCGTACCCCGTTCCCTGATTGTGGCGATTCTCGGTGTGGAGAGTTTTTACGGCCGCCAGAAAGGCGGCTATCGGGTGCTCGACGCGCTTGCCACGCTCAGTTTCGATTATCCGCCACGGGCCAGCTTCTTCCAGGGCGAACTGGAGCAATATCTGCTGCTCTGCCGCGAACAATCCTTTGATCCATCTGCGTTGACCGGCTCCTATGCCGGTGCCATGGGTGTACCGCAATTCATGCCGGACAGCTACCGCAAATATGCCGTAGCCTTCGACGGCCGGGGCAGACCCGATATCTGGAACAACTGGGCGGATATCATCGGCAGCGTGGCCAATTATTTCCACGCCCACGGCTGGCGCAAGGATGGGCTCGTGGCGGTACCGGCCTCCCTGCCCGCCGTAGCGGCGCAGGCGTCCACTGCGCTCGCGCCTACCACCGTGGGCGCATTGCGCGAGCAGGGCCTGGTGGTGAGTAGCGGCCTTACCGACGATACCCGGGCCATACTGGTACCGCTGCAGCTTGAACACGGCACCGAATACTGGGTGGGCCTGCACAACTTCCGTGTCATTACCCGATATAACCGCAGTCCGTTGTACGCCATGGCGGTGATTGATCTCAGCACGCGCATTGCTGATGCGCGCGCTGCCGAGCAGGGCCGGCATGCGCCTCCCTGACTTGCGCGCTGTCTGCGCCCTGACTGTGTTGACGCTGGGCATAGCCGCCTGCGCGCAATTCCCCAGCCAGGATCACGGCCCCGCTTACCCTGTGAACCTGTCGCAGATTCCGAACGCGGTACCGCGATACGAACCCAGGAGCCCTTACGGCAATCCCGCGTCCTATACCGTTGATGGCAGGACCTATCATGTGCTGCCGGACTGCGCGGGCTACCATGCGCGCGGCATCGCTTCCTGGTATGGCAGCAAATTCCACGGCGGCCGCACCTCCGATGGCGAAACCTACGACATGTACGCCATGACCGCCGCCAACAAGGTACTGCCGCTGCCCTGTTATGTGCGTGTCACCGACCTGGAGAACGGCAGGAGTGTGATCGTGCGCGTGAATGATCGTGGACCGTTCGTGAAAAACCGCATCATTGATCTGTCCTACGCCGCCGCCGCCCGCATCGGTATGCTGGGTGCCGGCACGGCGCTGGTGGATGTGCAAGCCGTGACACCGGGTGAGTCCCCGCCGCCCGCCGCCCCCGGCAGCAACCTGCCCGTGGAAAGCGCTACACCACCCGTGAGCGCCGCCGCAGGCGCCGTCCACAAGCCGTTGATATTCGTGCAGGTGGGCGCCTTCGCCAACCGGGACAACGCCGAGCGGGTATTGCAGCGCCTGCAAACGGCACACATCAGCCCGGTCTTTATCCTCACGCGATCCCGCAATGGCCTGGTGCTTTACAAGGTACGCATCGGACCGATTGCCGACGTCGCGCATGTGGATGCGCTTACCGACCAGCTGAGTACCCTGGGCTTCCCGGATTCCCAGGTGATTATCCCCTGATGAGCGGTGGAGAAAGCCATCCCCGGCACTTTTCAACCTGAAAATCGAAAAGGCAGTTGCCGATTTCCTCCATTCTCCATTCACCCCTCCGTGAGCGGATAACCGGCCCCTCGCAGACCGGGCCGGCAGGCCGTTGCAACAGCGTACCGGACGGTATTTTTCTGCACTCCGCCGCGCTAAAATTACCGCCTTTGCCGGTCCTGTCCGGTTCTTTCCAGTCCCATCCCCCCGAGGTGCTCTCTTGAGAAGCCAGCGTCTTGTTGCATTTACCGTAAGCCTCCTTGCATTGTTTAGCACCGCCGCCCTGGCGATCCCGATTCCCGCACCGCCGCAGTTTGACGCGAAAAGCTACGTGCTCATGGATGCCGACAGCGGCCAGGTACTCGCCGCCAGCCATCCGGACTTGCGCAGCGAACCTGCGAGCCTCACCAAACTCATGACTGCTTATGTGGTATTTCACGCGCTCCAGGACGGCGTGATCCACCTGAATACCCCGGTGACCATCAGCGCAAAAGCCTGGCGCATGGGCGGTTCGCGCATGTTCGTGAACGTGGGCAGTCAGGTGAGCGTGAACAACCTGCTGCAGGGCCTGATCGTGCAGTCCGGAAACGACGCGGCGGTGGCGCTGGCGGAAAAAGTAGGTGGCACAGAAGGCACCTTCGTGGAACTCATGAACCAGTACGCCCGGAAGCTCGGTCTGAAGAACACCCACTATGTGGACGCCTCGGGCCTGACCAATAATCCAGACCACTATGTGTCGGCGCTGGACCTCGCCATTCTCTCGCGCGCCATCATCAAAGAATTTCCGCAGTACTACCACCGCTACTTCGCCGAAAAACAGTTTACCTGGGACAACATCACCCAGATGAACCGCGTCTCGCCGCTGTTCACGGATCCCTCGGTGGATGGTCTCAAGACCGGCTTCACGGACAAGGCCGGTTACTGCATGGTGGTTTCCGCACGGCGCAACGGCATGCGCCTGATTGCCGTGGTCATGGGCACGCCATCAGAAGCGGCCCGCGCCATTGATGACGAGGCATTGCTCAATTACGGCTTCAACTTCTACGAGACTCACAAGCTGTACGCCGCCGATACCATGCTCACCAAAATCAACGCCTGGAAGGGCGCTGACAGCAGCGTGCCGGTGGGTGTGATGAACGCTATGTATGTAACAATTCCCAAAGGCGGCTACCGCCGGTTGAGCGCGGCGTTGCAGGTGCCGAAGGGAGTGATTGCGCCGGTCAAGGCAGATACCGAAGTGGGTACGGTGACCGCCTCCTATGACGGCACGGTACTGGCACAGGCGCCGCTGTATACGTTACAGGCGGTACCGGAAGGCAACATTTTCCGGCGCATGATCGACAGCATCCGCCTGTGGTTTGCCAAAAAATAGTATGGCCGACCCGCTGCCAGTCGCGTACCTCAATGGCGCCTTCCTGCCGCCGGCTGAGGTGCGCATTTCGCCGCTGGACCGCGGTTTTTTGTTCGGTGATGGCGTATATGAAGTGATTCCCGCCTACCGGGGAAAGCTGTTCCATCCGGCCGCACACCTCAAGCGGCTGCAATACAGCCTGGACGGCATCCGTCTGCGAAATCCGCACGCCGATGCGGAATGGAGCGCGTTACTGGACGGGCTGGTGCAACAGAATGGCGGCGGTGATCAGGCGGTTTACCTGCAGGTCACGCGCGGCGCTGATACGGGCCGTGAGCATGCGTTTCCCAGGAACGTGCCGCCCACGGTGTTTGCCATGTCCTCTGTGCTCAACGCATTGCCCGCCAACCTCGTGGAAAACGGCGCCCGGGCGGTGACTCTCGATGACTTTCGCTGGCATCGTTGCGACATCAAATCCGTGGCACTCCTCGGCAACGTGCTGCTGCGTCAGATGGCGGTGGACCAGGGCTGCAACGAAGCGGTCCTGCTGCGGAATGGCTGTGCCACCGAAGGCACCGCCAGCAGTTTGTTCATCGTGCATGAGGATGTGATGATAACGCCGCCGAAAAGCCGCGATCTGCTGCCCAGTATCACCCGCGACGTGATACTGGAACTGGCGGTGAAGCACCGCATCGCGCACCGTGAGGCTCCCATTCCAGTAACACTGCTGAATGAAGCGCAGGAAATCTGGTTCGCCAGTTCCACCCGTGAAGTGTACGCGGTGACGGAACTTGACGGGCGCAGGATTGGAGATGGCAGGCCCGGGCCGCGCTGGCGGCACATGTTTGCCCTCTTCCAGCAGCATAAGGCGGCATTACTCGCCTGATGCCCAGCGTGAGTGACGTATCGCCCCTCCGATTTCCCCTGGAATTCCCCCTCAAGGTCATGGGGCGGGATACACGGGAATTTCATGATGCCCTTGCCGCCATTCTCATGCGGCATGTGGCACCGCTTGACACCCTGAGAGTCGCGCAACAGCCGAGCCGGGAAGGCAGATTCGTCTCGGTCACCATCACCTTCATCGCTGAAAGCCGCGAACAACTGGATGCTCTTTACACGGCGCTGACCCGGAATGAGCATGTACTCATGGCATTATGATGAAATCGGTTGAAACCCCGTTGCTGCGTGACCTCGGCCGGGTGGAATACGAGCCTACCTGGCGTGCGATGCAGCGTTTCACCGAAACGCGTGATGCACACACCCGCGACGAGATCTGGTTCCTGCAGCATCCGCCGGTATTCACGCTCGGGCTGGCCGGCAAGGCGGAACACGTGCTTGCGCCCGGCGACATTCCCGTCATCCATATCGACCGCGGCGGTCAAGTGACGTATCACGGTCCCGGCCAGCTGGTGGTGTATCCGCTCCTTGATCTCAAACGACTCAAATTGGGTGTGCGCGCCCTGGTTGCAGGCATCGAAAACAGCGTCATTGACACACTGGAGGGATTCGGCATTGCAGCCCGCGCAAAACGCGAGGCGCCTGGGGTATACACCGCGGATGGACGCAAAGTCGCCTCACTGGGTTTACGGGTGCGCCGCGGTTGCAGCTATCACGGCCTCGCCTTCAACATCGTCATGGACCTGGAACCGTTCTCGCGCATCAACCCCTGCGGCTACGTGGGCCTGCAAATGACACAAGTGAAGGATCTGGGCGGGCCCGCTGATGTAACCCTTGTCGCCGAACGGCTCAAACCGCATTTGCTGAAGCGGCTGGGTTACAATAACCCGCCGCTTTTCCAGCCGGATGGTATGCGCCATCCGCAAACCTGAGGACCTTCCGTGAGTGATTCCCCCGCCATTGCGCGCCCAAGACTCGAACCCGGCAAGAAGCTCAGCGCCGCCGAAAAAATGGCGCGTATCCCGGTAAAGATTGAAGCCACACTCGTGCCGTTGCGCAAGCCGTCCTGGATCAGGGTGCGTTCGCCGGCCACCCCGGAAGTGGCGCGGCTGAAGCAAATCCTGCGGGAAAATCACCTGCACACCGTGTGCGAGGAGGCCTCCTGCCCCAACCTCGGCGAATGCTTCGGCAAGGGTACCGCCACCTTCATGATCCTGGGTGATATCTGCACACGCCGCTGCACCTTCTGCGACGTGGCCCACGGCCGCCCCGGCGCGCTGGATGCGGAGGAGCCTGTCAATCTCGCCAGGACCATCCAAGCCATGGGGCTGGGCTACGTGGTGGTGACTTCCGTGGATCGCGATGATCTGCGCGACGGCGGCGCCGGACATTTCGCGGCCTGTATCCGTGCCATCCGCAAGTGGAGCCCGGAGACCAGGATCGAGGTGCTGGTACCGGATTTCCGCGGCCGCATGGAGGTGGCACTGGCGCTTATCAATGACGCGCCGCCGGACGTGTTCAACCACAATCTCGAAACCGTACCGCGCATCTATCGTGAAGTGCGTCCCGGATCCGATTATCAGCATTCACTCACGCTGCTCAGGCGTTTCAAGGAAATGCATCCGGACATCATCACGAAGTCGGGTATCATGCTGGGCTTGGGCGAGGAATTGCCGGAGATTTTCGCGGTAATGCACGACCTGCGCACCCATGACGTGGACATGCTCACGGTGGGGCAATACCTCCAGCCCAGCAAATTCCACCACCCGGTGGTGCGCTATGTGACGCCGGAGGAATTCAGGGAAATTGAACTCCAGGGTTACCGGCTGGGATTCCAGCATGTGGCCAGCGGTGCCCTGGTACGATCGTCCTACCATGCCGACAGACAGGCCGAGGGATTGATGAACATTGCTTGATGACGCACCGCGAATCAGCGTGTGGCGTACTATCTGGATTTGATAATGACCGGGATGCACGGTGGGACACTCAAGGCGGTGAGCCCCTTGAGGACGGTGTGAATATTCAGGAGTAATAGACGAAATGACTTCAATCCTAAAACAATCGCCATTGCTTTTTTTGCTCATCCTCGCAGGATGCGGTGGCGGCAGCTCACAGATTAGCAATCCCACGATTGCACTGGTTACGCCTGAGGCCACCACCATTACCGCAGGCACGACGTTGCAGATGAGCGCCATCGTCACCGGCAACAGCAACACCACCGTCCTGTGGTATGTGAATAACATCCCCGGTGGTAACAGTACCACTGGAACCATCTCCCCACAGGGCCTCTACACAGCGCCCAATACGCCTCCGCAGAATGGGAGTGTCGTCATCAGCGCCGCTCCCCAGGCCTACCCAGTAATCAGCACCTCCATCATCATCAGTATTACCTTCGCCAATGCTTCGCTGAACGGCAACTATGTGTTCACCCTGAGCGGCACGCAGGCCGGCGGTCCGTGGGCTGCCACAGGCAGCTTTACCGCAAATAACGGCACCATCAGCAATGGTCTTGAGGATATCAACGGACCTTCCGGCATTTCGCAGGCGCTGCCTTTCAGCGGCATCTATTTCATTGACGCCAATGGACAGGGAACCGCCACCTTCACCAGCACTCAGGGGAGCGTCAATGTAACCTTCACCCTGAATACACAAGGACAGGCCGTAGCCATACGCACTGACAACGGCGCTGTCGCAAGCGGTTTGTTTTATTCACAACTGCCTACAGCCCTGACACTGACCAGCCTGAATGCGCCTTATGTCTTCGATTTTACGGGAACCGATCAGTCAGACAAACTTCTGAATGTTATCGGCATATTCGTGACCAATGGATCCACTGCCTTTACCAGTGCCGAAGAAGACATCAATGCCGGCGGCACAGCATCCAACCAGCCTTTTAACGGCTCTTACAGCATCGGCAGCAACGGCCGTGGTACCGCCAGTTTCACGGACTCCACCGGCACCCGCACCTACAGTTTTTATATTGTCTCCCCCACCCAACTTCAGTTCATCGAGACCGATACCTCGGGGCATTTAAGTGGCAGCGCGCTTCAGCAGCAGGATGTGATCTCCACCACCGTCCTGGCGGGAGGATATGTGTTTTCTGTCGTCGGGATGAGCGGGACGGCGGCGTACGGTGCAGCGGGTGGCTTTACCACGAGTACCACCAACAGCGGTACTGTCAATAGTGGGACTGATGACATCAATAACGCGGGCAACATTTCCACCAACGCCACGCTGATCGGCAGCTTTACCAGCAGCGCATCGGGGCGCGGCACCCTCGCACTTACCGGCAGCAGCGGCACAACCAACTACGTGTATTATCTGATTACGCCCAACACTGCATTCGTGCTGACCAGCGACAGCGGTATCAATGCGATCGGGCAGATGTTTTTCCAAACCGGCGGTTTTTCCACTTCCAGCCTGAGCGGATATTACACCCTGCTCCTGGCAAGCCCCGCCGGCGTCGCTTCCCCTTCGTCGGCGGTCGGCCGGCTCACCTTGAATGGCAGCGGCGCGCTGGCCGGCTTCGAAACCATCAGTAACAATGGCACGATCTCGAGCGAGCTGTCTGTCACCGGGGTCTATGCGGTAACCGTGGGGACGAGTACCACGTCCACGCGGGGCGTGGCCACCCTGACCACCAATGGCGGAGTAAACACGAATTTCGCCTTGTATCCCATATCCAATAACGCGGTCATTCTACTGGATGAAAGCGGCTCACCCATGGTTGGTACGCTGGTAAGCCAGTACTAGGCGGATGCCGGTATCATGCAATTCATCCATATCCAGCGGCAGAGCTGATACTTGGGCAAGTGTCCCATGGACGGCTAAGCGACTTTAATAAATGTTTTCCGCCTTCAAGTGCATTGCAGGCGAGAGTCCTCAAAGTAGCAGATAATGCACCTCAGGCAGAGGAGTGAAAATTCCACATGATGTTGAAGAAGACCGCGATTTTCGTTGTGATTTTCATTGGCATCCTGGTCGCCGGCTGCGGTGGCGGCTCAAGCAGCTCCCCCGGCACGACAGCCATTCTGCAAGTCGTGCCGGGCCCATGGTCCGGAACCTACAGCCTGAACGGCGGCAGCGGGATTGCAGTGAATGGAGCCGTGGCAGCCACCGGTTTCGGCTATTTTGCCGACAATCAGGGCAATGTGTTCCTGGTGGAAAATGTTCCAGAGAGCTCGCCGTTTACCACCACCCTTATCGGTACTGCACCTCCGGGACAGACGTTTCCCGACGGCAACAAAGTTGATACGTTTTCTGTAAGCGGGACTTATACATCATCTGCAACTGCCACCAGCATGCAAGCGACCCTCAGTTCCATTGATCCCGCCACCAATACTTCCACCGGCCTGGACGGCAATTTCACCCTGAATACCGATACACCCTACGCGGGGACCCCGTCTCTCACGGGTTTGCAGGGGCAATGGAATGGCTATTACGTCGGCAAGGCTTCCACTTCGGTGTCCATAACAGTCAATGCTAACGGAGTGTTCAGCGGCAATGATGGCTACGGTTGCAGCATCAGCGGCAGCCTCGTGCAGCAGGATCCGGGTACAAACCTGTTCTATGTGAACTATCTCACCAGCGGAAAAGGCTGCCCGGGTGTCATGAACGGTTTGGCCTACGAGAGCTCAAAAGATGTCTCAGGGGCATTCGGCGGTGCCGCCGGGACCTATCTTTACCTGGGGATATTCGCTTTGAACCTGGCCTATACAGTGGAACTCAAATTGTGACAGCGCGCGCAGATTTATACGTGAACACCTCCAGCGAATGAGCACACCGCTCTCTCGCGGCTTCCGCCCGTTCCATTTCTCACAGCCAAGACTTCCCTCGCGTGTACCCGTCTCCAGCAAGCAGCGTGACGCCGCCACAGGTTCAGGCTAATATGCGTAGCCGCCGAGGCAGGGAGATATGGTCATGTCACGATTCATCAAATCATTGATCCTGACGAGTGCCTGGCTGATGCTTGCCGCGTGCGGAGGTGGTTCCGTGAGTTCATCCGGATCATCCGGCGTGACCGTTACTCCCTCCGGTACCCAGGTTCTCGCGGGTGCCACCCAGCAAATGTCGGCTACCGCGGTGGACGGGGGCACAGCCTTCACCTGGCAGGTGAACGGCATCCCCGGCGGCAACAGCACCCTCGGTACTATATCCAGCAGCGGCCTGTACACCGCCCCTGATCTTCCGCCCCCGGGTGCTGCGGTTACCATCACCGCCATCGAGCAGGCCCATACCAGCCAATCGGGTACGGCCACACTCAGCATCGGCTACTCGAACGCCTCGCTGAAAGGTGCATACGTATTCAATATGTCAGGATTGAATGCCGGGGTTCCGTGGGCTGCGATCGGCGAATTCACCGCCAATGGCACCGGACAACTGAGCAATGGTCTGGAAGACGTCAATAATGGTTCCAGCGTTTCGTCGAAGACTGCATTCAGCGGAACGTACAACATCAGCCCCAATGGGCTTGGTACCGCGGTTTTGGGAACCGTCAACATTCAGTTTGTGCTGGTAACCGGCGGCCAGGCGAACCTCATTCGCACCGATAACAACACTGTGGTGGATGGCGGCCTGTTCCCGCAGAGTCAAACGGCTGGCAGCGTAACGAGCCTTAACGGTCCTTACGTGTTCAGTTTCGCCGGTGAAAACACCTCGAATCAGAGTATCGCCGTGCTGGGCCGTATCGTCGCGAGCACCGGGGGCGCATTTACCACCGGGACCGAGGATGTGAATGGCCCGGGCCCTCTTTTGAATGCCTCCGTGACAGGCTCTTACACATTTGACGGCAATAATCATGGTACTGCGACCCTCACCGACGGCAATGGGACGCATACATACAGTTTCTATGTGGAATCCGCATCGGATCTGGAGTTCCTGTCATTCGATCCCTCTCAACCTTTGAGCGGCAGCATTTCACTGCAGCAGCCGGTCACCTTCAGTAATGCTTCCCTGAATGGCGGGTATGTGTTCTTTGTGGGCGGGAACAGCCCCAATTCCGGTTATGCCCAGGCCGGACAATTCAATCCGGACGGCCAGGGCGGTCTCGGAACCATCACCGAGGACATCAACACGCCCGGCACTATTGCAAATATCATCACGACTGGCACGTATGCTTTCGACTCCTCCGGGAATGGCCGCGGCACGCTGACAATCAACAATCAGGGATCGAATACCCCGCAAACCTATGTGTTTTACATGGATTCCCCTGCCCAAGCGCAAGTCATGACGATAAATTCCAACATCGTGGCGAGTGGCCTTATCACTGCGCAACAACCGGGTGTGTCTTTCAACAATGCCTCACTCAATGCGAATTATGGATTTACCCTATTCAGCCAGACAGCTCCGAAATCCATTTTCCTGGGTCTCGGCACGCTGGCGCTGGATGGACAGGGAAACCTCAGCGGCAGCCTGATACAGAACCTGAATGGCACCATCCCATCCACACTGTCCCTGACGGGTACCTACCAGTTTAACGGCGGCGGTGTCCGCGGCACGGCCATACTCATCAGCAGCGGGGGGGGCAGCTCGCCTTTCGCCATTTATCCGGTAACACCGGGCGGATTTGTGCTGATTGGCACCGACGCGGCGAGCCCCTATCTGGGCTCGGCCATCCTGCGATATTGATTCGGCGGGCCCGACACCCCTTTCGTCCTGCTTGCGGGTGTATTTGAAGGTTCTGCGCACGCGTCAGACAACACCGCGCAATGCTTCAATCGTGCCAACATCTTTCCATAGACCCGAATACCACTGACCACTTACCCTTCCAGACCGCATTGCTTCCCGCCACCACGGCAGCATGGGAAACTTTCCGGGGCTGCAGTCCTTGAAGAATGCGGGATGATGCACGCCGATGCCGCTGTAGGTAAGCCGTGGTGTACCGTCGGCGTGCAGGCGGCCATCGGCGGAGAGATGAAAATCCCCCCGTGGGTGGTGAGGCGGATTCTCCAGCATCACAAGGTGGGCGAGATCGCCGTGCTTGAGCGCGGATTGCAGGGTCTGAAAGGGGAAATCAGTGTAGATGTCGCCGTTGATTACCAGGAAAGGATTCTCGCCCAGCAGCGGCAAGGCGTTCAGAATCCCACCACCGGTTTCCAGCGGCCCGTCAACTTCCTCGGAATAGCGGATGCGCACGCCGTAGCGTGAGCCATCGCCGAGATACCCTTTAATCTTGTCCGCCAGCCAGGAGAGGTTGATCACGATATCCGTTAAACCCGCGGCATGCAGCCGCTCCAGGTGCCGCACGATGAGAGGTCGGCCCTGGATTTCAAGCAGGGGTTTCGGCGTGGTGTCGGTCAACGGCCGCAAACGCTCGCCACGGCCCGCCGCCAGAATCATCGCCTTCATGTTGCCGTTACCATTTGTGATGCGCGGCTTTCCAGCGCATCCAGCAGTTTCAGGAGCGGCATAAATTCCTGATAAAGCCTGCCTGTCTCACGCACATAGCGCAGAAACCGCGGCGTGTCTTTGAGATAGTCCGGCTTGCCGTCGCGATAGTGGATACGGGCAAAGATGCCCAGTACCTTGAGATGCCGTTGCATGCCCATCCAGTCGCAGGCACGCTCGAATGCAGAGAACTCCTGTACCGGCAGGCCGACTCGTCTGGCCTGTTGCCAGTATTGCCTGCGCCAGGCGCTTATCTGCCGTTCCTCCCAGGAAATAAAAGCGTCCTTGAACAGCGATGCCACATCGTAGGTGATAGGACCATACACCGCGTCCTGGAAATCCAGCACGCCGGGGTTGGGCGCGCTCAGCATGAGATTGCGGGGCATGTAGTCACGATGTACATAGACTTGGGGCTGCTCCAGCGCGCTGTTCTCCAGCAGCGTGAAGCTGGATTCCAGAGTTTCACGTTCTGTCACTGTGAATGCGATATGCAGATGACGCGCTACGTACCAATCGGGAAACAGATTGAGTTCGCGTTTCAGCAGAGCACGGTCGTAGGGTGGCAGCGCATCAGCCCGGCTGGCCTGCTGCCATCGAATCAGCGCCGCAATGGCGTCGGCAAACAGCGCATCGGCATTGTCTTTGTTGAGCACATCGAGGTAGGTCTGGCGTCCCAGATCGCTGAGCAGCAGGAATCCCCGCTGCAGATCCTGGGCGAGTATTTCGGGCACATGCACACCCGCGTCTTGCAGCAGCCCGGCAATACGCACGAAGGGGCGGCAGTCCTCCCGGGGGGACGGCGCATCCATGACAATATAAGAACGCCTGTCGGCATAGGCGCGGAAATAGCGCCGAAAGCTGGCATCCTCCGAAGCGGCTTCCAGCGTCACCGCCGGAACCCGCAGCGCCCCCGCCACCCAGGCTTGCAGTTTCCCAAGCCTCTGCGACACTCTTACGCTCTCCCGTGGTTTGAAGCCGTTATTAAAGTGTGCGATTGTACCCCGCGTTTCATAACGGTTCAGGGAGTCTGCTGGTGAATGTGAGCCGCGCGCTTGTCCTCACTGCCACGCTGCTCGCTTCCGCGCCGCTGCTTGCCGACACCCCACCCGGCACCATCGGCTACAACCAGTGGGGCACCTGCCCCCCCATACCGCCCGCGGTCGTTCCGGTCACGCCCGCCCCCGCCGCGAGTACCGGCAATCCGCCCACCCGCGTGAGCGCCGACCAATTGACGGGTTATGTGCACGGCGAGTCCCTGCTCACCGGCAAGGTTCGGGCAACCCAGGGTGACAGGGAACTGACGGCCCAACGCATGCAATACGACGGCACCACCGGCGATGCGCACGCGTCAGGTGATGTGCATTACCGCTCGTCCAACCTGCTATTGCAGGGTCCGGTGGCGGACTACAACCTCAACACCTCAAGCGGCGTGTTTGATGATGCCCATTTCTCTCTGCCACGGCGCCACGGCCGCGGTACGGCAAAAATTTTGAAGGCCTTGGACAAAGATCATGATGTGCTCACCGATATGCGTTACACCACCTGCCCGGTGGGACGGCACGACTGGATACTGAACGCGCCGGATCTGGAGTTGAACCAGTCCACCAATACCGGCATCGGCCACAACGTCACCATTGACTTTTTCGGTGTGCCCATCTTCTGGACCCCCTATATCAATTTCCCGCTGAACGACGCGCGTAAATCCGGTTTCCTGGCTCCATCCTTCGGTTTCTCCACGTTCACGGGCATGGACCTCACCACGCCCTATTATCTGAATCTGGCACCCAACTACGATGCCACACTGATCCCCCGCATCATCACCAAGCGCGGCTTTGACATGGGCGGTGAGTTCCGCTACCTCACCCCTAGCAGTAAAGGCGGGATTTACGTCAGCTATATGCCGCACGACAAACTGGCCAACCGGGAACGCGGCCTGCTCAATTTCAACGACAACACGGCGCTCGGGGGCGGCTGGGATTTCAACACCGCCTACAACTGGGTCTCGGATAGCCAGTATTTCCAGGATCTGGGCGACAGTCTGGCCACCATTGCCACCACCAGCCTGGAGCGCCACGTACAACTCAGCTATGGCACCCAGGACTGGAACTTCCTCACCCAGGTGCAGGACTGGCAGATTGTGGACCCATTGATTCCACCCAGTGACTATCCCTACAAGCTCCTGCCCCAGACGCTGTTCACCTGGCAAAGCAACCCCGCCAGCAGCGGACCGCAATATGCGCTCGACAGCGAGCTGGTGCAGTTCCAGCAGGATGGGCGTTTGGGCGCCCTGCGTCTGGATTTCAAACCCAGTGCCAGTTACACCTTCGGCAATGCCGGTTACTATTTCACGCCCACTGCGGCAATGCGCGTGACAGAATATAACCTCGACCAGAATGTGCCCCTGGGTACCCAAACCCAATTGTCACGCGTGACACCCATCGTGAGTCTAGACAGCGGCTTATTCTTCCAGCGCAATGTGGGCGACAGCGGCAACTACATACAGACCCTGGAACCGCGGCTGTATTATCTGTACGTGCCCTACCGCAATCAATCGCAAATCCCCATCTTCGACACGATCCAGCCGCAATTCAGCTTCCTGCAGCTGTTCACCGACAATCGCTTTTATGGAGCGGATCGCCAGGGTGATGCCAACCAGTTGAGCTACGCCCTCACCAGCCGCCTGCTGGATACTTCCACTGGTTCACAGTTGCTGGAAGCGGACATCGGCCAGATCCGCTACTTCAGCAACCGCAACGTGCAATTGCCGGGAGTCGCACCGCAGACCCGTCTTTTCTCGGACATGGTGGGGGAAATCACCCTCAACCTCAACAACAGCTGGTCCACCGACTACGGCCAGCAGTGGAACCCCAGCACGCGCCGGACGGACTTGGCCTCCATCGGCATCCAATACCACCCGGCCTTTCATCAGATCATCAACCTGGCTTACCGCTACGATCGCAGCCTGGCGCTGAAGCAGACGGACCTGTCCTTCGCCTGGCCGCTCACCCGTCACTGGAGCATGGTGGGACGCTGGAACTACGATCTGCAAAACAAGGTCACACTGGAGAGTTTTGCGGGATTCGAGTACGACAGCTGCTGCTGGACGTTCCAGGTCGTGTCCCGGCGCTACCTCACCCAGACGGGCCAGGCCAACGCGGCGATCTTCTTCCAGTTGCAGCTCAAGGGACTCACCACCATCGGCCGCCACCTGGAGGACTTCCTGCAAAATGGTATCCTAGGCTATTCAGGCTCCAATCAATTTCATTAGCATTAAGGTTCCGCTCCATGCTGACACGCGTTTCCCGTCTCCTCGTGGTCCTGGCCGCGGCTCTCACCCTGTGTCAGGGCTGCGCCTCCACGCCGCCCCCGAATCCCAACTTCAGCGCTGCCGCGGTGATGAATCCTGCTCCGCCAAAAGCCGGCGCCACCACCGCCGCCATTGCCAAGGCAGCGTCCACTGGCGTGCTGCTGGATCGCATCGTGGCCGTGGTAAACAATGACGTGATCCTGAAAAGCCAGCTTGACCAGCATGTTGCTGCCATCACCAAAGAGATCCAGGCGCGGGGCACAACGCTGCCGCCGGAGAATATCCTGCGCAAGCAGGTGCTGGATCAGATGGTCCTCACCCAGCTGCAGCTGCAGCAGGCCGCAGACAAAGGCATAACGGTAAGCGATGACGCACTCAACCAGGCTCTCAATCGAATTGCCGAACGCAACGGAATCAAACTGAGCCAGTTGCCCGCCAAATTGCAGCAGCAGGGCCTCGATTACGCCACCTTCCGTCTGGACCTGCGCCGCCAGATCATCATCAATGACCTGCAAAGACAGGTGGTGAGCCAACAAATGCACATCACACCGCGCGAGGTGCAGACCCAGATCCAGGAAGATGCGGCAAACGGTGACGTCAATACGCAATATCACCTCGCACAGATTCTGATCGCCACGCCGTCCAATCCCACGCCCGCGCAGGTGGAGGAAGCACGCAAAAAAGCGGATATGATTTACCAGAAGATCAAGAAGGGCGCTGATTTTGCTGCCATGGCGGTGGAGTATTCCCAGGGACAACAGGCCCTCAAGGGCGGCGACCTCGGCTGGCTCAAAGGTTCCGAGCTGCCCACCATCTTTACCAATGTCATCCGTCAGATGAGGCCAGGCGATATCACCGAACCCCTGTCTAGCCCAAGCGGGTTTCATATCCTGAAACTGGATGGCATAAAAAAGCAGGCTGCCAAAAAGGTTATGGTCACCCAGACCCATGTGCGGCATATCCTGCTCAAGCCAAGCGCCGTCATGACGGACGCCCAGGCCAGGGCCAAACTGGAGGAACTGCGCAAGCAGATCCTCGCGGGTGCGGATTTCGCCAAACTTGCCAAGGAATATTCCCAGGATCCGGGTTCCGCCAGCAAAGGCGGCGATCTGGGCTGGCTTGATCCGGGCGCTACCGTACCGGAATTCCAGGCGCAATTCGACAAGCTGCAGGTGGGGCAGATCAGTCAGCCTTTCAAAACTGAGTTTGGCTGGCACATCGTCCAGGTACTCGGCCGCCGCCAGAAGGACGAAACCAAGGAATACACCCAGAACAAGGCCTATGAAGAACTCTACGCACGCAAGTCCGAGGAAATCCTGCGGCAGTGGTTGAGCACACTCAAGGATTCCGCCTACATCGAATACCATCTCGGAAATTGAACCACGCTCCACACCTGAACCATACCCATGCCCGCCGCGCCTCCACGCATCGCGCTCACCACCGGCGAGCCGGCTGGCATCGGCCCGGATATCTGTATTCGCTTCGCCCAAATGGCCCACGCGGCGGATATCGTCGCTATCGGCGATGCGGATTTGCTCATGCAACGCGCCTACGGGCTCGGGCTGCCGCTGACACCTGTCTCCTATCGGCAAGATGCACGCCGTCCCCATCAGGGCGGTGAACTGCAGGTGTGGCCCGTGAAAACACGCGCACGGGCACAAGCCGGCAGGCTCGACCCCGGCAACGCCCGCTATGTGCTGGACACGCTGGATTGCGCCGTGGACGGCTGCCTGCGCGGCGAATTCGACGCCATGGTGACGGCGCCGGTGCATAAAGGCGTTATCAACGACGCCGGTATCCCGTTCACCGGCCACACTGAATATCTGGCTGCACGCTGCCATTCGCCCCCAGCCGTCATGCTGCTGGTCGCCGACAAACTGCGGGTGGCTCTGGTCACCACCCATCTGCCGCTTGCCGACGTGCCGTCTGCCATCAACCGGGGAAAACTTACCCACACCCTGCGGGTGCTGCACACTGATCTTGTGCGGCGCTTCGGCATCAGCAGGCCGCGCATCCTGGTGTTGGGACTCAATCCCCACGCCGGTGAAGGCGGCCATCTGGGGCAGGAAGAAATCACCATCATCGCGCCGGTACTGGATGCCCTGCGCGGGGACGGCATGCGGCTGACCGGTCCGGTCGCCGCCGATACCGCGTTCGGCACGGAGCGGCTCGGCAATGTGGATGCGGTGCTCGCCATGTACCATGACCAGGGGCTGCCCGTTTTGAAGCATGCCGGCTTCGGCCACGCGGTCAACGTCACCCTGGGGCTGCCCATCATCCGTACCTCGGTTGACCATGGCACCGCGCTGGAACTCGCCGGCACCGGCCAAGCGCAACACACCAGTCTCGAAGCGGCGGTCAATATGGCACTGGCGATGATCCAGACATCAAAAACAGGAACCTGAAAACCGGCCGGCTTGCCCGGGCAAATTATCCTGCATGCGCCTTGCCTGCTCCATCTCGTGCGATGGAAGGTCAGACCGAGGGAAAGCGAATGAAGCGCAGCTCAACACAACCTCACCAGCCGAGGAAACGTTTCGGCCAACATTTTTTGCATGACCGTAATGTCATAAACAGGATTCTATCGGCCATCGCCCCGAAACGCGATGACTTCCTCATCGAGATCGGCCCCGGTCTGGGTGCGCTCACGCTTCCATTGCTGCAAGTCTGTGGTGCACTCACCGCCGTGGAGCTTGACCGGGATGTGATCCCGCGTCTTGAGGCGGATGCGGCAGACAAGGGGACATTGCGCGTGATCCAGGGCGATGCACTCAGGACCGATTACCGTGCCCTCGCTCCGGCAGGACAAAAAATCCGCCTGGTTGGCAACCTGCCTTACAACATCTCCACGCCCCTGTTGTTCCACCTGCTGCAGCAGGCGGACATGATCCGAGACATGCATTTCATGTTGCAGAAGGAGGTAGTGCGGCGCATGGCGGCAAAGCCGGGAGGCAAGGAGTACGGCCGGCTTACGATCATGCTTGCCGCCCATTGCCGGGTGGAGCCGTTGTTTACCATCGGGGCGGGCGCTTTCACGCCCGCACCCAAAGTCGAGTCTGCCTTCGTGCGTCTCGTGCCGTGTGTGACACCGGCATTTCCCGTTGGCGATCCGGTCCGCTTTGCGGTGCTCGTCAATCAGGCCTTCAGCCGCCGCCGCAAGACCCTGAAGAACGCCCTGCAAGGGCTCGCCGATGAGGCCGCCATCCGCGCCGCCGGCCTGGATCCTGCCCAACGTCCCGAGACCCTCAGCGCTGCCGATTATGCCCGCCTGGCAGGCTGACCCCGGTTTCCCCACCCCGGGGTTGCCGGCTGCATGGCGGTGACACCGCTCTCCCTTATACTGTGAATTCATGCACCAAATCAGGGGATAACCTATGAGCGGTTACCGCCACGTTCTAATCGCCGTGGACCTGACCCAGGACAGCGAGGCCGTGGCCCGCCGTGGTCAAGAACTCGCCACCCGCTTCCACGCCAAACTCAGTTTGCTGCACGTAGTGGAATTCATTCCCGTGGACCCGGCCGGTGAGGCCCTGCTGCCACCTCCTGTGGATCTGGAGGGCGAACTGGTACAGGGCGCACACCAGCGGCTCGACGTCCTGTGCGATAGCTTGGGTATGCAGGCGGTCCCACGCCGGGTGGAACTGGGCAACATCAAGGCCGAAATCCTGCGCGTGGCCACCGAGGAACAGGCAGATCTGCTGGTATTGGGCAGTCGTGGACGCCATGGCTTGGCCGTATTCCTGGGCTCCACCGAGAAATCCATCCTGCATAAGGCTCCCTGCGACGTCTTGGCCGTGCGGCTGAGCTAGAGACACAGAACCCTCCTTGCGGTGCGTGGACCGGCCCGGCCGCTGCGCTCCACTATCCTGCTGCGCTTGTGGCCCGGGGCGAGCCATCATGTTTCGCCTCCTGCTCCGCATGCGGTCCAGGACCTTCCTCCCGGGGGGGCCGCTCGAAGCCGTGCTTCTCGCCCTGCCCGCCCGTTCGCCGCTGCGCGGCTCACCCTTGCCTCGCGCTCATCCGGGGCCGGCATGTTCGGCGAAACCCGCCGGCCTCGTCCCTGCGACGTGCTGGCGGTACGTATCAGCGGTACTTGAGCCGTGGAGAGCGATTTTCGCTAAAATGGCGGCCCGGCTGCTCATGGCAGCACGCACCCAACTTTCCCGACCCATGAACGACAGCGCCAACAACATTTGTGTGGACGTGGAAACGGCCTATGTGGCCACCCAGTCCGATCCAGCCCAGCACCGTTTTGTGTTCTCTTACACCATCACCATCCGCAACCAGGGCAATCTGCCGGCCAAGTTGCTCACGCGTCATTGGCTTATCACGGATGCCAACGGCAAGGTTCAGGAAGTGCGCGGCGAAGGCGTGGTAGGCGAGCAGCCGCACCTCAAGCCCGGTGAGGGCTTCCGCTATTCCAGCGGGGCGATACTGGAAACTCCCGTGGGCGCCATGCAGGGTGCCTATCAGATGGTGAACGACCAGGGTGAACATTTCGACGCCCCCATCGCCCCCTTCCGGCTGGCGGTGCCGGGGATGTTGCACTGATGGCTCTATTTACCGCTCGCCTCCTCGACAACTCTCCCCTTCCGGGGGGAGGCAAGGGTGAGGGGCAAAATAAAAACAGGCGCAGCAACCACTAATGGCCATTTTCGCTATTGGCGACATCCAGGGCTGCTACGACGATCTGCGCCGGCTGCTGGAACGACTCGACTTCAATCCTGCGGAAGACCATCTCTGGTTCACCGGCGACCTCGTGAACCGCGGCCCCAAGTCACTGGAAACCCTGCGTTTCGTGAAAAGCCTGGGCGAGCGCGCCGTGTGTGTGCTCGGCAACCATGATCTGCACCTGCTGGCCCTTGCCGAAGGTGTGCACCAGCACAAGCCCGCAGATACACTCGATGCCATTCTCGCCGCCCCGGATCGCGATGAGCTGTTGCACTGGCTGCGTCAGCGTCCGCTGCTGCATCACGATGCACCGCTGGGCTATACGCTTATTCATGCCGGCCTGCCGCCCCAGTGGGATCTTGCCATCGCCACTGCCTGCGCACGGGAACTGGAAGCTGCGCTGCGCGCAGCCGATTATCCGGGATTCTTCACGCAAATGTACGGCGACCAGCCGCGCCGCTGGTCAGCGGAGCTTTCAGGCATGGAACGGCTGCGCTTCATCGTGAACTGTTTCACACGCCTGCGTTACTGTTCTCTGGAAGGTGAACTCGATCTCGCCTGCAAAGGTGCGCCGGGTACCCAGCCGGCGGGCTTCATGCCCTGGTTTGAAGTACCGGGGCGCGCCAGCGCCGGTCTGTATATCCTCTTCGGTCACTGGTCCACGCTCGGTGAAATAAAGGGCCAGAATATCTATCCGCTGGACACGGGTTGCGTGTGGGGCGGACGGCTCTCGGCCTTGCGGCTCGACGGCGACGACAGCGGCGGCTGGTATTGCGTGGACTGCTCCGGCGCACGGCGGCCGGAGACAGGCAACTGAGCTTTGTGCGTATCTCTTGATAATGGTGACAGCGGTTATGCCAGACCCGATTCTCAGCAGCGATCTTCATGACGAGCATGTGCTTGCCCGGAACGGCGGCGTGACACTGGGGCGGCGCGCTGCGAAAACAAGTTGAATACCCTGCCGCGTTCAGAGCCTGTGACATGCAGAAACTGGCCAACTATATAGACGGTAAACTCACGCCTGCCGCCTCCGGCGGCTGGCTGGAGGATTTCGAACCGGCGACGGGTAAGGCATACGCGCGCATTCCCGATTCTCACAAGACCGACATGGATAACGCCGTGGCCGCCGCTCAGCGCGCCTTTCCGGCATGGTCCGCCACATCCGCCGCGAAACGCGGCGAATGGCTGCACAAACTTGCCGCCCTGGTGGAGCGGGATCTGGAAAAATTGGCTCGCGCTGAAAGCGTGGACACCGGCAAACCCATCGCTCTCGCGCGCAGTCTGGATATCCCGCGGGCCGTGGCCAATCTGCGCTACTTCGCCGCCGCTGCCAGCCAATTCGCCAGCGAATCCCATGCCATGGAATCCGGAGCCATCAATTACACTCTGCGCTCGCCGCTCGGCGTAGTGGGCTGCATCTCCCCCTGGAATCTGCCGCTGTATCTGCTTACCTGGAAACTCGCACCGGCGCTGGCCGCCGGCAACTGCGTGGTGGCGAAACCCTCCGAACTCACTCCCATGACGGCGTATCTGCTTTCGGAACTCTGCATGGAGGCGGGATTCCCGGCGGGGGTGCTCAACGTGGTGCAGGGTCTCGGTCCCAAGGCAGGCGTGCTGCTGGTGGAACACCCGGACGTGAAGGCCATCTCCTTCACCGGCGGCACTAAAACCGGCGCCGACATCGCCGGCCGGGCGGCACCGAAATTCAAGAAACTTTCCCTGGAACTGGGTGGCAAGAATCCAACCCTGGTGTTTTCCGACTGCGACTTCGAACGTACTGTGTCGGAAAGCATGCGTGCGGCATTTTCCAATCAGGGCGAAATCTGCCTGTGCGGCTCGCGCATCCTCATCGAACGTGGCCTGTATGCGCGCTTCCGCGACGAGTTCGTGGCTCGCGCGAAGATGCTGAGCCCGGGCGATCCGCTGGAGGAGATCACCGCGCAGGGTGCGGTGATCTCGGAGGCGCACCTGCAAAAAGTATTGGGCTACATCGAGCTGGCCAAAAAGGAGGGCGGAAAAATCCTTTGCGGTGGCCGGCGCGCGCGCCTGGACGGCCGCTGCAGCGGGGGCTGGTTTATGGAACCGGCCGTCATCGAGAACCTGCCTTATGATTGCCGCACCAACCAGGAGGAAATCTTCGGTCCGGTGGTAACGCTGATTCCCTTTGACACAGAAGACGAAGCCGTCGCCTGGGCCAATGGCACGCCCTACGGTCTGGCCGCTTCACTCTGGAGCCGTGACGTATCCCGCTGTCATCGCCTGGCTGCGCAGCTCGAAGCCGGTCTCATCTGGGTGAACTGCTGGATGCTGCGTGATCTGCGTGTGCCCATGGGTGGTATGAAGCAGTCCGGCACTGGCCGTGAAGGCGGCTGGGAAGCCATGCGATTTTTTACCGAGGCGCGTAATGTCTGCATCAAATATTGAAGGCGGGATTCCGTTCCAGTCCGACCATTCCGGTCGGGCGCTTGTCGCAGTGCGACTCGCCCCCGCATGACAGGTCCATTTTTTTCTCGTCCGAAGAGAATGGACGAAATGAACAGATACCCTGAGATAAAAGCATCCTCAATCCCACTATGATCTTTGCAAATGACATCATGACAAAAGATATCCGAATCAATTCAGAAACTGCACCGGAACCGGTGGGACTTTATTCCCATGCGCGCCGCGTGGGTAATCTGCTGTTTCTGTCCGGCGTCGGGCCGCGCAGGCGCGGTGCAAAGGAAATCCCAGGCGTGACGCTGGATGACCGGGGAAATATCGTGGCTTATGACATCGAAGCCCAGTGCCGCTCGGTGTTCGAGAACGTGCGCCTGATCCTGGAAGACGCAGGCTCGGGCTGGGACAAGCTGGTGGATGTGACCGTGTTCCTCACCGATATACGGCGTGATTTCACTGTCTATAACCGCGTTTATGCTGAATATTTCAAAGACAACCAGCCCTGCCGCACCACGGTGGAAGTGACCGCCCTGCCCACACCCATCGCTATCGAATTGAAATGCATCGCGACCCTATAATGGCGTAATTCCAATTTTCCTCTCTGCCCCTTGAAGGGAGAGATTAAAGCCAAGGGGCTTTCCGGCACCTTGCGGGTTCCAGGAGGATGACATCATGTGGAATCTGATACCGATCAATTTCAGAAAGTGGATTGACGATAACCGTCAACTGTTGAAACCGCCGGTGAGCAACAAGCGCATCTACACCGATACCGGTTTCGTGGTGCAGGTGGTGGGAGGGCCCAATTCCCGCAAGGACTTCCACGATGATCCCGGCGAAGAGTTCTTTTATCAAATTGAAGGCAATATGCTTTTGAAGACCATGCAGAACGGCAAGCCCGTGGATATTCCCATCCACGAGGGTGAAATCCTGCTGATCCCGCCGCACCTGCCCCACTCGCCCCAGCGCTTCGCCGACACCGCGGGCCTGGTGATCGAGCGCCCGCGCCTGCCGGAGGAACAGGATGGCCTGCTGTGGTTTTGCGAGCGTTGCAACCATAAGCTCTATGAGGAATATTTCCACCTCACCAACATCGAAACCCAGTTCCCGCCGGTGTTTGACCGCTTTTTCGGCGATGTGAAAAACCGCACCTGTATACAATGCGGGACCATTATGGAAACTCCGAAGAAAAAGCAATGATTCTGAAAATAGACATCCACACTCACATCCTCCCCCATGATTGGCCCAATCTGAAGGATAAATATGGCTACGGTGGCTTCATTCAACTGGAGCATCATGGCCCCGGCTGCGCCCGCATGCTGAAAGACGGTGAGTTGTTCCGGGAGGTGCAGGCCAATTGCTGGGATCCACGGGTACGGCTGCTGGAATGCGACGCGCACGGAGTGAGTGTGCAGGTATTATCCACGGTGCCGGTGATGTTCAGCTACTGGGCCAAGGCCGAACATGCTCATGATCTCAGCCGTCTGCTCAATGACCATATTGCAAGTGTGGTTGCACTACATCCGCAACGCTTCATTGGACTCGGCACACTTCCCCTGCAAGCGCCGGCTCTTGCCATCCGCGAGCTGGAACGCTGCGTAAAGGAACTGAGACTTCCCGGCGTGCAGATCGGCTCCCACGTGAACGATATGAATCTGGATGATGCGACGCTTTTCCCCGTGTTCGAGGCCGCCCAGGAACTGGGTGCGGCCGTATTCGTGCATCCCTGGGACATGCTGGGCAAGGAACGCATGCGCAAATACTGGACGCCGTGGTTGGTGGCCATGCCCGCGGAAACTTCGCTGGCCGTCTGCTCCATGATTTTTGGCGGCGTATTCGAGCGCCTGCCAAAGCTACGTGTGTGTTTCGCCCACGGCGGCGGCGCGTTCCCGGCCACCGCAGGCCGCATCGAACACGGCTTCCAGGTGCGTCCCGACCTCTGTGCCGTGGATAATAAAGCAAACCCCATGAGCTATCTGGGACGCTTCTACGTGGATTCCCTGGTACACCATCCCGGGATGCTGCAATACATGATTGATCTCATGGGCGCGAACGGCATCGCCCTGGGCAGTGATTATCCCTTCCCGCTGGGCGAGAAGATTCCCGGCAAGTTGATCGAATCCATGCCGCTGGACACGCAAACCAAAGAAAGGCTGCTGTATGGCACGGCACTGGAATGGCTCAAGCTCGACCGGGCACGCTTCCTGTGAACATCCTGCGTTTCGAGATTGACAACCACCATTGCACCGCCGATCTGGCACGTGGTGTGTCGCTTGCCATTCCACTGCAGTTCAGCGGTCCACAACCCAACTTTTTCGATGCGCCACAAGCGAGCGCCACCCCGCTGCAAGCGGGAAGTTTTACAGGCGATACACATCAGGGCGGCAGCTGTAACGTGGGCGATTATCATTTGGTACCCCACTGCAACGGCACGCACACAGAATGCATCGGCCATATAGTGGATGACGCCACTGTGGTGACGGAACAACTGCGCACATCGCTGCTGCCGGCAACCCTCGTCACCCTGATGCCGCGGCACAATATCATTGATGCGGCGCTCATAAAGACGAGCTTGCAGCACCACCCCCTGCGGGGCTTGCATGCGGCATTTGTCATCCGTACATTGCCGAACAGCAAGGAAAAACTGTCACGCCGTTACAATCCAGTCATGCCTCCGGCTCATGTGGCGGACGATGCCGTGACACTGCTGGTGGAAGCCGGGGTGGAACACCTTCTGCTGGACCTGCCTTCACTGGATCCCATGCAGGATGAGGGACGTCTCGCGGCACACCGTGCTTTCTGGGGATTGCCGGCGGGAAGCCGCCGCCAGCGGGAAGCCTTGCGCCCGCATGGCACGGTGACTGAAATGATTTACGTGCCGGACCAGGTGAAGGATGGCTATTACCTGCTGGACCTGCAGATTCCCGCGTTCATGAGCGACGCCGCACCCAGCCGTCCCCTCATTTATCCCGTGGAAATCAAATGAAATTCCGCCCCAACGCCGACTGCGCCGCCGCGCTGGATCATGCCGATCCGCTGGTGCATTACCGCGACCATTTCCACATTCCCAGGCAGGGCAATACGGATGAGATTTATCTCTGCGGCAACTCCCTGGGTTTGCAGCCTAAAACCACGGCGCGTTTTCTGCAGGAAGAACTGCAGGACTGGCAGCGGCTGGCGGTGAAGGCACACTTTGCGGGCCGGCGTCCGTGGATGCCCTACCACGAACTGCTCACGGAAAAGACCGCGCGCGTGGTGGGGGCCAAACCTGCGGAAGTTATCAACATGAATTCCCTCACCGTCAACCTGCACCTCATGATGGTAAGCTTCTTCAACCCCTCGCGAGAACGCAACCGCATCCTCATCGAACGCGGCGCCTTTCCTTCGGATCGCTACGCGGTGGAATCCCAGTTGCGTTTCCACGGACTCGATCCCGCCGAGACGCTCATCGAGATCGCTCCGCGCCGTCACGAACAGTGGTTGCGCACGGAGGATATCGAAGCCGTACTCGGCGAAGCAGGCCGGCAAATCGCGCTGGTATTGCTCCCCGGTGTGCAGTACCTCACGGGCCAGTGGTTCGACATGGCGCGCATCACCCGCGCCGCCCATGCTGCAGGCGCCGTGGCCGGTTTTGATCTGGCCCACGCCGCCGGCAATGTGCCGCTGCAACTACACGACTGGGACGTGGACTTCGCCGCATGGTGCAATTACAAGTACCTGAACAGCGGCCCCGGTGCGGTCGCCGGCTGCTTCGTGCACCAGCGTCATTTGGGCAGGCGGGATATGCCGCGTTTCGCCGGCTGGTGGGGCCATGACAAGTCCACGCGCTTCAGGATGGGTGCGGAATTCGTCCCCACAGAAAGCGCCGAAGGCTGGCAACTCAGCAATCCTCCCATCCTCGCCCTGGCGCCGGTGTTGATCTCACTGGAGATATTCGATGCGGCAGGCATGGTCGCGCTGCGGGAAAAATCCGTGAAACTCACCGGTTACCTGGAATGGCTGCTCAGGGAAAAACTGCCGGAGCGCGTCGAAATCATTACACCCGATGCTCCAAAGGCACGCGGTTGCCAGCTGTCATTGCGCTTGCACAGCGATCGCGCCGGGGCACGCGGAATTTTCGAAGAGCTGGAGCAACGCGGTATCACCTGCGATTGGCGCGAACCGGACGTTATCCGCGTGGCGCCCGTGCCGCTCTACAATACCTATGGCGATGTATACCGCTTTGTGGAGATCCTTGTGGAACTGCTTGAGTAACCGCAGCACGGCGACGTAAATGTCCGGGGATTGTTTCCAAGAGCATCTGGCTCAATGAAATATCAGAGTACAGCGATGGGAGTAGGAGCGGCTTCCAGCCGCGATTTCAAAGTCATCGCGCCAAGACGGTACTCCTATGGGACAGGATGCTATCGGATCGCCGGGTTATTCCGTTAGACGTTCCGAATCATGAGCGATAAAAAAGCAATCACCCTCATCGGCGCCGGCCTCGCCGGCAGTCTGCTGGCCATCTTTCTGGCACGCCGCGGGTTCAGAGTAAGTGTATATGAGCGACGTCCGGACATGCGCCGGTACGCAATCCCCGCCGGCCGTTCCATCAACCTGGCGCTGGCCCACCGCGGCATCCGTCCGCTCAAGTTGGTGGGCCTGTTGAAGAAAGTACAAAAACTGCTCATTCCCATGCCTGGCCGCATGCTGCACGACGAGCATGATCAACTGACGTTTACACCCTACGGTCGCACACCCACGGAAGTGATCCACTCCGTCTCCCGCCCCGGCCTCAACGCGCTGCTCATGGATGCGGCCGAAGCGGCGGGCGTGGAAATCCTGTTCCGGCAGCGCTGCGACCATGTGGATTTTGAAACCGACACATTGCATCTTACCGATGAATCCAGCCGTCGCGAATATGCAATCAGGGCCAAACCCGTCATTGCCACCGATGGCGGCGGCTCCACCGTGCGCCAGGCCATGGTGAAACGCCTGGGTATAAGGGTGATGGAAGACATCCTGCCACACGGCTACAAGGAGCTCAGCATCCCCGCCGGGGAAGACGGCAAGCACCGGATGGAGCGGGAAGCGCTGCACATCTGGCCGCGGGGTGGCTATATGCTCATCGCCCTGCCCAATCTGGACGGCAGCTTCACCGTCACCCTGTTCCTGGCCAGGGAAGGTGAGCCCGGTTTTGGTTCACTGCAAGAGCCGCAAGCTTTGCTGGCTTTCTTCGGGAAGAATTTTCCCGATGCCTGCAAACTGATTCCCGACCTGCAAGACGAGTTCTATCAGCACACCACCGGCGTCATGGGTACGGTGCACAGCTCATCCTGGCATGTGCAAGACAAAGTGCTGTTGCTGGGCGACGCCGCCCACGCCATCGTGCCGTTCCACGGCCAGGGCATGAATTGCGCTTTCGAGGATTGCCTGATACTGGATCAGTGCATTGAATCACGGGGTGATGACTGGGAGAAAGTGTTCGCGGAATTCGAAAGGCGGCGGCGCCCGGACGCCGAAGCGATTGCCGAAATGGCGCTGGAGAATTACGTGGAGATGCGCGACACAGTGCGCGATCCCAAGTTCCATCTGCAGAAGCAGCTTGGTTTCCTGCTGGAAGAGAGTTACCCGGAGCGCTTCATTCCGCGGTATTCCATGGTGATGTTCCACCCTATCCCGTATGCCGCAGCGCAGCAGCGCGGCGCAGTGCAGGCGGAAATCCTGGAAACGCTCCTGCGGCGGGCGGAAAACATCGCGGATGTGGATCTGGCACTGGCCGCCCGTCTGATCCGCGAACGACTCGCACCCATCCGCCTGTCTGCAGAGCGCTGAACGTCCCGGATCCGCACCGCTCAGATGCTGCCCCGATTGCCGGAGGCGGCGGCCAGCAGGCGTTCGGCCTCAACCGCCGGCATCGGCCGGCCGAGCAGGTAACCCTGAACGAAGCCGCATCCCAACTCCCGCAGCAAGGCGAGCTGCGGCTCCGTTTCCACGCCTTCGGCAATCACCGCCAAGCCGAGCACCCCGGCAATGCCCACGATGCTCTTGATGATCGCCGCACTGGAGGCATCGGCGGGTAGCCCGCGAATGAAAGCCTGGTCCACCTTGATGACATCAAAAGGCAGACGGTGGAGATAGCTCAGCGAGGAATGTCCGGTGCCGAAATCGTCCAGATAAAGCGCCAGGCCGAGTTGTTTGAGTCCGCGCAAAAACTGCACGGCTGCGTCAAGATCGGCGATCAACATGCTCTCGGTGATTTCCAAGGCAAGCTGCACGCGGTGCGGCACTCCGCCGACTGATTCCAGCACGCTGCGCACCCGTTCGGGAAAATCATGCTCCCGGAGCTGGGCGACGGAGACATTGACGGCGATGCGCAGATCCCGGTGTCCCGCCTGCTCCCACAGCAGGGCCTGCCGACCGGCGGTACGCAACGCCCATTCGCCGAGCGGCAGGATCAGTCCGCCCGCCTCGGCCAGCGGAATAAACCGTCCCGGCGGAACCATGCCGAACTCCTGCGAACGCCAGCGCGCCAGTGCCTCGAAACCTACAAGCCTCCGCTGCACGGCATCCACCACCGGCTGGTAATGCAACTCCAGTGTTTCGTCCTCGATGGCACGGCGCAGCGCCTGTTCGAGGCGGCGATTCTCCTGCAGCGTGTGGTTAAAGGCGGGAGAGAAGAACGCCACGGCTCCATCCGCGTCGGTGTCCTTGCCTTGCAGGGCGAGCAGCGCGCAGTTCAGCAATCCTTCCGGGGTGTCGGCATCGCCCGGAAACACCGCGATCCCCGCGCGCACGGAAAGCGGGATGTCGTCCCCGCCGACGCGCAGCGTGGCGGGAAGGTCACCGAGAATGCGCTCCACCACGTGGCGCACGTCCTGGGGTCCGGCGACATCCGCAAGAATGACGGCCAGGCGCGCCCCCGTATCACGTCCAAGCGTATCGCCATCGCGCAATATGGCCCGCAAACGTGTCGTCAGCTCCCGCAGCAGCGCGTCGCCAGCGTGCGGACCCCGCAGGTCACTGAGACGCTGGAAATCCGCAATGTCGAGCTCGACCGCCGCCACGTGCCGCCCGCTGTGGCGGGCGCGCTTGAGGGCATAATCCAGTTGTTCCATCAGCAGGCGGCGGTTCGGCAGGTCAGTCACCGCATCGTGGGTGGCAAGATAGCCGAGTTCCAGCTCGCTCCCCAGGGTCCGCAGGCCGAGACTGATGTCCGCGGCAAGTTGTTCGAGCAGCATCAACTCTTCGGCGTCGAAGAAGCCCGGCTCACGGGCATAGAGTGCGAACACCCAGCGCACCTCGTCGCCCACGCGCAATGGCAATGTGGCCGATGAAGCGATACCGACGCGCTCCGCGATGACGCGCCAGTGCCGGGTGCCGGGATTATTGAGAAAATCGTCACACACGCTGCTGCGGCTTTCCTGCACCGCGCGCGCCGTTGGGGTATCGGCCGGTTCGAGCGGAAGCCACAGCCGTTCCGCATCGAAATCGGGCAGGCCGCTCCAGGTCAGGGGACGGACCCTGCCGCTGCTGCGGTCCACTGTGCCGATCCATGCCAGCAAGAATCCTCCCTGTTCGGTGGCGATGCGGCACGCCTCCCGGAACAGCTCCCGCTGTTCGCGCACGCGGATCAGCAGGCTGTTGACGGCGGTGAGCAGCCGGTAGGTCCGGTTGAGGCGGGCAATCTGCTCCACCTGCCCGCGCAGCTCCCGCTCGCGCTGCTCCAGGGATTCCGCCATGCTGTCGAAGGTGGCCGCCACCCGGGACAGCTCATCGCCGCCGTGCCGCAGGCCCGTGCGCACCGCCGTCTCACCCGCGCTCAAGCGTTGCGCCGCCGAAATGAGCGCCCGGGTTTTGCGCAGGATCAATGTCTCCCCCAGCGTCCATACCGCCGCGAGTGCCACACACAGCAAGCCAACGAGCACCCACAAATTGCGCGCCAGGATGTGCCTTACCGGGGCTTCGGCCAGGGAAGCGGGGATGCTTGCCAGCACCAGTCCGCCGCCGCTGTCGGTGGCCAGACGCGTATAGCCGAACAGCGCCCGCCGGTGGTCAAACCCGTGGGCGGTCAGTGTGCCGGAGCCGTCCTGTGGACGGCCGAGCAGGCGGGAGACGAGCGGCAGGACAGTGCCGGCCGCCGCCATTCTGGGGTGCTGCACAATCAGCCGGCCTGCGTTGTCCGTGATGCTGACGACGGTGCCGGACAGTTCATGCGCCGTTACCACCGAATCGCTGAGCCAGCGCAGACTCAGCGTGGCGAACAGCACGTCGCGCGGCCGTCCCCCGGCACCGGGGAGCGGCAGGGCAACCACGACACCGGGACGGCCGGTGATACGGCCCACCTGGAAGCCGCCCACGGTGAACTTTCCCGTTGCCATGGCGCGCCTGAAATAGGGACGGTCGCCCAGATAGACGCTCCCATGTAGGGGCAGGGCACTGCACAGCGTGCGCCCGTCCGCGCCGATAACGCCCAGATTGTCGAAACGCCGGTGCCGGCCGCGAATGGCCGCCAAGGTGGCGGAGCAATGCCCGTTGACCCGCTCGATGTCGGGAAGTTGCTGGAGCAAAGTCAGGGTGATCCGCCCTTCCTGCACGAGATGGTAGAAATTATTCGCCGTGAATTCCGCCAGATGCAGCGCTTCCTGGTGATATTGTGCGTCCACCATCTCCCGCTGATTGATGCCTCCCCACACGACAACGGCCGCCGCCGGGACGAGCACCGCGAATACCAGCAAAAACAGCCGGGCGCGCAGACTGCCGGGAAAAGTCAATTTCACGGGTTCACTCCATTTCGATTATTTTTCTTTTCAGATGAATACGTTACACCCCGTTTGCTGCGTCCCGCAAGATTCCCCGGTTGCCGGTTGTCTCCATGCCGCCAAACGGTACGTGGGGGGTGACGCAATACCCTGTCAGCAGAAAACTTGTCGCCCGCTCGGCGAGCGCGGAAAATGGGGACAATTTCCCAACCGACCACAATCTTTGCACATGCGCACCTGTTCTCCGCCGTCCATCGAAGCATGAGCACGCACCCTTTCCTCGCCGGACTCAGGCAGAGCCCCGATTACCTGTTACAGAACCTGGACCTGGTGAACCGTCGCGGCCTGGTGGTCCATATTAACGAAAGTATCTATCGCCAGGCCTCGTTCCTGGATGAACGCATGTTTACGCCGCATACCCAGGGTGCGTGGTTCCCATTGGAGATGCTGTTTGAAGCCACGCGGGGGCTCACGGTGCCGCGGGCGCCCCATTACATTTTCCACGTGGGTCATTGCGGTTCGACGCTCATCTCGCGGCTGCTGGGCGAGCTGCCGCGGGTGTTCAGCCTGCGTGAACCCCTGACACTGCTGGCTCTCGCCATGACGCAACGGGAATTGGACACGCCCGGCGCACCGCTCGATGGGAATGCCTGGCGGCGATTGCTGCAGCTGTCACTGCAACTGCTGTCGCGCACCTATCGCAAGGACGACAGGTCCCTTATCAAGCTCACCAGTGGCGCCGGCAATCTGGCCGAGATGCTGCTGGCAAACAACAATGCATCCCGTGCGGTGCTACTGTACCTGCCTCTGAAAACCTGGCTCGCCACGATGCTGCGCGCGGAGGAGACCCGCGAGAATGGCCGCGCCTACGCCGCGGCCTGGCTGGCCGATTTCCACCGTCTCACCGACCGCACGGATATCCGTCAGGGGACGCTCCGGGATGCACAGCAGTTCAGCCTCAACTGGCTCACCGAACTGCTGTGCTTCAAGCGCGCGCGGGACGCCGCACCCGGCCGCACCCGGCTCCTGGACTTCGAAACCTTCCTCGCGGCGCCTGCCGAACAGCTTGAGATACTGGCCGATTTCCTGGAACTCGATTCCAGCCGCAATCAGGCTGAAGTCCTTGTGAACGGGCCATTGATGCAGTCCTACGCGAAAATCCCAAGCCAGCGCTTTGACAGGGAAATGCGTCGTCGGGAACTTGACGAAGCCAGGCAACGCCTGGCTGCAGAGATTCGCACCGGCCTGGAGTGGGCAGAAAGCCTCTGCCGGGAAACGCCGGCACTTGCACCGTTAGCAGTGCATCTGCGCACGCGTTGATAACCTGCTACGTGCTCACGGCACGCGTTCCCACAATGTGATCCTTTCCGGTCTGCTTCGCCGCCAGCAGATGCCGATCAGCGGCCTCAAACAGGGTTTCCACCGTGTCCCCGTCGCCGGGATACACGGCAATCCCCATGGATACCGTCATCCGGCAGGCGCCGCCGTATTGCCTGGATTCACCCAGCACATCAATCTGTGCACGCAGCCGCTCTGCAATCTCCGCGGCCTGGGACACGGGACAGTCCGACAGCAGGACCAGGAATTCATCGCCGCCATAGCGAGCGGCAATGTCGCCGGCACGCAGATTGTCGCGCAGTAACTCTCCGACCTGACGCAGCAGCGCGTCACCGGCCGTATGTCCGAACAGATCGTTAACCGTCTTGAAATTGTCAATGTCGAGCATCAATAATGCGAAATTGCGCCGGGAACGCCGCACTATTTTCAGGTGGTTCGACAAAAATTCGTCGAACACGCTGCGGCGGTACAAACCCGTGAGCGGATCCCTGAATGCCACCGTGGCAACGGATCCAAGACTTTCCTGCAATTGCTCCACGATAATCGCGCACACCACCACCAATATGAGAATACTCACGATAAACTCGAAAGATTCCTCGCCGCGCAGTTCCATTTGCACGTGTGCAACGCTGACGATCAGCATCACCAGAATCAGCATGCCGGCCAGAAGCATCAACCCGCGCCGCAACGGGTGCAAGAACAGGACCACGGGCGGCACCAGGAATATCCAGCTCATACCGGTATGCTGGGAAATCTGCACTGCCACAAAGAGCGCCAGAAACAGCGGCAACAGGTAACTGGCGAGCCGGGTAAAGCCGCGCCAGGCGAGTACGGCGTTTAGCAGAAATGCACCCGAAAGTACCACACTGAACACATACCATTTGTCATAGCCCGACTGCGGCTTGAGCAGCAATTCGAGCAAGGCAAACAGGCTCATGACCAGGGATACGGAGAGGGTCAAATCGGATTGCTGGCGGCGCAGCGCGACCTGTTGTGGCACCTCATCGCCGCGCCAGTCGGATACCTCGGCCAGGGCTGCCAGTGCCGACAAGGGATTGCGCAGTTTCACGGGACTCTTCAGCAGATGCCAGATGCGTGCGAGGCGCGTGGTTTTATTCATGCGAATGGCATCCTCGGAGCATCTCCCTGCACCCACGCTGTGAATGTCGCAGAATAGATCCCGGCAGGCATTGCCTCAATCCTGCAAATGGATTTACCCGCAGCCAAATACCCGCTCCAATATGATGAAGGCATAATCGAACGGGTTACGCGCATCCGCGCCATGTTCCTCTCGCGCCGTTTCCCGCCATTCGGCGGGGTCCGTTTCCGGAAAGAAGGTGTCGGCATCGAAACGGGCGTATATGCGCGTAATGTGGATACGCTGCGCCTGAGACCAGACACGGCGATAAATCTCGCCGCCGCCAATCACCATGATCTCTGCAACCGCACCCGCCAATTGCATCCCCTCCCCGACGGAGTGCGCCAGCTCACAACCCTCCGCCCGGAACGCCTTGTCTGTGGTCACCACTATATTACGCCGCCGAGGCAGCGGCCTGCCGATGGATTGGAATGTGCGCCGGCCCATGAGTACCGGCTTGCCCAGCGTCAGCGCCTTGAAGTGCTTCAGGTCCGCCGGCAGATGCCAGGGCATGCGGCCATCCTTGCCGATCTCATTGTCAAGACCGCAGGCAACGATGAGTGACAACATCATCCGAGTTTCGCGCCGTTGAGCACGGGTTTATCCGGCACCGCCAGTACCACGCTGCCGTCTTCGCGGTAAAGACCCGTAACCAGACATTCGGACAGGAACGGGCCGATCCTTTTAGGCGGGAAGTTCACCACGGCGATCACCTGCCGGCCCACAAGCTCCTCCGCGGCGTAATGCACGGTGACCTGCGCCGAGGATTTCTTCACGCCGACCTCCGGGCCGAAGTCCACACTGAGCTTATACGCCGGCTTGCGCGCCTCCGGAAAGCACTCGACGGCGATGATGGTACCGGCGCGCAACTCCAGTTTCTCGAAATCCTGCCAGGTGATTGTGGGCATACTCTGCACCTTGATATCCGCCCCCGGAATTGCGGCCGGGATGGTCACTGCCGTCCCGGGGGAAATCCATCGCGGCGAATATCACCGCTCCCACCAAAAAACCCATTCCTTAAATTTATAGGAGCGGCCATGCCGGCCGCGATTCCAGCCTTCACACCGCCACCGGCGCCTTGATTGGCGCATGGGATTGATAGTTCACAATCTCGAAATCTTCATACTGATAATCAAATAGCGAGGGCGGCTTGCGTTTGATGGTCAGTTGCGGCAGCGGATAGGGCTTGCGCGACAACTGCTCCTCCGCCTGTTCCAGATGATTGAGATACAGGTGACAATCGCCGCCGGTCCAGATGAATTCGCCGGGCTCCAAACCCGTCTGCTGCGCAATCAGATGTGTCAGCAGCGCATAGGAACAGATATTGAAAGGCACACCCAGGAAAATATCGGCGCTGCGCTGGTAAAGTTGGCAGGAAAGCCTGCCCTGTGCCACATGGAATTGCAGGAACGCATGGCAGGGAGCCAGCGCCATCCTGTCGAGATCGGCCACGTTCCAGGCGCTTACGATGATGCGGCGCGAATCCGGCGTGGTACGGAGCTGCTCCAGCACGCGGGCAATCTGGTCAATATGACCGCCATCCGCCGTGGGCCAATGGCGCCACTGGTACCCATAGACGGGTCCGAGATCACCGTTCGCATCCGCCCACTCGTCCCAGATGGTGACCTTGTGCTCGTGCAGATACTTGAGATTGGTGTCCCCCCGCAGGAACCACAGCAGTTCATGGATGATGGAACGGAAGTGCAGTTTTTTGGTGGTGACCGCCGGGAAGCCTTCGCTCAGGTCGAAGCGCATCTGGTAACCGAATACCGAGAGAGTGCCGGTGCCGGTGCGGTCGCTTTTCCTGGCGCCGTGGTCGCGCACGTGGCGCATGAGAGCCAGATACTGGCGCATCAGGCCTTCGCTTCTGTTCCGCCCTTGCGCCGGTAGGCCAGCCACAGCAGTACGGCACCCGCAATGATGAGCGGTGCGGACAGCACCTGGCCCATGGTCACCCAGCCGAAGGCCAGATAGCCGAGCTGCGGATCCGGCAGGCGCACAAATTCCACCAGGAAACGGAATATGCCGTACAGCAGTGCGAACAGACCGGAGACCGCCATGCGCGGCCGTGGTTTCAGGGAAAAAACCCACAGCACCGTGAACAGCACCACGCCTTCAAGGAAGCATTCGTAGAGCTGCGTGGGCAGACGCGGCAGACTGTAGCCGTTCACCACCTGCTGACAGTATTCACCCCCCGTAAAGCGGGTGTTGACGCAGGGAATGCGCATGGCCCAGGGCAGGTCTGAAACCTTGCCCCAAAGTTCGCCGTTGATGAAGTTGCCGATACGGCCCGCGCCAAGACCGATGGGCACCGCCGGCGCGATGAAATCCAGCACGCCAAAAACACGCTTCTGGTACTTGCGGGCAAACAACCAGACGGCGATCAATACGCCCACGAGACCGCCATGGAAGGCCATGCCGCCATCCCAGACCTGAAACACATAGAGCGGATTCTGCCATTCCAGCCAATGCCCCTGGATGTCGTAGGCATAGAACAGCGTATAGCCCAGGCGTCCCCCCACCACCACGCCCAGGGCCGCATAAAACAGCAGGTCGGCCAGTTGATCCTTGGTCCAGCCGCTGCCGGGTTTCTTCACGCGGCTGAGCAACACAAGATAGCCGCCGAGGAAGCCCACGAGATAGGTGATACCGTACCAGTGGATTTTCAGGGGGCCGAGGCTTAGAGCAATGGGATCGAAGTCAGGATAGGTCAGCATGGGGGCGAAGTTTATCACACCATCCTGGAATTACAGCGTAACCGCGCGCAGGTAAAACGCCTTGAGATAGGCGGTTTCGGCGATGGCCGGATGCACCGGATGGTCGGCGGCCTGGCCGCCCGTTTCCAGCAATTGCGCCTCACGTTGCAGATGCCGTACGCCGGTCTGGACAGCTTGCAGCAGATCCGCTGCCGGCAGGTGATGCGAACAGGAACAGGAAATCAACAGACCGTCCGGTTCCAACAGTTGCAGGGCCAACTGGTTGAGACGCTGGTAAGCATTGCGGCCGGCGGCAAGATCCTTCTTGCGCTTCACAAAAGCCGGCGGATCGAGAATCACCACATCGAATTTCTCGCCCGATTCGCGCAGCTCACGCAGGGCGTCAAAAGCATCCGCTTCACGCGCGGCCACGGTCACATGATTGAGACCGGCGTTGTGCATCACATGCGCCAGCGCCGTGGCGGAACTGTCCACACACACTGCCTCGCGGGCGCCGTGGGCAAGCGCTTCAATACCCCAGGCGCCCACATAACTGAAGACGTCCAGCACGCGCTTTCCGGAAATATAGCGCAGCATGCGGCCGCGGTTGTCGTGCTGGTCGAAGAACCAGCCGGTCTTCTGGCCGCCGCTGAGGGGAATCTCGAAACGGCAGCCGTATTCCTCGATCGTAGCCGTGTCCGGCACGGCGCCGTGCGCCGTTTCGGTGTACAACGGCAGGCCCTCCAGTTCGCGGATAGCCACATCGTTGCGGAAAAAAATGCCGGAGGGTTTGATAACCCCGGTAAGCGTCGCCACGATGTCGGCCTTCATTCTCTCCATACCGGCGGTGGTAATCTGCACCACCAATACCCCGGCGTACCGGTCCACCACCAGCCCCGGCAGACCATCCGCCTCACCGAATACGAGACGGTAAAACGGCTTGTCGTACAGCCGTTCGCGCAGGGACAGGGCGATGTCAAGCCGGTGCACCAGCAGCGCGCGGTCCGGCGGACGTTCCGGGTCGCGCGAAAGAATGCGCGCGCTGATGAGCGAATTGGGATTGACGTAGCCGCTGCCGATAAAGCGGCCGTTGTGGCTGTGTATCTCCACCGCGTCACCGGGCGCGAATGCCTTGAGCGGCGTGCGCGCGATATCCACTTCGTTGCTGAACACCCACAGGTGTCCCGCCCGCAGGCGCCGGTCTTCATTCTTCCTGAGTATCAGCGGCGGCAGCGACATAACATTGAAATGTGCTTCCCTCGCCCCCGTTTTCGCAGAGGGTCGGGGTGAGGGGAAGAGGTTATAGTGTGCGTATTCTACCCAAATGCCCTCGCCATGAACGACGCGTCACACACTAATCGTCTCATCCACGAGACCAGCCCCTACTTGCTGCAGCATGCCGGCAATCCCGTGGACTGGCATCCCTGGAATGAAGCGGCGCTGGCGCGGGCACGCACCGAGCACAAACCCATCCTGCTCTCCATCGGTTATTCCGCCTGTCATTGGTGCCACGTGATGGCCCACGAATCCTTCGAGGACGCGGACACCGCCGCGCTCATGAACCGGCTGTACATCAATATAAAAGTAGATCGGGAGGAGCGCCCCGACCTGGATCGTGTCTATCAACTCGCCCACCAGGTTCTGACACAGCGTGGCGGCGGCTGGCCGCTGACGCTGTTCCTCGCCCCCGACGACCTCACCCCCTTCTTCGCCGGCACCTATTTCCCGAAAGCGCCGCGCTACGACATGCCGGCCTTCCAGGAAGTGCTCACGCGGGTGGCGGGATTCTACCGTGACCATGCGGCGGATTTGCACCGGCAGAACGCGGCGCTGCGGGATGTTTTCAAGCGCATCGAGTCTGAAACCCCGGCCACGGCGGACGCATTAAGCGATGCTCCGCTGCAAGCCGCCTATCGCTCGCTGGCGGAAAGCTTCGACCCGCGCTGCGGCGGTTTCGGCCGCGCGCCCAAGTTTCCCCACCCTTCCAGCCTCGAATTCCTGCTGTGGCGGGCCGGCGATGCGGAAGTGGACGGCGAGACGGCAAAGCACAGCCGGCACATGCTGGAAACCACTCTCACGCGCATGGCCGAGGGCGGCATCTACGACCAGTTGGGGGGCGGCTTCTGTCGCTACGCGGTGGACGAGGAATGGATGATCCCGCACTTCGAGAAGATGCTCTACGACAACGGCCCGTTGCTGGCACTGTACGCCCAGGCCTGGGCGCTCACCGGCGAGCCGCTGTACGCACGCATCGCCCGGCAAACCGCCGGCTGGATCCTGCACGAGATGCAGTCGCCGAATGGTGGTTATTACTCGAGCCTGGACGCGGATTCGGAAGGCCAGGAAGGCCGGTACTATACCTGGGACACGGCGGAAATCCGGAAACTTCTGAGCGCGGTGGAATACGCCGTCTGCGCGCCGCGCTTCGCTCTCGACCGGCCGGCGAATTTCGAGGGACGGTGGCACCTGCATGTGCAAGCCGGAATCAGGGATATAGCCGACTCCTTGGGGAAGAATGCAACGGATGTGGAATCCCTGCTTGCATCCACCCGCGTCAAGTTGCTGGCGACACGCCGGGGACGCGTGCGCCCGGGCCTCGACGACAAGGTACTCACTGCCTGGAATGGCCTCACGGTCCGCGGCATGGCGATTGCGGGCCGCCTGCTGGATGAGCCGCGCTTTGTGGAATCCGCGCGGCGGGCCGTGACCTTCATCCGCTCGCATCTCTGGAAAGACGGCCGGCTGCTGGCCAGCTGGCGCGATGGCTGGGCAAAACTCCCGGCGTATCTCGATGACTACGCCTTCCTGCTGGACGGCATCCTGGAACTCATACAGGCACAGGCCCATTGGGACAGCGACCTGTTCGCCTTCGCGCGCGAACTGGCGGACGCCCTGCTGGCACACTTCGAGGACAAACCGCACGGCGGCTTCTGGTTCACGGCGGATGACCAGGACACCCCGCTCCACCGGCCCAGGAATTTCACCGATGAATCGCTGCCTTCCGGCAATGCGATTGCAGCCCGTGCGCTGTTGCGACTGGGCCACCTGTGTGCGGAGCCGCGTTATCTGGACGCGGCGGAACGCACCCTCAAGGCCGCCCTGCCCGGAATGCTGTGCTATCCCGAGGCCCATGCCGCCATGCTGCTGGCGCTTCAGAATGGACTCGAACCGCCGGCCCTGATCGTGATGCGGGGGAACCAGGAGAAACTTTATGCATGGCGGGCGGCGCTGGACAGAATGTTCAACCCGCGCCGGATCGTGCTGGCCATTCCCAACGATGCCAAAAACCTGACCGGCTTGCTCGCCCAGTGCGCTCCGCGAGGCGATGTTTGTGCCTACGTCTGCCGCGGGAAACAGTGCTCCTTGCCGGTTATGACGATTGAAAAATTATCAGAAATCCAGCCTTGTTGATCTCTGCAATATGAACCCGTCTGCGTGCTGATTATCAAAATCTCGTGCGGGTCGGGGGTGAGCTTGCGAACCCCAACAGCATGCGGTCCCCTCCCAAACCCACCTCATCCCTGAGAAGATGCTCCCAATAATACCGTTGTCAGATACCCCGTTCGCCTTTCCGATAGCAGTGACATACCACCGGCAAGCATGAATATGTATATACAAGCCGATCCTGTGCCTGACTTCAGCCGGCCGCCGGCATCACATCCGCTCCGGCGCAAAACACGTGGATTCCGCCCTCTTTGAGCGGCTGCCGTGCCTCATCGGAGCGAGTTCACCACGCTTCGCTCTCGAACGGCAATATTCGTTCCTTGACATCCTCCCCGGCCTGAATGCCGGAGATTCCTACGGCGCTCAGGCGTGGCATGGAGCCGCCCCGGAGTCGCTTCGGTGGGTTCCTGCTGCTGGCGGCCTTGCTGCACCGCTCACTTCACAG
>JAKAXB010000038.1 GCA_021816765.1 Natronospirales bacterium | reverse complement strand
AGCTCGCCATCGCCATGCGTCAAAGAGAGTGGATGGAGGGTCTTTGGGATCGCTCCAAAACCTTTTCTTTGCCGGTCCGTTTTACGCCCACATTCTCCTCGGCGTAGGGTCTAATGGAAAATCTGGGATTAACCAACCACGAGGTCTTCTCATGACGGAACTGGCCGAAAAACACTGCGTACCCTGCGAGGGCGGCGTCAAACCCCTGACCCGCGAAGAAGCCGAGCGCTATCTCAAGAAGCTTACGCCGGAGTGGCAACTGTCCGCGGACACCCGGCAAATTCACCAGGATTTCAAATTCAAGGGCTTCAACGGCACCATGGGCTTCGTGAATGCTGTTGCCTGGATCGCCAACCAGGAGGGCCATCATCCGGACCTGGAAGTGGGCTACAACCACTGCCTGGTGCGCTACACCACCCACGCCATCGGCGGCCTGTCGGAGAACGATTTCATCTGCGCCGCCAAGGTGGACAAACTGCTGGCAAAATAGGGACAGTCTGCGCACGGCGTAATGGATTTGGGCTGATGCCCGCAACGCGAAAGCGGATTCCGGAATTGGCGCTCGATGCATCGCTGCGACTGAACACCCCGTTCATGGATCCTCTTGTGAGGGATTAAAGAAGCGGTTTCAGCGCGCCAAGACGGGTAAATCCCCCTGCAGACCCATGGCACGCCTCACAAATACGTTCTTAAGCGGCGTAAAACGGTCTACAGCGCTCAATCCTGCATTGCGTAGCTGACACAGTGGTGCAATATCATTGCTGAAAAGCCGTTTAAAGCCGTCCAGCGCGGTAATCATCGCAAGGTTGTCGCCCTTGCGCGCGCGTTCGTAACGGCGCAACACGCCCACATCACCGATGTCACGCTGACGGGCGTGTGCACCCAGGATCACTTCCGCGAGTGCGGCGGCATCCAGCAAGCCCAGATTTACCCCCTGTCCCGCCAACGGATGTACCGCATGAGCGGCATCGCCAATGAGCGCAAACCCCAGGCGTACGTATTCGCGCGCGTGCAACAGTTGCAGGGGAAAGGTGGCGCGCAGCGTGGTGGCGGTTACTTTTCCGAGGATGGCCCCGCTCGCCTCGGTGACGGCGGCGCAGAAACCGGTGTCGTCCAGTGCGCGTATCTCGCCCGCGCGTCCTTCATCCAGCGACCAGACGACCGAGGAACGGCCGTCCTGGAGCGGCAGCAGTGCGAGAGGACCGCTGGGCAGGAACCGCTGCCAGGCGGTGTGGCGATGGGGCCTCTCCGTCGCCACATGCGCCACGATGGCCTGCTGCCCATAGGACCAGCCGCGGGTTCCGATGCCCGCCAGCTTGCGCGTCACTGACTCGGCACCGTCCGCCGCCACCAGCAGGTGCGCGCGTAATTGCCGCCCGCTGCGCAGCACCAGCGTTGCACCCTGCGCATCGAATTCCACCGCGGCGGGTGTGGCCGGATGGATGGGTGTGATGTGCGCGGCATTTCCGATCTGTTCCCACAGGGCGTGCTGCATCAGCCGGTTCTCGACGATGTGGCCCAACAGCGGTTCGCCCACGTCGGCGCAATCAAAATGGATGCTGCCGCCGCCCGTGGCATCCCAAACGTGCATTTCGCGATACGGCGAGACACGTGCCATGCGGATCGTTTCCCAGGCACCCACGGCGTCCAGGATGCGCTGTGAGGCGCGCGAGATGGCGAACACCCGCAGATCCACCTCCGCCTCGGGCGAGAACCGCGGTGGCTCACGCGCATCCAGAATGGCGATGCTCAGGCCGCTGTTGCGCAGTGCGGCAGCCAAGGCACTACCGACGGCGCCGGCCCCCACGATGATGAGATCAAAGTCGTGTTTCATATACGCGTGAGGTTGACACCGCGGACAAGACGCGGCAGGCGGCCGGCGAGACCCATGTTGCGACGCGTAAGCAGGTGGCGGGCGGGCGGCAGCAGCTCCAGCGCCAGCAGCCCGGCGTTGCGCGCCCAGACCACCGGCGGCAACGGATTGGTGAACACCCGCGCGAGGAAGTCCGTGAACAGGGAGGTGCCAAGCTGATCGCACCGGCGTGCCCGTACATAGGCGGCAAGTCGCTGCTCCTCGCCCGCATCACCGCCGCTGGCGGCAATATCCGCCAACGTGTCGGCCAGGACCGCCACGTCACGCAGCGACAGATTGAATCCCTGACCGGCGATGGGATGCAGACTGTGGGCAGCATTGCCTATCACCACCACCCGGCGGTGCAACTGCGCCCCGGCGCGCACCAGGCTGAGGGGATACGCCTGACGTCTGCCGGCGCGCATGAACCTTCCGCAGCGCCCGTTGAAGCGGTCGGCCGCAGTCTCCAGGAACTCTGTGTCCGTCATGGCGAGAACCGCCGGCACGCACGGACTCGCCACGGTCCAGATGAGCGCGTAGCGGTCATCGCCCATGGGTAAGAGCGCCAGCGGGCCGCTGTCGGTGAAGCGCTCAAAGGCTATGCCCGGCTGCGGCCGTTGCACGCTCACGTTGCAGATGATGGCACTCTGGCCGTAGTCCCAGGTGCGTGCGGTGATGCCAAGCTGTTCGCGGATTGTTGAGCTGGCACCGTCCGCCGCCACCAGCAGGCGTGCTTTCAGGGGCCGTGCATCCTCTCCCTCTACCTTTGCGATGACCGCATCGCACTGCACACTCACCTCGCTGATTTTCGCCGGCGCCAGCAGGGTGATGTGCGGTTGTCGCGACAGAAATTCACTCAAAGCCCGGCCGATGACCCGATTGGGTACCACGTAACCCAGCGACTGCACATGCATCTCCTGCGCGTGCAGTCGCGTCATACCGAAATAGCCGCGGTCGGATACATGAATGTGGTGGATGGCGGTGGCTTCCGGCGCCATGTGCTCCCACAGGCCGATGCTTTCGAAGATGCAGCGGCTACCCCAGGATATCGCCGTGATGCGCTCGTCATAGCTCGGCTGGCCATGACGGCCGAAGGGCACCGCTTCCACTACCGCAATTTTCAGCGGCAGTGGTGCCAGTGCCGCCGCGAGACTTGCACCCACCATGCCGCCGCCGGCAATCAAGACGTCGTAATCCGCGGCAGGAAGATTGTGATCCCCCTCACCCGTTGCTCGCTGCGCGCCCGGCTCCGCTCCCACTCCAGGGCGTACTTCCCTGTACACCCGCTCGACGGGCCGGTGATTCACTGAATCACCGGCCCTTTCGCCTCGCCCTCCCCCTGCCGGGGAGAGGATGGTTGGTCGCGGCGGTGCGGTGCGTTTCACTTCCTCACTCCTCACTCCTCACTCCTCACTCCTCACGCCGCACGGCGTTGCATGAACGCTTCAATCTCGTGCGGCTGCTTGATGAGCGCGCCGCTGAGCACTTCTGCCTCGCCCCGGGTCACCAGCACGTCATCCTCGATGCGCACGCCGATGTTCCACCAGCGCTTATGCACGCCCCGGGTGCCGGCGGCGATGTAGATGCCGGGCTCCACCGTGAGCACCATGCCGGGTTCCAGTTCGCGCCATTCATCGCCCACCTTGTAGTCCCCCACGTCGTGCACGTCGAGACCCAGCCAGTGACCCGTGCGATGCATGTAGATGGTCTTGTAGGCCTCATCCTTGATGAGCTTCGACGGCGCGCCCTTGAGCAGCCCGAGTTTCACCAGGCCCGTGGTGAGCACTCTCACCGCCTCCTCATGGGGCGCGTTCCAGTGATTGCCGGCGCGCACCTTGGCGATGGCGGCGAGCTGCGCCTTGAGCACCAATTCATAGATCGCACGCTGCTCCGGCGTGTAACGGCCGTTCACCGGGAAAGTGCGCGTGATGTCGGAAGCATAGCAGTCGTATTCGCAGGCGGCGTCGATCAATACCAGATCACCGTCCTGGAGCGGGCTGTTGTTTTCCACGTAATGCAGAATGCAGCCATTTCCGCCGCCGCCCACGATGGGATTGTAGGCGGTGGTACCGCCATGACGGCGGAATTCATGCAGCAGTTCCGCTTCCAGCTCACCTTCATTCATGCCGGGTCGGCAGGCACGCATGGCGCGCTCGTGGGCCTTGACCGAAACCGCCGCCGCGTGACGCATGACCGCAAGTTCCTGCTTGCTCTTGTAGAGCCGCATGTCGTGCAGAAAATGATCCAGGGACACGAATTCCTGCGGCGACTGGATACCGGTCTTGGCCTGGGCGCGCAGACCATTCACCCAGCCGATGATGCGTTGATCGAATTCCGCATGATTGCCCATGGTGTAGAACACCCGTTCACAGCGCTCCATGAGGCCCGGCAGAATGTCGCCGATATCGCTGATGGGGAAGGCGTCATCGGCACCATACGCGCGGCAGGCGCCCTCCGGACCCGCACGACGGCCATTCCAGGTCTCCATGAGCGGGTCACGCTCACGGCAGAACAGGATGTATTCCGCCTGTTTGCGGCCCGGCACCAGCACCGCCACCGCGTCCGGTTCAGGGAAACCGGTGAGGTAGTGGAAATCGCTGTCCTGACGGAAGGGATACTGGGTGTCGCGGTTGCGGATCTTCTCGTGCGCCGCAGGTACGATGGCGATCGTATCGTGTCCCATCATGCGCATGAGCTCGCGACGGCGTCTGGAAAATTCCTCTGGCTGCATCTCGATTCCGGGTTTTTCAGATGGGTTAATGTAACCCGGGGGCGGACAAATGCGCACCGGGCTGCGGCGGATTCAGTTCTTCGAACAGGAGCTGTACGCCCACGCGCACATATTCCACGATCTCGGTATAGGCGTTCTCATCCTGTTCGTCGCTGTCCTGCGCATCGAGCCCGACACGGGCGATCTCGGTCATGTCGCGCAATACCTCGCCGGCCTCGTCCGCAAGGTTTTCCAACACGCCGGGTGTGCGCCCCATGCTGAGGCCATACAGGAAGCCCCGGCACCACTCGCCGAGGGCCGCCACACGTTGCGGCAGGGGCAGATCATCCGCCGGCAAAAGGGGATAAAAGCCCATGTCGGGCGCGCACAGCAACTCACGCGTATCCTCACTGAGGTCCAGCAGCAACTGCCGGCATTCCGCCGTCGGCGCATCGCCCGCTGCGCTTTCATCCAGGACGTTTTCAAGCCAGCCGTCGCCGGTAGCAGCGGCGGCGCATACGATCCCGCACAGGGTGCCGTGACATTCCGCCGCATCAGTGGTTGCGCCGGCGCGTCTGAGTGCATCCTGCAGCACATGGAAATTGGCGGGTGACAAAGCGGCTCCGACGCAGACCAGGGGCGCTATGCTAGCACCGCCTGCTACCGCACATGAACCTGACCGCGTTGACCGCTTCACGGGTGCCGCTCTATAGTGATTGCATGAACGCCGATAAAACACGCGAACTGCTGGAACAGGAACTCAAGCGACTGGAAACCCGTGTGGAGGAGCTGGTCGCGGCCTGCGGCAAGCTGCGCGGGGATAATCAGTCCCTGCGGGAGCGGCTGGAAAGCCTCAGCTCGGAGCGTGCCGGCCTGCTGGCCAAGAATGAGCAGGTACGCGGGCGGGTGGAGGCCATGATTACCCGCCTCAAGGCCCTGGAGGAAAGCACATGAGCGAGGAATTGGCCCGCGTTACGGTGCGTATTCTCGACAAGGAATACCAGGTGGCCTGCCCGGACGACGAGCGCGATGCGTTGCTGGAATCCGCCGGGCTCCTCAACCGCAAAATGCGCGAGATCCGCGAAAGCGGCAAGATAGTGGGCTTGGACCGTATCGCGGTGCTGGCCGCCCTCAATCTTTCCCATGAAATTTTGCAGAACCAGCACTCGGTGAACGAGGCGGACCAGTCTCTGCTCGGCCGACTGCGCATGCTCAATGACCGGCTGGCTCTGGCTGGCGCCAGCGGCGGCCAGACACACTGACATTCGGATCCGCGCGACAAGTGCGGCCAGGTTTCTTTCAGGGTATGGCGTCTCCTATGGTGTGCGATACGGGCTGGGTTACTCTTTGAGCCTAAATCAAAACCCCGGAGTTGGCCCGTTGACGTCGGTGTGCAGGTCCGCCATGCAGCGGAAAGCCTAAAGCATCACGGTCGGCTCCACCTGAACCTTTGGTTCAAGGGCGAAAGCCTGTAACGGCACCGATGGGAGACGCCTCTTTAAAATCTGCTGCGCGTGACTACCCGTAGAACACTCCGCCAGAAAATACGCGCCCGCCGGCGAGTGCTGGACAGTGCGACGCGCCGGCAAGCGGCGGAATCACTGCTGGCCAACGTCACCGCCTTGCCCTGCTACCGGTCAGCACAACACTTGGCTGCGTATGTGGCCGTGGAAGGTGAACTGGATCCGGAGCCGCTGCTGCGGCGCGCACACGCTGACGGCAAACATGTTTATCTTCCGCTGCTGCCCCGGGAACGCGATGCGGCCCTCGCGTTTCTTCCCTGGGAACCCGGCCTGCTCATGCAGGCAAACCGGCTTGGCATTCCCGAACCCCCCGCCGCCAGGCGCGCCGTGATTGCCCCCCGGCTGCTGGATCTGGTACTCACCCCGCTGGTGGCTTTTGACAACAGTGGGCGGCGTCTGGGGATGGGGGGAGGATATTACGACCGTACTTTTGCCTTTCTGAAGGCGGGTATAGCCAAGCCGCTGCTGCTGGGACTGGCCTACGAATTCCAGCGATTCGATCCGTTACGCGAGGAATCCTGGGATGTGCCGCTGGCGGGCGTGGTAACGGAAAGCCGCGCGTATTTTTTTACAGGAAGCGCGCCGGCAGATACATGAACTACTGGCTGATGAAATCCGAGCCCCATGCCTTCAGCATCGAAACGCTGGCCCGGGCGCCGCGCAAGACCGCCCCCTGGGACGGGGTACGCAATTTTCAGGTCCGCAACATGCTGCGGGACCAGATGCACAAGGGTGATCTCGCCTTCTTCTACCACTCGAGCTGCGCCGTACCCGGCATCGTGGGCAGCATGAAAGTAAGCCGTGCGGGCTACACGGATTTCACGGCTTTTGAGCCTGAAAATCCCCATTTCGATCCGCGCAGCCGCCCGGAAAAACCTCTCTGGTACATGGTGGATGTAACCCTGGTGAGGCGCTTCCTGCACCCGATCACACTCACTGAACTGCGCCATCATGCCGCACTCAAGGACATGCTCATCCTGCGACGCGGCAACCGTTTGTCCATCACGCCGGTCACTGCGAGACAGTGGCATTACATCCTCAAACTGGCTGCCGACACCTGAATTGATATGCATGCGCGGCGAAAATCATCCGCAAAATGCTGCTTGCGGGCGCATATAGCACTCCAAAACGCCTGCAAACGGCAAAATTGCACCCCAAACCGGCAAATAATCTTTGCAAAACTGGAAATTTGCATTTTCTTGTATATACTCAAGTGCGTGTGATCTAACCGGGAGGATCTTTGAAATGGCAAAGCGTAAAGCGAAGAAGACGAAGGTTGTGGCCAAGAAAAAGAAAAAGGCTGCTGTGAAGAAAGCCGCCCGTCGTGGCGGTCGTCGCAAGAAGGCCGGTGGCCGCAAGAAAAAAGCCGCGCGCCGCAAGAAGAAAGGCGGCCGCAAGAAAAAGGCCGGTGGCCGCAAGAAGAAAGGCGGTCGTCGCCGTCGCAAGAAAGCCGCTGACGCGGCGATGTAAAGCCGCAAGGCTTTGCTTAAATAGGCCCGCTTTGGCGGGCCTATTTTTTTCCGGTTGCCTGTGGGAGGTCAGCGTGCATGAGTACGGAAGACAAAAAGCAGCGGGCGGCCCGTGAAGCCCTCAAATGGCTGAACGACGCCCGGGTTATCGGTGTCGGCACCGGCTCCACCGTCAATCATTTCATCGCTGCCCTGAAAGACATGCGGGGACGTCTGGATGGCGCAGTATCGAGCTCCACAGCCTCCACCCAACGCCTCAAAGCAATGGGTATCCCGGTGCTGGATCTGAACGCCGCAGGAGAGTTGCCGGTATACGTGGATGGTGCGGATGAGGCCAACCGTCACCTGCAGCTTATCAAGGGCGGAGGCGGCGCGCTGACGCGGGAAAAGATCGTGGCGGCTGTCAGCAAGCGCTTCGTCTGCATCGTGGATGACAGCAAGCTGGTGCAGGTGCTCGGCGGCTTTCCGTTGCCGGTGGAGGTAATCCCCATGGCGCGCAGCCATGTGGCGCGGGAATTGGTAAAACTGGGTGGTCGGCCGGACTGGCGGCAGGGCTTCGTCACCGACAACGGCAACATCATCCTGGATGTACACGGGCTGTCCATCATGGACCCACCGCGTCTCGAGTCGGAAATCAACCAGATCACCGGGGTGGTGTGCGTAGGCATTTTCGCGCACCGCCCGGCGGACGTGCTGCTGGTGGGTGAGTCAAACGGGGTGCGGACGCTATCGGGTTGAACGAGGCCCGGATTCAGAGAATGAGAAAGGCCCGCCTCGTGGGCGGGCTTTTCTCTATTGGCTGGGGGACTAGGATTCGAACCTAGGTTGGCGGAGTCAGAGTCCGCAGTCCTACCGCTAGACGATCCCCCAAACATTCACCAAATTATCAGGGAACCGTCCCTGGTGGGCACACCGGCCTCGACGTCCTGTCTCGGCGCTCGTCGCACTGCGACGAGCCCTACCGCTAGACGATCCCCCAAA
>JAKAXB010000014.1 GCA_021816765.1 Natronospirales bacterium | reverse complement strand
CCACCACGCGCACCGGTTTCCCGTCCAACGGCTGCACATGAATCGGTTGCACCACGATTCCGGGTTTCCGGCAATAGGCGCCGGCGCCCACCACGCCGTAATAGCTGGTTTTCTCCACCGGGATGTATACCACGCCGGCCACCGGCGCGTGATTCCGTATCAGCGCGATGTTCACGGTGAAATCGCCGTTTCTGTTGATGAATTCCTTGGTGCCGTCCAGCGGGTCCACCAGCCAGTAGCTTTCCCAGCGGCGGCGTTCCACAAAGGGAATGTGGCTGGATTCCTCCGACAGCACCGGCAGATCCGGCGTCAGACGTTGCAAGCCCTGCGCGATAACAGCGTGGGCTGCCATATCGGCGGCCGTGACCGGTGATTGATCGGCCTTGAGGTTCACCGTGAAATCGGTGGTATAGATTTTGAGGATGTGGTCACCCGCTTCCGCGGCGATGTCCAGCAATGGCCCCAACAGTGGTTCGTCACGATATGGCAAGTGCGGTTCCTTCTGATTGGCGTTCAATGCCGGCGGCAGCTGAGTATATGATAGCGACCATGCCGGCTTCCGCGAAGCGAATCCCAGACTGGTCCCGCATCCATACCGTGTTCCTGGACATGGACGGCACGTTGCTGGACCTGCATTTCGACAATCATTTCTGGCTGGAGCACGTCCCTCTGCGTTACGGCGAACGTCACGGTCTTACGCCGGCAGAGGCAAGACAGGAGTTGCTGCCACGCTTCCGTCGCATGGAAGGTACGCTGCAATGGTACTGTCTGGACTACTGGTCGCGGGAACTGGACCTCGACATCCTGGCGCTCAAGCGCGAACGGCAGCATCTGATCCGCGTGCAGCCGCATGCCGAGGAATTCATGCGCCAAGTGCGCCGAAATGGCCGGCGGCTGGTGCTGGTGACCAATGCCCATGCCGATGCCTTGTCGCTCAAGCTGGAACATACCCGTCTCGACGCTCATTTTGACCGCATCGTATCCTCGCACCGCTTCGGTACGCCAAAGGAAACCACCGCTTTCTGGGAGCGCCTGCGGGAGCTGGAGTCTTTCGACCCCGGGAGCAGCTTGTTGGCGGACGACAGTCTGCCGGTGCTGCGTGCCGCCTGCGATTACGGTATCCGCGAGCTCGTCGCCATGCGCCGGCCGGACTCGCGGCGTCCCGCCCGGGACATAGACGAGTTTCCGGCGGTGGAAACGCTGGCGGAACTCATGCCTTTAAAGAAGCGACGGGTTGGGAGTGAGGGGTGAGGGCAAATCAGCAAACCCTGATCCGTAAGCTTTCAAAACAATACTTTGTGAACGCCTTACGCGATGTACAGGGATGTACAAGTGCCGCGAGAGGCAGGATGCCGGGAGCGGCCCTCACGCCTGGCGTCTACCGCGTCGTCCCTCGCGCCGCCCACGGCCCTGGCTGCGTCCCTGTGTGAGGTACGGATGTGCGTGATAGCGTTCGCGGTGCGCCGGTGGCTGCAGTGCCGGCAGCAGATCGGACGTGAGGGCGGCGCGCGGGATGCCGTGGCCGATGAAGGCCTCGATCTCCGGCAGCGAAAAAGCGTATTCCTCGCAGGCGAAGCTGACGGCGTCGCCCTCGGCGCCGGCGCGTGCGGTGCGGCCGATGCGGTGCACGTAGTCTTCCGCATCCTGGGGCAGGTCGAAGTTGATGACATGGCTGACATCGGGGATATGCAGACCACGGGAGGCCACGTCGGTAGTGACGAGGATCGGCAACTGGCCTTCCGTGAATTCGCGCAACAGGCGCAGGCGCTTTTTCTGCGGTACGTCGCCGGAGAGCACCGCGGCGTTGAAGCCGTTGCCTTTGAGCCAGGCTTCCACATTTTCCGCGACCCGCTTGGTATTCACGAACACCATGGTGCGGTGCGCTTCCAGTTGCCGCAGCAGCCCGACCAGCAAGGCAATCTTTTCAGTGGTGGCTGGCAGGTACAGCACCTGACGCACGCGATTCACCGTGACCTTGTCCGGTTCAATGCGCACGAATTGGGCGTTATTCATGTGCTCGTAAGAGAGCTCCATGACCCGGTAGGAGAGGGTTGCCGAGAACAGCATGTTGAGCCGCTCGGTCGGATGCGGCATGCGGCGCATCAGGAAGCGCACGTCGGCGATGAAACCCATGTCGAACATGCGATCGGCTTCGTCCAGCACCATCACATCCAGGGCGCGCAGGTCGTATATGTGCTGCTTGAAATAGTCTATGAGCCGACCGGGCGTGCCGATCAGCACATCCACGCCCGCCGTCACGGTATCGCGCTGTTTGTCGTAATTCTCGCCGCCATACACCACCGTCAGTTTGAAGCCCGTGTGCCGGCCGAGGACTTCTGCGTCCTTGTGGATCTGTACCGCCAGCTCGCGGGTGGGGGCTACCACCAGGGCGCGGGGCTGGGTAGGCCGACGCTCCGCTGCGGCGGGTTTGGTGAGCAGGCGCTGGTACAAGGCCAGCAGAAAGGCAGCGGTTTTGCCGGTGCCGGTCTGGGCCTGGCCTGCCACATCCTGGCCCTTGAGGAGCAACGGCAGGGCTTCCGCCTGGATGGGGGTGCAGCGGCTGAAACCCGCCTCAATGAGGCTGGTGAGCAGGGGCGCGGCCAGCCCCAGGGATTCAAAACGCAGATCGCTCAGGTGCTGGTCCATTGGCTGCTTTTTGTACAGGGCTCCGGGGCTTGCATTCTTGCGGTGGTTGGGCTCAAATATCACCTAATGCCTGCAGCCCGCGCCTCGTGCGGGACATTTTGCACTTCACAGCGCTTTTACCAGAACCGCGAGCAAGCCGCGATATTGTGCCTTAAACGGGCACGGCACGTCACATAATATCCCCGTTGAGTGTTGCACGTCCCATGCGTTCTCGTGCCTACATGCGAACAGGTTAAGCCACTTGGAGGCCATTTAATCGTGAGTGAGCATATTGTTTATACCAGCGACGCCAATTTTGACAACGACGTACTCAAATCCGACCTGCCGGTACTGGTGGATTACTGGGCCGAGTGGTGCGGACCCTGCAAGATGATCGCCCCCATCCTTGATGAGATCGCCACCGACTACCAGGGCAAACTCAGGGTGGCGAAGGTCAACGTAGATGAAAACGCGCAGCTTACGCAGAAATACGGCATCCGCAGTATCCCGACATTGATGCTGTTCAAGGACGGCAACGTGCAGGCACAGAAAATCGGCGCCCTGTCCAGGTCGCAACTGGCGGCGTTCATCGAAACCAATTTGTGATCATCCGCACGGCGGGAGCCGTTGGACATGAAGTGAACCGGCGGCCGCGAATCACCGCCAAAGACCGGTAACGACCTGGAAAAATTCCAGTCCGGATTTCCACCGGCAATCCCTATATTTCCTGAGAGACCGAGAACACAACGTTTATGAACCTTACGGAACTGAAGAAAAGGCCCGCCGAAGCCATCATCGAGCTGGCCGAATCCATGGGCCTCGAGAACATGGCGCGCTCGCGCAAGCAGGATGTGATCTTCTCCATCCTCAAATCCCATGCCCGCAACGGCGAGGAGATCTCCGGGGATGGGGTGCTGGAAATCCTCCAGGACGGCTTCGGCTTCCTGCGCTCCGCCGAGGGCTCCTACCTGGCGGGGCCGGACGATATCTATGTCTCCCCCAGCCAGATACGGCGTTTCAATCTGCGCACCGGTGATTCCGTGGCGGGCAAAATCCGCCCTCCCAAGGAAGGCGAGCGCTACTTCGCGCTGCTCAAGGTGGACCACATCAATTTCGATCCGCCGGAGAACGCCAAGAGCAAGGTGCTGTTCGAGAACCTGACGCCGCTGTTCCCCAAGCAGCGCTTCAAAATGGAACGCGGCAACGGCTCCACCGAGGATATCACCGCGCGCATCATTGACATGATCGCACCCATCGGCAAGGGCCAGCGCGGCCTGATCGTGTCGCCGCCCAAGGCCGGCAAGACCATGATGCTGCAGAATATCGCTCAGAGTATCACCGCCAATCATCCCGAGGTCTATCTCATCGTGCTGCTCATTGACGAGCGTCCCGAGGAAGTGACCGAGATGCAGCGCTCGGTGAAGGGCGAGGTGGTGTCCTCCACCTTCGACGAACCGGCCACGCGCCATGTGCAGGTCGCGGAAATGGTCATCGAGAAGGCCAAGCGTTTGGTGGAGCACAAGCGCGATGTGGTGATTCTGCTGGATTCCATTACCCGTCTGGGGCGCGCTTACAACACCGTGGTGCCGGCCTCCGGCAAGGTGCTCACCGGCGGTGTGGACGCCAATGCCCTGCAGCGGCCCAAGCGGTTTTTCGGCGCGGCGCGCAACATCGAGGAGGGCGGTTCGCTCACTATCCTCGCCACCGCGCTGGTGGAGACCGGTTCGCGCATGGACGACGTGATCTACGAGGAATTCAAGGGTACCGGCAACTCGGAAATCCATCTCGACAGGCGCATCGCCGAGAAGCGCGTGTTTCCCGCCATCAACATCAACCGTTCCGGCACGCGCCGCGAGGAACTGCTGGTGGCGCAGGACGAACTGCAGAAAATATGGATTCTGCGCAAGCTCTTGCATCCCATGGATGAGCTGGCTGCCAGTGAATTCCTGCTGGACAAGCTCAAGGAAACCAAGACCAATGCGGAATTCTACGATTCCATGAAGCGCGCGTGACTTGATGAATCCGGGGCGAGGAGTGAAGCACAGGGGGTGAATCAGCAAGCCTTGGCAAGTAAGTTTTCAAAAAAATACTCTTGCACACCTCACGCGATGTACAGGGAGGTGCAAGTGCTGCGAGAGGCAGGATGCCGGGAGCGGCCCTTACGCCTCACGCCTCACCGCACGCCAGCCGATGTCGCGGCGGAAGAAACGCCCCGGCCAATGGATGCCGTCAGCGATGTGATAGGCACGCTGACGCGCATCCGCCACGCTATCCTCCAATGCGGTTACGCACAGTACCCGGCCGCCGTTCGTGACGATGCGTCCGTCCTGCTCCGCGGTACCGGCATGGAATACCTTGACGTGATCCATGTTAAAGGGCGGCAGACCGGTGATGGCATCACCTTTGTTGTATTCGCCCGGATAACCGCCCGCCGCCAGCACCACGCCGAGAGCCACACACGTATCCCAGTCTGCTTTTACCTTGTTGAGTTTCCCGTCGAGGGCCGCTTCACAAAGTTCCAGCAGATCGGATTTGAGCCGCAGCATGATGGGTTGGGTTTCAGGATCGCCGAGGCGGCAGTTGAACTCCAGTACCCTCGGTGTGCCGTCTTTTGCAATCATGAGTCCCGCGTACAGGAAGCCCGTATAGGGCACGCCCTCCGCCGCCATGCCGCGCACCGTGGGGCCGATGATCTCGCGCAGTACGCGTGCGTGGATTTCAGGTGTTATCACCGGTGCCGGCGAATAGGCGCCCATGCCGCCGGTGTTGGGGCCGGTGTCACCTTCACCCACACGTTTGTGGTCCTGGGACGTGGCCAGCGGCAGCACGTGCTCGCCGTCGGCCATGACAATGAAGCTGGCTTCCTCGCCTTCGAGGAAATCCTCGATCACCACCCGATGACCGGCTTCGCCGAAGGCGTTGCCGGCGAGCATGTCGCGCACCGCGTGTTCGGCCTCCGCTGGCGTCTGCGCCACCACCACGCCCTTGCCGGCGGCGAGGCCATCGGCCTTCACCACGATGGGCACGCTGTGTTCGCGCAGGTATTTCAGTGCGGCCTCCGTCTGCACAAACGTGCGGTATCCGGCCGTGGGGATATGGTGGCGGGCGAGAAAATTCTTGCTGAACGCCTTGGAACCTTCCAGTTGCGCCGCCGTCTGGCTCGGTCCGAAGCATTTCAGGCCCGCCAGAGTGAACAGGTCGGTGATGCCCAGCACCAGGGGTTGCTCGGGCCCCACCAGCGTGAGGTCCACACCCTGGCCCAGGGCGAAATCCAGCAGCCCGCGCAGGTTGTCGGCCTGAATGCGCACATTCTCGCAGCGGCTTTCGTGCGCCGTGCCGGCATTACCCGGCGCCACGTACACCTTGTCCACGCGCGGCGACTGCGCCAGCTTCCACGCCAGCGCGTGCTCGCGTCCGCCGCTGCCGATAACCAGAATTTTCATGTTGGGGATCCCATAGACACTGAACGCTATGTTACGGGCTTCCGTGTTTTAACGCTTGTCATATTACGGGTTACGTAATACCCTATACCAATGATTCAGTCGTTCCGGGACAAAGACACGGAAGCCTTGTTCGAGGACCGGATGGTGCCGCGGTTCCGGGCGATTGAACGCGTTGCACGCCGCCGCTTGTTGTATCTGCATCGCGCGGTGCGCTGGGAAGACCTTAAAGTACCGCCGGGTAATCGCCTGGAGGCGCTCAAGGGTAATCGGGCTGGGCAACACAGTATCCGCATCAACGCTCAATGGCGGATATGTTTTGTCTGGCGCAACGGTGATGCACTCAACGTTGAAATTGTGGACTATCACTGAGGTACGAGTATGAAGAAGCTGCTGCCCCCGATCCATCCTGGCGAGATACTGTTTGAGGAATTCATGAAGCCTTTGGATATCAGCATCAACCGGCTGGCACGCGAACTCAGCGTACCGCCGAACCGCGTGAGCGAGATCGTCAATGGCAAACGTGGCATCACCGCCGATACCGCGTTGCGGCTGGGGAAGTTTTTCAATGTCTCGCCGGAGACGTGGTTGGGGCTGCAAACTGAATACGATTTGCGTATGGCGCGCCGTGCGACAGGTCAGGAAATCGAGAAGCGTGTGCATGCGCATGCGGTTTGATACCGAAACCGCGTATTCAAGATATTGATCTTGTCCTGATCTGTTTGCTATGGATTCTCAATCCACCGACATGACAAAACGCATCCCGGATTCATCGCAGAGTTCGCGTCACGGTATAGCCCGTGTGCTGTCGAAACGCGGCCTATGTTCGCGCACGCAGGCCGCCGAGTGGGCCCGGTCCGGACGGGTACGGGTCAATGGGCGGGTGATATTCGATCCCGAGCATCCGGTGTACAGCGAGCACGATCACATTGAAGTGAACGGCGCGGACGCGCACGCCGGTGAACGAATCTATTTGATGCTGAACAAGCCGCGCGGAGTGGTGACGACCGTACGTGACGAACGAGGGCGCGACACGGTCTATCGGTGTTTCGAGGGCGCAGATCTGCCCTGGATTGCGCCGGTCGGCCGTCTTGATCGTGCCAGTGAGGGACTGCTGCTGTTCAGCAACGATCCGGAATGGGCCGCGCGGGTTTCCGGTCCTGCGCGGATCGATAAGGTTTATCACGTGCAGGTCAATGGCATACCCGAGGCCGCGCAACTTGCACGGATGCGGGACGGTCTCGAAGAGGAGGGTGAGTTGCTGAAAGCCAAGGTGGCGCGCCTGTTACGTCAGGGTTCGCGCAACGCTTGGCTGGAAATCATCCTCGACGCGGGCCGCAATCGGCAAATCCGCCGCATGTTGGCCGCGTTGGATATCGGTGTGTTGCGTCTCATCCGGGTCGCGATCGGCTCAATCCCGCTGGGTGATCTGGGCAAAGGGCAATGGCGATATTTGAGCGAGCAGGAGATCAAAGAATTGAGTCACGGCTGAATAAAAATCCAGGTACTCGATTTCGGCAGGTAAGCGTGCGTTTATCGGGTTGCAACACAGCAACCGGGGAATAAATACTTGTCTAATGCTTGAAGTGGCGCATTGAAGTGAACACCATCGCAATTCCATATTCATCCGCAGCGGCGATCACTTCCTGGTCGCGCAGCGAACCACCCGGTTGGATGATGGCGCTGATGCCGACGTTGGCGGCGGCGTCCACGCTGTCGCGAAAGGGCAGGAAGGCGTCCGAAGCCATGACCGCGCCGCGCACCTCGAGCTTGGCTTCTTGCGCCTTCCAGGCGGCAATTTTCGCGCTCATGATGCGGCTGGGCTGGCCGGCACCGATGCCGAGGGTCCGGCCGTCACGGGCATAGACGATGGCGTTGGACTTCACGAACTTCACTACAGCCCAGGCGAACAGCAGATCGTGCAACTGTTCCTTTGAGGGCGCTTTGCGGGTGACGGTTTTGAGGTCCTGTTCAATTACGGTCTTCTGATCGGTGTCCTGCAACAGCAGGCCGCCGCTGATGCACTTGTAGTCGAAGGCGTGCTGCGCGGGCTGGAATGGTCCGGTTACCAGTGCGCGCACCTTGGCTTTCTTTGCCAGTTCGGTTGCGGTAGCGGCAGCGATGGCGGGCGCCAGAATCACTTCCACGAACTGGCGCTTGAGAATCTCGGTTGCCGTACCGGCATCCAGTTCGCGATTGAAGGCAATGACGCCGCCGAATGCCGAGGTCGTATCGGTCTGATGAGCGCGGTCATAGGCTTGCAGCAAGTTTGCACCCAGCGCCACGCCGCAGGGATTGGCGTGCTTGACGATGACGCAGGCGGGCGCATCGAAGGCGCGCACACAGGCGAGTGCGGCGTCCGCATCGGCCAGGTTGTTGTAGCTGAGCTCCTTGCCCTGTAATTGTCTTGCGCCGGCCAGGGTGCCGTCGAGTTCGCCACGTTCGGCGTAAAGCGCGGCGCGCTGGTGCGGATTCTCGCCGTAACGCAGCTCGGCCAGTTTGCGGAACCGGATGGTGTGGAAATCCGGGAAAACCCGCCGTGAATCCTTTTTCGCAGTGCGTGCACCCAGGTAATCGGCAATGGCATCGTCGTAAGCGGCGGTATGGGCGAAGGCCTTGGTGGCGAGTGAGTAGCGCGTGGTATCCGCGACGGCGCCTGCATTGGAGCGCATCTCGTCCAATACACGACTGTAGTCAGCCGGATCCACCACCACCGTGACATGCGCATGATTTTTCGCGGCAGCGCGCAGCATGGCGGGACCACCGACGTCTATATTCTCGATGGCTTCATCCAGCGAACAATCGGCTTTGGCCACCCTGGCCTCGAAAGGATAGAGATTTACCACCAGCAGATCAATGGGCGCGATAGCGTGTTCGCGCATGATGGCATCATCGGTGCCGCGCCGGCCCAGCAGGCCGCCGTAAATTCTGGGATGCAGGGTCTTGACGCGTCCGGCCATGATCTCCGGAAAGCCGGTGTATTCGGAGACTTCCCGGACGGGGATGCCGGCATCCCGCAGCAGTCTGGCGGTGCCGCCGGTGGAGAGGAGTTCGACTTTGAGCGCGTGCAACGCGCGCGCAAATTCCACCAGACCGTTTTTATCGGAAACGGAAACAAGTGCGCGTTGAATGGGCTGCACGTGGCTTTTCCCTGAATAGCCTGGCAAGGTACCCGCCCGTGTGGCGCGGCGGGTGACAGCTGCGTGAATCGCGGCTAGGTGTTGATTTTATATTGACGCAGCTTTTTACGCAGCGTGCTGCGGTTGAGACCCAGGATTTCCGAGGCCCGCGACTGGTTGCCGCGGGTGTACTCCATGAGCGTCTTCAGAAGCGGCTGCTCAATTTCGCCCAGTACGAAGCCGTACAGGCCGGAAGGGTCATGACCGTCCAGGTCGGAAAAATACCGTCGCAGGGTCTTTTCCGCGTACTCCCGCAGGCAATGGGACGCACCCATCGCATGTGGCACACCGTCTTCCCGCTCCCGGGACTTCCGGGGATCATCCACCAGTTCCAGCCGCTGCGCTGTTGCTCGCGTGTTCATGCTGCCAGCTCCATTACATTGTTGTTGTCCGCGAGGAATCCGCGGATGAGCCTGTATTGTTCCTGCGCCGTTTCCACCCGCACCACCCGCTCCCGGAAGGCCGCCGCTTCCGGCTGCGTCTTCAGATACCAGGTGATGTGCTTGCGGGCCACCCGTACACCGGTGAACTCACCGTAGAAGCTGTAGAGATTGTCCAGGTGCCCCAGCATGATCTCGGTAATTTCCTCATTTACCGGCGGCGGCAAATGCTGGCCCGTCGCCAGATACTGTTCGATTTCCCGGAAGATCCACGGCCGCCCCTGGGCGGCGCGTCCCAGCATCACCGCATCCGCGCCGGTCTGTTGCAGCACGGCCTTGGCCTGCTGCGGCGTGGTCACGTCGCCGTTGGCCATCACCGGAATCTTCACCGCCGCCTTGATGGCGCGGATGGTGGCGTATTCCGCCGCGCCCGTATACAGGTCCGCACGCGTGCGGCCATGCACTGCGAGGGCCTGGATACCGGCATCCTGTGCCAGCATGGCGATGCGCACACCGTTCCTGTGCTGCCGATCCCAGCCGGTGCGGATTTTCAGGGTCACCGGCACATCCACCGCGGCGACCACCGCGTTTAGAATCCGTCTAACCAGTTCCTCGTCCTGTAACAGCGCCGAACCGGCCAGCTTGTTGCAGACTTTTTTTGCCGGGCAGCCCATGTTGATGTCAATGATCTGGGCACCCCCGGCCACATTCAAACGCGCTGCCTCGGCCATCATGGCGGGTTCCGCGCCGGCGATCTGCACAATGCGCGGTTCCACCTCGCCGGCGTGATCGCGGCGCCGCCGGCTCTTGGCGCTGTCGCGCAGCTCCGCTCTGGCCGTCACCATCTCCGATACCGCGAGTCCCGCGCCGAGGCGCTTGCACAATTGCCGGAATGGCCGGTCGGTCACGCCCGCCATGGGCGCCAGCACCAGGTTGTTACGCGAAGAATACGGCCCTATACGCATAAGTGCGTCGTGATGCGCTGTGCCGGGAGCGGGACGGAGATGATAGCTGCAATCGTGCGCCTGTCAAACTTGAAATTTTTCACGCGGCGATTTATGCATACTCCCATGCAGGGTTGCAGTGGCGTGCATGATGTCACGGCAATCTGCGCGCAACGCGCATAAAACTGCGTGCAAAATCAATCACTCGCACCAGCATGGCTGCTGCATTGGTGAATGCCGGTGAGATCCAGGCAGGGCTGAACCTGGAAACCCACCGCTTCCGGGCCCGGATCCACCACATCAATGCGGAAACGCGTGGCCATGCCCGGACCGAGCCAGGTATTGGCCTGGCGGACAGGCAGATATTCGCCGGCGGTGAAATCCCGCGCCTGCAGCGGATCGCCATAGCGGTCCGTGAGTTCCACCCGCAGCAGCGGCCAGGGTTGCGCAAAAGTGGCGCTGTTTTGCAATGCGCCGGTGATGGACAGCGCCCCAGGTGTGTCCGGATCCGAGGTCACATTGATGTTGCTGATCAGCCACTTGCCCAGGGCCGGTGACGGCGAGAGGGGGTGACCCAACGCCGTGTATAGCGCAGACAGGGACGAACCCAGCACCGGGTTATGGCTCAGCGCCAGCCGGTTGGCGTTCACCACCTGGACACCCAACACCAAGGCCAGAAGCGTAATCCCTATTCCCCAGCCGGTAATGGCCAGGGGCCGGCGTAGTGCGGCCGGGGCGTGATGTTCCGGTGGTGGCAGTTTTGCATGCTTGTACAGTACTGCGTCCCGGGCCAGCTCCGGCGGCTTGGGGATGTGGTCCTCTATCAGTAAGGGCGTATCCCTGTCCACCGATTTACCGGAGCTTTTCGCAGGCGCGGTGGTTTCACCCCACAACTCGGCAAACAGGTCATCCGCCGGGGGCGCCTGCTGCTCCTGTTGCGGCTCAATGCTCAAGTCCGGTATTTCCACGACCTCTGCTACGGGCGGCGCGGCCATCAGCGGCGGTTCCTGGTTGGCGGGGGCAGTGGCCTGATTTTCAGGCGCGCGCGTTTCTTCCGTGGCCGGGGCCGGTGTAACAGGCGCGGCGGACGGTGCAGCCTCGTATTCCTCGCGCAGGGTTTCGAAGGCATCGAACACGCTGTGACAGCGGCTGCAACGCACCAAGCCGTGCACCACGCGTAACTGCGCGGTGGTGACACGAAACTGGGTACCGCAGGCGGTGCAGGTCGTCAGCATTCAGTACTCGCGGGCAGGCGCAGGCCATCCATTCGCAACCATTCCTCTCGTTGGACCCCGCCGCTGAATCGGAACCAGGGCGCGTAGGCAGACTGTATTTCCTCTCTCTGGGCGACAAGGATACCGGATAGCACCAGTACTCCGCCCGGCTTCACCAGCCCCGCAAAACGCGGCGCGAGCTGCATAAGCGGGCCGGCGAGGATGTTGGCCAGCAGCACATCCGCCTGCACGGTAGCCAGCGCCTCCGGCGGGCTGATTTCCATGGGCGGGGTCGTTTGGTTGCGACGGGCGTTCTCGCGGGTGGCGGCGAGCGCCTGGGGGTCGTTATCCGCCGCCCATACGCGGCGCGCGCCAAGACGCGCGGCGGCGATGGCGAGGATACCCGAGCCGCAGCCGTAATCAATCACGGTCTTACCGGCCAGATCCGTGCTATCCAGCCACTCCAGGCACAAGGTGGTGGTGGCATGGGTGCCGGTGCCGAAGGCCAGTCCCGGATCCAGGAGGATATTGACCGCGCCGGGATCGGGCGGGGCATAGGCCGTGGGACAGATCCACAGGCGTTTCCCGAAGCGCGTGGGTTTGAATTCCTTCAGCCACTCACGTACCCAGTTGCGCTCCGCCAGCGGCGTGATACGGTGAGGCGGCAGGTGCGGGAGCTTGAGCGCCGCGAACAGCACGGCACGCACGGCGCTTGTGTCCGTGTCAGCGGGAAACAATGCGGTCACGCGCGTGTCACTCCATGATGGAGGTTGCGACACATCCGGTTCGTAAATCGGCGTGTTGCCGGCATCCTCGAAAGTAACCGAGTGCGCGCCGGCGGACAGCAATGCCGCTTCGACGCGTCCGGCATCCAGATTACCCAGCGTCATCTCGAATTGTAGCCAGGACATAACAGAGTGAGGGGTGAGATGTCAGGAGTGAGGCGCCATGAGAAGAAAACCTTGACGCAGGAACTTGCAGAGCCACAATTTTGAACGCCTCATAACCCCAATTTCTTTTCCAGGTAATGAATATTGGTGCCGCCGGCGATAAACGCGGAATCATTGAACAGATTCTGGTGCAATGGCACGTTGCTGTTGATGCCTTCCACCACAATTTCCAGCAGAGCCGTACGCATGCGTGCCAGCGCGCTCGCGCGGTCGTCGCCGTAGGCGATGATCTTGCCGATGAGCGAGTCGTAATTGGGTGGCACGGTGTAGCCGGTATAGGCATGTGCATCCACACGAATGCCGGGACCGCCGGGCGCATGCCAGCGTTTGATCAGGCCTGGTGAGGGTATGAAGTTCCTGGGATCCTCGGCGTTGATGCGGCACTCAAAGGCGTGACCGTGCATGCGGATGTCTTTTTGTTTCAAGGTAAACGGCTTGCCCGCGGCAATCATCAGTTGCCACTTCACGATATCAATGCCGGTCACCATCTCCGTCACCGGATGCTCCACCTGCACGCGCGTGTTCATCTCGATGAAGTAGAACTGGCCGTCCTGGTAGAGAAACTCGAAAGTGCCCGCGCCGCGATAGCCCATGTCCGCACAGGCTTTGGCCACGCGTTCGCCCATGGTGCGACGCTGCTTTTCGGTGATGCCCGGGGCCGGGGCCTCCTCAATGACTTTCTGGTGGCGGCGCTGCATGGAGCAGTCGCGCTCGCCGAGGTGAACCGCGTTGCCCATGCCATCGGCGAGCACCTGGAATTCCACATGCCGGGGCCGTTCCAGGAATTTTTCCATGTACACCGTGTCGTTGCCGAAGGCGGCCTTGGCCTCCGCCTTGGTGGTGGTGATGGCCGCCATCAGCGCCGCCTCACTGTGTACCACGCGCATGCCACGCCCGCCGCCGCCGCCGGCCGCTTTGATGATCACCGGGTAACCGATGTGTCTGGCCGTGACCAGCACCTGTTTGGGGTTGTCGGGCAGGGCGCCTTCGGAGCCGGGCACCGTGGGCACGCCGGCCTTTTGCATGACGTGTTTGGCGGAAACCTTGTCGCCCATGAGGCGGATGGTCTCGGGGCGTGGGCCGATGAAAATGAAGCCGCTGCTCTCCACACGCTCGGCGAAATCGGCGTTTTCGGCGAGGAAGCCGTAACCGGGGTGGATCGCCACCGCATCGGTGACTTCCGCGGCACTGATGATGGCCGGCATGTTGAGATAGCTCTCCGCCGACGGCGGCGGCCCGATACACACGGATTCGTCGGCGAGCAGCACGTGCTTGAGATCGCGGTCGGCGGTGGAATGCACCGCCACGGTCTTGATGCCCAGTTCGCGGCAGGCGCGCAGGATACGCAGCGCGATCTCGCCGCGGTTGGCGATGACGATTTTGTCGAGCATGGCGGGAGCGCGTTGTGGAGATTTGGCCACAGCGACGGCTCACTCGATCACGAACAGGGGCTGGCCGAACTCCACCGGGTCGCCGTTATCAGCGAGAATCGCCTTGATGGTACCGGGCTTGTCGGCTTCGATTTGGTTCATCATCTTCATGGCCTCGATGATGCACAGGGTGTCGCCTTCCTTGACACTCTGGCCCACTTCCACGAAGGACTTGGCGCCCGGCGAAGACGAGCGGTAGAAGGTACCCACCATGGGAGCCTTCACTTGGTGGCCCGGGGGGATTTCCTTGCCGCCGGGCGTGGTGGCGGGAGCCGCTGCCGTGGATGCCGGCGCGGCAGCCGCAGCGGCCGCTGCCGGCACGGCCGCGGGTGCGGCTGTCTGGGGTATCGGTGGCGCGCTGCCGCCATAGCGGCTGATGCGCACCGATTCCTCGCCCTCGGTAATCTCGATTTCAGCGATACCGGATTCTTCCAGCAGCTCAATCAGTTTCTTGACCTTGCGTATGTCCATGGTGCACCCCGGATAAAGCAGGCTCAGGTTTTCTGGCTATGCAGGTAACGGTCCGCGGCCAGCAAGGCGAGTTCGTAGCCCTGCACGCCGAGGCCGGCGATGACGCCCACTGCCAAGTCGGAGAAAACCGACTGCTGGCGGAACGGCTCGCGCGCGTGGATGTTGCTGATGTGGATCTCGATGAATGGCAGGCGGGTGGCGGCCAGCGCATCCCGCAGTGCCACGCTGGTATGGGTGTAGCCGCCGGGATTGAACAACAGGAAGACCGTGCCGTCCTTGCGTGCCGCCTGGATGCGGTCAATGAGAGCGCCTTCGTGGTTGCTCTGGAACGCGTTGAGTTCGTGGCCAAGGACCCTGGCCCGCTCCTGCAGGCGTTTTTCCACGGCGGACAGGCTATCGTGGCCATAATGCTGCGGCTCCCGCTCGCCCAGCAGGTTCAGATTGGGGCCATTCAAAAGCAGAATTTGCATCACGTTATGCCTGCAGGAAATGGGGTATAGCTGGGGATTAAGCTACCTCGGAAGCGTGCTAAACGCTTCTGATCCCTACCTGATTCGTGAAATTTAACGAAGTTACCGATATCCGGCGTTTGCTTCCCAGGGCGTGCCTGGGAGCCGGGAATAATTGTGGGCTAGGCAGGCAGGTTTGTCCATGCCCAGTTTGACAGAAGGCGGCAGAATCGGTGCATTTGGCGGCTACTTAGCCTGTGTTACAGCCACAGGGGTTGCTGTTGCCGAGGTAGGAGCGGGTGCGGGAAGGTGCAGGGCCATACGCACCAGGCTTTCGGCCTCATGGGGCTGTAATTCACCGGGATGAATCTTCAGCACCCTGCCCTGCCGGTCGAGCAGTATGGTGTAAGGCAGGCCGATGAAATTGCCGCCCAAGGCGGCGATGATTTGCGGGGTTTGGTCGTGACTCATCAGGATGGGGTAGTTCACCACCATCGTGTGTACGAACTTGCGCACGTCTTCTTCGCTTTGCTCATCGGTGGCAATGCCCACAATCTGCAATCCCTGGGCGGCATATTGGGCCTGCAGTTTCACCAGCAGCGGAATCTCCTCACGGCACGGCGGGCACCAGGTGGCCCAGAAGTTCACCAGCAGCACCTTGCCGTGCCAGTCGGCGAGCTTGTGCGTGTTGTCGTCCAGGTCATCCAGCGGCAGGTTCATGGCCTGCGCGGCGCTGAGCATCGGTGCCGGGGCGTGTACTGCGGGCATCGCAGCCGGGGATGCGGGTGGCATACCGGTGGGCTGTAGCCACTCGTATACACCGAAACCGGCCGCGGTGGCGGCGATGAGGATGGCGATGACAAGCCCGGTGGCCTGGACATGCTTCATTCCTGTGCTCCCGTGGAACCGGCGAAAGCCTGCCGGACGCGCCGCGCAAATTCGTGCGGACCCATATAGCCGACCACGCGATAGGCGCTGAGTTCCTGGCCCCGCGCGTTGAAAAACATGATGCTGGGCGGTCCGTAGATGCCAAAGTGCCTGAGCAGCGCCTGATCTTCGGCGTCGTTGGCGGTCACGTCCGCCTGCAACAGCACGGTGTGGGCGAGCGCCGCCTTGACGCCCGGATCGGTAAACGTGCTGTGCGCCATTTCCTTGCATGAAACGCACCAGGCGGCGTAGAAATCCAGCATCGCGGTTTTGTGCGCGGCGCTCGCCTGCGCGACCGCGCGATTGAGGTCAGCCAGTGTCTTCACACGCGTGAACTGCAAGCCGCGTGTTGCTACGGACTCGCGCAGGGCGGGGCCGGTGGGAGTCGTGAGGTTGAGTCGCGCCAGAGGCCGTAATGGGTCGTCACCGCCGGTGGCCGCGCCCACCAGCATGAGAATGCCGTAAACACCCAGCAGCACACCCACGCCTTTCCACAGTGTGCGCCAACCGTTCGCGCGTGCATCCAGCAGCACAAGATACACGCCGCAGATAATGGCGAGCGCCGCCCACAGAGCGAGCGTCACCGCGCCCGGCAGGATGCGCGACAAGAACCAGATGGCGACACCCAGCAAGATTACGCCGAGCACACATTTCACTGCGTTCATCCATGCCCCGGCCTTGGGCACGAGTTTCCCGGCCGAGGTGCCGACGATGAGCAGTGGAATGCCCATGCCCAGCCCAAGCGCGAACAATACCAGGCCGCCGCGCACCGGATCACCGCTCTGACCGATGACCAGGAGCGCCGCCACCAGCGGCGCGGTGATGCAGGGACCGACGATGAGTGCGGACAGCACCCCCATGATGCCGACGCCCACAAATGCGCCACCTTTCTGCGCATTGCTGAGGCCTGCCAGACGCGTCTGCAGGGCGCTGGGCATCTGTAACTCGTAGAGGCCGAACATGGACAGCGCCAGCAGCACGAAGATGAGGCTGAACACACTCACGATCCAGGGATTCTGGAACCAGGCCTGCAGGTTCGCGCCGACGAGCGCCACGATGACACCCGCCACGGTGTAGGTGAGCGCCATGGCAAGCACGTACACCAGCGAAAGGAAAAATGCGCGTGCGGTGGACGGTTTTTCATGCTGGCCGGCGATCAGTCCGGCGATGATGGGAATCATCGGCAGCACGCAGGGCGTGAAGGTGAGCGCCAGCCCCAGGCCCAGGAACACCAGCAGTACCCAGGCGAGGTTACCGCTGTGGATTAGCTCAAACAGCCGGCCCTGCTGTGACACCGGCGGCAACGTAGTTCGCGTGCCGGCCTGCGGCGCGGCGGCGGCCGGCGCGGAAGCCCCGCCCGGTGCGGCGAAATCAATGTTCACGGTCTTGGTGATGGGCGGATAGCACAGCCCCCGGTCGGCGCATCCCTGGTAGCTGGCGATCAGCGTGAAGCGGCTGGCGCCGCCGCTGCGCGTCACCGGAATCAGCGCGTTCACACTGTGGCGGTAGATTTCGCTGGTGCCGAAGTATGGATCGTTCTTGATTTCACCCTGGGGAAAACCGGGCGCACCCAGCTGGATGTCGGGATTGTCGCTGCTGAAATGGAATTTTTGCCGGTACAGGTAATAACCGTCGGCGATCTGCCAACTGACCAGCACGGTGCTGCTGTCCTGCGCGTAAGCCGCAAAATGAAATACCTGATCCGGTGGCGGGAAACTTTGATCGCTGCCGCCGGAAACCAATGCCGCCAGGTCCGGCGGATGCACGCCAACGGCCGCCGCGGCCGCCAGCTGCAGCGCGAAATCTTTTTTCTGCGGCGGGTAGCAGAAGCCCATGTCGGCACAGCCCTGGTAAACCACTTCCAGTTGCAGTGATCCCGAACCCGTATAAGGCACGCTGGCGGTCACGCCGTTGCGGTAAATCTCCTGATCGCCGAAAAACGGGTCGTGATGCATTTCGCCCGGGGGAAATTGCGGGGTACCCAGGATGATTCCGGGCGTGTGGCTGACGAACTGGAATTTATTCCTGTAAAGGTAGTAGCCCGGCAGGATGTCCCAGTGCGCCATGATGACGCCGTTCTGCGGCTGTACCTGCAGGCGATACACCTGGTCCGGCGGCAGCGGCTGTTCATCGGCATGGACCAGCCCGGGCAGCAGGGCGAGGAGCCCGATCAGGAAGGCGGATTTTTTCATGGGACTTGGGTGTTCTCGGTGAGCCAATTCAGATAAGCCGGGTCGCCATCCCGGATGGGCAGGGCGATGATCTCCGGGACTTCATAAGGATGCAAGGCGCGGATGCGCTCGCGTACCTGTGTGAACCGGGCGGCCGTGGTTTTGATGAGCAGCAGGTACTCGGGTTCCCGCCGCAGCGTCCCCTGCCAACGATATATAGAGGTAAGTCCCGGCACCAGATTCACGCAGGCGGCAAGGCGTTCTTCCACCAGGATGGTGGCCATATGCTCTGCTGACTCCTGGTCAGGGAGAGTAGATAGCACAACTAATTGATTTTCAAGCATAAAATATCTCTGACCGTTTACTGATTCCAGCCCTTGACTCTGTGGGATTCGCCCTTATTATTAGCACTCAGTTCGGGAGAGTGCTAACAACCTCCCGATCCGCTCAAGCATCAGACCGTTAAACCTGAGAAATCATTTCGTGAGGAGAGTGATCTTATGAAGCTACGTCCACTTCATGACCGGGTGATTATCAAGCGCCTGGATTCGGAAACCAAATCCCCCGGCGGCATCGTCATTCCCGATACCGCGGCGGAAAAGCCCATCAAGGGCGAGGTCAAAGCCGTTGGCAACGGCAAGATCCTGGAAAACGGCGAGGTCCGTGCCCTGGATGTGAAGGCCGGCGACAAGGTGCTGTTCGGCAAGTATTCCGGCACTGAGGTCAAGGTAGATGGCGAAGAACTGCTGGTGATGAAAGAAGAAGACATCATGGCAGTGATCGAAAGCAAGTAACGCTGCCGTCATCCGCACTTGCAACATGAAATTCATTTAGAGGACTAAAGCAATGGCTGCTAAAGATGTGAAATTCGGTGATGATGCGCGTCAGCGCATGTTCCGCGGCGTCAACATTCTGGCGAACGCGGTCAAGGTAACCCTCGGTCCCAAGGGCCGCAATGTGGTGCTGGATAAGAGTTTCGGCGCCCCCACCGTCACCAAGGACGGCGTATCCGTGGCGAAGGAGATCGAGCTCAAGGACAAGTTCGAAAACATGGGCGCCCAGATGGTGAAGGAAGTGGCGTCCCACACCTCCGATGACGCCGGTGACGGCACCACCACCGCCACCGTGCTGGCCCAGGCCATCATGCGCGAGGGTCTCAAGGCCGTCGCCGCGGGCATGAACCCCATGGATCTGAAACGCGGCATCGACAAGGCCGTGACCGTGGTGGTAGAAGAGCTGAAGAAGCTCTCCAAGCCCTCATCCGACAACAAGTCCATCACCCAGGTGGGCACCATTTCCGCCAACGGCGACGAATCCATCGGCAAGATCATCTCCGAGGCCATGCAGAAGGTCGGCAAGGAGGGCGTGATCACGGTGGAGGAGGGCTCTGGTCTCGACAACGAACTGGAAGTGGTCGAGGGCATGCAGTTCGACCGCGGCTATCTGTCCCCGTACTTCATCAACAACCAGCAGGGTATGAGTGCGGAGCTCGAGAATCCGCTCATCCTGCTTCACGACAAGAAGATATCCAACATCCGTGAGATGTTGCCGATTCTCGAGGCTGTGGCCAAGAGCGGCAAGCAACTGCTCATCGTGGCGGAGGACGTGGAAGGTGAGGCGCTCGCCACCCTGGTGGTCAATACCATCCGCGGTATCGTCAAGGTGGTGGCGGTGAAGGCGCCGGGCTTCGGTGACCGCCGCAAGGCCATGCTGGAAGATATCGCTACGCTCACCGGCGGCACCGTGATCGCCGAGGAAGTGGGCCTGTCGCTTGAAAAAGCCAGCCTGAATGACCTTGGCAGCGCCAAGAAAGTGATCGTGGACAAGGAAAACACCACGATCATTGACGGCGGTGGCCAGAAGAAGAACATCGAGGCACGTATCAAGGCCATCAAGGCGCAGATCGAGGAGACCACCTCGGACTACGACAAGGAGAAGTTGCAGGAGCGCATGGCCAAGCTGGTCGGCGGCGTCGCTGTGGTCAAGGTCGGCGCAGCCACCGAAGTGGAGATGAAGGAAAAGAAGGCCCGCGTCGAAGACGCCCTGCACGCCACCCGTGCGGCGGTCGAGGAAGGCGTGGTGCCGGGCGGCGGCGTGGCATTTGTGCGCGCTTACAAGACGGTCGCCAAGCTGAAGGGCGCGAATGATGACCAGACTGCCGGCATCGCCATCCTGGCCCGCGCCATCGAGGAACCGTTGCGCCAGATCGTGGCCAACGCCGGCGAGGCGCCGGATGTGGTACTCGACAAGGTCGCCAATGGCACCGGCAACTACGGCTTTGATGCCGCCACCGGTGAGTACGGTGACATGGTGGAGCTGGGCATCCTGGATCCCACCAAGGTGGCCCGCACCGCGCTGCAGAACGCCGCTTCCGTGGCCGGCCTGCTCATCACCACCGAAGCCATGGTGGCCGAGCTGCCGAAGGAAGAGAAACCCGCCATGCCCGCCGGCGGTGGTGGCATGGGTGACATGGACTATTGATGATTCAACCGACTGGGTCGGTTGTGTCAGGAAGACGGAAAAGCCCCGCGGAAACGCGGGGCTTTTTGTTTGGGCTGCCAGGGGGCCGCGACCATTAAGAGGTGGGGTTTCCGCACCCCTACGGCAGGTTACTTTTCTTTGGCGCAAATATAAAGTAACCAAAAGAAACATTTTCAGAGTGTTGGTTGGTGAGTAACTGTTTAAGTTACTTAGCACCGCATTTTCGAGCGTATTTTTTGGCGATTTGTGTTGCGTCCGTTCAAAGCTCGCGTGCACACTCTTACCCTGGATAACGGGACGGAAGGCGCCCAGCATGAACGGATTGCCCAGTCACTGGCGGCGCGGGTGTACTTTGCGCATCCCTACTGTTCGTGGGAGCGTGGCACCAATGAGAATACCAATGGGCTGATCCGTCAGTACTTCCCCAAGCGCCGCAACCTGAGTACCGTCACCCAGCAGGAACTGGATCATGCCATGCGTCGGCTCAACCACCGACCCAGAGAACGATTAGGATTCAAGACGCCGTATGAAGTATTCTTTCACACCAAGACTTCATTAACGGTTGCACTTGGAACTTGAAGCCGCGTCCTGAAATTAGAGCGTGACGATGCCGTTAGTGTAATACGGCGAGATGTCAGTGGAATGACCCGCGTACAGCCTTCCTGAAGAAGGAGCGTTACTCGGGAGTTTCTGCGGCGCCGCCACGCATGAACCATTCCGGTTCGATGCTGAACTGCAGCAACTTGCATTCCAGCGCGCCGTTATAGAAGGAATTCATTTTGCGGGCGCGGATGCCGAGTTGTTTGCCGAGCCCAAGGTCGCCGACGATGACGCCGGCCTGCCAGCCGGGGCACTGAGTCTTGAGCCAGTTGCCGAGCGTCGCGTAGAGCGGTCCGAGGGTTTCGACTTTTCCCAAGCGTTCGCCGTAGGGGGGGTTGGTAACCACCAGCCCGGGCGGCAATCCGCTGGGCAGAGTGTTGTGTTCCAAGGATTTATGTTCGAAGCGTACCGTGGGAGCGATGCCGGCCGTGCGTGCGTTCTGTTGTGCGGTAAGGATCGCTTTGGCATCGTGATCGTATCCCAGGATCATCAGCTTGCACGCGCGGCCCGCGGTTTGACGCTCACGCGCTTCCATGATCAGCTTTTCCCAGAGCCTGCGGTCGTGCTTCAGCCAGCCGCTGAAGCCCCAGTAATCCCGCAGCAGAGCCGGGGCGATATCCCCGGCCATGAGCGCGGCTTCAATCACCAGCGTGCCGGAACCGCTCAGGGGGTCCACGAAGCTGCCACCCGCTTTGGCAATTTCCGGCCAGCCGCATTTGAGCAGCAGCGCGGCGGCAAGGTTTTCTTTCAGTGGCGCCGCCACACCCTGTATGCGGTAGCCACGCAGGTGCAGGCTGTCGCCGGAGAGATCGAGGCTCACGGTGGCGATGTCGCGATGCAGATGGCAGTTGATGCGTACATCCGGCTGCTCGCGGTCAACGCTGGGACGACGGCCGAATTTTTCGCGGAAGCGGTCCACGACGGCGTCCTTGACGCGCTGTGCGCCATACTGAGTATGGGTGATGCCGGCGGTGGTGCCGGTGAAATCCACCGCCAGGCTGGCGTCGGCTGACAGGTCATTTTCCCAGGGCATGCTGTTGATGCCCGCGTACAGCTGGGCGTCATCCGTGACGCCGAATTTCGAAATCGGGTAAAGCACCCGGTTGGCGGCGCGCAACCACAGGCAGGCGCGGTAGGCTATGGCCGGCGGTCCCTCGAATGACGCACCGCCGCGCGCCTCTTTCACGTTCCTGGCCCCGAGTGCGCGCAATTCATCGGCCACGATCGGTTCCAGCCCCTTGGCGGCAGTGGCGAAAAACCGCAAAGCGGCAGGGGAATTCGGCTGGCGGGGAGCAGACATGGGATTAGGTTACAGTTAAGTTTGCTGACCTACCAATCATTTTCTCCAGCATGACCAGCGCCGACACCATTCCAGAACTGCTGCGTCCCGTTTGGGAACGCTGCCGGCAGTCACTGCCTGAGTTGCCGGAACCAGCCGCCGCCGTGGCGGCGGCATTGCCGCGGGTATGGGTGTGCAGCGAGTTCGTGGCGCAAACCTGCATCCGCCAGCCGCAACTGCTCGCCGATCTCTTCAATTCCGGGGATTTGCAAAGCACGCTTTCGCCCGCGTTGCGGGTTAGTGCGACCTTGCGCACCGTCCAGAACGAAGCCGAATTATCCCGTAGCTTGCGGCAATTCCGCCGGCGCGAGATGACACGCATTGCCTGGCGGGATCTGGCGGGCTGGGCGAACCTCACGCAGACGCTGCAAGATCTCTCGGCTCTGGCGGATGCCTGCCTGGACGGCGCACTGACCTCGTTGGCGCGCTGGCACACTGAACGTCACGGTGTGGCACGCAACCCCAAGGGCGAAACGCAATCGCTGGTGGTGCTGGGCATGGGCAAACTGGGCGCCCATGAGCTCAATTTCTCCTCGGACATCGATCTGATATTCGCCTATCCGGAGAACGGCAGCAGCGACGGCCCGAAGCCGCTCGATAACGAGGAATACTTCATGCGTCTCGCTCAGAAACTGGTGCGGGCGCTGGATGAGATGACGGCGGACGGCCTCGTTTTCCGCGTGGACCTCCGCCTCAGACCTTTCGGTGAGGCCGGACCGCTCACGCTCAGCTTCAATGCCATGGAGACCTATTACCAGAACCACGGCCGTGAATGGGAACGTTATGCTTTCATCAAGGCGCGACCGGTGGCCGGCGACCTGGCCCAGGGCGGGCGATTGCTGGCCATGCTGCGGCCGTTCGTATACCGGCGCTACCTGGATTTCAATGCCTTCGATTCGTTGCGCGAGATGAAGCAGCTCATCATGCAGGAAGTGGCGCGGCGCGGACTCGATGACAATATCAAACTCGGCCGCGGCGGCATCCGCGAGATCGAATTCACCGGCCAGGTATTCCAGTTGATCCGCGGCGGCCGTGAGCCGCAATTGCGGGAGCGCGGCATTGTCCCCGTGTTGCACCATCTCGGTCGGGCCGATTATCTGAAACAGGCGGAGGCCGATGCGCTCATTGCGGCGTATGAATTCCTGCGGCGGGTGGAGAACCGGCTGCAGGAATACAAGGATGAGCAGATCCACGAATTGCCAAAAGACGAAGAGAGCCGGGCAAGACTCGTCTGGTCCATGGGATATGCCGATTGGCCGTTATTCAGCCAGGCTTTGGAAGGGCATCGCCGTCAGGTGCAGCGGATTTTTGAAAATGTGTTCGTCGCGCCCCACGCGGTGCGGCAACAGCAACGCAAGGAATCATCCTTCACGGCTTTGTGGCGTGGCACGCTCGCGGACGCAGAAGCAGGCAGGCTACTGACCGATTCCGGTTACGCGCAACCTGCGGAAATCCTGCAGCGGTTGCAGCAGTTGCGCAAAGGGCCGTTGTCCCGGGCACTGGGTGAGCGTGGGCGCAAGCGCCTGGATGAATTGCTGCCGCGACTTTTCGAGGTGGCGCGCAACACCCCCGAGCCGGGCGAGACTTTCAAGCGGCTGCTGCGCGTGGTGGAAACCATTGCGAAACGTTCCACCTATCTCGCGCTGCTCCTCGAAAATCCCACGACGCTGGAACATCTGGCGCGGCTCGCCTCGGGCAGCGTCTGGCTTGCCGACATGGTGGCACGTGCGCCGCTGTTGCTGGATGAATTGATTGATCCACGCGTGTTCAACGAATTTCCTTCCCAGGAATCCCTGCACGCGGAACTGCAAAACGCGCTCGCCGGCATTGCTCCCGACGATCTGGAAGGTCAGATGGATGCGTTGCGCCAGTTCCAGCAGACGGCGGTGGTGCGGGTGGCGGCGGCGGACCTCACCGGCAGTGCGCCGCTCATGAAAGTGAGCGATTTCCTTACCTGGATCGCGGAGCAGGTGATCCAGAAGGCGCTGGAAATCGCCTGGCAGCACCTGAGCTCGCGCCACGGCGAGCCCTGGTGTCGTGATGGCGGGGGCGAGCGCCGTGCGCACTTCGGCATCATCGCCTACGGCAAGCTCGCCGGCCTCGAGTTGGGTTACGGCTCCGATCTCGATCTGGTGTTTCTGCATGACAGCGACGGAGAAGATCAGCAGACACGCGGTGCGCGTCCGCTGGGCAACAACGAGTTCTTCACGCGTCTCGCGCAGCGCGTCATCAATATCCTGTCCATTCCCACTACCTCGGGCGTGCTCTATGAGGTGGATACGCGCCTGCGGCCCAGCGGTGCGGTGGGGCTCATTGTCAGCGGACTGGAGGGCTTCGCTCGTTACCAGCGCGAGCAGGCCTGGCCCTGGGAGCATCAGGCTCTGCTGCGGGCGCGGCCAGTGGCGGGCGATGCCGCAGTGAGCGAGGCGTTCAGCAAACTGCGCCGCGAAGTGCTTGGCCGGCCGCGGGACGGCGAGGCGCTCAAGCGCGAAGTTTCGCTCATGCGTGCGCGCATGTTGCGGGAGCATGCCCACGCCGGCGAGGAGTTCGATATCAAGCTGGATACCGGCGGCCTCACCGATATCGAATTCCTGGTGCAGTATCTGGTGTTGCGCCATGCGGCGGCCCATGCCTCGCTGCTGGACTGGACCGACAACATCCGTAATCTGGAGGGATTGGTCAGCAGCGGCGTTCTGGATGCGGACACGGGCCTGTTTCTCGCCGATACCTACCGGAATTTCCGCCGTATCGTGCACCGCCGCAGCCTGGAGGGCCGGCCGGCGCGCATACCGGCGGCGGAAGTGGAACCCCAGCGTGACCGGGTGCGGGCCCTGTGGGAGCAGATCATCGGCGCGGCTCAGGCCGGGAATGCGGAGTAGCTTGGTATAATCACGCCCCGTTTGATGGATTACCGAGGTGTCACCGTGGCCAAGGCCGCCGTCGTCGTGCAGGAAGGGCAAGTCACCCCCAATGCCCGCCGTCATTATGCAGTGACCCGCAAGGATCTGCCGCTGCACTGTCCCATGGACGGCATGAGCCTGTGGAACTCCCACCCACGGGTGTTCCTGGCCCTGGAGGCCGGCGGTGAGGTCGAGTGCCCCTACTGCGGGGCCGAGTACACCCTGGTTGACTAAGCATTCTCCACGGGAGGTGTCATGACCAGCGCGCGCTCCCGCATTTCCGTGGTACTCATGGTGCGCGATGCAGAGGCAACACTGGCCGCGACACTGGACAGCGTACGCGAGTTCGGCGAAGTGCTGGTGTACGACAACGGCTCCCGGGACGACACGCTCTCTATCGCCGCACGCTATGCCAATGTGCGTATCCAGCAAGGCGAGTTCCGGGGTTTCGGCCCCACCCGAAACGCCGCGGCTGCGCTGGCGTGCAACGACTGGATTTTCTCCCTGGATGCGGACGAAGTGGTGGACGCGGGCCTGGCCGCGAGCCTGTCGGGCCTGGCTCTCGACAAACCGGAGCAGGTGTATGCGGTGGAGCGCCGGAATTACCTGCTGGGCAAGCGTGTGCGCCACGCGGGCTGGGGCAGCCAGTGGCTTACGCGCCTGTACCACCGTGGCACGCACCAGTTCACGGATGTGGCGGTGCATGAGAAGGTGGGGCTCGTGCCCGGCGAACAGCCGATGCCGCTCAGCGGTGCGCTGCGTCACACTGCCATGCGCGACGCGGGCGATTTCCTGGTGAAGATGCACCGCTACACCATGCTCAAAGCGGGCGAGTCCACGCGTACTTATCCGCCGGTTGTCATTTGTCTCAAGACTGTCTGGGCCTTCATTCGCGCCTACTTTCTGCGACTCGGTATGCTGGACGGCTGGCGCGGGCTGCTGATCTCGGTCTCCGAAGCGAATGGGGTGTTCTACAAATATATGGTGATTTACTCGAAGCGAGAGCAAGCATGATTATCGTCACCGGCGGCGCGGGCTTCGTGGGCAGCAACCTGGTGCTGGCGCTCAATAAGCGCGGCCAGTCCGACATCATCGTGGTGGATGATCTCAAGGACGGCACCAAATTCAAGAATATGGTGGAGGCGGAGGTCGCCGACTACCGTGACAAGGATACCTTTTTGCAGCAGGTCGCAAGTGGCGTTGGTCTCGGACCCATCGAGGCGGTGTTCCACAACGGCGCCTGCTCCGCAACCACCGAGTGGAACGGCCAGTACATGATGACGGTGAATTACGAGTATTCCAAGGCGCTGCTCGAACATTGCCTGGCGCGCAACATCCCTTTCCTCTACGCTTCCTCGGCGTCGGTATATGGTGCAGGCAAGGTGTTCAAGGAGGAACGCAAGTATGAAGCTCCGCTCAATATGTACGGTTATTCCAAGTTTCTGTTCGACCAATATGTGCGGCGCCGCCTGAAGACCGCGCCCAAGAGTCAGGTAGTGGGCTTCCGCTACTTCAATGTGTATGGGCCACGTGAGCAGCACAAGGGCAAGATGGCGAGCACCGCCTTTCATTTCAACCACCAGATTCTTGCGGACGGCAAATGCCGGCTGTTCCAGGGTAGCGGCGGCTACGGCGATGGCGAACAGCGCCGCGATTTCATCCACGTGGATGATGTGTGCGCCGTGAACCTGTGGGCGCTGGACCACCCCAAGGTGTCGGGTATCTTCAATCTGGGCACCGGCAAGAGCCAGACCTTCAACGAAGTGGCACGCGCCGTCATCCAATACCACGGCAAGGGCCAGATCGAATACATCCCCTTCCCCGAGAACCTCAAAGGCCGCTACCAGAGCTTCACCGAGGCGGACATGAGCGCGCTGCGCGCCGCCGGCTGTGAGCATCCGTTCATGACGGTGGAGCAGGGTGTGCAGAAGTACATGGAGTGGTTGAACTCCAATAAAGGCTGAAGCGTGAATAGCACGCAGCACATCTTTGTCGTCGGCCCCGCCTGGATCGGCGATATGGTGATGGCGCAAAGCCTGTTCATCACTCTCAAACAGCGCTTCCCCGATTCCGAGATTGACGTGCTGGCGCCGGTCTGGTCGAAGCCGTTGCTGGCGCGCATGCCGGAGGTGAAGAGCAGCATCGTTATGCCGCTGGGTCACGGTGAGTTCGGTTTTGGCGCGCGCCGGAGATTGGGGCGCTTGCTGCGCGGGCGCCACGATCACGCCATCGTGCTGCCGCGTTCCTGGAAATCCGCACTGGTGCCGTTCTTCGCAGGCATTCCCAAGCGCACCGGTTACCGAGGCGAATGGCGTTACGGTCTCATCAACGACATGCGAGCGCCGGATAAGACCAAACTTGCCCGGACGGTGCAGCGGTTCGTGGCCCTGGGTCTCGCGCGGGATGCGCCGCTGCCACCGGCGGATATTCCCCAGCCACAACTGCGGGTGGACACGCAAAATCAAAATGCCCTACTGGACAAGCTGGCCTTGAACCGGGATTCGCCCATCGTCGCCATGATGCCGGGGGCCGAGTACGGACCTTCCAAGCGCTGGCCGGTGGAGCGTTACGGCGAACTGGCGAAGCAGTTGCTAGCCTCCGGCAAACAGGTATGGGTGTTCGGTTCCGCCCGGGAGCAATCCCTGGGCGAGGAGATCACGCGCATCGCCGGCAAGAGCGTCGTGAATCTTTGCGGCAGCACCAGGCTGGAAGACGCGGTGGATCTGCTGGCACTGGCGGAAACCGCCATCACCAATGATTCCGGTTTGATGCACATCGCCGCCGCCGTGGGCGTCAAGCTGGTCGCCATCTACGGTTCCTCCTCGCCGGATTACACCCCGCCGCTCACCGACCGGGCTGAGATTATTTATCTGCGACTCGACTGCAGTCCCTGTTTCCAGCGCGAATGCCCGCTGAAGCACTTGAATTGTCTGAATCAGATAACAGTGGATGAAGTTCAGCGGCGTATTGTCTGAGAGGCGACCTCCAGCCTCGACCAGTTCAAGAGAGCGCGTTTCCTCGCTTCTCGCGTCCTCGGGGCCGCGCTCACGACACATTCTTGTGTCGGTCGCGCGGATGGGGCAATCTCTTGCCCCGTCCCTTCTGTGAAAGGCTTTTCTCTTCGGACGCTGCGAGGCTCGGCGTCATCCACGGATAATCAGGAAATGCTTGCATTCATGCGCAAGCTTTCTTTCTCTTGAACCCCTTTGAACACCGCCGCGCACTGGACCGAGTGGGGCAAGACGCGCAGCGTCGAGCGGGCATGCCAAGGATGGCATACCCTGTTTTCAAGCGGAGTTAGGATAGCGAAGCGCGGAAAAGAGGCCGCGAAGCAGGTGAAGCCAGAGAGGGTGAGCCTTCGCGGCGGCACAGGAAATGCCGTCTGCGAAGCCCCGAACGAGGGAAGCACGCAGGGAACCGCCGCAGTCGGCGGTGTTCGGGGACACGTTTCTTTCGTTCTTTATCTTTGCGCGGGCAAAGAAAGGGACCTGCCGTGCGGGCGCGGAAGCTCACTATCAATTATGCGGCCAGTGGTCGCACAATAACTGAAAAACTCACGCACGGCGCAAATCCGCGATGTCTATGACGGCCTGCTGCTCCACAAGTGAGCGCAAGGTGATGTCTCCGAGAGCGCTGTCAACGGCGTGGTCGAGTTTTTCCATCACCTCGTCCACGGAAGCCACCACGTTCAGATAGCGATCCACGTCCTCGGCGCCCGGCGGATTGAGGCGCATGGCGTTCACAATATTCCTGAGTGTGATGGTACTCATATCGCGGGCCGGTACGTAACGGCGGATGCGCCCGGAAACCAGCATCACCAATCCGTTCTCGCGCAGGCGCCCGAGCACGTCCAGGACGGTGTCGGTGGGTACGCGCAGGCGGCGCGCCAGTTCTTCCCTCGACCAGGGCATCTTGCTTTCGTAGTAGCAGCGGCCGACGAGATACATGATGTGCAGCGCCACGCGTTCCAGCGTGCGTCCACCGATGTCCCTGCTGCCGCGGGCGTGACGCACCAGTTCCGGATTCTGCACGTAGAACGCCACTTGCGCACCGACAAACAATATGAGCCAGCAGAGGTACAGCCATATCATGAACATGATGAGGATGGCGAAGCCGGAATAAATGACGGTAAGGCGGGTGGAGGAGACGCTCAGTACCGCGAATGCCCAGCCGGCGAACTCCCACAGGATGCCGGCAAAGATGCCGCCCGTCAGTGCGGCGCGAAACTGCACGTGGGTGTGGGGAACCACCGCATAGATAAAAGTGAAAGCGGAAATGACCAGCAGGTACGGCAGGATTCTGGCGGCCAGCACCAGAAGCCAGCCAAGCGGAGCCAGGTTAATGATATGTTGCACCAGCGTGTCGCTGCTCGCCGTGGCGGTGATGGTGAGTGCCGATACCAGCAGCAGCGGCCCGATGAGCAGGATACTCAGGTAATGACTGAAGCGTTCGCTGAACGTACGCACTTCGCGCACGCGCCATACGTAATTGAAACCGGACTCCACTTTTTGTACCAGCGCCACGATAGCGTAGAGCAGGATCAGCAGACCGATGATGCCGAGTACCCCGGCTTTTACGTTATCCACGAAGTGGATGATTTTCGCCGAGATTTCCCCGGCTTTTCCTCCCAGGGGGGCGAGAAAGTTGAGCAGCAGCGGTTTAAGATTGTCCTGTACGCCGAAAGCCTTGAGGATCGCGAAGACGAATGCCAGGAGCGGCACGATGGAGAGCAGTGTGGTGTAGACCAGGCTCATGGCGCGCAGCGTGATTTCGCCGCTGGCGAGATCCTGGATCAGCAACTGCAGCATGCGCAACCAGAAGATCAACACGCGTTTATGCGCCGGCATGGAGTGCAAATCGCCATGCCAGACGTGCCGGTCGAATGCCTGTTGAATTCTGTTCATCAGCACAGGATGGTCCTTGTGCGTGCCGGGGAAGTCATTCCAGCCTCAGCCCGGGCGACGGCGGTCAAGGCGGGCGATGAATTCTCCGAGGATGATGCGGTACAGCTCGTCCTTGAGCACGGCATCCTCCACGCCCGCCTCGATGTTGGGATTGTCATTGACCTCGATAAGGTACACGCCCTTATCGTTCTGCTTGATATCCACCCCGTACAGGCCGTCGCCGATGAGGTGGGCGGCCCTGAGCGCCGCATGCATCACCGGCTTGGGCACGTCCCCGACCGGCAGCGTGCGGGAATCCCCATCCTTGAAACGCCCGCCGCCCTCGTGCTTGAGTATCTGCCAGTGGTTCCTGGACATGTAGTATTGGCAGGCATAGAGCGGCTTATGGTTGAGGATGCCGATGCGCCAGTCGAAAGCGGTGTACACGAATTCCTGAGCCAGGATCAGGTCGGATTCCTCGAAAAGTTTCTCCGCCAGAGCCTTGAGTTCCTCCGGGTCGTTGGCCTTGAACACACCCAGGGAGAAGGAGCCATCCGGGATCTTGAGCACGATGGGGAAGGGAATCTGGCTCGGCAGTGAGTCCACCGTGTCTTCGGACACGATCACGGTTTTTGGCCGGGGGATGCGATGGGAACGCAGTAGCTCCGCGAGATAAATCTTGTTGGTGCATTTCAGAATGGAGTTCGGGTCGTCAATCACCACCATGTCCTCGTTTTCCGCCTTGCGGGCGAAGCGGTAGGTATGATTGCCGATGCCGGTCGTCTCGCGGATGAAGAGCGCGTCATATTCAGGCAGCTTCGCGTAATCTTTGCGTTCAATCACCTCCACGTTGATATCCAGTTCCTTGCCGGAACGCATCAGGCGTGACAGGAAACGCTGGTCGGATGGCGACATGGGATCGTTGTAGTTGTACAGCACCGCGAGGTCATAACGCGCGGAGTTGCGCGTCCTGGGCGAGTGCCAGCGTTTACTGAAGTAGCTGTTGAGGGCGGTAGCGAACTGTCCGCGCTGGACATCGCTGAGCTGGTTGAGATGGAAGGCCTTGATGCGGCTGATGGACCATTTCTGATCGCGTTCGAATTCGATGCGCAGCAACGGGCAGGGAAACATATCGAACACCTGTTGGCCGACTTCCTCGAGCATCGTGTCACTGCACTGGCCGAAGAAGACGTTGATGCCATAGCTGTCACGCACCAGTCGTCGCAGCCGTTTCTGCACCATGTAGTCGAGGTCGGCGGATTCGAGCTGGTAGAGGGATTTTCTGCTGAGTTCGGAGATGGTCTTCACGTTCGGTACCACCTTGTGGCGGCGCGCCTCGGCGAGCAGCGAACAGTAGTAACCGGTACTCAGGTAATTGTAGCTGCGGCACAGGTTGACGACCTTGATGCCTTTCTGCGCGAAGTACTCATGCTGCGAGAGATAGTCCTTCGCAAGCACGGTGACATGATGGGGAAATTCCGGTTGCCAATCGCCACGGCTCTCCACCACGATGATGTGGGTGGGGGCCGTCTGGGGTTGGGGAGGGTCGGCGGTCATGTGACTCTGTGGGCGGGCGGTGTGGCGTTGCCTGTAATGGCCGCATGCGAATGTGGTACCAGCGATTTCTCCATGCGCAGGGCGTCCATGTGATCGGCGTAGTAATCGAGATAGGCGCCGAACCGCTGATAGCCCATTTTCTCGTACAGCCGCGCGGCCACGTGGTTGTCCTTGCGGATTTCAAGCCGCATGCTGCTGGCGCCGTGTTTACGTGCTGTGTCCTCGGTCGCCGCGAGCAGTGCGCGGCCGATGCCCTGGCTGCGATGCCCGTGATCAATGGCGATGGAGTAAAGCCGTGCCCGCGTCGAGCGCGCCTGGAAGCGAATCAGCGCATAACCGCGCAAGCCGTTGCGTTCCTCGTCCACCAGCAGCATCGCGTGCCCGCGTGTGAGCAGATAATGAAAACTGCGCCGCGACACACGGTCGGTGTCAAAGCAGCGGGCTTCAAGCTGAACCAGCGCGTCGAGGTCGCTCAGGTTCGCGGGACGGATCATGCCGGCGGGTGGGGTAGGAAAGTAGGGAGGAATTTCCGTGTGTGCATAATGATGACACCACGCGCGCTACAGGTCGAGGGCCAGGGGCGATTCCTCCAGCATGGGCACCTGTTCCCGCAGTACCTGGATGTGCTCCTCCCAGTAGCGCGGCCCGTCGAACCAGGGGAAGGCGCGCGGGAAAGCCGGGTCATCCCAGCGACGCGCGATCCAGGCGGCGTAATGCAGTATGCGCAGCGCCCGCAGCGCTTCCACGAGATGCAATTCCGCCGGGTTGAAGTCGGCGAATTGCCGGTAGCCTTCGATGACATCCCTGAGCTGGCCTTCCATGTCCGCCCGGGAACCGGAGAGCAGCATCCACAGGTCCTGCACCGCCGGGCCGGTGGCACAGTCGTCGAAGTCCACAAAATGCGGCCCGGCGTCGGTCCACAGCAGGTTGCCGGGATGGCAGTCGCCGTGCAGGCGGATGTTCTGCACCCGGCCCGCCCGCTCGAAACAACGGTCCACACCGGCCAGCAAGAGCTCGGTTACCTCCCGGTAGCGGGGCATCAGTTCCGCTGGCAGGAAGCGGCTCTCCAAGAGGAACGCCCGGGGTTCCCGGCCGAAGGTGCGCGCATTCAGGACCAAACGGTGTTCGAAGCGGCGCACGGCGCCCACCGCATGGATGCGGCCGATGAGACGGCCCAGCCATTCCAACTGCTCGGGGCGTTCCAGGTCGGGGGCCCGCCCGCCCTGGCGTGGGAACAGCGTGAAACGGTAAGCGGCATGTTTCAGCAGCGTTGCGCCGCCGGTGCCGGGGAGCGGCGCCACCACCGGGATCTCCTCTTCCGTGAGTTCCTTCAGAAAGGCATGCTCCTCAAGGATAGCCTCATCCGACCAGCGGCCGGGGCGGTAGAATTTGGCGATGACCGGCGGACGATCCTCAATGCCCACCTGATACACGCGGTTCTCGTAGCTGTTGAGCGCCAGCAGCGTGCCGTCCGTGAGCCGTCCGGTACTTTCCACCGCCGTCAGCAGCGTGTCCGGTGTCAGATCCTGATAAGGTGTGGTGGAGGGCGATGCGTCTTGCATGGATGCAGTGTAGCGGAAGCGGACGGCGCCCATGTCAGCCCTGCTGAAACAACCATTGGTTTATGCGGCCTGCGGCCGCGAGTAATGGAACCGGGGTTTTGTCCCAGGGGCAGGAAAGCCAGGTTTCCTGAACAGGACGGCTGCAGGCCGCGCACTTTCTAACCCTCGTTCAAGAGCTGGGGTGAGAGCACTGAATTCGGTTACTCTGGGTTTCCCCGCAACTGGTCCATTGCAAAGCACATGGCGTATGACAGTTCACTATCCCGAGCGCATCGTCTGCCTGACGGAAGAAACCACCGAAACGCTGTATCTGCTGGGTGAGGACCGGCGCATCGTCGGTATCTCCGGCTTCACCGTGCGGCCGTCCCAGGCACGCAAGCAGAAACCGAAAGTCTCGGCCTTCACCAGCGCCAGGATCGACAGGATTCTGGAACTCGAACCCGAACTGGTCCTGGGTTTTTCCGATCTGCAGGCGGACATCGCCGCGGAATTGGTGCGCCACGGCGTCGAGGTGCACGTGTTCAATCAGCGCACAGTGGCGGGAATCCTGCGCATGATCCTGATGCTGGGGGGAATGATCGGCTGCGAAACGAAGGCACACGCATTGGTGGAACGTTTGCAGAACGTGCTGGAGGATATCCGTGCTCAGGCAGCCAAGTTGCCACGGCATCCCCGTGTCTATTTCGAGGAATGGGATGAGCCGCAGATATCTTGCATCGCCTGGGTGTCGGAATTGATCGGCATCGCCGGCGGCGAGGATAGCTTTCCGGAACTGGCGAAACAGGCGCTGGGGAAAAACCGTATCATTGCTGACCCGCAGGAAGTCGTGCGCCGTCAACCGGACATCATCATCGGCTCCTGGTGCGGCAAGAAATTCCAGCCGCAAGCCGTCGCCGCACGGCCCGGATGGCATGCCATACCTGCGGTGCGCCATGGCGAGTTGCGCGAAGTGAAATCCTCCCTCATCCTGCAACCGGGGCCGGCTGCCCTGACCGACGGCGTGTCGGCGTTGCAGCGGATCTTTGCCCGCTGGGCAGAAGCCGGTGCCGTAGCCGGCTATGATGGTGCGCGCTGAGGCTTTGGGCCGGGGAGGGCAGCCATGTTCCGCAGGAGAAAGAAAAAACAGCCGCCCCATGAGATTCTTGTGCTGCTGCATCATTCGATGATCCGGGACATCGAAAAATCCGTCGTCAATCTGGGGATCAATCTGTTCCTGGGATTTGTCGCCTCCCTGATGATGCTGCACCTGCATCAGGAGGCGTATAAGACCTTTCGGAACTTCATGAGCGGTGCTGTCAGCCCCGATATTCTCCTGGTTTTGACGCCGGTCTCCATGATCCTGATAGGCGTCGAGTTCCTGTTTCTGGCTTTTGCTCCGTACGAGAAAGGCCGGGTGCCACGGTTTTTTACCAGCCTGATTCTGGGTATCAAGGATTCCATCGTGGTGGTGTCCGGACTTTCCATGGGTATGGCCTGTGCCGCCTTGCTCCACGATTCCTATACCGCTTGGAGCGCCTTCCTGGTTTCGATGTTCTATTTTGTGATCGCTTTCTTTCTCGCCTTCATCTGCTTTGCACCGTTCTACACCGATCTCAGCGGTTTCAAGACGCGCCTGGGTTTCCTCGTTGGCGGCGCAGGTTTTCTGGCGCTTGCGGTTTACTATCCGTACCTAATTGGCGAGATGGCCTGGCTGGGAAAGTGGATCTATTCAGGTAATCTTCCGTGAGTCATCCTATTTTCCCATGGCGAGTATTCGGCAGGCAGCTTCAGCCGCCGTCAAATACGGAGCACTGAGAATGACGGATGCCACTGGGCTCTATTTTGCGCTGGACCGGTCGGGATTGACGCAGAGGCCCGGTTGCGGGTAGCGCTTTCCCGGCAGGAAGTGCAGCGTGTTCGCGTTCCAATGCCAGGTTTCCGCCGGCAGCGTTTTTCTCGAAGACGGCGTCGGGGACTGGGAGCCGTCCTTGCGGTAAGAGTAAGCCAGGATTGTGCCCGCAACCTGAATCGTCTTTCCATCATCGTGGAAGCTCACAGCGTAGTTTTCGGTGACAAAGCCGTTGAAGCTCGTTTTGGCATCGGTCACATTCATGCCCTGCTGGTAGCCGTGTTTCCACAGGGAAACGATGTTGCCGTCCCGGAGCGTGAGAATTTCTATCGAGTCATGCACGCAGTCGCCGGTTTCCTTGTCCACGTATTCAGCCATGACTGTTTGCCCCAGGGCCGGCAAGACGGGTCCGGCGCTTATCTTGCCGACGGCCCCATCTGATCGGGCCGCGAGCGGCCTGCCATCACAGTTCACCGCAAACAGCGCACCCCATTCGGGCGAGAGCCACGCCAGACCGATCCAGTGTATGGGCGGCTGTTGCGTGCGGAAAACCGCGAACGGGTGATAGATCGCTGAATTGCGCGGGCTGTACCGCAGGGGCTTATCCGGATAGGCAGTGTGGTACCAGGCAATCAGAGTTTGTACCGAAGGCGTATGGCAGTATTCTGCGGTGCGGGCGTGCGCACAGTTGGTACTGCAAAGCAGCAGGATCAGGCTTGTACCGATGACTCCCGCAGTACGCATAATGCCGTTGGGTTTTCCTCTGTGCTGCCGGTCAGCCAGTCAGTGCCGGCAGGCTTCCTGGTATTTACCCCCGGTCCTGGCGATGATCTCCGCTCGCAGATACGCGAGCCGGCGGCACCATCGCGCGTGGAACTGAAGCTGAAGATTCCGGAACTTCGCGCATTGCTCTTTGCGACCGCGAATATCGAGCGTCCTCTCCGTTCGCGGCGGAGCACAAAAGATTGTATCCTGTAGACCCTCGATGTAGCGACTATGGATCAGAACGCTTCTCATTCAAATGCGGACGCCGGTACGAGGCCAGCCGCCGCGAGCCGGTTACGCCCGCTTTATGCGAGGCTCCTCTATCGCACGTGGCAACTGTTAAGGCCGCTGCTGCATCCGCTTTACTGGTGGTATGAACGGCGACTGGTGCGCCAGGTGGCCGCAGGGCCGGCACCGGCGCACATCGGACTGATCCTCGACGGCAATCGCCGTTTCGCCCGTGGCATCGGGCTCGAGGCTACGCTCGGGCATCAGTTCGGCGTGGACAAACTGCGCGAGGTGCTGGAATGGTGCCTCGATCTCGGCGTGCGTCATGTCACGCTCTATGTATTCAGCACCGAGAATTTCAGCCGTTCGAACGCCGAAGTGGAATATCTGCTGGATCTGTTCGTGCGTGAGAGTGCCCGGTTGATGCAGGAGCCACGGCTGAAATCCGAGCGCGTGCGCGTGAAAATCATCGGTCAGCGTGAACGTCTGCCCGAGCGGGTCGTGGCCGCGAGCGAAGCGCTTGAACTTTCCACCGCGGAGCACGACGGCATGCTGCTTACCATGGCGCTCGCTTACAGCGGGCGCGAGGAAATTACCGACGCGGTAAAAAGCCTTCTCGTCGAGGCGGCGGCCGAAGGGCGCTCGATCGAGTCGGTGGCTTCCGAGTTGAGCTCCGAGACTCTTGGACGCTATCTTTACACGGGTGGCATGCCGGATCCGGACTTTATTATTCGCACCAGCGGCGAGCAGCGCTTGTCCGGCTTTCTTATCTGGCAGGCGGCCTACAGCGAGTTTTATTTTTGCGACGTGTTGTGGCCGGCCTTCAGGCGCATTGATTTCCTGCGTGCCGTGCGCACGTATCAGCGTCGCAATCGCCGCTACGGCCGCTGAGCGGGACAGCTTTATATTCAAGTCCGGTTCTGATCGTTTCATCCGATCGTAACGACATGATTGACACCCCGTTTCATGGCATGACAGCGCTCCTCTTTGAGATTTGTCATGCACTGTAAAGGTGTTACCTATGTCTCCAGTCCATACGGGGAAGGGTTGAACGGTCTACCGGGCCAAAACACATTCTCTCTACTCCTACGAACAGAACATACAAGGGGAAGAGGTGAGGGAGACTTTGCCGGCAGCCCTCGGCATTTTGTTGGACGCTTTTTGTCATCTTGGCTGATGTTCTGAACGAAGAGCTATCTGTGTAGTTAGTTGCTTATACGCTTCGCGGTATTTTTCCGCGGTTTTGGCGATTACTTCCGCTGGCAACCGGGGCGCGGGCGGTTTCTTGTCCCAGTTCAGGGTTTCCAGGTAGTCGCGCACGTATTGCTTGTCGAAAGAGGGCGGGCTGATACCGGGGCGGTAACTGTCGGCGGGCCAGAAGCGCGAGGAATCCGGCGTCAGAGCTTCGTCGATGAGCACCAATTGATCGTTCTTGTCCAATCCGAATTCAAATTTGGTGTCGGCGATGATGATGCCGTGCTGGTGCGCATGTTCCGCGGCATAGTTGTAAAGCTGGCTGCTCTTGTCGCGTATTTGCTCCGCCAGCGGCCGCCCCAGGAGTCTGGCGGCCTCCTCGAAGGAGATGTTTTCGTCGTGCTGGCCCTTGGGCGCCTTGGTGGCGGGGGTGAAAAGGGGTTGCGGCAGTTTGTCTGCCAGTTGCAGGCCCTGCGGCAGTGCGATGCCACAGACCGCGCCGGTTTTCTGGTAATCCTTCCAGCCGGAGCCGATGAGATAGCCGCGCATCACCGCTTCGATGGGCAGGGCTTTCAGTTTCTTTACCACCATGGAACGGTTCTCGATCATCGTTCGCTCGAGGGGATCCCGCACCACATCGGCGAGTGTGATGCGGGTGAGCTGGTTGGGAATGATGTGCTGCGTGCGCTCGAACCAGAAGCGCGAGATGCCGGTCAACACCGCACCCTTTCCTGGAATGGGATCCGGCAGCACCACGTCGAAGGCCGAGAGCCGGTCGGTAGTGACGATCAGCAGATGTTCCGGTCCGGCATCATAGATATCGCGCACCTTGCCGCGGTGGATCAGCGGCAGGCCTTTGAGATGGGTCTCGAAGAGCGTGGCGGGTTGAGCGGACATGCACGCGTCCTTGAATGGAGGAAGCCGGGGACGCCTATCTTCCGTGAGGTTGGAAATTCTGTCCAGCCGCGTGCGCGGCGGCTGCTAGAATGTGCGCCTTTTTCTTTGCCGAAGGATGCTTACGGTGGGCTGGTGGGGAATGCTGATCGGCGCCGCGTTGGGCTACACGCTGGGTGGTCCGCTGGGCGCTCTGCTCGGCGCGGCGTTGGGCTACAGCCTGACTTCCGGCCGCGTGCGTGCCGGCTGGGTGGGGGGTCATACCGAACGTGCGCAGGCGGTATTCTTCAATACCACTTTCTCGGTGATGGGCCACATCGCCAAGGCCGACGGCCGCATATCTGAGGACGATATCCGCGCCGCCCGCGCCATCATGGCGCAGATGAATCTGAGTGCCGAACAGCAGCATGCCGCCATCGAACTCTTCAACCGCGGGAAACAGCCGGATTTCCCCCTGGACGCCATGCTCATCCGGTTTCGTGACGAATGCGGCGGTCACCCCGCGCTGTTGCGCATGTTTCTGCAGATTCAGCTGCATGCGGCGTTCGCGGACGGTGTGCTGCAGCCCGCCGAGCAGGTCATTTTAAACCGTATTTGCGGCGTGCTTGGCATTCCACCCATTGAGTTGCGCCGGTACGAGGAGTTTATTCGCGCCCAGCAGGCCTTCGGTTGGGGAGAAGCGCCCTCCCAACCACGTCCCGACAGGCTCGCGGCCGCCTGCCAAACGCTGGGCGTGAAATCCGATGCCGGCAATGAGGAAATCAAGCACGCGTACCGTCGGCTGATGAAGCAATATCACCCTGACAGGCTGGTCGCCAGCGGTCTGCCGGAGGAGATGCTCAAACTCGCCCAGGAAAAAGCCAAGCAGATCAATGTGGCCTACGAGACCATCAAAGCGGCACGCGGCATGAAGTAACACGCGGCTTCGTATACACTCGTACGGACCGCAGTGAACCGGGATGAGGTGAGCCATGCCCGACGACTTGTGGCGGCCCGCCAGGCATGAACGCCGGCCCAGGGAGTTTGTTCCCGAATCCCGTTTCGGCTTCTGGTTTCTGGGTACGCACACCTGGGAAAAGCATGTCGTCGAGATCGCGCTTGATGAACTTGTGGGTCTGATCAGCGAACCCCGGGCAAGTTATCCCGTACTACTGGACGCGGGTTGCGGACAGGGCAAGGCGTTCCGCCTGCTGCACGGCAAATTCCAGCCACAGCGGTTGATAGGCCTGGATGCGGAGGTCGGGGGGCTGAGGCGTGCCCACGATGCCGCGGTCAGGCAGAGCCTCCCGGTGGAATTGCTGAGGAGCGATTGCAGCGCCATCGCGTTGCCGGATGGCTGTGTTGACCTGATTTTCTGCCACCAGACCTTCCATCATCTGGTGCATCAGGAAGCAGCCTTGGCGGAGTTCCACCGGGTGCTGAAACCCGGCGGTGTGCTGCTGTTTGCGGAATCCACCCGGGAATATATCTGTACCTGGGTTATCCGCTTTCTGTTCCGTCATCCCATGGAAGTGCAGAGAACCGCGGATGAGTACCTGAAGATGATCCGTCGCGCAGGATTTGTCTTTGCGCCGCGCAATGTTTCGTTCCCGTACCTCTGGTGGAGCCGGGCCACCGCTGCTGGTCTGCTGGAATGTCTCGGATTGAGGAGTGCGCCGCCACCGGGTCAGCGCAAGGAAACGCTGGTATATATGGTAGGCGTCAAACCGGCTTGAAAGGCTTGCGCGGCCCCCGCGGGTACACGCGTTCGTCTGCGCAGGATCGTGCTCAGTCGTAAAATGAATAGGAGCCCATTGTCGCCACGAAGATCACGATCAGGCCCAGGACCAGGTTGACAAGCATGACGATGCGGATCTGGTTCATGGCCTTCCTTGCCGCGGTTTCATCGTTGGTTTCCACGCTGTGGCGCAAGCGTCGGTAGGGCGAAAAGAACACGTGAGCGAATAGCAGCATCATGAGAATGCCGAGCGCCAGCATGACGTGCACGTATAGCGGTGTCTGCCGGAAGCCGCCGAAGGCCGTGAAGATCATGAAAAGCCCGGTGACCAGCAGCATCGTGATGCTGAGCCACACCCACGGGAAGAAGCGCCGGAACACTGCGGCCCAGAGATGGGCGCGGGCGAGGATGCTGTGATCCGTCAACGCCGGTCGCAACGCCAGGTAGGCGAAGAACATGCCGCCCACCCAGATGACGGCGGAGAGCGAATGGAGAGCGATGACCATGGCCATGGCGAAAGCGTTCATTGGGGCAGGTTCTCCGCTGTTTGTGCTGAAGGTGGCTAGCGGTGGCCGGTGGACCGGCCGATAGGGTAAAGTGTAGCGCCTTTTAACAAAGAAACCGGACGGGACTCCACACATGCGGGATTTTCGCATCGCTCCCTCGATTCTTTCCGCGGATTTCGCCCGTCTGGGTGAAGAGGTGGATGCCGTGCTGAAAGCCGGCGGGGACATGATCCATTTCGACGTGATGGACAATCATTACGTGCCCAACCTCACCATCGGTCCGGTGGTGTGCGAAGCGTTGCGCAAGTACGGCGTGCAGGCGCCCATAGACGTACATCTTATGGTGAAGCCGGTGGATCGCATCATTTTGGATTTTGCCAGGGCGGGTGCCACCTATATTACGTTTCACCCTGAAGCGAGTGAGCACATTGACCGCAGTCTCGCGCTCATTCGTGAGCACGGCTGCAAGGCCGGCCTGGTATTCAATCCGGCCACACCGCTCGATCACCTCGGGTATGTAATGGACAAGCTGGACATGGTGCTGGTCATGTCCGTCAATCCGGGTTTTTCCGGCCAGTCGTTCATCCGTTCCAGTCTCGACAAGCTTCGTGATGCGCGTGTACTCATAGAAAAAAGCGGTCGTGACATCCGCCTGGAAATTGACGGCGGCGTGAAAGTGGAGAATATCCGCGAGATCGCCGCAGCGGGCGCCGACACCTTCGTGGCCGGTTCAGCAATCTTCGGTGCCAAGGATTATGCGGCCGTCATCAAGACGATGCGCGACGAAGTCGCACATGCCGTGGGCTGATGGCGCGAATCCGGATGGTTGCGTTTGATCTGGACGGCACACTGGTGGACAGTGTGGCGGATATCGCGCATGCGCTGGATCAAATGCTTTGCGAAGTTGGGATACCGGCGCCCGGCGGCGACAAAATACGCGCGTGGGTGGGCGATGGCGTTCGCAGGTTGGTGAAACGCGCGCTCACCGGCACGCTGGACGGCGAACCGGATGCAGTGCTGTACCAACACGGCCTTGCGGCCTTTGGCCGGGCTTACCGTGCGCACCTGGCGGTGGAGACGCGGCTTTATCCGGGCGCGCGGGACGTCTTGCAGCTTCTGCGTGAGCGGGACTGCGCCATGGCCTGCATCACCAACAAGGCGGCGGAATTCACCGAACCACTGCTTGAGGCGCTTGCGCTGCGTTCCTATTTCGGAGTGGTGCTGTCGGGCGATTCGTTGACGCAGCGCAAACCGCATCCGCTGCCCCTGTTGCATGCCGCACAGCACTGCGGCGTCACACCGCAGCAGGCTTGCATGGTCGGCGATTCCAGAAACGACATGCTCGCGGCCCGGGCCGCGAGCTTCGGCGCCGTGGGCGTGCGCTATGGTTACGGGCAGGACGTGAGCGTGCTCAGACCGGACGCGATGCTGGATTCTCTAGCGGAATTACCGCCTCTGCTGGAAAAATGGGCGGCGGGGCTTGCTCCCGCGTTCGCGAGCCGGTATGTTTAACTGCATGGCGTGTTCCGCGCGCCGTTGGTCAAAGGCCGTTGCCCCATGTCTTTTCCGGTCAACCTGAACGGAGTCGAGAAAGTCCGCACCTGGCGATGGTGAGGCTGGCGTTTTTGCATTTCAGGCAAATCGTCGTTTCCGTTTTCAGGGTGACCCTTCATGGACCAACAGCGTTTTGATGCACTTCGGGCGGCCGGATTCAACCGTATCCCCATCGTCAAAGAGATCCTCGCGGATTTCGACACACCACTAAGCGCCTACTTCAAACTCGCCGACGCGCCATATTCGTTCTTGTTTGAATCGGTGGAGGGCGGTGAAACCTGGGGCCGTTACTCCATTATCGGCCTGCCGGCACGCACAGTGCTGAGTTATGCGGATGGGGTTTTGTGTGTGCGCCGCAAGAGTGACGAAGAACGTCTGCGTACCGATGATCCGTTGGGCGAGATCGAGAAGCTGCGGCAGCGGTATCGTGTGCCCGTAATGCAAGACCTGCCGCGTTTCAGCGGCGGCCTCGTAGGCTACTTCGGTTATGACAGCGTAGCCTGCATCGAACCGCGTCTCAGGAAAACCGCCTCGCCGGACACGCTTGGCTGTCCGGATATACTGCTGATGCTCGCCGACGAACTGGTCATCTTCGACAATTTGCGCGGCACTTTGCAATTGGTGGTGCACGCGGACGTGGAGGAAGCGGATGCGCTGGTCGAAGCGGAGCGACGGTTGGAGTATCTGACGGCGCGGCTGCGGGGACCTCTGTGTTATCCATCCCGGGGAGGCTTTGCCGGCAGTGCTGCCGGTGAGTTCCGTTGCGGATTTGATCGGGAAGCGTTCTGCGCCGCCGTTTCGAAGGCGCGCGACTATATCCACGACGGAGACATCATGCAGGTGGTACTGTCGCAGCGGCTCACCGCGCCGTTCGCCGGCAGCGCCCTGGACGTGTATCGTGCGCTGCGCGTTCTGAATCCCTCGCCTTACATGTATCACCTCAACTTTGGCGGGTTCCAGGTGGTGGGCTCCTCACCGGAAGTGCTGGTACGCGTGGAGGATGGTAGCGTGACCCTGCGACCCATCGCCGGCACCCGGCCGCGCGGCCGCACGCCGGCGGAAGACGCGACGCTGGCGGAAGAGCTGCTCGCTGATCCCAAGGAATGCGCCGAGCACGTGATGCTCGTGGATCTTGGTCGCAATGACGTGGGACGCATTGCCGCGACCGGCAGCGTGCGTCTCACCGAGCGTATGGTAATTGAGCGCTATTCCCATGTGATGCACATCGTGTCGCAGGTGGAGGGCAATCTGAAACCGGGGGTGGGGCCGCTCGATGTGCTGTGCGCCTGTTTTCCAGCAGGCACGGTGAGCGGCGCACCCAAGGTACGGGCCATGGAGATCATTCGTGAACTGGAGCCGGTGAAACGCGGCATTTATTCCGGTGCCGTAGGTTATATAGCCTGGAACGGCAACCTGGACACCGCCATCGCCATCCGCACGGCGGTGATCAAGGATGGCTATCTGCACGTGCAGGCAGGCGCCGGCATCGTGCACGATTCCGTGCCGCAGCGGGAATGGGAGGAAACCCTGAACAAGGGCAAGGCGCTGATCCGCGCAGTGGCGATGACCAGCAACGGGCAGGGGACATGAAGACCAGTCATTTGACTCGTGATGTTTTCGCTCCACAGCGCGTTGTTTCAACGCACTTGCCATTGAGCGGCCTGCAGCCGCAACTATTCAAGAGAGCGGGGTTCCGCTGCCGCGGCGCCGAGAACGCGAGCAGCGAGGGAACGTGCTCGAAAGCCGGGGCTTGCGGGAACCCGCATTCAATCATCGTGGCCGTAGGCCGCACAAAAATCTCTTGAGGCGCAACGCATGCTGCTCATGATCGATAACTACGACTCCTTCACCTACAACCTGGTGCAGTACCTGGGCGAGTTGGGCACGGATGTGCGTGTGTATCGGAACGACGCCATCACTGTGGAGGAAGTGGAAAAACTTCACCCCGAACGCATTGTGATTTCGCCGGGTCCGTGTACGCCCAACGAGGCGGGCATTTCAGTGGAACTCATCAGGCGGCTCGGCGGCAGGATCCCGATCCTCGGCGTGTGCCTGGGTCACCAGAGTATCGGCCAGGCCTATGGCGGGAAGATCGTCCATGCGAATCGCGTAATGCATGGCAAGGTTTCGCTGATCCAGCATGACGGTAAGGGCGTATTTGCCGGCCTGCCGAATCCCTTTGAAGCCACGCGCTATCATTCGCTGGCGATTGCGCGGGAGCTGTTACCCGGTTGCCTCGAAATCACCGCCTGGACGGAGAACGCCGACGGCGGTGTGGAGGAAATCATGGGTTTGCGGCACAAGAGCCTGCCGGTTGAGGGCGTGCAATTTCATCCGGAGTCCATTCTCACGCAGCATGGGCATGATCTGTTGAAGAATTTTTTGAAATAGGCTCCCCACTTTCCTCTCCCCCCGTTCAGGGGGAGAGAGGGCAAGGTATGGAAGGAGGTGGATTACTTGGACATCAAAGAAGCCATCAGCCGCATTGTGGACCGGGAAGACTTGTCGCGTGCGGATATGGAATCGGTCATACGCCAGATCATGACTGGCGGCGCCACGCCTGTCCAGATAGGTGGATTCCTGGCCGGCCTGCGCGCCAAGGGCGAGACCGTGGAGGAGATCGCCGCGGCTGCCACCGTCATGCGTGAACTGGCGGTGCAGGTGAACGTGAAAAAAGACCATCTGGTGGATACCTGCGGTACCGGCGGCGATGGCAAGGGGCTGTTCAACGTTTCCACGGCGGCCGCGTTCGTGGTGGCGGCGGCCGGCGGACGCGTGGCCAAGCACGGCAACCGTGCCATGTCCGGAAGTTCCGGCAGCGCCGATGTGCTCGAAGCCATGGGCGTGAAGCTGGATCTGCCGCCGGAGCGCATCGCCCGCTGCATTGATGATGTGGGCCTGGGTTTCCTGTATGCACCCGCCCATCACAGCGCCACGCGCTATGCGGCCGCACCGCGCAAGGAACTCGGCACGCGCACGCTGTTCAATCTGCTGGGGCCGCTCACCAACCCGGCGGAGGCGCCCAATCAGCTCCTCGGTGTATTCGCACAGCGTTGGGTGGAGCCGCTTGCCAAGGTACTGCGCATGCTGGGCAGCGAGCATGTGCTGGTGGTGCATTCCTACGATGGTCTGGATGAAATCAGCATCGCCGTGCCCACCTGGGTGAGCGAATTGCAACATGGCCAGATTCGCAGCTACACCATACAGCCCGGGGATTACGACATCGTGTCGCAGCCACTTGACGGTCTGCGTGTGCAGAGTGCGCAGGAGAGTCTGGTGCGTATTCGCCAGGCGCTGGCTGGTCAGCCGGGGGCGGCATTTGACATGGTGGCACTGAATGCCGGTGCGGCCATCTATGCCGCCGGCCTGAGTCCGACACTGGCGGCGGGAGTGGAGCGGGCGCGCCAAGTCATGCGGAACGGTGAAGCGGAGCGAAGGCTCAAGCGGCTGGTGGAAGTCACTCAGTGAAAGATACGCCGGATATACTCAGGCGCATCCTCGCCGACAAGACGGTGGAGGTGGAGACACGCAGCCGGATGCAACCACTCGCCCGCCTGCGTACCGCACTGGAAGGCTTGTCGCCGACACGCGACTTTCTCGGCGCGCTGACGCGGGCAGTGCAGAATAACCGGCCCGGCGTCATCGCCGAGATCAAGAAAGTTTCCCCCAGTCAGGGCGTGCTGCGGCAGGATTTCAACGTGGCAGACATTGCCGCGAGCTATGCCGCCGGCGGCGCCGCCTGTTTGTCGGTGCTCACGGATGAAAAGCATTTCCATGGCGATGCCGCCTACCCGGGTATGGCGAAGCAAGCCTGTCCACTGCCGGTGTTGCGCAAGGACTTCATCATTGATCCCTGGCAGGTATATGAGTCGCGGGTGCTGGGTGCGGACTGCATCCTGCTGATTGTGGCGGCGCTGGGTGACGCCATGCTCGGCGACCTTGCCATGCTGGCGGATGATCTGGACATGGATGTGCTGGTGGAAGTGCATGATGAAGCCGAGCTTGAGCGTGCGCTGAGGTTTGATATGCCGCTCATCGGCATCAACAACCGCGACCTGCGTACATTTCATACGGATGTGCAGACGACCCTGTCCCTGCTCCCGAAGATTCCAAGTGACCGTCTGGTGGTGACGGAGAGCGGTATCCGCGCGCGCGCGGACGTGGCGCACTTGCGCGCCCGGGGCGTACCCGCGTTCCTGGTGGGCGAAATCTTCATGCGCGCGCCGGATCCGGGGGCGAAGCTGCACGAGTTGTTCGCCGACTGAGGTGTTACTGGGCACCGCTATTTTTTGGGGTACCCTTTTGCAGAAACCGGCTTGTAAGGGGGATGCTTTTGTCGTTGCTGCCCGGCCGGGCACCCAATACCACGATGGTCTTGCCGGCGGCCGAGATCAGCGACTGCTCTTCCAGGGACTTGAGTACCCGCCCCGCCATCTCCCGCGAACAACCCACGATACGGCCGATTTCCCGGCGGCTGATGCGGATTTGCATGCCGTCGGGATGGGTCATGGCGTCCGGCTGCTCACACAGATCCAGCAGCGTGCGCGCGACGCGGCCGGTGACATCCAGGAACACCAGATCCCGCACTTTGCGGGTGGTGACCTTGAGGCGCGCCACAAGCTGGCCGGCCAGCTCGAACAGCAGGTCCGGATCGCTGTGGGCCAGTTCGCGGAAGCGCGTGTAACTGATTTCCCCCAGCAGGCATTCGCTGCGGGTGCGCACCCAGGCGCTGCGCGTGGCTTCTGCCTGGAACAGTCCCATTTCGCCAAAAAACTCACCGCGGTTGAGATAGGCCATCACGATTTCGTTGCCGTCTTCGTCTTCACTGATGACAGCCACCGAGCCTTCCACGACAAAGAACAGCGAGGTGGACGCCTCGCCGGCGCTGATGACCACCGCCTTGGCGGGCACGCGCCGGACATGGCAATGGTTCAGGAAACGGTCAATGGCCGCCAGGCCGAAATGCCGTGTCTGCCCGTGTTGCATGCCTGCCTGCTCCCGTGGACTCCAAGACTCTCTAAGCCAGCATGTTCCCGGCGATCGGCCCATGCAGCCGCAGGGAAAAGTACTTCTGCGGACAGCATCCAGCTGTGACATAAAGCGCGGGTTACCCGAGTCTCTACGCGCGGGCTGGATAAAGGTTTACCGTGTTCCGGTCTCCGCTGGGCAATTGCAGATAAAATAGGTGCAACGCGCGGCAGCGCTCCCACAAACCCGGCCGGGGGGCCCCAGCATTGGCAACAACGCTCAACAAGCTGAAACTGCACGGTTTCAACAATCTGACCAAGACCCTCAGTTTCAACATATACGACATCAATTATGCGCTCAATGAACGCCATCAGAAGGAATACATCGAGTACATTGATGAGGCCTACAATGGCGAGCGCCTGACACAGATTCTCCGGGACGTTTCCAACATCATCGGTGCCACCATTTTGAATGTTGCGCATCAGGATTATCACCCCCAGGGTGCTTCCGTCACCATGCTCATCTCCGAGGAGCCGATGGCTTCCCAGGCGCTGGCCACCGCCCACGGCGGCGAGTCACCGGGTCCATTGCCGCGCGCAGTGGTGGCGCATCTGGATAAGAGCCACATCACCGCACACACCTATCCGGAGAGCCATCCGGACAACGGTATCAGCAGCTTTCGTGCGGATATCGATGTGTCCACTTGTGGGCGCATCTCGCCGCTCAAGGCACTGAATTATCTCATCCATGTGTTTGAATCGGATATCGTGACTGTGGATTACCGCGTACGCGGCTTCACCCGTGACATACATGGCACCAAGCATTTTATCGACCACAACATCGATTCCATCCAGAACTTCCTTTCGGAGGACACCCGCGTGCGTTACCGCATGGTGGATGTGAACGTGTACCAGGAAAACGTCTTTCACACCAAGATGATCCTCAAGGATCTGGATCTCAATAATTACCTCTTCGGTACCGGGATGGGTGAACTCAAGACCCGGGAGGCGGAGCGCGTCCGCCAGCGGCTGGAAAACGAGATGCTGGAAATATTTTCCGGGCGTAATATCAAGAAGGGCAGTCGGGCTGAAATACAGTAAATGGGCAAGGGCGCGGGATTTTCAGCATGTCTTTGATAAAGAGCCTGTTTGTTGTTGCCGGCGCGCTGGCTTTAATTTACGGCGCGCTGATTCTGTGGAGCGTATCCAGCAGCGAGAAGGACGTGCAACAGGAAGACTGGCTCAAATCGGAAGAGTTGACCCACAGCAAGTTCAACAGTCTGAAAAACATGCGGCATCTGCTCCAGCCGGAGCGGCAGAACATCAGTTTCAGCCGCAGCAGGGCGCGCGGCTACGCCATGATTGCTGTGGGCATTGCGCTGATCGTGCTGGCGTTTACCTGATTTATGGCGCGGTTGCGTTCCCGCCCGGTCATCATGGCTGGCCGTTCGCCATGATTTCCGCGCTAAATCCAATACGCCGTCCCTGTCATCACTTTTGATGTCAGCCGCATGAGGGCACGCACCGGCGTCGGCATCGTCTTGCCGCCGGCGCGGATTGCAGTGCTGCCGTGGCGCGCTTCATCCTCTTTCATCTGTTGCAAGATCACGCGACTTTTTTGATCGCCGGCCGGCAGGCGTTGCAAGTGCCCCTGCAGATGCTGCACCACCTGATGCTCGGTCTCCGCCACGAAGCCGAGGCTGAACTTGTCGCCCGCGAGTCCCGCTATGGCGCCGATGGCGAACGAACCGAGGTACCAGAAGGGATCGAGCCGGCTCGCGGAGGCATGCAGGTCCTGAAGACGCTGTTCACACCAGGCCAGGTGATCCATTTCCTCTGCGGCGGACTGCGCCATGCTGTTGCGCACGTTGTCACTGCGGGCGGTGAAAGCTTGCCCCTGGTACAGCGCTTGGGCGGCGACTTCACCGGCGTGATTGACGCGCATGAGCCGACCGGAGAGGCTGCGTTCCTGTGTGCTTAACTCATCCGCCGGTTGTGCGGCGGCCGGATTGTCGCGCGCGGCGGTGTGGGGTGATGCGGGAAAGGCGCAGCGCAATGCCCGATCCAGTTCGGCGATGAACCGGTCCAGGGGGCTGAGGCAGCGCACAGTGCTCATGCAGAAATTATAACGCCATTTTCTTGTTTTCATCCGCCAGCTGACGCGCAAGGATTTCCACAGGGTGCAATAGCGGTATGCCGAGACCGCGGCGTTGCAGTGCCGCCCGTAAATGCAGGGCGCAACCCACATTCGCCGTGACCAGCACATCCGGCCGGGTGCGCTCCACCGCCGCGGCGATGGCATCCGCCAGCTGGTCTGCGGTTTGCGCCTGGGTGAGCACATGGGCGCCCGCTGCGCCACAGCAGCCGGTGCCGGCAGGCAGCATTTCGACGCGCAATCCGGGGATGCAGCGCAGCAATTCAGCCACGGCCTTGTCGGCCTTGAGCACGTTTTTCAGTGTGCAGGGGGAGTGCACCAGCATCCGTGCTTGCCAGGGTTTGAATTGGATCTGGCCAAGCCGGCTCTGGCTTGTGAGGAAACTGCTGATATCACGAGTGCGCGCGCTGAATCCAGCGGCACGCGCATCCGCAACCAGCAGCGGATACTCATTCAGAGTCGCCCCACAGCCACTGGCGGTATGCAGTAAAGGCGCGCCGGTGCCCGTGTCGAAGGCGTCGAGATTCTTCAAAGCGAGTGCTGCTGCCTGGGTGGATCGGCCTGCATGCTGATCCAGCGCGCCGCAGCAGACCTGCCTCTCTGGAATTCGGACACGGTAGCCGAGCGCGTTCAGCACGCTGATGCTGGCTTGGGTTACGGCCGGCTGGGTCACGCGGGCGATGCAGCCGAGGAACAGCGCAACTTCCTGAGCATTTTCCTGAGGCGGCGCGTACACGTCACGCCAGCGGTGCGGGGCCGACAACCGCGGCAGAAGTTTCACAAGCCGGGCCAGGCGGGGCGAGATGACAGCAAGCCTGAGCAAACCGAGACGTTGTGTGAACCACAGGAAACCGTGCAATGTACGCAGCAGCGTGGGGCGGCGCATGCAGGCTGCAAACAGGCGCACAGCGGGCGGTTCTCCGCCGTGCCCTTGCCGGACGAATTCCAGGCGTGTGGCATCTATGAGCTTGCCGTAGGGCACGTCCGCGGGGCACACCGCTTCGCAGGCACGACAGGCGAGGCAATGATCCAGATGCGCCACAAGGCGAGGAGTGATTGCCAGCGCGCCAATGGCGAAACCCTGCATCAGCGCAATGCGTCCGCGAGGCGATTCGCCTTCGTCGCGGGTTTGCAGATAGGTGGGACAGTGAGGCAGGCACAGCGCACATTTCACGCACTTATCGGCGTCGGCAAGAGGGAAGTCCGGGAATGTCTGTGGCATGAGAGGCAACGCAAACTGGCAGGGCACAACGGATGCGTTATGATACAGCCTGCGGCGCCGCTCACTTGATTCGGCCGGATACGCCTGGAAAATCCTTTTTTCATTCTTTCTGTTACCAGCTCCAGAGGGAGCTTCCATGTCTATAAAACCCTTATTAGCAGGGGTTACTCTGTTGTTCGTGCTGACCGGTGCCGCGTACGCGGATTCCTACTGGGTGCAGATCGAAGCGAATGCCGATGCAGCCAGGAAGGTGGCCACCAAACCGGGTTGGCAGGGTTCCATGTCACTCGGTTACCTGGCCACCACCGGTAATACCAATACCCGCAGCCTGAATGGCCATGCACTGGCCGGTTACAAGAGTGGCAAGTGGCAGGATGCGCTTTCCTTCCAGGGCATCAATGCCAGTCAGAACGGTGTCACCACGGCGCAGAGCTATGAGCTCAACGGCCAGAGCGATTACAATTTCACTGACAGGGATTACGTGTTCGGCATGGCGGATTATCTGCGGGATACCTTCAGCGGTTACCGGCGGCGTACTTCCGAAATCCTGGGCTACGGGCGTCGCCTGCTGTCCACCGCTACCCAGCAACTGGACGTGGAGATCGGTGGCGGCGCGCGCCAGACCCACTACACTAACGCTACCGACAGCAGCGAGTTCGTGGAACGGCTGGCTGCCAGCTATCTGTGGAAATTCAGCGGGAAGAGCAATTTTTCCGAAAATATCGGCGACGAGCACGGTACGAATAACACCTTTATCCAGTCCATTACCGCGCTTACTACTAATCTGGCCGGCAATTTCGCTCTGTCCGTGTCCTACACTGTGAGATACAACAGCAACGTTCTACCCGGCTTCAAGAACACCGATACCATCACCTCCATCTCGCTCGTTTACACGTTCTGAGCGGCAAGGCGGGGAGTAAAATGGGCGGACTTTAACGGGGGGCCACGTTTTCCCATGTCCTACTACCGGCGCCATATTTTCTTCTGCACCAACAAGCGCGAGGATGGTTCGCCCTGCTGCCAGAATCATGATGCCGAGCACATGCGCAGCTACGCCAAGCAGCGGGTGAAAGCACTCGGTATCTCCGGGCCGGGCGGCGTGCGGGTAAATAAGGCGGGGTGCATGGATCGCTGCAGCGAAGGACCCGTCGCCGTGGTGTATCCTGACGCGGTCTGGTACACCTATGCCGATCTGGACGACATAGACGAGATCGTTGAGGAACATCTCCGAAACGGGCGTACCGTCGAGCGTCTTCGTATAAGATAATAGATTGATTTATAAGAAGATTCTTTCTCACGTTCTGACTCGGAAATGGGTCGGCGGAGCCACCGTGCGGCGCATCCAAGCGGTTGAAAAACCACGGGGTGTCGCGTAGCATTGCCCCTTTTCGCTGGCCCCCGGAGTTTTTTCCATGAAGACGTTTTCAGCGAAGCCGGAGACCGTCAAACGTGACTGGTATCTGGTGGATGCCAGTGGCAGGACGCTGGGTCGCCTGGCGACCGAGATTGCGCGCCGCTTGCGCGGCAAGCACAAGCCTGAATATACGCCGCACGTGGATACCGGTGATTACATCGTGGTTATCAATGCGGACAAGGTGCACACCACCGGCAACAAGGTGCGGGACAAGATGTACCACCACCATACCGGCTACATCGGCAATATGAAGCACACCAGTCTCGGCAAGCTGCTGGAGACCCACCCGGAACGTATCATTGAGATTGCCGTCAAGGGCATGCTGCCCAAGAATCCGCTGGGCCGCGCCATGTTCAAAAAGCTCAAGGTGTATGCCGGTGCGGAACATAAACACGCGGCGCAGCAGCCCCAGAAGCTGGATATTTAATAACCTGATTTTCCCAAGAGAAAAACCCAATGGCAGTGAGTACCAATTATGGAACCGGTCGCCGCAAGACCTCCAAAGCGCGCGTGTTTGTAAAGCCGGGCAAGGGCCGCATCCTCATCAACGGTCGTCCGCTGGATGAATATTTCGGTCGCGTGACTGCACGCATGATCGTGCGCCAGCCGCTCCAGGTCGTGAACCAGCTGGATAGCCTAGACGTCAACGTGACGGTGGCGGGTGGCGGCACCACTGGCCAGGCAGGCGCCATTCGCCACGGCATTACCCGCGCGTTGATCGAGTACGATGAGACGCACCGTTCGCCGCTGCGCAAAGCCGGTTTTGTGACGCGCGACGCCCGCGCCGTGGAGCGCAAGAAAGTCGGTCTGCACAAGGCCCGCCGCGCGCCGCAGTACTCCAAGCGTTAATCCGGGGCTGCACGGTTCCACGGGGAGATCGTCTGGTGGCAGGGCGAGCCGGAGATTTCACGAGAGATGCTTTGAATGGCATCTCTCGCCGGCGAGCGCCACGACAGGGATGTCGGGGCCGATAAGCGCGCCAGGGACGGTTCCCTGAGATTTAAAATTAATGGGATTTTGGGGGATCGTCTAGCGGTAGGGCTCGTCGCAGTGCGACGAGCGCCGAGACAGGACGTCGAGGCCGGTGTGCCCACCAGGGACGGTTCCCTGATAATTTGGTGAATGTTTGGGGGATCGTCTAGCGGTAGG
>JAKAXB010000001.1 GCA_021816765.1 Natronospirales bacterium | reverse complement strand
AAGGGCGGCTACGCCGTCCCACGTCTGGGACTTCCCAGGGTCGTCCGCGCTATCCTTCCCCGCCCTGAACGGCGAGGCTTGTCGCGCACCGGGTCAGTTGCGGCGCAGGGTTACCAGGGCGGAAACGCCGCGCGCACCCCGCCGGTTCCGCAAGTGCACTGTGCCATTGTGGGCTTCGATGATTTGCCGCGCCAATACGAGACCGATGCCGGTCCCGCCCGGCTTGGTAGTGAAAAACGGCACAAACAGGTTTTCGGTATTCTGAATTCCCGGCCCATCATCCTCGATCTCCACCCGCACGCTTCCGCCCAGCATCTGCCATCGCAACCTGACGCTGCCATGTGTCTCCTGGGCGGCATCCACTGCGTTACGCACCAGATTGATGAACGCCTGCTCCAACTGGGCTTCATCCCCGTCAACAATCACCGGTGTACCTGACTCCACCTGGACCACCAGGCGCGTTTCCAAAGACGCCACGCGCCCAAGCAACGCGGACAGGTCAAAGGGATTGCGCTGCGGCGGCGGCAATCGGGCCAGATCCGCATAACGACGAATGAATGCCCCCAGCGCCTGGCTGCGCCGCTCGATCAGCAGGAGACCCTCTTGCAGTTCATGAATGTCGGGCGCAACTTGCTTGACAATTTTTTCCCTGAGAACATTGGCCGTGGACTGGATCGGTCCCAGAGAGTTGTTGATTTCGTGGCCGAGCACGCGGATCAGTCGTCGCCAGGCGCGCCGTTCCTCTTCGCGCAATGCTCGGCTCACGTCGGTCACCACCAGCAGACGGTGCGGCCGGCCCTGGCGGCGGAAGGTGAGCCGGCGCACTTCCCAGGGACCGCTGCCACCGGGAAACTCGCGCGGCTCAACCAGCGGTGTCTCAACAGTGAGCCAGCCGGACAATCCGACTTCCGCGGCGCTACGGCCAATCAGCTCAGTGGCGGTATCGCCGAGCAGTTGTTCTGCCGCCGGGTTGAGGTCCACCAGCCGGCTGCGCTCATCCACCACCAATACCGCGAAATCCAGTGCGGCCAGCAACTGCGCAAACAGCGCGTTGGTCTCGATGCCGAGCCGCTGCTCGCCGCCCAGGTGCGAGGCAAGCGCGTTGAATTCGCGCCAGACCTCATTGAAAGACTCGCCCTTGAGCCGCGCGCGCAGGCTGTAGTCGCCTTCGCGCAGCGCCTGCAGCAGGCTTGCAAGCAACTGCAGCCGCCGCGTGCGGCGCGCCGCGGTATACGTGATCCAGGCAAGCAGCCACAGAATGGCGAGCGCAAGCAGCAGCCAGTGCAGCTCGCGGGGGATGGAGACACCGGAAGGCGGCAGCAACGCCAGCACCAGTAACGGCGCAGCCGCCAGCGCCGCAAGTGCCACTTCGTGCCAGGGCCGGAATTTGGCTGGACTCATTCGCGCAGTTTTTCCAGCCGCCGGTAAAGCGCACTACGGCTCACGCCGAGCTTCACCGCTGCCGCGTTCACGTCGCCGCCGCAGCTTTCGAGTGCGCGCCGGATCACATAGCGTTCCGCTTGTTCCAACGTGAGATTATCCAAGCGCTCCGCCGTGTCGCCGCTCCCCAACCGCAGGTCGGCGGTTTCTATTTGTTCGCTCCTGGCCAGCAGCGCCGCACGCTGCATGACGTGCGCGAGCTCGCGTACGTTGCCGGGCCAGTCGTAGGCTTCGAGTGCGCGTTGTGCCGCTTCTGTCAGCTTAAGTAGCATGTGTCCGTGCTCGCGTGCATAGTGCGCGAGATAATGGCCGGCGAGCAACGCGATGTCGTCGCGGCGCACACGCAGCGGCGGCAGGGTGATTTCCACGGTGTTCAGCCGGAAATACAAATCCTCGCGGAAACGGCCTTCACGGATGAGCTTGTGAATGTCAGCGTTGGTGGCGGCCAGGATTCGTGCGTCCGTGGTACGCGAAGTGGTTTCGCCGACGCGCTCGTATCGGCCTTCTTCCAGCACATGCAGTAGGCGCGCCTGCTGTGCGGGCGCAATGTTGGAGATCTCATCGAGAAACAGTGTGCCGCCGCGAGCGCTCTCGAAGCGCCCCACGCGGTCGCTGCGTGCGTCGGTAAACGCGCCTTTGACATGGCCGAAGAGTTCGCTCTCGAACAGGGTTTCCGCCAGTCCGCCCAGGTTGACACTCACGAAGGCGCCGTCGCTGCGCGCTGAATGGCGGTGAATCCAGCGCGCCAGCAGACCCTTGCCGGTGCCGCTTTCGCCGGTCAGCAGCACCGGGGCTTCGGACGCGGCCACACGCGCCGCGACTTCCATGACTTCGCGCATGGCATGCGATTGGAACACCGGTTCGTCTTCGCCCTCCTCCTGTCGGATTTCCGCGAGCCGCTTGAGCTGAGCGCGCGTGCTCGCGAGCGCCAGATGATTAGCCACCAGCGAGCGTACGCGCGCGTTTTCCCAGGGTTTTTCCAGGAAATCCTGGGCACCCAGGTGGATGGCTTGCACCGCAAGCGGCACCGTGGCCCAGCCGGTCAGGATCACGACCGGCAGCTCGGCGTCGTGCGCGCGAATTTCCCGGAGCAGCGCCAGGCCCTCGGCGCCGGAGGTGGTATCGCGTTGGTAATTGAGGTCCAGCAAGACCAAATCAGGACGCGCTTGGCGTAGTGCACTCAGGACTTCGGCGGGGCTGGCTGCGGTTGAAACTTCGTAGTCCGAATCCCTCAACAACAGTGACAGCGCCTGGCGCACGTCGGCCTGGTCGTCAGCTACAAGTATCAGCGGCTTGCCCATGACCTCATTATGCCGAGATTATGCCGAGTGCTGCGATCGGACACAGCCCGAGCAGTCCTCACACTTATTCCTGCCGCAAAGCCACGGCCGGGGGCACGCGGCTTGCGTGCCAGGCCGGCATCCAGGCCGCCAGCAGTAGCGCCATGGCCAGCACGGTGGATATGGCCAACAGAGTGAGTGGATCCAGCGGATTCACGCCGTAAAGGATCGAACTAAAGATCTCGCCGATGATGACTATACCCGCCAAACCCAGCACCAGTCCGATGATCAATACGCGCCCGGCCTCGCTCAGCACCAGCCGCAGCAGCCGCGAGCGGTCCGCGCCCAGCGCGGCGCGCGTGCCAAACTCTCGGGTCCGCTGCCGTACTGCGTAGCTCTGTACGGCATACAGTCCAACGGCCGCCAGCAACAGCGAGCTGAGACTGAAAAAAGCCACCAGAATCGCGAGCCCCCGGATGTAAGCCAAACTGGCGGCAACGCGCTGATTCATAGTGCGTACCTCATAGATGGGTATGCCCGGCAGAACATTGGCCACCGTTTGACGCACCAGAGGCAAAAGCCGGGTAGCGGACAGTGGCGTGCGGATTGCCACCCACCATTGGTTTTGGCTCCACCAGGTGTTGTCGAATCCCAGGACCTGTTTACGATCCACATAAATGGAACCGATTTGAGGACGTTCGGCCACCATGGCGCGCCGCATGTTGTCCACGACGCCGACTACTTTGAACAGCGAATCGCGATGGGTATTGTCCGGCCCGTGGTAAGACAATTCGCGCCCCAGCGCCTGCGTGGTTCCGAAAAGGCGATGTGCGGCCAGCGCATCGATCACCGCCACGCCTTCCTGCTGGCTGGTATCCTGCGGAGTGAAGGTGCGCCCTGCCAACAAGGTCATGCCCAGGGCACGGAAATAATCGCCATCCACAATGGTCGTATTCCCGCCGTTGTAGGTGCGCTGATCCCAGGGGCGCGGGAATACGTCGTACACATCCACGCTGTTGTCGAAAGGCATATGGGAGGCAATGGTCGCGGTCGAAACGCCTGCAATACCGCTCAGCTTCTGGTGCAGCTCCGATAAGGAAGACACCGTACGCACACGGTTGTACGTATTGGAGGGTAAATCCACCTCGAAGGTCAGGACTTGTTGCGGTCTGAATCCCAGATTCACGGAGTTGAGATTGAATAGGCTGCGCGCCAGCATGAATCCCATGCCGGTGAGCCCACAGGCCAGCGCCACCTGCAGCACCACCAGAACCGCACGCACACGCCGTTCGCCCCTGCCGTGGGAGGCGCGCGCATCGCTATCGCGCAGCGCCTGGGACAGATCTTCGTGCCGGACGAAATAATACCCGGCACCCGCGAATACCAGGGAAGATAAAATACCGAACAGACAGGCAATCGCCGCACTGATCCAGCCGCTTTGAAGCGGCACGCCGGTGCTGCCCGAAAGCAAGCCGCTGTGTTGCAGCAGCAGCACCAACAGGCGGCCCAAAAACAGACCCGCGAGTGCGCCTACGAAGCACAGCACCAAGCTCTCCACCAGCAGGTCGTAAAACAGCCGTTGTCCACTGACACCCAGTATCCGCCGCAGTACCAGCTCGCCGCGTCTTGCCAGGGCCCGGGTTACGAACAGATTCGCGAGGTTGAACCAGGCCAGCAGAATCAGTAAGCCGGTAGCGAGCTGCATCAGCACCAGCGACTGACGGTATTTCCCCACCACAACGGCCCGCCATGCTTGGGAAGCCGTGCGCCAGGGATTCGTTTTCCAATAGGCGTGGTCGCTGCTGGGTACCTCGGCAATCAATTGCTGCATAAGGGCATTGGTCTGGACATCCAGTTGGTGTCTGTCGGCCCCGCGGGCGAGGCGTCCAATCATGTTGTAATTAACCTGGCCCAGATGACTTATGGCGTAATCCTGTTGCGTGAGTGTGAGTGGAACCCAAAACATAGCTGTACGGGTGGGGAACCAGAAGCTTTGCGGCATCACGCCCACAACCGTGTAAAGGCGGCTGTTCAACTGCAGGGTACGGCCGATGATGTGCGGATCACGGCCCAGCAGTTCAGTCCACATGTGATAGCTCAATACAATCTCTCGTGTGGAATTGGGACTCTCACTGGCCTTGGAAAATACCCGCCCGAGAAAAGGCGATGCTCCGAGTGTGGAGAACAAAGAGGCCGTACTTGCGATGCCCTGCACGCGGAGTGTCTTGTCCCCCAGCAGCAGATTCAGTCCCTTTCCGTTCTCAAACAGAGCGCCGTCCTGCAGCGCTGATGTCCGGGTGCGAAAAGCCTGATAGGCGGGCACCGATACGGCGTTGCTGATACCCAAGCCTGGAATCAGAAATTCCAACTTCACCAACTGCGCGGGCTTGGCATACGGCAACGGCGCGTAGAAAAAGCGGTACAGCAAACTCAGCGTCGCCGTGTTGGCACCGATGCCGAGCGCCAAGATCAATATCACTGCCAGCGCAAAACCCGGCTTTCTGAACAAGTTACGCAGCAGGCGCCAAAGGTGATGAACAAACGTGTTCACGGCCATTCACTCCTCAACAACCGTAAAATCCGTGCACCGGAATGTGATTGTCCCGTTGCCTTCGGCTCGGCGCGGATCGCGGCAACAGAAATTAATCCAGCACTCAATATCACTGTCATCGTTCCCGCAGCGCCTCCATGGGCGGTACTCGGCTGGCGCGCCAGGCGGGAAGCCAGCCGGCGGCGAGCGCGGTGAAGCTCAGGATCACGAACACCAGGAACAGCGACATGGGATCGGCCATTTTCACGTTGAAGAGCGCAGCGGAGAACACGTGACCGAAAACCACGACGCCAATCAGCCCAACGATCAAACCGATGACCAGGAGCTTTGCGATCTCGCTGAGCACTAGCACGAGCAGCTTGCCACGATCGGCGCCCAAAGCCGCGCGGATGCCGAACTCGCGCAGCCGCTGGCTGACCGAATAACTCTGCACCGCATACAAACCAACTGCGGCAAGTAGCACTGCACCGAGTGCAAACATCAGCACCAGGGCCATGAGACCACGTCGCGGAGAGAGCTGATTCGAGAGCCGCTCACCCATGCTGCGCACGTCATAAATCGGAATGCCGGGCAAGATTTGTGCCGCTGCCCGAGTGAGCGCTGGAAGGATTACACCGGTCGAAAGCGACGTGCGTACCGCCACATACCAGGTTTGCGCTGCAAAAGACCAGTTCTGGGTCTTGGTTTGCAGCACCTGTTCGCGGTCTATGTAGATGCTGCCGGTCTGTTCGGCGCTGCCCACCTTGTCGCGGTGGGTATTGGCGACTACGCCGATCACGCGGTACAGCAGGTTGGGCTTGGTATCGTTCGGACTGTTGAGACTGAGTTGCCGTCCCACGACGTTGGTGGTGGCGAACAACGACTCCGCCGCTTTCACATCAATCACCGCGTAGGCTTCCGGTACGTTGGCATCCTGCGGCGTGAAATCCCGCCCTGCCAGCAGTGGGATTCCAAAGGTCTTGAAGTAGCCCGGATCGGTGATCACCGGGAATACCCCTGGCGAGTGTTTTTCGTCGTAAGGATAGGGATAGGCTGAAACCCCCGACGACTCCTCATCGAAGGGTATGTCGCTCGCGAGCGTCACGGACTCTACGCCCGGCACCTGCGCAAACGCCCGGTGCAGGGATGCGAGCTTGGCTTCGAGCGGAGGCCCGAGGTATTTTTCGTCCGCGCTGCCGGGCACATGCACCTGGAAAGTAATCAATTGCTCCGGCTGAAAACCGAGTCTCACGTTGCTGAGCTTCATCAGGCTGTGCACCAGCATCGCGCCGATGCCGGTGAGCACGCAGGCGAGCACCAATTGGGTGACCACCAGACCCGCACGCACACGATGTTCGTTACCCCCGCCGGAGGCGTGTGCACCCCCTTCGCGCAATGCCTGGCCAAGATCCTGACGACGGATGAAGTACAGGCCGGCGAGCGAAAACACCAACGCCGAGACGATGGCCAGCACCGCTGCGATGCCGATGGCGCTGCCCCATTCGTTGACCGGGAAGGCCAGTTGCGCGGTGCCGAAACCGGTATGCAACAGGGTTCGCAGCAGGACTTCGCCGAGAACCAAACCCGCAATGCCACCGATCACGCACAGCGCCAGGCTTTCGGCAAACAGTTGGCCGAAGAGCGTGCGGGTGCCGGCGCCGAGCACGCGACGCACGATTAACTCGCTGCGGCGATTCAAGGCGCGCGCAATGAAAAGGTTAGCAAGGTTGAACCACACGAGTAGCAGCAAAAGTCCAGTCGCCAGCTGCACGAGGATCAGGCGCTGGCTGAGTTCCCCGACCAGCGCACCGCGCAGCGGCGTGGCCTGGATACTCAAGCCGATTTTCTGCAGGTCTGGAATGGCGGATGGGTAGGGAAAGTGTGCGATTTCGTTGTCCAGCACGCTCTGACTTTGCGCTGCCATGGTGGAAGCTGTTGCGCCGGGCTTCAGCCGCGCGATCATGGTGAATCCGAAGGCGGTGATGTTGTCGGCCTCATGCGTGAAAGCGTTGAAGGTTTGCGGAAGCCAGAGGTCGGTTTGCGTATCGGGGAACTCGAAATTACGGGGCATGACGCCGACCACGGTGTAGGCAGTGTCGTTCAGTCGCAATGTGCGGCCGATGACGTCGGGATTGCGGTTGAAGAGCCGCGACCACAGGCTGTAGCTCAACACCACCTGGCCGGCGGCACCGACATCGTCAGCATCCGACCCGAACACCCGGCCGACGAGCGGCTGCACGCCGAGCGTCGTGAACAGTGACGCGGAAATGGTCGCGCCGCGCACATGCACGGTGCCAGCCCCGGATACCAGATTCAGGTTGTTCATCTGATACATGCCTGCATCGCTCATGGCCGTGGCCTGCTTGCGGAGGTCGAAGTAGGTGGTGTAGGACATGCTCGAGACGCGGGGGTATGCTTTCGCGGTGAAATGCACGTTCACCAGCTGATCCGCATGCGGATAGGGCAAGGGCGCGAGCAGATAACCGTACAGCAGGCTGAGCGTCGCGGTGTTGGCACCGATGCCGATGGTGAGTGTGAGGATGACCGCGAGCGCGAAGCCCGGTTTTCTGAACGGGCTGCGGAAAAAGCTGGCGATGTGATGGATAAAGGCGCTCACGCGTGTGACTCCTTTAAGAGGTTCAGGCTGTACAACTGCACACGCCGAATCAAAGTCGGTATTTGGAAAATCCTCCCTGACCCTCCTTTTTCTAAGGAGGGAATTTCAGAAGCAGGAAGGCGACGAAATGCCGGGCGCGCTTTCGCAATGGGTTTCCCCCTTTGCAAAAGGGGGATGAAGGGGGATTTTTTGTAAGCACGCATACCGTCAGGCCGTCAACGTGCAGCAGCCTTTCCCGCGCGCGGCTCGATGCCGGCCGGGGCCTCGTTCTCGGACACAATCTGCCCGTCGAACAGCCGCACGATGCGGTTGGCATGGGCCGCGTAGCCCGGATCATGCGTGACCATGACGATGGTGGCGCCCCTGGCATTGAGCGCCGCCAGCAGCTCCATCACCATCTCGCCGTTGACGGAATCCAGGTTGCCGGTGGGCTCGTCGGCCAGGAGGATGGCGGGATCGCCCACCAGGGCGCGGGCCGCAGCCACGCGCTGCTGCTGGCCGCCGGACAACTGCGCGGGGTAGTGGCGCATGCGATGCGACATGCCGACGTTTTCCAGCGCCGCGCCCACCTTGCTCTGCCGCTCGCTGCGGCTGACGCCGCCTCGGTACACCAGCGGCAGTTCCACGTTTTCGTACACGTTCAGATCGCCGATCAGGTTGAAGGACTGGAACACGAAACCGATGTTCAGGTTGCGAAAGCGCGCACGCTCACCGGCGTCCAGGTTGGCAACCGGTTTGCCCGCAAGGTCGTATTGGCCGCCACTCGGCGTGTCGAGCAGGCCGAGGATGGACATGAGCGTGGTTTTGCCGCAGCCCGACGGCCCCATGATGGCGACGTACTCGCCGCGCGTTACCGACAGGTTGATGCCGGAGAGCGCATGCGTCTCGACTTCCTCGGTGCGGTACACCTTGGTGAGATCTTCGGTGCGGATGACAGGGTCGGTGTTCATTGCGGGGAGTCTCCGTTCGGTTGCGAGTTGTCGGTAAGGGCGTCCGCTGAGGCACGGCCGATTTTGCTGCTGAGCTGCGAGAGCAGATCGGGAGTCAGCGTGCCAAGTGACTGCTCGAGTGCCACGCGGTTGTTGACGAGGTCCACCACCGCCTGGGCGTAGTCCGTCTCGAGCGTAAGCAGCGTCTGGCGTGCGATCACCAGGTTCTGCTCGGTGTTCAGCCCTTTGGACACTGCCGCGGCGGTGGCGGTGACCGCAGCTTGTGCCGAGGTCACGCCGGTTTGCAATTGCCGCACGCGCTTCTGCGCGCTAACAAGCCCGTCGAGGGCGTTGCTGACCTGGCTGACAATGCTCAGCTCCGCAGTTCGCTCGCTGGCATCGGCCGAGCGCTGCTGGGCTTCGGCGGCCTGTGCCGCGGCTGAGGTCGCCCCGCCGGAAAAAATCGCCCAGCTCAACTGCAGACCGATCATATTCTGGCTGGCATCCTGGGTGGCGGGACTGGTGACCGCGGAACCCGGCACCGAGAAATCCGAGCTGCCGATGACGAAATTGCGCTGGTGGCTCAGCACCAGCGACACACTCGGCAGGTATCCGGCGCGCGTCGCGGAGAGCGCGTGACCGGCAGAGGTTTGCGACAGGCGCGCCGCAGCCAGCGTCGGGTTTTGCGAGAGCGCACGTTGCACGTAGGCGTTGCGATTCACGCCAGCCGGCAAGCTCAAGGTGAGGTTCGCGGGCAAATCCGGAAATGGTCCGCTGATGTGTACGCCGGCGTCGGTATCGAGCTGGCGGCGCGCCTGCTTGAAGGCTTGTTCGGCGGCCAGGGTTTCGGCCTGCGCTTGGGCGAGTGCCGCCTGAGTTTCGTCCGTGCCGATGATGCCGCTTAATCCCGCCTTGTAGCGCGCTGCGGCCTGTATCGCCTGAGTGGCGAACCCGTCCTGGGCCTCGCGCGTGGCGCCGAGCTGCGCCTGCGCATTCAATACCGCGAGGTAATCCTGTGTGAGCGTGGCCATGAGGGTTTGGCGCGTGGCTTCGGCGCTCGCCACGCCCGCGGCTTCGCTGTAATCGGCAGCGGAAAGATTTTGGATAGCGTGCCAGTCGAACAGGGACTGGCTCAATTGCAGGTCCCAGCCGTTGGTGCGGGTATTGGACGCCTGGCTCACCGGCACAATGCCGCTGCCGTAGAACTGCGGGCCGTTGGAAGACTGGTTATCCACGATGTGGCTGGCGTTGAGATTGAGTGCTGGCAGGAGTTGCGCAAGCGCCGCGGAATGCGTGGCGTGCGCCTGTTCGAGCGTGGCTTCGGCCTGTTCGAGTGCGGGTGCGTGCAACTTGGCCAACTGCCATACTTGCCACAAGGTCGTGGCATGCGCGGCTTGCGCAACAAGTAACAACGCGGTAGCCCCGGTCACGGCGCGTACTACACCAAACGACAGGTAATGTTTCTCCCGTTCACCCCCGGAACTGATCCGGGGCAAGCTCTGAGCACGTCGAAGGGTTTTCACGAAATTGTTGAACAGCGGTGTGAATATTCCGTTCATACTTCGACCCGCTTAGTACAAACGGAATTTTTTGGAATTTCGTTCAGCGCTTTCATCGCACGTTCACCCGTTTGGCACCGGCAAAGCTGCTGGTGTCGGAGACGATCACTTGATCACTGGGCGTCAAACCGCTCAATACCTGGATGTAACGATCCGAAGCCGCGCCGAAGCGCACGCTGACCGGTACCGCGTCGCTGCCGCCAGCGGTGAGGCGGTATAACGTCATACTGCTGTCCGGATTCGCATAGGCTGGACGTTGTATGTAGGTGGTGTTGGCGATGTTCGCGATGTGGATTTGCCCGGTGACCGCAAGGTTCGGACGGGTATCTGCAGGCAAGTCACCATCCGGCATCACGTCCACGTCCACGTTGCCGTTGGTCACGGCGGGTGATACGCGGATGACTTTACCGTTCAGGTCCTGGGTGCTGCTGGTGGCGAGTTCCAGGGTCACGCTTTGGCCGACCGCGACTTCGCCTGCCTGGTTGGCCGGCACTTGCAGCATGACTTTGAGTTGCTTGAGGCTCGCGACACGCGCGATGTTGCCGCCGAGAACCAGTGTCTGACCCGACTGTATCGCCACGTCCTGCACCACGCCTTCGAGGTTGGCAGTGACGCGTAGCGCATCCACCTGTTGCTGGCGGTTGCTGAGCATGGCCTTGAGCGCGGCCACTTGGGCATTGGCAGCCTGATTCTGCGCGACCATACTCTGCTTGAACGCTGCTACGCGCTGTTTGGTGAGCGTAACTAGCTTGGCGTCCTGCTCGGCCTGCAGCTTGATGGTCTGGTAATCGAGTGTTGATACGATGTGCTGGCTCAAGAGCGAACGCTCAGCCTCTTCCTTGAGCGCTGCGGTCTCGGCTATGACCCTGGCGGAATCGAGACTGGCTTCCAGGTTCAAAAACTGATTGATAAGTTCCGAGTGCTGTGAGGCGCGCTGGGCTTCGGCGTTGGCGACGTCGGCCCTGGCCTGCACCAGTGCGGATACCACAGAGGGATTGGAAAGTGTCGCAAGCACTGTGTCCGGCTTCACCTGGTCGCCGGGCTGCACTTTGACCGTTTCCACCACACCGGGTGTGGCCGCTGTGATCCAGCGCTCTACCACCGGCTGGAAGGTTCCCGTAGCACTCACCACGATCGGCAGCGGGCCCTGATGCACCGTGGCGATCCAGAGATCCGAGCGTTGCGCGCTCGGCCCCGCCGGCGCACGGGTCAGCGCCCAAATCAGCAGCCCCAGCACGCCAACCGCCGTGCCCCCCGCGTACGCATAGCGTTTCAGGCGCCGGCGGCGGCGAACTTCAGGGGCAATGGCGACATCGGGCATGGAGGCCAATTCCTGGTGACACTATCCCGGGAGAAGCAAACGTCGTGCCAGGCGATGACTATGGATGTAAGACCTTGTTTTTCATGATTATCAAACGATCATCGGAAAAATCATCCGCTCACGGGCCGTCCCAATTCCGGGACTGCGGGTCGCTCGCTTCGCGATTCCGGGATGGGATCGGGATGTCAAAGGGGTCAGAATCCCCGACCCCTGTCATGAAATCTAAATCCTGTCGAATCTCGCCTGGAAAAATCTGAGGTATTTCGGCTCATAGACCATCTTCAACCCCTTAATTCGTTTGCGATTCTCATGGACTTCAAGAACAGACTCGGCGGTGACATCCATGTGAGCCTGGGTGTACACGCGCCTTGGAATCGTCACGCGGACGAGCTCGAGTTTCGGATGGCGGTGCTCACCCGTCTTTGGATCGCGCCCTGCAGACACGATGCCTCTCTCCATGGTCCTGACGCCCGAGTCAATGTAGATCTCAGCAGCAAGGGTCTGTGCCGGGAATTTATCTTGTGGTATGTGCTCAAGAATCCTTCTTGCGTCCAAGAAAACCGCATGACCGCCGATCGGCTTCACGATCGGGACTTCCCAGTCCATCAGTTTTTGTCCGAGATATTCGACCTGCCCGATGCGGGCGCGCAGGTAATCTTCCTTTACCATTTCCTCCATGCCTCGCGCCATCGCCTCCATATCCCGGCCCGCCAAGCCGCCGTAGGTATGAAGTCCTTCGAAGACAACAACCATATTTCGCGCTTCGTCGAATATCTTTTCGTCGTTGATTGCGAGAAACCCACCGATATTGACAAGCAAGTCCTTCTTTCCGCTCATGGTTGCTGCGTCGGTATATGAGCAGAGTTCCTTCAGGATTCCCGCGACCGATTTCTTCTGGCAGCCTTTCTCTCTGAGTTTGATGAAGTACGCATTCTCAATGGCTCGTGTCGCGTCGAGTATGACTCTGATTCCGTGCTTCGTCGCCAATTTGCGAACTGCTTTCATGTTCTCCATGGAGATCGGCTGTCCACCCGCCATATTCACGGTGGCCGCCACACTGATATACGGAATTTTCTTTGCGCCGACCTTCTTTATCAGCCCTTCGAGCTTTTGCAGATCCACGTTTCCTTTGAACGGATGCGTCGAATCCGGGTCGTGCGCCTCGTCAATGATGATGTCGACGAAGGTTCCTCCCGCGCGTTCCTGGTGTTCGCGTGTTGTTGTGAAATACATGTTACCGGGGATGAAATCCCCCGGTTTGATCAGGATTTGTGAAATGATGTGTTCGGCACCGCGACCCTGGTGGGTCGGAACAAGATACTTGTAGCCATAGTACTTCCGCATGTTTGATTCCAGATGGTAGAAGTTCTTGCTTCCCGCGTACGCTTCGTCGCCCAGCATCATTCCCGCCCACTGGTAATCGCTCATTGCATTTGTGCCGCTGTCTGTCAGGAAGTCAATATAAACATCTTCCGAACGTAGGAGAAAAGTGTTGTGGCCGGCTTCTTCAATCGCCTTCACTCGATGTTGTCGGCTGGTCGTCTTCAGAGGCTCAACTACTTTTATCTTGAACGGTTCCGCCCAGCTTCGTCTTGTCGGTTTTGGATAAGCCATAGAGCCACCTGTTTGGTTGGACATTTATTTATGAAATCTATTCGCAGTGGAACCGGACCCTGCCTGTTTCCCATACTTGGGACACCGGGTGCATTCAACACGCACGGGTGCATCCCGCGTATTGAAAGCTGCGCCTGCCTGTCTGTGCCGCAGCGCAGGCAGCTCACTGCCGATCACGAAGATTGCACCATTATCAGGCCGCTTGAGACGGAGCACGCTGCGCTGTCACGCCATGCTGCGCCCACGCAGCCTCATCCGCGTGCATGGGCACGCGCGGGTAATGCCGTTACTGCATGGCCGGTGCCCGGGTAATTCCCAGGTTATAGGCCAGGAACGCCCAGATATCGGCGGCCTGGGCGATGCGCTTGTCGGTGGGCATGTAGTTGTGGCTGGTCTGGGTTTCCACGCGGATCAGCACCGGGTTGGCGCAGCCCTGGTCGTGCTGCATGGCGGCCGTGAACTTGTAGGAATGGCTCGGCACCACGCGGTCGTCGTGATCTGCGGTGGTGAGAATGGTGGGCGGATAGCACACGCCCGGCTTCACATTCTGCACCGGCGAGTACTTGATCAGCCAGCGGAAGGCTTTGGCGTTGTCCGAGGTGCCGTATTCCGGCGCCCACAGGGCGCCGCCGGAGAATTTCTGGTAGCGCAACATATCCATGACACCGGCACCCGCGTAGGCGGCACCGAACCACTGCGGCTGCTGGGTAATGGTAGCGCCGATCAGCAGCCCGCCGTTGGAATAGCCCTCAATACCGAGCCGTTTGGGTGAGGTGTATTTTTGGCGAATCAGGTACTTCGCCGCCCAGATAAAGTCGTTGAACACGTTCTGCTTGTTGCCGAGCATGCCGGCCTTATGCCAGGCTTCGCCGTACTCGCCGCCGCCGCGGATGTTGGCCACCGCATACACACCGCCGAGTTCCAGCCACACCGGCAGGCTCGGGGAAAAGTCCGGAGTGATGCTGATATCGAAGCCGCCGTAGCCATAGAGCACGGTGGGATTCTCACCGTTCCGCTTGAGACCCTTCTTATAGGTGAGGAACATGGGGATGCGCGTGCCGTCCTTGGAGCGGTAGAACACCTGGCGGGTGACGTATTTCGAAGGATCAAAAGGCACGCGGGGCCGGAAGAACACCGCGTTCTTTCCGCTGCGCAGGTCGTAACGATAGACCGTGGTCGGATACAGGAACGAAGTGAACCCGTAGTAGAGCGCGGACGAGGTGTTGCGGCCGCTCAGTCCCACCACCGAACCGATGCCCGGCAGCGGCACCATGCCCTCGGGCCTCCCGTCATTTGAAAAGAGTTTCAATTCGCTCTTCACATCCACCAGATACTGCACCACCAGACGGCGGTCGGCGAGGAGCGTGTTCTGAATCACGTTGCGGGTTTCGGGCACCACGGTGCGCCAGCGTGCCGGGTCGGACAGTTTGAATGACACGATCCTGTCGCGCGGCGCATCGCGGGTGGTCTGCAGGAACACCGTGCTCCCCAGATTGCCTATGGGTTGGTATGCCGCGTCGTTTTTGGTGAACAGCGGTTTGATGGGCGCGCCCACATGGGGGTGCCGGGGATCACCCAGGTTCGCGTAGTAAAGTTCGTTGTTCGCCGAGGTGCCGTTCACCAGCACAATGAACAGGTACCGGCCGTCCTCGGACACGCCCGCTTCCATGATCCATTCCGGCAGGTCCGGCCGCGCGTAGATGAGCCGGTCCGCACTCTGCGGCGTGCCGATCACGTGGTAGTAAACAGCCTGATCCCTGACCCGGTCGCTGATGGCCTCGCCGGGAGGCGGTGCCGGATAGCGGGAATAGAAAAAGCCCTTGTTATCCCGGGTCCAGGAAATGCCCGAGAACTTCACATAGCGTACCGCGTCGGACAAATCGTGCCCCGTAGCGATATCCCGCACGTGCAGCGTCTCCCAGTCAGAGCCGCCCTGAGAGAGTGCGTACGCGAGATACCGCCCATCCGGCGAGGGCGCGTAGTCGAGCAGCGCGATGTCACCGTTGGGCGAGAGGGTATTGGGATCAATCAGCATGCGGGGCTCGGCGGTCAGCGAATCCTGCTCGTACACCACCGCCTGGTTCTGCAGCCCGGTGTTCTTGCTGAAGAAGAGTCTGCCCTGCCGCTGGCGCGGTACGCCCACCTTGGCGTAATTCCACAGCTTTGTCAGCCGGGCGCGGATCCAGTCGCGTTCGGGAATCTTGCGCAGATAGGCGAACGTGAGCTTGTTCTCGGCCTCGACCCACTGCTTTACCGCGGGACGGTTGAGATGCTCCATCCACTGGTAGGGCGCCGGCACCCTGGTGCCGAAGTAGTCGTTCACGATGGTGTCGCGCGCCGCGGGCGGATAAATGAGCTTTGGATTTGCCGGCTGTGCCGCCGCCACCCCCGCCCACAACAGGGAAACGCCCATCAGAACCGCAGCAATCTGTTGCATGGCTTTCTCCCGACAATGTTCGCTACTGTGACAATCCCGTGAAAATCATCCTGCCGGTCTTCCGTGCCGGACTTCGAGGGTGGCCACTGCCAATGCCCCCGCCCCTTACGCGGATATATGGTACTTTCTTGCACGGCGCAATGGAGACTATGCACTTGGAGAAATATCCGGGATTACCATGGAGCTCCGCGGTGTACGAGCTGCGCGATGCAGTCCTGGATATTTGCTGAACAGGACATATCAGCTAAATATTTTTCCGATCTCGTCGTGGTACAACCAAGTCAGTATTCATTCCACCCACCGCAAACACGCGGACAGGGTACCCATGCCGGAAGTTATTCTAATTCTATTTGGCAGCCGTCGCGGCGAGCGGCGCCACGGAGCGCGCTCGCGGTGCGCTGCTTTCCTGTTTCTCCCGATCCCGCCGCCGCCAGCACTTCGGGGCTGAGCGCCCGACCGACCACCACCCGCAGGCGACGGAGCGGGCTACAGGGAGCGGCGCTGCCAGCCCCGTTTGGTGTGCACCACCTCGTAAGTGGGCCAATAGCGCAGATCGAGTCTCAGGGTGATGATCTGCACCATACCGTCCCAGGTACGCACCGTGAGGCGCACGGTATCACCGTTATGCTCGCGCTTTACCGCGGCGATGAAGCTGGCCATATCCGGCGTGGGCTGACCGTCCACGGCAACGATGCGTTGGCCGGGGGTAAGACCATAGCGGCTCGCCGGCGAGCCGAAATTGTAATAGTCCACCAATAATCCCGTGGGCGGAATATCCCGCTGCGCAGCCGCCGCATGCTGGGGTTTCTGCAGCAGTGCACCGGCCCACAACAGGATGCGCTGTGTGCCCTTGCCATTGAGGACCACGGTGGGTACCGTGATATTCAGGACCCGGCGGTTGCGCAACAACGTGAGCCGCACCTGCGGCCGCTGACTGGCTTTTGCCACAGCGCGGAAACTGATAGCCGGTTTGCCGTCCACCGCCAGCAGCAGATCGCCGGTCTGCAGCAGACTTTGCGCCGGCGTGTCCGCCGTAAGCCGCGATACTATCAGCACCTGGCGGCGCTGTGCCTCGACGGCTTCCAGGCGGCTGATCCAGCCAGCCGGCAAGCCCAGCTTGCGCGCCTGGGATAGCGGCACGGGATACAGTTCCACGTCCAGCGTGCGCAGCGCGAGCTTGCCGTTGCTTTCCACGATACGCAGCATGTCCTGTACCACGTCCGCGGGGATGCCGCGCTGTATTTCACGGATGTGGCTGCCCTCGTTGAAGGCAAAGCTCGCCCACAACGCCGTGGCACGACCCTCGCGATCCGTGAGTACGCCCGTCACATTGGCGGGTGGGTTGACGAGATTCAGCACTTCCAGATTGGTGTCGCGGAAACGGAAGGTGGGCGACAACGGAAACAGCACCGGATCGAGGGACGCCACGCGGGTTTCCTGACTGGCGAGGGTCTGATCCGGCTGGTAACCGACCACCCACACCGCATCACCGGGGCGTGACGGGCGGCGGCTGAACTGGATGCTTCTCACCGGCGTGCGGCCGATGAGTTTCGGGTTGTACTGCACCACAGCCAGGTCGTGCAATGGATTCACGTACACCACCTTGGCGGGAATCTCCAGGGAACCGTCGAAGGTCAGCCGCACATCGCCCATGGCCACCGGCACGGTATCCCGGTCCACCACCACCAAGCCGCGCTGCGCGTCCACGATGACGCCGGTGCCGATGTAATGGGTCTCGGCGACGCCGTCAATGGGGTAGGGCATGTCGAAATTCACGTACACCAGCGACGGCGCCAACCGGTTCATGCGTGCGTTGGCGTAATGCGGCAGGCTTGCCGTGGCGGGTGCGAGCGGCGGCGCCGGCGGTGGCGGCGGCAGCGTGGTGCACGGCCACCAGCCGGTGGCATCGTCCCGATGACAGCGGTCGGCCGGGTACCAGCGCCGGTCAATGCTGATGATACCCAATATGGAATGCCGCGGATCCGTCAGATTGAAATAACGCAGCGTCACCTGGGCGCGGTCCGGCAACGTCACCAGCACCTTCTGGAATTCATCCAGATCGTGCACCGGCACGCCGTTGAAATCGGTGATGACGCTGGCGCGGCCGATGCCGGCGGTGCTGAACACGTAACCGGGGTTGGCCACGTACACGCCGCGTACCGGCACGTTGAAACTGTGGGCCTGCTCATAGGACAGGTTGTTCAGGACCGCGCCGCCGAATTCCAGGTAGCTCACGGGCGTGATGCTGTCCAGATTCCGTACCGTGAGCTTGGCGGAAACCGGCACGCCGCCGCGGATGAGTTTCAGGGTGAGCGTTTTACCGATGGAGTCATCGAGGATGGCCTCCAGGGGCACGAACGTAGATACCGCGTGGTCAGCCACGCTCAGCAGGATGTCGCCCGGTTGCAGGATGCCGTCCGCCGGCCCGCCCGGCAGCACCTGATTGACCACCAGCAGCCCGGTAGACTGCGGATGGTCCCGGCGCAGTTGCGCTTCGGTAGCCGCGGGCAGGCCCAGACGTTCCAGTTCGTCGTAGTACTCGTGACGAAACACGGTTTCCAGGGTACCGCGCGTGACGGGTTTGCCGGCCTCGATGAGTTTGAGCGCACGCACCACGCGCTGCAACGGCAGGAAATAGCTGGACGCCCCGTCGGTGCGCGCACCGGCATTGAGGGCGATAACATCGCCATGGATGTCAATCACCGGCGAGCCGGAGGAACCGCCGCTGGTGCCGGATACCGCCTGCATGTAAAAGGTATTGAAGTCGTTGTAATTGCCGATGCCGTAACTGGGTGCGTTGCGGTCCACCCGCGCCAGCGTGCCGCTGAGGATGGACAACTGTTCGCCCGCATCGTTGCCGATGATGCGAATTTCCTCGCCCACCCGGGCATCCTGCGGTGCGAGCCTGAGGGAGACAGGGTGAATGTACTTGAGCGCCTTGGGATTGTACTGGTAGAAGCCGAAATCATGCACCGGATCGTAGTAGATGGGCTTGAGGGTCACCACCTCGTGATCCTGGAACACCGCTTCCGCCACCACCGGACCGGGCGTAACCACGTGACGGTTGGTGAGGATGATGCCGCGTTGTGCATCCACCACGAAGCCCGTGGCCTGACCGGTGAGATTCCAGCCGGTGTCGAAGGCGCGGGTGGCATCCACACGGATGGACACGATGGAAGGCGAAACCCGCGCGAGGGTGGCGGCCCACTGCTGGTCATTCACCGCCGCCGGCGCGGTGCGGCTGAACAACAGCAGGAAAAGGGCCGGAAGCATGCGCTGGAATTTCATGGCTGGAATCCGTTGGTGGCTGGCTGGGATATCAGGGTTTCAGACAGGCTGACGCCCGCAAAGTCGCGGCGTTACAGCGGTGTTTTCAAAGTTTATATCCAAAAGCCCTGGTAAAGTGCGCCGCGAACTCCGCGCGGGTGAAATGATGGTTCTGGGTGCCCTTGGAGGCGATCTTGATGGCGCCCATCAGGGAGGCGATGTTGCCGGTGGTCTCCCAGTCGAGATTGTGCATGAGTCCGTAAATCAGACCCGCACGGTAGGCGTCGCCACAGCCGGTGGGATCCAGTACTTCAGCGGCCCTGGCGGCAGGCACGGTGATGCGGCCTTGCCGGCTGTGGATTACGGAACCCTTGGCACCCGAGGTGACGATCAGCGCCGCCACTTTTTCGGCGATCTCGTCGGTAGTGAGCCCGGTCTTGCGTTCCAGCATCTGTGATTCGTAGTCATTCACCGCCACCCAGGTGGCCATGTGCATGAATTCCCCGAGTTCCTCGGCGGAGAACAGCGGTAACCCCTGGCCGGGATCGAAGAGAAATGGGATGCCTGCCTCGTGAAACTGGCGTGCATGCTGCAACATGCCCTCGCGCCCGTCCGGTGCCACGATGCCGAGAGTGATGCCCCGGTCAGCCGGCACCGCCTGTTTGTGGGCATGGTCCATGGCGCCGGGATGAAAAGCGGTGATCTGGTTATCATCCAGGTCGGTGGTGATGAAGGCCTGCGCCGTGTAGGTACCGGGAATTTCCTTGAGATAGCGGCGGCTGATGCCGTGCTTGTCCATCCAGGCGGCATAGGGAGCGAAATCCGCGCCCACCGTCGCCATGGGATAGCCTTCGTCCCCCAGCAGCTTGAGATTGTAGGCGATATTGCCGGCGGTGCCGCCGAATTCACGACGCAGCTCCGGCACTTGGAAACACACGTTCAGGATGTGAATCTTGTCGGGCAGGATGTGATTCTTGAACGGCTCCGGGAACACCATGATGGTATCGTAGGCCAGGGAACCGCAGATCAGTGCTGACATAAAAATCCTCGTGCTGCGTGCCGTGTGCTGCGTGAAAGTCACGTATCTTAGCCACGCAGCACGGTTTTTCAGTCAAGCGCTTTCAGCGCCTTTTCATAATCCGGCTCCTGGGCAATCTCCGGCACCAGCTCCGTGTGCACCACCTTGTCGTTGGCATCCAGCACCACCACCGCACGTGCGGTGACACCGGCCAGCGGTCCGTCCTGAATCAGCACACCGTAATCCTGCGCGAACTTCCTGTCGCGCATGAGGGCCAGCGGGATCACGTTTTCCAGGTGTTCATTGCCGCAGAAGCGCCCCTGGGCGAACGGCAGATCGGCGGACACGATCAATACCACCGTATCCTTGTGCGCCTTGGCGTGTTCATTGAACTTCCTGGTGGAAAGCGCGCACGTCGGCGTGTCCAGGCTCGGTACGATATTCAGAAGTTTCTTCTTGCCCTTGAAGTCGGCAAGCGACACGTCCTTCAGGTCCTTGGTGGTGAGCTTGAAGTCCGGCGCGTTACTGCCGGTTTTCGGCAGTTCGCCATTGGTGTGGATGGGATTGCCGCGCAGTGTGATCTTGGCCATGTTTGAATTCTCCTCTCGCCGAATTAATGGTGATTCGCCAAAACATCGCGACGGGGACCGTCGCTCCTACCTCTTCCATTCAAAATCGCGGCGAGGCAGATTTTTGCTCCTGCAAAATCTGCATTTCCGCCATCCCTGGCGGTCACCGGCGCTTCTAGGTACTGTAAGGTGGGAGCAGCCGCCTGCCTGTGCGGTGCACGCAGACAGGTCCCGGCCGCGATTCCTCACGAATATTCGCTCAGCGGCGGACAGCCGCAGAACAGGTTCTTGTCGCCATACACGTTGTCGGCACGGCCCACCGGCGGCCAGTACTTGTGCTGGCGCAGCGAGGCCACCGGATAGGCGGCCAGCTCGCGGCTGTATGCGTGTTTCCAGTCGTCGGCCGTGACCATTTCCGCCGTGTGCGGCGCATGCTTGAGCGGATTATCCTCCCGCTCCAGCCTGCCCTCTTCCACCGCGCGGATTTCCCCGCGGATCGCGATCATGGCCTCGATGAAGCGGTCCAGTTCGTGTTTCGACTCCGACTCGGTCGGTTCGATCATGAGCGTGCCCGGCACCGGGAAACTCATGGTGGGCGCGTGGAAACCGTAATCCATGAGCCGCTTGGCCACATCATCCACACTGATACCGCTGGTGTCCTTCAATGGCCTGAGATCGAGGATGCACTCATGGGCCACAAGACCGTTCGGTCCGGTGTACAGCACCGGGTAATGGGGCGAGAGCTTTTTCGCCAGATAGTTGGCATTCAGGATGGCCACTTCGCTGGCGGCGGTAAGCCCCTCGGCACCCATCATGACGATGTACATCCAGGAAATCGGCAGAATGGATGCGGAACCATAGGGCGTGGCGGAGACTGCGCCGATACCCGATGGTCCGCGCACATAACCGACGCTGTGCATATTCGGCAGGAAACCGGCCAGATGGGGACCGACCGCAATCGGGCCCACGCCGGGACCGCCGCCGCCGTGGGGGATGCAGAACGTCTTGTGCAGGTTGAGGTGCGACACGTCGCCGCCGAACTGCCCCGGTGCGGCAAGGCCCACCATGGCATTCAGGTTGGCGCCGTCCACGTACACCTGGCCACCGTGCCGATGCACGATGTCGCAGAGTTCCCGCACACCCGGCTCGAACACACCGTGAGTGGAGGGGTAGGTAATCATGATGGCGGCGAGATCATTCTTGTGCTGCTCCGCCTTGGCTTTGAGATCAACCAGGTCCACGTTGCCCCTGTCATCGCAGGCCACCACCACCACCTGCATGCCGGCCATGTGCGCCGATGCGGGATTGGTACCGTGGGCGGATGACGGTATCAGGCACACGTTGCGATGGCCTTCGCCGCGGGACGCGTGCCAGGCCCTGATGATCAGAAGACCCGCGTATTCACCCTGCGAGCCGGCATTGGGTTGCAGCGACACCTCCGCATACCCAGTGGCCGCCACCAGCATCTGCTCCAACTGGGCGATCATCTCGCGGTAACCGGCAGTCTGCTCGGGCGGCGCGAACGGATGCATGTGGGCAAACTCGGGCCAGGAGACCGGCAGCATTTCGCTCACCGCATTCAGCTTCATGGTGCAGGAACCCAGCGGAATCATGCTGCGATCCAGCGCCAGGTCCTTGTCAGCAAGGCCGCGCAGGTAGCGCAGCATCTCGTGTTCCGCATGGTAGCGGTTGAAGACCGGATGCGTGAGGTATTCGCTGGTACGCGTGAGCCCATCCGGCAAGGCACTCACGACCGTTTTTTCCAGCAACGCAATGGCAGCCCCCTTTTTGCCGGCGGCCTCGGCAAAAACTGACAACAATCCCAGCACATCCTCGCGTGTGCTGGTTTCATCCAGGGAGATGCCCAGGTGCGTGTCGCCAAGCACGCGCAAATTCATGTGCCTGGCGTGGGCGGCGGCATGGATGGCAGCGGTGTATGCACCGGATTGGATGGTCAAGGTATCGAAGAAGTGCATATTGACGGGCGTGAATCCGAGCGGCTTCAGACCGGCGGCGAGCAGCGCAGTCAGACGGTGTACACGCTCGGCGATGGTTTTCAGGCCCTTGGGGCCGTGATACACCGCGTACAGGCTGGCCATGATCGCCAGCAGTGCCTGGGCGGTACAGATATTGGAGGTGGCCTTCTCGCGGCGGATGTGTTGTTCGCGGGTTTGCAGCGCAAGACGCCATGCCGGCTGGCCCTGGCTGTCCACGGTCACGCCCACCAGGCGTCCCGGCATGGAGCGCTTGAATTCATCGCGGGTTGCCAGATACGCGGCATGCGGTCCGCCGAAACCCATGGGTACGCCGAAGCGCTGGGTGTTGCCCACCGCCACATCCGCGCCCCACTCACCCGGCGGCGTGAGCAATGTCAGTGCCAGCAGGTCCGCAGCCACCACCACGCCCGCGTGTTGCGCATGCAGGGCTTGGGCGAGCGCGCGGTAATCGCGCACCTCGCCATTCACACCCGGATACTGCAGCAACACGCCGAAGCAATCGGTCTGCACAGCCGCGTCGGGCTTGCCGACCTTCACGTTAATACCCAGCGGCTGGGCACGGGTTTGAACGACTTCAATGGTCTGGGGCAGCACATCGTCCGCCACGAAGAAAACATCCGACCGGGATTTGCCCACCCGCTTGAGCAGGGTCATGGCCTCGGCGGCGGCCGTGGCTTCATCCAGCATCGAGGCGTTGGCGATATCGAGGGCGGTGAGATCGGTGACCATCTGCTGGAAATTCAGCAGGGCCTCCAGGCGGCCTTGGGAAATTTCCGGCTGATAGGGGGTATAGGCGGTGTACCAGGCGGGGTTCTCGAAGACATTGCGCAGCACCACTCCCGGCGTGTGGGTAGCGTAATAACCCTGGCCGATGAATGACTTGAATACCCGGTTCTTGTCCGCCAGCGACCTGAGTTCGGCGAGCGCCTCGCGCTCCGATCGGGGCTGGGTGAATATTCCAAGCGGCATGGCATCCTTGCGGCGGATACTCGCGGGAATGACCGCCTGCATCAGCGCCGCACGCGTGGCGAAGCCCACATCGGCAAGCATCGCACGCTGCTCGGCGTCATCCGGGCCGATATGCCGGCCGATGAAGCCGCCGTGCTGTTCCAGGCTGTCCAGCGAACCGGAAGCACTCATGGGCAATCCGCTAAGCGCGTTCATTTCTCAGAAAACCTACCTGATGGCCGGGATAGCGAGGTTGGCGTGCAGCCTCGCCGCCAACAGGCCCGTATTTTTATCTGGACATGCCACTGCGTTCTCAATGGGCTTCATCCACGAGCACCTGCTCGTAAGCCTTGGCATCCAGAAGCGCATTCACATCCGCGGCATTGGCGGGTTTGAGGCGCATGATCCAGGTGCCATAGGGATCCTGGTTGATTTTTTCCGGTGCATCGGCGAGCGTGGCATTGGACTCCAGCACTTCGCCGCCGACCGGACTGTACAGATCAGAGGCGGCCTTGACGGATTCCACCACCGCGCAGGCTTCGCCGGCCTTCAACTTGCGGCCTTTCTGCGGTGCTTCCACGTACACCAGATCGCCCAGCGCTTCCTGGGCGTGGTCGGTGATACCGACGGTCACGACACCGTCGCTGCCGACTTTCACCCATTCGTGGCTTTTGGTGTACTTGAGATCGGGGGGAACCTTGCTCATGTCATTCTCCTTAGTTCAATCCGATTGTGGCAGCGGCCGTCTCCACTGCAATACATAACCCTTGTTGTGGAAGCGGCGGTGGCCGCCAGGGGTGGCGGAAATGCAGATTTTGCAGGAGCAAAAATCTGCCTCGCCGCGACTCCCTATTTCACCAATACCTTTCCGTTGCGCACGAACGGCGGTTTCACGATCTGCGCCTTGCAGAGACGGCCGCGGATATCCACCTGCACCGTGTCGCCGGCGGCCACCGGCACGCGCGCCAGTGCGATGGAACGCTCCAGGGTGGGCGAGAAGCTGCCGCTGGTGATCTCGCCTTCGCCGGCACCGTCCGCAATCACTTTCTGGTGGCCGCGCAGCACACCTTTGTCTTGCAGCAGCAGACCGACGAATTTGCGCCTGGGTCCGGCATCACGCTGGGATTCAAGCGCCTTGCGGCCGATGAAATCCCGATCCGCCGGCTCCCAGGCCACCGTCCAGTTCAAACCGGATTCCAAAGGCGTGGTGCTTTCGTCCATGTCGGCGCCGTAGAGATTCATGGCGGCTTCGAGGCGCAGCGTGTCACGCGCACCGAGACCGCAGGGTTTCACGCCCTGACTGACAAGCCGCTGCCAGAATAAGGCGGCCTGATTCGGCGGCAGCATGATCTCGAAACCGTCCTCGCCGGTGTAGCCGGTGCGTGCCACGAAAAAACCTTCTCCCGAGACGGCGGTAAAAGGTTTCAGTGCCAGCGCCCTGTCACGCAGGCTGACGGACAGCAGGCTTGCGACTTTCTCACGCGCGTTCGGTCCCTGCACCGCGATCATGGCCAGATCCCGTTCCGCGGGCTTCACGCCGAAGGGCTGCGCCTGACGGGCGATCCAGTCCAGATCCTTGTCGTGGGTGGCGGCGTTCACCACCATGCGGAACCAGTCGTCGCGCAAGAAATAGACGATGAGGTCATCAATAATGCCGGCCTGCTCGTTGAGCATGCAGCTGTAAAGCGCCTTGCCGGGTTCGTGCAGCTTGCTGACGTCGTTGGCGAGCAGCTTGCGCAGGAAATCGCGCACTCTTGATCCTTCCAGGTCCAGCACGGTCATGTGGGAGACATCGAACATGCCCGCATCACGACGCACCGCGTGGTGCTCCTCGATCTGTGAACCGTAGTTCACCGGCATGTCCCAGCCACCGAAGTCCACCAAGCGCGCGCCGGCGGCCAGATGTGTGTCATAAAGGGGTGTGCGTTTACCCATCAGCGCGGGAACCTGCCAGGTGACTGCAAATCAGCGGGCGGCGGCGTAATCCCACCGCCCGCGGATAATCCGAATCAGGGGCTGCTCCGCACGCCGCCAATGCCGCTTGCGGAGCGGCAAAATGATACCGGAAACCCCCTGCTGACACCATTGCACAAGGCCGCGGCGGAGTGGATACCGTGTCCAAAACCGGGTGTCCTGTCAGCTCCGGGCGTGCTGGGGTTTGCCCGCCAGTGTGTCCCTGATCCAGCGGTCCACCACCTGCTTGAGGATGTTCAGGGGCATGCCGCCATGCTCCAGCACCGCGGCATGGAACGCCTTGATGTCGAACTTTGGACCCAGCTCTTTCTCAGCCTGCCGGCGCAGCCTGAGAATTTCGAGCTCGCCGATCATGTAGGACAGCGCCTGGGCCGGCCAAGCGATGTAGCGGTCCACTTCGTTGGTGATGTTCTCGTGGCTGAGTGCGGTATTGTCCTCAAAATACCGGATGGCCCGCTCCCGGCTCCAGCCCATGGAATGAATACCGGTGTCCACCACCAGCCGCACCGCGCGCCACATCTGATAATCCAGATAACCGAAACGCGAGTAAGGGTTGTTGTACAGGCCCATTTTTCCGCACAGACGCTCAGTGTAGAGCGCCCAGCCTTCGCCGTAGGCATTGTAGTAATCGAAGCGGCGGAAGTCCGGCAGATTCTTCAATCCCATGGCGATGGGAATCTGCAACTGGTGACCAGGGCGTCCCTCGTGACAGGTGAGCACCTGGATATCGTACTTGGGCCGGGTCTGGGGTTTGTACAGATTCACGGCCATGTAGCCCGCCACGCTGCCGTCGCCGGCCGGTGGCACTGAATAGGCCGGATAGGTATCCGGCGCGAACGCCGCCGGAATCGGCTGCACGCCGTAGGTCACCCGCGGCAGCAGCCACACCGGGAAGAACTGTACCAAGTGCGGATCCACGCGCTTCGCGGCCGCCCGGTAGGCTTCCAGCAGATGCCGCGGATTCTTGTAGTAGAAGCGCGGATTGGTGCGCAGGTAGTGCAGGAACTGATGGTAATCCCCCTTGAAGCCAACCTGATGAATGATTTGCTGCATCTTCGCGTGGATTTTCGCCACCTCCCGCAAGCCGAGCGCATGGATCTCGGCCGGCGTCATGTCCGTGGTGGTGTACTTGCGCACCTCATAGGCGTAGTAAGCCTTGCCGTCCGGCAGCGCCGAGGCGGCAATGCTCCTGCGGCAATGGGGCAGGTAATAGCTATTGAAGAACGTCAGCATGTGCCGGTACGCCGGTACCACCACGTCTGCGATGGCGCTGCGTGCCTCAGCGCGGAGCTGCGCCTGCTCGGCTGCCGGGATGATGGACGGCATCTTCTTGAAGGGCGCGTAAAAGGCGCTCTGTTCGGGATGGGTAACGATGTTGGCGGTAATCTGGCGCGGAATGCGCATCATCACTTCGTGAGGCTCGGTCATGCCCAGCTTCACGCCCTCCCGCAGCAGACCCAGGGTCTGGTCCATGTACGGCGCGAAAGTACGCAGACGCTTGATGTAGTTCCGGTAATCCTGCAGCTTCTCGAAACGCAACTGCTGCACCACCGTGCTGAGGGTCTGGATGCCGCCCAACTGATTCAACACCAGCAGGTCGCCATGGAAATGGTAACCCTCGATACGGATCATATAGCGGTACTTGAACAGGTCGTAGCTCAACCGGTCCTCGCGGGAAAGCTGATCCCGCGGGATGACGGCGAGTTCCTTGAGCGTCTGTTTGTCTTCCGCATGCTCGCGGGCAATGGCTGCGAGGCTCATATCCGCCCACTCCCCGTCATATTGGTGGAAGCCGTCAAGCGAGGCCTCCAACGGATGCTCACGCATCTCCCGCTGCCAGGAGGTTGTGAACAGCTTGTGCAAGGCGACGGTCGCCGCATTCCCGGATGACTCAGTTGCAGCGGCCCAATTTGGGACGGCCATCAAACAGAAGAGAGTCAGCACAACAACAAAAATACGTATTTTCATTACATTATCTCCAGAAACAAGAATAATATGCAGTTAGGCGTCATTCGCTTTTAATTGAAAATCAGCACGGTTTGGGCTATCAAACGTTACCTCAACAGGAGCCGTTCATGAAACAGACACTGCTCGCGCAACAGAGCGCCTGACCAGGATCAGACCACCACTGAATCAATTTGCGCAAGAATCGTTGTGCTGCCAAATCGAATTATCCTGAATTGGATACAGAATCGTAGAACAATAATTTGCAATCTTCTTCGTCAAGACATTGGATAAATCCCTCGTGTATATGTATGTTGACCCATTTATGCCGATTGCCTCAACCCCTTTAATTACTAGATGCCGCAATCAACGCGCTTGCCCCCCCTTGGCGCTCACTGAATGGGAAATGCGGATAAACCATATAGGCAGTGTTTCCTTGAAATGGTCCATTCAAAGACAACGGCACTATAGGTCCTTCTTTTTTTCCAGTTTCACCTTTGCAATTTCTAACAAACAAAACTACTGTCTCAATAACTTTGTTTGAAGTAACCAAAAATTGCACACTGAGCCTGGTTATATCTCCTTTATTATTTGCATCATTAAAAGAGAAAAGAGGTTCCATAAATTACCACTGGAATTTGATTCGCCTTAGCCTTAAAAATCTGAATATCAGAAACATTAACTGGCCCAGTTGAGCAGCCGTAAAAGCATGTAGTTAGCAACAATGTGGGGAAAATATACTTCCAATTTGGAATTTTTTTGTCATCTTCCATTTCACCGATCCTCAGCTGGAAACTTCAAGCATCCGCCCCAACGCCCACTTTGCCTCACGTGCTTCTGCTTCCGGCACCTTGATCTGATTCACAACATTCCCTTCCGCCAGGTTCTCCAGCGTCCAGGCGAAATGCTGCGGATCGATGCGGAACATCGTCGAGCACATGCACACCATGGGCGACATGAAGTGCACGTTGATGCCCTTGTGTTTCACTTCCTCGTGCAGCCGATTAACGAGATTGAGTTCGGTGCCCACCAGCCAGCGCGTTCCGGGTTCGGCGGCATGCACGGTCTTCTGGATGAATTCCGTGGAACCCACGTAATCGGACTTCAGGCACACCTCGAAGGCGCATTCGGGGTGGCAGATGACTTTGGCGTCCGGGTATTTCTTCTTGAAGTTGTCTATATGTTCCGGCCGGAACATCTGGTGCACGGAGCAATGACCGTTCCACAGCAGGATTTTCGCCTTGCGGATTTGTTCCTTCGTGAGTCCGCCCAGGGGTTTATTGAAATCCCACACGGCCATCTGGTCCAGCGGCACGCCCAGCCTGTGCCCGCTCCAGCGGCCCAGATGCTGGTCCGGGAAGAACAGCACTTTCTGCCGTTGTTTGAACGACCATTCAAGTATGCCGCGGGCATTGGTGCTGGTGCAGACGATGCCGCCGTGGCGGCCGCAGAACGCCTTCAGGTCGGCGGCGGAATTGATGTAGGTGATGGGCGTGATGGCATCGTCCGGATCAAGCACCGTCGCCAGCTCACGCCAGGCGGTCTCCACCTTGGCGAGGTTGGCCATATCGGCCATGGAGCAGCCGGCAGCCAGGTCTGGAAGCACCACAGTCTGTTCCGGACGCGACAGGATATCCGCCACTTCCGCCATGAAATGCACGCCGCAGAACACGATGTACCGGGCATCCACCTGGGAGGCCAGACGTGAGAGCTTGAGGGAGTCGCCGGTCAGATCCGCGTGACGGTAGACTTCCTCGCGCTGATAGTGATGGCCAAGGATCACCGCACGGCCCTTGAGTTTCGCTTTGGCGGCGCGGATGCGCGCGTCGCAGGCCTCATCTTCGAGCGCAGTATAGATATCCAGTGCCTGGGCCGGTGTGGCCATTGCCGTTTCCTCCCGCGGGGCTGCCCGCAGATAGTGGCATATTTTACGCCCGCCGAACTGAGAGGGTTGCCCGCTCCCCTTTCGCAATGCCCGTTGGCAACAGGGGGTGTGGTGCGCCGAACCGGCGGCCATGGGCGCCAGCCCTGGGCTACAGCATGCAACTCGATTGCGAAGTGAAAATGGGGGGAATGGATTTCGTTTCAACCTCGCACGGCAAGGGACGAGGTATCTTGACCTAACGCTTGCCCCCAACCCCTGTTCCCAAGTACGGCTTGGGAAAGAAGGCTCTTTCTGCATGACGTTTAAGGAACGGTAAATTCCGAAAGGCATGCGGCGAAGGTCGGATCGTTATACGCCGCTCGAACTACTTTCCAGGCCGCCGGCGCGGTATGCTTGATAATTGGGCGGTTGCGGGACGCAGCCCGTTTCGAGGGGTTGACTGGCATGGCTGACGTCTTTGTTTCCTACGCCCGCGCCGACAAGGCACGCGTCGCACCGCTGGTGGCCGCGATCGAGGCCAAGGGCTGGACGGTATGGTGGGACCCAGAAATCACGCCCGGGCAGGAGTTCGATGACCAGATCGACGCCGAGATCAACGCCGCCAAGGCGGTACTGGTGGTGTGGACACCGACTTCGGTGGCCTCACGCTGGGTGCGCGGCGAGGCGCGCGAGGCGGCCGAACGCGGGATTCTGGTGCCGGTACGTTTCGATCAGGCGCGTCTGCCCATGGATGTGCGCGCCATCCACACCACCGACCTCGACGAATGGGACGAGGATGCGGCAAGCACCCACGCCCAGGAATTCCTGCGTGCATTGGCCGCGATGATCGCGCGCTCGCAGGCTGGGCAATCCGCCAAGCCCGGCAGTACCAAGCCGGCATCGCCGGCGGCGGCTGCGACTAAGCGTTTCGCCATCGGCGTGCTGCCTTTCACCAATATGAGCGGCGATTCGGAACAGGAGTATTTCAGCGACGGCATCACCGAAGACATCATCACCGATCTGAGCAAGGTGTCGGCACTGGCGGTCGCCTCCAGCAACAGTGTCTTCCTGTACAAAGGCAAGCACGTTGACATCCAGAAAGTCGTGCGCGATCTCAAGGTCACGCACGTGCTGGAAGGCAGCGTGCGCAAGGCCGGCGGCCGGATACGCATCAACGCGCAGTTGATTGATGGCGCGACCAACAATCATGTGTGGGCCGAACGCTACGACCGCGATGCCAGCGACATCTTCGCGATACAGGACGAGATCTCCCAGGCCATCGTCAAGGCGCTCAGACTGCAACTGCTGCCAGAAGAGAAGAAGGCCATCGAACGGCGTGGCACGGAGAGTGCCGAGGCGCATGATCTTTACTTGATGGCTCGGCAGATCTACATCACCAATCAGGAGGCGGACGAGCGCGCCTCGAAAGCCATCATCCGCTTGTGTGTTCAGGCCACCGAAATCGACCCGAAATACGCGCAAGCCTGGGCGCTGATGGCGATCGGTTACCGGACCCTGCGCGTATTGGGAGTGGGATCGGACAACGGCTTGATGGCTGCGGAGCGTGCGCTGGCGCTGGATCCCGACTTGGCCGAGGCGCATGCCGTAAAGGCTTACATACTATTGATGCAGGACGATACCGAGGCCGCCGCCGCCGAAGTCGCGATCGCGCTGAAACTCAATCCGGATTCCTATGAAGTCAACCGTGCCGCCGGACGGCTGCACTACCAGTTGCATCGTTATGAAGACGCCATCCGCTTGTTTGAAAAAGCCGCGGGTCTGATAGATGCGGACCTGCATTCCGCCTCGATGTTGATCAGTTCGTATAACGCGCTGGGCAATGCCAGTGGTACGCACCGTGCCGCAGAGCAGGCCTTCAAGCGTGCTGAAGCCATCCTGGCGCACGACCAGCACAATTCCGGCGTCGTGGCCTACAGTGCCTACGCGCTTGCAGCGCTCGGCGAAAGCGAGCGCGCCAAGACACGCATGAATCGTGCGCTGCTGATCGATCCCGAGAACTGGAACATGCGCTACGCCTTTGCATGCAGTCTGAGCGTGTATCTGAAGGACAAGGAAGCCGCGCTCAAGATGCTTGAGTCCGTATTCGCGACGATTTCAGATGCGTTCCTGCCGTACGCCAAGGCCGATCCGGATTTCGAATCCCTGCGCGACGACCCGCGCTACCAGGCGATGGTCGCGGCCGCCGAAGCGCGGTTGTCAGCCGCGCCCAAAACATCGGTCGACACCCATGGCTGACGTCTTCGTTTCCTACGCGCGCACCGACAAGGCACGCGTCGCGCCACTGGTGGCCGCACTTGAAGCCAAAGGCTGGTCGGTGTGGTGGGATCCGGAAATCAATCCCGGCCAGGAATTCGACGACCAGATTGACGCCGAGATCAATGCGGCCAAAGCCGTACTGGTGGTGTGGACGCCGACCTCGGTGGTCTCGCGCTGGGTGCGCGGTGAGGCCCGTGAAGCCGCCGAGCGCGGTATCCTGGTGCCGGTGCGCTTCGGGCAGGCAAAGCTCCCGATGGACGTGCGCGCCATCCACACCACCGATCTTGACGACTGGCGCGAAGACGCTGCCAGCGCTCCGATGCAGGAATGCCTGCGCGCGCTCACGGCCATGATTGCCCACACGCAAGCTACACAATCCACGAAGGCAGCAAGCGTTTCCTCTGCAGCCCCGTCCGCGAGAGATTCCGCACGTTTCTCGATCTGTGTGCTGCCGTTTACCAACATGAGCGGCGAACCGGAGCAGGAGTATTTCAGCGACGGCATCACCGAGGACATCATCACCGACTTGAGCAAGGTCTCAGCCCTGCGAATCATTTCGCGCAACAGTGCCTTCCAGTACAAGGGCAAGAACGTGGACACCCCTAAGGTTGCGCGTGAACTCAAGGTGAGCCATGTGCTGGAAGGCAGCGTACGCAAAGCCGGCGGTCGGGTGCGAATCAACGCGCAACTGGTGGAAGCGGAAGGCAACGACCACGTCTGGGCCGAACGTTACGACCGCGACGCCAGCGACATCTTCGCAATTCAGGATGAAATCTCCCAGGCCATCGTTAAGGCGCTGAAGCTGCGCCTGCTGCCGGAAGAGAAGAAAGCCATCGAGCACCGTGGCACCAGCAGCGCCGATGCCTACAACCTTTACCTCATGGCGCGGCAGACCTACGTGACCAGCCAGGAGCAGGACGAGCGTTCGGCGCAGGCCATCGTGCGCTTGTGCAAGCGCGCGACGGATATCGATCCGAGTTACGCGCAGGCCTGGGCGCTGATGGCAACCGGTTACCGGCAATGGTTTGAAGCGGAAAAGGGAAAATCCAAGGACGGCATGGCCGCGGTGGAGCGTGCGCTGGCGCTCGACCCGAATCTTGCCGAAGCCCACGCGGTCAAGGCGCAGCTGCTGCAAATCGAGGGTGATCTCGAAGCGGCTGCCGCCGAGACTGACATTGCACTGAAACTCGCTCCCGAATCATACGAAGTCAACCGTTCGGCCGCGCGCCTGAGCTACCAGCGGCGCAGGTTCGACGATGCGGCCCGCTTTTATGACAAGGCCGCCGCGTTGATGGAGGCCGACCTCAATTCGCCATTCATGCTGATTAGTTGCTTTACTGCGGTGGGTGACGCGGCAGGTACGCGTCGGGCTGCTGAATTGACACTCAAGCGTGTCGAGACTGTGCTGGCACATGACCCAAATAATTGCACAGCTGTCGCCTACAGCGTGAGCGCTCTCGCCACACTCGGTGAGGCCGAGCGTGCCAAGGCAGGCATGGAGCGAGCGTTGCTGATCGACCCCGACAACTTCAATATGCGCTACAACTTCGCGTGCACGCTGAGTACGCGCATGAAGGACAAGGATGCCGCGCTGGCCATGCTCGCGCCCTTGTTCGAAACCATCTCGGACGCCTTCCTGCCCTACGCCAAGGCCGATCCGGATTTCGAGTTGCTGCACGACGATTCGCGCTACCAAGCCATGGTCGCTGCCGCCGAAGCGCGCCTTGGAGCGGCGAAAACCTCCGAAGCACCAGTAAACAGGAAGGCTTGATCTCGTAATTGTTCTACGGGCTCGAAATAGAGCCCAATGGGCGAAGAGAGTGAGACGGCCCTTACTCTTACCCGGGGTCAGCTTCGAGCCTATAGGCCGTAATACCCAAAGGGTAAATTCACGTTAGCCCAAGGCGCCGGGCGCAAGAAAAAGTCGGTAATGTCGCACAACCGATATGTTCGGAGGTATGTGTGGTCGGAACTTCGGGGATTGATAAAACTGACACTGGCCCAATTCCATTGGTTATAGGGGTGACCGGACACCGCGACCTGGCGCTGAAAGATATTCCACTTATCCAAGAATCATTAGACACATTATTTGCATGTCTGCGCAAACAGTACCCGCATACGCAACTGCGGCTTCTTTCGCCGCTAGCCGAAGGCGCGGATCGTCTGGTTGCAAAAGTTGCCCTGAAACATGGCGCAGAGCTCGTCGTTCCCTTGCCCATGTCCGAGGCAGAGTACCGCCAGGACTTTCCAGATTCACTTTCTGAATTTGATGCTTTAAAAGCTCAGGCATCAATCGTTTATACGCTGCCGCCGCCTGTCGAAGCAGCCAACAAATATGCCGATCTCTCAGGCTCCCGCCGTGATGCGTGTTATGAAAATGTTGGCTTGCACATCGTCAGCCACTCACAACTGATAGTTGCTCTTTGGGATGGTATACCGGTCACTGACAGAGGTGGGACTGCTCATATTGTGGAATATGCATTATCCAGATCATGGGATACAGCGTCTTCATTGCATCTTTCGCACGATTTTGCATGGGACAAAGCGGTATGGCATCTGCGAATACCGCGATTAAACAGCCATGCAGATCAAGATGCCGAAATAATCTCTCAATACTACACAGCCGTCTGGCGCTTCAGTAATGAACGTACTCAGATGGTGCCGTTTACTGCAGCCGACAGGGACTGGCCTAAATTACAAATTGGATGGCTGCAGTCAATGGATATCTTTAACAGCGATGCTTTGTCACTGCCGCCAAGCCATATTCAGGAATGTCTGAACACACTGTTACCAGCCGGTGTAATAAGCAAAACGATTGACCCGTCGGAACGCATCGTCCGCGCATTTGCGGCTGCGGATATGATTTCGCAGAAATATCAAAAGACGACATACAAATTATGGAAATGGATTTTCGTAATGGCCGGCACGATGATACTAAGCTTTGAAAGCTACACGCACCTTTGGCCACATGGTCCGCTGTTGCTGGTTTACCCGACAGCATTTATCGCCATGACCATCGCCTATTCGGTTTTAAGCAGGCGTCGGTTGGATGATCGGTTTATCGATGCGCGAGTTCTCGCCGAGGCACTGAGGGTGGTGATTTACTGGCGCTTGGCGGGGCTCCGGGAGAGCATCATTGATCAATATCTTGGCCGCCATATCGCTGCCATTGGCTGGTTGCCGAATTCGATATTGGGTTTGCTGACGTTGCCACCGCCGGACATTGAGTACGCGCAACGGGATGGACTTCGTATAGCCGACAAGTTCTGGGTGGACCGCCAGCTTGCCTATTACGAGCGCCAGTCCACCCGCCAAGGGAGGCGGGTCATGCTATATCGGCGGTTCGCCGGGTCGCTATACGGGCTTACGCTGGTGTTTTCGGTAGTCGTAGCCATCTATGGGGTTGTCGTGACGAAACCTTCGCCCCTGCGCGACATTCTGATTATGCTGATGGCCTCCGGACCTGCCGTTGCCGCATTGTGGATCGCTTACGCTGAAAAACAGGGTTGGGAAAAGCATGTCAAGGAGTATGCGCGCAACGCGGCACTGTTTGCGCGCGCGCATGAGCTGATCGTGAATTTCGGAAAATCCAAATCACCGGCAACTTTTCCGTATATACAAAAGGTACTGCTGGAACTTGGGAAGGAAGCAATATGCGAAAATGCGGAGTGGGCCGTGCTGCACCGCGTAAAGCCACCTAAAATTCCTCTAGGTTGACAGCTATCACGAGGGAGCGCTGACAGGATTTAATCACGGGAATCATAAAAACGGTTGCGGATGGCAACCGGGTGCAGCATCTTTTCAATTCTCCGTCCGTTCCCGCAATTCTAAAGTCGTCTCTCACCGAGGTAAGGTGTCGGGGTGAGGGTTGAAAATCGCGGCTCAGGCCGCTCTTACAATTATTCGGGAACCAATTTCAGAATGGCGTGGCGGTCAGTGATGGAACTGGTAAGTTTCGCAGCTTCCTCTCGCGGCAGCCAGCGGTATTCCACATGCTCGGCGGGATCCGACCGAATGGCAGTGCGTGCCGGCAAGCGCAGCGAAAAAACATATTCGGTGTTTTCCGTCACTTCCGGCGCGAACCTGGCACGCCAGGCGGGATGAATGGGATAGCGGTTGACCACGCCGCTGTCGGTGAGATCGGCATCGGCCTGTAATCCCGTTTCCTCTCGTACTTCACGCAGAGCTGCCTGCCCCGGCTCTTCCCCTTCCTGCAGGCTGCCGGTCACCGATTGCCAGAAATCCGCAGGTTCTTTACGGCGCAAGCGAAGTACATCACCGTGCTCGGTGTAAATAACCACCAGCACGGATTCGGGGCGTTTGAAAAGCATAGTGCTGCGTGCTGCGTGCTGCGTGCTGCGTGCTGCGTGCTGCAAGATAAAGTCTAGCAGGTTGTTGATTTTCTCTACGGTAATTGCAGGCTCAACTATACTTCTTGGGACGATAACCGTATAGAGGAGTGGTGCAATGCGCGGAACGGATGTGATGCAAGAGCCCTTGTTCACGACGGTGCAACTGGAGTCGTTCGTACCGAAGGATCATCCGTTACGCGGACTGCGCGTGCTCATGGATGAAGCGCTGAAGGAACTGAACGGATTGTTCGATACGATGTATGCGGACGGGGGCCGGGATTCGATTCCGCCCGAGCGGCTGCTGCGGGCACAACTGTTGCAGGTGCTGTACACGATCCGCAGCGAGCGGCAACTGTGTGAGCAGCTGCAGTACAACCTGTTATTCCGGTGGTTCGTGGGGCTGCCGATGGATGCCGTGGCGTGGGAGCATTCGACCTTCTCCAAGAACCGGGATCGGCTGCTGGATCATGAGGTGATCCCCGAACTGTTCGCCGAGGTAGTGGAAGCGGCTCGTCGGCGGGGTCTGTTGTCGGAGGAGCATTTCAGTGTGGACGGCACACTGATACCGGCGTGGGCCTCGCACAAGAGCTTTCGTCCCAAGGACGACGCCCCGCGGGGCGGGGGCGGAGGTAATCCAGAGGTGGATTTCCACGGGGAAAGCCGGTGTAACGAGACCCATGCCTCGACCACCGATCCCGAGGCCCGGTTACTGCGCAAGTCGAAAGGCAGCGGGGCCATCCTGTGTTACCAGGGTCATACGGTGATGGAGAACCGGCACGGCTTGATCGTGGCGGCCCAGGCAAGTCACGCCAGGGGACCGGCGGCGGAATGGGACAGTGCGGTGGAACTGCTGAACACCTTGCCCGGGTCGCGACGCAAGACGGTCGGTGCCGACAAAGGCTTTGACACGGCGCGTTTTGTAAAACGTTGTCGCGGCCTCGGCATCACCGCGCAGGTCGCGCGCAAGACAAAAGGCAGCGCGGTCGATGGTCGCACCACCCGCCATGCCGGCTATGCCGTCAGTCAATTGAAACGCAAGCGCATCGAGGAACCCTTTGGCTGGGGCAAGTGCATCGGCCCCCTACGGCAAGTCAAGCAACGGGGCTTACCCCGAGTGAATGCGTTGTTCCCATTCGCCATGTTAGGTTGGAATCTGGTGCGCATGCGCAATATCCTGGCACTGAATACTGGATAACGGCGCCCCTCCCGCCCCTTCGCTCGGTCATGACAAGACCGGTCAAATGAACCCACCCCAAACCCAAACATTCACCTTGAATTTGCCTCTCAAACAACGATTCGGCGGAAATTCGAAGGATTTTTCAACAGCCTGCTAGCTTGGATTTTTACGCAGTACCTAGCATGCAGCACGTATTTGTTCACTGCTTTTCCGCAGGCGGCAAATGCAGGCGGATGTGCAGTTCCTTGAGTTCCGCATCGCTGACATCCGCGGGCGCATCGGTCAGCGGGTCCCAGGCCGTCTGGGTCTTGGGGAAGGCGATGACCTCGCGGATGTTGGGCGCCCCGGCCATGTGCATCACCAGGCGATCCATGCCTAAGGCAATGCCGCCGTGGGGCGGGCAACCGGACTTGAGTGCATCCAGCAGGAAGCCGAATTTCTTGCGCGCCTGTTCATCGCTGATGCCGAGCATCCGGAATACCGAGGACTGCATCTCCTGGTTATGGATACGGATGGAACCGCCGCCCAGTTCGGTGCCGTTCAGCACCATGTCGTAGGCGCGCGAGCGGATGCCGCCCGGGTCCTTCTCCATCTCGGCAACCTCCGTCACCTTGGGCGAGGTGAACGGGTGATGCAGGAAAATCCAGCGCTTGTCCTTTTCGTCCCATTCGAACATCGGGAATTCCACCACCCACAGCGGCGCCCACTCACCTTTCATCAGGCCACGATCTTGTCCAAGTTTGAGGCGCAGCGCGCCCAGGGCATCGTTGACGATCCGGGCCTTGTCGGCGCCGAAGAAAATCACATCGTTGTTGGCGCCCCCGCAGCGCTTGAGAATGCCCTGCAGGGCATCGTCCGAGAGGAATTTGATGATGGGGGATTGCAGGCCCTCGCGGCCCCTGGCAACATCGTTTACCTTTATATAGGCAAGACCCTTGGCGCCGTAACGCGTCACGAAGGTGGTGTACTCATCTATTTCGCTGCGGGCCAGCTCGCCGCCATTGGGCAGACGCAGGGCGGCGACACGGCCGTCTTTGGCATTGGCCGGGCCGGCGAACACCTTGAATTCGCAGTCCTTCACCAAGTCCGCCACGTCCACCAGCTCCAGCGGGATGCGCAAATCCGGTTTGTCGGAGCCGTAAAGGCGCATGGCCTTGTCGTAAGCCAAGCGCGGAAACGGATTGGTCAATTCAACGCCCAGGACTTCCTTGAAAGTCTGCCGGATCATGCCTTCGGTGATGTCCATGATCTGATTTTCGTTCAGGAACGAGGTCTCGATATCCAGCTGGGTAAATTCCGGCTGGCGGTCGGCACGCAGGTCTTCGTCGCGGAAACAGCGTGCGATCTGATAGTAGCGGTCGAACCCCGACATCATCAGTAATTGCTTGAAGAGTTGCGGCGACTGCGGCAGCGCGAAGAACTTGCCGGGATGGGTGCGGCTCGGCACCAGATAATCGCGCGCGCCTTCCGGCGTGGGCTTGGTCAGGATCGGGGTTTCGACATCAATGAATCCCTGCTGATCCAGATAACGGCGCAATGCACTGATAACCCGGTGGCGCAGGCGCAAACGCTGCTGCATCACCGGCCGGCGCAAATCTATGTAGCGGTACTGGAGACGGCGCTCCTCATTCACATCGTCTTCATCGAGCATGAAGGGCGGGGTCTCGGCGCGATTGAGGATTTCCATTTCCAGGGCCAGTACTTCCACTTTGCCGCTGGGCAGATTCGGATTTTCCGTGCCTTTGGGGCGGTGGCGGACCTTGCCTTTGACGCTCACCACGAACTCGTTGCGCAACCGTTCGGCGCTGACGAACAACCCGGCACGCTCCGGATCGAACACTATCTGCACCAGACCTTCCCGATCGCGCAGGTCAACAAAGATCACGCCACCGTGATCGCGGCGTCGGTGGACCCAGCCGGCCAGGCGGATTTCCCGGTCGAGCAGCGATTCGTTGACTTGGCCGCAATAATGGGTGCGCATGGAAAATTCCCGAGATTCAGTTTTGTTCAAATTAGCTTGTGACCGCCCAAGAAAAAAGTCTAAAACGAAGGATTTTGGACTCTGGCAAGGCGAGGATGCCCGAGTAACCGGAGCGTACATGCCAGTACGTGAGGATTACGAGGACGGCCGCAACGTCGCCAGAGGACAAAAGACTCGTTTTAGGCGCGAAATGTTACGGTTCGCGCTTCACCCGCGCAAGGCCGGGCGTGGTCTTCCCGGAAACAGGGCGCGGGAAAGGCGGCACGATTACGCCCAGGGAAATGATCATCTTGAAAGCCTCATCCACCGACATTTCCAGTTCGATGACATCCCCCGGCGGCACCATCAGCAGGAAACCGGAGGTCGGATTGGGCGTGGTGGGCACATATACGCTGATCATGTTATGGCCCGGGACCTTGGCGTTCAGTTCGCCCAGGGTATCGCTGGTCTGGAACGCCAGACTCCAGGTGTCCTTCTGCGGATAACGGATCAGCACCACCTTGCGGAAGGACTTGCCTTTGTTGGAAAACATCGTGTCCGAGATCTGCTTGACGGTCGAATAGATCGAGCGCACCAGCGGGATATGTTCCAGCAGTTCATCGCCGAGACCGAGCAGGTACCTGCCGAGGACATTGCTGGCGATGAAACCCGTGATAAACAGCACCATGAGGACAATGCTGATACCCAGCAGCGCGCTCAGCCCGGGAATATCGTGGCCGATCAGGGTTTTGGGCTGCCAGGCGAGCGGCAGCAGGTTCACCAATCCGCCCAGGTACTCGGCAAAAAACCTTATGAAAAAAAGAGTGACGCCCACGGGCACCCAAGCGATCAACCCGGTGATCAGGTAACGCCGGATGAGGCTCTTGTGTGGGCGCTTCGCGGTTTCCTCGGCCATGCCTGCCGCTCAGGGGGACGCGGCCTTGGCCGCTTTGTCCCCGGGTTTTTTCTCGCTCTTGGCGGCAGTTTCGGGGGCTTTTTTTTCCTTGCTTTCCTTGCTTTCCTTGGCCGGTTTCTCCTTGCTTTCCTTGGCCGGCGCCGGATTCTCGCCGCCGTCCAGCACATTGCGTTTCTTGCCGGATTTGAAATCGGTCTCGTACCAACCGCTGCCCCTCAGGCGGAAACCGGCGGCGGAAACCAGCTTGCGCAGCGCCGGCTTGGAGCACTCCGGGCATTGCGTGAGCGGTGCGTCGCTCACCTTCTGCAGGGCCTCGATGCGATGACCACAGGCGTCACACTCATATTCATAGATAGGCATGCTGACCAACCTCGTTGAAAACCGTATGGATTGCCCCATGTATGGGGTCAGGCCGCCCCGCCTCAAGCCCGCTGCGCCGGGGCGGCGGATATTCGTGTCATTATAGCCTCGCCGACCGAGCCATCGCCGCCAAGTATCCCGGAAGTCCCGTGCCTCCAGCCCCGAACCGCAGCCACAGCCTTCGCAGCCTTCTGCCCTTCCTGTGGGAATTCCGCGGCCGGACCCTGCTGGCCCTCGCGTTCCTGGTGATTGCCAAGCTCGCCACGGTGACGATCCCGGTGGCCCTGAAACTCATCGTGGACAGGCTCAACCCCGTGCATCACAGTCTGCTGGTTCTGCCGCTGGCACTGCTCATCGGCTATGGCCTGTTGCGCTTTGCCAGCATCCTCTTTGGTGAGTTGCGGGATCTGGTATTCGAACGTGCCGCCCTGCGCGCGGTGCGCCGTATCGCCCTGCGGGTATTCCGTCATCTACATGATCTGGATCTCACTTTCCACCTGGAACGCCAGACCGGCGGGCTGTCCCGGGACATCGAGCGCGGTACTCGTGGCATCAGCTTCGTGCTGAGTTTCATGCTGTTCAACATCCTGCCGACGCTGCTGGAAATCGCCTTGGTGCTGGGTATCTTCCTGTGGAATTTCTCCGCTTGGTTCGCGTTCATCATCATCGTGTCTGTCATTGTGTACATCGCCTTCTCCATCCTGGTCACTGAATGGCGCATGCATCACGTGCGGCGCATGAACGAGCTGGACTCCAAAGCCAATACCCGTGCCATTGACAGCCTGCTCAACTACGAGACGGTCAAATACTTCACCAACGAGGATTTTGAAGCACAGCGTTACGACAACGAAATGGCCGCCTGGGAGAAGGAAGCCCTCAAGACCCAGTATTCCCTCTCCACACTCAACAGCGGCCAGGGGCTGATCATTGCTGTCGGTGTCACCGCCATGATGCTGCTGGCCGGCTACGAGGTGGTGCACGGCCGCATGACGCTGGGGGATTTCGTCATGGTCAACGCCTACATGGTGCAACTGTTCATGCCGCTCAACTTCCTGGGCTTCGTCTATCGGGAGATGAAACGTTCCATCGTGGACATGGAACGCATGTTTGCACTGCTGGACCGGAACACCCAGGTGGCCGACAAAGCGGGTGCACCCGCACTCAAGGTGAGCCACGGTGATATCCGTTTCGAAAATGTGCGTTTCGGCTACGGCAAGGACCGGGAAATCCTCCACGGCGTGAGTTTCGCCATCCCGGCCGGCGCGAAAGTGGCGGTGGTGGGGCCCAGCGGCGCCGGCAAGTCCACTCTCGCACGGTTGCTGTTCCGGTTTTACGACGCCGACGATGGCCGCATCCTGATTGACGGCCAGGATATCCGCGACGTGACCCGCGACAGCCTGCGGCGCAACATCGGCATCGTGCCCCAGGACACGGTGCTGTTCAACGACACTATCTATTACAACATCGCCTACGGCCGCCCCGATGCGAACCGCTCGGACATCGAACAGGCAGCGGCCATGGCCAACCTTAAACAGTTCATTGATGTTTTGCCGCAGGGCTATGAAACCCTGGTGGGCGAACGCGGTTTGAAATTATCCGGCGGCGAGAAGCAGCGCGTGGCCATTGCCCGCGCGATTCTCAAGAACCCGCCCATCCTGGTATTCGATGAAGCCACCTCCAGCCTGGATTCCAACGCCGAACAGGCAATCCTGGTGGCCATGCGCGAGCTGGCGGAGCATCGCACCAGTCTGGTGATCGCCCACCGCCTCTCCACCATCGTGGACGCGGACGAGATCGTGGTACTGGATCAGGGCGCAGTGGCGGAACGCGGCACGCACCGTGAACTGCTGCGTATCGGCGGTCTGTATGCACAGCTCTGGACCCTGCAGCAGCGTGAGGCGGAAGAGAAACAGAAGAAAGCCGCTGAGCAACCTGTCCCGCCCGCGTTTGCCCTGAATGGTTAATATATGCAGCGTTGACGCGTTTTTTTGTAAGCGAAGCCGTTGAATCTGTTTATCTACATGCCTAATTGATTGGCAGGGCCAAAAAGACGTTCGGTACCGAGACAACCAATGCAGCGTGTGGCGCATGGTGATTACCAAAGGTTGAGAGACGCTCTTGAATGTTTCTTTTGGTTACTTTTATTTGCGCCAAAGAAAAGTAACCTGACCGCGGGGCGGAACCCGCTCTCTTGATGAACTAGCGGCGAAGCCGCGCAATATCGTTGTTGATTTATGAGTACGAAATCGGATAAACACACTGTCCTTATCACCGGCTGCTCCAGCGGCATCGGCCTCGCCACGGCGCAGGTTCTAAAAGCGCGCGGCTGGAACGTCATCGCCAGCGCCCGTAAAGCCGAGGATGTGCAACGCCTCAAACAACTGGGCTTGCGGGCGGTCCAGCTCAACATCGCCGATCCCGCCTCCATTGAAGGCGCGCTGAACGAAACCCTGACTCTGACGGGGGGCCGGCTGGATGCGCTGGTGAACAACGCGGGTCTCGCCATTCCCGGCGCGGTGGAGGATTTATCCCGCGAGATACTGCAACGCCAGTTCGACGCCAACTTCTTCGGCACCCTCGAACTTACCAACAGCGCGTTACCCATCATGCGCCGGCAAGGTCACGGCCGAATCGTGATGATCAGTTCCATCCTCGGTCGCGTGGCCATGCGCTGGCGCGGCGCCTACAACGCCAGCAAGTTTGCCCTGGAAGGCATCACCGACACCCTGCGCCTGGAATTGCGCGGTACTAATATAAGGGTCAGCCTCATCTGCCCCGGCCCGGTGAAAAGCCGATTCCGGGATAACGCCCTCGCCAACTTCGATGAATATGTGGATGCGGCCTCAAGCCCCCACCGGGAGAGTTACGCACGTCTCAAAGCCCAGACCGGAGAGGAAAAGGACAACACGCCGTTTACGGTACCGCCCGAGACCGTAGCGAGGAAAATTGCCCGCGCACTGGAAAGCAGGCACCCCAAAGCACGCTATTACGTCACGGTCCCGGCCCATGTACTCGCCTTCCTGCGTTGCGTACTGCCGACGCGCTGGATGGATGCCATCCTCACTCGAATCTAAAGGCTGGCCAAGACTCTGACGTGGAAGTGGAAGAAGGCCGGGACAAGGCATAGAATCCATCTTGCCAGTCTCTGGAGAACGCCCCATGGCGACCAGCCCCGAATCCATCAGCGAGAAAGTCCATCACCTGGCGAATCAATTACCCACTAATGCCACGTGGGACGATGTTATGTACCAGGTCGCCTTGCGCCGTTCCATTGAACGCGGCCTTGCACAGAGCGAAGCGGGGCAAACGATTTCGCATGAGGAATTCCTGAAGGAATTTGGTCTCATGGAATGAGAGTCCACTGGACGCCGGAAGCGAGGGTGCAGCTTGTCGGCATACACAACTACATCGCGCAAGAATCCCCGTCGGTTGCCAAACAGGTGGTACAACGCATCGCCTCACGCTGCGGGTAGATTGTTAATCTGCCGCGCAGTGGCCACAAAGTGCGTGATTTCAATCGTGACGACATACGCGAACTGATCTCGCAACCTTACCACATTATCTATCGCATTAAGCCGAATCAAATAGACATCCTCACGGTGATGCACTATCGCCAGCTATTGCCCCGTGACTTGCATGAGCTTGGAACAGCACAAAAGAAATGACGCACATAGAATCCCTTTCAGACACACCATCGGCCTGAGCTTAGGCTGGATAGGCTCCCGCAAAACACAGACCGGCCGTTTCCTCAAAACCAAGCGCGATATTCATATTCTGTATCGCCTGTCCAGCCATGCCCTTCACCAGATTATCCAGTGCAGCCATGATGACCACGTTGCCATCCTTCTCCTGCACAGCAATATCGCAGAAATTACTGCCCGCGACGGCCGCGACGCGCGGTGTATCTTCCACCAGCCGCACGAACGGCGCGTCACGATAGAAATCTTCGTACCTTTTTCTGAGCGTCTTTGCGTTCAATCCCAGCGCAGCCGGTGGGCGCAGCTGCACAGTCGCAAAGATGCCGCGTACCAGCGGCGCTGAGTGCGGGACGAAGGCCACGCTGTAACCGCTTGTTTTTTCTGTATCCAACAGGCGTGTGATCTCCGCTTCGTGTTGATGGGATAAAACTTTATAGGCGCGGAAATCATTGGCCCGGGTGGGATGGTGGGTCGTCTCCGAGGGCGTGGCGCCGGCACCGGAGGAGCCGGTGGCGGCGCTCACAGCGATGAATCCCAGGTCCTTCAAACCCGCCAGCGGCAGCAGTGCCAGCTGGATGGCGGTGGCGAAGCAGCCGGGACTGGCGATGCACCTGGCACCTTTGATCTTTTCTTTCTGCCATTCCGGCAGGCCGTACACGAAGCTGCCCAGCGCCTGCGGGTAGGGATGGGGCTTGCCGTAGGCGCGCGCGAAAACCTCTGCGCTGTCCAGCCGGAAATCACCGGATAAATCAATGAGCGCAAGCCGCTCACTCAAGCTATGTTTCGCCCAGGCGTCTTCCAGCTTCAGCAATTGCCGCGCCAGTTCGAAATGCGGCATGGCAGAGAACATCATAGGATGTTCGGCTTGTGCGAATGCAGCCCAATCCGGCTCTGCTTCGAATACGCCATCCACCACGCGGCGCAGATTGGGATGCACCTTCCAGAAGGGTTCGCCGGCGTGCTTGCGGGACACGGCGTGGATCGTTTCGACGTTTGGGTGCTGCGACAGCAGCCGCAGCAGTTCACCGCCGCCGTAGCCGGAACCGCCGAGGATGTACACGCTCATTTTTTTCATGCGTGCTGGATTCCCCGCTGCTCCAGCAGCCCGAGCAGATGGTCCCCCAACGCTTTCGCGTGGGAACGGGCGTTAATGGCGGGCAGTCCCAACTGCTGTTCCACGAAACGCACGCCCACGTTATTGTCCGTAGCGGGGCCAGTGACCAGGTCCGCGCTGATGCCGTAATCCGTTTTCAGATGCTGCACGCCACCGACGACACCCACCGGATCGTTGGCGCAGAACACGAAGGCAGCCGTGAGCGCGCGCAGCCCCGCATCCGCGAGGATGGCCTGCACGCCGTAATCGCCCATGATGCCGTCGCCGGTCTCCGCCACGATGACATCGAAACGGCGGGTGGAGAGTTCCGCGAAAATCGTTTTTGCCACCTGCGCCGCAGTCTCCGGTCCGGTGCACACGATGCCGGCATCGGTGAAATCCAGCGTCACTTCCGCACCGTAATCGCGCATGCTCAGGGTGTCGCGCATCAGCGCGACACCGGTGAGCTTGGCGCCGCCCACCCGGTAACCCGTCTGCACCAGCCGCCGCACCAGGGCGCAGGCGGCAGCGGTCTTGCCGGCATTCATACAGGTGCCCGCTACGTAGATGACACGGCAATCCGGTTTTGTTCCGTTGGCCTTGAGGGCGCCCATGCGGATATTGGCGGGCTCGCCCTGGCGCGACTGGAATTCCGGATACACCAGCACCTGGCCCAGCACCTCGAATTCGAACGGCGGCCCCACGTCCGGGTTGTGGGACACGCACTCGCCGATGACCCCGCCCAGATTGAGTACGTGCAATTTCTGACCCGGTTCCACCTGTTGCGGCAATATACCCTCGTATCCGTGCAGCGCATTGCGATGGCCCAGGGCACCCACGATGATGTCGTCGCCGTGCAGCACGTTCATGCGGCCGTGCACGTCCTCCAGCTGGTTGTAACCGGATTTGTCGCCGACGATACGGCCCGCCACCACCGCGCCGTGTTCCGCGCGGATAGTGGCGGAAAGTGTGAGCGTGCGATCCAGCTTCAGGTTACGGGTAACGGAAGCGATCTTGTCGGCATAAATTCTCATGTGAGATATCTCATCTCTGTTTTTCTTGGCATCCTCGCGCGGGCATGGACCCATTCAAATACCGGATGGATTCCCGCCTTCACGGGAAGGACGGATTTGCGCAGCACACAGTACTCAGTACACGGCACTGTGCTATTCCTTATCTGCCTGTAATGCAAGGATCTGCTGCACGCCGTAGAGCTTGGCGAAACCGGCGGCCTCCGCCCCGCTCCACAGACGGTTGGCCTCGCCGTAGCTGGCCACCCTGGCGTCCATGAGTGAATGGGGTGAGCGCACGCCGTCCACTGAAAAGCTGCGTGGATGGAGCGTGAGTTTCACCTCGCCCGTGACCCGCTGCTGGCTCGAGCTGAGGAACGCTTCCAGATCACGTGCCAGCGGATCGAAGAAATAGCCTTCGTGCAGCAACTGGCCGTAGAGGTTGCCAAGGGTGTCCTTCCAGAAAAGCTGTTTGCCGGTGAGCGTGAGCTTTTCCAGTTCCCGGTGCGCGCCGATGAGCAGATGCGCCGCCGGCGCTTCGAAACCCACGCGGCCCTTGATGCCCAGGATGGTATCGCCCAGATGCACGCCGCGGCCGATGCCATAGGCACGGCCGACGGCGTTGAGAGCGGCGATGAGTGCCACGGGATCGAGTCTCTTGCCATCGACAGCCACCGGTACGCCTTTATTAAAACCCAGCGCCAGCCGTTCCGGTGCGCGTTTCCCGGCGTCGATCTCGCCGCCGGGAAACGCAGCCTCGGGCAAGGTGCTCCAGGCATCCAGCGTCTCGCGGCCGCCCACGGAGGTGCCCCACATGCCCTCGTTTACCGAATAATCCCGGGTCTTTTCCGGGAACTCGAAGCCATGCTGCTTGAGGAACTGCATCTCCTGGGCGCGGCTCAGGCCCAGTGAGCGGATGGGTGTGATGAGTTCCAGCTCCGGCGCCAGGGCGCGGAAGGCCACATCGAACCGCACCTGATCGTTGCCGGCACCGGTGGAACCGTGGGCCAGCGCCGTGGCGCCGATCTTTTTCGCCACCGCCACGACCTTCTCCGCCTGCGCCACGCGCTCCGCCGACACGCTCAGGGGATACAGGTTGCCGCGCAACACGTTGCCATATATCAGGTAGCGCAGATAGCGGTCGTAAAGTTCGGAGCGCGCATCAATGCTGTGGTGTGTCTGCGCACCCAGCCTGGGCGACAGGCTCTCGATACGTTGCAGTTCTGCGGCGCTGAAACCGCCGGTGTCCACTGTCACGGTGGTGACCGCATAACCCTGCTCCCGCAAGTGGATGACGCAGAAGGACGTATCCAATCCGCCGGAGAACGCCAGTACCACATGCTTTTTCATTTCATTCACCACCGCTCCGTTTGTGCCAGACATTTTCTTCACAACCTTCAAGATGGGCGCGGGTCCCGGCCAGCCACTGCTCCGCCGCCTTGAGTTCGCCTGCCATGAGATCGAAGCCGGGATGGCCGGCACCGCCCAGATGGGTCGCGCTGAGCGCGGCGCGATCCGGCTTGAAGCTGCCGGCCTGGATCTGGCGTGCCACTTCTTTATATGCATCACGAAACGGCGTGCCTGACTGCGCCAAACGGCAGGCCTCGTGGGCGGCGTAAAGATCATCGCCGCAGGCGGCGCGCGCGCGCTCGGCGTTGATCCGCAACGCCGGCACCAGACGGATGAGCACATCCAGCAGGTCGCGGGCCAAGTCCAGCGCCTCAAACAACGGCGCCTTCAGCAACTGCAGGTCCCGGTGGTAGTTGGAGGGCAAGCCGGCCGCCAGTTGCTGCAGCATGGCCGCATGACCGCGCAACTCCCGGCAGCGGCCGCGGGCCAGCTCCACCACATCCGGGTTGCGCTTCTGCGGCATGATGGATGAGCCGGTGGTGAACGCATCCGGCAAGCTCACGAACCCGAACTCCGGCATGGAATACAGCGCCACATCCCACAGAAATTTCTCCAGCACCAGGCCCAGGGACGCGAGTCCGTTGACCAGCGCCAGCTCGTGGCGGCCGCGGGAGTTCATCACATCGACAGGATTCACCTGCACTGCGGCAAAGCCCAGCAGCTTCGCCGTGTATTCGCGGTCCAGCGGCAACGGCACACCGAAACCGGCGGCGGCGCCCAACGGGCAGCGATCCAGCCGTGCGTACACTGCCTGCAGGGCCTGCAGTTCCTCCGTGAGTCCCGCCGCGAAGGCACCCGCCCACAAGCCGAAGCTGGAAGGCATGGCCGGGCGCAGGTGGGTATAACCCGGCATGATGTCGGCCGCGTGTCGGCGCGCGACGGCCAGAAAGCCTTGCGCAAGCTCGGCAGCCTGACTGCCGATGTCGAGCAACGCAGTGCGCATGTACAGACGCAACGCCAGGATCACCTGGTCATTGCGGGAACGGCCCAGATGGATGCGTTTGCCGGCCTCCCCCAGTCGTGCCGTGAGCAGCATCTCGATGGCGGTGTGACTGTCTTCCTGCGCCGCTGAGATGACGATCTCGCCCTGCCGCGCGCGCGCGCTGATGTCGGCCAGCAGGTCCACGAGTGCCTGCGCGTCCTGCGGCGCGAGCAAGCGCACATGCGCGAGCATGCGTGCATGTGCGGCGCTGCCCAGCGCATCGAAGCACAGCAATCGCTGGTCCAACCCGGGATCATCGCCCACGGTGAAGCGGTGGATGGCTGCGTCCAGCGGCAGACCCTTTTCCCAAAGCATGCTCATGGCACAGCGACCCGCGGCAGCGCGCTCACGCGGCGTGCTCCTGGAGTCTGGTCTCCCGCGCCACCACCATGGTGCCGCTGCCCTGGTTGGTGAACACTTCCGTGAGCACCGCGTCGGGCAGCAGACCGCTCACCAGATGGGCGCTGGCCACGCCACCGGTGAGGGCGCGGCGCACGGCGGCAAGTTTCGGCCGCATGCCGCCGCTGATCTTGCCGCTTTTCTCCAACTGCTCCGTTCCCGCGAGCGTGGTATACGGGACCAGGCTCGACGGCCGCGCCAGATCCTCCAGCAGGCCCGGCACCTTGAGCAGGAAGAACAGCTTCTCGGCCTTGAGCGCCACGGCGATCTCGGCGGCGACCGTATCGGCGTTGGTGTTGAAGACCTCGCCCTTGTCGTTGGCGGACAGCGGTGTCACCACCGGCACGTAGCCGCCCTCCAGCAGATGCAGTAGCAGCGCCGGGTTCACGTGGTCGATGTCGCCCACCAGGCCGAAGTCCACGAACTGGGTGGCACCGGCGTCATCCTTGATCTGCACCGGCTGGCGCTTGTGGGCGGACAGGATGCCGCCGTCCACGCCGCTCACGCCGCTCACCGATAAGCCGGCAGCGCGCAGGTCCGCCAGCAGGTCGGTGTGCACCGAACCGGCCAGGATCATTTTGGCGGCATCCAGCACTTTCCTGGTGGTCACGCGGCGGCCCGCCACCTTCTCCACCGGCAGATCCAGGGATTCGCACAGCGCATCCAGGCCGCTGCCGCCGCCGTGTACGATCACCAGCCTGATGGAGAAACTCCACAACACGTTGAGCTGCTCGCACACCGCGCAGCGTACGGCGGCACTCTCCAGCACCTCGCCGCCCAGTTTGAACACGAAGGTCTTGCCGCGAAACGCGCGCACATACTGGGCCGCGGAGCGCAACGATGCATAACTGTCAGGCGGTACGGACATAACGGCTTTCCTCACTATCTTTATATCATCAACGCAGTACTCAGCACGCAGTACCTTCCAGGAGTTTGTCCAGCAGCACCCGCTGCACGTGAAAACGGTTCTCGGCTTCGTCTATCACACGGCTCGCGGGACCATCCAGCACTTCATCGCTCACTTCCACGTTGCGTCGCACCGGCAGACAGTGAAGAAAAACCGTGTCGCGTGCCGCGGCCGCCAGGGTGCGACTGGTGATGAGCCAGTCCTTGTGAGCGGCGATGCGCGCAGCGGCTTCACTTGCCGCGGCCTTTTCCGTGACCGGACCCCAGGCTTTTGCATAGACCACGTGACTGCCGCTCAAAGCGGCTTTCCGGTCGTGAGTCACGCTCACCGAACCGCCGCTGCGGCGCGCGTAATCCTGCGCCTCCGCCATGACAGCCGGATGCAGATCAAAGCCCGGCGGATGGGCGACACGCACTTCGCAGCCGGCGGCGGCGGCGGTGAGGAGAAAGGAATGCGGTACCGCCTTGGGCAGCGGCTTGATGTGCGGCGCCCAGGTGAGCGTTACCGGCAGTTTGCGTGTCACGCCGAAACGTTCGCGTATCGTGAGCAGGTCGGCAAGACCCTGGCAGGGATGCTCGCGCGCCGACTCCATACTGATGACCGGCACACCGGCGAGCTCGCGGAAAGCATTCATCACCGGATCGGCTGCATCAGCGGTGTCATCCTGCAGCGCGCCGAACGTGCGCACCGCCAGCGCGTCCACGTAGCGGCCCAGCACCGGTATCGCTTCCCGGATGTGTTCCGGCCTGTCGCCGTCCATAACGGCACCGTCGCGGTCCTCCAGTTTCCATACGCCGCTACCCACCTCCAGCACGATGGCGTTGCCGCCGCCGCGCAGCATCGCGGCTTCGAAGGACGCACGCGTGCGCAGCGAAGGATTGAAGAACACCATGCCCAGCAGCTTGCCGGCGAGATGCGCACCGGGGGGGTGCTTTTTCCAGGCCAATGCTTCGTCCAGAATCGCAGCGACACCGGTCACATCCAGATCGGCAATACGGGTGAAATGCCGCATTACGCTGCTTCCCGCGAGTTGAACTCACCAATGGCATCCAGCAGCGTCTCCACCGAACGCACGTTCACGGTGAGCGGCGGCATGAGTCGCAGTACCGCCGGATCATCGGAACCGCCCACCAGGATGCACTGCTTCAACAGATAGGCTTTCAGTGCCTGCGCCTGTGCGCCCGCGTTCAATCCAAGCAGCAAACCCTCACCGCGCACTTCCTGCACATTGCCGCCATGCAATCTGCCGCGGATATGCTCGGCAAGCACGCCGGCCCGCTCCATCAGCTTCTCCTCACGAATCACCTTCAGCGTAGCCAGGAGCGCGGCGCAGGCCAGCGGTCCGCCGCCGAACGTGCTGCCCAGATCACCGGGCTTGAGCTGTGAAGCAACCCGTGCGTTCATGAGCACACCGCCCATGGGCACCCCGGAGGCCATGCCCTTGGCGCAGGTGATCAGGTCGGGTGTCACGCCGTAGAAACCGGCCGCGAACGGCGCGCCGAGACGGCCGACGCCGGTTTGTACTTCATCGAAAATCAGCAGCGTACCCGCGCAGGTGCATTTTTCCCGTAATGCGGCAAACCAGGAAGCCGTCGCGGTTTTTATCCCCGCCATGGACTGGATGGGTTCCACGATCACGGCGGCCATAGGGGAGAAATCCGCCGCATCGAGTGCGGCCTCATCGGCAAACGGCAGAAAGGTGGCGGGCGCCAGCAGCGATTCATAAGGCTTTCTCAAACCCGGCGCATCGGTGACGGAAAGCGCCAATAATGTACGGCCATGGAACCCGCCCCGAAACGCCGTCAGGCTTTTACGGCCGCTGAGCTTGAGCGCGATCTTGAGGGCGCTCTCGTTGGCCTCGGTACCGGAGTTGCAGAAAAACACCGACGCCATATCCGCGCCGGCGAATTCCACCAGCGCCTGTGCCGCCTCATCACGCACCGGCAACTGCGCGGCAGCCGAATAGAAAATCAACTTGCCGGCCTGCGCCGCAATGGCCGCCGCCACCGCCGGATGGCAATGGCCGGTGCTGGCCACGCAGTGACCGCCGTAGAAGTCCAGGTAGGCCGTACCCTGACCATCGAAAACCCGATCCTCCGCGCCCCTCATTACGGGGAAGGAATAGGGCGTATAGGTGGGCAATAACGGCGCGACGGGAGGTTTCACCGGGTTTTTCTTGAAATTATGCATTTATTAGTGAATAAAATTCGTTAAATTCATATATAATGCGGATATATACAAACTAATTCGTAATAATGCAAGGGTTATGCGAAAACTTTCTGTTGTGGCTATAGCGGTAAGAATCTTCCACACAGGCAACTCCAGGTGGTCATGCACCCATGACACTGGATGAAGCCATCCTCAAACTGGTGGCAGAGCGGGAGGTCACCGACCAGTCAGTGCTGCGGGAACTGCTCAGGAAAGCCGGGCACACCGTCACCCAGCCCACCCTCTCGCGGCACCTGCGCAAGCTCGCCGTACAGAAAGTGGCCGGGCGCTATCAGCAGGTGGAATCGCTACCGGCGGAACTGCCGTCATTCACTCTCACCCGGGTGCCTCCCAATCTGCTGGTGATCCGCACCCGGCCGGGGTATGCCCAGCCGCTGGCGGTGAAACTGGACGTGCAGCGGCCCGAGGGGGTGGCGGGCACGCTCGCCGGCGACGACACCGTTTTTATCGCCGTGACGCCGCCTGCCCGTCTGAAGACAGTGGCGGACGCCGTGGAAGCCTTGCTCATGGGTACTATCCCCGCGTGAAGCAGGACCGCCGTCACAGGCGGCGTGGCATGGAACGAAACTCCGGTCTCGCGGTCAAAAAACAGCGTTTTGCCCTGTCGCGCCATGCATCATCATCCATAGGGGTAACTTATGAAACCTGCCTCGCTCTCCCTGCTCGCTTTTGGTATTGCCGCCGCTTTGACCGTCGCCATACCGTATGCGCGCGCGGCGGAACCGAATGCCAATGCCACCCCCTATGCCACGCGCAATAATCCCGAAACCCTGGTGCTGGATGCGCGCGACGCGGGCCGCGGCCTCATGACCGCCACCATGACCATCCCGGTGAAACCCGGTCCCTTCATCTTCGTTTACCCAAAATGGATCCCCGGCGAACATGCCCCGAGCGGGCCGCTTGCCGATATCTCCCAACTCAAGGTTTCTGCGAACGGTCATCCGCTCACCTGGCGCCGCGACAAGGTGGACCTGTACGCCTTCCATGTGGACGTGCCGCCCGGTGTCTCAAGCATCGGGGTGCGGTTCACCGTGCTGGTAAATTCACCCACTCCCATGTCCACGCCAAATCTTGCGGTCGTCAACTGGAACCGCGACCTCTTTTATCAGAATGATACCAACTCACATCATGTGTATTTCAAAACCAGCATCATCCTGCCGAAGGGCTGGAGCTACGGCACAGCGCTGCCCGATCCGCAGCAACACGGCGAACGTATTGATTTCGGGGAAGTACCGCTGAACATGCTGGTGGACTCCCCGCTCGACTGCGGCCGCTATTACAGGCACATCGAACTGTGGCACGGCGGCAAGGCTTACCAGATGCTGGATATGTTCGCCGACAAGCCCCAGGACCTGGACATCCCGGCCTCGCTGATCGCGAAATACAAGCGCATGACGCCGGAAGCGCTGGCGCTCTACGGCGCCCGTCACTGGTATGACTATCATTCACTGCTGGTGCTGTCCAACAAGATCGGTTTTGAAGGCATCGAGCACCACCAGTCCAGCGACGATCGTGCGCCGGACAATTTCATGACCAAGCCGGCGGAACAGTTGGTGGCGGGCGATCTGCTGACCCACGAGTTCTCGCATTCCTGGAACGGAAAATACCGCCGCCCCTATGATCTGACAACGCTGAATTTCCAGATTCCGCAAAAGACCGATCTGCTGTGGGTGTATGAAGGCATGAACCAGTACTTGGGGGATCTGCTCTCCTTCCGCATGGGCATCCGCAAGCCGGACGAATATCCCGCATATCTCGCCATGATCTACAGCGAGATGGCCAGCGAGCCGGGGCGGCTGACCGAGCCGCTGATTGACACCACCACCGCGGCCCCCTATCTCTACGGAGCGCGCGGTTCCTACCCGGAAATCCGCCGTACCGCCGGGGACTTCTACACCGAGGGTGAGCTCCTGTGGCTGGACGTGGACACCCTCATCCGCGAGAAAACCCACGGCAGAAAATCGCTGGACACTTTCCTGCACCTCTATGCCGGTCCGCCCGACACCGGTCCCATTACCAGGACCTACACACGCGCCGACATCGAGAAACTGCTCAACGAGGTGGTGCCCTATGACTGGCACGCCTTCTTCCAGAAACACGTGTACGACATCGCCGCCCGTCCGCCCACAAGCGAGATCGAACGCGCCGGCTGGCGCCTGGTTTATAACAACAAGCCCAACCGCTTCATGCAGGCCCAGGCCAAGTTGTTCCACATGAACAACCAGTGGCTGACCTACGGGCTCAAGATCAACAAGCACGGTGTGGTGCTGGACGTGCGCGAAGGTGCACCCGCGTGGCAGGCCGGGATGGCGCCGGGCATGAAAATCCGGGCGGTGGACAACCAAGCTTACACGGTGAAGACTTTAAATTATGCAATGAAGCAGGCGGAGCATTCGAGCGCGCCGACCGTGTTTGTCGTTGACCAGGACGGCTGGTACCACAGCTACGACGTCAACTACCACGGCGGGCCGCGCTACCCGCATCTGGTGCGCATCCCGGGCAGGCCCGACATGCTCGCCCGGATCATGGCGCCGCACGCCTCCTGACGCAGGCGGACGACGACCTTCAGCCCAAAATCCGGCAGGCGGCGGCTGCCCCCGGACATGGCTGCGGGAATCGGCTAGCTTCTTGCCTGCGGCTCACGGCGTCCCGGCCTGAAGGCGATGTAAAGCAGCAAGCCCACTGCAACCGCTATCCCCAGGTCACGCGCTTCCTGCCATGTGCTGTTCGAGAGCAGCCACACGATCAACGCCAGTGCAATGATGGCGGTGACTATCCCGCCGGGTGCCCTGAACCCGGCGGACTGCGCACCGTTTTTGCGGCGCAAAACCGGCAGAGCGGCACACGTCGCCGCATAGGCAACCAATCGAATGAGCGTGCTCATCGTCAGCGCGGAAATGAACGTTCCCAAAAGGGTGAGCCCAAGCATGATGGCGGCGGAAAGCAGTATTGCCACGTAAGGCGTGTGGAAACGCGGATGAGTCAGTGAAAAAATCCGCGGCAGTTGCCCTCGTTGCGCCATCGCGAACAGCAGCCGCGGCCCCGCCAGCAGGCTCGAATGCATAGTGCCGGTCACGGAGATCAGCGCACCGAGCGTGATAACCAACGCGCCTGCCGCTCCGAGGAAGCGGCTGCTCGCATCGGATAGCGGTGTTTGGGAAAAAGCCAATCCCGGCAGCGTTCCGATGCAGACAAACTGGACCAGAATATACAGCGTCACCACCACGCCTATCGCCGTAAGGATGGCAAATGGCATGTGCCGTCGCGGGTCCACAGCCTCGCCAGCGGGTATCACTCCCACCTCGAATCCGCTGAACGCGAAAAACAGCAGCAACACCGCCGTCGAGAAAGACCCGTAGGCCGGCTGGGTCGCGAAGGAGTAGCGCCCGGGATCAATGAAGAACAACCCGACGGTCACAAAAAACAGCAGCGCTATCAGTTTTCCGACGGAGAAGAAATCGCTGACCAGCACCGCTTTACGGACACCCACCACATTCACGACGGTGAGAAAAACGACAATCGCCGTAGCCACAAGCGTGCGCCACCATCCCGAATCTGCCGCGGGCCAGAGGTAGCCAAGATAGGTGATGAACAAATTGCAGAGAGCGGCAAAAGCGGTAAGTCTTGCGAGCCACAGCAGCCATCCCACCTCGAACCCCAATGCCGGCCCGAAAGCCTCGCGCGCGTAAAGATACGGGCCGCCGGTATCGTTGAAACGACTGCCGACCTCGGCGAAACAGAAGGCTATCAGAACCGCCAGCAACGCACAGATCAGGTATGCGAGCAGGCTGTATGTGCCGATCAGGGCGTAAACCCGTGATGGAAGCCCGAAGATACCGGCGCCGATGATGGCGTTGATAAAGAGCAAGACCAGATCCCATCTGCGGATTCTTCTGACCAGACCTGTGGCAGTAGTTTGTTGCATGCGTAAACGGTGCAGATTCAGTGAGTGGTGGCCCTCTGACGGTACGCGGATAGGTCCCTGATATCACATTTTGGCGCCAGGTCAAGCCAAGCCAATCTGTTACATGCTTCGCAACAATGACATGCGACGGAATTTTGACAGTCCTCCGGCAAGATCGGATCTCCTTTTTTGGGAAAGACATTACTGTGGTGGAACAGGCTGCGCAATTCCACCCTGCACGTGCTCCTGTGATGGCGTACCTTGATGAAACGCCATCTGCCAGCGGTTCCCCATAAATTTCCAGATTGAGCTGTGCAACGAATACGTTGCATATTCCTTCCGCGCACTCTGCTCAACAATACGATAAGTTGTCAACATGACGCCGGGCGTCAGCAGCGTCGCGGCGAACTCCGTTAATGATATTTGACGTACGGGCTCATGTTGCAGAGCCTCGATAACCTGCTGCTTGCCATAGATACGCCTGGAACTTCCGAATTCGATGAGTTCGTCCGCAAGCAGATGGGCAAGGTCTTGCGGGGATCGCCGCAACTCCGGTTCCAGCAACCGCTGTTCAAGCTGGCGCAGGAGCTCTGCCTGTGAAGGCCCGGTTTCCGAATACCTCAAATGCATATATTCAGGTATCCAGTTCGGGATAGTGGCGGAAAAGGCCGTCCTCATTGAACGGAATGCGCCGTTCCGAGGCCAAGTAAGCGGCGATGCGCGGCCGCCTCGACACGCACCCATGCAAGGCCATGACCCCGGGGTGTTTCGCTTCGCTCCCGGCCATGGCACGGGGGAATGCGTAACGCAGTCCCTCGATTATCTGAAACAACGACAGGTCCGGGTAGGTCAGTGCATCGCCCACCAGGAACTTGTCGCCCGCCGGATTCTGTTTCAGCACACGCTCAAAGTAGCCCAGGTATTTCGGCAACCGGTGTTTCAGAAATAACCCCGTCCGCTTGCGGGCCTCTGCTTTCTGATCTTCGTAATACTCCGTGGGACCCAGCGGATGATGGGTATCGTGGATTTCCACGATCCAGTCGGCAATCACAAGCTGAAGCTGGTGGGCCCAGAAACGACTGGCTTCGTCTGCCGGTGCGAGACCATTATGTGCGCCCAGAAACATCAGGATATTCGCCGTCTGGGAAATCAGCAGATCGCCGGCTTTCAGTACCGGCACTGCGAAGGGCGGATGCGGCGCCTTCGTATCATCAAGCACATACTGGAGCTTGTGGATTGCGGCTTCTTCTCCGCCCGCATCCTTGGCGATGTCCACATACCCGACTCCGGCCTCCTCAAGCGCGAGCCGCACGAATTCGTCGCGCCCCGGAATGCCGGGCCAGTAATAAAGCTCATATCTCATACGGCGTTCTTCCGGCCACGCATGCGTCGCGCGACTGACGGTTAGGCGACCTATGATTCTATATCTTACGAAATGGCCAGAGAAATTCCCTGGGTTCAAGCCGACGGCCAAGATAAGCCGCCCGCACCCAGAGGACAGTCATCCATTGCGAGCCCAGTGCAACGAGTGCCAACAACCAGCGACCGCTTGAAAATCCAATCACAATGCCGGCGACTCCGACGACGAGCCAGAACGTTGCCAGTACGACTGCAATAATGCGCTCAATCTTCGAGAGCGTGGCTTTGCTGTGGGATTTGAATTCCTCCTGAATCTCTAATTTTTTCATGGCATGCCCCTGCAATACATGCGACATCCAACAGAATGGGATACTGGATAACTGTAATCATAGAAGCCATCCTTGGATAAACGTACCGATTCCTCTGAAAATTGCCCCCTTGGGGAACGGGACTTCTTCCTTGAGCTGGTATAGCCTTGGTCACTCAGTCAGTTATGGTTTGGCTTTCTTCGGCTTCACCTTGCTGAACTCGAAGCCGATGTCCCGCGCACCCACTCGGATGGTATCTCCTGGTGCGAACTCGTCGGCCAGGAGCTTCTGCGCCAGCGGGTTTTCCAGTTGTTGCTGGATGGCGCGCTTGAGCGGCCGCGCGCCATAGACCGGGTCGTAACCGGCGCGCCCCAGCTTGTCCAAAGCCGCCTCGCTGACTTCAAGGCCGATATCGCGTTCCGCCAGGCGTTTCTGCAAATGCTCCACCTGGATGTGGGCAATGGCGCGGATCTGATCTCTCCCAAGCGGGTGGAACACCACCGTCTCGTCCACACGGTTCAAGAACTCGGGGCGGAAATGCTGTGCCACGATCTCCATGACCGCGCCCTTCATCTTCTGGTAATTCTCCTCACCGCTCATTTCTTGAATGGCTTGTGAGCCGAGATTGGACGTCATCACCACCACGGTATTCTTGAAGTTCACGGTGCGACCCTGGCCATCCGTGAGACGGCCATCATCCAACACTTGCAACAGCACGTTGAACACATCCGGATGCGCTTTCTCCACTTCGTCCAGCAGGATCACGGAATAGGGTTTGCGGCGCACGGCTTCCGTCAGATAGCCGCCTTCCTCGTAGCCCACGTAGCCCGGCGGCGCACCGATGAGCCGCGCCACGGAGTGTTTTTCCATGAATTCGGACATGTCGATGCGCACCATGGCCTCCTCAGTGTCGAACAGGAACCAGGCCAGGGCCTTGGTAAGCTCGGTCTTGCCGACGCCGGTGGGGCCCAGGAACAGAAACGAACCACTGGGGCGGTTGGGATCGGACAGCCCGGCGCGGGAGCGGCGGATGGCGTTGGATACGGCGCGCACCGCTTCGTCCTGGCCCACCACCCGCGCCATGAGCGCATCTTCCATGCGCAGCAGCTTTTCCTTCTCGCCCTCCAGCATCTTGGACACGGGAATGCCGGTCCAGCGGGATACGACCTCCGCGATTTCCTCCTCGGTAACCTTGTTGCGCATCAGCTGCATCGGCTGATCTTCACTGGCGGTGGCCTGGGCGAGCTTCTTTTCCAGCTCCGGGATGCGGCCGTACTGCAATTCCGACATGCGCGACAGATCGCCGGCGCGGCGCGCCGATTCCAGATCGGTGCGCGCCTTCTCCAGGGATTCCTTGATATGGGCCGCACCTTGCACGGACGCCTTTTCGGCCTTCCAGACTTCCTCCAGATCGGAATACTCGCGTTCCAGTTTCCGGATGTCCGCTTCCAGCGCCGCCAAGCGCTTTCTGGAAGCCTCGTCTTTTTCTTTCTTGAGGGCTTCGCACTCAATCTTGAGCTGAATCAGGCGCCGGTCGAGTTTATCCATTTCCTCCGGCTTGGAATCAATTTCCATACGGATGCGCGAGGCGGCCTCGTCAATCAGGTCAATGGCCTTGTCCGGCAACTGCCGGTCGGAAATGTAGCGGTAGGACAGCGTGGCCGCCGCCACGATGGCGGGATCGGTGATCTCCACGCCGTGATGCACCTCGTAGCGCTCCTTCAGGCCGCGCAGGATCGCGATGGTGTCTTCCACCGACGGTTCGTCCACCAGCACCTTCTGGAAACGGCGTTCCAGGGCCGCGTCTTTCTCGATGTACTGGCGGTATTCATCCAGCGTGGTGGCCCCCACGCAGTGCAGTTCGCCGCGGGCCAGCGCGGGCTTGAGCATGTTGCCCGCATCCATGGAGCCTTCGGCCTTACCGGCGCCCACCACCATGTGGATTTCGTCAATGAACAAGATGATGCGGCCTTCCTCCTTGGCGATGTCCTTGAGCACGGCCTTCAGCCGTTCCTCGAATTCACCTCGGAATTTGGTACCGGCGATGAGTGCGCCCATGTCGAGGGTCAGCACGCGCTTGTTCTTGAGGCCTTCCGGCACCTCGCCGTTGATGATGCGCTGGGCCAGACCTTCCACGATGGCGGTCTTGCCCACGCCCGGCTCGCCGATGAGCACCGGATTATTTTTGGTACGCCGCTGCAGCACCTGGATGGTGCGGCGGATTTCGTCGTCGCGGCCGATGACCGGATCGAGCTTGCCGGATTCGGCGCGCGCGGTGAGATCAATGGTGTATTTCTCCAGGGCCTGGCGCTGATCCTCGGCGCCGGCGTCGTTCACTGTCTGGCCGCCGCGCATTTCCTCAATGGCTTTCTCGATACCCGCCCTAGTGGCGCCGGCATCGCGCAAGGCATCGCCGAGCTTGTCTTTGTCGTCCATCGCGGCGAGCAGAAACAATTCGCTGGAGATGAACTGATCCTTGCGTTTCTGCGCCAGCTTGTCAGTGAAGTTCAACAGGCGGTTCAAATCGCCGGATACGTGCACGTCACCCCCACCGCCCTGCACCGTCGGCAGGCGGCCGAGTACCGCATCCAGAGTGCTGCGCAGGCGGTTAAGGTTGGTGCCCGCCTTCGCCAGCAGCGGGTGCACGCTGCCGCCCTCCTGGTCGAGCAGCGCCAGCATCAGATGCACCGGCTCTATATATTGGTGGTCCCGGCCCACGGCTAGCGACTGGGCATCCGCCAGCGCCACTTGGAATTTGCTGGTCAGCTTGTCGAGTCTCACAGAAAAATCCCCGCGGAACAGAAGCTTGGTTGAGTTTTAGATGGGGGGTCGAAGCCGGTTTTTCAACCGCGGATGCGCAAGTTCCTCCCCTCACCACTGTGGCTGTGGTACCGGAAAATACGCTTCTCCAGCAGGAAAAACCCCGGCACGCCGAGAGCGGGCCCCAGACCCTGGCCGCGCACCCTTTCCGGTCCGGCGCATGGATCGCCTCGGGCAGCAGATTCAGGGAAAACCGCGCGCACCGCGCCCCCGGCCCCGGCCACAAGGTCGTGCGTATGCGATCCGGGAACGGCAGCAGCAGCGACGCGGTCAGCGCACTCGGCACACCGCCCGGAAGTGCGCAGGGAACAACCCACAGTGGAGTCTGCGCGTGCATTGCGATTGTTTTCATTGAACCGGTCCGGACCCTGGTAAAGCGGCGCCAACTGCGGCGCAATTCTTGCAGACTCAAGCGCTGTTGCCTGGTCCGGCGGATACCGGCGGCGGGCGGAGCAGCGTACAATCCTGCGCCCCGGTGGCCGTCGCCGGAGAAAGCTGCAAGGTCGAATGGCATTTGATACGCATCCAGTCTCTCTCACTGCAACGCGGCACCAGGGTACTGTTCGAACAGGCCAGTGCCGTACTCAACTCCGGTGAAAAGGCCGGCCTGGTGGGTGCCAACGGCGCGGGCAAGTCCACGCTGTTCGCCTTGCTGCGCGGTGAACTGCACGCCGACGGCGGCGACGTCTCGCTGCCGCCGTCGTGGCGCATCGCCTATGTGATGCAGGACATGCCGGGTGTGCAACGTACGGCCCTCGATTACGTACTGGACGGCGACACCCGATTGCGCGCCATCGAGGCGCGCATCGCCGCCGCCCGGACAGTTCATGACGGCCACGCCGAAGCCGAAGCGCATACCGCCTTTGCCGACGCGGACGGCTACACGGCTCCAGCGCGGGCGGAGGCGCTGCTGCTGGGACTCGGTTTCACGCTGGGGCAAACCCGCCAGCCGGTAGTCAGTTTCTCCGGCGGCTGGCGCATGCGCCTGAGCCTTGCGCAGGCGCTCATGTGCCCTTCCGATTTATTGCTGCTGGACGAACCCACCAATCATCTGGATCTGGACGCTATCGTGTGGCTGGAAACCTGGCTGCAACGTTACCCCGGCACGCTCGTGGTTGTTTCCCACGACCGCGAGTTCCTGGACGCTGTCTGCGATGTCACGCTGCACATCCATGCTGGCAAACTGCAGCGTTACAACGGCAACTACAGCCAGTTCGAGATGCAGCGCGCCGCACAGCTCGCGCTGCAGCAGGCGACATTTGAGAAACAGCAGAAACACATCGGCCATCTGCAGAGTTACATCGACCGGTTCCGGTACAAAGCCACCAAGGCACGTCAGGCTCAGAGCCGTATCAAGACGCTGGAGAAACTGGAACGCGTCGCGCCGGTGCACGCGGCCTCGGCGTTCAGCTTCAGTTTCCTTGCGCCGCTATCCGTGCCCAACCCCATGCTGGTGCTGGAGGATGTGAATTGCGGCTATCACACACAACATGGCGAACGCAGCGTGCTGACCGGCGTGAGCCTGTCTATCCAGGACGGCCAGCGTATCGGCCTTCTCGGCGCCAACGGCCAGGGAAAATCCACCCTGGTAAAGACCCTGGCCGGCACGCTTGAGCCGCTCGCGGGTGAGGTACGGCGCGGCAAGGGATTGCGCATCGGCTACTTTGCCCAGCATCAACTGGAGATGCTGCACGCGGAGACTTCGCCGCTGCAACACTTGTTGCGCCTCGCGCCCGATACGCGTGAGCAGGAGCTGAGGGATTACCTGGGTTCGTTCCATTTCCGCGGTGACATGACCAGGGCTCCCGTAGGGCCGTTCTCCGGCGGCGAAAAGGCACGCCTCGCGCTGGCGCTCATCATCTGGCAACAGCCCAATCTGCTGCTGCTGGACGAACCCACCAACAATCTGGATCTGGAGACGCGCCATGCCCTGACCCTGGCGCTGGCGGAATTCGAAGGCACCCTTATATTGGTATCCCACGACCGTTTTCTGCTGCGCGCCACCACCGAGCAGTTCCTGCTGGTGGCCCACGGCGGGCTGCAGGCCTTCGACGGCGACCTGGAGGAATATCGCGACTGGCTGCTCGCCCAGGCCGCCGCCAAACGCGCGGCGGCACTGGCGGAGGAGAAAACAGCGGCCGCCGACGGCAGGGGTGAGGCCACCCCCGCCGTCAACCGCAAGCAAGAGCGGCGCGCCGAGGCAGCACAACGCCAGCGGCTTGCACAGCAACGCAAGCCGCTGCAAAACGAGTTGACCCGTCTCGACCAGGAACTGGAACGGCTCAGCGCAGAAAAGGCCCGGCTGGAAGCCGTGCTGGCCGACCCGGCGACTTATAAAGACAAGAACAAGGCGCTATTGACCGGGAGTTTGCGGGAGCGGGCGCAAGTAAATGGACGGCTTGCGGAAATTGAAGAACGTTGGTTGGAATTGCATGAGCAGATGGAACAGATTACTTGAATGTTGTTAGCGGCTTCGCCGCGGGAATTGACGGGGCTTTCGCGTTCCAGCCCGGCGATTTTTAGCCGGGCGCTCATCGCAGTGCGGCTCGCCCCTGCGACGAGTCCATTTTCTTGTTGCGCGACAAGAAAATGGACGAAAAGAAAGGGAGTTATATACTTGACTCCCATATTTTGTGTGCCCTTCGGCCGCGTGATTTGTACCGGTTCCGTCGCTTCCGGCATCCTGCCTCCCGCGACACTTGTACATCCATGTACATCGCGCACCGGCAAGCGTGATACTTTCCTTGTGCGAACAAGGAAAGTATCCAAAGGAAATCGCCCCGGTCGCGCGGCCGCTTCGCGGCTTCCCTCGCGCCTTGCTGCGCTGCGGGGTCGCGCTCACGGGCCATCCGTGGCCCTTCGCGCGAGCTCGCCATCCCTGGCTTCGCCCCTTCGGGCCAGCCTTGCTCGCAGCAGCGCTACGGCACGCTCCGACGGGGGTTTCCAAGAGCGCTACCGGGCTTTGTGGTTTTCAGTGAAGGCCACACGCCGCACTGGCTGACGTGCTATTCCGGTTTTTCAGCCCTGCCACCGCATAGGTGAAGGGATAATCCAAGCAATCGGCTTTGTTTGATGCTATGAAACGCAGGGCGGATTAGCGAAACCGTAACCCACCGCATCATATTGAAATAGCAGAATACGCCATGCCACTGCAACCAAACCTGTATTAAGAGTCGGTAAAGTCCTGAGCTAAAATCCCTTCTCATCAGGCTCAGCAAAGTAATAACGAACCTTATGCATGCAACGCTGCACATCAGCGGCGTGGCAAAGTGGCGCATCCGTTGCATGTGCTTGTTAGCTCTCCAACATATTCTCCATCTTGGGGTGACTTCCTATGTTAACGGAATGTTCCGTTTCACAATTTGTCTAAACGCGGCTTCTATCCCATGTTCCTCTGCCCAACGAGCATTCCTGGCCTTGAGTGTTTGATACTCATTTTTAGAGCGTACAGGAGCATAGTCGCGGCAATCCGCCGCAGTATTCGCAGAACAGGATTCACGATGCTTCTTGCAAAACACTGCAGCATTAATTCCGTCAGCCCCATGAAAGCGGCACACAAAGCAAGATCGTATTGCTACTCCGTTGAAGTGCGCCTCCACGGAGCGCCGTTCAAAAACCGTTGCGGGATCGGATGGATCCGCATCGTCATACCTCTTTGGTATCTCAGTGATCTGCACAAGAGAAGATCCGTCATCCCATCGAACACCGGGTGGAATGATTTTATAATGAGCAATCTCGCCGCGTAGCTTGGGATTGACAGCGGCTTTGGGCGATATTGGTTTAAGGAATGCCTTGCCGTTCTTATACACTATGAACAAGCCAACTTCGTTTGGGCATTCGCCCTTGCACATAGGAGCGCGCTTGGATCGCACTTTGAGGTTATATGCGCGGCGTGCTGAATGGGTGCCGCTTACTAACAGATCACCCCTTAGCGCTGCAACATCGTCTTCGTCGCGAATTGGAATTTCAAGAATACGGATGCCACTCGCGATCTTTTCGGGCTCGCAGTCATGCGTGACTGAAAATTCCACGAACAACACATCTTCACGCTTCGAAGATGACAACAAGACATCAGCCACAAAACCTTTATATCCAGCCTCTATCGTGCAGTTGTCAAACCACCGTGTCAGATCGTGTCGTTGAACTTCGCTGTACGAGCAAGAGAAGTGGAGGCTATCTTCGAAATGTGTGCATGTGCCAGGGACATGCAGCTCCATGATAAATGGCGTTCTCGCGCTTATTCGTGATATGAATTCTTGAGTAAAAACAGACTTTGCTAGTTTGTGTAGATAGCTTTCGCGGGCACAAGTAGAGATATTCTCTTTATGTTGAAAATGATGCGCTCGCTGTGCACCAAGATGAGCGATTAATTCTTGATTACAACCATAGCAAGTAAATGGCCCGCGCACTATGGAACCAGGATCTAGCGATTGCACATCCACGGGCTCATCGCTATTGTTCTTTGCAAATCGGTATTTAATTCCTTCAGTCATTCATTCCGTCCACGCAATCCCTTTGCAGCGCGCTAGCGGTTCAACCCTGGGAGTTCGGTTATAAACATCTGCGATTATGTATACTTGACTCAATTCTACTATCGCGGTACCTGTTATGGGTCATTCAATTAACGACCTACTTGATAACGTTCAAGCGCAACTTGGCGAAACTTTAATGGCGTTCTTAGTTAGCCGCGAAATCAATGAACGATGCAACCCACAGACTGACCCCGCGCTGTCGAAAATGGTCAACGAACAAGGCGGATTCTGGCAACCCGTCCTAATTATTACACCCTGGCTGCCTGGGGATGACTGTAAAAATATTTATACATCCATACCTTATGAAATGAAATCTGCAATGCCCGGAATAATACTGCGCGCACGATTTGCATGGAACAATCATCCGGGCAGTGTTGGCGGGTATGCGCAAAATAGCTGTGCCGACCGACTATATATATCGTATTACACCGAGGGCGCCCCGATACTCAGATCATCGGCGCTGCCTGTGTGATGACAGGGCTGAAACGACCGGCATCGAGCCTCAGCCTGTGCGGCGTGAAGCCTTCGCCGAAACCAGCGAGGCTTGAAGACGCTCTTGGTAACCCCATTGAGTCCGCTGAGCGGCGCAGCGCCCGCAGGGTGTTGCCGCGCACGCAGTGCGCGGGCGAAACCAGGGATGGCGAGCCAGCCCGACCGGGGCATGGATGCCCCGTGAGGGCTGCCCCGAGGACGCGAGCAGCGAGGGCTCGTCGCACCGCGACGAGCGGGCGGACAGGGATGTCCGCCCTGGTCAGCCAATCAGGGACGATTCTGTGCGCAAGCAAGCACGGACTCATCGGGGCGCGCTTCTTTTCGTCCATTTTCTTGTCGCGTAACAAGAAAATGGACCCGCTCGCCGGTGCGCGATGTACATGGATGTACAAGTGTCGCGGGAGGCAGGATGCCGGAAGCGACGGAACCGGCATCAATTCCTGCGGCGAAGCCGCATCAAAATAATTCCCTCTCATCCCCGCCTTCTCCCGAAGAGAGATAAGGAGTCCAAATCAGCCTGCAAGCCAGATCAACGTCGCCATGCGCCCGCATTCGCCGTCGCGCCGGTACGAAAAAAACCTGTCCTTGTCCGTATACGTACAAAACCCGCCACCATAGATGCGGCCGATGCCCGCTCGCCGCAGCCGCTGGCTGGCGAGCTGGTACAAATCGCACAGCCATTTGCCCGGATGCGCCGGTGCAAAGGCCTGCTCCGCATCCGCGTGTTCCCTGACCAGCGCCGTACGTACCTCATCGCCCACCTCGTACACATCGGCGCCGATGGCGGGACCGAGCCAGGCAAGAATTTCTTGCGGCGGCACCTGCATCGCGGTTGCCGTTGCCTCCAATACGCCGGCTACAAGACCGCGCCAGCCCGCATGGGCGGCCGCGACTGTCGTGCCGGCACGGTCACAGAACAATACCGGCATGCAGTCGGCCGTCATGATGGCGCAGACCTCCCCCGGAGATCGTGTCACGGCGCCATCGGCCGGCCCGGTGATGCCATCCCCGTTCAGATCAGCGATCCGGGAACCATGCACCTGCCTGAGCCAGCGAGGCTCCCGGTGCAGATCCAGCGCTGCGCTCAATCGCCGGCGGTTTTCAGCGACATGGTCCGGCGCATCCCCCACATGCCGGCCCAGGTTCAGCGACGCATACACGCCCGCGCTCACCCCACCGCTGCGCGTGGTGGCCACGGCGCGCACGCGCGGCAACGCGGGCCAGTCCGGCGTGATCCAGTCAGCGCGCATGTACCGGATGCCGCCGCAGATCCATGTCGAGGGCGTGAAGCAGTTGCTGCATGTCCTGCGGCAGCGGGGCTTCCCAGCGCATGAATTCGCCGCTGATGGGATGCGCAAGACCAAGCCGGCGCGCGTGCAGCGCCTGGCGTTTGAAGCCGCGCAACGCTTCTGTCAGCGTGAGAGTGGCGCCGGCAGGCATCGCAAGTCGCCGGCCGTAGACCGGATCGCCCACCAGCGGATGATGGATATGGGCAAGATGCACACGAATCTGATGGGTGCGGCCGGTCTCCAGTTTCACGGATACATGGGTGTGAGCGCGGAAGCGCTGGATGACGCGATAATGGGTTACCGCTGGCCGGCCGCCTTCGCGCACGCTCATGCGCACCCGGTCCACGCCGTGGCGCGCGATGGGCGCGTCCACGGTGCCGCCGCCGGTCATGACGCCGTTCACCAGTGCCTCGTACTCGCGCTCGAACTGGCGCGCCGCCAGCGCCGCCACCAGTTGGGTATGGGCTTCCAGGGTGCGCGCCACCGCCAGCAGCCCGGACGTATCCTTGTCGAGCCGGTGCACCAAGCCGCAACGCGGCACCTGCACCAGTTCCGGCGCGTAGGCCAGCAGTGCGTTTTGCAGCGTGCCGGCCGGGTTGCCGGCGCCGGGATGCACCACCAGGCCCGCCGCTTTGTTGACGATGATGAGGGCCGCATCCTCGAACACGATGTCCAGGGGCAAATGCTCGGGCAGCAGTTCCGTAAGCGCCTCCTCCACCAGCGTCAGGCGCACCCGCTGGCCCGCCATCACGGAATCCCGCGGCCGCGGCGCGCGCTCGTCCAAAAGCACACGACCCTCGCGTATCCACTGGGTCAGACGGCTGCGTGAATATTCCGGAAACAGCCGCGCCAGCGCCTGGTCGAAACGCTGTCCGGCCAGCTCAACGGGGATCAGGCATTCTTTGACCGCACGTCGGTTCATAAGCGCCATAATCTGCAAGGATAACTGCAGTTTACGTTATATCCGCAAAACCAAACAAATTTCCTGAAGTTGTCCTGTATCCGGTGGATAGCCGGCGGGATTACCGAATTGAAACCGATGGGATAAGATGCGCGCCATGGCTTGATTACGATAAAGGGCGTCGCCATGAAATTTACAAGACTAATTCCGCTTTTTATAGTTTTGTTTCTTGTAGGGTGTACGACTCCTGATGAAGTTCGCACCAGCCATGGTTATATCCGTACCGCCTCGCAGATCGTGGTCCTGAGCGGTGACCAGCATGGATCCCGAATATGTTCACTCTACAACGGGCGGTACTGTTGGGCGTACCTTTACCCAGGCAGCCACGATTTTACCGGCATGTTCAATTACTCAGGAACCTATAGGGGCAACGGTATCACCACCACCGTTAACCTAGAACCAGGCAAGACTTACTATTTCCAAGTCATACAAAAATCAGCCTACATGATTCAAAACATCGTTATTAAACAAACGACGAAGGCTGCGGATAAATTTAATGCCTTGCCACCAAAGCCTGGGATGGCGCTTGTATATTTTTTCTATACTTTGCCTATCTCTGACTTGATGTAAAGAGGCAAGCGAAGATCGCTGGAAAGTCGGACTGGCGGCCGGGAATAACCACCTTCTCGGTCCTCGCAACCTCCATAGGCCGCGCAGCATACGCTTAGTGGTTGTTTACGTTATACTTGCCGCCCCATGCGACCGCCACCCAACATCAGGACTGATTCCGCCATGCGGCTACGCCTCATTTTGTTGACCTTCGCGACCGCCGTGTTGCTGCTGGGTGGCTGCGCCTCCCAGCAAAGCAAGGATGAGACCCTGGCGGCGGCCGCGCTCTACAAGAGTATTGAAGCCAATCTCGCGGCGGGAAACTACCGGACCGCGATCAGCCGCCTGCAAACACTGGAAGCGCGCTTTCCCTTCAACGACTACGGTACCCAGGCGCAACTGGATCTCATCTACGCCAACTACATGAATGGCAATTACGGCAGTGCCGAGGATGCGGCGGATCGTTTCATCCGCGAGCATCCGCGGCATGCGGATGTGGACTATGCCTACTACATGAAGGGCGTGGCTTATTTCGATGAGGCGCCGGGTCCATTCATGAAGCTCTTCGGGCATGACAACTACCAGCGCGAACCGTCCAACGCGGAGAAATCCTTCCAGGCATTCCAACTGCTGCTGCAAAAGTTCCCCAATACCAAATACGCCGCGGATGCGCGTCAGCGCATGCTGTATCTGCGCGACCGGCTTGCAGATTACGAGTGGGCGGTGGCGGACTATTACATGCGTCGCGGCGCCTGGATATCGGCATTGCACCGCGCTTATTACATCGTGGATCACTACCCGCAAACGCCGCGCGTGAAAGACGCGCTGCAGATCATGGTGACGGCCTACAACAAGCTGGGGCTCATCCGGCTCGCCGCGGATGCGCAGAAAATGCTGGAAACGAATTTCCCCGGCGCGTCACCCGTTTACAAGCCCCACGCCCCGGCCTGACGGCATCCTGCTTTATCTTCGTCGGAGCGGTGGTCCCCACCGTGATTGCGTCTCCGCTATGGTAGGAGCGGCGTCACACACCGCGATTCTTTAAAAACCGTCGCGGCGAGTGTCGCCGCTCCCACGGGAAAGTTTGCCGGGTTTCACACGTCGTGGCGAGTGTCGCCGCCCACAAATACCACCGCTCCGGCGCCAGTCGGTCAAAACCGTCTCAGCGATAACCCGACGTGATGGGATAGCGCCGGTCACGGCTGAAGGCGCGCCGACTCACACGCACGCCCGGTGGACCCTGACGACGCTTGTATTCCGCCTGCTGGATCATGCCCACCACCCGCTTGACCGTGGCTTCGGCGTAACCCATGGCCACGATCTCCGCCACGGTTCTGTCGTCCTCCACATACGCTGTGAGTATCGGATCGAGAATCTCGTAAGGTGGCAGGCTGTCCGAATCCTTCTGTCCCGGTGCAAGTTCCGCCGAGGGTGCACGCTCGATGACGGCTTGCGGAATGACCGGCGACAGTGCATTGCGATAGCGCGCCAGGCGGTACACCAGCGTTTTGGTCACATCCTTCAGCGGTGCGAAACCGCCGGCCATGTCGCCGTAAAGCGTGGCATATCCCACTGCCAGTTCGCTCTTGTTGCCGGTGGTAAGCACCAAGCGGCCGCTCTGGTTGGAAATCGCCATGAGCAGCACACCGCGGCAGCGCGCTTGGAGATTCTGCTCGATAACGCCGCCCGTGCCGCCCTTGAGCGGTTTGCTGAGTGACTCCAGAAACGCTGCAAAAGTCGGTTCAATGGAAACAAGGTGGTATTCCACGCCCAGCGCACGTACCTGGCGTTCGGCTGCATCCCGGCTCAACTCCGAAGTGTAGCGGGACGGCATCATTACCGCGGTAACGTTCTCCTTGCCGAGCGCATCCACGGCGATGGCGAGCGTAAGCGCGGAATCAATGCCGCCGGAGAGCCCCACTACCGCGCCCTTGAAGCGATTTTTTCTCACGTAGTCGCCGACGCCGAGCACAATGCCGCGGTAAACGCTTTCTTCCTCACTGCCGTCCACATGCACCGCCCCGGGGAGTGGCTGCAGGCACCCGTTTTCCAGCTTGAATTCCACCGCGTACAGGCCTTCCTCGAAAGACGGTGCCCGCATGATCACCCGGCCCCGCGCATCCATCGCCAGCGAACCACCGTCGAATACCAACTCATCCTGGCCGCACACATGGTTCACGTAAATGATCGGCAATCCGCACTCCCTGGCGCGCGCCGCCAGCATCTGCTCGCGCTGTTGCTGCTTGCCGATCTCGTAGGGCGAGGCATTGATATTGAGAATGAGTTGCGCACCCGCCGCCTCCGCCTGTGCCGCAGGTTGCCTGTGCCAGATGTCCTCGCAGACGGTAAGTGCCATGGGTACGCCGCCGGTATTCACAAGCGTCGGCCCCTCGCCAGGCGTGAAATAGCGCATCTCGTCGAACACGCTGTAGTTTGGCAGGCATTGCTTGCGGTAGGTGGCGATGATTCCGCCGTTGCGCAGCAACGAGGCCACGTTGTAGATGGCATGGTCCACATACTGGGGGTAACCGATCAGCACAGCGATGCCCTGCGCATGTGCACACACGTTAACCAGTGCCGCGCTTATTTCCCGGCGAAAACTCGAATGAAACAGCAGGTCCTCGGGAGGGTAACCGGTGAGCGTCAGCTCCGGAAACATCACCAGTTGTGCGCCCAGTTCGTCGCGCGCGCGCGTGACCGCCGCCTTTACCTTGGCCGCGTTGCCGCTCACGTCTCCCACCAGGAGATTGATCTGCGCCATTACGATGCGGAGCGTATTTGCCATCGCTGAATTAAAAACAAATCCCCGCCTTGATGGCGGGGATTTTACTCCTCTCGATGCGAGCCAATTCAGTGTTAAAGATCACGCCGCCAAGCGCTTCTTCATGGCCGAACCGAGATCTGCCGGCGAATGTGCGGTGGTGACGCCCGCTGCTTCCAGTGCCTCGAACTTGGCCTGCGCGGTGCCCTTGCCGCCGGAGACGATGGCGCCGGCATGGCCCATGCGCTTGCCCGGCGGCGCGGTGACGCCGGCGATATAGGCCACCACCGGTTTCTTCACGTTCTTCCTGATGAACTCTGCGGCGGCTTCCTCGTCGGAACCGCCGATCTCGCCCACCATGATGATGCCGTCGGTGCGGGGGTCCGCGGCAAACAGAGCGATCACATCAATGAAAGTCATGCCATGCACCGGATCGCCGCCGATTCCCACGCAGGTGGATTGACCGAGGCCGTTGTTGCTGGTCTGGAATACCGCTTCATAAGTCAGCGTACCGGAGCGTGACACGATGCCCACGCGGCCGGGCTTGTGGATGTGGCCCGGCATGATGCCGATCTTGCATTCACCCGGCGTGATGATGCCGGGGCAATTGGGGCCGATGAGCCGGCAGTCGTAGTCCTTGATGGCCGCCTTCACGCGGATCATGTCGGTCACCGGGATGCCCTCGGTGATGCACACGATGGTCCTGATACCCGCGTCCGCCGCTTCCAGAATCGCATCCGCGGCGAACGCCGCCGGCACGTAGATCATGCTCGCCTCGGCGCCGGTGTCCTTCACAGCGTCCTGCACGGTGTTGAACACCGGCAGATTCAAGTGCTTCTCACCGCCGCGGCCCGGCGTCACGCCGCCCACCAATTTGGTGCCGTAGGCAAGGGCCTGTTCGGAGTGGAAGGTGCCCTGTTTGCCAGTAAAGCCCTGGCAAATCACCCGAGTGTTCCTGTTGACCAGAATGCTCATGATCTTAAATCCTCATATTTTTCATGCCCTGCTCCGGCACAGAACCTTCCCTGGTGGGCCGACCAGCCCGGCCCACCGCGCTGCGCACCCCTGCTCCGTTTGTGGTCCAGGGCGTACATCCTTTGTGGAAGCGGTGATCTCCACCGCGATTGTTGCTCTGCGATTGTGGGAGCGGTGTCACACACCACGACAGATTTCTGTCGCGGCGAATGTCGCCGCTCCTACAAACATGGTTCCAAATTGCGACGGAGACCGTCACTTCCACCGGTCGCCGCTTTCATGAAGCGTCGCTGCAAAGGGTTCCGCACCTCAGCTTGCAGCCGCCGCCACGACTTTCTTCGCGGCGTCGGTAAGATCATTCGCCGGCGTGATGGCGAGTCCGCTGCCGGCGAGCAGCGCCTTGCCCTGCTCCACGTTGGTGCCTTCGAGCCGCACCACCACCGGCACCCTCACACCCACGCCCTTCACGGCGTTGATAATGCCTTCGGCGATGAGATCACAGCGCACGATGCCGCCGAAGATGTTGACCAGTATCGCCTTGACGCTCTGGTTGGAAAGAATGAGATTGAAAGCCGCGGTGACGCGTTCGGTGGTGGCGCCGCCGCCGACATCGAGGAAATTCGCCGGCGTGCCGCCGTGCAGCTTGATGATGTCCATGGTGGCCATGGCGAGACCCGCACCGTTCACCATGCAGGCGATGTTGCCGTCCAGCGAGACGTAATTCAGCTCATGCTCCTTCGCTTCGCTCTCACGGGCGTCTTCCTGGGTCTTGTCGCGCATCTCGGCGAGTTGCGGCTGACGGAAAAGCGCGTTGTCATCCAGGTTCACCTTGGCGTCCAGTGCCAGCACCCGGCCATCGCGGGTGATGATGAGCGGATTGACCTCCACCAGACTCGCATCCCTTTCCATGAACAGGCGATAGAGTCCGCTCACGATCCCGCCGAAGGCGGCCATCTGCCCCTTCCCGGTGATGCCGAGACCGAAGGCGAGTTCGCGGATCTGGTAGGGCTGGATGCCGGCGGCGGGGTGCACCTGCACGCGGAAAATCTTCTCCGGCGTCCTGGCCGCCACCTCTTCGATCTCCATGCCGCCGGCGGCGGAGGCCATGAACACCACGCGTTCGCAGCCGCGGTCCACCAGCACCGAGAGGTACAGCTCACGCGCGATATCGGACCCGGCCTCAACCAGCAGCATGTTGACGGGCAAGCCCTCCGGCCCAGTCTGGTGGGTGACCAGGTGTTGGCCCAGCAGCGCCGCAGCGGCTTTCTGCACCTCGTCCAGGGTCTTCACCAGCCTGACACCGCCGGCCTTGCCGCGGCCGCCGGCATGCACCTGGGCTTTCACGACCCACAGGGAACCGCCCAGGGCCCTGGCGGCCGCCACTGCTTCCGCCGGGGATGCGGCCGGACGACCGCTGGGAACAGGAATGCCGTATGCTGCAAACAGTTGTTTTGCCTGATACTCGTGCAGGTTCATGGGGTGGGAGTTTCGGAATGGGGATGAAAGCGTTATTTTGAAGCAAAGGACCCGCATTCGCAAAGGCAGGAACCCCGCGTGAGCCCATTATCGTGAGTCAGTTACCGCTCGTCACCCCCAAGACGGAAGCGCCGGCGGTTGCCGGCATGCCGTCCGTGGACGTGCTGTCGTGGCGCTTGCTGCGCCTGCTCAACATATATCGCATCCTGCTGTGCATCCTGGTGGTGCTGATCTACGCCAGCGGCCCGTCGCGGCTGCTCGGCACCGTTTACCCGACCCTGTTCCTGTGGACCGGCATCGTCTATCTCGGCTTCGGCATCCTCACGGCCTTCAGCCTGCGCGCGCGGCGGCCGAGCTTCGAAATGCAGGTGCAGGTCCAGTTGGTAGCCGACATCGCCGCGGTAATGCTGTTCATGCATGCGAGCGGCGGTCCCACCAGCGGCCTGGGCGGCCTGCTATTCGTGTTCATCGTCGCCAACAGCGTACTCCTGCCCTGGCGTACCAGCATTGCCTTTGCCGCATTTGCCGCGCTTCTGATTCTCAGCGATCAGACCTACATGATCCTCTATGGCCCCGCCACACCGGGCGGCTACATCCAGTCGGGTCTCATCGGCGTGATCCTGTTTATCGCCGCGATCTCGGGCTCGTACCTGGGCCGCCGCCTGCGGGAGAGCGAGGCACTGGCCGTGCAACGCGGCGTGGACCTGCAGAATCTGGCGCAACTCAACGACTACATCATCCGCCGCATACGCACCGGCGTGGTGGTGGTGGATGAAAAGGACCGGGTACACCTCATCAACGAAGCGGCGCTGGCCGATTTCGACAAGCACCGGGGGAACAACCTGAAGCTCAACGAACTTTCGCCGCGTCTCAGGCAGGAACTGGATGCCTGGCGCAAGGGCGATTACCGGCAATCCGCCTCCTTCAATACCGAGGGCGGCAAACCGCTGACTCCCCACTTCACCCGGCTTGCGCCCGGCGACAACACCGGCACGCTGATTTTCCTGGAAGACATAAGTGAGGTGAGCGAACAGATACGGCAGATGAAGCTCGCCGCTCTGGGCCGCCTGACCGGCAGCATCGCTCACGAAATCCGCAATCCGCTCGCCGCCATCAGCCATGCCAACCAGTTGCTGGCCGAATCCAGCCGCCTGCGCGGCGAGGACCGGCGGCTCACGGAAATCATCAGCGAGCATGCGCGGCGCATGGAACGCATGGTGGAAACCATCCTGCAGTTGTCGCGGCGCGAGGTCGCGCGTGCCGAGGAATTGGAGATCGGCCGCTGGCTCAAGGATTTCGTGGCGGAATTCCGCGACCGTCAGGGCCTCAACGGCCAGGCTCTGGCGGTGCGCCTGGACACGCAAGACGACGTGCGCGTGCGCGTGGATCCGGCGCATCTCTATCAGATCGCCTGGAACCTGTCGGAAAACGCCCTGCGTTACGGGCAACCCGCGGACGGCGACAGCGTGCCGCTGATCGAATACCGTATCGGTGAGCTTGCGGCCCCCGGCGCCATCGAACTGGCGGTGCTGGACCGGGGGACCGGCGTACCCGAAGACATCGCCGAGCACATTTTCGAGCCGTTCTATACTTCCAATCCCCGCGGCACCGGCCTCGGGCTTTTCATCGCCCGTGAACTCTGCGAATGTAACCGGGCGCGGCTCACCTACGAGCAGCGCGCGGAAGGCGGCAGTTGCTTCCGCATCCTGTTCGGCACCCCGGAAAGCTGGCTGGCCTGATGATGAACAGCAAACCCCTGGCACTCATCGTGGACGACGAACCCGCCATCCGCGAATTGCTGCAGCTCACCCTGGAACGTATGGACGTGGAAAGCGCCGCTGCCGGCACCCTCACCGAAGCGCGCCGTCTGCTGCAGTCGCGCCCCGTGGCCCTGTGCCTCACGGACATGAAACTGCCGGACGGCAGCGGTCTGGAGCTGGTGAGTTATATCCAGCAGCACATGGCCCAGGTGCCGGTGGCGGTCATCACCGCCCACGGCAATGTGGAAACCGCCGTGCTGGCCCTGAAGAGCGGCGCCTTCGATTTCGTTTCCAAACCCCTCGACATCGGCGACCTGCGCGCCCTGGTGAGTACCGCGCTCAAGCTGCGCGACAATCGCGAGCCCGGCAGCGGGCACGGCATGACGCGCCTGCTCGGCCATTCCCCGGCCATTGAGCAGGTGCGCGGCATGATCGCCAAGCTCGCCCGCAGCCAGGCGCCGGTGCACATCAGCGGCGAATCGGGCACCGGCAAGGAACTGGTGGCGCGGCTCATCCACGAGAACGGCCCGCGCACGGAGCGGGCCTTCGTGGCGGTGAACTGCGGCGCCATTCCCACCGAGCTCATGGAAAGCGAATTCTTCGGCCACAAAAAAGGCAGCTTCACCGGCGCGGTGGCCGACAAGGACGGCCTGTTCCAGACGGCTCAGGGCGGCACCCTGTTCCTGGACGAAGTGGCGGACCTGCCGCTGCACATGCAGGTGAAGCTGCTGCGCGTGATCCAGGAAAAGGCCGCACGGCCCGTGGGCGCGGCCAGGGAAGTGCCGCTGGACGTGCGCATCCTCTCCGCCACCCACCATTCGCTGGTGGAACTGGTGCACGCGGGCAAGTTCCGCGAGGACCTGTATTACCGCATCAATGTCATCGAGCTGCACGTGCCGGCCCTGCGGGAACACAAGGAAGACATTGCGGTGCTGGCGGAACAGATACTGGAACGCCTCGCGCGTTCCCACGGCCGCCCGCCGCTGCAGGTGACGCCGGACGCACTGGCGTTCCTGCAAAGCTACGCCTTTCCCGGCAACGTGCGCGAACTGGAAAACATCCTGGAACGGGCGCTCACTCTCGCCGAGGGCAACCTGATCCGCGCCCAGGATATCCATGTGCGCAAAGCCGCGGAAGCAAACATCGCCGGCGCCGCGCATGCGCCGCCACCCGCCGCGGATGACCGCACGGTACCGTTGGGGAGTTATCTGGACGATATCGAGAAAGACGCCATCCGCAAGGCGCTGGAACAGGCCAAATACAACAAGACCGCCGCCGCCAAACTGCTGGGCATGAGCTTCCGCCAACTGCGCTACCGCATCAAGAAACTGGGCCTGGAATAATCAAGCCGTTGCTTTTGTCGGGATTTGTATTTGACTCCCGATAGCACATCCCGGGCGTGGCGACTATAATCTATTCATTATTCATTCAATGAAGAACCTCGCGGCAAGCCGCGAGGTATCAAATCCGAATCCAGTCACATCATTCGCCGCAAGCGGCGGGGAATTGAACCCCAAGTGATTAAAGGAGAGCCTATGCCCCGCCGCCTCCGTACCCCTGATCTTGAATTACAACTCCTCGCGCTGCTGGCGGCCGGCCCCGGCGGTCTCAAGAGTCCCGCGCTTGGCTCGCGGCTTCGCTCGCACGTGCGCCGGCCAACGCTGTCGCGCGCCCTGACAAGATTGCGCGCGCGTGGCCGGGTCGTCGCGGTCGGGGAGGCGCGCGCGATGTGGATGTCATCCCGTCACCTCCCGACCCGTCAAAGATTCAGGACTACGCCGACAAGCTCGATGCGTGGCTGGGTGAGGGCTCGCCGTTTGATGAGCAGCATGGGTACTACGTCGGGGCGTCAAATATTAATCCCCATTTTTAATGGGGGTGGAGTTTCAATCGTGAATTCGAATCGGGTTATTGCGAAAATAACTCTTGAAGAACGTCCAGCACACGGCCGGAAGTGGGTCGGTCGAGCCTCCCGAGACTCTTCACCAAGCGATTGTTGAATTCACGCGTGCCGCGTTTCCCTTGAATGAGGTCGTTACAACCGGATATGTGAAGCGAATCTGTCCGGACAGACTGCCTTGGAAATATCCTCGATTAAGCGGCGTGCTGGCGGCACTCAGAAAGAAAACCTTCCCAATTCCGGCAATGAAGAAATTGGCTTTCGGTTGCTTTGTATTCAGCCGATAGTGCTGTTGGGCTCGGCCTGTGGGTACGGTTCTGGCGTCACACGGAAGCGGCCGTATGATCCCTGGGAGTCCCCGGAGGGGGGGAGGCATGGATGCAGGAAGCAGCCCGGCCGCGATTCCAAATCCCAAACCATCGCGGCGAATGTCGCCGCTCCCACGAAAAATCATCGGAATCTTGGGTAGGAGCGCTGTCACACAGCGCGACCGATGTCACACACCGCGACCAGGTTTCAGTCGCGGCGAATGTCGCCGCTCCCACGAAAAATCATCGGAATCTTGGGTAGGAGCGCTGTCACACAGCGCGACCGATGTTATCCTTGGTGCATGCGGTCGCTTCCACGGAGGGAGATAGAAGCATGGAACGTCATCGGAACAACTCATTCGCGCACGCGCGAAATCTGCGCAAGGGCCGTCGCTCAATCCCGGCGCAAGCATACCTGCTGACAACCGCCACGCATCTGCGCAAACCCATGTTCATGAATTTCAGCTATGCCCGCTGTGCGTTGCTGGGAATGCGGTATCACGATCTGCGCGATGATACCCGGACGCTGGCTGGAGTCGTGATGCCGGATCATGTGCACTGGCTCCTGTATTTGACAGGGCGTATTTCCATGGATTCGTTGATGCGCCAGTATAAAGGTGGTGTCGCACGCCGGATTCATGCGATCCGCGGGATCCGCGCACAACGGCTCTGGCAAGCGGGCTACCATGACCATGCTGTCCGCCGTGAGGAAGACATGGAACAGCTTGTCCGGTATGTAATTGCCAATCCATTGCGGGCGGGGTTGGTTGAGCAGGTGGAGGATTATCCCCATTGGCATGCCGCGTGGCTATAAGCAGATGTGTCGCGGCGAATGTCGCCGCTCCCACGAAAAATCATCGGAATCTTGGGTAGGAGCGCTGTCACACAGCGCGACCGATGTCACACACCGCGACCAGGTTTCAGTCGCGGCGAATGTCGCCGCTCCCAAGAAAAATCATCGGAATCTTGGGTAGGAGCGCTGTCACACAGCGCGACAATGTCACACACCGCGACCAGGTTTCAGTCGCGGCGAATGTCGCCGCTCCCCACGAAAAATCATCGGGATCTTGGGTAGGAGCGCTGTCACACAGCGCGACAATGTCACACACCGCGACCAGGTTTCAGTCGCGGCGAATGTCGCCGCTCCCCACGAAAGGCTTGCGGCCCCCAGTTGGCACGAAACCTGCATCGTGTACTAACAAAGTGATTCACAACTCAGGGGATTATGTATCATGCAAAAAAAACAGCGGGGGTTTACCTTAATAGAACTGATGATCGTGATCGCGATCATCGGCGTGCTGGCATCCATCGCCATCCCCCAGTACCAGGATTATGTGGCGCGGGCGAAGGTCATGGAGGGCCTCAGCCTGGCTCAAGCGGCCCGGACGGCCGTGGCGGTGAGCTTCCAATCCCTGGGCCGCATGCCGACGGGGAGCAATACCGCGGATCCCAATAGCTTCAATCTGCCGGCGGCCGCCAGCCTCAGCGGCAAGTACGTCAGCAGCGTCACCGTCACCGGCGGCAGCGGCGTCATCAGCATTGTATATAACGGCAACGTGGGCGGTGGCGTCACCAGCGGCCAGAAACTCACCCTGACTCCCCTGACAAGTCCCCGGGCGGCGATCGTCTGGGCCTGCGGCTACGCCAGCGTCACCGCCGACGGTCGAACCGTGGGCGGCCCTTCCGCAGGAACCACCGTGGCCGCAAAATTCCTGCCGGGTACCTGCCGCTAGTGACAAATTTTGTCGGCAAGTGACAAAAGCGTTGGTAATAATTCCCCGTCTCGCCCAAGCCGCGGAATATCCCCCCTGAAAGCCCTGTAAAACCCCAGTTGGCACGCCGCTTGCTTGGTATAGTGCGAACGTGCCCCTGTGCACTCACCAGTCATTTTTCAGGAGTTCGTCATGAACAAGATGCAGAAGGGTTTTACCCTGATTGAGTTGATGATCGTCATCGCGATCATCGGCATTCTGGCGGCCATCGCCATCCCCCAGTACCAGGACTACGTGACCCGTTCCAAGCTCGTGGAAGGCCTGAACCTGGCCGCCGCCGCCAAGACCGCGGTGGGCGAGACTTATCAGACCTTGGGCTACATGCCGGCAACAGCTAATGCCAGCTATGGCTTACCCACGGCCACCAGTATTTCCGGTCAATATGTAACGAGTGTCACTGTGGCGGGTGCTACGGGCGTCATTACGATCCTCTATAACGCTGCAAAGTTGCCGCAATTGGGTGGTAACGACGTATTGACTCTCACTCCAATCACCGAGCCGGGTGGCATTGCCTGGGCCTGCGGTAACACTACCGTTACAGCGGGAGGCGTAACCGTGACAGGAGCAAACACTACTGTGCCCGTTAAATATCTTCCGGCGAACTGCCGCGGTTAATCCAACCGAGCATTTGCTATCATTTCTGCCCCGGCCCTGCCGGGGCATTTTTTTTAGCACGCTGACAAGACTCCATGCAGATTGGATACCGGCAACGCCAGCGTCTCCTGCTGGCTCTGGCAACGGCGGCCATACTCGCGGCCGCGGTGATGGCCTATTACCCGGGCCTGCACGGCCCGTTCCTGTTCGACGACAACCCCAATATCGCTGACAACCCGGCACTGCGGCTCGGCAGTCTTGCGCCGCATGCACTGTTGCGGGCGGCCTTCTCTTCGCGCTCCGGCCTCCTCTACCGGCCCATCAGCATGCTGAGTTTTGCTTTCAACATCTACTTCTTCGGCAACAATTCATTTTCCTTCAAGCTCACCAATCTCGTCATCCACCTCCTCAATGCACTGCTGCTGCTGTGGCTGACCCGGCGGCTGCTGCTGAACTGCCGGCGGGCCTACCGGTTCGACTGGCCGGACATCCGCATCAACTGGTTCAGCGTGCTGGTGGCGGGGGCCTGGGCGCTGCACCCGCTCAATCTCACCTCGGTGCTCTACATCGTGCAGCGCATGAACAGTCTCTCGGCGCTGTTCACCCTGGGCGGAATGCTGGCCTATGTGTACGGGCGCGAGCGCATGCTGGCGGGCAGGACCGGCTGGCCGCTGGTGTGGCTGCTGACACCCGTTTTCGGCCTCATCGGCGTGCTCTGCAAGGAAGACGCGGCGCTCTTGCCGCTGTACCTGCTGGTAATCGAATGGCTGGTGTTCGGTTTCCGCGACCGGCAACAGGGAATCTCGAAAAACACCCTGGCGTTTTACCTGTTCGGGCTGGTGATGCCCGGTGTTCTGGGTTTCGCCTTTTTGCTGCACAATCCCGGCTGGTTCCTGGGGGGATACGCCGGCCGGAATTTCACCCTGGAGCAGCGCGTGCTGACGGAATTCCGCGTGGTGGCCTCCTATATCCAGTGGACGTTCTATCCCGACATCCGGGATTTTGCCCTGTATCACGATGTGGCGATCTCCCGCAGTCTGTTCACGCCGCTCTCCACGCTCTGGAGCCTGCTGGCACTGGTGGCGCTGGCGGGTGTCGCCTGGCTGACACGCAAACGCCGGCCGCTCTTCTGCCTGGGTATTTTCTTTTTCTTCGCCGGGCAGGCGATGGAATCCACCGTCCTACCGCTGGAACTGGTATTCGAGCACCGCAATTACCTGCCGGATTACGGCCTGCTGCTGGCCGCGTTCAGCCTGCTGCTGTTGCCCGGGCCGGGCACGCAACGCCAGTCCAGAACCACGCTGCGCTGGGGTATCGCCGCGCTCAGCATCCCGGTGCTGTTTTCCGTGACGCTGCTGCGCGCATCGGAATGGGACAATTTCCTGGATTTTTCCTACTATGAAGCACAACACCATCCTCATTCCGAGCGGGCCTTGTACACCCTCGGACAGGAGTATTCGAACCTGGCGCTCTCCGGAGCGATCCAGGATCCCGCGATCGCCTTTCAAACACTTTCCCGGGCCGCCGCCTTGAGCACCAACATCATGCCGGATACCGCCATGATGATGGTGAGTGCCAAATTGAAACTGCCCGTCAATCCCGCCTGGCAGAAACACGCCGAGAATATCCTCCGCGCTTATCCGCTCAGTACCCAGGATACGGATTCACTGTCCAGCCTGGTGCACTGCATACACGCAAATTGCCAGGCCCTGACGCCTTCCGCCAATGCCATGATCCAGACGGCGTTCTATTCGAAGAATATCGAAAAATTACCCGGATCCCAGGCGGATTTATGGGCAATCTATGCGAATTACCTCACCTTCACGGGCGCGCCCCTGGGTAAGATCGTCACGGCGATGCGGCACTCCGTCGAACTGGCACCGAACGAGCCGCAATATCGCATCAACCTGGCAAAAGGCCTCATCATGAGTGGAGATATCAAGGGCGCGGAAGCCCAGATACGGCAATTGTCGCGCCTGAATCTGTTCGGCAGCCTGGACCCCGAGATAAGAAAACTCAACGACAACCTGGCATCAGCCCGTTCCGCCATCAGTCAATCGCGCCACCCGCACAGCGGCTGATGAACCAACACACCCCGCGTTGACTCGCTTTATAGGGGAACGGAATGCGAGGGGCGGGCTGGACTGCAGGAGTGGCGGTCTCCGCCACGATTCCTGAACCCCATCGCGGCGAGTGTCGCCGCTCCCACGGGAAATCATCAGAATCTTGGGTAGGAGCGCTGTCATACAGCGCGACGATAGCCTCTTGTCGCGGCGAATGTCACCGCCCACGGGAAATCATCAGAATCTTGGGTAGGAGCGCTGTCACACAGCGCGACGATAGCCTCTTGTCGCGGCGAATGTCACCGCTCCCACGGGAAGTCATCAGAATCTTGGGTAGGAGCGCTGTCACACAGCGCGACGATGGCCTCTTGTCGCGGCGAATGTCACCGCTCCCACGGGAAATCATCAGAATCTTGGGTAGGAGCGCTGTCATACAGCGCGACGATAGCCTCTTGTCGCGGCGAGTGTCACCGCTCCCACGGGAAATCATCAGAATCTTGGGTAGGAGCGCTGTCATACAGCGCGACGATAGCCTCTTGTCGCGGCGAATGTCACCGCTCCCACGAAAACATAAACCCCCATTATCGCGGCGAGCCAAATTTTTGCCCCTGCAAAATCTGCATTTCCGCTGCTATCGCAGCTCACCCCCGGCGGTCACCACCACTCCCACGGGACGTTTTGCGGGAATAAAGCTATTCTCATCCCACCTGCGGCCGGCGACGGGAGCACACGGTTCCATGTTTTCATCACGGATCTACCCTTATATCGCGCTACTGGCGGCTTTGCTGCTGACGGTCCTTGCCTATCTGCCGGGTCTGCACGGCCCGTTCGTGTTCGACGATATCACCAACATCGTGCAGGACAGGGCGCTGGCGATGCACAGCCTGGCATGGGATCGGCTCTTGCATGCCGCGCTGTCTTCCCATGCGGGGCCGCTCCGGCGCCCCTTGAGCATGCTGTCCTTCGCATTCAATATCTATTTCTCCGGCCTGGATGCCACCGCGTTCAAGCTGACCAACCTCGCCATCCACCTGGCGAACGGCCTGCTGGTTTTCGCACTGCTGCGGCAGATCGTCAGGCAATGGTGCGATCAGGGCGTGCTCCCGCGGAACCAGGCCGCAGACTGGCTGCCGCTGCTGTGCACCGCCGCCTGGCTGCTGCACCCGCTCAATCTCACCTCCGTGCTGTACGTGGTGCAGCGGGAGACGAGCCTGTGCTCCCTGTTCATCCTGGCAGGTTGCGTGCTGTATCTGCACGGGCGGCGGCGCATGCTGGCGGGAAAATCCGCATGGCTGGAGCTGTATGCCGGCACGGCCATTGCCGGCCTGCTGGCGGTGGCCAGCAAGGAAACCGGCGTGCTCCTGCCCGTGTATCTGCTGGTCATCGAAATTTGTGTGTTGCGTTTCGGCTCATACCACGCCGGCCGCCTGTCGCCGCCAACCCAAATCCCGCGCGTCCGGGTAGGCAGTTCCCACAAAATCGGTTTGATGGTTTTCTTTGGATTGTTCCTGGTGCTGCCATTTTGCTTCGGCATGGCATGGCTATTCAGCCTTTACGGTGGCTCAGCACTCAGTTATGCGGGCCGGGATTTCACCCTGGGCGAACGGCTGCTGACGGAAACGCGCGTGGTCTGGCTCTACATCCGCTGGACGCTGTTCCCGCGCTTGCAGGATCTCGGCCTGTACCACGATGACATCCCGCTCTCCACCGGTCTGTTGGCGCCGGCGACCACGCTCACTTCCATTCTCGGACTCATGGCGCTTGCAGCCGCGGCGGTGCTGAGCTGGAAACGGCGCCCGTGGCTCGCCTTCGGCATCGCCTGGTTCTTTACCGGGCAGTTGCTGGAATCCACAATCATTCCGCTGGAAATCGCCTTCGAGCATCGCAATTACCTGGCCGATCTGGGCATCCTGTTCGCGGTGTTCGGCTTCATCCTCACCGAGCCCTCGCGGTTGCTGAGACTGCGCGTGCGCATCGGCATCGTGGTGCTGCTGGTGCTCACCTACGGCGCGGTCACCGCCATGCGCGCCTATACCTGGCGCGATACCCTGTCGCTGGTGGAATCCGAGGCCTCCAATCATCCGCGCTCGCCCTATGCAACCTATGCTCTCGGACAGGAGCTCACGAACCTGGTGCTGGCGGGAAACCAGCAGCTCCTGCCCCGGGCCGAAGCGGCCCTGGAGCATTCCGCTTCCCTGCCGGACTCCGGCATCATCGCCAGCGCGGCATTGGCGCTCCTGCAAAGCCAGGCCGCGGGCAAAAACGATGCGGCCAACTTCGCGCGCATGGCGCGGCGGCTGCGTCACGGCGCCATCAGCGCCTCCGACCAGCAGGGACTGACGGCCCTGGTGCAATGCGAAAACGCGCGCAACTGCCGCTTCGCCCCGGGCGCGTTGCGGTCGCTGTTTGACGCGGCCCTGGCCAATCCGCGCCTGCGGGAAACGCCCGCCACCTACGCCAATATCCTGACGACCTATGGGAATTACCTCACTCACGGCGCGAGTAGCAATCTGCGGAAAAGCCGGGCTCTCATGCAACAAGCCGCGAGAGCGGTGCCCAGCGAATCCCAATACCGCATCAACGTGGTGCTGCTGGACCTTGCCCTGCGGGATCCGGTCCTGGCTGAACACGATCTGCAGAAGGTCAAAGCCCTCAATCGCCTGGGCCAGCTCAGCCCGGTCATCACCGATCTGGAGAAGCGCATTGCCGCACTCCGCACAGCACCCCGCGTTTCTTCTTCCAAAAAATAGACTCAGCCCCACTGCTGCCCCGCAAATACCCCCTGGAGGCGAGGTGGATTCAGATCATGGCCCAGTGGACCGTTATGCCACCGAACGGGCGGCCCCTTGGGGCACACCGCTGATTTTCATCCCCTTTGCGACTGGTACGCAGCGCCGCGGCGCGCCTCGCGCCGACAGCAAACGTGGCTACAATCACTTTAGTAGTCACACAGGAGTGGACACATGCAGGTCTCTGTTCGCGAACTGAAAGGCCGCCTGTCCGCCTACCTGCACAAGGCCAGCGCCGGGTTGGAGGTGGTCGTGACTTCACATGGCAAACCGATGGCACGCTTGGTGGCGCCCCGGGGCAGCCAGAAGTCGCCGGTCAGCGGCGAAGCGGGGGCCATCGCCCGTTTACGTCGCCAGCCCTGGATCAGACCCGGCCACGGCAAACTCCGCGTCCCCCGGGCAACGGTGCGTCTCAAGCCGGGAGAAAAACCCTTGGCCGAAGTCGTGCACGACCAGCGCAGATGATCCTGTATCTGGATACCTCAGCGCCGGTGAAGCTCCTGGTGCAGGAAGCGCACTCGAAACGCGTGCGGAGATGGCAACGCGCAGCAGCGTGATCGCCACTCACCTCATCGCCCATGCGGAAGCGTGCGCGGCATTCGCGCGCTATGCGAGGTTTCGCAGGGACAAAACCCTCTTCCAGCGCCTGCGCCGCACCGTGGACAGGCACTGGCGCCAATGGGCCATCGTGGCGGCTGATGAAACACTGGTTCGTCGCGTCGGCGAATTCGCGGGTCGCTAGGGTTTACGCGGTTACGACAGTGTGCACCTTGCGGCAGCAGAAGCCTGCGCGAGGCCAGTCAGGGTGCCGAGTTCCTCTTCGGGGTTTTCGACGCCGATCTGGCGCATGCCGCCGGGCTCGCAGGTTTCTCACTGCTCAATTACTGATTATGAGATCCCCGGGGAACTGCGCACCACGGGCAGAACCCCATGCATTGGGGTGCGGGATAACAGTGACTCGGCTCCCGCCGGGAGCCGTTCACACGCCGGCCCGTCCATGAACAATGCTATATTGCCGGGCCATCGGCGACCGGAGTCACCCCATGCCGGAACCATCACAGACACTCAGTATCATCCTGCCGGCCAAAAACGAGGCCCCGGCACTCCATGGATTGCTGCGCCGCCTCCGGGAACTCTATCCGCAAGCTGAGCTGCTGGTGGTGGATGATGGCTCCACGGATGGCACTCCGGCCGTGGCTGACGAGAACGGTGCGCATGTCGTGAGCCACCCTTACTCCATGGGCAATGGGGCAGCGGTAAAATCCGGGGCACGCGCCGCCACAGGCCAGGTACTGGTCTTCATGGACGCCGACGGTCAACACGATGCGAACGACATCCCGGCACTGCTGGAAAAGCTGCAATCCGGATATGCCATGGTGGTGGGTGCGCGCAACAACCGTTCCCAGGCTTCACTCGGACGCGGTCTCGCCAACCGCATATACAACCGGTTGGCGAGCCTGATGGTGGGTCATCGCATTCCGGATTTGACCTCGGGATTTCGAGCGGTCAGAGCGGAGTATTTCCGGGAATTTCTGCATCTTCTGCCCAACGGTTTTTCCTATCCCACCACCATCACCATGGCTTTCTTCCGGGCCGGCTACGGCGTGGCCTACATCCCCATCACGGCGAGCACCCGGGTGGGCAAAAGCCATATCCATCCGCTACGGGATGGTGTGCGTTTCCTGCTGATCATCTTCAAGGTCGGCACCCTGTATTCCCCTCTCAAGATATTCTTTCCCATCAGCGTGGTTTTTTTTCTGCTCGGACTTGCCCGCTACCTTTATACTTTTATCGCCACGCATCAGTTCACTGGCATGAGTGCCTTGCTGTTCATCACGGCGATACTCATATTCCTGATCGGCCTGGTATCCGAACAGATCACCAACCTGCTGTTCACTACCCGACAGCAACGCTGATTCAAGCCAAATAGCGCATACCCTGATATCAATCAACTACCAACACTTACTGGAGATCACTTCGTTGTTCCCAAAGACCATCTGCAGCAAAGCCAATCAGGTCATCAACAATGGGGAAACTACGTGCCCCGCAGGTTGCAAGTCCTTCCCAGTCGAAAACGTATTTCATGAGAGCAGCATCTTTGATGATATTCATTACAGGTTACCCGACCCATCTCATGCATGAGGCCAGACAATGAAAGCAGTCATCCTCGCCGGTGGTCTCGGCACGCGGATTAGCGAAGAAACCGCCACTCGTCCCAAACCCATGGTCGAGATCGGCGGCATGCCGGTATTGTGGCATCTGCTGAAAATCTATTCGTACCACGGGATCAATGACTTTATCATTTGCCTGGGCTACAAGGGCTACATGATCAAGGAGTACTTCGCCAACTATTTCCTGCACATGTCCGATGTCACCATTGATCTGTCCACGAATAAACTTGAGGTGCATCACAAGCACGCCGAACCCTGGCGAATCACTCTCGTGGATACCGGCGATCAGACACAGACCGGCGGACGCCTGAAGCGTGTGGCGGATTATCTTGACGGCGGTACTTTCTGCTTTACCTATGGCGACGGCCTTGCCGATATTGATATCACCGCAGAAATCGCATTTCACAGGGCCAAGGGCGGTTTGGCGACGATGTGCGCGGTACGGCCACCGGGCCGGTTTGGCGCGATTGACATCGAAGACAATCGCATCGTTCGCTTCGAGGAAAAACCGTCCGGTGACGGCTCCTGGATCAATGGCGGCTTTTTCGTTCTGGAACTCGGTGTGCTTGGCTATATCAAGGACGATTCCACAGTATGGGAGCGCGGTCCGCTGGAAACGCTGGCGCGCGATGGCCGGATTTCCGCTTACATCCATCCAGGATTCTGGCAGCCCCTGGACACGCTGCGTGACAAAATCAAGCTTGAGGAACTTTGGCAAAACGGCCGTGCGCCCTGGAAGGTCTGGTCTTGAACAAACTGTTTGGCGGTGCTTATAGCGGACGCAAGGTTCTGGTCACCGGCCACACGGGCTTCAAGGGTTCGTGGCTGTGCCTCTGGCTGACCACACTTGGCGCACACATCACCGGTCTGGCGCTGGCGCCGGATACCGAGCCTTCGCACTGGACTTTGCTGGATTTGAACGGGGTACGCGACCTGCATGTGGATCTGCGTAATGGCGCAGCGGTGCGCCAAACGCTTGAAGAGATCCGGCCGGAAATCGTCTTCCACCTGGCCGCCCAACCGCTGGTGCGGCGCGGTTATCGCGAGCCGTTGCTCACCTTTGATACCAATGTACTCGGATTAGTGCATCTGCTGGAAGCCGCCCGCAACGCGCATTCCGTACGCGCGCTGGTCAACGTCACCACCGACAAGGTTTACCTGGAGCAAGCCACCGGTACCGGTTATCGTGAAGACCACCCGCTGGGCGGACACGATCCTTACAGTACTTCCAAGGCCTGCGCGGAACTGGTGACCGAGTGCTATCGCAAAAGCTTCCTTGGTAATGAGGGAACGCGCGTAGCCACCGCTCGCGCAGGCAATGTCATCGGCGGCGGCGATTGGTCGGCGGATCGCCTGGTGCCGGATCTGGTGCGCGCAGCGTCCACCGGTGAAGTCGCGCAGATCCGCAATCCCGGCGCCATTCGTCCCTGGCAACACGTTCTCGAACCACTCTCTGGCTATCTGCAACTCGGCCAAAAGCTGCTCGCCGGCGATCAGGTTGAGGGTGCCTGGAATTTCGGGCCGGCGGCCGATGCAACATTGCCGGTACAGGATCTGGTATCACGGATGCAGGCTCAATGGCCGGGCTTGCGCAGCGCATATCATCCGGGCCCGCACCCACATGAGGCAAAAGTTTTGCAATTGGATTGCTCGAAGGCCGCACAGAAGCTTGCTTGGCGGTCAATCTGGAATGCCGATGAAACGCTGCGGCGCACCGTCCAGTGGTACCGTGCCTATTACGAGCGTGGCCAGCTGCGCAGCGACGAGGATTTGCGCGAGTACGTGAACGCCGCTCATGCCGCCGGACTGGAGTGGGCTGAATGAAAGCCCACGGCACTCCGCTGGCGGATTTGATGCTGATCGAGACCGCGCCAATCCAGGACCAACGCGGCAGCTTTATCCGCGTGTTCTGCGAGACCGAGTGCGTCGAGCTGCGGCCATACCTGCATTGGGTGCAAATCAATCTTTCCAGCACCTCCCTCAAAGGTACGATACGCGGCATGCACTTTCAGTCTCCGCCAGCGGCCGAGGCCAAGTTGATCCGTTGCCTGCAAGGCCGGGTCTTCGATGTCGCCGTGGACCTGCGGGCCGGCTCGCCAACCTTTCTGCACTGGCACGGCGTCGAATTGAGCGAGAACAATTCAATGCAACTCTTCATACCCGAGGGTTTTGCACACGGGTTTCAAACGCTTACCGACGACGCGCAGTTGCTGTATCTGCACACCGCTGCCTGGAGCCGTGCGCACGAAGGTGGTGTTCGTCATGACGATCCCGTACTGGCTATCGCATGGCCACTGCCGGTGACGCAGGTCTCCGGCAAAGACCGCGATTTTCCATTGTTGACCGCGGCATTCGCCGGGATTGAATTATGAAGTGCCGCTTCTGTGGAACACCACTGCAGAATGCATTTCTCGACCTCGGCAGCGCGCCGCCCTCGAATGCTTTCCTGACGGCAGATACTCTCAACGCGCCGGAACTCTGGTTTCCGTTGAAATTGTTTACCTGCGGGGGATGTCATTTGGTGCAGGTGGCCGAGATGCAGCCGCCCACCGCGCTGTTCCCCCCCGATTACATTTACTACTCCTCGTTCGCGCGGTCATGGCTGGCCCATGCCGAACGCTACGTTACCGAAGTCATCGCACGTCTTGGCTTAAACCACAACAGCTTGGTGATGGAGATCGCTTCCAACGACGGCTACCTTCTGCAATATGTGGCCGCACGCGGCATTCCCTGTGTGGGTATCGAACCCACCGCCGGCACCGCCGCGGTGGCTCGGGGAAAAGGTATCGAGACGCTGGAGCGCTTCTTCGGCCGTGAGTTTGCCGGCGAGTTCGTGCGCAAACGACGGTCAGCGGATCTGATCGTGGCGAACAACGTACTGGCGCACGTACCTGATCTCAACGACTTTGTCGCCGGTCTCGCCATCGCTCTCGCCGGGCAAGGCTCGATCAGCGTCGAGATTCCACACCTGATGGAGCTGGTATCGAAGCGCCAATTCGATACGGTCTATCACGAGCACTTTTCCTATTTTTCATTGCATACCGTGCAAGAAATTTTCACGGCGCATGGTTTGCGGGTGTGGGATGTCGAACAGTTGCCCACACACGGGGGCTCGCTGCGCATCTGGGCCGCGCATGAACACAGCCAACACATCCAAACTCCCGAAGTCGCGGCATTGCTGGCCCTGGAAACTCAGGCGGGCATGCAGAACATCGCCTATTACCAAGACTTGCAAGCACAGGCCGATGCAGTCAAGAACGGTTGCCTGGAGTTTCTCCTGGAGCAACGCCGGGCTGGGCGCAAAGTAGCCGCCTACGGTGCCGCGGCCAAAGGCAATACGCTGTTAAACTACGCCGGAGTAAAACCCGACCTGCTTCCTTACGTGGTGGATGCGTCGCCGCATAAACAAGGTCATTGGCTTCCCGGTTCCCGGATTCCCGTCGTCGGCGAATCCCGACTCAAAGCAGACCGGCCTGATTTTGTTTTGATCCTGCCGTGGAACCTGCGCGAGGAAATCGTCGCCCAGCTCGGCTACATTCGGGAATGGGGAGGTCAATTCGTCACGTTTGTTCCGCGACTGGAAATAATTTAAATGAAAGTGGCTGTCACTGGCGCCACTGGTTTCATTGGCCGCCATGTCGTTCGCGAGCTGCTTGCGCGCGGTGTTAAGATTGCCATCGCATCCCGCGCGCCAGATCCGTTGTTCGCTCCTACCGAAGCTATCACTTACACCGCGCTGGATATGGATGGGGATGCAACAGACATCTTTGAACGATTAGGCCAGCCCGACGTCTTGCTGCACCTGGCTTGGGACGGCCTCCCTAACTATCGATCAGAGACACATCTAAATCGCGAGCTTCCCAGACAAGTAGTGTTCCTCGAGTCTTGTGTACAGTCCGGGATAAAGCGTTTGGTTGTCACAGGCACATGTCTGGAATACGGAATGCAGTCCGGTATGCTACATGAAGAATTACCTGCGATGCCGTGCACAGCATACGGCCACGCCAAGAATCAATTGCGCCATTACCTACAGAAACTCGAATCTTGCAACGGCTTGCAGCTCACTTGGCTCAGATTATTTTACCTCTATGGTTCAGGCCAGGCACCGACGTCGCTGTACTCACAATTGCGCACCGCAATCACCGAGGGTAGATCGGAATTCGCCATGTCACCAGGCGACCAGTTGCGTGACTTTCTTCCCGTTGAAATTGCTGCGTCGCAAATCTGTGAAATCACGCTGAACCATCATAATACGGATCTGGTAAATATCTGCAGTGGTGTACCCCGAAAAATATCTGATCTGGCGCAAGAGTGGTTGCATGGCTGGCACGCTGAGATATGTCTCAAATTCGGCGTCTATCCATATCCGGATTACGAACCACGTGCGTTCTGGGGAAGCAGACAAAAACTTAATTCCATATTGGCTGAATCGCAAATCAGCCACACTCCAGGGGGCAAAGGAGGCAAAACATGAGCAATTTTCAAGAGGAATCAAAACAACGGATCCAAGGCTTCCGCAACGATTCGCAGCTCCAATCTGACACTCGTGCGTTCGTGCGCTCGTCGAACAGAGCGAAATACTCCTATAACTTCTTCTGGCAAGGCAGGCCAATTATCCAATATCCGCAGGACATGGTTGCCATACAGGAGATCATCTGGGACGTTCGCCCCGACCTGATCATCGAAACCGGCATTGCTCATGGCGGTTCATTGGTACTCAGTGCCTCGCTGTTAACGCTATTGGATTACTACGATGCTGTGGAGACGGGCAATATGCTTGACCCACAGATACCGCGACGGAAAGTACTCGGAGTGGATATTGACATCCGCGCGCACAACCGTACGGCGATTGAAGCGCATCCTTTGTCGAATCGCATTGAAATGATTCAGGGCTCGTCGGTTGCACCGGATACCGTTGCGCAAGTTACCCGGATCGCATCAGCCTTTGAGCACGTCTTGGTATTGCTGGACTCCAATCACACTCATAAACACGTGCTCGCAGAACTCGAGGCCTACGCGCCCCTGGTTTCACAAGACAGCTATTGTGTGGTGTTCGACTCGGTTATCGAAGATCTACCCACCGATTTTTACCCGGATCGAGATTGGGGTCCCGGCAACAATCCAAAAACTGCCTTGCACGAGTATCTGCGGCGGCTCCGCGATGAGGGCAGAGAATCCGCTGATGGTGCGCCGCTTCGTTTCACTATAGACAAGAATATTGAAGACAAATTGCTGATCACCGTCGCTCCCGACGGCTATTTACGGCGCGTCTAGAGCACACATCTGTGCCTGTGTTACGGACAAATATTCTCGCCAACTACGCCGGACAGGTGTGGATGGTGCTGATGAGCGTGGCGTTTGTGCCGCTCTACATCCGTGTGCTGGGTATGGAAGCCTTCGGTCTGGTTGGGCTGATGCTGAGCATCCAGGCACTTTCCATGCTGCTTGATCTCGGCATGGGTGGTGCGTTGAATCGGGAGCTGGCGCGCCGCGCTCACAATACCGATATGGTCGGCACCATTGGCGATCTGGTTCGTACCTTTGAATGGCTGATCTGGCCAACCGCCCTGGCAATAGCCGTCGCGATCTGGCTTGCCAGCGGTCCATTGGCGAATCATTGGCTGCATCCGGTTCATCTGACTCGCAGGGAAACCGCACATGCCATCGCCATCATGGGATTGGCGGTGGCGCTGCAATGGCCCAGCGGTTTCTATTCCAACGGTCTTTCCGGGCTTGAACGGCAACCGGTGTTGAATCTGATCAACGCCGGCTTCGCCACCCTGCGCGGTGCCGGTGTGCTGGCGGTGCTGTATTGGGTTTCCCCCACGATCGCGGCTTTCATGTGGTGGTATGCGGCCATGGGAGCTTGCCAATCGCTGGTGTCCGCCACTGTATTGTGGCGTTTGTTGCCATCCGGCACCCACAAGCGCCCGCGATTCCACCCGGAAGAACTTCGAGCCACGGGCCGCTTCGCGGGCGGACTGGTTGCCATCACCGCACTGTCGGTCGCAGTCACACAGCTCGACCGCATCGTGCTCTCGGCCATGCGACCACTGGTGGAACTGGGTTACTTCAGCCTGGCACTCAGCGTAGCGGCAGGCATGGGCCGCATGATCCAACCCATGTTCAATGCACTTTATCCGCGTTACAGCAGACTGGTGTCCCTCGGCGAAAATAAAGCATTGACACACCTTTATCATTTGAGCAATCAGTATCTTGGCATTGTACTGGCAGCGATTTCGGTTGTATTGATAGTCTTTTCAAAAGACGTTATCTATTTATGGACTGGCGATGCTGCCACGGCGGCGAAGGTGGCTGTGCCGCTCTCGATCCTGGTCGCCGGTACTGCACTAAACGGGTTGATGAATCTTCCCTATGCACTGCAACTGGCGCATGGCTGGACGCGACTCGCCGTCGGGACAAACCTGGTTGCATTGATCCTGGGCATACCCTTTTGCATATGGGCCGTTGGTCACTACGGCATCATCGGTGCTGCCTTCTTGTGGCTCGCAATCAACCTCGGATTTGTTGTCATAGCGATTCCATTGATGCATCGCCGCTTCATGCGTGGAGAAATGGGCAAATGGTACCTGCAAGATATACTGCCGCCTTTCATTGGCGCCACTGCTGTCGGTATGTTCATGCGGTGGATGGTCCCAATCATATCGCGAAACCTGCAAGGCATTTTGCAATTGATCCTGATCAGCGGCATTACCCTTAGCGCCGCAGCGCTAATGTCACCATCCATTCGAACATGGGCAAAGAAACAAGTGACACAAGCAATGTCGCCTAAAAATTAAACTTGGCCTTAAGCAGATTCCTCTACAAATTCGAGTGACCATTGTTCTTTCCCGGCACAGGAAACGGTATTTTCAATCCGTAGCCACGGGAAGGGTGCGGAAACCACGCCCATACCGGTGTTGTATGAGAGCATGCATAAGAAACCGCTTCCTTGACTGTACCGAACTTACGAGCACAAAGATCAAGTATTATTTCCACCATTTTGCTTTTCCATCTTGCCAGGTGAAATTGCAATCGCGGTTTCCAGCCATATCTGCGCAACAGGCGCAGTGATTCGCTTGTGACATGCGCATCCTCAAATTGGAGAACCTCAGCGGCGAGAAAATCCATATAGGCATCAATTGATATTTCGGGAAATTTTCCGCTGTGCGATAATCGCTTTGCGATACAGTATTCATGAACGATCGAGTTACCTACGGTTAAAACCGCTGGCAAAGGTGAGCATTCATTCAAACGGTTACCATCCAGGTTCTTCATGAAATCTTCACTATCCCTTGTCATTACGCCACGAGCAAAGCTTGCGCCATTACTTCTTCCCTGCGAATAATTGATTAATACTGCTCTATCGTAATATACGAACGATTTGCAAATATCAAGAGTGCGGTAACAGAAATTAAAATCCGGAGCTATGGATGAGAATACCTTAGCGAACCTGATCTTTAATTTATTCAAATGTTCCCGAGGGCTCACGCTATTGAGCATGCGTGGTAAACAAGATGGAAACGACATATGCGCCGACATCGCAAGTAACCGCTCTGATTCGATCCGAATCAGGTCACCGGAACGAGGTAAAGGTCTGTAAATTATCGGACAAGAGGTATCGGCATCATGGATACGATCATATGTGTAGCTAAGCACATCGTTTTGGAATGATGATAGAATGCTTAGAATATGTTTAATACAATTTACTTTGAAAAGCATTCTATCTGTCAAAACCGTGAAGTGTGTATAGGGCGCCGCTGACATCGCGTAATCAATTGCGAAATTCCAGTGAGCTGTCATTCCAAGTGGTGTCATCGGGCGTATCAGCTGTACACGTGAACCTACGCTTGAAAAATACCTATCTAAAATTACGGACTCTGAAATATCTGTCGAGTTATCAGAAATTATGACCCCGACATCATCGCCCGCGTAAGACGTCAACACGGACTCCACAGACTGCGCTGCCAGTGCGGCACGATTCCGAGTAGGAATCACAATTGCGAGTCGAATATTTTTCATGATTTAGATCCATGTATACATTGATGACTGACCATGGGTTGTCAGATCTGCCCCCTTTTGCCGTGCAGGGTAATGGGCAGGAAAGTCAATCGTTGACATCAATACTTTGGATGGTTGTTGGCCATACCGCATGCACCGGGTCCCACGACCCTATTCAGATTTCCGGAATTGCACAATTACTTTACGATATAGTGCGATGTAAGCATCGATTGCCGCTCTCTCGGTAAATGCACTCAATGCCCGCTCTCTTCCAGCCTTCCCCATACGCTCAGGCATCAACGGGCTGTTTGATAGCCGCACACACCTTTCTACCAAAGCAGTTAAATCATTAATGGGCACAAGGAATCCCGTCACTCCATCAATAACCACATCAGTTAAGCCGCTGGTATGAAACCCCACGAACGGTTTGCCACATGCCATGCCTTCCAGCGCCGTATAACCAAATCCCTCGTAGCGTGACAGCGATACCACGGCATCACAATGCATATATTCGTAAATCAATTCTTGCTCGGATAGGTGCCCGAGAATGCTTAAATTTTCCAAGCTCATCGTGGTATCGTTATCCCGAAGCCCGCCAGTACAACGCAAATCGAAACTCGGCCCCAGCGCATGCGCGAATGCAGGCAATAGATCATATCCTTTTCGTCGGCTATGGTTCCCCACCATCAGCAGCCGGAAACGACGAGCATCAGGTAATTTATATTCTGATGACGGCCTATATTGATCAGTATCAACCCAGTTGTTAATGACCTGCACCGATTCTCTTCCAAACACCTCTCGCACTGTCTGACATACATAACTCGAAATCGCCGTAACAGCCGCACTTTGCTCAACCGCACGAGCTTCACGCCACCGCACATGCCAGCGATGATAAAACGCTTGTGCTACGGACCGGTAAGGAGCGTAGGCCGGATCGTGCACTAGATGATGTACAGTCGCCACTACAGGAACGCATTGCCGAAGAAATACACATGCGTTCCAGCTGTTAGCATGAATGATATCGATATGTTCCGGTTTACGATGAAAGCGCATGAGCTCCGGCATTAGCTCATACCGATGATCGAACCACTGCACTAGAGGCTCGTGGCCTGCGCGCCGCAATGCCTGGGCAAGACGCATAACAAAAATATCTGCGCCACTCTCGGCACGAATGGCAGGAAGCCATATCCGCAGGGCACCCGGATTTTGGTATTCAATGGTCATGGCCAGAACCGATAGATCACTGCCGAAATGATTCGGTACAGCGACATGCTCATGGCATTGAGGGTCGGGCTCGGCAAGCACGTGACGATTGAACGTTGACGTTCAATCTGGAGCGTGGTTCGCATGCACTCAACAATGAAATCCACAAGATACATGAGCAGAGTCAAACGGGTGACTGTAGGTAATATGGCTCTACCATCCGGTAAACTGATACTGGATAGAATCATGGCCGACCCTAGGCACCGTGGTAAGGGCTTATTCTCAACCTTGCATAATGTTTCAATCGTAATCACCATAATAATTTTGTATCTGCCGTCAACTTGTAACATGGGCGACCAGATCGCGAAAGGACCACGCATATAAGCGCCCTATTCATGTTTCGTGGCGAGGGATAGTCTCTGGAGTAACTGTATATAGCGCTGACTTACAGCGTACCAGTCAAATCGCTGCATCAGCTGCTGACGATTGGCAATGGCAGCTCTACGATATCTATCGGGTGCCAATAACACGTTCTGGACTGCCAGCGCCAAAGCAGGGCTGTCCGCCTGGGTTACGGATACAACGCCTGAGGCATCGGTAAACATATCCCGGCTTGTGGCCAAGTCGGACATGATAACCGGACAGCCACAACCCGCGGCCTCAATACACACCAGTCCCAAACCTTCCTGATCACCGGATGCCGCCTGCACGAACGGAGCTACAAATACTGCTGCACGCCGATACAATGCGGGCAAATCAGCTTGCACCACCGCACCGATGAAATGTACTTTATTATCCAATCCCAACTCTTGCACTTGCATGCGGAGGGCCGATTCTTCAGGCCCAAAACCGGCCACAGTGAGATACGTTTTTGGACGGGCAGACAGGATGGCTGGCATTGCACCAATTAAATAACGTAAACCCTTCTTTTCGACCAGTCTGCCCACAAACAACATTTCGTCCGATGAACGAAGAATCGATGGGTCGGGAGTGAAACGTTCGGACAGATCCACGCCCATTGGTTGAATTTCAACTTCATCCACCTCGGCGCCAATGCGCACCAACTCCGTACGCATTGCACTGCTAACCACCGTGACTGCAGTTGCTCTGTGAATGACAAAACGCTTTAATACCGTAAATCTCCAGCCATGCAAGGCAAACAGATCGGCACCATGCGCTGTGACCAGAAACGGGAACTTACGGCGCACAATGTAACTCAGCACGGCAATCAGCAGACCTTGCGGCAATACCCAGTGCGCGTGAATGATATCCGGTCGCCAGCGTCGAATCAGGCGCCAAACTGCCCAAGCCTGTACAAGCAAAAAGCCCGGCACCAACAACCACTTCCAGGGCTGGCGTTTGAGGTTGGTGACGATGCCGCCATTATTGACCAGAGTTTCCCAACTCGCAGGAGCATAGCGGTAACGCCGTACAGACACACCATCCATGATTTCCTCAACCATTGCACCGGACGCGTGGGGACTGAGCACGGTGACATCAAAATCACCGGTCAGGCGCTTGCACAGTTCGTGTACGAAGCCGGGTTCCCGGTCATTTGGCCAGCGCGGATAGGTGGAGGTTAGAACCAGCAGGCGACGGCGAACGGTCAACTCTGTCCTCCACGATAAGCGCATGACGCCGATATGTTCATTGTCTGATTGCTTGCTTTCCGAATTCTTAAATAACTCCCATCTCCACCGTCACACCGGAGAAAGTAAACCCGCCAAAAATTGCGCCAAATACCTATTCCTCCAGTATGTTCCATATGGAGCGGGTTCCTCATTGTATGGCGGATTTTCCTTAGCCCAGCTTGCAAATGGCATACATATAATCACTCCGGTAAACGCACTCCACTTGCGGATGTCCAAAATTCGTGAAATTTAATACGGAGTAGCGGCTTGTATGACAATTCGCAACGCCTGCTCAAACTTCAATCAGAACTAAGTCGCGTAGCCGGCACCCGGAGTTTGGGAAGCCCGTTCCTTGAAGTTTACATTACTGGCATGAGGCTCCCGGGCTTACTCGGCTGGCATCATCCGGCCCAGCGAACCCCCCGCATATTTCTCCGGAATCTGGACAGCGACATCAGGATACCAGCCCCGCTCCACCTCCCGGCAAGGCGCTCTGCTGCTCAGGTCCGTCCCTGGCTCTGCCGCAGGGCCGCGCCACAGTTGGACATTTTCGGCCGATACACTACTATCTAACGCCCGTGGCGGCGGTTTGAGGCCGCCGGGACAAAGGAACGCGGATATGGCTACGACGACCGTCAGAACGAGCCTCACCGGCTTGCCCCGCAGGCTGGTGGCCGACGGTTTGCTGAGCGAAGCCCAGGCCATGGACGTGCAGCGGGAAGCGGCGCAGGAAAAGCTGCTGCTGGTCTCCTACCTGGTGCGCCACAAGAAACTCAACGCCAATATCCTGGCCAGCATCGCCGCCGACGAATTCGGCGTACCGGTACTGGATCTGGACGCCGTTGACATGGCCCATGCCCCCCTGAAGGAGATGGAAGCACAGCTCATCGAGAAACACCACGTACTGCCGTTGTTCCGCCGCGGCCGCAGGATTTTCGTGGGGGTTTCCGATCCGGCCAACCTGCGGGCGCTCGATGAAATCCGATTCGGCACCGGACTGACGGCGGAAGCGGTGGTGGTGGAGGAAGACAAGCTGGCGCGCGCCATCGAAAAAGCGGTGCGTTCCCTGGATACGGACATGGGGGATCTCGACGACGATCTCGGCAAGCTGGAAATCTCCGCCGGCGATGAGGACGCGCACACGCTTGATGAACCGAATGCGGACGTGGACGATGCGCCGGTGGTGCGCTTCATCAACAAAATCATGCTGGATGCCATCAACAAAGGCGCTTCGGACATACATTTCGAGCCCTATGAAAAGTTCTACCGCATCCGCCTGCGCCAGGACGGCATGCTGCGCGAAGTGGCGCAACCCCCGGTGATGCTGGCGATGAAGATTGCGGCGCGCCTCAAGGTGCTGGCGCGACTGGATATTTCCGAACGGCGTATCCCGCAGGACGGCCGCATCAAGCTCAAGCTGTCGAAAACCCGGGCCATTGATTTTCGTGTCAACACCTGTCCGACGCTCTGGGGCGAGAAAATCGTGTTGCGAATTCTGGATCCCGCCAGCGCCAGACTGGGCATTGACGCGCTGGGCTACGAGGATTTCCAGAAGGAATTTTACCTCGGGGCTCTGGCGCGTCCTTATGGCATGATTTTGGTGACCGGCCCCACCGGCAGCGGCAAGACCGTGTCGCTGTACACCGGCGTCAACATTCTCAACACCCAGGACCGGAACATCTGCACCGCGGAAGACCCGGTGGAAATCCAGTTGCCCGGCGTGAATCAGGTGAACGTGCATCCCAAGGTGGGCCTGACCTTCGCCTCCGCGCTGCGCTCCTTCCTGCGCCAGGACCCGGATGTGATTCTGGTGGGCGAAATCCGCGACCTGGAAACCGCGGAGATCGCGGTCAAGGCCGCGCAGACCGGCCATCTGGTACTGGCCACGCTGCACACCAACGATGCGCCGAAAACCCTCGCGCGCCTGGCAGACATCGGCGTACCGCCGTATTCCATCGCCACCGCGGTCAACCTCATCATCGCACAGCGCCTGGCACGCAGGCTGTGCACGCATTGCAAACGCCCGGTCAAAATCCCCCGCGAGGCGCTGCTCAAGGAAGGCTTCAGCGAAGAGGAGGCCGCATCCGGGATGGAAATTTACGAAGCGGTGGGCTGCGAGCAGTGCACCGATGGCTACAGGGGGCGCACCGGCATCTATCAGGTCATGCCCGTTTCCGAGGCCATGGGCCGCCTCATCATGGAGGGCGGCAACGCCATCCAGATTGCGGACCAGTCCGCCAAGGAAGGGGTGTGGGACCTGCACAGGGCGGGCCTGCACAAGGTCAAACACGGCATCCTCAGTCTCGCGGAATTGAACCGCGTGATCACTGAATAGGCAATAGAGAGAAGCAGCATCATGGCAGTCGCAGCAATCAAGCAGGCAAACTTCTTTTGGGAAGGCACGGACAAGAAGGGCAACCGCGTCAAGGGCAAAACCATGGCCTCCAGCGAGGTGGCGGTCAAGGCGGATTTGCGCCGGCAGGGTATCGCCCCGATCAAGATCCGCAAGGAAAGTGCCCTGTTCTCCGCGGGGCGCGGCAAACGCATCAAAACCGCGGATATCGCGTTCTTCAGCCGCCAACTGGCCACCATGATGTCGGCCGGGGTACCGCTGGTGCAGGCCATTGATATCATCGGCAAGGGACACAGCAATCCACGCATGCAGAACATGGTGCTCGGCATCAAGGCCGACGTGGAATCCGGCAACACGCTGGCGGATTCCCTGGCCAAGCAGCCGCTGTATTTCGACAACCTGTTTGTAAACCTGGTACGCGCCGGTGAACATTCCGGCGCCCTGGAAACCCTGCTGGACAAGATCGCCGCTTACAAGGAAAAAACCGAGGCCATCAAGAAAAAAATCAAGAAGGCCATGTTCTATCCCGCGGCGGTGGTGGTGGTGGCCATTGTGGTCACCGCCATCCTGCTGATCTTCGTGATCCCCGAATTCCAGTCACTGTTCAAGAGCGCCGGCGCCAACCTGCCGGCTTTCACCCAGATGGTGGTCAATCTGTCGAAATCCGTGCGCACCAAGGGCTGGCTGTACCTTATCATCATAATCGCCGCCATCGTCGGCCTGGTGGAAGGCAGAAAACGTTCGCCGCGTTTCCACGAATTCCTGGACCGGGTGCTGCTGAAGATCCCCATCATCGGCATGGTCCTCAACAAGGCCGCAATCGCGCGCTTCGCCCGCACCTTGTCCACCATGTTCGCCGCTGGCGTGAACCTGGTGGAGGCATTGGGATCGGTCGCCGGCGCCACGGGTAACGTGGTTTATGAAAATGCGGTCTTGAAAATGCGCGACCAGGTCTCCACGGGCCAGCAGCTGAATCTGGCCATGAGTCAGTCCGGCATCTTCCCCCACGTGGTGGTGCAGATGATCGCCATCGGCGAGGAAGCGGGCTCCATTGACACCATGGCGTCCAAGGTGGCGGATTTCTACGAAGAGGAAGTGGATAACGCCGTGGACAGCATGTCGAGCCTGATGGAACCGTTCATCATGGTGATTCTGGGCATACTGGTGGGCGGTCTCGTGGTGGCCATGTACCTGCCCATCTTCAACCTGGGCAACGCATTCTGATCGCCTCCCGTTCAAAGGGGCGCGGACCGCGCCCCTTTCCTTAACCGTTCTCACAAGGCTCGCGCATGTACCTGGTGTCTTTCCTCGAGACCACCCCGCCGGCATTTATCGTGGTCGCGATATGCCTCGGCCTGATCGTGGGCAGCTTCCTGAATGTGGTGATTCACCGCCTGCCCATCATGCTGGAGCGGGAATGGCAGGCGCATTGCGCGGAACTGCACGGAACCACGCTTGCGGCGACGGAACCCTACAACCTGGTGGTGCCCCGTTCCCGTTGTCCGCACTGCGGCCATCTCATCGGCGCGCGGGAGAATATTCCGGTCGTGAGCTTTCTGCTGCTGCGCGGCCGTTGCCGCGCGTGCGCCGGCCGCATTTCGCCGCGTTATCTCGTGATTGAAATCATTTCCGGCGTGCTCTCCGGCTGGCTGGCCTGGCATTTCGGTTTCGGCTGGCCGGCTCTGGGAGCCCTGCTGCTCACCTGGGCGCTGCTGGCCCTGGCGGCCATTGACCTGGAAAAGCAACTGCTGCCGGACACCCTCACTCTGCCTATCCTGTGGCTCGGCCTGCTGTTCAATCTCGGCCATACCTTCACCGATCCCCGTTCCGCCCTCATCGGCGCGGCGGCGGGGTATGTGAGCCTGTGGTGCGTCTATCACGTCTTCCGGCTGCTGACCGGCAAGGAAGGCATGGGCTACGGCGACTTCAAACTGTATGCCTTGCTGGGTGCCTGGCTCGGCTGGCAGCGTCTGCCGCTGATCATTCTGATTGCGGCGGCGACCGGCGCGCTGGTGGGGACAGGACTCATTCTCAGCCGCCGCCTGCAGCGCGGTATTCCCATTCCCTTCGGGCCTTATCTGGCCGTGGCCGGCTGGATTGCACTCTTGTGGGGGAACGAACTTACCCGTGCGTATCTGCACCTGATGGGGGGCCATTAACCCCCGTGCTCAAGGTGGGCCTCACCGGCGGCATCGCCAGCGGCAAATCCGCGCTGGCGGCGGAGTTCACGCGTCTCGGCGTGCCGGTGGTGGATGCGGACACCCTTTCCCGGGAGCTCACCGCACCCGGCAGCCCCGCTCTCACGCAACTGACTGCGCTGCTCGGCGGGCCATGTCTGGACAGCCGGGGCCGGCTCGATCGCGCCCGCCTGCGCCGGCAGTTGTTCGGCGACGCGAATCTGAGGGCACGGGTGGAAGCCCTGCTGCACCCCCTGGTCATCCAGCGGCTGCGGCAGGCACTCGCCTCGTGCCACGCTTCCTACGCCATCGCCGTGATTCCGCTGCTGGTGGAAAATCCGCAGGCCCGGACGCTGGTGGACCGGGTACTGGTGGTGGACTGCCCCGAGCCGGTGCAACTGGCCCGGCTGATGTCACGTGATGGCGAGAGTGAGGCGTCCGCCCGCGCCATGCTTGCCGCACAGACGGACCGGCAGCGGCGTCTGGCGGCCGGAGATGATATTCTGATGAACACCGGCGAGCAGGCGGAATTGACCGCCTCCGCGGGTAAGCTGCACGCGTTATACCTGGATATCGTCCGGCATTCAGAGCGTCGCTACCCGGGCGTACGGCTGCCCTGAGCGAGGCGTATTTTTCATGCTGAGCATCGAACCAAAACCCATCGAGGAGCTTCTGCCCGCCGAGTGGCTGGCCTACGAACAACCGCTCACGGAACGGATACGCACTTTCCTGCGCCTGGAATTCCTGTTCGAGCAGTGCGAGTATCATGCCGGCCTGACATCGCCCTGGGACAGCCGTGCTGCCGTTACCGCAATCCTGGAAATTGCTGCATTGCTTATCCGCGGTGATGTGCGTACCGAGGTGCTCAAGGAACTGGAACGTTGTCTGCTGTTCCTGAACCGCCTCAAGGGCAGCCCCGAGGTGGACAGTGCGCGCCTGCAGTCGGTGCTGGTCGAGCTCGAAACATTGCGCCACGCCATGGACGGCGATGGGCGGCAACTGGGCGTGGGACTCAAGGAAAACGAATTTCTCAATACCATCAGGAATCGCCTGGCGATTCCGGGCGGCACCTGCCAATTTGATCTGCCAGCCTACCACGCCTGGCTCTCCCAGGCGCACGCCAACCGCGCGCGCGACCTGCAGAACTGGCTGAAAGAAATCCGGCCATTGCGCGATACCATCAATCTGCTCATGGCGCTCACCCGGGAAAGCGCCTTGCCCACCCGTGAAGTGGCTGAGCAAGGCATGTACCAACACGTTTTCGCCGGCCCCGCCTGTCCGCTGGTGCGTGTCATGGTACCGGCAAGCAGCGGCGTGTTCCCGGAAATCAGCGCCGGTCGCCAGCGCATTACCATCCATTTCCTGGAACGCCAGGATGCCAACAGCCGCCCGCAGCAGAGCAAGCGTGATATCGGCTTCAAGCTGGTCTGCTGCCAGCTCTGACTTGCGTGGACGAGACGCCGCACCTCCCAGCAGCGGTTAAATGCCCGCGCTGCGGCCTGACGGTGCCCTGGACCGCGGAATCGGTATGGAAGCCGTTCTGCAGCGAACGCTGCCGGCTTATTGATTTGGGCGAGTGGCTGCAGGAAAAACGCGCGATTCCCGGCGAGGCGCAGCCGTCCGAGCCGGACGAGTCCTAGTTTTCCGTCCCCTGCCACAGGGCACGCATGGCGGCGAGGCCATAACCGCCCTGTGCGTGCACCGTGTCCAGCTCGGCCGGCGTCAGGCCGCCGATGGCATACACCGGCACACTGCTTTCTGCGGCCAGCTCGGCGAATGTCTCCCAGCCGAGCGGTTTCCGTCCCGGATGACTCGCGGTCGGCCGCACCGCGCCCAGCACCACGTAATCCAGCGACTGCTGCACCGCTCTGCGGATGTCCGCCGCCTCATGGCAGGAAGCGCCGATGAGGAATTCCTGCGACAGCGGCCGGCGGGCAAGCGTCCCGAGCCTTGCGCGGCTGAGATGTGCGCCATCCGCGCCAAGCTGCCGCGCCAGTTCCGGCTCGGCGTTCAGCACCACCCGGGCGCCATACTCCCGGCACAGGCGTATGACTTCCCTGGCGATTACGCCGTACTGCCGCTCCGGCAACGCCGGCCCACGGAATTGCACGAACTCCCGCCCCTCCGCCAGCCGTCTTTCCAGGGTCATGAGGAAGCCGGTCTCGTCTTCCGGTGACGGCGTCACCAGCATGCACGGCGGCAGGCGCAGCCTCTGCACCACAGGCGTGTCGGCAGGCAACAGCCGGCGCCGGGAAAGTTCGTCCGGCTTCACCCAGGCAATCGCCTGGGATTCATGCGCACAGGGCACCCCGCTCCAACGGGTCACCCGCCAGATATCCAGTTCCACCCTCTGCTCCGCATACTCGTGGGAGAGTTGCAGCAACGGCCGCGCTTGCTGCACATCCAGCCCGAGTTCTTCCTGCAGTTCACGCTGGAGCGCCGCAAACGGCTGCTCACCGGATTCGATCTTGCCGCCGGGGAATTCCCAATATCCCGCCAGCGGCTTGCCGGCGGGACGTTGCGTGACCAGCACGCGGCCCTGCGCATCCTTCAGTACCGCCGCCACCACAGAAATGGTCTGCATGTTGTTTTCCTTCGCGGCTGCATGGACCAGACCTGCGGCCCTGCAGAAAAGAGGAAGTATATATTTGACTCCCTGACGTGCCCGGTTCTCGTCTGAAAACCAGCCCCTGGCAGCGTGGCTGCCCCGGTTTGTACTATAATGACATATATGTCAAAAAAAACCATTGCGAACGACGGCCGCGCGGTCGAATACCTCCAAGATGAGGCTTGCCGACTGCTGAATAATCTTGACTACCCTCCATTGCGAACCGCAAAACTCGTCGGTGGCACGGCGCTCAGCCGATTCTGGCTCCAGCACCGGCAATCCCGGGATATGGATTATTTCCTGCCTGCAGGCTTCTCTGCGCTGGATCTCGCCCGGGATATCAAGCGAACCGGACTGCGGTTTGAGACGCTTGTCATCGTGGATGGGAAGAATGCGGCGAATCAGCTTGATGGGTATCTGCGTGTCGGCCAACAGGCCATCAAGGTATCGTTTGTGGAAGACGCATACTACGAGGTGTACCCTGCCATACGACGGTCACTGGGCGGGCAAACAGTCTTGACCGAGTCTATCGAAGGACTGTATCACCGAAAGTTGCGCACAATCACGGGACATACCCTGGATCAGGATACACCGGCTGGTGGCCGGCAGAAGGCTCGCGACATTTTTGATTTGTGCGTCTTATCGGAGAAGCATGCACCATTTACCGACTTTGTGAAGACAATACCCTACGAGTTTCCAACCCGCGCCTTCATCAACGGACTGGCTGCGATTCGTTGGTTCGACCTGATAGATGAATTGTCCGAGATCACTGCGGCGCCACAGTGGCAGAAGTACCAGGACATCGGCGTGGTTCGGCAAGCGCTTTTTGCGCAGACGTGGCTCGAAGCAGACATGATGGTGGCATCAGACACACGCACTTCACCGAGCAAGAAACCGGCGCATGATCAGAAACGCCGGGGGCCGAAGCCATGAAGACGCACGGCCACAAAACCCACGTGGCACCCTGGGAGGAGGTGAGCCGGCGCGTGTTCTGGGATCGGGATGTCGAGAGGGAGACATGGAGGAAGCGGATCGAGGAGGCACACCCGTCGTATCTGCATGAATCGGTCATTCGCATGACTCCGCGTGAATTCATCCATTACCTGGGGCGGGACGTATTTCTGCGCGTATGGCCGACTCTGCGTACCTCGCTTACGGGTGAGGCAAAACACTCTTGCGGTGGAATGGATCTCGCGTGGAGTTGGCTGGTGTCAGGAACATTTAATGTCATTCCCGTCGCGCGCATGGATACGCTTACGAAGCGTGAGAGGGACTTTCTGTTCCACATTGCGAAACATCCCAGCGAGACGATCTATGGAGCCGCAAAAGCGTGCGGGATGCAATACAGGCGGGCCCATGAATATGCTGGCAGGTTACAGTCATTTGGGTTTATACGGGCGAAACCCGTGAAAGAAAACGGGCGCCGGAAAACGCGTCTCTATTCATTCTGAAGGCGACTCGTGTGGAGCTGAGTGGGCGGTTTTTCAACAGTCCGCTAACTCAACCGTCCGTGGCATTGCTTGTATTTCAAGCCCGAGCCGCAGGGGCAAGGTTCATTGCGGCCCACCTTGCGGCCCTCGCGTACGAAAGTAGCGACTGGCGGCGGCGGCGGAGCCTCGCCGGCCACCTCGCCGGTCGTGGCGCTCGGGGCCTCGGCGTGCTGGAACTGCATGGCGCGGATGCGGCGGTGCTGTTCCTCCGCCACCTGCACATCTTCCTGGGTGCGCACCTGCACCTTGGCAAGCATGCTGACCACCTCGAGTTTAAACCGGTCCAGCATGCCCGCAAACATTTCAAAGGATTCGTGCTTGTAGGCCTGTTTGGGATTCACCTGTGCATAGCTGCGCAGGTGAATGCCCTGACGCAGGTAGTCCATATTGGCCAGGTGTTCGCGCCATAGATTATCCAATACCTGCAACATAACCGCCTTCTCAAACTGGCGCATGACCTCAACACCGGTCTGCTGTTCCTTCTCCTGATACGATGTCATGAAGGCATCAATAATCTTGCTGCGCAAGGTTTCCTCATGCAGTGTGCTGTCGCTGTCCAGCCAGCCTTTGATGTCGAGCTTGAGGGTGAATTCACGCTCCAGAGCCTCGGCAAGCCCCGGGATATTCCATTGCTCCTCCACGCTATGCGGTGGAATGTATTCGTTGATAACGCTGTTGATCACATCGGAAAAAATGGCGTGGATGGTTGCCACCACCTCGGTTGCCTGCAACAACTCGTTGCGCTGCTCATAGATCACCTTGCGCTGGTCGTTGGCGACATCATCGTATTCCAGCAACTGTTTGCGGATATCGAAGTTGTGGGCTTCCACCTTGCGCTGGGCGTTTTCGATGGCCTTGGTCACCCAGGGATGCTCGATGGCCTCGTCACCCTGCACGCCAAAGCGTTCCATGATGGCTTTCACCCGGTCACCGGCAAAGATGCGCATCAGATTGTCGTCCAGGGCCAGATAGAAGCGGCTGGAACCCGGATCCCCCTGGCGGCCGGAACGCCCGCGCAACTGGTTGTCAATGCGCCGTGATTCGTGACGCTCGCTGCCGATGATGTGCAGCCCGCCCGACGTCACGACAGCGTCGTGGCGTTTCTGCCATTCCTGGCGCACCTGCGCACGCTGCTCCTCGGTGGTCTGCGGCGGCAGTGCCTTGAGTTCCACCTCCAGACTGCCACCCAGCACGATGTCCGTGCCGCGGCCGGCCATGTTGGTGGCAATGGTGACAGTACCGGGGCGGCCCGCCTGGGCGATGATCTGGGCCTCGAGCGCGTGCTGCTTGGCGTTGAGTACCTGGTGCTGGATCTTGTCTTTTTTGAGCAGCCCCGAGAGATATTCCGAAGTTTCAATGGAAGCCGTGCCCACCAATACCGGCTGGCCGCGGCCATGGGCTTCCCGGATATCGGAAATCACCGCCTGAAACTTGCCCTTGGTGGTGAGGTACACCTGATCCGGCATGTCCTTGCGGATCATGGATTTGTTGGTGGGGATCACCACCACTTCCAGGTTGTATATCTCGTGGAATTCCGATGCTTCGGTGTCGGCGGTACCGGTCATACCGGCGAGTTTCTTGTAGAGACGGAAATAATTCTGGAAGGTGATGGAAGCGAGTGTCTGGTTCTCCGCCTGAATCTTCACCCCATCCTTGGCCTCGATGGCCTGGTGCAGGCCGTCGGACCAACGGCGTCCCGGCATGGTGCGGCCGGTGAATTCATCCACGATGACCACTTCGCCGTCCTTGACTATATAATCCACCTCGCGATGATAGAGCGCATGCGCGCGCAGTGCGGCATTCACATGATGCATGAGGCTGATGTTACCGGCATCGTAAAGTGATTCGCCTTCGTTGAGCAGCCCAGACTTGACCAGCAGCTCCTCAATATGCTGATGGCCCTCTTCGGTGAGATACACCTGCTTGGCTTTCTCATCGACACTGTAGTCACCGGGACCGTCTTCTTCCTCCTGTCTGGTCAGGCGCGGCACCAGCACGTTGACCTTGCGGTACAGCTCGGTATTGTCCTCCACCGCGCCGGAAATGATGAGCGGTGTGCGCGCCTCGTCAATGAGGATGGAGTCCACCTCGTCCACGATGGCGTAATGCAGTTCCCGCTGAACCTTGTCTTCCAGATGGAACGCCATATTGTCACGCAGGTAATCAAAACCAAATTCGTTGTTGGTCCCATACGTGATGTCGGCGCCGTAGGCCGCGCGTTTGGTGGCGGGATCCTGCCCCGCAAGTATCACACCCACGCTCATGTCAAGGGCCTCGTACACCGGACGCATCCAATCGGCATCGCGCTGCGCCAGGTAATCGTTCACCGTGACCACATGCACGCCATGAGCGGGAATGGCATTGAGATACACCGCCAGAGTCGCCACCAGGGTTTTACCTTCGCCGGTACGCATCTCGGCGATCTTGCCGCGGTGCAGGGTAATGCCGCCAATGAGCTGCACATCGAAATGACGCATACCCAGATTGCGCCGCGCCGCTTCGCGCACCGCCGCGAAAGTCTCCGGCAGAAGCCCCTCCAGACTCTCACCCTTGGCATGGCGCTCGCGGAATTCCGCGGTCTTGGCCCTGAGGGCCTGATCCGAAAGGGCCTGCATCTGCGGCTCCTGCGCGTTGATGTGTACCACGCTGCGCTGCATGCCGCGCAGCAGCCGCTCATTGCGGCTGCCGAATACTTTCTTCAGCAAACTGTCTGCCATGGCGTTATTCCGCTTGTTCCCACTGTGTCGCTGTCCGGGCGCCCATACCTGCAGGCCGGCGTACCCTGTGGGCACACCGGCCTGCTTGCAATAGGGTTCCGGTAGGGTCTGAGCCGCGGGTCGAGGCGGCTGGCAAGGATGAAGATTAATCCATGCTGCGGGGCATCATGGCCAGCCGCGTCCGCCCCGTGGCATTCACAAACCGCGCCGGGTTGATCGGCTTTCCATTGTATAGGACTTCCAAGTGAACATGGGGCCCCGTGGAACGGCCGGTGGAACCCACCAGCGAGATCTCCTGGCCTTTCTTCACCACCTCACCCACATGCACCAGAATTTTGGAGTTATGCCCGTACATCGTCACATAACCGTTGCCGTTGTCGATCTCCACCAGATTGCCGAAGCCGCCATCGGGTGCCGCCCAAGTCACCACTCCCGCCGCCACCGCCTTGACCGGTTCGCCTTCCGGCGCCGCGAAATCTATGCCCGGATGAAAGGAGAGTTCGCCGGTGAAGGGATCAATGCGCATGCCGAAGGGCGAACTGATGTATCCCTCCACCACCGGCGGCCCCGAAGGCAGGGAACGCTCGCGCACATTGCGGTTCATGAACAGGCTTTCCAGCACCGTGAGCTGCTGCTCACGGTTGTTGATCTGCGCAGAAAGCTGGTCGAGACTGTTGAGGAAGTCGGGCAGCGGTACATGCTGCACGGGTCCGCTCAGGTCCGGACCGCCCTCGGGTGGGGGCTGGCTGAAATTGAACTCACCGCGCTTCAGGCCCGCCATGCGCGTAAGCTGCTGACCCAGCGCATCCAGACGGATGATGTGCGCCTGCAACTGGCCTACCTTGGCGGACAGGGCGTCAATATTGGCTTGGGCAAGCTGCCTGGCTTGGGCCACTTCCCGCGCCTGGGCGCTGAGCTGGGCCTTCCAGCTCTGGGCACGTACCGAGGACTGGCCCAGCCAGGAGGCCACGCCATAACCTGCAAGAAAAAGCGCGCCCGCGGTGACCGCTGCCAGGGCCACGCTACTGCCCCAGATTATCGGCCTGCCCAAGTCCACTTGACGCACCCGGCCGCGTTTTATGAATAGAATAAGACTCATCCGCTGCATTCCCTGAACCTCAGTGAATAACCCGACCGTGACAGCTCCCCAATCCCACTCCCTCGGCGCATTGCTCAACCAGCAGAGCAACTCCCCGCTCAAACTGCTGACGGCCGAGGCACATCGGCTCAATCAGCTGCGTGAGCAAATATGCCGTCGCCTGCCGCCGGCACTGGCACCGCATTGTCTCGGCGGCGAGCGGGAGACGGAGACCGGCACGCTGGTCATATACATGGACAGCGCCGCCACCGCGATGCCTGTCCGCTATCAGCAGCAGCAACTTCTGCAAAGGCTCGCCGCCGACAACCTGCGTTGCACCGCAGTCAAAGTCAAGATTCTGCCCGAACCGCCTCTCCCTCCCGGACCCAAACCGTCACCCAGGACATTGCCGGATGCCGTACGCCAAATCCTTGAAAATACCGCCGCCGGGCTGGAGGACGGGCCGCTCAGCCGCTCACTTCGACGTCTTGCCCGTAACCGCGCGCCGCGGCGTTAGCGTCCTGGAACATGGGTGGGGTCCGCACAACCCTATAAAGCGTGCACCGGTGTCATGTAGGAGATGGGCGCGGTCGCCGCATCATCAAAGGTAACTTCTTCCCAGGCAGACTGTTGCGCCAGAAGCGCGCGCAGTAAAGCATTGTTGAGACCGTGGCCGGATTTGTAGGCGCTGAAGGCGCCGATCAAGCTGTGTCCCAGCAGATAGAGATCGCCGATGGAATCAAGAATCTTGTGTTTGACGAACTCGTCCTCGTAACGCAACCCATCCTCGTTGAGAATGCGATAATCATCCAGTGCGATGGCGTTGTCCAGCGATGCGCCCAGCGTGAGATGCTGCTGGCGCAGCATTTCGATATCACGCATGAAACCGAATGTGCGTGCGCGGCTCACTTCCTTCACGAAGGAAGTCGTGGAAAAGTCCACGCTGGCGCTCTGTGTGTGTTTCTTGAAGATGGGGTGATTGAAGTCAATCTGGAAGCTCACCTTGAAACCATCAAAGGGTTCAAAGCGCGCCCACTTGTCACCGTCGCGCACTTCCAGTGAATCGCGGATACGGATAAAGCGCTTGTGCGCGTTCTGCTCCTCGATGCCGGCGGATTGCAGCAGGAACACGAACGGCCCGGCGCTGCCATCCATGATCGGCACTTCCGCAGCGCTCAAATCCACATAGGCATTATCAATACCGAGACCGGCAAACGCGGATAACAGGTGTTCCACCGTGGATACGCGGATGTCGCCGTTCACGAGGGTGGTGCCCAGCATGGTATCGCCGACGTTTTCGGCATTGGCACGGATATCAACGGGTTTTTCCAGATCCACGCGGCGGAAAACGACGCCGGTATTGGGTGTGGCCGGGCGCAGGGTCATATAGACCTTCTCACCCGTGTGCAAACCCACGCCGGTGGCGCGGATACAGTTCTTAAGCGTACGCTGTTTCAGCATGCCGTTCGTACTACCCAATTCCAGCGGAACCCCGCATTGCGCCCCACCCTAACGGGCAGGTGCTTGCCAAAGCCACCGCGACACACCCTCAGACATGGCCGGGGACGCCATCTGTTGACAAAACCGCGGACGGGTACGGTAGCACAGGGGCGCCGCGTGAAACAAGGTTTTTCAAGGCCTTACGCCGCTTTCACTTTGCCGCCTGTCAGTCCGCCTGCCGGCGCAGGAAGGCCGGGATATCCAGATACTCCTGGCTCTGGGGATCCGGCTCGTCCTTCTCCCGTTGCCGCACATAGGCGGGCCGTTCCAGCTTCTTCCAGTCGGGGCGGTCGTCCGTGCCGGTGCGGGCCAGGGGAACCAGCTGGGGCGCCACCGCCAGCGGCTTCACCACCGGCGGCGCTGCCTGCACCTGCTGCGGTCGGGACAGTCCCGTGGCCACCACCGTCACCCGGATCTCGTTGCTCATGGAGGGGTCCAGCACCGTACCGACCTTGATGGAGGCATCCTCCACGGCGTAACCGTGGGCGATGTCCATGACCTCTTCGTATTCGCCCATGGTCAGGTCCATGCCGGCGGTAATGTTGACCAGAATGCCGCGGGCCCCCTGCAGGTTGACATTCTCCAACAGCGGACTGGTAACCGCCGCCTCCGTGGCCTTGCGCGCGCGTCCCTCACCGCTGGCCTGACCCGTACCCATCATGGCCATGCCCATCTCCGACATCACGGTGCGCACGTCGGCGAAGTCCAGGTTCATGAGACCCGGCCGGGTGATGATGTCGGCGATGCCGCGCACCGCCCCGTGCAGCACCTCGTTGGCGGCCTGAAAGGCCTGCAGCATGGGGATATCCCGGCCGAGCACTGCGGACAGTTTTTCGTTGGGGATCACGATGAGCGAATCCACATACTGCCCAAGCTCCGCCAAACCCTGTTCCGCCACCTTCATGCGTTTGCTGCCTTCGTGGGGAAAGGGTTTGGTGACCACCGCCACCACCAGTACGTCCAGTTCCTTCGCCACCTGCGCCACCACCGGCGCGGCGCCGGTACCGGTGCCGCCGCCCATACCGGCCGTAATGAACACCATGTCGCTGCCGCGCAGCACTTCCTCCAGACGCTCGCGATCCTCCAGTGCGGCCTGCTTGCCGGTTTCCGGATTGGACCCCGCGCCCAGACCACGGGTGAGATTGCTGCCGATCTGCAGCGTGGTGCGCGCATTGATCTTTTTGAGCACTTGCGCATCGGTATTGACGGCGATGAAATCCACGCCTTCGATACCGCTGGCCACCATGTGTTGCACGGCATTGTTGCCGCCGCCGCCCACGCCGATCACCTTGATTACGGCGCTCTGATTCACATCCTCTTCGATTGTCCAATTCATGTCCCGGTCTCCTCTGCAAGTTCATTAAACCAAAACTACTCAAAACGAACCCTGAAACCATTGCTTCATGCGCTGCCAGACGTCCTGCACCTGCATGCGGGAACGCCGTTCCACGCCATTCCGTGGCAGACTCTGCGCACCGAACAACAGCAGCCCCACACCGGTGGCGTGGATGGGATTGCGTACCACGTCCACCAGCCCGGTAACGTACTGCGGCACACCGAGCCGCACCGGCGCATGAAATACCTCCTCCGCGAGTTCCACCGCGCCCTCCATCTTGGCGCTGCCGCCCGTGAGCACGATGCCGGCGGGTACCGCGTCCTCGAAACCGCTGCGGCGCATCTCCGCCTGAATCAGGCTGAACAATTCCTCGTAACGCGGTTCCACCACCTCGGCGAGCGTCTGGCGCGCGAGCCGCCTTGGCGGGCGGTCGCCCACACTCGGCACCTCAATGGTTTCGTCGGCACTCGCCAGTTGCGGCAGGGCGCAGGCGTACTTGATTTTGATTTCCTCGGCATGGTGCGTGGGCGTGCGCAGCGCCACGGCGATGTCATTGGTGACCTGATCGCCGGCGATGGGGATCACCGCCGTGTGACGAATGGCGCCATCGGTGAATACCGCGATGTCAGTGGTGCCGCCACCCACGTCCACCAGGCACACGCCCAGTTCCTTCTCGTCCTCGTTGAGTACCGCGTAGCTCGAAGCGAGCTGCTCCAGAATGATGTCGTCCACCTTGAGGCCGCAGCGTTCCACGCAGCGCACGATGTTTTGCGCTGCGCTCATGGCGCCGGTAACAATGTGCACATGCACTTCGAGACGCACACCAGACATACCGATGGGTTCGCGGATACCATCCTGGCCGTCAATGACGAAATCCTGGGGCAGAATGTGCAGAATTCTCTGATCGGCGGGAATGCTTACCGCGCGTGCCGCATCAATGACGCGCTCCACATCGCCAGCGGTCACTTCCTTGTCGCGGATAGCCACGACCCCGTGGGAATTGAGGCTGCGCACATGGCTGCCGGCGATACCGGCATACACCGAGTGGATTTGACAGCCGGCCATGAGTTCAGCCTCCGCCACCGCGCGCTGAATGGACTGCACGGTGGATTCGATGTTCACCACCACGCCGCGCTTGAGTCCGCGCGACGGGTGCGAACCGATACCCACGATCTCGACGGCGCCATCTGCCAGCACCTCGCCGACAATGGCCACTACCTTGGATGTGCCCACGTCGAGACCCACGATCAGTCGCTTATCAGTCTTTCTAGACATTGGGTCCAACCTCTTTGCTTTGTGTGACGTCCGCCGCCGGGGCCGTCTTCCAGCCCACCGCAAACCCATTGGTGTAACGCATGTCCACGTAGGCGACCGTCGTGAGTTTCTCGTTCAGGGTCGGCAGCGCGATTGCGGCGAAACGCTCCAAACGCAGTTCCGTATCCTCCCGGCCCAGGCGTACTTCGATGCCGTCGTTCAGTTCCACAGTGGAGTCGCCGCGTGCGTCCACGCGCAGTTGCGTGATCACCAAGCCGTGTAGTGCAAGCAGCGGGGTGAACGTGTTGTATTCCGCCAGCACGTCCTGCTCGCTGCCGTGCACACCGGCCAGAAGCGGCAGCCTTGCCCATTCGCTGTTTTGGGTATGCACGAACACCTTGGCGCGCGCATCCATGAGGCCGTCAGTATTCCAGCGGGCCACCGGCACCTCCTCGGTAATGCCTATATAAAGTGTATGTGGCCAACTGCGCCGTACCGCCGCACTTGCCACCCACGGCAGTGTCTCCACCGCCGCCCGTACCGTATCCACATCGGTACTGAAGAAACCGTTTCCCAGTACCGGCAGCACCGCCGCGCGTACCGCCTGCGGCCGCACGTGATTGAGCTGTCCGCTGACCACCAACTGCGTAAGTGCCGGCCCCGCCAGCAGCGGTTTCGCGGAATAGGCGGTGAGCGCCGCCAGCAGCGTCAACGCGATCAACATCCCCCCCGCCGCGAGCAGCAGGCGCCGTCGCCTCGGTATTCCGTTTTCATGCCGGGCTGTGTGCCGCTTCACGGTTTCCGCTCCGCTGTTGCCGGTTGTGTCGCTTGTCTGTCCATCAACAGCCGCGGCAGTTCCGCCGCCATGCTGCCGATATCGCCGGCACCGAGTGTCAATAACAAATCGCCGTCCTTGAGTACGCCCCGGAGCGCTTCCGGCAGATCCTGCACCCGCGCCACGAACACCGGATCCACGCGTCCGCGGTTGCGGATGGAGCGCGCCAGGGAGCGTCCGTCGGCGCCGGCGATGGCGGCCTCGCCGGCCGCATACACTTCGAGCAATACCAGTGCATCCGTGTGAGACAGCACTTCGGCGAAGTCATCGAAGAGATCACGGGTGCGCGTATAACGGTGTGGCTGGAACGCCACCACCAGCCGCCGCGTGGGCCAGCCTTCGCGCGCTGCCTGCAGCGTGGCGGCGAGCTCGCGCGGGTGATGGCCGTAGTCATCCACGAGCATCACCGTGCCGGAAGGTATGCGGATATCGCCGTGAATCTGGAACCGGCGCCCCACTCCCTGGAAGCCGGCGAGTGCCTTCACAACGGCGGTGTCGGCGATACCTAGGTCCTGGGCGATCGCCAGCGCCGCCAGGGCATTCAGCACGTTGTGTCGGCCGGCAAGATTGAGCGTGATGTCGAGCGGTTTTTGCTGTCCCGGTTTCCACATCTTGAAGTGGGTCAGGCGCCCCTCACGGCGGATGTCAGCGGCACGGAAATCCGCTGTTTCACTCATGCCGTACGTGACCACGGGCCGCGCCACCTCGGGCAATATGCCGCGCACTTCCGCATCGTCCAGACACAGCACCGCCAGACCGTAAAACGGCAGATGATGCAAAAATTCCACGAAGGCACTGCGCAGGCGGGTGAAATCACCCGCATAGGTGCCGAGATGATCCGCATCAATGTTGGTGACCACGGCGATAAGCGGCTGCAGATACAGAAACGAGGCATCGCTTTCATCCGCTTCCGCGACCAGATAGCGGCCGGTGCCCAGACGCGCGTTGGCGCCGGCGCTGATCAGCCGCCCGCCAATGATGAAGGTGGGGTCAAGGCCGCCTTCCGAGAGCACACTGGCCACGAGGCTGGTGGTGGTGGTCTTGCCGTGGGTACCGGCCACGGCGATGCCAAAACGGAAGCGCATGAGTTCCGCCAGCATCTCCGCGCGCCGCACCACGGGGATGCGCCGCGCATGTGCCGTCGCCACTTCCACGTTGTCGCCGGTTACCGCGCTCGACATCACCACCACATCCGCGTCGGTCAGGTTCTCCGCACTGTGGCCAAGCTGCACCTCTGCACCCAGGCCGGCCAGACGCCGGGTAATGGCGTTTCCCCGGAGATCGGAACCGCTGACGCGGTAACCGAGATTGATGAACACTTCGGCGATACCGCCCATACCGGCGCCGCCGATGCCGACGAAGTGCACATGACGGATGCGCCGCATGAGATCGTTCATACCGCTCCTCCCGCCTGCACGCAGGCCTCGGCGACTTTCACCGCCGCATCCGGTTTGGCCAGCGCACGTGCGCGGCGCGCCATCTGCATGAGCCTCTGCCGGTCGCCCAGTATTCCGCCGAGCACCGGGATCAGGGTTTGCGCTGAAAGTTGCATCTGCGGCAACAGTTCTGCCGCCGCCGCTTGCACCAGGAACTCCGCATTGCGGGTCTGGTGGTCGTCCACCGCCGCCGCGAACGGTACCAGCACGGAAGCCAGCCCCACCGTCGCCAGTTCCGCCACGGTGAGCGCCCCGGAACGGCACAGGGCCAAATCCGCCCAAGCATAAGCCTGCGCCATGTCTTCAATGAAGGGCACGACACGCGCCGGTATCCCGTACGCCTGATAGGCGGCCGCAACGCTCTGTGCATCGCGTGCGCCTGTCTGATGCCATACTTCGGGACGCAGCGCCGCATCGAGCCGTACCAAGACTTGCGGTACGCAATCATTGAGCACCTGTGCACCTTGGCTGCCGCCGATGACCAGCAGGCGCGGTTTTCCGCTGCGTGCGGCCAAGCGTATTTCCGGTGGCGGCAACGCCGCGATGCTCGCGCGCACCGGATTACCCACGTATTCCCCCTGCCGTGAGGATGCAAAACTGCCGGGAAAACCCTCCAGCACGCGCGTGGCGACATGACTCAGGATGCGGTTGGTCATACCCGGCACCGCGTTCTGTTCATGCAGCACCAGGGGGCAGCCTCCAAGCCTTGCTGCGAGGCCGCCGGGTCCGCTGGCAAAGCCGCCCATGCCGAGCGCCGCCGCCGGACGCAGGCGCCGGAAGATACCGAGCGCCTGTGCCAGGGCGCGCGCAATTCTCCAGGGTGACTGCAGCAGCGTGGCCATGCCCTTGCCGCGCAGGCCGCCTACTTCGATCCATGCCATGGGAATACCGGCGGCGGGCACCACGCTCGCTTCCAATCCCTGGCGCGTACCGATCCAGGCGACCTCATGGCCGCGCGCATGCAGTACGTCCGCCACCGCAAGCGCGGGAAAGACATGACCGCCGGTACCGCCCGCCATGATCACGATCTTCATACCTCCGTCTCTTTCCAATACAGAACCATCATGCAGTCATGGCCTTTTCCAGCCAGGAACGCCCGGCGCGGGTTTCGCGGTCCACGCGCAGAATGAGGCCGATGGCGGCGCACACCACCACCAAGCTGCTGCCGCCGTAGCTCATGAGCGGCAGCGTCAAGCCTTTGGTGGGCAGCAGACCCATGTTCACACCCATGTTGATGAACGCCTGCAATCCAATCCACAGACCCAGACCGAAGGCGAGATGGGCGCCGAATATCTGGCCCTGCTGTGCCGCACGCCGCGCGATGACAATGGCGCGCCAGGTGAACACGAGAAACAGGGCAAGCACGGCGAGACAACCCAGCAGTCCAAGCTCCTCGGCGAGTACCGCGAACAGGAAGTCGGTGTAGGCTTCCGGCAAATAGAAAAGTTTCTGCACGCTTTCGCCCAATCCCACACCGAAGAATCCGCCACGCCCGAAGGCGATGAGCGACTGGGTTAGCTGAAAGCCGCTGTCGAAGGGATGACTCCAGGGATGCAGGAAACCGGTGATACGCTCGAGGCGGTAGGGTGAAGCCACGGCCAGCGTCACGAAGCCGATCACACCCAGCACCGTAAACAGAATGAAATCCCGCAAACGCGCGCCGCCAAAGAACAGCATGGCCATGGCAGTGACGATGAGCACCGTGGCGGCGCCGAAATCCGGCTCCCCCAGCAGCAGCAAGGCGGCGAAGGCCAGCAGCAGCATGGGTTTGAGGTAACCCATGAAATGCGCCGCCAGTTCCGTTTGGCGGCGGACAATGTAACTGGCGATATATATAAGGATAAGCAGCCGCGCCGGCTCCGATACCTGCAGCCGGAACGGGCCCAGCACCACCCAGCGGATGCTGCCGTTCACCTGCCGGCCGATGCCGGGTACCAGTACCACGGCAAGCAGTGCAAACGCCAGAATCAGCAGCAGATAACTGCTGCGCTGCCACCAGGCGAGCGGCAACCAGTATGCGGCGACGCCGAGGCCGAAGCCCAGCACCGCATAGGCCAGCTGGCGCTCAAGATAATAGAACGGATTGCCGGTCAGCTTGTCGGCCAGGGTGATGGAAGCGGAGCCCACCATCACCAGACCGACGGCCAGGATCACCGCCGCCGTCATGAGCAGTATGCGGTCCGGTATGTGTGCAATATCGCCACCGGCAATGGGTTTTATTTCAGCCATGGGCGAGCCTCCGTACGGCGGCGGCGAATACCCGGCCGCGGTGTTCGAAATTGTCGAACATGTCAAGGCTGGAGCAGGCGGGCGACAGCAGCACCACATCACCCGGTTGGGCGAGCCTGGCCGCGACCTGTACGGCGGTGTCCATGTCCTTCACCTGCCGCAGCGGCACACGGCCGGCAATCGCCTGTTCAATTGCAACCGCATCCTTGCCCAGCAGCACCACGGCACGCGCCCTGCCCGGCAGTGCGTCAGCCAGTGGTTTGAAATCCTGGTTCTTGCCGTCACCACCGGCAATCATCACCAGCGGGCCGGAGAGACCCGATACAGCCGCCAGGGTCGCGCCCACATTGGTGCCCTTGGAGTCGTCATACCAGCTCACGCCGTTCACCGCCGCGATATATTCCATGCGATGAGGCAGACCGTGGAATTCCCTGAGCGCGACAAGCATCGCCTCCATCGGCAGACCCGCTGCTTCGCCGAGAGCGAGAGCCGCCAGCGCATTCGCCGCGTTGTGATCGCCGCGGATGCGCAATTCACTGATGCGTAGCAGGCGTTCACTGCCGCGCGCGAGCCAGCGTTCGCTCGCGTGCATCACCACGCCGTAATTGTGGCCGGTCGGAGTCTGCAGGCCGAAACTTGCCTGCCTCTGGCCCGCCTTGGGCATGGCGCGCACCACGGCATCGTCACGGTTCACCACCGCCACATCGCAGTGGGCAAAGATGCGCGCCTTGGCAGCGGCGTAGTCCGCAAGCGCGGCATAACGATCCATGTGGTCCGGCGAGATGTTGAGCACGGTCGCCGCCACGCAGTGCAACGACACGGTGAGCTCCAGCTGGAAACTGGACAGTTCCAGCACGTACAGCTGCGGTTCCTTTTCCCGGACCAGCTCCAAGGCCGGCGTACCGAGATTTCCGCCCACGCGTACCTCGCGGCCGGCGCGCTCCGCCATGCGTCCCACCAGCGTCGTTACCGTGCTCTTGCCGTTGGCGCCGGTGATGCCCACTACCGGTGCATGCACCGCATGCGCGAACAATTCGATGTCGCCCAGCAGCGGCAGGCCCAGGACACGCGCCTTGGCAAGGAACGGCGTATCCACGGCGATGCCGGGGGAAATCACCACCTGATCCGCGTGCCTGAGCGCCTCCTCGGAAAAACCGCCCACAAACACCGCCGCACCCGGCAGGGTGTTGCGCAATTCCTTGAGGCCGGGAGGACGCTCGCGGCTGTCGGTGACCGCCACCTCCATGCCACGGTCAGCCAGGAAGCGCGCGCATGACAGCCCGGTTTTGCCGAGGCCGACGATGAGCGTCTTCATTCTGTGCTGCGGCATGTGCATGCGTGGCGCCTCCTCAGCGCACCTTGAGGGTGGACAGGCCGATGAGCACCAGAATCACCGTGACGATCCAGAAGCGCACGATGACGCGCGGTTCCGGCCAGCCCTTCAATTCAAAGTGATGATGCAGCGGCGCCATGCGGAAGATGCGCCGGCCGGTGAGCTTGAAGGACGTCACCTGCAGGATCACCGAGACGGTTTCCATCACGAATACGCCGCCCATGATGAACAGCACGATTTCCTGGCGCACGATGACCCCCAAGGTGCCGAGCGCAGCCCCCAGCGCCAGCGCGCCCACATCGCCCATGAATACCTGCGCCGGATAGGCGTTGAACCAGAGGAAACCGAGCCCCGCGCCCACCAGTGCACCGCAGAACACCACCACTTCGCCGGCACCGGGGAGATAGGGGATGGTGAGGTAATGGGCGAATACGAAATTGCCCGAGGCGTAGCCGAACACGCCGAGCGCACCGCCCACCATGACCGCCGGCATGATGGCGAGGCCGTCCAGGCCGTCGGTGAGATTGACCGCGTTGCTCATACCCACCACCACGAAATAGGTGATGAGGATGAAGAAACCACCCAACGAAACGGATACATGCTTCAGCAGGGGCAGGATGTAATCAATTTCACTGTTGTCGCGATGGCTCAGATACAGCGCGATAGCCACCGCCAGACCCAACAGCGACTGCCAGAAATATTTGCTGCTGGCCGACATCCCCCGGGAGTTACGCAGCACCAGTTTCTTGTAGTCATCGGCGAAACCTATGAGGCCGAAAGCGAAGGTAACGCCGATGAGTATCCACACGTAACGATTGCGCAGGTCCGACCACAGCAGCGTGGTGACAATGATGGTGACCAGGATCATGGCGCCGCCCATGGTGGGTGTGCCCGCTTTGGACAGGTGCGACTGGGGACCGTCATTGCGCACGCTCTGGCCGATCTGATAGGAGGTCAGCCGCCGGATCACGCTCGGTCCGGTGATGAACGAGAATAGCAGCGCAGTGAGCACGCCGAGGATGGCGCGAAACGTGAGATAGGAAAATACATTGAATACCGAGTAGTAGCGCGTCAGGTATTCGGTGAGGAAAAGCAGCATGGTTCAACTCCCGTTTACAGCCTTTCCCACGGCCTGTTGTTCACGCAGGGCTTCCACCACGTGCTCCATGCGCATGCTGCGCGAGCCCTTGATCAGCAGCGTGATTCCGTGGCGTAATTCGGTGCGCAAAGCGCTGACAAGCGCTTCCCGGTCCAGGAAATGTTCCGCCCCCGCGCCGAACCGTTCCGTTGCGTGCAGGCTCAGGCTGCCGAAGCTGATCAGGCGCACAATGCCAAGCTGTCTGGCCAGCGCACCGCACTCCGCATGCAACGCCGCCGCGCGGTCACCCAACTCACCCATATCCCCCAACACCAGCCATACGGGGTCGCCCAGACTCAGGGCGAATTCCATGGCCACCCTGAGGGACAGCGGATTGGCGTTGTAGCTGTCATCAATAAGGCGGCAGGCACGCATCCCAGGCACGACTATCAGCCGGCCGGCGGTCAGCGGCGTGTTGGCAAGACCGCTGCTTACCTCTTCCAGGGTGGCGCCGGCGGCCGTGGCGGCGGCGGCGGCGGCGAGCGCATTGAGCACGTTGTGCCTGCCGGGCAGCGACAGGTGAATGGCGGTTTCCCCCAGCGGTGACACCAGTCGGAATTCCCACACGCCGGTCGGCAACTGTTTGAGTGAATCGGGCTGCGCATGAAAGTCCGCTGCTTCGGTCAGGCCAAAACTGCGCTGCACGCGCGAACCGGCCATGCCCCGCCACAGGGATGCCTGGGCATCGTCCGCATTGATGACGGCCACACCCGTGGGGCGCAACGCGGCAAACAGCGCGCCTTTTTCCAGCGCCACACCCTGTACGCTGCCGAGCGCCTCCAGATGGGCGGGGCCGGCATTGGTCACCACGCCCACGCTGGCGGCGGTCAGCCGCGCCAGATATTCAATCTCGCCGGGATGGTTGGTGCCCATTTCAATGACTGCGGCGCGATGCTGCTCATTCAATTCCAGCAGCGTGAGCGGCAGACCGATGTCGTTGTTCATGTTACCGCGGGTCGCAAGCGTTGCCCCGCGGCGACGCAGGATGCTGGCGATCATTTCCTTGACCGTGGTCTTGCCGTTGGAGCCGGTGACGCCGATCACCGGGATGCTGAAATCGCCGCGCCAATGAGCGGCATAGGCGCCCAGCGCCCGGCGGGTGTCGCGCACCACCACCTGCGGCAGATGGCAAGGCACGGGGTGTTCCACCAACGCAGCGGCGGCGCCCAGTTTTTCGGCCTGGGTGACGAATTCATGGCCGTTGAAGTGCGCTCCCCGCAGCGCCACATACAGCTCACTCGCCATGAGCTTGCGCGTGTCGGTGCCGACACGCAGAAATTCCCGGTCGGCGCCCACCAATTTGCCGCCGGTCACGGCCGCCACCTCGGAGAGCCGGCGGGTACTCATGCCCGCACCTTCTCAAGCACTGCGCGCACTGTGTCGCGATCACTGTATGGCAGGCTGTCGTCGCCGATAACCTGGCAGGTTTCGTGCCCCTTGCCGGCCACCAGCGCCACGTCGCCCGGCGCGGCGGCGTGAATTGCCTGGGTAACCGCGCGTGTGCGGTCGCGCTGTACCTGCACGCGGCTGCGATCGCGGATGCCGGCGAGAATTTCCGCAATGATGGCATCACCGTCCTCATGGCGCGGGTTGTCGTCGGTGATGATCACGCACTCCGCCAGCCGTTCGGCGATGGCGCCCATCTGTGGGCGTTTGCCGCGGTCGCGTTCACCGCCACAGCCGAACACACACCACAACCGCCCACGGCAATGGGCACGCGCGGCGATGAGCGCCTTCTCCAGCGCATCCGGGGTGTGCGCGTAATCCACCACTACCAGCGGCTGCAGGGTGCCGCCGCCGAAGCATTCCATACGGCCGGGCACGGTGCGCGCATGGCTCACGGCGCGTAATGCATCCGCAAAGGGAATTTCCAGCGCCAGCAGCACGCCCAGCACCGCCAGCAGATTCCGGACGTTGAAACCGCCGAGCAGTCGGACCTCGATATGGCCATGGCCGAAATCGCCGTCCACGTCGAATTCCATACCGCCGGAATGCAATTCCAGATGCATGGCACGCAGGGTTCCGCCCTGACTCAGGCGCGCGTCCTGAAGCGAATACCCGATGCAGTCAACGCCACGCAGCAGCGTGCGCGCCAGTTCCGAGCCGAAAGCATCATCCAGATTGACAACGGCGTGCCTGAGTCCCGGAGACTCGAACAGCCGGCGTTTCGCCGCGCCGTACTGTTCCATGCCGCCGTGGTAATCCAGATGATCACGGGTCAGGTTGGTGAATACGGCCACCTTCAGGTGCACACCGTTCAAGCGTCCCTGATCCAAGGCATGGCTGGATGCCTCCATGCTGACGTACTGCGCGCGGCGCGCATGGAAATGGGCGAGCCACTGCTGCACACTGACCGCATCCGGCGTGGTATGGGTCGGTGTTTCCAGTGTGTCGTACACACCGTAACCGAGTGTGCCCAGTATCCCGCAGGGTTTGCCCAGCTCCGTAAGAGCCTGGGCGGTAATAACACTCACGGATGTCTTGCCGTTGGTACCGGTGACCGCCATCACCTGCTGGCTGGCGGAGGGATCGGCATAGAAGCGTGCGGCAATATAACCTGCACGCTGGCCAAGACTGCGAATCGCAAACGCCGGAAACCCCTTGAGTGCGGGCAGAAATTCCACCGCGTCCTCGGGATCATAGGCCACGGCCACGGCGCCGCGTGCGCGCGCGTCGGTCAGATGCCTGAGAGCGTGATGATCATGGCCGCGGCAGGCGAGAAACAGATAGCCTGCGCGTATCCCGCGGCTGTCCATGGCCAGCCCCGGCACCAGCAGGTCGCGTTCAGGCGACACATCCGCCTCGCCACGCAGCAGTTCCCTGATGCGCACGCCGCCGGGATTTTGCGCCCACACGCTCACGAGGCATGCCCCAGATTCACCACGTAGGCGGTGGTGGTGAGGTTGGCCAGATCATCCGGTGGGACATCCAGCAGCCGCAGGGCTCCGGTCATGACACGTGCAAACACCGGGGCCGAAACCAGGCCACCATAATACTGGCCGCGGCTCGGCCGTTTGATGACCACCACTGTGACCAGACGCGGATCCGTGGCGGGGGCCATGCCGCAGAACACCGACATATAGCTGTTGGCGGAATAACCGCCGTTCTCGGCGATATGCGCAGTACCGGTCTTACCCGCCACGTGATAACCCGCCACGGAAGCGAGTTCGCCGGTGCCCTGGTCCGAAACCACCGTCTCCAGCATGTCGCGCAGCGTGACGGCGTAACGTGCGGGGACCACACGCCGGCCGACGGGCGGTGCGTCCAGGTGCACAAACGTCGGCGGATAATGCATGCCGTTGTCAGCAATGATGTCGTAAGCATCCGCCAATTGCAGGGCAGTAACCGCGACACCGTAACCGTAGGCTATGGTCGCCTGGCGTGCCTCGCTCCAGGACTGGTACGCAGGCAGCGAGCCCGCCACTTCGCCGGGGAACCCACTGTCGCTCACGCGGCCGAAACCGAAATTCGTCAGCGTCTGATACAGCAGTTGCGGTTGCAGCGACAGCGCGATTTTGCTCGCGCCGACGTTGCTGGATTTCTCCAAGATGGTGGTGAGATTGATGGCGCCGTAATCGCTGTCGTCCCGAATGGTATAGCCCCCCACCTCATAGAAACCCGGCGCCGTGTCAATAACGGTGTCGGGCGTGTAGCGGCCGGAAAGCAGCGCCGCCATGATGGTAAACGGCTTGAGACTCGAACCCGGCTCGAACTGGTCGGTCACCGCCCGGTTGCGATACAGATTCGCGGAATAATCCCTGCGATTATTCGGATTGAACGAAGGTTGGTTGGCCATGGCCAGCACTTCACCGGTCCTGGCATCCATGACGATGATGGAGCCCGACTGGGCGCCCTGCTCCAGCACCGCCTGTTTGAGTGCGCGATAGGCTAAATATTGCACACGCAGATCGATACTGGTGACCAGATTTTTTCCGGGCCGCGGCGCACGCAGGCTTTCCACGTCTTGCATGAAGCGGCCGTAGCCATCCACGATAACGCGCTCGGCGCCGGGAATGCCGCGCAGCCAGTCATTGTAGGCGAGCTCCAGACCCTCCTGCCCCACGTCATCCACATTGGTGAACCCCAGCACGTGGGCCGTGACTTCACCCGCCGGGTAATAGCGGCGGTATTGGCGCTGCGTGTATACGCCGGGGATGCGCAGCGCCAACAGCCGCTGCGCGGCATAGGGATCCAGATCGCGCGCCAGGTACACGAATTGCCTGGCATGGTTCTCGCGCAGCAGCGTCATGATGTCCCGGGTGTGCAAACCGAGCGCGTGTGCCAGTTGCGGCACGCGTCCCAAAGCAGCGGAGATTACTTGTGGATTCATCCAGATGGAGTCCACCGGCGTGCTCACCGCCAGCGGTTGGCCGTTGCGGTCGAGGATCATGCCGCGGTGCGCGGGAATCTGGACCACGCGCAAATGACGTTCCTTGCCCTGGTCCTGCAGGAACTGGTTGTCGAATACCTGCAGGTACACCACCCTGCCCAGCAATGCCGCGGCGGCAAGCGTGAATACGCCCAATACCGCAGTGCTGCGCCAGCGCCAGGAGGTGTTGCCGTCGTCGCTGCGGCTCATGGATGTACCACCACGATTTCGACGTGCTGCGGCATCACCATGCCGAGTTTCTGGGTGGCCACCTGTTCAATGCGCGCGTGAGTGGACCAGGTGCTCTGTTCCAGCAGCAGCTGGCCCCATTCGACATTGATCTGATCGCGCTGCTGGCGCAACTGCTGGAGCCGGGCGAACAGCATGCGGTTTTCGTTGCGTGCATCAATAACCGCAAGTGCGCTGAGAAACACCGCCACGATCAGCAAAGCCATCATGGCGCGGGTAAGTCTCATGGCAGGCGCTCCGCCGCGCGCAGTACCGCGCTGCGGGCACGCGGGTTCAGGTTGATTTCCTTTTCGCCGGGACGAACCGCCTTGCCCAGGGCGCGCAGTTTTGGAGATTCATGGGATTGCACCCAGGGGGCCTGGGGATCCGGTGGTGCCTGGCGCGCATGATCGCGGATGAAATGCTTGGCCAGGCGGTCTTCCAGGGAATGAAAGCTGATGATCACGAGCCGTCCGTGCGGCGCCAGTACGCGCAGGCACTGATCGAGACAATTCTCAAGTTCTTGCAGCTCGTGATTGATGAAGATTCGCAAAGCCTGAAAAGTGCGCGTGGCAGGATGCTTTTTGCGTTCACGGGTAGGCACGGCGTCGCTCACGATTGCGGCAAGCGGCTGGGTTTCGGTGATCGGGGCGGCGGCGCGTGCCGTGACGACGGCACGGGCGATACGTTTGGCATAGCGCTCTTCGCCATATTGATAAATGACATCGGCGATCTGCTTTTCACTTGCGTGACTGAGCCATTCGGCGGCACTCTCCCCTGCATCCGGATCCATGCGCATATCGAGGGGACCGTTGTGCAGGAAACTGAAGCCGCGCCGGGGATCATCGAGCTGCGCGGAAGAAACACCCAGGTCCAGCAACACGCCGTTCACCCGTCCTGCCACCGCCGCTTGCTGAGCAATACGCTCCAGCATGGAGAACGCACCTCGATATATTGCAAATCGCCTGTCATCACCCCACTGCACCCGTGCCGCCGCCACCGCCTGCGGATCGCGATCCATGGCAATGAGGCGTCCTGCATCGCCGAGGTGCGCGAGGATCGCGCGGCTGTGTCCGCCGCGCCCGAAGGTGCCGTCCATATACACACCCCCGCTCCGCACCCCGAGCCGTTCCACCGCTTCCTGCAGCAACACCGGCCGGTGGCCGCCCTCGACAATCCTGTGGCTCACAGCGAAAGCCTGGCCAGCTCCTCCGGTAGGCTGCCACCCGCGCCGTGCTCGCCAGCGAGACTTTCTGCGCGCTGCGCATCCCAGGCGGTCTTGTCCCACAACTCGAATTTGTTCATCAGTCCGAGCAACACCACGTCGCGATCGAGCCGGGCGAATTCGCGTAATTCCGGCGGCAGCAGCACCCGGCCGTGGCTGTCCATGCCGACTTCCGTGGCATGCCCCACCAGCAGGCGCTGCAATTCGCGCACCTGCGGATGCAGGCTCGGCAGATGCACCAATTTGGCTTCGATCTCTTCCCAGGTGGGCAGCGGGTAGATCAGCAGGTAATAGCCACGATCAATGGTGATTACCAGTTGGCCACTGCATGCCGCTGTGAGGCGTTCGCGATAACGTACCGGGACGGCAAGCCGCCCTTTGGCATCCAGCGTCAGGTTGTTTACACCGCGAAACACATGTCCACTCCGCTATAATTTCATCCCATTTCATTCCACTTTTTCCCACTCGACACACTATAGGAAGCGGTTAGCTCCCCGTCAAGAGCAAAACAGAAAAAAATTGCTTGTAAGACAGAGACTTAGGAGCGATTCAGGGTAAATTTTCTAGAAGATAAAAGACATAGAATCAGTGGCTTAGGGAGCTATCTTAGAGAGCACATTAAGTCTATTTCCCGCAGTTTGGCAGCCTTTGTTGCCGTCTGTCGCCATCCCCTGGTTGATGCAAAAATGTCCCTAGATCGTGAAACGACCCCTAGATCGTGAGAATTTCTCGCCGTTGAGTCCGGCAGCGGTTCATCCGGAAGCGCCGATGGGCTTGCGGCAGCGCGCTTTCCCGCAAGCCGGTCCACCGTGAGCAGGTGTCCGTAGGCGTCGTAGCTGAGTGCCAACTCTATTGAATCACACTTTCCGGCGGGCGGGGTTGAATCCATTGCCGAGCCGCACAGCCCATGCCTCGCTGACAGCACCCTTGCCGTTCCATGCCGGACGAGCGGCCCGATCAGACGGTAACCACCGCACCTCGGGGAGATTTAGGGTTGGGGGAATGGGATCATGAGATTGAGCATTGACAAGGGAGGTTTCCAGCATTTAAGGTAAACATACACATACACAGCGCATGCACATACTTGGAGGCCCTCATGGAAAATGCGACCGAACGCCTATCCATTCTGGTTCCACCGACTGAAAAGAAGCGCATCGTCCGCCAAGCTAAGGAGGCCAACCTGTCCGTCGGTGCCTATCTGCGCCAGGCGGCCAGGAATTACCGGCCGGATGCGGATAACCCGGCGGTGGAGGCACTGTTGCGTACGTTAGAAGCGGCCACCGCGCATACAGAGCGTACGGCCGATGACGCATTGACCGATATCCAAGCCTCTCTCAAGCGGGTGGATCGCCTGCTGCAGACCGTGCCGGCGAAACCGGCCACCCCGGAGGGTCCGCCGTGAGCGTGCTGGACCGCATCCTGACTGCCATGACACGAACGATCCAACTGGACTCCAAAGTGGATGCGTTGATGCTGCAGGCCCGTGAACAGCAGCACAGACTGGAACGGATCGCGGAGCGGTTGGTGCGTATCGAGACCATCCTGGACTTGAGTGCCGCAGCCCAGACAAGAACCATTAACGCACCGCCACGGCTGCCAAGCAAATAGCTTGGGTGGCGGTTTTCGACCGGAATCGGTGGCGGAATAGACCTAATACTCAGTCATGACGAGAAGAGGCTCAAACACAAGAAAGGCTCCGATCAATCAGGCTGATTCAATCCCTGGATCGTGCGAATTACTCCCAGCGATTTTTGAACAGTTGTGTACAAATGTATGCAAATTCATATGGTTATAGAAATCATGCGCGCGTTTCACTAACCAGGGATCGGCGACAGGTTTTGCGTCATTTCACAAACCAGGGATGTGTCACAACGCCTGCTGGACCGGCTGGGATCTGCCTGAATGGGCAAAATCTCACCGCTTGAAATAGCGTCTAACTGACCTTGAGTCATTATTAGAAATGGCTATTTCTCGGGGTATCGGTTCGGTAACGGCCATTTTGGCCCCTATCCGGCCACAGAGGTCGGCCGGGGGCCGGAACCGTCACGGGCACCCGGCACTCCCGTTTCAAGGCGAAGGCTGGAGCGAGCGGAAAATTAAAACTCAAGGAGTCGGCCTGTAAGCCGGGTTCTGTCGGGGACAGCCATTCATCTGGGATGCGCGTCACCGCGCACCTCAAGCGACCTACCCGGAAGCCGTGCGGACCGCACGTGCGGAACACATCCGCGCGCTTCCCTATTTGGTCTTGCTCCGGGTGGGGTTTTCCGTGCCGCGGACGGTTACCCGCCGCGCGGTGCGCTCTTACCGCACCTTTTCACCCTTGCCGGCGCTTGCGCGCTTGGGCGGTATGTTTTCTGTGGCACTGTCCGTGGGCTCGCGCCCCCCAGGCGTTACCTGGCACCCTGTCCTGTGGAGCCCGGACTTTCCTCGGCGTTTGCGCACCGCGGCTGTCCGGCCGACTCCGCTGCGCACGATACGCAATGCGCTCAGATTAAACAATGGCCGCTCCGGCATCACGACAGCCGGGTGCGGGTGGCGGGCAGCCCACGCTCACAGGCATACTTTAATGCAAATATCCACAAGCCGTATCACTTGCAATGACACACCACGATATGTCTCGCCGTTCGCCGTTACGCCGGTTGACAACCAGGCTGTACGGTTTCTTCAATACACTCGACTTTAAAAGCTCGGCAGAATACTGGGAGAAACGCTATGCCCACGGGGGCAACTCCGGAATGGGCTCCTATGGCAGATTGGCGGAATTCAAGGCGGAAATCATCAACAGTGTCATCCATCGGCACGGCATTCGTTCCGCGGTGGAATTCGGCTGCGGCGACGGCAATCAACTGGGTCTGCTGGACAGCAAGGTGAATTATCTCGGCTTGGATGTATCCGCCACGGCGGTGGCCCATTGCCGCGCGAAATTCAGCGGTGACAGCCGCAAGCGCTTTGCCATCTACGATGGATGCCGGGATCTGGATCCGGCCCTGGGAATCAAAGCGGAGCTGTCCATATCCCTGGACATATTGTATCACCTGGTGGAAGACGCGGTATTCGCGCAATATATGCGGAATCTCTTTACTGCTGCTGAGCAGCTTGTCCTGATTTACTCCACCAACCAGAACGCGCGGACCACGCGCTCCCTGTCCCATGTGCGGCATCGCCAATTCAGCGATTACGTCGCCGCCACATTTCCGGCCTGGACACCGCTGGAACATATGCCCGCCAGGTATCCCCTGGCGCAATACGCGGATGGCTCGGATGCGGAATTCTTCCTGTACGAACGCAGTGGCTAAACTCACGATCCCTGCGTTTTAGTGATCTCCAGGGCGCGCCGGTACAGCGCGTTGCGTTTCCCGCCAGTCAGTTTCGCCGCCAGGACCGCCGCCTGCTTGACGGGCAATTCCTCCAGCAGTACCGCCAGCACCGCATCCGCATCCCTGACATCGCTCTCCGGGGCAGCGCCGGCCACCAACACCACCACTTCGCCCTTGCCGATGTGGCTGTCGCTCTTCGCCCAGGCCGCAAGTGCCTGCAGCGTACCGTCGCGCAGGCTTTCATGCAGCTTGGTGAGTTCCCGTGCGATTACCGCACTGCGTTCGCCGCCAAACGTCTGCGCCATATCGCCCAGGGATTCCACCAGGCGGTGTACCGACTCATAAAAAACCAGCGTGCGCATCTCCCCGGCCAGCTCCACAAGCCTCGCCTGGCGCGCTGCGCTCTTTTGCGGCAGAAATCCCTCAAACACAAAACGGTCGGTGGGTAGGCCGCTGGCGGATAACGCCGCGATCAATGCACAGGCCCCCGGGACAGGGCTGACACAGATGCCGGCGGCGCGTGCGGCGCGCACCAATTGGTAACCGGGATCGCTGACAAGCGGCGTGCCGGCGTCCGACACCAGTGCCAGGGAGGCGCCTGCCGACAGCTTTTCGATCAAGCCGGGCGTCCGCTCCGCTTCATTGTGGTCATGCAGCGAAACCAGCGGCGTGCGGATGCCGAAGTGACTGAGCAGCTTGGCCGTATGCCGCGTGTCTTCGGCGGCGATGAGCGCCACGTGCGCGAGCGCGTCCCGGGCACGCGGTGACAGGTCCTCCAGATTGCCGATGGGCGTGGCCACCACGTAGAGCACCCCCCTGTTCCTTTCCGCCATGCTGCCCCCTGGTTTTCCCGCGGCCTGTCTGTACAAGGTATGATTATGCTGTCGCCCATCCTGCACCGGAATCCAAAACCCATGCAAGGCAAGCCTGTGCCTGCTTCTGTCCGCCGTTTCTGCCTGCTGGCACTCCTTCTCGGGTTGCTGGCGGGTTGTGCGATCGCGCCTTCGCGGCAGACCCCGCAAGGCAAAGCCGCCGAGGCGGCGCAACTGCAGCAAGCAGGCAAATTTGCCGACGCCGCACAGATTTATGCAAGCCTGGCGGCGACTGCACGGGGACAACAGCGCAACGAGTACCTGGTGAGCGCCGCGGAAGACTGGTGGCAGGCCAGTGAGGGTCAGCAGGCCTGGAAACTGCTGGGACAGGTGCAGAAGCAGAACCTGTATCCGGCGCTCAGCGCCCGCGTTGAACTGCTCAAGGCGAATCTCGACTTTACCGCCCAGCACCCCCACGCCGCCCTGAAGCATCTGCATTTTCCGCTGGCGCCGCTACCCGATGCACTGAAAGCCAGGACACTGTTGTTGCGGGCCCAGGTCCATGCCGCCCTGAATGACACGGTCGCGGCCGTGGAGGATCTGAGTGAACGGGAAAGTTTCCTCGGCAACAACAGCACCGCCATTCATGCCAATCACCGGCGCATCTGGCGGCTGGTGACCCAGAGCCGCACCCCGGTCAACCTCCTGGCGCTGCCAAAAACCGTTTCGGCGACGGTGCGCGGCTGGCTGGTGCTCGGTGACATAACCCGCAATATCTGGCAGCAGCCGCAAAACCTGTTGCAACAGATCAAGGCCTGGCAGGCGAACTATCCCGACCATCCGGCCAATCAGGACATCGTGCCGGAGCTGATCGCAAAACAGAAAGAATTGGTGACCTATCCGGCGCACGTTGCCGTACTGCTGCCGTTTTCCGGTCCCTACCAGTCCGCCGCCGACGCTATCCGTGACGGCCTGTTGACGGCCTATTTCCAACTGGCAAGGAACAGCAACGCGCCGGCCATCACCCTGTACGATTCCGGCGGTACCGCACAAAGTGCGCAAGCGGCCTACCAGAAGGCGGTAGCAGCAGGTGCTGACATGGTGGTAGGACCGCTGCTCAAGGACGCGGTGGGCGGTATCGCGGCGCTTGGCTCCCTGCCTGTCCCGGTACTGGCACTCAACACGCTGGAAACCAACCAGCCTGCGCCATCCAACCTCTACCAGTTCGGCCTGCCTCCCACGGACGAAGCGGCCCAGGTAGCGGACCGCCTGATGGCGCAAGGACTTACCCGCGGGGTGGCGCTGGTACCGCAGAGCAACTGGGGCACACGCGTACTCAATGCCTTCTCGGCGCGCTTTACGCAACTCGGCGGTACCTTGCTCGGAACCCAGACTTATCAGGCCGCGGCGAGCGATTACTCCGTGCCCATAACGCGCCTGCTCAACCTGGACCAGAGCCAGTATCGCGAGGAACAACTCGCCGCTTTCCTCGGCACACGCCTGCAGTTCGAACCGCGCCGCCGCCAGGATATCCAGTTCATTTTCCTTGCAGCACGCCCCAGCGACGCCAAACTGATCCGGCCGCAACTCAGGTTCTACCATGCCATCCATGTGCCGGTGTATTCCATCTCGCAGGTGTACCAGCCCGGCGAACCGGCGGATACCGATCTGGACGGCATCACCTTCGATGACATGCCGTGGACACTGGAAAGCAGCGGTGCGGCGGCCGACACCAGCAAAAAGGTGGCGGCGCTGTGGCCGAATAATTTCCACGCCAACGGCCGTCTGTATGCGCTGGGTTTTGATGCCTGGCGGCTGGTACCACTGTTGTACAAGGGCCGGAATTTCACCACGCCGGTGCAGGGCATGACGGGACTGCTCAGCATGGACAGTGCCGGACGTATTCACCGCCAGTTGGATTGGGCCACCTTCAATGGCGGTGTACCCGAACTGCTGGCACCCATGTCGCTGATGCCCGTTCCATCCGTGGTGGCGGCACCCAGTTCGCCGCCGTGAATCGCGCTCCGCACCTGGCCGCCGGACAACGGGCCGAGGATCAGGCGCTTGAATTATTGCGCCATGCCGGTCTCACGCTGGTCGCACGCAACTACCACTGCCCCCAGGGTGAGCTGGACTTGGTGATGACGCAAGGCGAAACGCTGGTGATGGTGGAGGTGCGCTATCGCCGCAACCGCGGTTTCGGCAGCGCCGCGGACTCCGTGAATGCGCGCAAGCGGGAAAAACTGCTGCGCGCCGCGCAACATTTTCTCCAGCAGGATGCGCGCTACCGCCGCCAGCCGCTGCGCTTCGACGTGGTGGCCATCAATGAAACCGGCGCTGATCGGATCGAGATGGACTGGATTCAGGACGCCTTCCACGCTGATTGACCGCAACAGCCAGAGGAACATGCATGGAACTCAATGCACGTGTGACGCAACTTTTCAACGACAGCATCGCCGCCAAACAGGCGGCGCTCCGGATACTGGTGCCGCCTATCGTGAACGGCGCCAAGCTCATGGCCGAGGCGTTGAACGGCAACCGCAAAATCATGAGCTGCGGGAACGGCGGCTCGGCGGCAGATGCCCAGCACTTTGCCGCGGAACTGCTCAACCGCTTTGAGCGCGAACGGCCGGGACTTGCAGGTATCGCGCTCACCACCGATACCTCCACGCTCACCTCCATCGCCAACGACTACGAGTACAACGAGGTGTTCGCCAAACAGGTGCGCGCACTGGGGCAGCCCGGTGACGTGTTGCTGGCGATCTCCACCAGCGGCAATTCATCCAACGTGATACGCGCCCTGGACGCCGCCCACGAAAAGGGCGTACGGGTGGTGGCGCTCACCGGCCGGGACGGCGGCAAGATGACGGCACAACTCCAATCCCCGGACGTGGAGATCCGCGTGCCGGCGAAAGTGACCGCACGCATCCAGGAAGTGCACTTGCTCACCCTGCACTGTCTGTGCGACCTCATTGATGAGCAACTGTTCGGTGCACGCACCTGACGTGAATACCTCCATCACCGATCACGTCACGCCGGAATTCCTGGTACACCTTGCGCGCATCGTCGGCGCAGAAGACCTGCTCACCGACCCGGCCGACCGTTGGCCATACAGTTACGACAATAGCCGCCGTCAGGTGCAGCCGGGGGCGGTGGCCTTTCCCGTCCGCCATGACGAGGTGCGCGATTGCGTGCGCTTGTGCAACGAGTTCAGCGTGCCGCTACTGGCCCGCGGTCTCGGCAGCAGCACCACCGGTTCGGCGGTACCTGTCGCCGGCGGTTTGGTACTGGCCCTTGAACGCATGCACCGCGTGCTGCGTTTCAGTCCCGAAGACCGTCTCATGGTGGTGGAAACCGGCATCACCAACAGCGCGGCCCAGGAAGCTGCGGGCGCCGCCGGCTTCTTCTGGGGACCGGCACCGACTTCCGCCGCCTATTCCACCGTGGGCGGCAACCTGGCCTGCAATGCCGGCGGACCCAGCAGCGTCAAATACGGCACGCCGCGGGATAACGTGCTGGGATTGCGCATCGTAACCGGGGCTGGCGAAGAACTGCGTACCGGAGTATTTACCAGCAAGGGAGTCATGGGTTATGACCTGACGCGCCTCATTATCGGATCCGAAGGCACGCTCGCCGTCATTACCGAGGCCACGCTCCAGCTCACACCCAAACCTGAAACAGTGCGGACGCTGCGCGCGGTCTATGCCGACATGATCACCGCCGCCGCCGCCGTATCCCGCATCATGGCGCAGCCGGTCACCCCCTGCGCGCTGGAATTCATGGATCACGCCTCTATCGAAATGATCCGTAATTATGCCCGGACCGATCTGCCCCGCAACGCGGGCGCCATGCTGTTGATCGAGGTGGACGGCCTCGCTTCCCAGATTGAGAGCAGCGTTGCAGCCGTCGAAGCGGCCGCTCGCGGTGAAGGACTGGTGGAATTACGTGCGGCGCACGATAACCAGGAAACCGAAGCGCTCTGGGCCGCACGCAAGGCGCTCTCGCCCGCGCTGCGCAAGATCGCCCCCAAGAAGATCAACGAGGACGTGGCCGTGCCGGTATCGCGTATGGCGGAATTGATCTCCGGCTTGCAGCAGATATCACGCCGTTATGGCATCACCAATGTCAACTTCGGTCATGCCGGCAATGGCAACATCCACGTGAATCTGTTGATTGATCCGGACGATGTGGAGCAAATGAAACAGGTCAAACCCTGTCTGCAGGAAGTTTTCAAACTGGTGCTGTCGCTGGACGGCACGCTTTCCGGCGAGCACGGCGTGGGATTGGAGAAACGCCGGTTTATGTCCCTGGAATTCGATGCGGTGCAACTCGAACTGATGCGGCGCATTAAACGCCAGTTCGACCCGAAGGGAATCCTCAACCCCGGCAAATTACTGCCGGAATAGAGCTTTGTATCGGCAATCCCTTGCCCACACAAGTATGGCGGCACAAGACTGCCGTTTTACCAAGGACAAGAAACCCGTTAGTCCTAATCTTGGCTCGCCGCCGGTCCGAGCAAGCGCCGGTAAATACCAGCGTTTTCGGCATCAAAGCAGCAGGCCACAATGCTGCGGAATTCCTTGTCGTGTGTGTACATGACTTTTAGCGCGGTGTGTGCGGCATCTTCTTTCGGATAGTGGTACACGCCGGTGCTGATACAGGGAAACGCGATGCTGCGGGCTTTGGCGTCTTTTGCCAGCCGGAAAGCGCTCTGATAGCAGCTTTCCAATAACTGCGGTTCGCCGCGGCCGCCGCCGCTCCATACCGGTCCCACCGCATGAATCACCCATTTAGCCTTGAGCCGGAAGCCGGGTGTGATGCGCGCCTCGCCCGTCGGGCAGCCGCCCAGCTTCCGGCAAGCCTCCAGCAGCTCCGGCCCCGCGGCCCGGTGGATGGCGCCATCCACGCCGCCGCCGCCCAGGAGCGTGGTATTCGCCGCGTTGACGATGATGTCCACGTCCAGATCGGTGATGTCGTATTGGATGACCTTGATCACAGGCATTCATCTCCGGTGTTTTGGAACCCAGGCCCACAGCATACGGCATTGCACCGGTTCCTCGCCGGTTTCATCCGTAACCCTCACCGGCACCACGATCTCGCCTTTTTCTTCCTCCCGGATGCGGGTGCGTGCCGCTGCGTCAAGGGTGGCTTCGGCCCACAGATCGCCCTTGGCGCGCTTCATGTAATCCACTTGCATGCTCTTCAGCAGCGGTACGCGATCATCCGGCACGTTCATGCCCAGCACCGCGCCGCTGGCGGTTTCCGCCAGCAGCGCCATGGCGGCGGCATGCACACCGCCGATATGGTTCTGCACCCGCTTGCGGTTCGGGATATGCAACAGCGCACGCTCTTCCGTCAAATCTTCAAATTGCACACCTGCCGTTCTCACAAACCGCACCGTGCGGCCGAATGCCCACGTCAGCAGCCGCCAGCGCGCCCATGGCGGCAGGTTGTCTAATTTTTTCACGATTCTGTACAGACGGCTTCCGGTTTCCATGGTCACGTTCCTGGAAATCCCCCGCTGACGGCTGCCCGCTTTTGCGGGATTATGCCGCAGTGCAGCGATACTCCACTGGTTTCTCTCCCGCAAGGGGAAGATATCGCCGGGAAGCGGGTTTACTTAACGACTTTGAGACTCGGTTTCTTCGCGGTACCCGGCTTGCCGGATTTGACGGGATCCTTTGTCGCTGAGCCGGCGGGCGCCGGTTCGTCCTCCGGGCCAAAGACCATGCCCTGACCGGTTTCATGGGCGTAGATGGCGAGGATCGCTGACATGGGAACATGCACGTGCCGCGACACGCCGCCGAAGCGCGCGGAAAATTCCACATGTTCACTGGCGAGATTCAGTCCCTGGGTGGCGTCGTAACTGACATTCAGCACCAGTTTGCCGTCCTTGGCATAGCCCGGTGGCACATTTACGCCGGTCACGTTTACATCCACCACGATGTGCGGGGTATGGCCGCTGTCCATGATCCACTGGTGCATGGCGCGGAGCAGATAGGGCCTTCTGGAAAGCATGGGCAGAAAATGCGCCGGGATAGACCTAACTCAGGCGGCGTCGCGCATCTCGCGCTCCAATTCCGTGAGGCTGGACTTGAAGGCCGGGCGGTTGAAAATGCGCTCGGCGTACTTGCCGAGAGCCTTGGCCTGGGCCGGCAGATCGATCTCGTAGCGCGGCAGCCGCCACAGGATGGGGGCGATGCTGCAGTCCACCAGTGAGAACTCGTCGCTCAGGAAATAGGGTTTGACGGCGAAGGCATCGGATGCCGCCAGCAGGCCCTCACGCAGAAATTTCTTGGCACGCACATGCGGCTTGCCGGGCGATTGCTCGATTTCATCCACCAGGCTGTACCAGTCGCGCTCGATACGATACAGCGCCAGGCGGGAACGCGCACGCGCCACCGGGTCCACGGGCATCAGCGGCGGATGCGGGAAGCGCTCCTCCAGATATTCCATGATGATGCGCGGGTCGTAGAGCGCCAGCTCCCGGTCCACCAGTGTCGGCACATTGTTGTAGGGATTGAGCTCCACCAGATCTTCCGGCAGCTTGCTGCCTTCAATGTTGATGATCTCCATGGCAATGCCCTTCTCCGCGAGCACGAAGCGCACGCGGTGACAGTGAGGGCAGGTGGGTCTGGAATATAGCGTCATGGCGTTCGGCCTGTGGGCAGGAAACGGCGCTTGCGAATGGGAAGACGGGCGCGTCACGTGACGCGCCTGTATAAACCATGCATTAATGTATTTTTTTCCAAATCTCTCTCTTTAAAAGATAGGCAAACAGGAAGAATACAATCAGGAAACCGATAACCTTGAGGCCAAGATCACGGCTCTTGATCGCTATGGGGTCGCCCATGTAGGCGAGAAAATTGGTGATGTCCCGGTCCGCCTTGTCGAATTGCTCAGGCGTGAGCTTGCCCGGCGTCACCTGCTCGAAACGGTTGAATACCTCATAGGTGGAACCGTCGGGGTTCTTTACGGTCGTGAATATCGCCTTCTGTGTACCCTGCAGTTCCCACAGCACCTGCGGCATGGCCGTGTGCGGGAACACCACATTGTTCACGCCGGTTGCCGATTTCGGATCGAGATAGAAGGATTGCAGGTAAGTATAAATCCAGTCCGTGCCGCGGCTCTCCGCCTCCAGGGAAAGGTCCGGCGGCGGTATGCCGAACCACTTCTTGGCATCCGCCTGCGGCATGGCGCTCACCATGGTGTCGGAGGCCTTGCCGCCCGCAAGCATCAGATAGCTTTCGAGTTGCACATCGGTAAGACCCAGGTCCTTGCCCACGCGGTTGTAGCGCACGTAGCGGGCCGAATGGCAGCCCATGCAGTAATTCACGAAGAACTTGGCGCCGCGCTGCAGCGAAGCGGTGTTGCTGAGGTTAATGTTGGCATGCTGCAGGGTCATGCCCTCGTCCTGCGCGAGGGCCGGCAGGGAGATAAGCGCCAGAGCGAGCACGCAGAGGAATTTTCTCATTTGAACCTCACCCTCTCCGGAACCGGCTTCGGCTCAAGAAGTTTGCCGAAGTATGCCGGCAACAGCAGGAAAATCGCGCAGTAAACACCGGGAATCAGCCAGCTCACCAGCTTGAGGCGGGCAATGCCCGGATCCCAGGCGAGCCAGTCGAATAGCGTGATGATGACCATCACGGCCAGGAACGTGCCCACGAGGAACCCCCGTGTACGCGGCCTGGTGTAAACCCAGGACAGCACGAAGAAAAGGAAATACAGTTCCTGGACCCGCTGGCCGATTTCCGCCCAGAACAGGGTGGCTTTCTGCAGGCCGATGTAACCGAGCACGATGAAGGTAAGAGCAAACGCGCCCACCAGCACGCGGTAGAGAGGACCGCGGTAGCGGATGGATTTGACCGGATTGCGGTCAATCCAGGGCAACAAAAACAGCAGGACGATAGCCAGCCCCATGGCGCCGATGCCGAGCGCCTTGTTCGGGATGGAGCGCAGGATGGCGTAGAACGGCCCGAAGTACCACAGCGGGTGGATGTCCTGCGGGGTCTTCAGTGGATTGGCGGGCTCAAAGTTCGCGGGCTCCAGGAACAGGCCATGCAGACCGGGCGAGAAAAAGATGATAGCCGCAAAGATCGCCAGAAACACGGTCACCCCGACGATGTCCTTGATGGTGTAGTACGGATGGAACGGGATGCCGTCCAGCGGAATGCCGTCCGGTCCCTTGTGTTTCTTGATCTCCACCCCATCCGGATTGTTGGAACCCACTTCATGCAGCGCAATCAGGTGGAACAGCACCAGTCCGATCAGTACCAGCGGCACCGCCACGATGTGCAGTGCGAAGAAACGGTTGAGGGTGATGCCCGAGACCGCATAGTCGCCCCGCAGCCACTGCATGAGCGAGTTACCGATGCCGGGAATGACGCCGAACAGCGACGTGATGACCTGCGCCCCCCAGTACGACATCTGCCCCCAGGGGAGCAAGTACCCCATGAAGGCTTCGGCCATCAGCGCCACATAGATCAGCATGCCGAATATCCACAGCAGTTCGCGCGGCTTCTTATAGGAGCCGTAGATCACGCCACGGAACATGTGCAGGTACACCACCACGAAGAACAAGGAAGCCCCCACCGAGTGCATGTAGCGGATCAGCCACCCCCAGTTCACATCGCGCATGATGTACTGCACCGAGGCGAATGCCTGGCTCGCGGAGGGCTGATAGTTCATGGCGAGGAAGATGCCCGTGACCACCTGATTGACCAGGATCAGCAACGCGATGGAACCGAAGAAATACCAGAAGTTGAAGTTCTTGGGGGCGTAGTACTGGGCCACCTGCTCGTTCCAGAGCTTGCTCATGGGGAAGCGCGCGTCAATCCAGCCGCGCAACTGGTGCAGCCACCCGCCCGTGATGTCGAGAAAATCACGTTTTTGCGTCTCGTTGCTCATCAGGTGGACCCCCCACGATTCTCGGGAAGATTTTTTCTCACGATACTTGATGCCTGCATGCTTACCATATTAAAGGCGTCAGGTAGGTGGAATGGGACCCTTTTGGGTTCTCTCCGATTCGGATGACCTTGTCATTGACATAGAAGTAAAGCGGTACCGGAAGGTTGAGCGGTGCCGGAACGTTCTTGAAAACACGTCCCGCCAAATCGTAAAGCGATCCATGACACGGGCAATGGAACCCTCCCGGCCATGTAGGACCGATACCGGGGTCACCGGGTTCAGGCCGGTAGAGCGGAATGCAGCCCAGATGCGTGCAAATCGGAACCACCACAAACAGTTCCGGTTTGATGGCGCGTGATTCGTTCTTGCAGTAGCTCGGCTGCTGGGGCTCGGCGGAATCCGGATCGCGCAGCAGCCCGGCATTCTTCGGAAGCTCCGCTATCGCTGCCTGGGAGCGCTGCACCACCCACACCGGCTTCAGGCGCCACTTCGCCTTCACCAGCCCGCCGGGTTCGATTTTGCTGACGTCTATATCCACCGGACCGCCGAGCGCCTTGGCGCGGGCACTGGGCTGCATGGAAGACAGGAACGGTACCGCCGTCATGCCCACGCCCACGGCACCCACGACGACGGTCGCCACGGTGAGGAAGTGACGCTTGCTATTGTCAATCTCTTCGCTCATTCACCCCTCTCCTGACAATTCAGAGCCGGTGCCCACGGACCCATGGGTGCGTGTGACGGGAGAAACCGGGCGGAAGATAACAAGGAACGGCGCATTATACACAGCGCCGCTTGAGGCCCGCCAGTACGGAAAGGCGCGGCTGACGGGGCCTTGGCTCCGTGCTAACGTAGTATGTCGACATCCTCCCCTCCCTAAAGGAAGGGGATTCCTAGCCTCACGGCTTCGGTTCCTGCTTCACGGAGACTTGCCTACGATGCCTTACAGCAACACAGGACTTACGGTCTCTCCACAGGCTAGCCCCGCCAGTCCGGCGGTTAGAATAGTACACGCTGCATTGATGTCTCTGTCGTGGATTGTCCCACATTCAGGACAAGCCCGATCGAGGTCCGCCCATACCACGCGGCCTATACTCCAGTTGGCGCAGAAACTCGCCCCAACCGGCATCGGATATGGACTTAGCCAAGCTACAGTTCTTCTTCATGTGGCAGACAGCGAGACTCTCCACGGCGATGACTTGGTTCTCGTCAACGATCCGGCTGGAAAGCTTATGGAGGAAATCCTTGCGGGCATCGGTGATCCGGGCATGGAGGCGTGCGACCTTAAACCGGGTCTTTGCCCGATTAGCCGAGCCTTTCTGCTTCTTGGATAAGCGCCTTTGGAGGAGGGCCAGCCGTTTTTCCTGCTGGCGAAATACCTTGGGCACCATACACAACATATGCTATTCCACTATAAAGGTAGCAATTCACACAAAGGAGAAGCGGGACTGGCGCTATCCTTCCCCGACCTGAAGGCCGGGGTTTCCCGCGCAACTGGATGAAACTCCTCAGCCGAACATTGCTGTTCCTGTTGCAGGCGGTGGTGGTGGGTCTCGCCATCGCCTTCATGGTGGTGTACTTCCGCCCCAGCCTGCTCACCGGCACACGCGGTGCCCCAGCTCGCAGTGCCGTGGATTCCTACGCCGCGGCCGTGGTCCTGTCCTCGCCGTCGGTGGTGAACGTGCATAGCGCGCGCCGCACGCAGGTGCCGGGCCCGCTCATGGACGACCCTTTCTGGCAACGTTACTTCGGCAATCAGTACGGCCCGCCGCGGGACCGCCTGGAAACCAGTCTGGGCTCGGGCGTGATTGTCAGCAGCGCCGGCTACATCCTCACCAACTATCACGTCATCCGCGACGCGGATGCCATTCAGGTGGACCTCGTGGACGGGCGTACGGCGGCGGCGCGCGTGGTGGGCGTGGACCCGGACACGGATTTGGCGCTGCTGAAAATCGCCCTGGCCCACCTCAAGCCCATTCACATGGGCCGCTCCAATGATTTGCGCGTGGGTGACGTGGTGCTCGCCATCGGCGATCCTTACGGCGTGGGTCAGACGGTAACCCAAGGCATCGTCAGTGCGCTTGGCCGCAGCCAGCTGGGTTTGAGCACCTTCGAGAACTTCATCCAGACGGACGCAGCCATCAATCCCGGCAATTCCGGCGGTGCGCTGGTGAATACGCGCGGCCAGTTGGTGGGCATCAACACTGCCCTGTTCTCGCCCAGCGGCGGTTCCAACGGCATCGGCTTTGCCATTCCGGTGAACCTCGCCCGTGGCGTCATGAAACAGCTCATCACCTACGGGCGGGTGCGGCGCGGCTACCTGGGCGTGGAACCCCAGGACATCACGCCGCAATTGGCGCAGGCATTTCAATTAAAAAGCACTGACGGTTTCATCATCACCAGCGTGGCGCGCGGCGGTCCCGCAGACAAGGCGGGGCTGGTGCCCGGTGACGTGATCGAAACCATAGACGGTACGCCGGTGGACAACAGCCGCGACGCGCTCAATCGCATCGCCGGTAAACCACCCGGTACCCTGGTAGTACTGGGCGGCGTGCGCCGCGGTAAATCGTTCCGTGTCAAAGTGAGAGTGGCGGAACGGCCGCTGCAGCAGAACAGTTAAGGCAAAGATCGGGCATTCACGTGGGTACGCGTCGGATCCTCGCGCCCAATTGTCCCAGTTTTTCTTCAATCGTCTCGTAGCCGCGGTCAATATGATAGATACGCTCCACCACCGTCTCGCCCTCCGCCACCAGCCCTGCCAGTACCAGGCTCGCGGAAGCGCGCAAGTCGGTGGCCATCACCGGCGCACCGGTGAGATGATCCACGCCCTGACTGATGGCGGTGTTGCCTTCGAGACGCACGTCCGCGCCCATGCGCTGCATTTCCAGCACATGCATGAAGCGGTTCTCGAACACCGTCTCGGTAATGGTACCGGTGCCTGCGGCCACCACGTTGAGCGCGGTGAATTGCGCCTGCATGTCGGTGGGGAACGCCGGATAGGGCGCGGTACGCACATCCACCGCCTGCGGCCTGCGGCCGTGCATGTCCAGCTCAATCCAGTTGTCACCCTTGGTGATTTTGCCACCGGCTTCCTCGAGTTTTGACAACACCGCATCCAGCAATTCAGGTTTGGTGTCCTTCACGCGCACGTGACCGCCGGTGAGCGCGCCGGCGCACAGATAGGTGCCCGTCTCGATACGGTCCGGCAACACATTGTATTTCGTGCCGTGCAGCTTCTTCACGCCTTCGACCACGATGGTATCGGTGCCGTGCCCCTTGATTCTGGCGCCCATCTGCATCAGGCAATTTGCCAGGTCCACCACTTCCGGTTCGCGCGCGGCGTTCTCGATTACGGTGGTGCCGGCGGCGAGCGTGGCCGCCATCATGATGTTCTCGGTGCCGGTGACGGAAACCGTATCCATGATGATGTGTGCGCCATGCAAGCGCTTTGCGGTGGCGCGGATATAGCCGTTCTCCACCTTGATATCGGCGCCCATGGCTTCCAGACCCGAGATGTGCAGGTTCACGGGCCGCGTGCCGATGGCGCAGCCGCCCGGCAGCGACACGTCGGCGCGCCCGTATTTGGTGACCAGCGGTCCCAGCACCAGGATGGAGGCGCGCATGGTCTTTACCAGTTCATAGGGCGCATAGAACTCGCGGATGCTGGTGGGGTCCACCTCGATGCGCATGCGCTCATCAATGGTGACCCCCACGCCCATGCGCCCCAGCAATTCGATGGTGGTGGTGACATCGTGCAGATGCGGCACATTGCCGATGGTGATGGGGCTATCCGCCAGCAGTGTGGCGGCGAGAATCGGCAGGGTGGCATTCTTGGCGCCGGAAATGCGGATTTCCCCCTCCAGGGGCTTGCCGCCATTAATGAGAAGCTTGTCCAAAGGTCCGCCTTGTTGCTGTGCGTCTGTCGTTACGAAGCCTGCTTGCCCCGCCATTCATCCGGTGTCAGGGTGCGCAGGCTGAGGGCATGGATCTCGCGTCCCATGCGCTCACCGAGCGTGGCGTACACCATCTGGTGGCGCGCCAGCGACCGCTTGCCGGTGAATGCCGTCGCAATGATCAGCGCGTCGAAATGCGTATCGTCGTCGCTGCGGACGTACACCTGCGCGGCGGGCAATCCTTGGCTGATGAGGCGTTCAACATCGGCGGGGGTCAACGGCATGCTCCGGAGGGGTTGGCATTGAACGCCTGGGCAATCTATATTCAAGCATGATACCCGATTGACCGCGCCCGCCGGAATGGACGCGCCGGGAGCCGGTGCAAAGCGTGTATCATGACGCCCCGAACCGCTTCCCCCGCCACGGCAAGCGACCCGCCGATGAACAGGACCGATACCACCAATCTGCTCAAACTCGCCCGCGAGGTGCTGCAAACCGAGGCAGCCGCCGTCACCGCCCTCGCCCCGCGTCTGGATGAGCGCTTTGCCGCGGCCTGCCGTATCCTGCTCGCCTGCCGCGGCCGCGTGGTGGTGACCGGCATGGGCAAGTCGGGTCATGTGGCCAATAAAATCGCCGCGACACTCGCCAGCACCGGTACACCGGCATTTTATGTGCATCCCGGTGAAGCCAGCCACGGCGATCTCGGCATGATCACCGGCGAGGACGTGGTGCTGGCCCTGTCCAATTCCGGCGAGACCCGCGAACTCGTCACCATCCTGCCGCTCATCAAACGCCTCGGTGTGCAACTGGTCACCCTCACCGGCCAGCCGCGGTCCACGCTCGCCAAAGCCGCCAACGTCAATCTGGACGTGTCCGTCGCCCAGGAAGCCTGTCCGTTGAATCTCGCACCCACCGCCAGCACCACTGCGGCGCTGGCCATGGGCGACGCCCTCGCGGTGGCATTGCTGTCCACGCGCGGCTTCACCGAAGAAGACTTTGCCCGCTCCCATCCGGGCGGCAGTCTCGGTCGGCGCCTGTTGCTGCGGGTCGAAGACCTCATGCACAGCGGCGATGCCATCCCGGCGGTACCGCAAGGCACGCTGCTGAGCCAGGCATTGATGGAAATGACCCGCAAGGGTCTCGGCATGACCGCCATCGTGGACCCGCAGCAGCAGGTGGCCGGTATTTTCACCGATGGCGATCTGCGCCGTACCCTGGACAAGGAAATCAACGTGCACCGCACCCGGATTGACGACGTGATGACGCGCCGCTGCACCACCGTGTCGCCGGAAACGCTCGCCGGCGAGGCGCTGCATCTCATGGAAAGCCGCAAATTCAACGCCCTGCTGGTGGTGGATGGCGGCCGCAAGCTCATCGGCGCGCTCAATATGCACGATTTGCTGCGCGCCGGCGTGGTGTGACATGGCGGACATCCACGAACTTGCGGCGGGTGTGCGCCTGGTGGTCTTCGACGTGGACGGCGTGTTCACCGACGGCCGCCTGTATTACGGCGCCGACGGCGAGGAATTCAAGACCTTCCATGTGCGCGACGGCTACGGTATCAAGCAACTGTTGAAGCACGGCATCCAGGTGGCGGTGATTTCGGGACGCTCCTCGGCCATGGTGACCTGGCGCATGCACGAGCTCGGCGTCAAATATATATTCCAGGGTTGCGACGACAAGCAGCCCGTGTATCAGCAGTTGCTGCAGCAGCTCGCGCTCGCGCCGCAACAGGTGGCCTGCGTGGGCGATGACCTGCCGGATGTGCCGCTGATGGAAACAGCAGGTCTTGCCATCGGCATGCACGACGCCCACCCGCTGGTGCGCGCGAAAGCGCATTGGTGCACCCAGGCGAGCGGTGGCGAGGGTGCGGTGCGCGAGGTCTGCGACCTGATTCTCGCGGCACGGAAACCGGCCGCGTGAGCTTCAGACTGTGGCTGCTGATATTCGCCCTGGCACTCGCGGCGGCGGGCACCTGGTGGCTGTTGCAGCATGTGGCGCCTCCCGCGGTGCAGAAACCGGCGCCACCCACCCATACCCCGGATTACTATTTCACCGACGCCACGGTGACCACCCTGAACGCCCAGGGAAAACCCGAAGCCATCATGACCGCACCACGCATGGTACATCATCCGGATGACGACAGCGTGGAAGTGTTCTCGCCGCGTATTGAATATTTCCAGGCAGGCAGCCGGCCCTGGCATGTGCAGGCGGACCACGGCCTGCTGCCCTCCGGCGGTAAACTGATCTATCTGGACGGCCACGTGGAAATGACCCATGCGAGTGCCACGGGCGGGCCGCCGCTTATCATCCATACCGACAAGATCAGCGTTAATCTCAATACCAACATTGCCACCACCACTGACCCGGCGGAGATTCTGCAAGGCAACAGCCGTACCACGACGGTGGGCATGCAGGCCAACCTCAAGGACAACCATCTGGTGCTGGAATCAAACGTACGAGGCTTTTATGTCCACAAGCCATAAACTGCGCCTGCTGCTGGTACTGGGCGCACTCTGCGCCGCCGTTTCCGCCTGGGCGCTCAAGACCGACAAGAGCCAGCCCATCAACATCCAGGCGGATCACGGCGACTTTCAAGGCAACTCCAACAGCAACAACGGCACCGGCGTATACACCGGTCACGTCGTCATCACCCAGGGCAGCATCAAAATCACCGCCGATAAAGCGATCCTGAACATGGTGAACGGCGAGGTGCAGACCGCGGACATGACCGGGAGCCCGGCCACCTTCCAGCAGCAGCCCGACCACGGCGCATTGATGCATGGCGCGGCCAACGAAATCATCTACGACGAAACCAGGAACGAAGTGAATCTGCTTGGTCACGCGCACCTGCAGCAGGGCCAACGCCTGTTCACCGCCGATGTCATCCGCTACAACACCAGCAGCGAGCACGTGGTCGCCAGCGGAGGCAAGAACGGCGGGCGCGTGCACATCACCATTCCGCCCTCGCAGAGCAGCAGCAAGAGCAGCCCGCCGTGAACATGCTGCGCGCAGAAAATCTCCTCAAGCGTTACCGCCGCCGTGAAGTGGTGCACAACGTCTCCATGGAACTTGCCTGCGGAGAGGTGGTGGGGCTCCTCGGTCCGAATGGCGCCGGCAAAACCACATCCTTCTACATGATCGTGGGACTGCTGCCCGCCGATGGCGGACGTATCTTCCTCAACGGCACGGAAGTAACGGACCTGCCGGTGCATGCGCGCGCGCGTCTTGGCCTGGGCTACCTGCCGCAGGAAGCCTCCATATTCCGCAAGCTGACTGCCGCTGAAAATATCCTGGCCATCCTGGAGACCCGTGTGGGACTCACGCGCGCACAGCGGCAAAAGCGCCTGGAAGAATTGCTGGAGGAGTTGCACATCAGCCACATCCGCGACTCCCTGGGCCTGTCCCTGTCCGGCGGCGAACGCCGGCGCGTTGAAATCGCCCGCGCACTCGCGGCCGATCCTGCCTTCATGCTGCTGGACGAACCCTTCGCCGGCGTGGACCCCATCTCCGTCATCGACATCCAGCGCATCATTGAGCACCTGAAAAACCGCAATATCGGCGTGCTCGTCACCGATCACAACGTGCGCGAAGCCCTGGGAATCTGCTCGCGCGCCTACATCATCAGCAACGGCGAGGTGATCGCCGCCGGCCCGCCGGAAGCCATCCTCACCAACCAAAAGGTGCGCGAGGTGTACCTGGGGGAGAATTTTCGGCTATAACTTCCCATGGGGCCCGTGAATCCCCCCTCTGCCCGTACAGGGGAGGGACACGGCCACGACTCCACTCACAAGGGGCCGAGGGCACGGGCAACGCCTTGTTTGTATAAAGGATTCAGGGTTTTGAAAGCGTCTCTCAGCCTGCGCCAGACCCAACGCCTCAGCATGACGCCGGAGCTGCGCCAGGCGCTGGGGCTGCTGCAGATGTCCGCCCTGGAGCTGCGCGATATGGTGCGCGAGGCGCTGGAGCACAACCTGCTGCTGGAAAAAACTGAAGACAGCAACGACGCACCCGCCACCCCCGAGGAGGGCGGGCCGCCGCCGGATGCCGATAACCCTGAGGAGAAGGCACCGGCGGAGCCGGAGGAATTGCCGGTGGCGGAATGGGACAGCGCCGAAATCACGCTGACCTGGAGCGATGGTGGCGAGGCGGAGGTTCCCGAACCGGCAGCCCAGCCGGGGGCGAGCCTCAGAGAGCATCTGCTGTTGCAGCTGAATCTGGCTCACCTGAGCGCCCGTGACACGGCCATCGGCACCCTGCTCATTGACAGCCTGAATGACGACGGCTATCTCACGGAGAGCCTGGACGAATTGCGGCAGGCCTTCGGCGACAATGGCAGCGGCCCGGAGCCGGAGGAAATGGAGGCGGTGCTGCACCGTCTCCAGACCTTCGACCCAACGGGAGTGGGTGCGCGCGACCTGCGCGAGTGCCTTGACCTGCAACTGCACCCGCTGCTGCCGGCCACGCCCGGCCGGGAACTGGCACTCACGCTGGTCAATGGGCATCTGCAGGAGCTGGCCGCCCATGCCCATGCGCAACTCTGCCGCACGCTTGACGTGACCGCCGCGGAACTGGAAGCCGCCATCGCCCTGATCCAGTCGTTGAATCCGCGTCCCGGCACAGCGCTTGCTGCCAGCGCCGTGGATTTCGTCATGCCGGACGTGCTGGCGTCGCGCCGCGACGGCCGCTGGGTGGTGGAGCTCAATCCCGAAACCGCGCCACGCCTGCGCGTGAACACCATGTACGCCGCCGCCCTCGGCCGGCGCCACCGCGAGCAGCACGGCGACCTGGGGCGCCAGTTGCAGGAAGCGCGCTGGCTGGTACGCAGCCTGAAGATGCGCAACGAAACCCTGTTGCGCGTGGCGCAGTGCATCGTGCGTCATCAGGCGCATTTCCTCAGCGAGGGCGAGGAAGCCATGCGCCCGTTGATGCTCAAGAACGTGGCAGCGGAGCTGGGGCTGCACGAATCCACCATCTCGCGCGTAGTGGCGAACAAATATCTCGCCGCGCCGCGCGGCACGCTCGCTTTCCGGCACTTTTTCTCCAACGAACTGTCATCAGATGATGGCGGCGCGCATTCAGCCACCGCCATACGCGCCCTGATACGCAAACTGATCGCCCAGGAGGATCCGCACAGTCCCCTGAGCGACGATCGCATCACCAGGGAGCTCGTAAGCCGCGGCATCCGCGTGGCACGACGCACGGTCGCCAAGTACCGTGAGTCCATGACCATTCCCCCGGCTCACGAACGCAAACGCCTCGCAACGAGGTGACAACACGACGATAACCAGGAGTGGCATCATGCAAATTGATATTACCGGTCACCATGTGAACATCACCCCGACGCTCAAGAGCTATGTGGAGAACAAATTCGAGCGACTGGAACGGCATTTCGACCATGTCATCAGCATTCACGTGGTACTGACGGTGGAAAAACTGGAGCACAGAGCCGAAGCGACCCTGCATGTGGATCGCGGCAAGATTTTTGCCGACGCCACGGACACTGACATGTACGCCGCCATTGACGCCCTCACCGACAAGCTCGACCGACAGATCAAGAAACACAAGGAGAAACTCACCGACCACGGCGACCGTGCCAGTGTACGCACCATCCCCGCGCCCTAGTCCGGGTTAATCAGCGGCCAAAGCGTGGAAACGGCGCGTCACACGGACGCGCCGTTTTTTGCATTCGCGCCGCCAACAGGTATGCTAGGACCATGAGCGATCTTCCACTGCAGGTTTGACGCGCATGCGCCTGGTTATCCTCAGCGGCCTGTCCGGCTCCGGCAAATCGGTGGCTCTCCACATGCTGGAGGACTTGGGCTACTACTGCGTGGACAATATCCCCGCCGGCCTGCTGCAGAACCTGGCGCGCGAAACCCTGCTGAGCAGCGATCCGGCCTACCACAACATGGCGGTGGGTATTGATGCGCGCAACCGCATCGAGGACATCAAGTCCGTGCCGGAAACCGTGCGCCATCTGCGCAACCAGGGTATCGAATGCGACATTGTGTTCCTGCATGCCGAAGACGGCGTGCTGGTGAAACGCTATAACGAGACCCATCGCCCGCACCCGCTGGCCAACGAGGGCCGATCGCTGCGGGATGCCATCCGCGCGGAACGCGATCTCCTGGGTGCCATCGCCGACGAGGCCGATATGGTGCTGGACACCACACGTACTTCGGTGCATGAGTTGCGGGAGCAGGTACGCGCACGCATCCACCGCGGTGCGCGCCAGGAGTTGTCGCTGCTGTTCCAATCCTTTGGTTTCCGCCACGGGCTGCCGGGGGATTCGGATTTTGTCTTCGACGCCCGCGGCCTGCCAAATCCGTATTGGGAAGCGGACCTGCGCGCGCTGACCGGCAAGGATGCGGCGGTGGCGCGTTTCCTGGAAAACAGCGAGGCGGCGCAGCGGTTCGTCGGGGACCTGAGCACGTTCCTGCAATATTGGATCCCGCAATTCGAATCCTCGAACCGCCGCTACCTCACCGTGTCGGTGGGCTGCACCGGCGGTTATCACCGCTCTGTGTTCGTGGTGGAGAAACTGGCCGCGCACTTCCGCGCCGCGGGGCGGGAAGTGTTGGTGCGGCATAACGAATTGAAATGATGACGCGCATCGCTTGCCTACCCCTGCCTCCCAAACAGGAGGTGTGCCGTGCGGCGGCAGTCTCCCGAAGACATGCGCCACAACCTCAAACGCCCCGATGTGTGCGCCGAGTCAGTGCAGCGTGGGTGTCAGTTGGAAATCCGGCCGATGCGCGGGACAGGGACGCACGCCGCACCCGCCACGAGCAGCCGACACCCGCGTGACCGGCGTGTTCATTTATGCCCGACTGCCGCGCGCCGCATGCGCATCCATCAGCGCCAGAATCTCCTGCGTCCTGCGCTTCACCAGTGGTGCATCTCCGCGGCTCTCTACGTTCAGCCGCAGCAGCGGCTCGGTGTTGGACCGGCGCAAATTGAAACGCCAATCCGTAAACTCCATGCTGATACCGTCCACGGACGAGATGCATTCCGCCTCGCCCGCGTACCGTTCCTGGACCCGCTGCAAGGCGGCATCCGCATCCGCGACACTGCGGTTGATCTCGCCGCTCACCGGAAATTTATCCTGACGCGCCCGCACCCGCTCCGACAGCGGTACATCGGTGGATGACAGGAGTTCAAGCAGCAGCAGCCAGGGAATCATGCCGCTGTCGCAGTAAGCGAACTCCCGGAAATAATGGTGTGCGCTCATCTCGCCCCCATAGACCGCATCCTCCGTGCGCATGCGCTCCTTGATGAAGGCATGACCGCATTTGGACTCGATGGGGATGCCGCCCAGGCGTTCCACCATCTCGATGGTGTTCCAGACAAGTCGCGGGTCATGGATGATCTTCGATCCGGGATACTTGCGCAGGAAAATCCCGGCGAACAACCCCACAAGGTAATAGCCCTCGATGAACTGGCCCTGTTCGTCGAAAAAGAAGCAACGGTCAAAATCCCCGTCCCAGGCGAGGCCGAGATCGGCCCCGGTCTCTTGCACAACCCGGGCCGTTGCCTCCCGGTGTTCCGGCAACAGAGGATTGGGCACGCCGTTCGGGAAACGGCCGTCCGGTTCCCGGTACAACCAGGTGACCTGCACGGGCAGGCGCGCGAAAAGTTGCTCCAGCACCGGACCGGCGGCGCCGTTACCCGGATTCGCCACCAGTTTCAACGGACGCAGGGGGCCCGTCATGCAACCGAGCAGCTGTGCCACATACGCAGCGCGGGTGCTCACCGGCTGCACTGCGACCGCACCGGACGGAATCCCGCGACGGTCGCTGAGTGCACGTCGGGCGATTTCCCTCAATCCCGTGTCTTCACTCAAGGGGCGCGCGCCGGCACGCACCAACTTGAAGCCGTTGTAATCGGGTGGGTTGTGACTCGCCGTGACCATGACACCACCGTCGCACCCCAGATGGTTGACGGCGTGATAGATCTCCTCGGTGCCGCACATCCCCAGGTCCAGTACCTCGGCACCGCCAGCCGCGAGGCCCGCTGACACCGCCTGTACGAAAGACGGACCGGACAACCGCACGTCCCGTCCCACCACCACGCTGCGCGCATCAAGATACTCGGCGAACGCCCGGCCGATACGCACCGCGAGATCCGCATCCAGCTCGCCGGGCACCCGCCCGCGGATATCGTAAGCCTTGAAACATTGGACCTGCGCGTCGCTCATCGGTTACCCGTGTTCAGGTGACTCATCCGGGATACACTCCGCTCCGGACTTCGATGGTCTTCGGCGGCAGCAGAATCGGTATTACAGAATCTGCGCCTGGTATCCACGGAAACGGCTGAATGTGGTTTTCAATCGGCTGATGCATGGTAACTGATTCCGGGTGCAAGGAGTAAGTACCGCCGTTCCAACACGCGACATGCTGGTTTTCACTGCCATTCTGAATTACCCTGAATCGTGCAAGTTGGCCATTGTCAACTGAACCGTGATTCATGACAGGAAAATGGCGGTGCCGCTGACTAAACCGCGCATTCACCCGGGAACGGTGCTCGCTGCATTGGCACTGCTCACCGCCTGTGCAAGCTCCCCGCCAGTGCCGTACTGGGATAATCCCCATTGGATAGACAGGTTGGGGAAGACCGTGCAAGCGGATATCCAATACCCGTATGAGAGCACCGTCCGCAAACCCCTTGCATCAGGAACTGCGCTGGTACGGTTCACCTACCACCAGGGAAGGCTGGGCGAAGTCCGCATAATCCAGTCCACCGGTTCACCGTTACTGGATGCGGCCATCGCGGACCAGATACCGACCATGCAGTTGCCGCGCGCCAGGGGGCCCGGCGCCGATACCCCCCATCGCTTTCAACTGCAATTGTTTATCGGCCCGATCAACCATGGTTTTTTAGAATCCATTCACCGCGTGATACAAGAGCATGTGTCTTATCCGAGAACGGCCCTGGCGAGGGGGAATTATGGAGTAGTGGTGGCACGCTTCGAATATCGGAACGGTCAGGTGATCAATCCGGAAATCGTAAAATCCAGCGGATCCGGCGTTCTTGACCAGGCCGTGATTGATGAGCTCTCGACGATAAAACTTCCTGCTCCACCCCCCGTGTTGCGTGATGCGTTATTGAAATTTCAATTCGGCATCTGTTTCTCTCTTGCAAATGTCCCATGTCCGCTAATCACGCCGGAAATGCGCCATGTTGCCGGCGGAAAAACGGTTCCCGCAACCAATTCGTCTTGTGCAGAAATCGGCTTTCAATATCTGCATAAGAAAGTGGCCGATGTCCACGTGGTAAAATCCAGTGGCAACACCGGCCTGGATGACGCCGCGCTGCGAGTCGTAGCGCAGGCACAATTCCCGCCGCCGACGGCATCGCTCGCAAAACAGCACCGGAACTTTTCCATACCGGTGTGCGGCAACGGTTCATTGGGCAATTCTCCAACGCAGCACTGAGCGGCCTCCCCGGCTGCGGGAATGGCGATCTCCGCCGCGATACTCTGCAACATCGCGCCACGATCGCGCTCCTGCCAAGCGGGTCGCTCCGACTCACGGGCATTCTGTCCGATGCTTTCATTTCTTTTCCCAATCAAGTCGGTTCCATCGAGTCCCTTGCACCGCCTCCGTTGCCATTCAACCTGCATGGACCATCGTTGCATTCTGCGCGGATATACGCGCGGCGCAGGGAACGCCTGCTGCAAAAGCGCGGGCGGGCATGCTAAATTGCACACCCATACACGTGAAAGAAATCACGGGTCAGGCGCGATACGGGAGGGAGCGATGCGTGATTCAGATTGACGGCTTGAGCTTCCGCTATCCACGGGGAAATAACGACGCCATCAGCAACCTCTCCCTCCGCGTCCGGCACGGGAGCCTGTTCGGCCTGCTGGGACCGAATGGCTCGGGGAAGACCACGTTGATTTCCATTTTGATCGGTCTGCTGCCCTCTCCGCCCGGGCGGGTGCAGATTGAAGGTATATCGCTGCAGGCACGGCGGCCGGAAACCCGGTCATTCAGTGCGCTGGTGCCGCAGGACTATGCCTTTTATCCGCGTTTGAGCATAGCGGAGAATCTGGCGTTTTTCGCCGGTGTCCTCGCCATTCCGGCCGCAGAAACCGGCGTCCGCATTCAAGAAGCCCTCTCGGTGTCGGGCCTGGAACCTCACCATGGCACGCGCGCGGAGAGACTCTCCGGAGGTCTCAAACGCCGGCTGAATCTGGCTATCGGCCTGTTGAACCGCCCACGTCTGCTGTTTCTGGACGAGCCCACGGTTGGCATTGATCCGCAGTCACGTCACTTCATTCTAAAAGCCATCCGCCGCATCAACAGCCAGGGCACCACGGTGGTGTATACCTCGCACAATATGGAGGAAGTGGAATCGTTGTGCGATGAAATAGGCGTGCTGGACAACGGGCGGCTGCTGGTACAGGGAACCCTGGAGCAGCTGTTGGGAGGCAGTGAAAGCAAGCAGCTGGTGGTGGGGCTCGCATCCACACTTACCGCCGAACAGTGCAAAGCACTGGCTGCGTGGCCCGGGCTGGAAGTCGCGGGTTCAGAGCTGCGCGTTGCACAATGCTCCGCGGCCGATTTCCAACACCTCATGGCACTGTTGGCAACCCATGGGCTCAAGCCCAGCCGGGTGAAATACGGCTATGGGAATCTGGAGCAATTGTTTCTGCACCTGACCGGACACCGGCTGAGGGACTGACATGCGCACGCTGTATTCCCTCGTCAAAAAGGAATGGATCATGCTGCTGCGCGACTGGCATGCCCTGCTGCTGCTGTTCGTCATGCCGGCGGTGTTCATTCTGGTCATGTCGCTCGCCTTGCAAAACAGTTTTGCCTCACAGCAGGCCGTGCATATCAGCTACTACCTGGTCAATGAAGATTCAGGACCGGTCAGCGCGGCGCTGACGCAACGGCTGCTCGCGGTGCCGGGGTTCAGCGCTTTGCCCGCGCACGTTCCGACCACAGCGCTGGCAACTCGGGTGCGCCGCGACCAGGTGCAGTTCCTGGTGATTATCCCGCGCGGTTTCGGCAAGGCTCTGCTGCACGCCCATCCGTTGCCGCTGCGCATGCTGGCCGGGCCCGGAGTCGAACCGGCGGTGTACAAACTGTTTGAGGCTGCGTTGCACAACGCGCTGGGCCAGGTCTATGCGGAACACGCGCTGGCGCGTCTGAAAAACATGATGCCTGCCCCGGTTTCCACCGCTGTCCCGGGCTTTGATTTCGACGCCGCAGACAAGTTGCTGCATGCCGGATCGCTGTATCAGACGCATGGGCAGATGGAATTCCCCTCCTCGGTGCAGCAGAATGTCCCGGCGTGGCTGGTTTTCGCCATGTTTTTCATCGCCATTCCGCTCTCCACCACCTGGATGCAGGAGCGGCAGCAGGGCACCTACGCGCGGCTGCGCAGCATGGGGTTGAACACTCGCGCGCTGCTGCTGGGCAAATTGCTGCCTTATCTCGGCATCAATCTCCTGCAGGTGATCGTGATGCTGCTCGTGGGACTCATCGTGCTGCCCTGGTTCGGAGGCGACCGGCTCACCCTGGGACACTCGCCGCCGGCCCTTGTTGTCATGGCTTTGACGCTGAGTTTCGCCTCCGTGGCCTATGCCCTGCTGGTGGCGAATCTCGTCTCCACCGGCGAACAGGCGACTATTTTCACCGGCGTGGCCAATTTGCTGATGGCGGCACTGGGCGGAATCATGGTGCCACGCTTCCTGATGCCGCCGCTCATGCAGGCATTGAGTGCGTATTCACCCATGGCCTGGGGGCTGGACGGCTTTCTCGATGTATTCCTGCGGCACGGCGGACTCCAGACGGTGGCGCCGGATGCCTTGCGCCTGCTTGCGTTCGGTCTTGCCTGCCTGGCGCTGGCGGGCCTGCGGCCCGGCAGGCGGGAAGGAAAGGGATGATGGACAGGGAACAACTCAAACTCGAACTCAAGCAAATGATTATCCGGGAATGCGAAAAGGATTTGCGTCCGGAGCAGATCCCGGATGACGCCATACTCATCGGCAGCGAGAGCGGTCTGGCTCTGGATTCACTGGACGCTCTGCAGATCGCGCTGGCGGTCAAACAGCAGTATGGAAAACGCATTGATGGCAACAATCAGACACGCGTCGCGCTGACTTCCATCAATACTCTCGCCAACTTTATCCTGTCAGACAGCGTACCCTGACAATCATTCATGGCAGGCGCGTACATTCGAGGTGTGGGATTGAGTTGCGCGCTGGGCGAGGATGCGGAAAGCGGCGTGTCCGCCATGCAGCGCAGGCAGGTGCGCCCGGTGGTGTTGCGGCTGGATGAATTCGATGAGCCCCTACAGATGCCGTATTACCGCATCCCGGATCGCGCGGAGTTGTTTGATGCCGGACGCTTGGAACGTCTGCTGCCACCGGTGGCGCGCGCCGCGGTGGCACAGGCCGGACTGACACCCGAGGAAATCCACCGGCTGCCGCTGTTCATCGGTTCTTCCTGTTTTTCCATCGGCCTGTCTGAATCGCGTTACGCGGCGGCATTGGCGCATCAATCGGAAACCGCGATACCCATGCCCTTGTGCGGTTATCAGGATATTGCCGCGATCCTGCAACGCGCGCTCGCTTGCAGGGGCGACACGTACACCTACAACACCGCCTGCACGGCATCGGCCAATGCGCTGCTGGGCGCGCTGCGCATGATCGAATTGGGCTGGTACCGGCACGCCCTGGTGGTGGGCGCGGAATGGGCCAATCGCACCACGCTGGCGGGTTTCTCGGGTTTGCAGATCGTGGCAGACGCACTGCGCCCTTTCGATGCAGCACGCAAAGGCATCGTGCTGGGCGAAGGCATCGGTGCGGTGGTGCTGTCAGCGGAAACGGATTCCGCAAACCGCCTGCGGGTGATCGGCGGCGCCAGCAATTGTGACACCTGGAGCGTCACCACTGCCAACACCAACGGCAAGTCCGTGGCGGCGGTATTGAATCAGGCCCTGGAGCAGACGCATTTGCGGCCGCGACAGGTGCGCGGCATCAAGGCGCATGGCACCGCCACGCCCGCGGGCGACACCGCCGAAGCCCTGGGGATACGGCAGGTGTTTGCCGGTCTGCCGCCGTTGTCGGTGCTCAAACCCTATCTCGGACACACGCTGGGCGCATGCGGGATCAACGAACTGATCCTGTTCGCCGGCGCGTTACAACGCAGCTTCCTGCCCGCCACGCCCGGATTTGAAACACCCGATCCCGCGCTCGGCGTGCAGCCGATCATCACGCCGGAGGCGGCGCCGGACGGCCACTATCTGCTCAACCATTTCGGTTTCGGCGGCAACAATACCGTGCTGGTACTGGAAAAAACCGCGCCATGATCCAGGCGATATCAGCCAGCGATTACCTGCAACCGGTGCATGACGGCGCCGCGCTGCCTCCACTGGAAGCGGCCTTGAAAAATTTGTGCCGGGAACGATTCCGGCGCATTGACCGGTTCATCCAGCTGGCACTGCTCGGCTCAGCGCGCTGCGTGGCCGGCCGCACCCTGCAACCGGACTGCGGAATTTATCTCGGCTCCGGTCTCGGGCCCATTGGCAACAATATCCTGACCCAGCAACAACTGATACGCGATGCGGAAATCCCCAAGCCGGTCAATTTCGTCAACACGCTGGGCAGCAGCGCTGGATTCCACGTCGCCAGAAATCTGGGTTTGCGAGGCCAGAATTTTTTCATTTCCCGGCGCGGTGCCAGCCTGCAAGCGGTGCTGGGCGCAGCCATGGCGGACCTGACACACGGCGTCGTCGGTCAGGCATTGGTGGGCGTGGTGGAGGAAGTCACGCTCCCGCTCGGCGAGCATCGTCTGCGCCAGCACCTGCCCGAAGATCGGACGCTGGCCGAAGGCAGCCATTGGTTCGTGTTGCAGCCGGGTACAGGTGACTCCCGATCCCTGGACCTGAAACGTTTCGCGGAGTTTGCGACGCTGGAGGATTTTCTGAAATCGGTCTGGCGCACGGGCGACCGGTTGTGTTGCGCCCGCAGTATGGAAACGCACGCGGCCAAGACGATGCAGCGGGGGTTCGATGCCGGCGCGCTGTCTGGCCCGACCAGTGCATTTCACGACAGTCTGGAAGCGGCGTGGCTTGCGGCATTTGCCGTCAGCCGTGAGCCGGGGACTCTGTTTCTCGTGGACGGGCATCCGGAACGCGGCTGGTCCCTATTTTATCTCGGCGCGTAGCTGTTTATAGATGCCGCGTTCCCGCTGCGCGCAATGCAGCAATTCATCGGCCAGCAAGCCGTAATCCATCGGCATCCGGCCCTTGCACATTTTCGCGGCGTGCAGCGCGAAGCGCCGCCATGCGTCGCCCACCGCGGTCAGTTCATCCGCAATGACCGCGAGGCCGGGCTTGCCCAGCACGCCGGCGGCTTCCTGGAGGAAGGACGCATACAGGAAACGGAAACCGGCGCCGCCGGTGCCGATTTCTTCCTGCATGCGCACCATGTGACCCAGCAGCAACTTGTTGCGATGCTCCTCGCGCGGGTTCAAATTGCGTATTTTTCGTGATACCAGGCGGATGCCGCGCACACCCAGTATCGGCACGGGTACGTAGAGCATCATGCCGGTGGTGTAGAGAATCGCCTTGCGGATGGCGCGCGGCAGATCCAACTTCGACGGAATATATCGCGGATAGTAGAGCAAACCCCTGGGCGCCAACACACCGCGCGTGAAGCGGGCTTTGCGCAGGGAATCCGCATCGCATTCGACCCGGATATCAATCACCGGGTCGCTGATCAGGTAGTGGTCGCCGCGTTTTCCGTACACCACCAGATTGTGGGCGTTGAAATGAAAGCGCATATCCGGTGGGAAATAGGACAACCAGAACGCCGACGTTTGTATGCCGACCGCCCGTCCCCGGGACAGATACTGATCGAGTGCCTGCATGCCGGCTGCCGGTTGCCGGAAGGTTTCAAAGTGCATCTCGATGCCGAGACGCCGGGTCAGGCCACGGATGATGCTGCCAGGCGGCATGCGGTAAGCGAACAGCGGCAAGCCGCCGAATTTGACGAATGGCAGGTAGGCGAAGCCCAATCCGGCGGCGATGCCGAAAGCCATCGGTTCGGAGATCGCTACGTTTTGATGGCGCAGCAGGGATGCGATCACGCCGCTTTCGCAATGCGCGCTTTGCCGGTGATCGAAGGGAATCCCGATATCGAGCGGTGCTGGGGCGGCATTCACGGTTGCTCCGGGAGCGTGTCCAGTTGCATTGGCGTCAAACCCAGGGCTTCGGCATAGCGCTGTCTGCACCGGTCGGACAGCTTTGGGAACGCACCGGGTCTGAGATGCCGGCGCACCCGCCATTTGCAGAAACCGGTGCTTTGCGCCAGCAGCACAAGATCCATGCGCCGGTGATACATGTGATATTCGAGCGCCGAACCACGGCCCTGCCGGGCGCGTTGCCAGGCGTCGGCGGCGCGGCGCTCGAATTCCGCTATGGCCTGATCGAGGACAATCTCCTCGGCTTCCCAGCCGCTGCAGGGTGTTGCCGCATAGTGGCCTTGCTCATCCAGCGCGTACAGTACCTTGCTGTGGCCCATGAATGCCCTGGCATGCTGTTGCGGAACCTCGTCTTGCTTCATCGGCGTGAAGACGGGGTCTTTCCATCCGCACCGCAGACGCGGAGGTACATCCAGGCCGTGCTGAAACGGCCGCTCTCCGGGATGTAGCACAACAGGCGGTGACCCGGTTGCAAGCGGCCGGAATGGAACAGCTCCTCAAGCAGGACATAAATGGAAGCCGCGCCGATATTGCCCTTGGAATACAGGTTGGTGAACCAGCGTTCGAACGGAACATCGAAACCGGCTTTGCACATGTGCGCGTGGACTTTCTCGCGAAAATAATGCGAAGAATAATGCGGCAGGAAGAAATCAACGTCGCCGGGCCGCAGGCTCCGCAGTTGCGGTATTTCCCGCAGCGGCCGCTCGACGGTGTAGGCCATGATGTGCTCGTTGAGCTGCTTCACATCCTGCTTGAGCGTGAATATGGAACGCTCCGCCCATTCCGAGGGGTCGTACTCCGGCCAGCCTTTCAGTCTTCCGTCCTCCAGTTTTTCCGCGCCACCATACATGCAGGCCGGTTGTTCGTTGGCATAGGAGCGCTCCACGATCCAGTCAATGCGCAGCGACAAACCCGCGGCGGCGGGCTGCGGTTCAATCAGCGCGGCACCCGCACCGTCGGACAGCATCCAGCGTATGAAGTCCTTCTGAAACGCCGTCACCGCCTGTTTTTCCAGCGCCTCGATCTGCGCATCGCTCTCGGCCCGGAAATTCCTGGCATGCATCACCGCCGAAGGCATCTCCGAGCCGGCACTCACCGCATGCCGGAACTCCCCGCCGGCCACGCCGAGCATGGCATATTTGAGCGCCGTGGTACTGCTGATGCACACACCCGAAGTGGCCACGGTTTCGCAGGGCGGAATGCCGAGTTCACCATGCACCATGCTGGTGTGGCTGGGCACCAGTTGATCGGCAAAGGTGGTTCCGCAGGCGAGCAGATCAATTTGCTCCAGCCTGAAATCCGCGCGCGCCAGCCCGCGTATCGCGGCGGCAGTCAGTTGCGCGTTGCTGTGGGTGGCTTTGCCCGTGACGGGATCCATGGCGTAGTAGCGTGTCTGGATGCCGTTGGAGCGCAGAATGATGCGCCGCGCGCGCGACGGACGGCCGTTGATCATGCCCAGCACCGATTCCATCGCCTCGTTGCTGACGGGAGCATTGGGCAGGAATGCGGAAAGATTGGTAATGTATGCCTTGCCTGTCACGGTCACATTCCGATTGAGTCACCCGAGGGTGCGCTGAAATAAGCCGTCTGGGCGGCGATGCGTTTGCGCAGCAGGGGCGCCGTCAGCGTCTTGAGCAGGGCGCTCAAGGGCAGCACCGTGACCAGCAGCGCGACGAGAAACACAAAATAGACGGCGACCACGGGGCGGCGGGTCCAGGCGCCCTGGCGGCCCAGGGCGCGCAGCAGCGCCCCCCAGACAAGGAAGCTGCGCCGGGCCGCGCGTTCGGTGGCAATCAGGCGCGTATTCACCTTCACCGCACCGAGGTGGCGCAGCAGGGTCGTGTCGAGCGGGTGCGCCTCGTTCAGCACGCGCTCGATGCGCTCCCCGAAACGCCGGCAGCCTGAAATCTGCTCCGGCTTGACGCCGGCGCGGGGAATCCACCCGCCCAGCAGCGGGCCTTTCCTGCCGGTCAGCATCCAGATGGGCGTGGCGAGAAAACTGCCCACGCTGCCGGCTTCGTCCACCAGCGCGACATTGCCCACCAGCCGCGCGCCGCAAGCGGCGAGCAGGCGCTTCACCTGCTCCTGGGCCATGAGCCACATATCGCGGCAGGCGATGACGGTCACCACCGGCGTGTCCTGCAACAGCGCGCGCGCCGCCGCACTTTTCAGGAACGCGGTGACGGGCAGTGAGGGGGACAGGAACCACACCTGATAGCCCAGAATCACCAGGTCAAAACGCTCACCGAGTGGGAGGGAAAGGGGCTCCAGCTCCGGCGCGTCCAGATAGACCGCTTCCGGAAAAGTGTCAAAAAAACGCAAGAACGGCCAGGGGAACGGATACGCCTGCTTGGGACGCAGGGTTTCCACGCGCAGTTCGATCCGGCCGGAGTCAACCAGCGGCGCGCAGAAATGCCGCAGCACCTCGCTGAGCTGCCCGCTTTGGGAATACTGTATGACCAGAACCTTTTTCATTTACGCAAATGCTGACTGCCGTAACGGCTGTGTGGCGCGGCTTGTGACCGGCCTGACCCTGAAGCACATGCCTGGCAGCGGTTATGGTATCTGGAATATCAGCGGTTTCGTACGCCCCCGGGCCCGGCACCACCGGCCGCGAGGCCCGCTGACCCCCCCGCACACCGCCGCGCGTGTCTCGCCTGCGGGCGGGGGTTTCTGCCGTCCCCGATAAAGAGATGCCCGCGCCCCCGGCTGGTCCACGCAGAGGTGACCGCATATTGTGCGCAGGACGCTGGGGCTTTGCATCTTTCGCGTCCACAATCGGGTCCGGGCAGCGATTGCTTCCGGAACGTGCCAGCAGCGCTCCACCGCCAATCCTGTCAGCAGCTTGCCAAGCCACCCGCGCTCTTGGTCCGCATGGATGGTGCATCGTCCCGACCGGATGCACGCCACCGGAAATCACGGCAAACGGCGGGAGCAGTTTCCAGTGAAGGCCGGGATCCGATCGCCGTCTCCCGGTTTCGGGGAAACCGCAGGGATAAACCAGGGCTTCCCAGCCATCCAGGTGATTCAAACGCGTCCGTATTCGTCATCGAAGCGCACGATGTCGTCCTCCCCCAGATACTCACCGCTCTGCACTTCGATGATCTCCAGCGGCAGCGGACCCGGATTGAAGAGCCGGTGCCGGGTGTTGACGGGAATAAACGTAGATTGGTTTTCCCTGAGGGTCAGATGGTCCTCGCCGCGGATCACCTGCGCCTCGCCCTGCACCACCACCCAATGCTCGGCGCGGTGATGATGCAGTTGCAGCGACAGGCTGGCCCCCGGGTTCAACCGGATGCGCTTCACCTGCATGCGCTCGCCCCTGGCAAGACACTCATACCAGCCCCAGGGCCGGTGCACGCGTGCCGGCGTGGTCGCCTCGCTGCGCTTTTCCTGCTCCAGCATTGCCGTCAAGGCTTTGACTTCTTCCGCGCGTTCGCGCGGCGCCACTAGCACCGCATCCGGGGTTTCCACCACCACAGTGTCGCGCAAGCCGATGGCCGCCACCAACCGTCCACTCGCATGTACGTACGACCCCGACACATCCATAAGCCGCACATCGCCCACCGCCACATTGCCGCCATCACTCCCCGCACCCGCCGCAAACAGGCTGGCAAAGGAGCCGAGGTCACTCCAGGGCGTATCCAATTCCACCATGCGTGCGGAACGCGTGTGTTCCATCACCGCGTAGTCAATGGATTCGCTGCGGCAGGCGCGAAAGGCCGCGGGTTCCAGCCGCAGGAACGATCCATCGCTCCGCGCCCCGGCCAGCGCCGCCGTGGCCGCGTCCAGAATATCGGGCGCGTGCCGGCCGAGTTCCGCCAGATACACCTCCGCCCGCAGCAGGAACATGCCACTGTTCCAGAAATATGCGCCGCTCTCGAGGTAGCGGGCGGCGGTCGCCGCGTCCGGTTTTTCGCGGAACTCCGCCACGCCGCACACGCCATCGCGGCCGGCCGTGCCGTCGGTACGGATATAGCCGTATCCCGTGTGCGGTTCCGTGGGACGCACGCCGAACACCACGATGGCGCCGGCACGCGCCGCGGCGACTCCCCGCCGGACCGCGGCCGTGAAATGCGGCGTGTCCTTGAGGTGATGATCCGCGGGCAATGCAAGCAAAAGTGCTGCGGGCTCCCGGCTCCGCGCATACAGCGCCGCCGCCGCCAGCGCCGGTGCCGTATTCCGGCCGGCGGGCTCCAGCAGCAGCGTGGCGGCTTCGAGGCCCAGTTCCGCCAGTTGGGCACGCACCAGAAAACGGTGGGCTTCGTTGCACACGATCAGCGGCGCGTGCCCGGGCGCCGGCATCTGCGCCCGCAGCAGGGTTTCCTGCAACAGGGAGCGTTCGCCGAGCAGCCGCAGAAATTGCTTGGGATGCTCCCGGCGCGACAGCGGCCAGAGCCGGGTACCCGAGCCCCCGCAGAGAATCACCGGCACAATTGCATCAACGGCTGACGACATTCCCCCTCCGACTCTCAATACGCATTCTTGTTGACGAATCCCCGGAACAAAGTCAGGAAGATGATCTTGATGTCGAACCAGAGGGACCAATGGTCAATAATAGTACAGATCGTACTCCACGCGATGCCGCATCTTGTCCGGGGTATCGGTCATGCCGCGCAAACCGTTGACCTGGGCCCAGCCGGTGATGCCGGGCTTGACGATGTGGCGCAGCATATACCGGTCTATGATCTTTCTGTACTCGGCGTTGTGCTCCACCGCATGCGGGCGCGGCCCGACGATGGACATACGCCCCTGCAGCACATTAGATGAACTGCGGCAACTCATCCAGGCTGGTGCGCCGCAGAAACGCACCCAGGGAAGTCAGGCGCTGATCCTGCGGGGAGGCCTGGGTTACCCGGCCCGGCTTCTCATGAGGCAGCCGCATGGTGCGAAACTTGTAAACGACGATCTCGTGCCCGTCCCAGCCGTGCCGCCGCTGGCGATACCACACCGGTCCCGGCGAACTCAGTTTCACGCAAAGGGCGATCAAAACCATCAGGGGGCTGATGAGCACAAGAATTACCGACGCCAGCATGCGATCTTCGAAGGCTTTCAGCAAGCTGTCCGTGCCCTGCATGGGGCTGGTCATCAGATCAATCATGGGCAAGTCGAGAATCTCCGTCACCCCGTGGTTCAACAGGAACAGGTCCCGAAGATCCGGCGCATAGCGCACGTTCGCCGGCACGTCCCGCAACTGCCCGAGCACCTCCCGCGGTTTCCGGCTCTGCTCCAGCGGCAGGGCGATCCACACCTCATCCACCGGAGCGGACTCCCTGACTTGACGGATCAATGCGCGTGCCTGCGCGCCGCGCCTGCAAACGCTGCCGCCAGTCCGGCAATGCGCGCTCAATCAGCGCGAGCGCGGCGTGAAATGCCTGCTCGCCGCGGCCGAAGGGATCCTGCACATCGAAATCCTGCCAATGCCCCCAGCGATACACGCGGCCGTGCAGCATCGGCCAGCGGTTCTCGATGGATTCCTGCTGCACGCGCTCCATCACCAGGATGAGGGCGGAGCGGCGCAGCAGCGCATCCGTCACCTGCATGGCACGGTGCGCGCGGATATCCACGCCGCGTCCGGCGAGCAGCCGGACCGCAAGCGGGTCCGCGGGCTCGCCTGTCATGGCGGCGAGCCCCGCGGAATCCACGCGGGGCGCTCCGTCACCTGCACCCACGGCGTGGCGCAACAGGCCGGCGGCCATGGGGCTGCGGCAGATGTTTCCGGTGCAGACGACGAGAATGGAATCAAACATGATCCGGGTACCGGGTATCGCCGCCTGCGGCGGATTCCGCACCGAGGAATGCCAGCAGTTTGTCGGCCTGCGTCAGCGCGTCCTTGCGTCCCAGCTCGAGCAGCTCGCGGCAATAGCCGCTCTCGAATAAAAGATAGCTGAGCAACTGGCTGCCGCTCTGGTGCAGCCCGCCCACGCCGCGCAGCAGCACGCGCACGCTGCGGGGGAAATCCCGCTTGTGACGCTGGGCGATTTCGCGGATGTCCTCGCTCGGTACGATCACCATGGCTGCAATGGTTTTGAGGGGCTGTTCCTCCAGCTCGCGCCGGGACAAATGGCTGATGGTGTCGTTGATGCGTTGCAGGCGTTCCAGATCCGCATAGATGCTGTCACTGAACACCACGTCGAGCAGGTAGCCCGCGATCTGCCCGAGGGAGGGATACGGCACCGCTTCGCCCGGCGCCGGCAGTTTGTTGGCCTGTTCATTGCGCACGCCGATCACCAGCGCGCGCTCCGCGCCGAGGTGGACGACGGGGCTGAGCGGCGCCGCCTGACGCAACGAGCCGTCACCGAAATATTCGCGGCCGAGGCGCGTCGCCGGAAAAATCATCGGCAAGGCCGTCGAAGCCATGATGTGGTCGAGACGAATCTGCGCCGGCTGGCCGAGACGGCGCGTGCGGTGCCAGGGCTTGAGTCCGGGCCTGCCCTGGTAGAAGCAAATGGCGCGCGCCGATGTATAGCCGGAGCAGGTGATGGCGAGCGCATCCAGCGCGCCCGCGTCTATGGCCTGCTGCAGGCGCTCGAACACGATGTGCTGTTCCAACAGCCGGCGCAGCGGGCTGTTGTCCAGCAGCGAGAGGGGATTGTGGCGGTCCAGGCCGGCGGACAGCAGGGTCAGCAGCCAGTGCAGGCCGGTCTTGAGCACGCTGAGCGTATCCGACCGGAACACGCGGTCGCTGCGGATGTTGGCCCACACCGCGGCGAGGTGCTCGGCCCCCTCATGAAACTGCAGCGCGTTGCCGGCGATGAACGCTGCATTGATGGCGCCAGCGGAGGTGCCGGAGATGATCGGAAACGGATTGCGGTGCCCAGCGGGCAGCAGTTCTGCGATGGCCTTGAGCACGCCCGCCTGATAGGCGGCGCGCGCGCCGCCGCCCGGCAGCACCAGGCCCACTTTCACTCGCGCTGCGGGCGGATCCATCATGCGCGACCGGCCTGTTCCCGTCCATGCCGGCCGCGCCGCTGGACGGCCGCGTATGAAATACTCAAATCATGTATATTCAAGGTCGTAGCTCTGGGTATTGAAGAAATTGCTTGATTGGGCCAGCGGGCAGGCCGGACAGGCCCGCTCGATTCACCACGCCATGCTAAACCTGAACCTGTGGCGCCCCAAATCCGCGACGCATCCAGCCGCAAGGCCGGAGGGGGGGGCACAACTGCCCGCCGTCCTGCGCCCGCTGCTGCGCATCGTGGTGCTCAACACCAAGGGCGGCTGCGGCAAGACCACCCTCGCCACCAATCTCGCCGGCTATTATGCCTGTCACGGTTATCACACCGCGCTGCTGGACACGGATCCGCAGGGTTCCAGCCTGCACTGGCTGGCGCACCGCAATGCACAGCGCGCAACGGTGGCGGGTATCGCCGGCAACGAGCGCAGCAGCCGCGTGACCCGCAGTTTCCAGTTGCGTGTGCCGCCCGATACCGAACGGCTCATCGTGGATACGGCCGCGGCCCTGGATCCGCCGCGTCTGCAGGAGTTGACCCGCAACGCCGACGCCATCCTTATCCCGGTGCTGCCGTCGGAGATAGATATCCACGCCGTCTCCCGCTGCATCGCCGATTTGCTGCTGGTGGGCCGCATGGAACGGCGCACGGAACGCGTCGCGGTCATCGCCAATCGCGTGAAGAAAAACACGCTGATTTACGCAAAACTGCAGCGCTTCCTGCACAGCCTGGGCATCCCCTTCGTGACCAGTCTGCGCGACACCCAGAATTACGTGCGCGCGTCCGCCGCCGGTATGGGCATTCATGAACTGGACGCGCGCGCCGCGCGTGACGACGTGCGGGATTGGCAGGCGCTCATTGACTGGCTGGAACAGCGCCCTGCTGCGGAGCGTGCGCCCTCCTCCGCGGCGCCACCGCCGCCTCAACCCGCCGGTTGAAACCTGAGCGTATATTCCGGCGGCCCGGGCAGGAAGGGCGTGGCGGCGCCCTGCTCCCAGGCCGGCTCGCTGTTACGGTAGAACGGCGACAACGGATAGCCGCTTTGACCCGTGGGCATCTCGAAAATTCCATTCTGTTCGTGGCCGGGTTCCACATCCATGCGCTCCGACGCGCCGAAATGCACACCCTGCACGCGCGGCATGTTGCTGTCGCCCGGCAATTCCACCGGCGCCATGTCGAGCCAGCGGCTCAGGAACGGCAGGGCGCGGCTCAAAGGCTGCCGGATGCGCACCGTGTTGTGCTGGCCCCAGGTGCGCGTGGCGAGCCCGGTCCCCGGCAGCCACAACCGGGCGATGACCCGGTCCACGGCGGCGAGCAGCAGTGCGTTCCAGCTCTTGTATTCCGGATCCAGCAGGTTCGGCGGCTGCTGCGTCACCATTTTCCACAGCGGCCCCTCGCGTTGCGTGAGCACGCTGTAGTGAAAGCCGGGATCCGCTTTCCGGCACGGCGCCGTCAGGGCGCCGAAGACCACCGCATCCACCCGCCGGCGGAAATCCCGCACCAGCCGGTAGCCCACGGAATGGATGGAGGCCCTGCCGCCCCAGTTTTTCACCTCATGGCGGAACCGGGCGCGGCGCGGATGCGCGGCCACATCCTGCGGCGTGAGCAGACGCAACAGCAGTGCGCGCCAGCGGCCCAGGAATACCGCACGGTCATCCAGTTCGACCGCGAGCATGTCCGCGGGCGTGAATTTATCTTCGGCCATCAGATCATCGCGGATCTGCCGCGCGCGGGCGCCGAGGTCATAACCGCCGTCGCCGATTTCCCGCAGCATGGCGCCGTCCACCACGCGGTTGTTGGCGGTCCAGATGCGTCCGTCCGGTGGATTGACGATGCGCGGGTATCGGTCCGGCGGCAGCCAGCCGACCCAGCCCGTGTTCGGCTTATCCCAGTACGCGGGGAATTCGGGATTGTAGCCCGCGCGGAGCGGAATCCTGCCGGCGAGAGTCCAGCCGATGTTGCCGGCGCTGTCCGCCACCACGAAATTCTGCGCCGGTATGCCGGTGCGGTTCGCCACCGCCATGGCCTGGCGCACGTTTTGCGCCGTCGCCAGATTGTCCAGCTCCGCATTGGTGGCCGCCGGGTCAGCCGCAATCCAGTGCACCACGCGCAATACACCGTTGTAACCGTTACCCACCACCGGACCCCAGATGGTATCGCGCACCTCCAGCACCGCAGCCTTGTGACCCTTCACGCGGATGATTTCCCTATGGTAGGTGAAGGCACGCCAGCCGGCGGCGGTGAGGTAATAGCCGGGATCATCGGGTTTGACATGCAACATTACCAAGTCCACCCAGTCGCCGTAGCTGTTGGTGAATCCCCAGGCGATGTGCCGGTTGTCGCCCACCACCATCACCGGCACGCCGGGCAGGGTGACGCCCGTAACCACAAGATGATGGTTTGACCGCGCGGGATCGGGATAAACGAACTGCGCCCGGTACCAGATGTTCGGCACCGAAAGACCGAGATGCATGTCGTTGGCGAGGAGGGCGTGACCGTCGGCACTGTGGCCCGCATCCACCGCGAAACCGTTGCTGCCGAGTACCGGCTGCGACAGCGGTGGGTCACTGTCCGAACGGGCGAAATCCGCCGCCGGCCAGTTGCGGATATCCACGACGTTGCCGCCGGGAATGGGTGGAGTCTTGAATGGCTTGCCGGCGAGCGGCGCATCCCAGCGGCTGCCCGGCGCATTCAGGAAATTGAACAGTGCCGCCGGCAGCGTAGCGCGCATCAGCGCCAGGTCCGATTCGCGGCTGTCGCTGGCATTCTGCAGAGTGAAATACATGGCGAAGATGACCAGCACCGAGTCCTCGGGGCGCCACGGCCGCGGGCGTTGCATGAGGATGCCGTACTCGAAGGGCCGGGTCTTGAGGGCGCGCAGGCCGGCATTCACACCCGCCGCGTAGGCATCCAGCAATTCGCGCTGTTTGCGGGGAATCTCAGCCAGCACCTCGCGCGCCACGACGCGCAGGCGGAACAGGCGATGGGCTTCATCCACCTTCAGGGCCGCCGGGCCCACCAGGGCGGACAGGTCCCCCGCCGCCAGGCGGCGCATCAGGTCCATCTGGAAGAACCGGTCCTGGGCATGCAGAAAACCGAGGGCGCGCGCGACATCGAGGCGATCAGACGCCGTGATGGTGGGCACACCGAGGCGGTCGCGGGTTACCGTGACCGGCGCCGTGAGCCCCGCCAGTTTCACCGTACCGTCCAACTGGGGCGCGCTGCCGCGCAGGAACAGGAAGCCCACGATGGCGGCCAGCAGTACCAGGACGACGAGTCCGACTCCCAGACTGATGACGATGCGTTGCATGATTCCCCCTGTTCCGGCACGGGCATCAAAGCCGGCCGAATTGTACCGCCGCTGTCGCCTGGATAGTCGGCGTCGTTGATCTCATCTTCATCTTCATCTTCATCTTCATCTTCATCTTTATCTTCATCTTCATCTTCATCATCGCCACGGTGCAAGTGTCCCAAGGCGTGGACTACCGCTATCCGTTCGCGCTGCGCCTGATCCATTGAACCGGCATGACATCCGTCATACGCAAGTCCTGACGCACGGAACTGGCGGGCGCACACCCGGTATCCCATAGTTACCGCCATCCCGACGGAGAGCGGTCATGCCGGGCAACGCCGACACGCTGACAACCATCGCGGCGCTCAAAAGCGTCAGCAAACGCTACGGCAGCGTCACCGCCGTGGACAGGCTGACTCTGGAGATCCGCCGCGGCGAGATTCTGGCTCTGCTCGGCCCCAACGGCGCCGGCAAAACCACCAGTGTGAATTTGCTGCTGGGCCTGGCGGGGCCGACTGACGGTAAAGCTGAGCTCTTTGGCCGCGCGCCCCGGGATGTCGCTGCCCGCCGGCGCATCGGCGCCATGCTGCAAGGCGCGCAGTTGGGCGGCCATGCGCGCGTCCATGAGATGCTCGCACTGTACTCGGGTTATTACCTCGATCCGCTACCGCGCATGGAAACCCTGCGCATCGCCGGTCTGGAAGGGCTGGAAAATCGCCCGGTGGTGAAGCTCTCCGGCGGACAGAAACAGCGGCTGCTGTTCGCACTGGCCATCTGCGGCAATCCCGAGCTGCTGTTCCTGGACGAGCCCAGCGCCGGTCTCGACGTGGAATCCCGCCGCGGCCTGTGGGCCGCCATCCGCCGGCTCAAGGAACAGGGTCGCAGCATCGTGCTCACCACTCATTATCTGGAAGAAGCCGACGCACTCGCCGACCGCATCGTGGTCATCCACTGCGGCCGCGTGATCGCCCAGGGCACGCCCGCCGAAATCAAAAATACCGTCGCTCAGCGCCATATCCGCTGCGTCACCGGCCTGAGTGCGGTGCAGGTAAAAATGCTGCCCGGTGTCACCGCCGTGAATTCGGACGGCGAACGGCTGGATATCGTGGCCACACGGCCGGAACACGTGCTGTTCGAGATGCTCAGGCTCGACCCCGCCTTGCAGGACTTGGAAGTCACCGGCGCCAAACTGGAAGAAGCCTTTCTGGCGCTGACCGATGACAACCGCGAGGCGCAAGCCGCATGAACACCGTCACCGCCAAACACTGGTCCTGGCAAGATACGCTCGGTGTGTATCTGCGCGAGGCCGGCTTCCAGTTCTGGGAACTGGTGCGCATGCCTGGATTTTCCCTGCCGACGCTGGCCTTCCCCACCATGTTCTACCTATTTTTCGGCCTGATTTTCGGCCACAGCGGGTCCGGCAGCATCACGACATACATGCTGGGCACCTATGGCACCTTCGGCATCATGGCGCCGGCGTTATTTGGCTTTGGCGTGAGCGTGGCCATGGAGCATGAACGCGGCATCCTGGCCCTGAAACGTGTGGTGCCCCTGCCGCCCATGGCCTACCTGTTTGCCAAAGTGGTCATGGCCATGCTGTTCGCGTTGGTCATTGTGATATTGCTATTCGTGCTGGGCGCGGTATTCGGCGGCGTGGTCCTGCCGCGCCGCGAATGGCTGGGACTGGCGGCGACGCTGGTCCTCGGCACGCTGCCGTTCTGCGCGCTGGGTCTCGCCGTGGGCGTGCGCACCAGCGGACAGGCGTCAGCCGCAATCAGCAACCTCATCTACCTGCCCATGTCATTCCTCTCGGGGTTGTGGGTGCCGCTGAGATTCTTTCCCCACTGGCTGCAGGAATTGGCAACGGCTTTGCCGGCCTATCATCTGGCGCAGCTTTCCCTCGGCATCATCCATATGAGCGACAACAGTTCATTTCAGCAGCATCTTGTTTATCTGGTGGTGTTTACCATTGTGTTTCTATGGATTGCGCAGCGCGGCTGGCGCCGCATCCAGGATCGTTAATACAAAAGGAGGATCATCATGCGCCAACGGCAAAGAGGCATGGCGCGCAGCGGTCTCATCATTCTGTTGATCATCGCGGCCGCCATCGCCGTGCTGTTCCTGCTGCCCACGCCAAAATCAGGCAAGGCGACGGTGGTTTCCACTCCGGAGACGAATTCGGCGCCGGCAAATTGCCTGGCCGTCCCCAGGGATTTTTCACTGCCGCGGGTGAAAGCCAGCGCGGCACCCGCGAGCGTGTGGCGCGGTTGGACCTATGAGCCTGGCGTCACCCTGACCGCCACACCTGCTGCCGCGCTTGTGGATCAGCCCGTGAATCTCCGCGTCAACGGACTGCACGCCGGTGAACCGGTCACATTGCATGCGAGCATGCGGGATTACAAAGGCCGCAACTGGAGCGCGAGCGCCACATTTCTGGCCGACAGTCATGGTGATGTTGATGTGGCAAAAGCGGCGCCGGTTTATGGCAGCTATTCCGGCACACATCCCATGGGACTCATCTGGTCCATGTTGCCGCAGAACGTCAAAGATCCGCAGGACATCCTGTACGCATCCGCAGACAGCGGCTACACGATCCAGCTGGAAGCCCGGGCCGATAAACGGATACTGGCGAAAGCCATGCTCACGCGCACCCTCCAGGCGCCGGGCGTGACCCGAACCATGGTCAACAGCGACGGACTAGTGGGCGAGCTGTACACCCCCGCCACACCCGGCCTGCACCCCGCCGTGATTGTGCTGGGCGGTTCCGAAGGCGGGCTCTATCCGCAGGTACAGGAAGCCGCACTGCTGGCTTCCCACGGTTATACGGCGCTGGGTCTCGCTTATTTCCAGGGTTTCGAGAACCACGATCTGCGGCTCGTCCACCTGCCAAAGCTCCTGATGAATATCCCGCTGGAATACTTCGTCAAGGCAACCGGCTGGCTCAAGCAACAGCGAGGCGTGGACCCGCGGCACGTGGCCATCATGGGCTGGTCCAAAGGCGCGGAAGCAGCGCTGATTACCGCCGCAACCTTCCCGAAAGAATTCCAGGCGGTAATCGCCTTTATGCCGAGTTCGGTGGTGTGGTCGGGCATCGAATACGGCCCCGGACCCATCAGCTCGTCCTGGACGCTGCACGGCAAGCCGCTGCCCTGGGTAAATCCGGTGATCGATCCGGCGATGTTTGCGCCTGGGAAACCGCTGGTTTTCCTCGGTGCTTATCGGGCGGGATTGAAAGATGCGAAAGCGGTCATTCCCGCGGAACGCATCGCCGGGCCGGTGCTGCTGGTATCTGCCAGTGATGATCAGATCTGGCCGTCACCGTTGATGGCAAATCAGATCATGCAGCGGCTCGCCGCGCAGCATCACGCTTATGCCGGCGAATCACTGTGCTACGCCGGCGCCGGCCATGCCATCCTGCCGCCATACCGCCCCGCCAACGCCAGTATCGTGGCCGTTCCCGGCGGCAGCTTCGCCTTCGGCGGCAACCCGACTGCCTATGCCTATGCGGACGCGAATGCCTGGCGCAAAGTGCTGGCATTCCTGCATACAGCCCTGTATTGACCCGGGAGTGATAGGCTAAGCTGGTGCAAAATCCCCTGAAAGAAACATGGCAGTCTGTCAAGGCATCCGCTCTATGGGCGCACCGCCGGCTGCTGCCGCGCGATGAATGGATCGGCTGGGCGCCCTACCTGTGGCTGCCCTATCTCGGCTTTTTCTTCATCGACTGGAGCGGTGTACGGCACGGCGCGCTCTACTGGGCGACGATTGCAGCGGCCGCTGCGGTTTTTCTGGTGCTGTATTTCCGATTCTACTGGGTCTACTCCCGGGAACGCTCCCGGGAACGCTACTGGATTTTCGCCGCCATCGCCCTGCTCGGTCTGATTTTCCTGAAGTTCAACGACAATGGCCAAGTGTTCATCATTTATGCGTCTGCCATGTGCGGCTTCACGGGCTCCATGCGCAAGAGTCTGCTGCTGCTGGCAATCATATTGGGTGCGGTATTACTGGAAGCCGCGCTGTTTGCACTGACACCGTGGATCTGGGCGTTCGGTCTGTTCTTCGGCGCCATGATCGGTGTGGCGAATGCCTATTTCGGTGAGATGAGCCGCAAAAACAAGGTGATCAGGCAATCCCAGGAGGAAATCCGCCGGCTGGCCACCACCGCCGAGCGGGAACGCATCGCCCGCGACCTGCACGATCTGCTCGGCCATACGCTCACGCTGATTACCGTAAAAGCGGAACTGGCGGCAAAACTGGCGGAACGCGACATGCCGGGTGCGGCGCGGGAAATCCGCGAAGTGGAACGCATTTCCCGCGATGCCCTGCAACAGGTACGTGAAGCCGTGGGCGGCTACCGCAACGGCGGCTTGGCGGGCGAAATCATCAACGCGCGCATCGCGCTCGGCGCCGCCAACATCGCGCTCAGCGAATGCGCCGCGACCGCCGAGCTGCCCGCCGGTCACGATGCGCTGTTGGCGCTGGTTCTGCGCGAAGCCATCACCAACGTGGTGCGCCACTCCGGCGCGCGCGAGTGCGTCATCCGCGTGGAGGCGGCCGACGGCCGGGTGCGGCTGTACGTGGAGGACGATGGACGCGGGGGACGCGCGCAGGAAGGCAACGGCATCCGCGGCATGCGCGAGCGCCTGCGCGCACTCGATGGCGAACTGGAAATCCAGTCCAACCTCACGGGCACTTGCTTGTGCGCGACCGTACCGCTGGCCCGGCAATCCTCAGAGCGAGTGGCCGGCTTGGTGCCAGCGTGACCAGGATCAAAGTACTCGTCGCCGAAGATCAGACTATGATACTGGGCGCGCTGGCCGCCATGCTGGACATGGAGGATGACCTCGAAGTGGTGGCGCGCGCCACCAACGGCGGAGACGCGCTGCGGCTCACGCTGGAGGAACAGCCCGATGTGGTGGTGAGCGACATAGAAATGCCGGGTATGACGGGCCTCGAATTCGCCGCCGCCCTCAAGCAAAGGGAAACCCCGGCGCGGATCATCATTGTCACCACGTTTGCACGGCCCGGCTATCTGCGGCGTGCGCTCAACGCCGGTGTGAAAGGTTACCTGCTGAAAGACGCGCCGGCGGAGCAACTGGCGGAGGCCATCCGCAAAGTCCACCGGGGCGGCAAGGTCATCGCACCGGAACTTGCCGCCGAAGCCTGGGATACGGAAGACCCCCTCAGTGACCGCGAGCGTCAGGTGCTGCGGCTTGCGGGCGAGGGCCTCACCAGCGCCGACATCGCCAGGCAACTGTTCCTTTCCGAAGGCACGGTCAGGAATTATCTTTCCGAGGCCATCGGCAAGCTCGGTGCCGGTAACCGCGTCGAGGCGGCACGCATCGCCCGGCAGAAGGGCTGGCTGTAGATGGAACGTGAGGTGTTCAGAAGTGTTGGGCGGTTTTTTCCGTATCAAGATTCTTTTTTCTGTCCGCTGCTCGCTGCCAACCCCTCATCTCTCAATGTAACCGCCGGTGCCGCCGGCGCGCCATGACGGCGCACAGCGCAATGAGCGTAACCAGACCCAACACGCCGGAACCGCCACCGCCGCCGAAACGCGGCGCCGTTACGGTGATCGTGCTGGTGGCCGAACCGGGCCCCACCTTGTTGGTGCATGTCAGGGTCACAGTATAAGTGCCTGCCGAGTTGTAGGTTACGCTGGGAGTCGGAGAACTGGAATCCGGGATGGCGCTGGTGCCGAAATTCCACTGATAGGTGAAAGCGCTGGTCCCGTCGTAACCCAGACAGCTGCCGGTGAAATTGACGCCTTGACCGCTGGCCACACTTGCGCCGCTGGCCGGGCTTTCAATGACAGCGCCGGTGGCGGGATAAGTGCCGGATGTGAGCAGCGTGTTCAGGTTCGGCATTCCAAAGCCGTAGATGCCGTTCGGGTTGGAACCGCCGGCCGGTTGCGAGGCGCTATTCTGCAACAGCGTGTAGGGATCATCGCCGGCGGGGTAGGCGGACAGCAGCAGGGCGATCAGACCGGCGATGTGCGGCGCGGCCGCGGAGGTGCCGCAAAAGGGCGAACTGAAACCGCCGACGCCTGTTACATTCACGCAATCGGGCGCCACGAAATCCGGTTTTTGTATCGTCTCGGGCGGCTGCGTGCCGCTGCCGCTGCCGGGAATGCCGAATTGCACCGGACCCTGGGAGCTGTATGACTCGATGGTGTTCGTGGAGCCACAGGCGGAAACCGCACACAGGGCGCCCACGGTGGTTTCACCGGGCGTGGCCGTACCAGGCTCTGGAACCCCTACGGCCGACTGGCCATAAATGCTTCCGGCAGGAGTGTTGGGGGACACCTGAATCTGGTTGGCATTGTTGGAAAACACCAGTACCTTGAGATGGGTACCTGGATTATTCTGCGGATTGCCGGTACCGAAGAAAACCTCCAAATACGCATTGGACGAACTGGTGCCCAGCGTTGCGCCGCTTCCCTGCACCGGTTGCGGGCCGGGTGTATCCAGCGGTTGGGTGTTGCTCTGGTTGCAGCCGCTGGTCTGGCCCGGCGCAGGTCCGATGTTGATGCCCTGGTTGCAGGCAATGGGCTGGTTGGTGCTGCTGTCGAACAGCACCACGTCGTAATCATTGGGATCGTTGGTCGTGCTGTTGTCATTCCAGGGATCGTCCCACTCCAGCAAATAGGCGATGGAATCCCCCGCCTGGGCGTCTGAGATGGCCAGTCGCGTGTCGGGAATGGTCGCGGTGCCGAAATTCATGGCCTGGGTATATTTCACACCGTTGATGGTAACGGGAATGGGCAAGGTGTACGGATTCCAGGTGCCCGTCCAGAACGCGGTGCCGTCATTGCCGGCGGCGGTCACCAGATGGATAGCCGGGTGGTTGGCGGCAAATTGCTGCACTGCGGTGGCAAAGCCGCCGTTGGTAAACATGGCTACGCCGGGGAATCCCAGATCATCCACGATCACGTTGGCATGGATGTCGCTGGCGAAATCATTGAGCGCGGTGAGAAAGTCCGCGCTGGTGGCGGGACCGGCAAAACCCAGTTGTTTCACGCCGGGCGCAATGTCATAGACGATTTCCATCATGGCCGTGCCTTCGGCGCCGGAACTTTGCCAGGTAGTGTTGTTGGGATCGTTCCAGACATTGGACGGCAGGTCGCCGGTTTTCTGATCCGTGGAAACAGCGCTGTCGCCGTCGGAGATTACCCCCACCACCATGCCCTGGCCGGTGTAACCGGTAGCGGCACGGAACTGTGCGGCACCCAGAATCTGATCACCCTGGGTATCCACCGAACCGGTACGCGGCAGCGCCGCGATGGGCGGCGAGCGCCGCACGACGGCATAGCGCGGCACGCTCACCCGGGTCACCTCAGACAGTGCGGCGGCGGCCTCCAGCCTGTTGGCCGGAATCCACGCCTGCACCACCCGGAGAGCCGGGCTGTTGAGGATACCGCTGGCGTCCAGTGCCGCCAGTTCGGCGTTGTCGGGCGGACCGCCCTGCCGGTCATAGTGCAGGTACACCTGTACCTGTCCGGCGGTGTTCCAGCGTGCTTCCAGCGGGGAATTCTGCTGCAGGAGCTCCCGTGTGAGGGCAGCGGCCATCATGGGTTGCGTACGGTGCTGCCCGGCGGCCGCGGCGATGACGGCAAGCCGCCTGTCCAGCTTCTGCCCGACGGTGGTATAGAGCGCGGCGTTGGCCGTCAACGGCAGTGCGGCCAGCAGCAGCACAGCCAGCCGGCCGGGACGGCTTCGATTGTTGCGGTTCATCACATGGTCACTCCCGTTAACGGGGCAAGGCGTAGCGTGGTGGAGTAATGCGAATCACAAACGGCAGCCCCGTAAGTCTATCCAGGTCGTGTGGATTCACCCAACCTTGTACCAGGTGCAATGCCGGACTGGGAACGACCTTCACCAGTCCGTGCGCAGCGAGCCTGGCCAGCACAGCGGGCGTCAACTGATCCACATAGACATACACCTGCAGGCGCCCTTTGGAGTCGGCGCGCACCGCACCGCGGGCGAAGTTACCCGGATTCATGCCGGACTCGAGTTGCGCGGCCACCGCGGTCAGCGACGGCGAGATTTTCGCCGCCGCTGCAGATGAGGGCGCATCGTCCGGGCGCGCCGCCCCGGCACAGCCGCTGATGAAAAAGGTACAGAGCAGAACCACGCATGCGATGAGCGGCCTGGTTGCGGCCGGCAACCTAGAAGCCATGTCACTCCACGAACCGGATGCGCGCACTTTACAGGTACTCCAGCGTCAAAGCCTATCCGTCACGGACGTGCGGATATTGAATCCAGAACGGTAAAAGAGTTTACACCCGGACGGGGGATTCCCCCCATGAGATAAAGGCGGGTAATCAGGGCGAAATATGACCAAAATAGGTGTTCCGTATCAAGCCAAACGGGCATGTCAGAAGGTCAGTCGGGTGACTTTTGATCCATCAATATACACGGTGCATTGATATGCTCCCGTGGAAGCAAGCGACGTACGCGGCGCACCCACTATGTTGCAGTCGCCAAGAATGGCGTGCTGTTCGTGGCTGCCTGTCAGATGAACTGAATGCCGAAATGGATTTGCCGTGCCGGCAGCCACCCGGGTTCCGTTCACATACAGCGTTATCGTGTCGGATAAGAGACTGGAATCATCTTTTGCACTGACTGACCACTCTGCCTTGGCGGAGGGCGGAGCAACCCTGACGGCGGGTGTTCGCGTGATCGTGGTGCAGCCACAAAGCAGGCCGAGCAATCCCGGAATTGTCAGATATTTTTTCATGACATGCTCCGTTTATCGGGATAACGGCTTGCTTAGTATGCTGTCAGCGAACGCGCGCATCGCTTCACATTTCCGCAAGGGCTTTCCTGGCTTGCTTGAATCCCGGATCGAGTTTCAGAGCCGCCTCGTATTGGACCTTCTCGCTGGTCTTTTCGCCGGCGAGGCCATACAGCATGCCAAGACGGTAATGCGCCCATGTGTAGGGAGCGCCGCTTTCCCAGTCATGCGGCATGGTCAGGTATTCTTGCATGGCGCGGATACCTTCCTGAACATGGATTTTCCCCAGCAACGCGGACAGACCGATCTGGTAATAACTCTCGCTGTAGGTGGGGTCTTTGTGAACACTGTCCTCGAAAACGGTGAAGGCTTTGGCATAGCGCTTCTGTCTCTCAAGAAAACTTCCCAGTCTTGCCTCGCTCTTCGCCGTGTTGTCGAGTTTGATGGCGGAATGAAGATAGGCCCCGGCTTTCTTATTGTCCCTGTGTTGCACCGCTGCTTTGGCACGGAGCCAGTCAGCCTCAACGGGATCGCTTTTGTCCAGAATTTGGATCTGCGCGTCTGCCTTCGCGGTACTCCCCCCGGCAATACCTGGCGCCTCAAGGTAATACGTCGCCAGCCGATAGCGGGCCTTGAAATTGTTCGGATCCAATTGCACCGCTTTCTGATAGGCGCCGCGGATTTTGCGGGCGATGCTGAATTTGCTGAAGATGCCCACATCATTCACGTAGTGGCCATAGGCGTCGCCCAGCAACAATTCATAAGCTGCATGATTGGGTGCGAGCGCAACGGCTTTTTGTGCCCAGCGTACACCCATCTTGTTCTGTCCCTGCGCCAGGCAGAGCTTGGCCATATCCGCCACCGCCTCGGTATTCCGGGGGTCCTTCTGCAAAAGGGACTGAAAATACGCCCGGGCATCGGCGTAATTCTCCGTTTCCAGCATCTGCATACCCGGGTTGATTGGCATTGCAGCCTGGGCAAAACAAGATGCAACAGTCGCCGCAAATATGAATAGTATCAATACCGTACTTTTCATTACCTTAATCTCCGCACTCGGTGATCCGCCCACACGGGCCCGGGGAGAGTGAAGCGTCAGGCAAGAAACCCCGGTCGCCCGACAACTGCGGTAACCGCAGGAACCCGCGCATCAAGGTTCCTCCATTTTCCATGCTCCCGGCTCCTTCTAAACCTCTCATTCCTCACTCTTAATCGCCGACACGCAGTATTTTCAGGCTGTTGGTGCCGCCGGTAATACCGCTGAACTCGCCTTTGGTGCAGATGACGAAATCGCCGTCCTTGACGATGGCGCGTTTCTTGAGCTCGTCCGCCGCGCTGCGCAACACGTCGTCCGGGTTGGTGTGCATCACATCGAAAGCCACCGGATACACGCCGCGGTAAAGCGTCACGCGCCTGCGCGTGGCTTCGTGACGCGTCATGGCAAAGACGGGAATGCCGGAGCGGATGCGCGACATCCACAGGGCGGTGGAGCCGGATTCGGTAAGGGCGATGATGGCCTTCACATCCATGTGGTTGGCGGTATACATCACCGCCATGGCGATGGCTTCGTCCACGCGCTCAAAGCGTTGATCCAGGCGATGACCCGAGCGCAGCATGACGCGCTGTTTTTCGGCGCCCGTGCATACGCGCGACATGGCCTCGACGGTCTTCACCGGATACTTGCCGGCGGCAGTTTCCGCCGACAGCATCACCGCATCGGTGCCGTCCATGACCGCATTGGCCACATCCAGCACTTCGGCGCGCGTCGGCACCGGGCTGTGGATCATGGACTCCATCATCTGCGTGGCGGTGATTACCACGCGGCTCAGATCACGGGCCCGGTGGATGATGAGTTTCTGTATCCCGGGCAGCTCCGCGTCGCCGATCTCCACCGCCAGATCGCCACGCGCGATCATCACTGCGTCGCTGGTGCGGATAATCGGGTCCAGGGTCTGGATGGCTTCGGCGCGTTCGATCTTGGCGATAATGCCCGCCTTGCCGCCCGCCGCCTGCAGGAGCTTGCGGGCACGTTCGATGTCGCCGGCGTCGCGCGGGAACGACACCGCGAGGTAATCCACACCCAACTGCGCCGCGAACTGGATATCACGCCTGTCCTTGTCGGTGAGCGCTTCCGCGGACAGACCGCCACCCTGGCGGTTGATGCCCTTGTGGTTGGATAGCTCGCCGCCATTTTCCACGCTACAGGTGATACGCACACCCTGCACGTCCTGGACGCGCAACACGATCTCGCCGTCGCCCAGCACCAACGCGTCGCCGGTCTTGACATCCTGCGGCAACGCTTTGTAGGTAATACCGACTGTTTCGACCGTACCCGCATCGTCGGCAAGTTCCGCATCCAGTATGAAGCGCTGACCGTCCTGCAGCGTGACCTTGCCATCGCGGAATTTCTCGATGCGTATCTTGGGGCCCTGCAGGTCACCGAGAATACCCACGTCCTTGCCGACTTTGGCTGCGGCGTCGCGCACCAACTGCACCCGGCGCTGGTGATCGGCCGCTTCGCCATGGGAGAAATTGACGCGCACCACGTCCACACCCGCGCGCACGATGGCCTGCATGGTTTCGGGCGAATCGGTGGCCGGACCGAGAGTGGCGACGATTTTGGTTCTGCGGGTCATAAGATTCCGTACCGGGTGCTGCGTTAAAACCAGTTTACTCTTTCAGTACGGCAGGTTGGCTATTTGTGGAAACGACGTGCCAGGCCGTGATTATCGCGGCTGGGCTGTTCCCGGCATCCATGCCTCCCACAGACCTGTACATACCTGTACATCGAACGGCCGCTTGCACACACCACAGGAGCTTACAGCGTCTTGCGCAGCAGGAGGGTGCCAATGGCGGCACGCTCTTCGAGAATCGCCACCGCCGGCAATGTCTTGCCTTCAAGAAATTCCAGAAACGCACCGCCGCCGGTGGACACGTAGGAAATGCGATCCGTGACGCCGTACTTGTCCAGCGCCGCCAGGGTGTCCCCGCCGCCGGCGATGGAAAACGCCGGGCTCTCGGCAATGGCGTGGGCCAGCACGCGCGTACCCTCGCCGAACTGGTCGAATTCAAACACGCCCACCGGACCATTCCACACGATGGTACCGGCATTCTTCAGCAGTCCCGCATACATTTCCGTGGTGTCGGGTCCCATGTCGAGCACCATCTCGTCAGCGCCCACCTGATCCACCTTGCGTACATCCGCTTCCGCGTTGGCGGACAGTTCATGCGCCACCACCACGTCAACGGGCAGCGGAATTTCGCCACCGCGCTTGTGCGCGACCTCGGTCAGGCGTTTCGCCTCTGCCACCAGGCCAGGTTCATACAGCGACTTGCCCACCTTGTGGCCGGCCGCTGCGATGAAGGTATTGGCGATACCACCGCCGACTATCAACTGATCAACCACCCTGCTCAATGCATCCAGCAGCGTGAGCTTGGAAGACACCTTGGAACCCGCAACGATGGCTACCAGCGGCCGCGCCGGATGTTCCAAGGCGCGGCCCAGTGCTTCAAGCTCACTCACCAGCAACGGCCCTGCCGCCGCGACAGGCGCGTATTTGGCGACACCATGGGTCGAGGCCTCGGCGCGGTGCGCGGTAGCAAAGGCATCCATCACATAGATATCGCACAGCGCCGCCATCTTCCTGGCGAGAATTTCATCGTCCCGTTTCTCGCCCTTGAGAAAGCGCACGTTCTCGCACAACACCACCCCTCCGGGTGGCACGTCCATGCCGGCAATCCAGCCCTTCACCAGCGGTACTTTCACACCCAGCAGTTCGGTGAGACGCTCCGCCACCGGCGCCAGGGAAAGCGCGGGGGCGTACTCGCCTTCCTTGGGACGGCCGAGGTGGGACAGGACCATGACATGTCCGCCCGCGCGCATGGCGTGCTGGATGGTGGGCAGCGAAGCACGGATGCGCACATCGCTGGTGATGCGGCCGGCATCGTCCAGCGGTACGTTCAGATCCTCGCGGATCAGCACCCGTTTACCGTGCAGATCCAGATCAGTCATCTTGATGACAGACATTTTCACTGCGCTCCGATGCGGGAGCGAGGCTCCCCGTCGCGATGGTATCGCGGCCGTGACGGCCGCTCCCACAATCAATTCACTTCGCGTTCCACAGCGCCACGGTGACATCCAGCATGCGATTCGAGAAGCCCCACTCGTTGTCATACCAGGAGCACACCTTCACCAGCCGGCCCATGACCTTGGTGAGGGTGGCGTCGAAGGTGCTGGAGGCCGGATCGTGATTGAAATCCACCGATACCAGCGGCTGATCGCTGTAGGCGAGGATTCCCCTGAGTTCGCCCTGGCTCGCATTTTTCATGATTCCGTGGATCTCGTCCTTGCTGGTATCGCGCGCTGCGATGAAGGTGAGATCCACGATGGACACGTTGATGGTGGGCACGCGGATGGAAAAACCGTCCAGCCTGCCAGCCAGTTCCGGGATCACCAGACCGATGGCCGCAGCGGCGCCGGTCTTGGTGGGAATCATGGAGTGCGTCGCCGAACGGGCACGGCGCAGGTCCTTGTGGAACACGTCCGTAAGCACCTGGTCATTGGTGTAGGCGTGCACCGTGTTCATGATGCCGCCGACAATACCGATCCTGTCATGCAGCACCTTGGCGAGCGGACCGAGGCAGTTGGTGGTGCAGGAGGCATTGGAAATCACCGTGTGCGACGCCTTGAGCGTCTTGTGGTTCACGCCGAATACCACGGTGGCGTCCACATCCTCACCACCCGGCGCGGAGATCACCACTTTCCTGGCGCCGCCCTGCAGATGAGCGGAGGCCTTGGCCTTGCTGGTGAACAGCCCGGTACACTCCAGCACCACATCCGCGCCCACGCTGCTCCAGGCAATCCTGGCGGGATCGCGCTCGGCAAATACCCTGATCCTGTCGCCGTTCACGACCATGTGATCGCCCGCCACCGATACCGTGCCCGGAAACCGGCCGTGGGCGGTATCGTAGCGGGTGAGGTGCGCATTGGTGGCGGCATCGCCCAGATCGTTGATGGCCACGATGCTGATTTCGTGCCTGCGCTGCGATTCATACAGCGCACGCAGAATATTGCGGCCGATACGTCCGTAACCATTGATGCCAACCTTAATCGTCATGTTGTCTGTGCTCCTGTCTCAAACTCCTGACTATGCTCTGCTCAAGGTGAGGAGTGAGGGGAAAGAACATTATCCTTGAACGCCTCACGCCTCACACTTCATTCCTCACCGGCTGTTTCCTAACCACCGCTTCCACGGTCTGCACCACGTTGTCCACGGTGAAACCGAAATATTCAAAAACATCCTGGGCGGGAGCCGATTCGCCGTAGCGGTCTATGCCAACGATGCGGCCCTGCGGACCCACGTAGCGGTGCCAGAACGCGCTGACGCCCGCTTCCACCGCCACGCGGGTTTTCACGGCCGGTGGCAATATCCGGTCACGGTAACTCACATCCTGGACATCAAACACGCTGGTACAGGGCATGGACACCACACGCACCGCGATCCCCTTCCCGGCAAGCTGTTTCGCCGCCGCCGCTGCCAGCGCCACTTCGGAACCGGTGGCGACGAGGATGGCATCCGGCTCCCCTGGGCATTCCACCAGGATATAAGCACCGCGGCGGATGGATTCCACCTGCACCGGCAGACGGGCGAAATGCGGCAGATTCTGCCGCGACAGTACCAGGCTCGTGGGCCCGTGGCGACGCTCGACGGCCGCCGTCCAGGCTACGGCTGTTTCCACGTCATCACAGGGTCTCCATAACTCCATTCCCGGCATGATGCGCAGGCACGCCAAGTGCTCGACGGACTGGTGGGTAGGGCCGTCCTCACCGAGGCCGATGGAGTCGTGTGTATATATATAGATGCTACCCGCCCCCATGAGCGCGGCCATGCGCAGCGCATTGCGGGCGTAATCGGAGAAGGTGAGGAAGGTTCCGCCGTAGGGAATGAATCCGCCGTGCAGCGCCAAGCCGTTCAGGATGGCCGACATGCCGAACTCGCGCACGCCGAAGAAAAGGTAATTCCCGCCGAAATCCTGCCGGGTGATGGGCCGCGAACCCCGCCAATTGGTGTTGTTGGATTCCGTCAGGTCCGCAGAGCCGCCGATCAACTCCGGCAAAACCGGGGCGTAGCTGTTGAGGGCATTGCGCGAGGCCTTGCGCGTCGCCATCTCGGACCCGTTCGCCGCCACCTGATCAATGAACTGTGTGGCATGGGCCGGCCAATTCTCCGGCAGCTCCCCCCGCATGCGGCGCGCAAATTCCGCGGCCAGTTCCGGATAGGCGTTGCTATACTCCGCAAACAGTCTGTTCCAGTTATCCTCGAAAGCCCGGCCGCGCGAGCGCGCATCCCAGCCAGCGTAATATTCAGCGGGAATTTCGAAAGGCGCGTAATTCCAGCCAAGCTGCCGGCGCGCCGCGGCCACTTCCTCCTCGCCCAACGGCGAACCGTGTGCCTGGCCGGTATTCTGTTTCCCGGGTGCGCCGAAACCGATGATGGTTTTGCAGCAGATCAGCGACGGCTTGTCGGTTACTCCGCGCGCCTCCTCGATGGCGCGCTTCACCGCGGCCGCATCGTGGCCGTCCACATCCGCCACCACGTGCCAGCCGTAGGCTGTGAAGCGCGCGGGCGTGTCGTCGGTGAACCACAGAGCAATGTGGTTCTCGGTTGAATCAATGGAAATGCGGTTATCGTCATAGAAACCCATGAGCTTGCCAAGCCCCAGCGTTCCCGCCAGCGAACAGGCTTCATGGGAGATGCCTTCCATGAGGCAGCCGTCGCCCATGAAAACATAGGTGTAATGATCCACAATCTTGAAACCGGGCCGGTTGAAACGCGCCGCCAGTATTTTTTCGGCGATGGTCATGCCCACGGAATTCGCCAGCCCCTGCCCCAACGGGCCGGTGGTGGTCTCGATCCCCGGCGTCACACCGTATTCCGGATGGCCGGGTGTCTTCGAATGCAGTTGCCGGAAACGTTTCAGCTCCTCCATGGGCAGGTCGTAGCCGCTCAGATGCAGCAGCGCGTACTGCAACATGGAACCGTGACCGTTGGACAGCACGAAACGGTCCCGGTCCGGCCAGTGAGGATTGGCCGGATTGTGCTTCAGATAATCGTTCCAAAGAACCTCGGCGATGTCCGCCATGCCCATGGGCATGCCGGGATGGCCGGCCTTGGCCCGTTGCACCGCATCCATGGCGAGCGCCCGGACGGCGTTGGCAAGTTCGCGACGGGAGGGCATGGAAACTCCACAGGGAACGATTGCATATTTTCGCCGATGGGCGAGACAGGGGCAACCCGCCGTGCGGTGCGGCGGCAACTCAACTCCACGGAAATCAGGCATTTAGCACAACCGGCGCATGATTTATTTTTACATGCAGCGCCGACAGTGCATTGCCGCACCCACGGGTTAATATAGTTGTGACCCTTGCATGCGCGGCCGGCAGAAACGTACATGAACTCACCCTGCTCCAGGAGCTTCGATATCCGCTGGGCGGATCTGGACCCCAACGGCCATATGCGCCACACCGCCTACATGGACTACGCCGCCCAGGCACGCGTGGGTTTTCTGAATGACTGCGGCTTCACCCTGGAACGTTTTCAGCATCTGCGTATCGGCCCGGTACTATTCCGGGAGGAGACCCGGTACCTGCGTGAAGTGTGCGCCAACGAACACATCAGCGTCACGACCGAGATTACCGGCCTGTCCCCCAACGGCAAACATTGGCGTATCCGTCACAGGATATTCCGTACCAACGGCGAATTGGCCTGCGTGGTGAACGTGGAAGGCGCGTGGCTGGATCTGGCGGCACGCAAAGTGGCGCCGGCACCGGCGGAACTGCGGGATGTCATGCGCAACGGACCGCGGGCGGAAGACTATGCCGAGTTTACGCCGCCCAAAACCGCGTGACGTTTGTCACTGGGAAGCGGTCTCCACTGCGCTTATGATTGCATCTTGCCCGACCGGAAGCATTTCCATGAACCTGCGGTACGCTGCCATCGAGACCCGGGGCCTGGTCAAGCATTACGACAAGGTCGAAGCGCTGTGCGGCATTGATCTCACGGTGAATACGGGTGAAATGTTCGCCCTGCTCGGCCCCAACGGCGCCGGCAAGACCACGCTGTTCTCCATCCTCGCCACGCTGCGCAAACCCACCGCTGGTGAAGCACGTGTGCTGGGCTGCGACGTGGTGCGCGAACGCGCTGCGGTACGTCAGCGCATGGGGATCGTGTTCCAGGAGCCGGCGCTGGAACAGAAGCTCTCGGTGCGAGATAACCTGCTACTCATGGGCCTGTTCTACGGCTTTTCCATGAAGGCGGCGCGCGTGCGCACCGGCGAGATCATGGAAACCCTGGGGCTTACGGATATCGCCGCGCGCCGGGCGCAAAAACTCTCCGGCGGCCAGAAGCGCCGTCTGGAGCTGGCGCGCTCCATGGTGCCGAACCCCGACATTCTGTTTCTGGATGAAGCCACCCTGGGCCTCGACGTGGACGCACGCCGCAGCTTCTGGGCGCAGGTGCGCCAGTTCGTGCGTTCCGGCCGCACGGTGTTCTTCACCACGCATTATATGGAGGAAGCGGAAGTGGCCGACCGCATCGCTCTCATCAACGAAGGCCGGATTATCGCGCTGGGCACACCCCGGGAACTCAAGGACCGCATCGGCGGCGGCGTGATCCTGCTTGCCACCGAGGATGACGTGCGTGCATGTGCCTGGCTCACGCAACACGGACATAAACCGGAAGCCAGTGAACGCGGCATCGTGCTGGTAAGCAAGGAACCCGCCGCGGTGTTGCCCGCATTGCTCACCTCGCTGCCGGTGAAAACACTGCGCGCCGAGGTGCACGAACCCAGCCTGGAAGACGTGTTTCTCACGCTCACCGGCAAGGGGCTCGACCACGGTGAGGCCGCACCGCCTAAACCCGCTTTGGTCATGGGCGGTGCGCGATGAAGGGCCTGTTCGCCGTGATCATGCTGGATCTCAAGCGGCTACGGACCGACTACGTGCGGCTCATCTCGAGCTTCATCCAGCCGCTGCTCTATCTATTCATGCTGGGCTCGGGCTTGGGTGCAAGTTCGGTGCTCGGCCGGGCCAGGTATCAGCAATTTATCTTCCCTGGCGTGTTGGGATTGTCACTGCTGTTCTCCGCGGTGTTTGCTGCCATGCTCATCGTGTTTGACCGGCAGATCGGCTTCCTCAAGGCAGTGCTGGTAGCGCCGGTGCCGCGCCCGGCCATTGCCGTCGGCAAGGTACTCTCCGGCGCCATTCAGGCGCTGGTGCCCGCGGTGGTGCTGCTGATCTTTCTGCCGCTGCTGGGCATCCATCCCGGTTATCTGCGCTTCCTGGGACTGCTGGGCGCCATGGCCATCGCCGCCGTCACTTTCTCGGCACTCGGCGTCGCTACCGCGGCGCGTTTCAAGTCCACCACCGTGTTTCCCATCATCTCCAACGCCGTCCTGCTGCCAATGTTTTTCCTCTCGGGTGCGCTCTACCCGCTTGCCGACGCGCCTCACTGGCTCAAGATCCTGGCGCACTTTGATCCCATGGCTTACGCTGTGGACCTGATGCGCGGTGCGGTGCTCGACGCCACCTTTTTCCCGGTATGGCTGTCGCTCGCGGTGCTGGCGGGATTCATCACCGTGCTCACCTGGCTCGCCACGTGCGTGTTCGCCTCCGGTGAAGATGCGTGAACTGTGTAGTAGCCACCTCCTCAGGAACGCTTTCCGGGAAACGTGGCGTGATCCACTTCAAGGCCGACGGTTACTATTGCCTCAAAACAGACACCACCTTCTACCATTATGTTATGATTTCGATGTTACCGGGGCCGCACGCTTCGGATTGTCGGCGCGCGGCACTATCAACTGTGCTGGCCGCAATAAAACAGAAACCTTCAGCATTTCGACATCATCCGCGCATTGATTTCGTGCGGTTAACAAAAACTTTCCCGCCTAAAACCAGAAGTTCCATTTGAACTGCGCCATGACGATTGACAAGGTTAGCCTGGAAGAAAAGTTCGGGTGCTTCAGTGACTACTGGAGCCCGAAAATCGTGGGTGACGTCAACGATGCGCAAATCAAACTGGTTAAAATCAAAGGCGAGTTTACCTGGCATCATCACGACCACGAGGATGAGCTGTTTCTGGTGGTGAAAGGCCGGTTGCTGATGCAGCTGCGAGACCGGAATATCATCGTGGATGAAGGTGAATTCATCATCATCCCGAAAGGGACGGAACATTGTCCCGCCGCCCTGAGCGATGAGGTCCACATCGTCCTCATGGAACCCGGTACCACACTCAACACCGGCAACTTCAGAAACGAACGCACGCGGGCCGCACTCGAGAGAATCTGACCCCGAACTGTTCGGATTCGTCCGGCGTGAATTCGCTGCCGGCTCCTTGAATTGGATCGGGGATATGCACCCTTGCCGCGCACACATTTTCCACCGGTGAATGCGGCAAGCGACCGCGTGCGTGCTGCCGATTTAACATGGATGCTCATTTCGTGTACAATACACGCCGTTTTGGTCGAATGCGTCCAGAGATTTCTCCATGGCTATTCCTTCCTCGAAGTTCCAGGGTGCCTCCGGCACGACCTATGCGTACTACGTATTTCCGCTGGATTTCAGCCCAAAAGATGATCAATTCGGTAATTACATGCTGGCGCGGCAATCCCAGGAAGGCCGTTGGATCCCGGTGTTTATCGGTCAGGGCAACCTGAAAGAACGCGTGAGAGACAAAGCGCACGTGCGCCGCGCGCAGCAGAAAGGCGCCACACATATCCTCGCGCGCGTGAACCAGAATGAACAGCTGCGGCGTGTGGAAGAGCGCGATATGCTCGTTGCTCATCCCGAGGCATGCCTGCCAACCGGATGTAATGAAAAGATGTTCGCCAAAGCGGCGCCTTTGCGCGTGGTCCAGAAGCGTAACTGACAATCCCTGTCGCCTGTTTCTACGGCACCTGCTTGCAGGTTCGGCGCACGATTTCCTCAGCCGGTACGCAATGCGTCCATTCTTTCAACCAATTCCCTTGCAACGCGATTTCTTGAAAACAGGGAAAAGCTGATGCCCTTCGGGCAGAAGGTCACGTCTTTCCCGAAGCAGCATGCCTGTTGCAGCATCAGAGTAATGCGCGGAGGATGGGATAGTCGGCATAGCTGACGTTGACGATATTGGCAAGCGGGATATGCGCCTCTTCATCCCGGTTCCTGACAGGCAACTCGCTGTCGGCGTCCCGGACTTCGTCCATGAGATCGAATACCAGCTTTCCCATCACGAAATGGCCAATAATCCCCATGATCGCCGTTCCGATCAGGATAAAAACCAGAGGCTTGTATTCATGTGTGACGACCGTCTCGACCAGGGCAACCACGGCAATGACCGCAAGTATCCCAAACCAGATCACGGGGAATAGGCGTTTGATGAAAAATGTCTACCGTGAAAACAGGCGCTGCATGCTCATGACACACCCCTGTTCAGTTTTGATGGCGTTCTCGTGCCGGGACAACATAGCAAAACGCCTCATCCATCACCGGCCTCAGTCGCGCATGGATTTCGCGCCGCTGACAAAGGGATTGCCGCGCTCGTAGAAGCGCAGCAGGCGGTGCGTGTCTTTGGTGATGCCGATACGTATGCTTCTGCCGATGCGCCCGACAGGCCGCACCGCCGTTCCCAGCCACAGCGGCCCTTTGGCACAGAGATCCAGGCCGTCCAATTTCATGCTCACGCGTAGCACGGCGGCGAGCCGGCCCGGCCCGCACATTGTCCCCGGCACGCGCGTGGTGCTGCGCCGTTTCCGCATCCACTCGATTCCGTCCAGCGGCTCCACGGCGCGCAACAACACGCCTGCACCCACTCCCTCCTTCCCGCTGCTCACATTGAGCATGAAGTGACTGCCGTAGATGAAATACACATAAGCGTGGCCGTGCTCCAGGAACAGCGAACGATTGCGCTTGGTCAGTCCGCGGAAAGCATGGCAGGCGGCATCCCCCGGCAGATAGGCTTCCGTTTCCACGATGCGTCCGGTGATCCGGCCCTGCGGCAGTTCCCGTACCAGCGTCTTGCCGATGAGATAGCGCGCGAGCGCCGCCGTAGCCACCGGCAGTTCGGTTCGGTGCAGACGTTTAAGGGATCGAGGGCTCATGCGGTCAGTCAGAAGCGAATTCCTGGCTACCGGAACTGTCAGATTGAGATGTTACCGCCGCGGGTCGCAGTTATTCGCGAACCGATTGCGTCAGGCACAATTCTGGGATGAAATGCGAATTCAAAAATTCAACGGGATGCAAAAGCTCTGCCGCGAACGGCAGAGCTCCCGCAATCCGACTCAGACCCAATCCAGGCTCACCACCTGGAACGGTTGTTACCGCCACCATCGCTACGGGGGCGCGGCTTGTCAGTGGCCATGTTCACCTTGAGGGGACGACCGCCGACATCCTTGCCGTTCAGTTCCTGGGCTTTCTCCGCTGCCGCCTGCGTGGCAAACGTGATAAACCCAAAGCCCTTGGGGCGGCCTGTGTCACGATCCATGATCAGGGCCACTTCGGAAATTTCACCGTACGGGGAAAACATCCCGCGCAGTTGGGCTTCATCCATCGTATAGGGAAAATTACCGACATAAAGTTTATTCTGTTCCATTGCAATCTCTCTAAAGTAATTGATAATTCAAACGTTCGTTCTCAACTGCATCCGGCGACATTGAAATCATCAGAAGCCATCTCGAAAACAACGTGGGAGCCGGCGGAACGCAACGGGTAGTGGCGTAGAAGCAGGGTGCACAGGGGGAAGTACATGAGTATTTCGAGCCGATGCGTAACAAGGTTTTGCCAAGCGCAGCGGTTTTTGAGATGGCTTCTGAATATCGCAGTCTGTGTAAGAACGTATCTTTGTACCACGCCCCGGGTGATAAAGATAGTAAAAGCTGGGCTATAGGCAAAATATTGGCATATTCGACCGAAAAGCCCCGTATAAACGGACAAAACCAATCGTCCATCAATCCGTTTCCGCTACTCGCTTTTCGCATTTTTGCGCCCATCTGCCTCTCGCCACACCCATTATTATGAGCATATTGCCCGGTCATCATCCGACCGCAGAGCCCAGCCAGGTTTTGCAACCTGGCTGGAGCCCTGAAGATTCTGTTCTTCCTGTTTATGTCAAAGACGACGATGACACTAACTTGCATCGGCCCGATTCCAACCGGTGACCGCTCAGTACCAGGCAAATTGGAGCGTAGGATATTTATCAGCAGGATTCCTTTGCACCAGGAGCCGACCGGTCGTACGCTAATCATGATCGCGGAATGCTCTCAGGCTGCCGGCAGGAGGGCGTATGTCTACACCCCACCGGCGCATGATGCATGTGTCGTATGGCGATGATTCGACCGGGATAACGATTGGAACGCATGACTCAATGACGGCCAGAAGCACCTGCGAGAATCACCCGCGAACCGGCGCAGAGGGTATGGCGACGGCAGAGCCGCCTTGTCATGTACTGGTCTGTATGATTCCACCCGGAGCCATGCGGAATCCTCCTGAAGCATATCGAGCCTTCTCTCAAGACAAGAATACATGGCGGGTATGGCATACATGACAAATCAACCCTTCTCGCCGTTGCACTATTTCTTCCTTGGATTGGCCGTCCTCTCTGAGACATTTTGTTAACGGGAATCGCAACCATGATCCGCAAGGCGAGCACGCTGAAACAAGTCTTCCAGACCGTTGCCATCAGCATGCTGGCGGCTCTGTATCTGCACGCCGCGTGGGCCGGGAGTCCAAGCTATCCACTGTATGAGAGTGCCGAGCTGCTGGTCGGGAACGGACCCTCGGGAGTCGCCGTTGCCGATCTCGGCAACGGCTATCCGGATATCGTGGTGGCGAATGAGAACGATGGCACGGTAAGCGTGATCCCAGGCAACGGCAACGGCACGTTTGCGCCGCAAGTGACGTATCCGGTGGATCAGGGTCCGTATGCCATCGCAGTGGCGGATTTGGGCAACGGCCATCCGGACATCGTCACCGCCAGCCTGATTGATAACACCGTCAGCGTCCTGATCGGCAACGGCGACGGCACCTTTCAGCCGCAGGTCAGATACCCGGTCGGGAATGAGCCCGTGAGTGTGGCCATCGCCGATCTGGGGAACGGCCATCCGGATATCGTGGTGACGAATGATGGCGACAACGACGTGGGAGTCCTGATCGGCAACGGTAACGGCACCTTTCAACAACAGGTCACCTATACAGTAGGCAATCAACCATCGGGCGTCGCTGTCGCGGACCTGGGTAACGGCCACCCGGATATCGTGGTGGCGAATTCCAGCGATGATACCGTCAGCGTGCTGATGGGCAACGGCAGCGGGACCTTCGCGCCGCAGGTGACTGCGGTGGTGGGATCAAGCCCGGCACAGGTGGCCATCGCCAATCTGGGCAACGGTCATCCGGACGTTGTAGTCTCGAACTATGGCGACAACGACGTGGGTGTGCTGATCGGCAACGGGAACGGCACCTTCAATGCACAAGTGACCTATGCGACCGGTACAGGTCCCAAAGCCGTGGGCATCGCTGATCTCGGCAACGGGCACCAGGATGTGCTGGTCGCGAACGCGAATGCCAACACCCTGAGTGTACTGCTGGGCAACGGCAACGGCACCCTGCAACCCCAGGTGGTCTACCCGGTCGGCCTGGATCCGGTGGCGTTAGCCGTGGCCGCTCTGGGCAGCGGCCCCCCGGACGTGGTGGTGGCCAACGCGACCGACGATAATCTCAGTGTGCTGCTGGGCAAGGGCGACGGATCGTTTACCTCAACACAGAACACCTATCCCGTCGGACAGTTTTCCAAAGCGGTGGCGGTGGCGGATTTGGGCAATGGCGAACAAGACATCGTGACCGCGAGCCTGGTCAGCGATACCATCAGCGTCCTGATCGGCAACGGCGATGGCACCTTCAAGTCGCAGGTCACCTACCCGGTCGGCAATGAGCCCGTGAGTGTGGCCATCGCCGATCTGGGGAACGGCCATCCGGACATCGTGGTGGCGAATGAAGGCGACAGCACCGTCAGTACCCTGCTGGGCAACGGCGATGGCACGTTTCAGCCCCCGGTGGTCTATCCGGTCGGTAATGGTCCATACGCCGTGGCCATCGCGGATTTGGGCAACGGTGTTCCAGATATCGTGACGGCGAATGAAGGCGCCAACACCGTCAGCGTGCTGATGGGTAACGGGAACGGGACGTTCAAATCCCAAGTAGCCTATCCCGTAGGATCCAATCCTCAATATCTGGCCATTGCGGATCTGGGCAACGGTCATCCGGATATCGTGGTGGCAAACGCGGGCGACAACACGGTCGGAGTGTTGCTGGGCAACGGCACCGGCGGCTTTGCGTCGCAGGTCGCCTACCCGATTCACACCAGCAATGTCCCTCCGGTCTCCACGACCCCCACCGCCATCGCGGTGGCGGATCTGGGCAACGGCCATCCGGATGTCGTCGTGACGGTGTCGGGATGTGTGACGATTGGTGATGGCTCGGTCTGCAGCAATAACGTCCAGGTCATGCTGGGCAACGGCGACGGCACCTTGAAACGGCCGGTAGTCTATCTGACGGACCCCGTCCCGAATGCCTTGGTGGTGACGGACGTGAATGGCGACGGTCACCCGGATGTGGTGCTGACGGCCAACGGCAACAACGCCGTGGATGTGCTCTTGGGAAACGGCAATGGCACACTCCAAACACCATTGGCGTACGCGGTAGGGGGAGGACTGTTCGGCGTGGCGGTCGCGGATGTGAATGGGGACGGCTGGCCGGATATCGTGACAGCGGATGCGGATACCAACAAGGTGACCGTGCTGCTGCATCTGAATCCCGCCCCCACCCCAGCTGCACTCACTGTGACCGTGGTCGAGAACGGCATCGTGAGCAGCGCTGTGAGCGCCACGGACGCCTATGGCCTGCCGCTGACCTACAGTCTCCTCACCAATCCCACTCACGGCATGCTCTCGGCCATCAATCCCGGCACGGGTGCGTTCACCTACACCCCGGCTACCGGGTTCATCGGCAGCGACAGCTTTACCTGGCAGGCGACCAATGGTCATGCGAAGAGCACGGGCACCGCGAACCTTTCCGTGACAGCATCCGGCGGATTAGGAAGCTCTGGGGGCGGTAAAGGCGGCGGCGGGTTCGGGTTACTGGGCCTCGGGCTGCTCACAGCCGCCTTGGGATGGCGCTGCCATCGCCATGCTAGGATACTTGTATGAGCGTTTTCGTCTGCATGCAAAGCGTCAATACCACTAAAGGCAGCTGAGAACATGGCCAGTCACCCATTCTCGCCGTGGCACTATTTGACAGTTGGATTGATGTTCGTGATTGTGGTCCCTTGGTTCATTTGGCACGGAACCGGCCAGACTCAAACGCCTGGTCTGCAACAATTTAATACTGATCCCTCGTGCAGTGCGACCAATCTCCTGGCAGGAGACGCCGCCCAGCAAGGCGCGTGCACTGTTGCCTTTGTGCCCGTTGAAGACAAGAGGACGGTTACGGACTACAGGCCAACAACAATGCCACAACAAAAACACTTTATATCGGTCAGCACGACGCTTGCGGACAATCCGACGTTTCAGATTGTCGGCCCCAATGTACTGCCGGATGTCGCCATAGGCAAACCGCTCTACGTGTTGATATTCCGCCGGCAGATCGTCATGTCGCTGATCAATGGGCAGGCTGTCGAAACGGTTAACAATCCGGACAATGCTGCGAGCACCAATACTTTCCGCAAAGTTTTAACCGTTCTGTCCCTGTTATTCGCTGCCGGCGCATTTTTTATCGCCGTGAAAATGCTGTTTTTCTCACAGTCGGATAATTCACAGGCAACTTGAAAGCCACACGCAAACTGCGGCGCCTGGTTGGGCCGCGCAGCCACCGTCAGTTAGCTCATATACAAACCGCCATTAACGTTAATGGTTTGCCCGGTGATGTAACCGTTATGCGCAAGCATCACCGCCACCTCGGCCACCTCTCCAGTTGTGCCGAAGCGTCCCACCGGAATCCGCTCCGGTCGCGCTTGCGGATTGCCAGCGATCATCTCCGTTTCAATCAAAGCTGGCGCAATGGCATTCACCGTGATGCCTTCCCTGGCCAGCAGAGAGGCATAGGAGTGCGTCAAGCCTACAATACCCGCTTTCGACGCGGTGTAATGCGGACCAATGATGCCGCCCAGTTGCGCCGCGGCCGAGGACATGTTGATGATACGCCCCCATCCCACGGCTCGCATGCCAGGCAGCACGGCCTGCGTGACGAGAAACACGGACTTCAGGTTCACATCCATGATCTTGTCCCAATCTTCTTCGGTGATTTCCTCCAGGGGCTGGGGATGAGCGATGCCCGCGTTGTTGACCAATATGGTCACCGCTCCAAGTTCTCCTTCGATGGACTTGACCATTCGGGACACATCGCCGGCGACCGAGACGTCGGCGTGCACCATCATGCAACGGCGACTGCAACTTTCCACCTGGGAACTCACCTGCTTGGCTTCACTCTCGCGGCTGCGGTAGTTGACGGCGATGTCCGCGCCCGCTTCGGCAAGCGCGAGGGCAACGGCACGGCCGACACCACGACTACCACCCGTGACAAGAGCGACTCTGCCGGTCAAATGGCGCGTATTCGTCATCATATTGATCTCCCGGGTGCAGGATATCGGTCCTGCAATGATTCAATCAGGGGAACAGGGGACAGACCCTGAGGTATCCCCCCATCTTGCTGAGATCATAGGGGTTGTGCAAGCAGGGCGCGTAATTGTTGTGTGGCGGTGGCGGCTGGCAGAGATAATCGAGCTGGGTTGCGACGCAGCGTTTCCCAGCCTAGCCAGATAATTGAGTGGTGGCGCGGACACTTGGCTTTACTACGGGGTGCAATGGGTTTTGATGTTGTCACCAAGCCGGCGAGCCAAGCTACCAAACTGGCCAGTGCATGGATCAAGAGCAACAGCTCCAAGCGTTGTGGAAGGCGTGTCAGGGTGTCTTCAAACCCACACCCGAAACGATGCGATTTAAGATCCCGGAAGGCTGGTTCGATTTGCATGCGGCGCGTGTAGAGCCGAGCGATTTCAGCTGGGGTGAGTGTGTCGAGGGAGCAGGACGCCGCGAGCAGCCAGGGCTCCTTGGCGCGGGCTGCCATCTTGCGGCTGTGGCCGCCGCGCGCCCGGGTACCGGTGCGGGTGCGTTCCATACGGCCGCGCTTGCGACACCGCATCAAAACGAGGCGGCAAGTAATCGGATTGCTGCGGGTGAGATCCGCCCCCCCGAGTGCCCGCGCCGCGTGCATGGCGGGGTCTCCTCACGGTTGGTAGCCATGAGGCAGAAAAACCTCGTCGTGCACGCCGTTTTTCCCGAGATTACGCGATCAGTAGCTGTTAGTTCAAGAAAACTTGTGGGGATACCTCAGGGTCTGTCCCCTATTACTATGTTACTGGCAAAGCCAGCCGTTACCGATGTTCCCGACCGCTCATGGCGGCAAATGCAAATTGTATTTGTTGGCCAATCGGCGTGCGCCTGCATCTATTTCTGCACCTGACTGGACAAGAAGATCAACGACGCTCTGGTTTTTGCAGATGAGCGCGTAACGTAAGTCCCGTGCGGAAGGGCGAGCTCCATGCTGTAGCAAGAGCCGGGCTACGTCAGGACCACCCTCGCTAACCGCGACCAGTAATGGTGTGCTGCCTGAACTATTGAGAGCATTTGGATTCAGCCCACGGCCTAATAGTAAGCTGGCTGCCTTCACTGAGTTCCAGTATGCCGCTGCGTTTAGTAGCGAGCCAAGTGGCCCCGAAGCACTGTAACCCAGATTGAGCAACCGCTCGAGCTGAGCCGTGTCGTCAACCATAACTGCGTAGTACGCCGGAGAGTAGCCAAGCTTGTCTTTAAGACCTACGGTATCAATCGTCGCGAGAAGCTGTGAGACGCGCGCTGAATCACTTTTGGGTATTACGGCCTTCGTGCAGAGGTTTCCCGGTTGCTTGAGGCGCGCCGCGGCCAGATTAACGCCGATGGTGAGGAGCTGCTGCATCTGCCCGTCAGACGCTGCACAAGGTAGCGCGAGCAACAACACACCCAGAATAACGACAAGTCTGAACATGAGCGCTAACGACTAAGCTCTGCCGCGGCGGCGCGTTAGCGCCGACGTCGGCAGGAGCGCCTTGTTAGCCACGTAATGATCGGCGAAAGACGACATCAAGTGCATAGCTTACAATCTCAACTTTCGGAACATGATGTGCTGCGTCGTCAACAGGCCCGGAAAGTTTGGGCGCGCCTCCGTGAACCAATATTCCTCTAGGTTCTGTTCCTGTTTCATCTTTTAGCAGTTTCATGTAGTGACGTAGCTGCTTGATGTCTTGCAGCGACGGTGCATTCTGTTTGCACTCAACTATGACTGGCGCGCCCTGTCGGTCAATTAGCAGTACGTCCAATCGGGTATTGTCCTTAAATACGCGCTCTCTGATCTTGGAGTTCGGGTGAGGAAGCAGCCCGTCCTCAAGGCGATTGGGATAATTGGCTATGAAATCAGAAAGCGCCTTTTCGTATCGAAAATTACCAAGAAGACTGACCCAGTTGGATGGATCGTTCATTTCATCTTTGACCTGCTGAAGGGTCATTGATTGAATCCGCGCGACGGTTGGTCGTAGCTCTCCGCTTGAAAAGGTCTTACCCGATGGAAGTTGAATAACCAAATCGGGGTTGTCTGGCCCAACCGTGAGGTCCCACCGGACTTGTAGGCGTCTGCCCATTTCACCATCAGGCAGGCCAGGGCCAACTGGAACTAACGGTGCCCACTGTTCATCTTCAATCTCTTTGCCGGTTATTTGTCCCAAACGGCCAATGCGATGACCTCGCAGTGCAACTACTACATAGTCTCCAGGTTGCATTTCTTTAAGCGCGTTTCTAGCGGCACTCCAACCCTTCCCCCCTTCGGACGGTCCATTGAGCCGATAACCCCACTTCGCCGCCCACCCCACCGCAGCACACTGATTCTTGAACCAGCGCTGCCACATACCGGGGTAGACGTCTTCTTGGCAAGCAACTTTCCAAAGTGCGGTCATTGTTTTAGTAGCTAACGTAGAGCTCAGGGGCGCGGCGCCGAAGGCGCAGCGTCCTCTGCAGCGCCCTGTTGGGTCTCATGCTTGGCAACGAGGGATGCTTGAGCCCACTTGTCATACACGTGTTCGAAGAACCCCCCTACTGGAGCGGAACCGCAGACAGGCGCCAATTGCTGGCCCGCCCGACTTAGTAAGACGTGACCGAGCTCGAGGTCATTGTCGTTGTCCTTGGGAAAGGTCAGGTTTACCGGCCTGCCGTAGTAGAACACCGTCGCGGTCTTCGGCAGCTTCAGGCGCCTGAACCCAGCAAGATTGTCGAATCGAACGAGTCCTAGGCTTTCAAGGTGAGTCAGGCTATTGAAGTAGATTCCGTTGCGCTGATACATCTCCGCATTCAAATCAAATATCAATGGGGCGATATTGCCGATCTGCCACGCGAAGCCGCAGAGCTGCGTGAATAGCTCAGCATCGCTCTTATCGAGGTCAGCCAAAAGGTTTACGGTTCTCTTTGCGAAGGTGCCGGGTACGTTTGCCTCTCCAGCGAGCACCCGCGACCAAAGTTTCTGCATATCCTCATCGGACACGATGCGGGACTTGTCGAAGAAGTTTGTTATCCAGTCATCTTCAACGTTCTGAGGTTTTGACTTGTCCTCCAGCAGGGGGAGAGCCTTCTCGGTAATTGCTTCCATATTTGATTGCTTCTTGGCCTCCTCCTCCAGGAAGCGATGCATCGCTCGTCTGTGCAAGTCAGTCACTTGAATCTGGGACTCGGCACGTATCCGATCAGCTTCGGCCTCCGCTTTAGCGACCCTCACGATCTGGTACGGCTTAAAGATGCCGCCTACGGCGTCAGAGATCTTCTCCACAAGGACCGTGGCCGGCTTCGAAAGGTCGCCAAGCTTTGCGAGCGGATTGTCAGTCATGGGTATGAGACCCAACTTAAATTCGACCGCCTAAATGTGGCGTGCAAACACCGCATTTGGGCAGTAATAAAACCTTACTCAAACAAAATCATAGCGTTAGCATGTTTTATCATATCGAGACTGTGCAGGGAAGCACACATGAACAAACCGCGTTTACTTGACCAACTCCGCAAAGTAGTCGTGCTTATACTACCCCCGTAGCACGAGCCGAGCACTGCAGCGAGCAAGGCTGGCCCGCAGGGGCGAAGTCAGGATGACGAGCTCGCGCGACCGGCACAGGGATGTGCCGTGAGCGCGACCCCGCAGCGAGCGAAGCGCGCAGGGCAGTCGCCGTTTCGGCGACCCGCGCTCCGGGGGAATGGTTTTAGGCACTTTTGCCGAAACAAAAGTGCCACGCCCGTGGGTGCGGGAACCCACTTTATTTCCACTTCACCGAACAGCCCATTCAAGATAAAACTGGTAATCGCTTGCGCCGGCGAAGCACGGCTGACGATTGTTACCACGTTGAATGACATGCTGCGGGATGCCGGCTAAACAGAAGCGTGGCATGCGTGGCATATACACATCCTTGTGCATGATTCACGTCGTTATTCTAGCTCAGATATTCGCTCTGACCCTAATTCTTCTTAATTCTTAAGCTGAAATCGCTCGGCTCTACACGCGCCGCATGCAAATCGAACCAGCCTTCCGGGATCTTAAATCGCATCGTTTCGGGTGTGGGTTTGAAGACACCCTGACACGCCTTCCACAACGCTTGGAGCTGTTGCTCTTGATCCATGCACTGGCCAGTTTGGTAGCTTGGCTCGCCGGCTTGGTGACAACATCAAAACCCATTGCACCCCGTAGTAAAGCCAAGTGTCCGCGCCACCACTCAATTATCTGGCTAGGCTGGGAAACGCTGCGTCGCAACCCAGCTCGATTATCTCTGCCAGCCGCCACCGCCACACAACAATTACGCGCCCTGCTTGCACAACCCCTATGATCTCAGCAAGATGTGGGGATACCTCAGGGTCTGTCCCCTGTTACTCTCAGCGGCGCGCCGTCTCTGTGCGTCCGCTGGAAGGCAGAGTTATACAGATATATTCCTCAGCTTCGCCCGGTGCGCGGGGTCGGACCAGTATAAGCTGGTCACGGGCGAACTTGAGCAGAAATTCTTGGCGATGGCAGTGGTGGGTGACATGCCAGACATGGCCCGGCATGAAATAGCGGCTGGCGCGTGGCATCGTTCCCTCCTTGGATATAGTGTCTTTAGGATATCCGCTCGATGGAGGGGTTAGCCTTCCTTGGTCAATGGCGCTGGCGTAATTTGCACAGGGTTCGGGTCATAGTTAGTTGGCAGAATGCCGGCAGCAAGCAATTTCTTAAGGTTTTCCCTCTGGCGAGGCCCATACCATGGCTGGCCAGCAAAAGTGTGGCGCTCTATGAATTTCTCGCCGATGCTTGCCAGCAGCAAGTACTCAAAGCGCGTGAGCTGCCCTTGACGAGACCCACTTAGAAGGCGGCTGATTCTATTGTCGTCGTATTTTGCTATGCATTCGTTGACTTGATCGAGAGTACGAAAGCCAAGTCGCTTCAATAGCCGCACAGTCCAATCGTACGAAAACTCCGACATTCTGCCATCAGCGCCAAGGCGTTGATCCAGATATAGCTTCAGCGCTGTCGGCGTTACCTCGACCTCGGAGTACTTACCTTGTTCGACCAATGTGCGCGCAGCGGTATTCAGCGCAGCATCTTGGTCCTGGATCGACTGAAATTCTCGGTCGGCCAATTCAAGCATTCCCGCAAGCGCCATGAATCTCCTGCGTATATCTCGTGGAATCGCAGCGGAGGACTTGTACTGAATGTCGTGCTCTATCTCAGCCCATGCGTGCTGGAGAATTGTTCTAACTTGCACTTCCGTAATCGCACCAGCAAAGCGCTGGTACTCAGCAAGGCCGGCTCGGGCGTTGCTCAGTCTGACAAGGTAGTGAACACTCTGGTATCCGAATCGCTCTTCTTCCAAGAGATCTTCTGCCTTGTCGGAACGATCGAGGATATTAAACTCCTCCTGGAGAACAGCATCAATCGCTTCAACTGTTCTAGGGAAAAATGTAATCACCCGTGTTGCTGAAAGATCAGTGATCTCTCGAAGCGGGTTGCGATACTTTGGTTGATGTGGGTCCGCATCTGATGGCTTGCTGGCTTTCCTTCCAAAGCTGGCTGGGTCCTTTGAGCGAAATTGGACCGAATGAACTTGGATTCTGCGACTCTTTATCGCCTGCTCGATCACACGACCAGTTGCTGCTGCAACGTCAGTCCAGTACGGATGTACCTTCAAATATGCGTTCACAGCCAACTGCTCATGTGCAGCGAAGTCGAATTTCTCTTCTGGTGGTGATGTGTCCGACATATGGTCTCCTGAGGTTGGCTAATGCTGGCATTCACCCCGGGCTGCGCGCAAGCGCGCAGCGTCGGTAGTGGAACGTCTGGTTAAACGATGTTGCTATTTCTTCGACGCCAACCATACGACACCTGCTAGCAATGCACCTACCGTCAACATTCCCACGAAATCATCACTCTTGATCTTCTGCGCGATTTTCGCAACCTCGGCATTCAACCCCTTTACACTGGTTCGAGTGAGATCAATCGCTTGGAACTTGGACAGAAAACCGGGTAGGTCCTTTGGCGCGATATCCCACACTACCGGAACAATGTTCTTTCCAGTCAGCCAAGCGCCACCCATCTCTTGCTGCACGAAGCTCGATTGACAAGCAGCGTGGCTCGCCAGAAAGAATACCCATGGAGATTGCCGAAGGTTCTCGCGAATTTGAGGTTCCCACTGAGCACCGGGTTGCAACGAAATGCACGCGAGAAAGGTGGACACACCATCTTTTACAAGATGGTCGTGGATGTAACGGGCCAAACGTTCATCCGAGGACGCGTAACTGATGAAAACACTCGGCATTAGTACAACACCGCCTAACGCTGCCAATGGGCGGCGCCGTTAGGCATCCGCTTCATTGGCTTGTTAGAACATGGATTCATTTGAACTTCCCCAATTTGTTGTTGTGACTCTGGTTTGGAAATATTCGCAACAACAATGCTTCAAGGTTATGCCGCAACCTGGGTGATAGCACCTGATATACACTAATTCTGGTAGTTATGTCTTTGTACTTGGGGCGTTGCTTTTTGGTGAGTTGCGGCCCCGATCTGACGGGGAAGTTCGTGGTCCTATTAAGCGTCTGTCTTATCTCAACACGCAAGCGTGTGGCTTGACCTACATAGAGGATGCTGGCGCTCGAATCATAGAGCGCATAAATACCGGGCGTTTGTGGAATGTCAGCAAGAGTTGTGGGCTTGGCTTGAACTTCAAGAACCGGCTTTACCTCCCACTCTCCCAGGTGATAAACAGCGCTCTTGAGCGTTCGCGGACCTACTTCCTTCGACCCGGACAGATACTGAGATACGTTTGTGCGTTTCTTCCCTATGGCCTTGGCAAAAGCTGCGCCGTCGAGCTCGATAACCTCGCTGAGCGTATGCAAAAACTCTCTGTATCTTGATTGTCTACCTACCACGATGCGTTCCGTTTGTGTCCTAACTTAAATTCGACCGCCTAAATGTGGCGTGCAACCATCGCACTTTGGACGTTCGACGCATTCTCGCCAATACCGGACGTCTGCCCGCGCAAAGCAGCCATGCTTATACTACCCCCGTAGCGCGAGCCGAGCACTGCGGCGAGCAAGGCTGGCCCGCAGGGGCGAAGTCAGGATGACGAGCTCGCGCGACCGGCACAGGGATGTGCCGTGAGCGCGACCCCGCAGCGAGCGAAGCGCGCAGGGCAGTCGCCGTTTCGGCGACCCGCGCTCCGGGGGAATGGTTTTAGGCACTTTCGCCGAAACAAAAGTGCCACGCCCGTGGGTGCGGGAACCCACTTTATTTCCACTTCACCGAACACCCGACGCTCGCATACTGCTCCCGTGGCCCCTTGCCGGTCTCGATGATCTGCCGCATGGCCTCGAACAGCTCGCGCCTGGCATCGGGCTTGGGCAGCGACGGGCGGCTTTCATCCAGGCGGCCGCGGTACTGGAGTTCGAGCTTGGCGTTGTAGCCGAAGAAATCCGGGGTGCACACGGCGCCGTAGGCGCGGGCGGTCTTCTGGGTTTCGTCATAAAGATACGGAAACGGGAATTGGTGCGCCTGCGCGAAGCGCTGCATGTTATCGAAGGAATCGTCCGGGTAATTTTCCACGTCGTTCGGCATGATGGCCACGGCCTGCATGCCGAGCGGCGCGAGTTCGTTGCACACCGCCACGATGCGGTCAATGCAAGCCTTCACGTAGGGACAGTGGTTGCAGATGAACATGACGAGCGTGGCCCTCTCCCCGCGGCAATCGTCCAGCGTCCACTCGCGGCCGTCCACGCCGCGCAGCTTGAAATACACGGCTGGCTGGCCAAAATCGCAAAATGGCGTTTCTTTCGCAACCATGTCCTCGCCCTCTCAACTGTCTCAAGGATAATACGGTGATGCCCCTTTTGCCGCCCACCCAAGCTCGAAAAAGCCAGCCCAACCAGCTAAACTATTCGCCCTTTTAGAGCTTTGACGCAGAGGCGCTGCCATGTCCCGCAATTATCTGTTCACTTCGGAATCGGTCTCGGAAGGCCACCCGGACAAGGTGGCGGATCAGATATCGGACGCGGTGCTCGACGCGCTGCTGGCCCAGGACAAGCGCTCGCACGTGGCCTGCGAAACGCTGGTGAAGACCGGCATGGTGATCGTGGCCGGCGAAGTCACCACCGAGGCTTGGGTGGACCTGGAACAACTGGTGCGCAAGGTGGTCAAGGACATCGGCTACACCGCCGAGATGGGTTTCGACTGGGAAACCTGTGCGGTACTGAATGCCATCGGCAAGCAGTCCGGCGACATCGCCCAGGGTGTGGACCGCAAGAGCCCCGAGGAACAGGGCGCCGGTGACCAGGGCCTGATGTTCGGCTACGCCACCAATGAAACCGACGTGCTCATGCCCGCGCCCATCACCTACGCGCATCGCTTGGTGAAGCGCCAGGCGGACGTGCGCAAGAGCGGCAAATTTCCGTGGCTGCGGCCCGACGCCAAGAGCCAGGTGAGTTTCCGCTACGAAAACGGCAAGGCGGTGGGGCTGTCCGCCGTGGTACTCTCCACGCAGCATTCACCGGAGGTGGCCTACAAGACCCTGCAGGAAGCGGTGATGGAGGAGATCATCAAGCCGGTGCTGCCGAAGGAATGGATCACACGCGACACCCAGTTTCACATCAATCCCACGGGCCGCTTCGTCATCGGCGGGCCGGTGGGCGACGCCGGCCTCACGGGCCGCAAGATCATCGTGGACACCTACGGCGGCATGGCGCGCCACGGCGGCGGCGCTTTCTCCGGCAAGGACCCCTCCAAGGTGGACCGCTCGGCCGCCTACGCGGCGCGCTACGTGGCCAAGAATATCGTCGCCGCCGGTTTGGCCGAACGCTGCGAGATCCAGGTGAGCTATGCCATCGGCGTGGCGGAACCCACTTCGATCAGCGTGGAGACCTTCGGCACCGGCCGGCTTGCCGATGAGCAGCTCACGAAACTGGTGCGCGAGCATTTCGACCTGCGTCCCTACGGACTCATCAAGATGCTGGACCTGGTACGCCCCATCTACCGCAAAACCGCCGCCTACGGCCATTTCGGCCGCGAGGAGCCTGAATTCACCTGGGAGCGGATAGACAAGGCAGCGCTGCTGCGCGACGCCGCAAAGTTGAAGGCAGTGGGGTGACAACAGCCGGTGAGGCGTGAAGCGTGAGGAGTGAGGCATCAGGATGGCAAGGAAGCATCATCAGTTACTGGCATGGCAGGAGGCCATTAAGCTCACCGGACTTGTGTACCAGCTCTCCCGCGTATTCCCGAAAGAAGAGATTTACGCCCTGAGCAGCCAGATGCGCCGTGCGGCAATCAGCGTTCCTTCAAATATCGCGGAAGGGGCCGGACAAACAGGACGCAAGGAATTCCTCCGGTTTCTGTCTGTCGCCAGAGGTTCATTGTGCGAACTGGAGACCCAGTTGATTCTTGCGAAAAATTTGGGCTATGTATCTGACACAAGCGATATTGACGAACAAATCGAACGACTCTTCGGTTTGCTCGGTGGATTGATGAACTCGATAAAGGAACGTGCTGCAACATGAACGCCAAATCCCGGCATATTTCCCCCGCCTCACCCCTCACCCCTCACCCCTCACTCAAGAGTGCCGACTACAAGGTAGCGGACATCCATTTAGCCGACTGGGGCCGCAAGGAAATCGCCATCGCGGAGACCGAGATGCCGGGCCTCATGGCGGTGCGCGAGGAGTACAAAAAGCAGCAGCCCTTGAGGGGCGCGCGCATCGCCGGTTCGCTGCACATGACCATCCAGACGGCCATGCTCATCGAGACCTTGAAGGCGCTCGGTGCGGATATCCGCTGGGCTTCCTGCAACATCTATTCCACCCAGGATCATGCGGCCGCGGCCATCGCCGCCGGCGGCACGCCGGTGTTCGCCTACAAGGGCGAAACCCTGGACGAGTACTGGGAATTCACCCACCGCATCATGGAATGGGGCGACGGTGGCACCCCCAACATGATCCTGGACGACGGCGGCGACGCCACGCTGCTGGTGATCCTGGGTTCGCGCGCGGAAAAAGACCCGTCCGTTATCGCCAAGCCGGCCAACGAGGAAGAAACCGCGCTGTTCAAGGCCATCAAAAAGCGCCTGGAAACCAAACCCGGTTTCTACTCAAAGATTCTCGCCAATATCAAAGGCGTGACCGAGGAAACCACCACCGGCGTGCACCGGCTCTACGAAATGCAGAAGGCGGGCACCCTGCCCTTCCCCGCCATCAACGTGAACGACTCGGTGACCAAATCCAAGTTCGATAACCTCTACGGTTGCCGCGAATCCCTGGTGGACGGCATCAAGCGCGCCACCGACGTGATGATTGCCGGCAAGATCGCGCTCATCGCCGGCTACGGCGACGTGGGCAAGGGCTGCGCGCAATCGTTGCGCGGTCTGGGGGCCACGGTGTGGATCACCGAGATTGACCCCATCTGCGCGTTGCAGGCCGCCATGGAAGGCTACCGCGTGGTGACCATGGATGAGGCCGCGAACCAGAGCGACATCTTCGTCACCGCCACCGGCAATGTGGACGTGATCACCCACGAGCACATGGCGAAGATGAAGCACAACGCCATCGTGTGCAACATCGGCCATTTTGATTCCGAGATTGATATCGCTTCGCTGCGCAAATACCAATGGGACAACATCAAACCGCAGGTGGACCACGTGATCTTCCCGGACGGGCACCGCATCATCGTGCTGGCCGAAGGGCGCCTGGTGAACCTCGGCTGCGCCACCGGCCATCCGAGTTTTGTCATGTCCAACTCCTTCACCAACCAGGTGCTGGCGCAGATCGAGCTGTTCGTCCACGGCAACCAGTACGAAAAAAAGGTGTATGTGCTGCCCAAGCATCTGGACGAGAAAGTGGCGCGGCTGCATCTCGCGCGCATCGGTGCGCACCTGACGCAGCTCACCCCGAAACAGGCCAAATACCTGGGCATCGGGGCGGAGGGGCCGTTCAAGCCGGAGCACTATAGATATTGATTGAAGAGCGGCGCGCCCGCCGGCAAGGAAGCGGTGACGGCCTCGCCAGGCCGGTGATTCCCAGCCGGAAACGTTTAGCCCCTCCATTCAACGGTCAGCCGCGAACCCCGCGCATTGAACTCCCGCGCCACGTCCTCACCCGGTTCATCACCCCGCCATGACAGTGCACGCCTGTCCGCACTCACTTCATCGTATCTCCATCGTGCTGTCACCTCCGCGTCATGCCGGGCGGGTATTGTCTGCGGTGAAACCACCCGGAGGGACACCGTCATGTTAATCAAGACCGCGGATGCAAATCGCCAGCTTGAAAAAATGCTGCAGAAAAGTGCGTGGCGCAGACGCATGGCCCACCGGCATCCTGTTGCGGAACAGGCTGCTGCACATGCGGATGCCGCACCCATGAGCCGGCTCACGGCCGCTTTGCCGGGCATAAGGCCGGGGCCGCACGCACGGCAGCATGCGAAACCGTGTAGCACACTCGTGCGCAAACCCGGCGTGCCTCGTGCATCCCGTTTTGGCGGAGAGGTATCACCTGAGGCCGGCGGGAGTATTTTCCCGCTTTGAAGGGTGCGGCCTGCGCAGATTCAATTTCCGGGGCACAGAAGAACCGGCGCAAGTCGCGGGCGGGTAGGAACACAGACCGGTTAGACGATAGAATACGCATGCTGAAAACAGGCATCCGCCGTATCAGCAACCCCTATCGCTCTCTGGAAACACCCTGTGGCTACCCAATACCCCGCGCACATCTGGCACAACGGCAAGCTCAAACCCTGGGCCGAAGCCACCACCCATGTAATGGCGCACGCGCTGCACTACGGCTCCTCGGTATTCGAGGGTATCCGCAGCTATCCAACGCCCGGGGGCGTAGCCATCTTCCGGCTTGCGGATCATCTCAAGCGCCTGTTCAATTCCGCGAAGATCTATGACATGCCCATGCCCTACGATCCGGCGACGCTCGCCGCCGCCTGCCGCGAAGTGGTGCGTATCAACAGCCTCCAGCGCGCCTATATCCGGCCCGTGGCGTTTCGCGGCGCGGGCAAGGGCCTGAGTCTGAGCGCGGAAACACCCACGGATGTGGCCGTGGGCGCCTGGGAGCTGGGCGGTTATTTGGGTGCCGACGTCATCGAACAAGGCATTGATGCCTGCGTATCCAGCTGGCAACGCTTCGCCCCCAATACCATCCCCGCCGGCGCCAAGGCCGGCGGCAACTATCTTTCCGGCCAGTTGATCGCCCGTGAAGCGCGGCGCCTCGGCTTCGGCGAGGGCATCGCGCTTGCCAGCAACGGGCTCCTGAGCGAAGGTGCCGGCGAGAATTTGTTCCTGGTATTCGACGGCGCGCTGCACACCACGCCGGTGAGCGCAGCGATTCTCAACGGCATCACCCGCCACTCCCTCATGATGCTGGCGCGGGACGCGGGTATCGAAGTATGGGAACGCGAGTTGCCGCGGGAATATCTCTACCTCGCCGACGAGGTATTCATGTGCGGCACCGCCGCCGAAATCACCCCCATCCGTTCGGTGGACAGCAAGCCGGTGGGCGACGGCAGGCCGGGACCGGTGACACGCAGGATCCAAGAACTGTTCTTCGGGCTTTTCGAAGGCCGCACGCCGGACAAGTACGGCTGGCTGGAACCGGTGGGCTGAGGGAAATCCGCATCTTTCAGAAGCGGCGGTAAACGCCGCTTCCAGCAAGCTGACAGGCCCGTGGCACATGGCTAGCCGCCGACGGAAGTTCAATTGCCTGGAAAATCAGGGCCGCTTGCGCGCCAGCGTCAGGCCGTCGCCGATGGGCACGAGACTGAGTTCAATACGATTATCCGCATGCAGGGCTTCGTTGAACTTGCGAATGGCAACCGTATCCCCGCTCTTGTCCTTCCTGTCTATCACGCTGCCGCTCCACAATACATTGTCCACAGCCATGAGGCCGCCGGGGCGCAGCAATTTAAGTACTCGCTCGTAATAGTTCAGATAATTGCCCTTGTCCGCGTCAATGAACGCAAAGTCATAGCGGCCCTGCTCGCCGTTCTTGAGCATTTTGTCCAGGGTTTCCACCGCCGGCGCAAGACGCAGTTCGATTTTTCTTTCCACACCCGCCTCCTTCCAGTAGCGGCGTGCCACGGCGGTGAATTCCTCGCTCACGTCGCAGGCGATGATGCGGCCGTCATCCGGCAGCGCCAGCGCCACGCACAGGCTGCTGTAACCGGTGAACACCCCTACTTCGAGGCAACGCTTTGCGTCCATCATTCTCACCAGCAGGCGCATGAACTGGCCCTGCTCCGGCGAGATCTGCATGTTGTGGTGGGGATGGCGCGCGGTCTCTGCGCGCAGGCGGTCGAGGATCGGCGGCTCGTGCAATGACACCTTGAGGAGGTAGTCATAAAGCTGATTCGTCATCGAAATGGTACGATTGGACATGGTTTACACCGCCGCTTTTCCCTCGAGGAACGCCGATTTTACTCCGCTTCGCCTGCCGCGAGTCGCCGACATCCGCCTACCCGCGGATACGCGGGCAAAGTTCCGCGGTGTCAGGGCGCGGCCAAGGCGTGAGGCGTGCGGCGCGCGCCGGTGCTCACGACGATGAACCCCAAAGAACAACTCGTCCAATACTACCGCTGGCTGCGGCAATACGGCCTGAACGACTCTCACAGCGGCAACGCCTCGGTGCGCGACGGCGATACCGTCTGGGTCACGCCCACCGGTGCCTGTGCCGACACGCTTATCGCGGATGCGCTCATCCGCTGTTCGCTCTCCGGCAAACCGGGTGACGGGGCTTCGCTGGATGCGCCGCTGCACATTGCCGTTTATCGGGGCAATCCGCGCGCGCGCGCGGTACTGCACAGTCATGGCCCCCACACGGTAGCGCTGACGCTGAACGGCGAAGATTTTGTGCCGGTGGATTTCGAGGGCGGCTATTATTTCCCGCGGGTACCGGTACTGACTATCCCTTATGATGAATACGTGGCAAAGTCACCGGCCTTGGTGGCGGAGACACTGGCGGAATTTCTCATCACCGTGGTACGCGGCCACGGCGTGTATGCCTGGGGTGAAACGCTGGATCGCGCCTACAAATGGACCTGCTCACTGGAATGGTCCGCCAGGACCGCGTACCTCGCGCGGCTGGCCGGTACCCTGACTTGAGCAAAAGAGATTTCATGAACAAGCAAGCCATCCGCATGCTGCTGGCGCTGACGTGCCTGCTGACCCCGGTTTTTGCCCATCCCGCAACCGCGCCCACCGCTGCCGGTACCGCCGTTGCGGCGCCGGCGGCCGCGCAAGCCGTCGGCGGTCGTCATTTCCTGTGGCGCATCAGCAAAGGCCGTGAAACCCTGTATCTGCTGGGCTCAATCCATGCCCTGAATCCGCGTGACTATCCGCTGCCGGCGGAGATGGAAACGGCGTTCCGCCGCTCGACAGCCCTGGTGGAGGAAATCAATCTGACTACGGTGAGTCCGGAACGCACCCGGCGGGAAGCCCTGCGACTGGGCTCCTATCCGAAAGGCAAATCACTGCTCACGGAACTGCCGCCGGTGGTGTATGCACAAATCGCAGCCGGCGCGCGCAAACTCGGTATCGACATGGAACGGCTGGAGCATGTGCGCCCGTGGCTGGGCAGCATCGCCGTCCTGGACAGGCAACTGACCCAGGCGGGCTTCAGCCCCAGCGACGGTGTGGACTATCATTTTGCCAGCGAAGCACAAACACTCCACAAACCGATTATCGGGCTGGAAACGCCCGGTTACCAGTTGCGGTTATTGGCCAACCTGCCGGCCCGGGTCCAGCAGGAGATGCTGCTGGAGTCGTTGAATGAGGCCGGGAATTTTAACAAGGAAATGCACGATTTGATCACCGCCTGGAAGCAGGGTGATACGGCGGCCCTGGAGAAAATACGTCAGCGGGATTTCGGCAACTATCCGCTGATCTACAAGCTGCTGATCGCGGACCGTAACCGCACCTGGATGCCGCGGCTGGAACGCCTGCTGCGCAGCGGCCGGCGATACTTCGTGGTGGTAGGCGCGCTGCACCTGGTGGGACCGGACGGCCTGATCGCACGCTTTGAAAAGGCCGGTTACAGAGTGGCACAGCTATAGGGAAGGCGTGAGACGCCGGGACAACCCTCAACTTCCTCGCTATCGAACCCGCACATGACGCACATATGGGTTTCATCATGGTTTTTCCGGAACCGGCGCGACCGCACTCATGCTTCCATCTCATTCCGGAAAGACGGGGCTCGCAGGGCGTCTGTTTTCGCAGGACCTCCCGGCGGAGAAATCCGTCCGGGTTAACCCGGTCAATCACCCGGTTTGGCGAACTGGCGCAGGATCACTTTGAAGACACGCGTGATGAACTCGCTCTCCATGCCCTGTTGGATGGCGAGCCATCGCACCCTGGTGACTATCTGCCGCTCACGCTCCAGTGAATGCAGAGGCAGCCCCCGCTGGAACTTGATGGCCAATACACGCTGCGTCAACTGGTTGCGCTCTCCCAGAAGGGAGACGATCTGATCATCAACCGCATCAATCGCATGGCGCAGATCGGTTACGGGATCAGCATCGGAGACCCGGTTACTTTCTCTGGTATTGGATATTCTGGATATTTGTTTCATCATCGGACCCATTTCCCATGAAGCTGCTGCGGTTGAATGCGTGCCGTTTGATCTGCATCAATACAATGGAGTACAGACATGGATAAGCTCCCTGTACGGGTGATTAAGAGGTAGCGTATGTTCACTTCCGGCATCCATCGTCTGCGCGTGTTCAACTTTCCGGCGCCATCCCTTCCCCGGGCCGGACGGTCCCTTCTGCCTTTGCTGGGTGCAGCCCGCCCCCAGTGGCTGGAACAGAAAATCCTGCCGGAGATCCTCAATCACGCCCTGCATGAGGCGCTGGCATGCGGCGATCTCGGCTTCCTCATGGGGCGTCGTCTCGGAATCAGAATCCTGGATGCCGATATCCTGTGGGTATTCACCTGCAAGGCGGGCGGGCTTGTCATGCTCCCCGCCCAGGCAACGCCGGAAGTGACCATCTGCGGCCGAATAGCGGATTTCATTCGCATGGCGAGCCGTCGCGAAGACCCCGACAGGCTTTTCTTTCAACGCCGCATCATCATTGAGGGAGATGTGGAGCTGGGACTGCACACAAAGAACCTGCTGGACAGCCTGGAATGGGATGATCTGCCCTGGATGCTGCGCGCACCCCTGCTGGCCCTGTCCGGATTTCTGGCGCGGGAAGATCACTGAGGCGAACCGCTTGAGCTGAATGGTTTCATGCCGGGGTGTGTGCAGCCGGTACATGCACCATTCCCGCTTCCCCGTACCAGTAGCCATTGCATGCCGCGCCGTCCAGAAAAGACTCCAAATCAGATACCGCCTCCCCATGCAGGCTTGCGTGGAATCCCTGCACGATTTCCCTCATGTGACGCGACTGCGGGCTGATACGCATGATCTTCACACCGAGCGCCTGCATGTCCCGCCACACGGAAAGAAGGTTCAGTACGTCTCCGGACTGCGTCTGAATTCCGTTCAGTGTGAGAAAACGCTGACCCTCCTGTGTATGCATGGGCAAGCCATCCGGATAGTTGACGCACACGAAACCGCAATCGTCCTTCGGCAGATTATGCGCACGTGCGGTGAAGCAACGTGCCGAATGGGCGAGCGGCATGCGACCGAAGCTGAAGATTTCCACCTCGATCTTGTCTGCAAAACCAAGCTCGGCGGCCTGCCGCAGGATATTCCCGAGTATTTCTCCGGACAGTTCCAGGGGCGCCACCCAGCGGGTCATGCCGCGTTCATGCAGATATCGCAGGGCATGCGCGTTGTAGATATTGATCGCCGGCCCGACGACAAAAGGCAGGTGCTTTTCAGCCAGCAACTGCACTGCCGCCATGTCGTTGGCTTCCACCAGCAGTTCGCCGTTGTTGCACAGGCGGGTGAGCGTACTGATCTCGGACTCCGCCTCGATCAGGGTGAGGGTGGACAGGACGATCTGCTTGCCATTCACGGCGAGATGCCGGGCGAGGCCGATCCAGTCCGCGGTACGCAACGCGCGCCGCTTGGAACACACCGTCTCGCCGAGATAGATGACGTCCACCGGCAGGCGGATCATCTGTTCATAGAAATCCAGCAGCATTTCGCGCTGCCAGTAATACACCACCGGCCCCAGGGAGATTTTCATCGGCGGGGTTTCCGTCATTGCCAGGGACGATGGTAGGCGCCGAGCGTGGTCCGGGCACCCTCGGAAAGGGCATCGAGTGCCGCCATCCATTCGCTGCGCACCTTGAAGCCCGCAGCACTCTTTTGCAGCTCATCTATGGCACTGCGCCAGACGTGTGTGATCTGTGCTACATAGGCCGGACTGCGTTGCCGGCCCTCAAGCTTGATCGCCTTGATGCCGGCTCGTGCGAGTTCCGGCAGCAGGTCCAGGGTATTCAGACTGGCGGGCTCTTCCAACGCGTTATATACGGTATTCCCCACCCGGAAGCGCCCCTTGCAGATGGTCGGATAGCCGGCGTTTTCGCCGGCCTGGAAGCGGTCTATGAGCACGTCGTTCAGGCGTGACTCGAGGCCGTCGTCTTTCTGCTGCCAACGCACGGCATCCGCTGGCGAGCAGGCTCCATACAGGTTGGGGGATTTTCCCGTGGCATAGGAGGAGAGGTGGCATCGCCCTTCGGCCATGATGCACAGGCTGCCGAAGCCGAATACTTCAAGGTCAACCGGGGCTTTCTCCACAAGCTGCTTCACCTGGACAAGGGACAATACCCGCGGCAGCACCGCGCGACGAATACCGAACTCCCGCTGGTAGAAGGACAGCGCCCGCCAGTTGGTGGCCGAAGCTTGCACCGAAAGGTGCATGGCAAGATGCGGGTGGCGCTGCGCCGCATATTCCATCACGCCGATGTCGGCGATTATCAAAGCGTCCAGGCCGGCGTCCGCGGCGATATCCACGGCGCGTTGCCAGCGGATCAGACTCTGCGGTTGCGCATAGGTGTTCAGGGCGAGGAATACCCGGGTACCCGCCACGTGTGCGTAATACACCGCTTTGCCGATATTCTCTTCGGTAAAGTTCAAGCCCGGGAAATGCCGCGCATTGGTCTCGTTCCTCAAGCCGATGTAGACCGCGTCTGCGCCGTTATCCGCAGCAGCTTTGAGCGATGGCAGGTTACCGGCGGGCGCAACAAGCTCCATATCTTTCACTTCTCATGCGCGGAATTCATGCCGCGGGAGCGATTTTAGGCGGTGCGCCGAAGGGTGGACTTGATCTGGGTCAAGTCCACGGACAGCGGCAGGCAAAAAAAATCTGCGCCGCGCAGACAGCACGGCGCCGCATCCCCGAATTTGCGCCGGACGAGATATCGCGGTATTGGATCTGAAGACAAATGACGGCGGCACGAAACACCGCAACCGTGCACTGGCAGCGTGCTGGGAACTGGCGCATGCAGTGCCGCCTGCGCCGGACTTTCTGCAGGCAGGCTGGACAACGGTCGGGGCGGAACGTGATGGACCCGGTCTAAATCTCGATCATCTCGAAATCTTCCTTGCCCGCCCCGCAGTCCGGGCAGCGCCAGTTGAGCGGCACGTCCTCCCAGCGGGTGCCGGGGGGAATGCCACTCTCGGGATGGCCCCTGGCCTCCTCGTAAACGAACCCGCAAATGACGCACATATAGGCTTTCATCGTGGTTTTTGCCGGAACCGGCGCGACCGCACTCATGCTTCTAATTTATTCCAGAAATGACGGGACTCGAAGGGTGCATATTTTCGCATGACGCTCCCGGCAGAGGAACCCGTCGGGGTTAAAATTTGTCTATGCATGCTTCCCGCCAACCGCCGGTGGTACTCATCATCGCCGGCAACGATCCTTGCGGCGGCGCCGGTCTTGCCGCTGACCTGCAGGCCGTCACCGCCCTGGGTGGCCATCCCGCGCCTGTGGTGACCGCCCTGACCGTGCAAGATACGGTGAATGCCTGGTATATGGAGGCCGTATCCGCGGAACTGGTTGTGCGGCAAGCGCAAGCCGTGCTGACGGACCTGCCGGTAGCCGCCATCAAGCTTGGACTCCTGGGGAGCGCCGCCATCGGCCACGCGCTGGCACAGATGCTTGCGGTGCATGCAAGAATTCCGCTGGTACTCGATCCGGTGCTGGCGGCGGGGGGCGGCGCGGCATTGGCGGAACCGGCGCTGGTCAATATCTACCTCGAAGAGCTGTTGCCGCTTGCCGGCATAGCTACACCCAACGCCGCCGAAAGCCGCCGGCTGGCGCCGCAAGGAACTGATGCCAAAGCACGCGCGGCGGCGTTGCTCGCCCGCGGCTGCCGGCATGTGCTTATCAAGGGCGCCGATGCAAACACCGTGGATGTGGAGAACGTGCTTTTCAGTCATGACGGTTCGCAGCAGCCGTATACCTGGCCACGGCTGCCGGGCGAATACCACGGTTCCGGTTGCACCCTCGCCTCCGCCATCGCCGCATTGCTTGCCAGAGGCGACAGCGTGCGCGATGCCGTCGCAGAAGCGCAACGCTACACCTGGGAAACTCTGAACCACGGCTGGCGATTGGGGAAAGGACAGTTGATCCCGAATCGTCAGAGCCGGTCATGACCGCACATACGCAATCGCTGCGCGGTCTGTACGCCGTCACTGACAGCAGCCTGACAGCGGATGGGAAACTTCTCACGGCGGTGGAAGGCGCTATCCGCGGCGGCGCACGTTTGCTGCAGTACCGTGACAAATCGCCGGATCAGCCGCGCCGCGAAACGGAAGCGCGGGCCCTGCTGCAACTCTGCCATAATCACAACGTGATGCTTGTCATCAATGACGACGTGGCTCTGGCGGCAAGCATCGGCGCGGATGGTGTGCATCTCGGCAAGGAAGACGCCGCACTCCATGAAGCACGCGTCACACTCGGCCCGCGTTCCATCATCGGCGTGTCCTGCTATGCCTCGCTGGAACGCGCCGTCGCCGCCGCGCATGCGGGTGCCGACTACGTGGCCTTCGGCAGTTTCTTTCCATCGCCGAGCAAACCATACGCCACGCCCGCGCCGATCTCCTTATTGGAGGCCGCACGACAGCAACTGAACGTGCCCGTCTGCGCCATCGGCGGCATTACGCCGGATAACGGCGGCGCCCTGGTGCGCGCCGGTGCCGACATGCTGGCGGTCATCAGCGGTATATTTGCACAGGCTGACATGGAAGCCGCGGCGCGCCGTTATGCGCGACTGTTTGCATGATGCCGGGCGCAGCCCGGCCGCGATACGCGAATTCCATCGCGGCGAGTATCGCTGTCTCCCGCACAGGCGGCCCAGGGTAAACGGAGTGAGATCGTGACATCGAATCTGTTCACAGAAGCCCGGCGTTACATCTCCGGCGGCGTCAATTCACCGGTGCGCGCCTTCATGAGCGTGGGCGGCGAGCCGGTTTTCATCGCACGCGCGCAAGACGCCTATCTCTACGACACGGCCGGCCGCCGCTACATTGACTACGTGGGCTCCTGGGGTCCCATGGTGGCGGGCCACGCCCATCCACGGGTGGTGAGCGCGGTGCGGGAAGCGGCGCAGAAAGGCCTGAGTTTTGGCGCCCCCACCGAACTGGAAACGCAACTGGCGCGGCGCATCTGCGAGTGCATGCCTTCCATCGAACGGGTGCGCATGGTGAATTCCGGCACGGAGGCCACCATGAGCGCCATCCGGTTGGCACGAGCCTTTACCGGCCGCGACAAGATTGTGAAATTCGAGGGCGGTTATCACGGCCATTCCGATTCGTTGCTGGTGAAAGCCGGCTCCGGCGCATTGACGCTGGGCGTGCCCACCTCGCCGGGCGTGCCGGCGTCGCTGGCCGCCCTTACCCTCACCCTGCCGTACAACGACGGCGAAACCGTGCGCGCGGCGTTCCGGCAGTACGGCCGGGAAATCGCCTGCGTGATCGTGGAACCGGTGGCCGGCAACATGAATTGCGTGCCACCGGCAGCGGGTTTTTTGTCAACCCTGCGCGAACTGTGCACACAACATGGCAGCGTGCTGATTTTCGACGAAGTGATGACCGGATTCCGCGTGGCGCACGGCGGCGCCCAGGCGTTCTACGGCATCACGCCGGATCTCACCACGCTCGGCAAGATCATCGGCGGCGGCATGCCGGTGGGCGCGTTCGGCGGCCGGCGCGACATCATGGAAAGAATCGCACCGCTGGGTCCCGTGTATCAGGCGGGTACCTTGTCCGGCAATCCACTGGCGATGGCCGCGGGTCTTGCCACGCTGGAACTGCTCAGCGAAGCGGATTTCTACCCGCGGTTGCAAACCCACACCACGAAACTCGTCAACGGCCTGCGCGCGGCGGCCGCTGCCACCGGCGTGCCTTTCACCACCAATCACGTGTGCGGCATGTTCGGCCTGTTTTTCACGCGCGAACCGGCGGTGTCCAGCTATACCCAGGTCATGGCCTGCGACGGCGAACGCTTCCGCCGCTTCTTCCACGGCATGCTCGCTGCCGGCATCTATCTGGCGCCTTCCGCCTTCGAGGCCGGCTTCCTCTCCGCTGCACACACGCAGGCGGATATTGACGATACCCTGGCCGCCGCACGCGAGGTACTGAGCCGCATGGCGGAAGGATGACAGCTTCATGGATTTGGCGCAGTATCTCAAGGCAGGTGTGGTTTGCTATGGGAGGCTGCGTCCATGGCCATGCTGAAAGTCTTCAAATATCTCAAGGACGATGAGTATCAGTCGCTGTTGCAGACGGCGGAGCGCAAAATCTTCAAGCCCGGTGCTCTGCTGATCCGGCAGGGAGAGGAGCAAACCAGTCTGCATATCCTCGTGAAGGGCGATGCAAAGGTGGTGCGCGACCATGAGGGATTCATGGTGGATATTTCCCGGCGCGGCCCCGGCGAGATTTTCGGTGACATGTCCTTCATTGAAGGCCATCCCGCCAGCGCCAGCGTGGAAGCCTGCGACCCCGAAGTGCTGGCCATCGTCATCGGCCACGCCAATATACAGAAATTCATGCAGGCGGATCCCGCCTTCGCGGGCCGTTTCTATCAGTCGCTGGCGGAAATACTCTCACGGCGCCTGCGGGAAACCACCGACATTGTGGATGCCAGCCAGAGTCCACAAGATCTCTGGGGCAACCCCTGAACGCTTATTTCATCGCCTGGGATTGCGCCAGCGTGCCGATGATATCGAGCCGCATGCGTGCATCGGAGATTTCCAGCAGATACTGCCGCTGTGCCATCGGCAACGGCAGCACCTCGGCGAGCCGGTAACCGACCCAGGATGCATCTGCATAGGCTGGTGTCACCGCGGCATAGCGTGCCTGCATCTGCGCCAGGATATGACGCAACAGTTCAGCGAGCGGTTTCGCCTCATCGGGCAGCGGCAGTGCCGCTTCCTCGGGCAGCCGTTCCACTTCACCGATATTCAGGCCGTCATGCTGAGTGCGCACGCGCGTCACGCGAAAGCGCTGCCCGCCCAGCGCCAGGATGTTGAGCAGCCCATCCGCGCCGCTGCTCCAGTCACGGATGTGGGCCAGCGTGCCGACTGTATAGGTGCGCGCTGGACCGGTTTCACTGCCCTGCTCGATGAGACACACGCCGAAGCCCTGCTCGCGTTTCAGACAGCGGCTCAGCATGTCGAGATAGCGGGTTTCAAAGATCCGCAGCGGCAGCGGACCGCCGGGGAACAGCACGGTGTTGAGTGGAAACAGCGGAATCTCTGCCGGCACCGCCCGTCCTCCTCACTCCTCACCCTGTTTCACACCCCAACGGGATACCAGTGTGTGGGGAATGTCCAGATGGTCAAGCACACGCGCCACGATGAAATCCACCAGATCATTCACCCCTTGCGGACGATGGTAAAATCCCGGGTTTCCCGGCAGGATCGTGACGCCGAGGCGCGCGAGCTTGAGCATGTTTTCCAGGTGAATCGCCGAGAACGGTGTTTCCCGCGGCACCAGAATCAGCTTGCGCTGTTCCTTGAGCATCACGTCCGCGGCCCTCTCAATCAGACTGCGGCTCGCGCCCACCGCCACGGCGGACAGCGTCGCCATGCTGCACGGACAAATCACCATGGCGTGCGCCGCGCCGGAACCGCTGGCCACCGCCGCAGTCCACTGTTCGGTTCCCAGCAGGTGCAACTGGGCGGGTTTCGCCTGATAGCGTGCGCGGAAGAACTCTTCGATATCCTGTATCCGCCCCGGCAGCTTTACATCCGTTTCCATGCCGATGACCAACTGTGCCGGCTTGGACAACATGAGATACACCTGCCGGTCGGCCTTGAGCAGGCATTCCAGCAGACGCAAGCCGTAGGCAGCGCCGGAGGCGCCGGTCAGGGCGAGGGTAATCGGCTTGTCACTCATGGCTCCGCGCTTTCAGACCTCGGCGCCGCATTGCGCTGCAAATACTCGATCAGTTTGTCGTGGAATCCGCCGAAGCCGCCGTTGCTCATGATGAGTACATGGTCGCCGTGCCGGATTTCACCGGCCACGTTGCGGATAAGTTGTTCCAGATCCGTGCTGACGTTGGCGCGCGCCCCCAACGACTGCAGCGCGGCCGTCACGTCCCAGGCCACATTGGCCGCCTGAAAGACGCACACGCGATCCGCCGCTTCCAGCGAAGCGGCCAGCGTATCGCGGTGTACGCCCATCTTCATGCTGCCGGAGCGCGGCTCCAGCACGGCGATGATGCGTTCCTTGCCCACGCGCTTGCGCAATCCCGCAAGTGTGGTGGCGATCGCGGTGGGATGATGGGCAAAATCATCATAAACCGTTACGCCGTCAATCTGCGCGCGCACTTCGAGGCGCCGTTTCACGCCCTGGAAACGGATGAGTGCTTCCGCGGCCTGCCGCGGCTCCACACCTGCATGCCCGGCGGCCGCGATCGCGGCCAGTGCATTCTGCACGTTATGCAACCCCAGCAGCTCCCATTCAACCGTGGCCGCGGTCTTGCCGTCGTGAATGACATTGAAGGTACTGCCATCCGCGGAGACATGCCTGGCAGCCCAGTCGGCGTCCGTCAGTGCGAAGGTTTCCCGCGGGGTCCAGCAGCCTTTTTCCAGTACCCGCGCCAGATTGGCATCGGCGCCGTTCACCACGATCAGGCCGTTTCCCGGAATGCCGCGCACCAGGTAGTGGAACTGCGTTTCAATGCTGGCAAGGTCCGGGAAAATGTCGGCATGATCGTATTCAAGATTGTTGAGAATCAGTGTGCGTGGCCGGTAATGCAGAAACTTGGAACCCTTGTCGAAAAATGCGGTGTCATACTCATCCGCTTCCACCACAAAAAATCCGCCCCCGCCCAGTCGCGCGGAAAAACCAAAATCCCGCGGCACGCCGCCGATGAGAAAACCCGGATTCAGTCCGGCACATTCCAGTATCCAGGCCAGCATGCTGGCGGTGGTGGTCTTGCCATGCGTGCCGGCCACGGCGATTACATGCCGATTTGTGAGAATTTGCTGCGCCAGCCACTGCGGGCCGGACAGGTACGGCAGGCCGCGCGCCAGCATGGCTTCCACCGCCGGGTTGCCGCGTGACAGCGCATTACCCACCACCACGCAATCCGGCGCCGGCTTCAGATGCTCGGGCAGATAGGCCTCGTGGAGGGCGATACCCAGCGCGGCAAGCTGCGTGCTCATGGGCGGATAAACATTGGCATCCGAGCCGCTTACCTCATGACCGCTGGCCTTGGCGAGCGCCGCGATGCCGCCCATGAAAGTGCCGCAGATACCGAGGATATGGATGCGCATATCAGCCCTTGATGGGAAAAAATACCGCGAACAGTACCAGATTAAGCAGCGTGTAGGCGGCGGCGATGACGGTACCGGTGAACAATCCGGTATCCAGTGCATGCCGGGTCACGTGCCCCATGACAAAAATACTCCATGCAAGAACAACATAAAGCAGTGCTTTGGCTGCGTCCGCAACAGGTGAGGAAGGCAGCAATGTTGCCACAAGACTGGGAGGCAAAGCTGCAATCATTATGAGCGCACCGGTACCAAAGAGAGCTACCGCTGTCTGATTGAAACGCCCGGGTTTCCGCCATATGGCAAGCACCAGCGTGAAAAACACCAGAAGCAGCGCCGTATCAAACAGCGTTTCGGAGACGATGAGGAAGCCGCGTATCCCCTGGACGGCAAACAATATCGCATCCACCGCAAGATATGCCATCAGCATGACGGCGAACAGGGACCGCGAACGCGGAAATATCTGCGGTCCCTGTCTGAGCAGGCAAATTTCCCAGCAGGTGCGTACAATCGCTTTCATCATGTGCCGGCGCTATCGAGACGGGTACGCATCATACCGCCTCACACATTCCCGACAAACGATTTGGCGGATAAAAGGTATTGCGGATGGCTGACGACTGCGTATGGGTTGCTACCGATGGAGCACTGGTATCGCTGTGCGCACGGCTGGAAACCTCCGGCTGGCTGGCGGTGGATACGGAATTCATGCGCGAGCGTACCTATTATCCCCAGCTCTGCCTGGTACAGGTGGCGACAGCGGACCGGGTCGCCTGCGTGGATGTGCTGGCGATCCAGTCCCTCGAACCCCTGTTCGCCCTGCTGCAGGATCCGCGCATCATCAAGGTGCTGCATGCCGCGCGGCAGGACCTGGAAATGTTCTTTCACCTCAGCGCACGCGTGCCGGCGCCCATCTTCGATACCCAGATAGCCGCCAGTTTTGCCGGCTTTCCCGATCAGGCGGGTTATGCCAGCGTGGTACAGGGGCTATTGGGGGTCACCCTCGAGAAAAGCCACACCCGCGCCGACTGGTCGCGGCGACCCCTGCCCGAGGCGGTGGTGCGTTACGCCGCGGATGACGTGCGCTATCTGCGGGACATCTATCTGCGTCTCCGGGGTGAACTGGAAACAAACGGGCGGCTCCGGTGGATTGAGGCCGCAAACGCCGCACTGACTGACCCCGCCGTCTACCGCCCCGACCCGGACACCGCGTGGCAGCGCCTGCGCGGCTTGCAACGCCTCAAACCGCGGCAGTTCGCCGCCGCCAAAGCGCTGGCTGCCTGGCGTGAACGCCAGGCGATGACAAAAAACCTTCCGCGGCAATGGGTACTGAAAGATGAAGTGCTGACCGACATGGCACGCCAACTGCCTGCGGACCCCGATGCCCTGCAGGCCATCCGCGGCATGCAGGAAAGCACGCTGCGCAAATACGGGGAGGAATGGCTTGCACTCATCCTGCATGCCGACAGCGGCGTAAAACCCGAAGCACCGCCCGAACGGCTGGCGACACGTGACGAAGCACTGGTGGATGTGCTGATGGCGTTGGTGCGCATCAAGGGCGCTGCAGCCAATGTGAGCCCTGCGCAACTCGCCACCCGCGGCGAACTGGAACAACTGGTGCGCGGCAGACGCGACGTGGCGGTGCTCCAGGGTTGGCGCCTGAAAACCGCGGGTGAGGCACTGCTTGATTTATTGGACGGCAAAACCACTCTCACCGTCCACAACGACATGCTTGAGATTCGCTCCGTAAACCGGAATTAAACTGTTTACCTGCGACCGCGGGTTTTCTTTGCCGGCGATTTGGCGGGTTTCGCCCTGGGCTGCGATTTGACCGCGGACTTCTTCGAGGCCGTGCGTGCTGCAACCGCTTTCTTCGGCAGCGTCTTTTTCGGCGGTACCTTGGCAATCGGCTTGCGCGGTGATTTCACAGGGCTCATCACCGGCTTGACGGGCAGCAGCTTACCCTTTACGGGTAGTACCACCGGTTGGGCAACAGGCTTACCCTTGACCGACTTCACGGGCGACGGGGGGGGCAATTTGAGTTTGCGCACACCCTTGGCGATGGGCTCCAGCACCACGAGCAGGCGCTTGAAAATCGCCTGCACCTCACCTACCGCATTGATGCTCTCGAGCCGTCCCTGATTGCGGTAGAAATCAATGAGCGGTTTGGTCTGGGCATCGTACACGCGCAGACGGTTTCCGATGGTCTCCTCGTTGTCATCGGCACGGTGATGCAGCGGCGCGCCGCAACGGTCGCACTGGTCATCGAGGCGCGGCGGATTGGTGTAGATATTGTAGCTGGCGCCGCAGTTCTCGCAGGTGCGCCGCCCGGTGAGGCGCTGCATGAGCGCGTCGAAGTCCACGTCCAGGAGCAGCGCCGCGTCCAGCGGCTGATTGAGATTGTGCAGCATGCTGTCCAGGGCCTGGGCCTGGATGATGTTGCGCGGGAACCCGTCGAGGATGAAGCCTTTTTTGGCGTCGTTGTGGCGCAGACGCTCGCGAATGATGCCCAATACGATCTCGTCGGAAACCAGCTGACCCGCGTCCATGGCCGCCTTGGCCTGCAGCCCCAGCGGCGTACCGGCGGCCAGGGCCGCGCGCAGCAGGTCGCCGGTGGAGACATGCGGGATGCGGTACTTCTCCATCAGTAACTTGGCCTGGGTCCCCTTGCCGGAACCGGGCGCTCCGAGCAGCACAATTCTCATGACGCATCTCGCTTGGAAGAGTAAGGGTCCAGGCCCGCAGGGCCGCATTCCGGGCTTTGCCGGCCCGCAAGGCAGCGTAAAGTACCCGTTGATCCCGGCAACGTCAACGCAATTCTCACCCCTGCACCCGCATTCCCGGTCAGGTCGCGCCCGCCCGCGGTCCCATCCCGGCCGTTTTTTGCAATTCGTCGGCGCCCCGCTACAATGCCCGGCGGCCTGCGGTTCCTGCAGGTGGTTTGCTTGAAATAAAGAGCTTCCGAAACAATGGCTTTCAGAAAGAACGCCTTCTACGCCCAGTCCGGCGGCGTGACCGCCGTGATCAACGCCAGTGCCTGCGGGGTCATCGAGACCGCCCGCAAACATAAGCACAAAATCGGCAAAGTGTATGCCGGGCGCAACGGCATCCTCGGCGCCCTCACCGAGGAACTGATCGACACCGGCAAGGAGAGCGCGCAACAGATCGCCGCCCTCAGGCACACCCCCGGCGGCGCCTTCGGCTCCTGCCGCTACAAATTGAAGAGCCCGGAAGAGAATCCCGCCCAGTATGAACGGCTGATCCAGGTCTTCAAGGCCCACAATATCGGTTACTTCTTCTATAACGGCGGCGGCGACTCCGCCGATACCTGCCTCAAGGTCTCACAGCTTGCGGAACGGCTCGGCTGCCCCATCCAGGCCATCCACGTGCCGAAAACCGTGGACAACGATCTGGCCGTAACCGATTGCTCTCCCGGTTTCGGCTCGGTGGCGAAATACGTCGCCGTATCAATAAAAGAGGCGGCCCTCGACGTCACCTCCATGGCCAAGACTTCCACCCGGGTATTCGTCATGGAAGTAATGGGCCGTCACGCCGGCTGGATCGCTGCGGCCGGTGCACTCGCCCAGGAACACGCGGGCGATGCGCCGCATATCATCCTGTTCCCCGAGATCGCCTTCGACCAGGCTGCCTTCCTGAAGAAAGTGCAACAGAGTGTGGACCGACATGATTATTGCGTCATCGTGGTCTCGGAAGGCGTGCGTACGGCGGAGGGAAAATTCCTGGCCGAGGCCGGTACTCGCGACGCCTTCGGCCACACCCAGTTGGGCGGCGTGGCGCCGTTCATCGCCAACCTGGTGAAGGAAAACCTCAAATACAAATATCACTGGGCGGTGGCCGATTACCTGCAGCGCGCCGCGCGTCATATTGCCAGCAAGGTTGACGTGGAACAGTCCTATGAAGTCGGCAAGGCGGCGGTGGAATTGGCATTGAAAGGTCACAATGCCGTGATGCCCACCATCGTGCGCCAATCGGACCAACCCTACAAATGGACGCTCGGTGTCGCCCGGCTCGCGGACGTGGCCAACCGGGAAAAGCTCATGCCGCGGGATTTCATCCGCCGCGACGGCTTTGGCATCACCGCAAAGGCGCGCCGCTATCTCGCGCCGCTGATCCAGGGCGAGGACTATCCGCCCTACAGGCACGGCGTCCCGCAGTACGCGCGTCTCAGGAATGCGGCGGTACCCAAAAAACTCAAGGCCACATTCAAGATCTGAATCTTCGGATTTCAGGCTATTCGTTTCAACAACGGGAGATGTATACATGATGAGTCAATATGCTCTGTGGTTCGTGATAGCGTGCTCCGCGCTCGCGATCCTGTACGGCATCCTGTCGGTGGGCTGGGTGCTGAAACAGCCCGCCGGTAATGAGCGCATGCGCGAGATCGCTGCGGCCATCCAGGTGGGCGCCAAGGCCTATCTCAACCGCCAGTACCGCACCATCGCCGTCGTCGGCATCGTGCTGTTCCTGCTCATCGGCTTCGTGCTGAAGAGCTGGCCCACGGCTATCGGCTTTGTCATCGGTGCGATCCTTTCGGGCGCGGCGGGTTACATCGGCATGAACATCTCGGTGCGCGCCAACGTGCGCACCGCGGAGGCGGCGCGCAACGGCCTGAGGGCCGCCCTCAAGGTGGCGTTCCGCGGCGGCGCCATCACCGGCATGCTGGTGGCGGGCCTCGGGCTGCTCGGCATCAGCGTGTACTACATGATCCTGCGGCGGTTCCTGCCCAACGAGGAAACACTGCACGCGCTTCTGGGCCTCGCCTTCGGCGGCTCGCTGATTTCAATCTTCGCGCGTCTCGGCGGCGGCATCTTCACCAAGGGCGCCGACGTGGGCGCGGACTTGGTGGGCAAGGTGGAAGCCGGCATTCCCGAGGATGACCCACGCAACCCGGCGGTGATCGCCGACAACGTGGGCGACAACGTGGGCGACTGCGCCGGCATGGCAGCTGACCTGTTCGAAACCTACTGTGTCACCAAGGTGGCCGCCATGCTGCTCGGCGGACTGATGATCGCCGAACTCGGCCCCAACGCCGAAATCTACCCGCTGGTGCTGGGCGGCATCTCGATCATCGCCTCGCTCATCGGCATCTTCTGCGTACGCGGCAAGGACGGCGGCAAAATCATGAATGCGCTCTACACGGGCGTCGTCGTCTCCGCCCTCCTCTCCATCGTCGGCTTCTACTTTGTCAGCCGCTGGATGATGGCGGACATGCCGAGCATCGGCTGGCTGCGGCTGTTCGGCGCCGCCGTGGTCGGTCCGCTGCTGACCGTGGTGCTGGTGGCCATTACCGAGTATTACACCGGCACCCAGTTCAAGCCGGTACGCCACATCGCCCAGGCCTCCACCACCGGCCACGCCACCAACATCATCGCCGGTCTCGGCGTGTCCATGAAGTCCACGGCACTGCCGGTGATCGCCATCTGCATCAGCATCGGCGTGGCCTACGGGTTCGCGGGCCTGTACGGCATCGCCATCGCCGCCGCCACCATGCTTTCCATGACCGGCGTGATCGTGGCGCTGGATGCCTACGGTCCCATCACCGACAACGCCGGCGGCATCGCCGAGATGGCCGACCTTCCCAAGGAAGTGCGTGCGGTCACCGATCCGCTGGACGCGGTGGGCAACACCACCAAGGCGGTGACCAAGGGCTACGCCATCGGTTCCGCGGCGCTCGCCGCCGTGGTGCTGTTCGCCGACTACACCCATAATCTGGCGGCGGTCGGCAAGACCCTCACCTTCGATCTCTCCGACTACCGGGTGATCATCGGCCTGTTCATCGGCGGGTTGATTCCGTACCTGTTCGGCGCCATGGCCATGGAAGCGGTGGGTCGTGCTGCGGGGGGCATCGTCAACGAGGTGCGCCGCCAGTTCAAGGAGATCCCCGGCATCATGACCGGCAGGGCCAAGCCGGATTATTCGCGTGCCGTGGACATGCTCACCAAGGCGGCCATCAAGGAGATGATCGTCCCCTCGCTGCTGCCCATCGCAGTGCCGATCCTGGTGGGTCTGCTGCTTGGGCCAACGGCGCTCGGCGGCGTGCTGGTGGGCACCATCGTCACCGGCCTGTTCGTGGCGATCTCCATGACCACCGGCGGCGGCGCCTGGGACAACGCCAAGAAATACATCGAGGACGGCCACTTCGGCGGCAAGGGCTCCGACGCCCACAAAGCGGCGATCACCGGCGACACCGTGGGCGATCCCTACAAGGACACCGCGGGGCCAGCCATCAACCCGCTCATCAAGATCATCAACATCGTCGCCCTGCTCATCATCCCGCTGCTGGGACGCTGATCAAAGCGCGACCTTGAAGAACCAAGCGCCGCCTGTCACAAGGCGGCGCTCTTTTATTCTCATGCAGAACGACGGAATACTTCCGCCAGCTTCACGTCTTCGAAAAATACCGCACGCCTTCCAGCCCCTTGAAATCGGCGTCCTGTGTCCAGAGTGTGGCATGGTATTGTCGGGCGGTTGCAAGAATGACACTGTCAGCCAGCGGCAGCTTGAGGGTATGGCCCAGTTTCGCCGCGGCCAGCGCCATTTCCCTGTCCAGGTCCACGACCCGGCCCTGATGCATGGCCGCAACGGCACGCAGTGCGGCATTTTCGTCCCGTTGCTGCAAAATGCGTTTGAACACTTCAAGCAGTGCGATGCTCGGCACGATCAGCCGCGCGAGATCGGTGACAGGTTTGGCAAAGTGCTCCGCATTGGGCCCACCGGCGAAAAATTCCAGCCACGCGGAGGAATCCACCACGTTCACACGCGGTCATCCTCGTGCGGCACCCGGGTATCCAGGCTCGGCAAGAATCCGCGCATGGCTTTCATCGGGCGCACCGGCACGAACTCTATCCGGCCTTCATAGGCCAGCACTTCGATTTTCTGCCCCGGGCGGATACCCAGTGCACGCCGCAGCGCGCTGGGAATCACCACCTGGTACTTGGGCGAGACAGTAACGGTTGCCATACAGCACCATGATCGATCAATGACTTGACATACACTTTACAGTCCAGCCTCCCGCCTGTCAAAACCCGCGGAAACCGCTGGATAAATTGCCGAAATCCGCAAATTGCCGGTCACCGGCACACCGTGGGCGATCCCTGCCAGGACACGCCGGTCAAGCCATCAACCAGCTCATCAGGGTCATCAATATCGTGGCGCTGTTGATCATCCCGTTGTTGGTGAAATAAGCGTTAGCGTCGCGTGCTTACGGGAAACGCCGCCGCTTGGCGGCGTTTCCTTTTTCAGTTCCGCTGATAATTGATAGGAATAGGTTAAAATTACAATCCGATGCCACAAAACAGAATTATTCCAATCATTGATCTCTTTGCCGGTCCCGGAGGTCTCGGAGAAGGTTTCTCTGCATTTCGTGATTCCAGCGACTCACAGCGATTTCAAATCAAACTGTCAATCGAAAAAGATGCCGCTGCGCACCAAACACTACTGCTCAGAACATTTCTTCGAGAGTTTCAAGGGAGTCGTTTCCCGGGTACCTATTACGAGTTATTACAAAACCTTAAAGAACGGCAAAATAAAAGACTTGACAGTCTGTTCCTGAAATTTCCTCGTGAAGCAGCATCCGCAAAGCAAAAGACCCTATGCGCCGAACTCGGTAATAGTGATCCAGATAAGATCAAACAAGCTATCAACTCCGCTTTACAGGACTCCGATGAATTCTTGCTGATCGGGGGCCCACCATGCCAAGCGTATTCGGTTGCTGGGCGATCCAGAAACAAGGGCAACGCTGATTATAAACCAGAAGATGATCACAGGCAGTATTTGTATATTGAGTACCTTCAGGTTATTGCAGATTGCGCGCCCGCTTTATTTGTAATGGAAAATGTGAAAGGCTTGTTATCAGCGACTGTGAACGACAAACTGATCTTTGACCGTATCTTTGACGACCTCCAGTACCCAGCACAAGCCTTGGCGCGAGCGCATCGGGCTTCAGCCAGAGCAATTTCAAAAATGAAGCCGGCTCGTTACAATATTTATTCATTCGTAACATCCCCATTAAGTAACACACATTCTCTATCAGATTTCGTTGTCCGTATGGAGAAGTACGGGATTCCACAAACGCGACATAGGCTGATACTCCTTGGTATGCGAAATGACTTGGGGGGAATAAATCCTGGCAGCTTGAAAGGTATTACACCCATTTCTGCGAATAGAGTGTTACAAGGCCTTCCAAAATTACGAAGCGGATTATCTCAAGAAAGAGACGACAATAATCATTGGATTCATATCTTGAAAAAGACCAGAGAACGCCGATGGTTTAAAGCCTCAAAGAATAAAGACGGTAGTAAAATCTATGGAAAATTACTCGAAGTTATAAACAACATCACCCCCCCAAGAGCAGAGCGTGGTGGTGAATTTATTGAATGTACGCCCAAGATTTCTTATCGCCCAGATTGGTTTTTAGATCACAGACTTGCTGGAGTATGCAATCATAGTAGTAGGTCGCATATGACAAGCGATCTCTTCAGATATCTTTATGCAAGTTGCTTTGCTGAATCGCACGGAAAATCTCCGATGATGCGTGATTTCCCTGCTGATCTTCTTCCAGATCATTTCAGCGTTGATAATGCTCTTGAGGGGAAAGGTTACTTTGCGGATCGGTTCAGGGTGCAACTTGGCAATATCCCGGCGACCACTATTACAAGCCATATTTCCAAGGATGGGCATTATTACATTCATCCAGACCCTTTTCAGTGTCGCAGCCTGACTGTGCGTGAGGCAGCGAGGATTCAGACTTTCCCTGATAATTATTATTTCTGTGGGGGGCGTACCGCACAGTACATCCAAGTTGGAAATGCTGTTCCTCCACTACTTGCCGTACAGTTGGCAGAGATAGTCTTTCGCATACTAAAAAAGGCTGGGCTTGCTTAGATATGGACATTGTCAGCAAAAGCCGGAGAAGCGAGATGATGGCCGGTATCAGAAACCGGAATACACTACCGGAAAGGTTAATTCGATCAGAATTGCACCGGCTTGGTTTCAGGTTCCGCCTGCACAGTAAGAAGCTCCCTGGAAAACCTGATATTGTCCTGACGAAATATAAAACCGTTATTCTGGTTAATGGCTGTTTTTGGCATAGGCATCGGCATTGCAAATATGCCTATTTTCCAAAAAGCCGTATTAGTTTTTGGAAGGAGAAATTTGCTGAAAATATTGAGCGAGACCTGAATGTTAGGCGCAGTCTCAAGAAACTCGGTTGGCGTGTTCTGGTAGTGTGGGAATGCCAGACAACTAGACCACAGGTTGTTGCACAGCGGATTACCAAAACTATCCACGAAGCAAAGAAACGACGACGTTCCATTCAATAATCTGCAATTTAAGCAGCCCGGAATCGTTCGAACTCCTTGGGTAGCATTGGCAAAAGCTCCGGAGTTGTCATCGAGTACAAATCCCAGGTTACATCGAATTGATTGAATACGTCGGCGAGTCGCCGTGGGCTGCCGGCTCCCTTGCCTGATGAGCCACGCTTAAGCTGATGCTCCTCTTGTTCATAATAGAGCATCGTTGCCAATTCGATCACACCCCTATTCGTAACCAATTCCTGTCGTGCGGCCAGTTGTTCAACAACCTCACCAGGTCTGTGAAGAGGGCCGCACAATAATGCCATGGCACGTTGGGGCGCATCCCCATGCGCCATATATATTCTGTAAGGTCCGGCCAAGAGGTGCCTATAATACCTGCGAAAATTTGATATCTCAGGAATCCAGCGAGCAAGCTCTCCCGGTTTTCTTTTCCCATCTTTCCCAATGGGACAAAGTTCATCAAAATAAAACAGGGTAAGCCACGCCCATATACCTTTATCTGTGACCAAATTCGTTATTCCTGCATGAGAAAGTCTTTCAGCTAAGTATTTTGCCGCCTCAAAGCGTGTTCCGAACACCTTACTTTCAATGTCGACATCAGGTACAACAAGTTCCGAAGCCGCATGATCATTCAGCAGATATTGTGGGTAGTCTTGACGGATGCCAGTTCTTACCACATCAAGAAAGTCCGTGAATGCACCGAGCCCACTTTGATTCAGCCTCCTAAGTTGCATCGCCAACCTCCTCGTTCCAATACGCAATGAAGCTATCCACGGTTTTATGTCGTCTTGCAAATGCCGCAACCGTAGATTCTATCCAATCATCGCAGCTTTCATCATCTTCCGGATTTGGAACATCGCCAACACCTGGGAGAAGGGTAGAAAATCGCAACCACTGCGATTTCCAATCTTCCGTGTCTTCGATATCCGAGTACTTTTCTATACGCAGAATACGCACAAGCACTGCACGCAATGCTTCTGGATATACCAGTGACACGAATAGCGGATCACGCGCGAGCGAGCGCCAGTCACTCAGCAGTCGATTTATGCAAAGTGCTGCCCTATCACCTTCAAAGCTGACCCGGAATATTTGCTGTCCCAAATCTGAATCAGGTACTACTGGTAATAACGGAATGCTATTGGTTTCATTCTCCTCTTGCAGAGAAGCTCGAATGCGATCCCCTTCCGCAAGAAGCACGCCATGCCGATCACCACCTGAGGTTACTTTCACACGAAACAGAATTCCTTCCTGAGATTCAAAGGCCGTAAGCAATCGATCTGATGGTGATTCAATTCGCCCGACAGTACCAAAATCAAATCGCATCCACGTTGTCTGTCGATAAGCCTCGACATGCACACGTGAATTATCCGGCAGATCGTAGCTGGAAAAATTCAATACTGCATCAAAACCGAGGGTACTGCCCGCACTTCCACGAAGATAGATGCGCGTGTGAGGGTGCTTTAGTTTCAGACGACCCGTATAGTTTAATGTACTAATCGCCATCCGATTCTCCCACTGAGCGCGCTATCGCTTTAATCCGCAAATCTCGGCGCTCATCAAATCCCGTAACGGAAAGATTGAAATCGCGATCCCGGATAGCTACCATGATCCGATTCCCCGTTTTTGAAACCAGATCGGCACCTGATACTTTAATGATAATTGGAAGTTGTTCCACATCAAAATCGGCTTTGTTGTATTTCCTGAATGCGTTCCCTCGCCTTATGTCATAGGCAACGACAACATCTAGATATACAGGGGGATGTGAATCTGGCCCACCACGGGTAACTGAAAACCCTCCAGTAATCTTTGATACACGAATGTTTCGTGGGCGTGGCGGCAAGATCGGTGGCCCTTCTGGCGGTCCAGAACCAGGTCCAGACGCTTCATGTTGATCTTTCGACTTTATAGCATCTTCCTCGGGGAGCGCGGGAAGGCTGAAAATATCAACAAGCAATGTGCGATCTTCCACCTTATCGCTTTCTGTGAGATGCCGTATAGTTTCATGAACGCTCCGTGTTACAAATTCTATGAAAGATGGACCATAAATATATTTTCCTTTGAAATTTGACCCATCTTTCTGCCATTGTGTATGGGCCGGGTTTTCAGAATCACCCAGCATAGTGGCCAGCGGTGCATCTTCTATAACAACCAATGAGCGAACACCGCGTGTTCTCGGTGAGCGTACATCCGAGATTATGATTCCTTCGCGGATAAACACGGGATGCCCTTCTTCATTATCATCATCACGAACCATATAGACCCGAAAGAATGATTCTCTTGATGGATCATTCTTCGGCCGAACAGTTACTGGAATATGCAGCGCCAACTTTTCGCCTTTTGTGAAAGCAGCTTGCAAAGACTTGGTTGCATCACTTGAAAATAAATCGGCGCCCCACCGAAGTGTCCGATCTGCGGCCGGCCTCGATAATGTTACGATCTGATCAGCGGATACATCCTGTGCCCATTGCGCCAAGTCGAGAATCGGGCTCATCTCCTTTCCTATATCTTCAAAACGCATTATCTCTGCTCTTAAGTTCTTTGAATCCAAAGAGGTCTTAATTAAGGATGTTTCCACGATAACATCGAGCTTCCCCATAAGAATTGGATAGAAATAGTCCCGCAAAACAGCTTTTAGGATCCATTTCTCATCAATTTCAGAGTCGTACCAAGGCACAACAAGTGATAACCCTTGGTCCTTTGGTCCCCTTTGCAGATCAAATGTCTTGCAAAATGTATCAAGCAATTCCCTACTCTCGGTTGGCATAACGATTTCACTGTTCTTATCGCCAAACCATCCATCTTGGCAAAAAACATCATTTACCCAATGCGATTTCAAGACCGTCTGTCCCATCAACATGCGTCGCCCATCGTCTGCGCGTACCGTAAGGCCAAACACGGTGCTGATACGGCTTGCACGCGGAAAAACCTGTTTGCCAATCCCCCACCGGCCACGATCATGTTCGCCCTTGCCCGACCTGCCTTCGGCTCTGAAAAAGTAAAAGAATGGGTTCCGCTCCCCATACTTTGGCGGGTAAGGTTGGCTATGATCACCTGTCAACCCAGTCGTTCCAAAGTCCTCAAAGACGATAAAAGAGCAATTCTCTTCCTGCTGCGGCACATCACGAAGGCCATTTCCATTGGCCAACAAATGTTCCCAGATGCCATCTATGAACGGGGCGACCTTATCGTGTGCGAGCGCGCGCCCATTACCGGAAAGATAAATACGGACTAGAACGTTTTTCCCATCGTCGGCTGCATCCAGTGAATTCTGGATACCCTCCCTGACCAAGGCTACACCAGGATTGCTTATGGCATCAGTAGCAAAGAACTCGCTGTTGACCGGCTCACGAATCTTGCTCCCGGCTGGCACTTTGTTGAAATACCACTTTGTCATTTATGAGCTCTCCACTAACGACCAAAATTCAGATCCACCGCTACACCCACCGGACCTGAACTTCGGATTCCACCTGTTTGAATTCCTTGTCGCCGGTAATCAATTCCGCCTTGTGTGCCTGGGTCAGTGCTGCGGCAAAACAATCCGCGTAGGATATTCGATATCTGGCCTTGAAGCTCCCGGCCAAGCGCACCAACTCCCACTCAACCGCCACGAATTCAATCCCAAGCTGTCTGAGTTCATGGATAGCTTTATCGGCTTCCGTTTCCGACACTTCCCGGGCCAGGATGTACCAGACCTCGCCCGCATTGACCACCGACATCAGAACCGGAGTGTTTTGTTCGCTGGCCTCGGAAAGAAGCTCCGCCACGTCCTGCCCTGACTTTTCGTCCTCCAGATAGGCGAGCACGGCCCAGGAATCGAGCACGATCGCCTTGGGTTTGCGCGCCATCAGATTTCCCGCTCTCTTTTCTTTTCGGCCGCGAGAGCTTTCAGCAGTCCCTTGCCTTTGTATTTCCCGCGCAGGCCCTGGATGTATTCGCGCGTGATCGGAATCAGAATAACCCGCTGGCCCGGCTCATCCAGCTCCACCTGGATGCGGGTTCCCTGCTTCATGCCGAGTTTCCGCCGGATGCGCGAGGGAATCACGATCTGCCCCTTGACGGTCATATAGGTATCCACGTTCTCTCCTGTATCCCGTACTGTAAAAGTATGCTGAATATTATAATGTAAGTCAATATTATAAAGTAGTACTTTTTTCTATAACGCTTGGTCTTACCCGGAGAATCACGCGGCAGTGGCCGTGCCATCCGGTGCCATGACCACAGACGATGTTGGGCACCACGCAAAGAATCGCGACGGATACCGTCGCACAAACAAACGGTGAGAGGGACCGCACCCCGGGTTTATTACCGGGGCACCGTTCAATGATGATAGCCGGGCACCGTGACTTTGCCGCGGAACACCAGGTACTGGTAGCCGTTGTAGATCATCATCACCGGCAGCAGCATGCCGATGCCGGTGAGCATGAAGATGAGCGTCGCCGGCGAGGCGGCAGCCTGGGTGAGGGTGAGCGAGGGCGGCACTATATAAGGATGCAGACTCACCGCCAACCCGCCGAAGGAGGCGAGGAAAATCACCACGGTCCACACGAAAGGTGCGGCCTCGTGGCCGCGCGCAAGCGCACGCAGCAACAGCAGGAACGCCGCGAAACCTGCGACCGGCAGCGGCAGGATCAGGAAGAAACCGGGCAGGCTGAACCATTTCGTCGCCACTTGCGGATAGATGAACGGCGTCCACACGGTCACTGCCACTGCTACGGCGAAGGTAAGCCAGGCCAGCAGCCGCGCGGCGAAGCGTGCCCGGGTCTGGATGATGCCCTCGGTGCGCAGGATGAGGTACACCGCGCCGAGCAGCCCGTAACCACAGACCACGCCCAAAGCCACCAGCAGCGGGAACGGCCGCGCCCAGTCGAACACGCTGCCGACATACGCGCCGTCCACCGACGGAATGCCCTGCAGCACGGTACCGAGGGCCACCCCCTGGGCCAGGGCGATCACCAGACTCGCCATCGCGAAGGCCAGATTCCAGAAACGCTTGGCTTCGGCGTGTTCGCGGAACTCGAAGGCCGCGGCCCGCAAAATCATGCCGAACAGCATGATGATGACCGGGATATAGAGTGCGTGCAGCAGAAGCGCGTAGGCGGCGGGGAACGCACCGAACAGTGCGCCGCCCAGCAGCACCAGCCAGGTTTCGTTGGCGTCCCACACGCTGCCCAGGGTGCCCATGAGAATACCCCGCCGTTCCTCGGTGGGCGAAAACAACGTGAGCATGCCCACGCCGAGTGTGAAGCCGTCCAGCACTACGTAGAGGGCCAGAATCACACCCAGCAGCACGAACCAGATATCGGCGAGCAACCCGATCACCTGCTCCATGTCAGTCGTCCTCGAGGGCGTGGGGCACGGGGGCATTCACCTGCAGCGGGGCCGCGGGTTTCAAAGGCGGCGGCTCGGCGGTGACATCCGGTCCCTTGCGCAAGGTGCGCCGGGCAAACACCAGAAAAGCAGTCAGCAGTAACGTGTACAGCAGCGCGTAGCCGATGAGCGAGGCGAGTACCGTGCCGGGCGGCAGCGCCGATACACCCGCGGCGGTGCGCATCAGCCCGTTCACGATCCACGGCTGGCGGCCCACTTCGCGCACGATCCAGCCCGATTCCACCGCAAGATACCCGAGCGGCAGCGCGCCGATCCAGGCGAGGAGCCAGCGCCGGTGGCGGCCGACCCGTTCTGCGGTGAGTTCGCCGCGATACCACAGCCACACACTCCACAGCATGAGCGCGAGCACGTAGAAACCGATGGCCACCATCAGGCGGAAAGCGTAGAACAGCAGCGGCAGCGCTGGTGGCTGGTCTGCGGGCGGGAACGCCTTGAGCCCCGTCACCTGGCCGGTAAGACGGTGGGTGGCGAGCAGACTGAGCACGCCCGGGATGGTGATCGCCCAGTCGTTGCGTTGCCGGGCTTTGTCCGGCCAAGCCACTACCGCCCAGGGAGCCCCGGTGCCTGGTGGGTTGGTGCGCCAGTGGCCCTCGACGGCCGCGCCCTTGGCCGGCTGCTGCTCGAACACCACGCGGCCGCTGCCGTCGCCCAGGAATATCTGCAGCGGCGCCACCAGCACTGCTGCGGCAATGGCGATCTTCAGGGATTTGAGAAAAAATTCCGGGTGGCGGTTCTTATGGATGTACCAAGCCGAGAGCGCACCGATCACCAAGAGGCTGGTTTCCAGGCAGGCGAACCACATGTGGCCCACTCCCCAGAGCGCCGCCGGATTGAACATGGCCTGCGTGTAACTCGTCACCACGAAACGGCCGTGCTGCATGACACCGCCCGCCGGCGTCTGCATCCAGCTGTTGGCGACCATGATCCAGAATGCCGACAGGGAGGCACCGAGCGCCACCATACAGGTGGCGAACAGGTGAATTTTCGGCGCCACGCGTCGCCAACCGAACAGCATGATGCCGAGGAAGCCCGCCTCCAGCATGAACGCCATGGCGCCTTCGAAACCGAGGATGTTACCGAAGAAATCTCCCATGGCGGCGGAGAACGGCGCCCAGTTGGTGCCGAACTCGAACTCCAGGGGTACGCCGGAAGCCACGCCCACGCCAAAATTGAGGATGAAGAGCTTGCTCCAGAAGCGTGCGTGCCGATAGTAATCGGGATCGCGGCTGCGAATCCACAGCGTCTCGTTCACCACCAGAAACAGCGACAGCCCGATGGTCAGCACCGGCCAGAGGATATGGAACAGTGCCGTGAGGGCAAACTGGGAACGTGCCAGCAGGAGCGTGTCGGCCATGCTCAGTCATCTCCTCCCGGTGAATCCATGCGGATAGCTTGGCAGCCACCGCCTCCCGCGAGCCGGCGCCGAACAATGACGGCGTCTGCACGGCAGGCGGGCACCAATATTACCGCGTGTCGGTATGTTAAAGCACAACATCAACGGCGAGCGGCCGGTGCGCTGCACCCGTCATTGTTATCCGGAAAATTGATCCTCCTGGCGGGAGGATTGATCCTGCTCGCAGCCAACCCGGGAGCCGGCGGCCAGTGATCCCGCGAACCTGTGGCCTCACTTCGGCCGGACAAGGAGCCGCGTCAAACAAGTTCTGCAATTACCTGACGTGGCTCCTGTCCTGCATGCGCGCAGCGGCTGCTACTTCGGCGTCAAGGCCAGGGTAAAGCGGTGCCCGTTCACGCTGTGCAGCACCAGCGTGTACTCGCCGGCCGCAAGCGCGAGGCCGGGCTTGGCCGGCGGCAAGCTGACTGTGGCGCGCGCTCCGATCTTGGCGGTGATACCGGCATAGCCGGGGCCGAATTTGTTGTAGGCGTAATCATTGGCAAACGCACTCTTGGGCAGCGCCGCGAGGCTCGCCCCGCTCCACTCCTCCGCCGCCTTGCCATCAGACCCGATCAGGTCGGCTGCGACGACGTTGGCGGGCTCGGCCGGCGTGCCCGCATCCAGGTAGGCGGTAAAACGCACTGCGCCATCGGTCTGCAGGCTGCCCTGCGACAGACTGATGTGGTGCTTGGCCGGACTCACCGGGCCACCGTGGAACGGCGTCAGCACCGAGCCGCGATAGTAGTTATAGGTAAGCACCACGAAGAGCACCGTCACGATAGCGCCGGCAATGCTCCAGCGACGTGCCTGTGCCGGACTCCAGGTGCCGCTTCCAAGCCAGCGGAACCAGCCGCGCCCGGCAAGCGCCGGCCGGCGGCGCATGAGCCAGGCATCCACCGATACGGCCCCCGCACCGGCGACCAGCAGCACCACGCCCATGGCGAAATTGGCCGAGGCCATGGTCCACTCGTCAATGCAGGTGGCCCCCTGCCAGCCGAACAGCAGCATGAGCACGAAGCTGAGCCCGATGGTTGCCAGCGCCGAAATGCGCGTGAGGAAGCCGAAGATGAGGAACAAACCGGCGATGAGTTCCACGGCGCTGAAGACAATCACGCCGGTATAGAGCAGCGTGGAATGGTGCAGCATGAAATCCACCAGCTTGTCCATGCCGAGAATCGCGCCCGGCATGGCGGTCTGGAACTTGTTGGCCATCCAGCTCGCCGCATGCGGGTCGAGTTTCTGCGGGGCATAGATGAACCGCCGGCTGCCACCGCCCCAGAAGATCCATCCCTGCACAAAGCGCACCGCCAGCAGCACGAAGCCCACGAGCCGCCAGGCCGCATCGCGCTCGGCGCCGGGCTTGAGTATGTCATTCGCCACAGTTGCCATAGCGTTCCCCTCCCAAAAACAAGCCGGCCTGTTCCAGGCCGGCTCGCGGTTTATTTATAGGCCTTGAAACCGTAGTGCTCGAAAATCTTCAGTGCCACGGGCGATTTCAGGAACTCAAGCCACAGATGTGCCGCCTGCGGATGCGCGGCCCCCTTGACCACGGCGGCGGAATACACCGCGGTGGTGTTCTCATTGACCGGAATCGGCACGTAGCTGATCGGATGGCCCACCTGCTCCTGGAAAATCGCTTCCGACTTCCAGGTGACCCCGGCTGCGGCCAGACCCTGCATCAGGAACAGTGGCGTCTGCCGGTGATGGATGTGGGTGAGGATCGTGCGGCCGTCGGCCACCTTGGTCTCATAGACTTCTTTTTCCAGCGCCGCCCCGCCGGCTTTCACCAGCGACATCTTGATCTGGCGCGCCACACCTTCCCAAGCGGGATTCGGCATCACCACACGCACATCCGGTCGTCCGAGATCCCTGAGACCGGTGATGTGCGCCGGATTACCCTTGGGGATCATGATGGCGAGGTCATTGGTGGCGTAGTTCACCTGCGAGCCGCTCAACATGCCGTGCTGGATGAGCGCGGTCACTTTCAGCTTGCCGGCGGCGTACACGTCCGGCTTCACCGTCCAAGTCATGTTGCCGACGGTGAGGGTGCCGCCGTGCTTCATCTGCTCCACCAGAATACCCGGAGGCAGGGTTTCGTAGTAAATCCGGCCGCGCAACTGCGGATGTTCGGCCTCGAAGGCGTGCACCAGCGGAGCCATGGCGAAATAGTAATTGCCGGCCACAAAGATCACGAGCCGGGCATCCTGTGGGCTACCGTGGAAATCCGGCAGGTCGTTGATCTCAGGCACGGTAAGCTCGAGACCCTTGTCGGTAGCCGGATTGTTCGCGCCCTTTTGCCAGGGCGGAAAGATCTCACCGCGATAATGCGGTGGCTCGACCCGGCCGTGCCAGCCGGTGTCCGCTGCATGGGCCGCACCGAGAGCGGCGCCCAAAACCACGGTCCCCAAGAGTGACAGCGTCAGCCGCTGCAGCTTGCCTGTATTCATGTCGCTCATCCTCAGTGGAAATTGCTCTGCATCATTATTGTCAGTAAAGACTCCCGCCGCGGCCTGCGCCGCGACGGGAATCGTGTCCCAAGCCTTACATGCGCATCAGCGCGTAGCCCTCGTTCTGCTGAATCACGAGGGTGGAGAGCGCCGAGAGCGCCACCTTGATTTCAGGATTGACCTCGGAGGGGTTGAAATGCATGTCACCGAGAGCGTTGCCGCAGACCAGAACCTCGACGCCTGCCTTGCGCAGCGCAACGATCACTGCAAGATTCGGATTTTTGTGGTGGAACCTGGCCTCGAAAGCCTTCTCGTTGAGCGCGATGGGAGTGGCCGGCCCGTGAATAATGATCACGAACTTGAGATGATCGAGCGGCACCCCTGCGGCGGCAAAGGTATTGACCGCACGCGCTATGTGATCGAGCCCCATATTGAGCTTGTCGAAGCTCTTGCCCTTCTGAGTCAAATCAAACAGCGCCTTGTAGGTATCCGCAGGGTTGGGCCTGTCGATGGCCCCGGGCCACACGTGCACCGGGCCATAACCTTTGATGGCGGGATATTGCCAGAAACCCGCCGCCTGAGCCGCAACGGTGCCGCAGAGCAGCACCAGCGCCCCCAGCGCGGCGGTCTTGAACGTGGTGGAAATTCTCATGTCTCACACTCCCGAAACTGGCCGCCCGGTGGAACGGGGGGCGGCAAAACCGCGGCCGGACCGCAGCTGCGGAACCGGCAGGGCGCTAAGCCTACGCCCGTGTTTGCCATAATAAAAATACATAATATCTATTTATGGTATATATTTTAGATATGAATCTATGGCATTTGGCGATCTTCCATGCGGTGGCGGAAAGCGGCGGCGTGAGCGCCGGCGCGGTGCGCCTGCATATCAGCCAGCCTGCGGCCACCCGGCAGTTGCGTGAGCTGGAGGCCCGGCTCGGCAGCGTGCTCTTTGACCGTCTGCCGCGTGGCGTGCGCCTTACGGAGACCGGCCAGTTGCTGCACGACTATGCACAACGCATCTTTACGCTGGAACACGAGGCAGAAACCGCCATCCGCGACATGGAACAACTCGGCGGCGGAGAGCTCAAGATCGGTGCGAGCAGCACCATCGGCAACTATCTGCTGCCGCCGGTCATCGCCGGCTTCCGGCGCCGTTTCCCGGCGGTGGAACTCACGGTGGAAATCGCCAATACCGAAACCATCGAGCGCGACCTGGTGGCACGGCGCCTCGTGCTCGGTTTCACCGAGGGACCGCTCAACGAGCCGGAAGTCAACGCCGAAGTATTCATGCATGACGAGATCATCCCGGTGGCAGGCGCTGCGCATCCGCTCACGCGCACGCCACGGGTGGACCCACAGACCCTGTGCCGCGAGACCCTGCTGATACGCGAGCCTGGCTCCGGTACCCGCAGTTTCGTCGAGGGGATGCTCAGACAAAAACGGCTGGAATTCAAAAGCGTTGTTTGTCTCGGCAGCAGCGAGGCCATCAAGCAGGTAGCGGCTGCCGGCGGCGGCGTAGCGTTTGTTTCGCGCCTCGTCGTCGAGTCGGAACTGCGCAGCGGGCAGTTGCGCGTTCTCCGCGTGGTGGGACTCGGGATCAGCCGCCCGCTGCATCGTGTGCAGTTGCGGCGCCGGCATTTGCCTCCCGCAGTACAGGCGTTTCTCGCACTGCTGCCGCGACAAAGCCCGCAGCGGCCCGCAGAACGGGCCTGAGAGCCGGACTCCCGCCAACACCCATCGCGGAACCCGTGTCCGTGCGGGAATCCAGTCAGTTGAGCGTGCTGCCGGATTTCATGCCGGCCTTCTTCAACATGATCTCCAGCGGACAGAAACGGGTGAAGCCGCTCTGCAAAAGATTGGCGCCCACAAAAGCCGTGAGCCACAGGAAATAACCGCTCACAAAGAGCGGGCTGTGGCGCACGCCGAGAGCCAGTGAAACCAGTACCACGGCACCGGCGAAGATGCGAACAAAACGTTCAGTAGTCATGCGAGTTCTCCTTGATTTGTCAGATGGAAGAAAGCTTTCAGTGCGCCGCATGGCGCGCGGCAATCCGCCGCTGCCAGCCGAAATACGCCAGCGGAATCACGAACAGTGTCAGCACGGTGGAGGCGAAAGCGCCGAATATGAGCGAGATGGCCAGCCCGCCGAACACCGGATCGGTCAGCATGATGGCGGAACCGAGGATGATGGCGAGTGCCGTGAGCAGGATCGGCCGCAGACGCACCGCACCGGCCTCCATCACCGCCGCCTCCAGCGTATAGCCGTGGCGGCGGCGCTCGACGATGAAGTCAATGAGCAGGAGTGAATTGCGCACCACAATGCCGGCCAGCGCGATGACGCCGATCATGGAGGTGGCGGTAAACGGCTGGTGCATGAGCCAGTGGCCGGGAAATACTCCGATCAGGGTAAGCGGGATGGCGCCCATTACCACCAGCGGCATGAAGAACGAGCGGTAGTAACCCACCAGCAGCAGATAGATGAGCAGCAGTGCGCCCAGGAAGGCGGTGCCCAGATCCCGAAACACGTCCAGCGTGAGGCGCATCTCGCCGAGCCAGAAAAACTGGTAGTGGCTGAGGTCGTGGGGCTGGGAGTCGTGGAAACCCAGGTTGCCGACACGGAGCGGGACGCCGGCCACGTGCTTCAGCCCGTCCAGCGCCTGCGTCACACTCACCACGCCGTACACCGGACTCGAGTGCAACATGTCGCCGGTGACATACACCACCGGATGCTGGTCGCGGGTGTAGATGGGATTGTCCTGGATCACCGGCTCGATGCGCGCGATGCTGGAGAGCACCACCGGCTGGCCCCGGGCGTTCAGCAAATACAGGTTCGCGAGCGCCGCGCGGTTGTCGCGCGCGGCGGCCGGCAGACGCAGGATAATGTCCTGAGGCTCACGTGCGCCTAGCGCGTGCACGCTACCCACCGTGACGCCGGCGAAATAGGCACGCACGTCCTCCGCCACCGCAGCGGGCGAGAGGCCGGCAAGGGCCGCCGCGTCCCGCTCCACCACCACACGGTACGCACGCACGTCATGACCGACGGAATCGTCAACGTTGATCATGCCATAGGTACGCGGATAGACGTCCCGGCGGACGAACCCGGCGATGCGTCGTTGCACCGCGTAATCGGGTCCGTACACCGCCGCCATCATCTGCGAACGCACCGGCGGTCCGGGCGGCGTCTCGAGAATCTTGATGCGCGCATCGGGAAACCGTGCGCGCACCGGAGCGAGCGCCACATAGAACTGCTGGGCGATGGCGTGCGAACCCGCGGACCGGTCATGCTTGCTCAGCAAATTCACGCGGATCTGGGCGAAATTGCCGCCGCGACGCAGCGCATCGCCGCGCATCATGGCGGCGAAATCCTCCGGCGCCGCCGCGCCGAGAAAAGTCTGGTAATCCTTCACGTAGCGGTCGCGTGCCAGCACCCGGCCCACCGCCCCCGCCACCCGGCCGGTTTCCTCCAGCGCCGTACCGGCATGGGTGTCAACCTCCACCAGGAATGTATTCACATTGTCGTCGGGCAGCATCTTGAGCTCGACGCCGAGCGTGCTCAGCGGACCGTTGACGCCGCCGGGACGGATGAACTGCCACAGGGGCTGGAGCATCACCAAGAGCAGCAGCGCCGCCACCGCCAGCAGGAACATGCGGCGCCGGCGCCGGGATTGCATGAGTGGCTGGAACAGGCGAATGTACAGCCGGTGCAGCCAGTCCCGGGGCGCGACACCGCGTTCTTCCAGACTCGGTTTCATGGCCTCATCCATCACGCCGCGCGCCCTGGTCTTCAGCCAGCGGTAAGCCACGTAGGGCACCACCGTGTAAGCGATGATGAGCGAGGTGAGCATGGCGATGGGCGCGTTGAAGGGGATGGGCCCCATGAACGGTCCCATCATGCCGGTGACGAAGGCCATGGGGATGAGCGCCAGAATCACCGTGAACGTGGCGATAATGGTGGGCTTGCCGATCTCGTTGGCGGCCGCCACCACCAGCCGACCGAAATTGCGCTGCGGGTGGTGGTGCAGGTGGCGATGGATGTTCTCGATCACCACGATGCTGTCATCCACCAGCAGACCGAGCGACAGGATCAAGGCGAACAGGGTGATGCGGTTGATGGTCTGCCCTGCCAGCCAGCCGATGCCGAGCACTACGAACAGGATCAGCGGAATCGAGAGCGTCACCACCGAAGCCTCGCGCCAGCCGAGGAATACCAGCAGGATCGCCACCACCGCGAGAATGGAAATGCCGAGGTGCTCCATGAGGGTGTTGACGGCATCGTTGGCATCGGCGCCGTAGTTGCGTGTCACCGTCACGCTCACGCCTTGCGGCAGGGCGTTCCGCTCAATGGTCTTGAGACGGGTAAGCACCGCGTCCGCCACGGTCACACCGTTGCTGCCCTTCTGGCGGGCGATGGCGAGGGTCACCGCCGGTTCGGGCTGGCCCACCGGTCGGCCGACGCCCGCCGCCGGACCGAAGGCGAACAGGGAATGCACCGCATCGCTCGCGGGGGCGCTCTCGATGCGCGCCACGTCCCGCAGGAACACCGGCCGGCCCCGCCACTCGCCCAGCATGACGCTGCCCACATCATCGGGATTCAGCAGCTCTGCGCTCACCCGCAACGGGGTCTCGCGATTGTCAGCCACCAGATCGCCCGCATTCACGGCCACGTTGTTGGCGGCCAGGGCCTGGGTGATGCGCTGCAGCGGAATGCGGTAGGCGGCGAGCTTGCCCGGCTCCAGCCACACCCGCACCGCCGCCGGCGGTGCACCGGCGATCCAGGTCTTGCCCACCTGCGGCACGCTGCGCAGTTGTTCCAGCACGTGAGCGGCGATTTCGCGCAGACGCAGCGCGCCGTACTGCGACGAACTCAGCGTGAGCGTGACCAGCGGCACGTCGTAGAGACTCACCGACTGCACCAGCGGCGGTTGCGTGCCGGGCGGCATGCGGTTCAGATTACTGTCGAGCTGACTGTAAACCTTGACGAGACTCTTCTCTTCGTCCTCACCCACTTTGAAGCGCACCGTGACCATGGCCAGATCGTCACGCGCGTAACCATAGGTATGGTCCACGCCGGGGATGGCCGCCATCAGTGCCTCGAGAGGCCGCACCACCTGGTCGAGCATCTCCCCGGCGTTGCTGCCGGGGCGGCTCACGGAGATATTCATCACCGGCACCACGATGTCCGGATTGTAGGTGCGCGGCGTGAACAGGATGGCCATCACGCCGAAGAGTGTCGCCGCCAGCATGATGAGCGGCGTGAGCTTGGAATGCAGGAACGCTTTGGCGAGTCTGCCGGCGGGGTTCAGTGCATGTCGGTCGTATGCCTCAGCCATGTCCCGGCTCCGGCTGCACCCGGGTGCCGTTGCCCATCTCCGCGCCGGGCGCCACCACCACCCGCTCGCCGGGAGACAGTCCGGCGAGAATATCGCTGAATCCGCCGCGCGCGGCGCCGACGCGCACCATGCGGAAATGCGCGCGGTTTTTGTCATCCACCACGAACACGCCCGTGAGGCCGGCGCGCTCAATCACCGCTGTATCCGGCACCGCGAGCGCCGGATGATTACCCACCACAAAACGCACGCTGGCGTAGGCGCCACTGTTCACGGCGGCGTCTTTCTGCAGCGCGAGCTTGATGAGATGGGTATGGGTGACAGGATCCGCAGCGGCGACCCGTTCGATCACCGTCCCACGCCAGTGGTGGCCGTCAATGTCCACTTCGGCCCGCTCGCCCGGCTTGATCCGGCGCAACATCTCGCCGCTCACCCGGGTTTCCACCTGCGGCGTGCCGCCGTCCAGCACGATGAGGGGTGCGCCGGATGCGGCGTAATCACCGCTGCGCACATTCTTCGCCGCCACCACGCCGGCAAACGGCGCGCGCAACTCAGCGTAGCCGAGGGCGGCGCGGGCGGCGGCAAGCATTGCATCGGCCGCTTGTGCCGCCGCCGCGGTGGTCGCATGGCGATGCTGCATCTCCTCGAATTCCCGGGGTGAAACCGCGTGCTCGGTGTAGAGCGCCTGATAGCGCTTGAAATCACGCGCCGCCTGCTCCGCCGCGGCGTGCGTGGCCGCATCCCGGGCCTGCGCTTGCGCCAGTGCCGCACGACCGGCGGCGGGATCCACGTCCACGAGCCTTGCGCCGCGCATCACCTGCTGACCGGCGCTCACGTACACGCGCGTCACGCGTCCGCCGGCGCTGGATGCAAGCTCCGCGTGCTCGCTGCCGATGACCACGCCCGGCACACTCACGCTCTGCGCGAGCGGCGCAACCGCGACGGTAATCACCGCCGCGCGCAGCACCGCACCCGGAGCGGTTTCACCCGGGCGACTGTGGGAGCAGGCGGTAAGCAGCACCAGCGCGAGGCCGGTGATAAAGAATGCCAGGGCTTTCATGTCAGTCACCTTGATCCTTTGCAGTGCCCGCATCCAGCTCATTGGTCAGCAAACGCAGGCGCGCGCGGGCGAGCAGCGCCGCGTAGTGAGCCTGCACGCGTCCGGCGCGTGCCGCATCGAGACGCGCCTGGCCATCCAGGAGCTGGGCAAGTGTGGTGAGTCCCTGTGCGTAGCGCAGACTGAGAAGATGCGCCGCCTGCCGGGCCTGCCCGGCGATCAGGTCGCTGGCCTGCGCCTGCAGGGCGGCGGTTTCCGCACCGCGGAATGTCCGGTCCACGGCGAGACGGACAGCGTCGGCCGTCGCCTGGTATTGGGCGGCGGCACGGCGCTGTTCCGCCGCGGCGCGTTGCAGCGCGCCGTACTGGGCGCCGGAATTGAATAGCTGCCAGGAAAACAGCGCCATGACGGTGTTGGACGGCGCCCGCAGTGCCAGGCTGTCGGCATTCCAGTCGTGGCGCAGTACCAGATTCACCTGCGGCCAATAGGCGGCACGGGCGGCCCCCGTGGCGGCTTCGCCCGCCGCCTCCCGCGAACGCATGGCGAGCAGTTGCGGGTTATGGGCAAGCGCTTGATCTTCCAGTGTGAGCAACGTGCCGGCGGGTGCCGGCATCTCCACCGCGGGTCCCGGAACGAGATCGCTGTCAGGCCGACCGATGAGCAGACGGAACGCATCCAACTGATTCAGCGCTTCGGCCTCGGCGGCGGACAGCGCCGCCCGGGCCGATTCCTCATGGGCCTTGGCCAGCAGCACATCACTCTCGATGACGATGCCCTGCCGGTAGAGGGATGCGGCCGTACCGGCATACGCCTGTGCCGCCGCCAGGGCCTGGCGTGCCGCGACAGCCAGTTCCTGGGTGGCGCGTACGCCGGCATAGGCCTGCAATACCTCATAAATGAGGCCCGCCCGGGCCGCGGCATCGCCCTGCTGGGCGGCGGTCAGCAAGGCGCGCGACTCCTTTATACGCGCCAAGTCCGCGCCGCCCGCGAACAGGGGGAGGCTCAACACCACCCCCGTGTCGTAGTTATTGGCATAACCGGGCACATTGAGCGCTGCCGGGGTGGTGTTCACGGAACCGGGGCCGGTGTACTCGCCCAAGCCAAAATCCGCGAAGCTGGCGCCGCGCTCGGCGAGACGATAACCGAATACGTTCAGGGGATTGTCGCTGCGGGTGGCATTGAGCACGAGGCTGAGCTGCGGCAGGGCGCGGCCGCGGGCCTCCGTCACCCCGGCACGGGCAGCTTGTACCTGGGCGGTGCTCGCCAGGGCGCGCGGGTTGGCCGTGAGCGCGAGACGCACGGCTTGCCGGAAATTGACGGCCTCGGGGACGGCGGCCCGCCCGCAAGTCATCACCGCGACCAACATGGTTCCCAACAGCCAGCGGCGACGCCAGGGTGCAGCCGGAGACCGCCAGGCGGAAGGCACTGCATGCATAGGTATTGACCCGGTTTGGATAATAATCTAATATTCAACTTATTAATTGAATATTAACCAACGGGAAGACACGTGTCAACACGGGAAGTACGCCAGACTCTCTTCGCCCAGTTCGCGGTGGTGGCCGACGCCCTGGCACACAGCTCGCGCCTGGCGCTGCTGGAACTGCTGGCACAGGGTGACCGCGATGTGGAAACCCTGTCCGGCTTACTCGGCTTATCGGTGGCCAGCACCTCCCAGCACTTGCAGCGCCTCAGGCACGCGGGGCTGGTGTCCCCACGCCGTGACGGCCGCCGGCGCATCTACCGGCTGGCGAGCGACGAGGTTTCGGCGCTGGTGCTCAACATCGGCAAGGTGGCGGAAGCGAGCCTGGCGAGCGTGGAAAAGATCGTCAACCAGCAGTTGCGCGCCCAGGATGAGCTGCCCCCCGTGAGCGCAGGCGAGCTGGCAAAACTGTCCGCCCGTCGCGCAGTGGTCATCGTGGATGTACGGCCCGCGGAAGAATATGCCGTGGCGCATCTGCCGGGAGCGGTGAATATCCCGCTGGATACGTTGCGCCGGGAAATGTCACGGCTTCCGCAGGAACGCGAAATTGTCGTGTACTGCCGCGGCCCGTATTGCCTGCTGGCGCTCGACGCCATGCGCATGCTGCGGCGGCGTCACTACCGGGTACGCCGTCTCGAGGAGAGTGTGCCCGAATGGCGGCGGGCCGGATTGCCGGTGGAAACCGGCCCGGGATCCGTCCGCTATGCCCGAGCTCGATGAACACAGGAGGCTCGTATCATGTATGGATTTGACGTGCATATAAAGGATTCTTTCGGACACGCGGTGCAACGCGTCACCGAAGCCCTCCAGACAGAAGGTTTCGGTGTGCTCACCGAGATTGACGTGCAGGCGACGCTCAAAAAGAAGCTGGGCGTGGAGTGGCGCCCGTATCTCATACTCGGCGCCTGCAATCCACCGCTCGCCCACCGTGCGTTGCAAGCCGACCCGGATATCGGTCTGTTGCTACCCTGCAACGTGGTGGTACGCGAGGAAGCGGATAGTGACATCACAGTATCCTTCATGGACCCCAAGGCGGTGCTGGGGTTGGTGGATAAACCGGGAATTCAGGAGCTGGCCGGCGAGGTGCGCGCGCGGCTGGAAAAAGTGCGCGCGCGACTGGCATAAGCCCGCATGCGCATCCGGCGCACAGCGGCGACAGCGAGCCGTTTTACGAGAAATACGTGCCCAAGGCGCTCGGCATCCTGCGCCTGGCCGGTTAAGGGGATGGGGCGCGGTACGACTGCGCCTTATACCCGCGGGCTTACGGTCTACAAGGGAGGAATCGTTCATGCGGGATCCAGTGCGTGCTATGGGCCTGAAACTGGTGCCTCTGATAGAGGACCTGGGATTGTTCGCGGTGCTCGCGGCGACTGTGGTGGCGGGAGCAATGGAAGTCTGGGGCATGATCAGCGCCCGCCAGGTGAATATCACCGACCTCCTGTTGCTCTTTATCTACCTCGAGGTGATCAGCATGGTGGAAATCTACTGGCAGGCGGGCAAGCTGCCGGTGCGCATGCCGCTGTATATCGCCATGGTGGCTCTCGCCCGCTACTTGATGCTCGATACCGGACATCTGACCACGCTGCAGATATTTTCCATGGCAGGGGCCATCCTGCTGCTGGCGTTCTCCGTGCTGGTGGTGCGCTACGGTCACATCCGCCTGCCGTATCCGGTACCCCCCGGCAAGGACGACGACAGCGAATTTCCCTGAGATAGCTGAGATAGCATTGAGAGGCAGGCACAGGCACGATCAACTGTATTGTCGGAGTGAGACATGAACGAACGCCGTGAAGGGGCGACCCGCTGGGACCAGCGCTACAGCGAACCGGGTTACGCTTACGGTACCGAGCCCAATGCCTTCTTGGCCGAGGTCGCAGCGCGGCTGCCGCGTGGCCGCGTACTGTCGCTCGCCGAGGGCGAAGGCCGCAACGGGGTGTTCCTCGCTGAGCAGGGATTCGAGGTCACGGGTGTGGACAGTTCGACGGTGGGCCTCGCCAAGGCGCGGGCACTCGCCGCCGAGCGCGGCGTGAATCTCACTACCGTGCAGGCGGATCTCGCCGACTACGCCATCGCACCCCGCTCCTGGGAGGTTATTGTCTCCATCTTCTGCCATCTGCCGCCGCTAGTGCGCGCGCGCCTGTACCGCGAAGCCGTGGCGGGGCTCACGCCCGGCGGCGCCCTGGTGCTGGAAGCCTACACACCGCGGCAACTGGAATTGGGAACCGGCGGACCGAAAGAATCCGCTCTGCTCGTGAGCCTCGCTACGCTGAAGGAAGAACTCGCGGGGCTGCGCTTCGAGATAGCGCACGAGACGGAACGCGAGGTACGCGAAGGTCGTTTGCATACGGGTCGCGGCGCGGTGGTGCAGGTGTTTGCCTTGCGCTGACAGCAGCGCGTCTCATCAATCGCGCCTGCCTCCACCGCCGCCGCCACCCACTATCCGGCCGGGTTTGGCAAACTCAGCCAAACTTTGCCAGCAGATTCACCAGATCGTCGGTATGTTCCTCCTCCACGGCGAGAATGCCTCTCCATCATGGAGCGGGTGGTGGGATCCTGCATGCCGAGATAATTGATGATCTCCCGGTAGCTATCTATGGCGATGCGCTCGGCGACCAAATCCTCCTTAGATCATGTCAAGCAAATCCTTGCCCTCCTTAAGTACCCGGAATGCGAACGCGTGGCGAGCCCTTGCGGATTGAAATCCGGCTCGCCGCCAAGCCGGGTAATGCGCTGTGTGATCCGGTCGGCGTGGCCCTGCTCCTCGTCGGCGTGCTGCAGAAACTCGTCGGCCACGCTCTGTGCGTTGATGCCGCTCGCCATGTAATGGTGGCGCTTGTACCGCAGCACGCACACGCTCTCGGTGGCGAGCACGGTGTTGAGAATCTTCAGCACCGCCTCGCGATCAGCCTGGTAGCCCCTGGTTACCGCACCCTGGTCCATGTGCCGGCGGGTACGTTTATGCAACACCTTGATGTCGGTGAGAAACGATTTGTCGCTCCTGGAATATCTCCTTGGTTCTTCAAATGCAACCAATTGGATCGGTGGAAGGGGCTCACCAAACACGGGATCTTCTTGATACCAGCGTGAACGGCGAAAGCCCCGATAGACCGGTTCACTCTTTACTGAGCGGCGCATTCAGCGGAATCTTGAGATAGGCAATACCGTTGCCTTCGCATTCCGGCAGCGCGCCGGCACGGATGTTTACCTGGATGGCGGGAAGCAGCAATACCGGCACGCTCAGGGTCTTGTCGCGAGCGGTACGCAGCTTCATGAATTCCTCGCGGGATACACCATCATGCACATGGATATTGGCGTGCTTCTGCTCTGCCACGGTGGTTTCGTTCTGGTGCTCGCGACCGCCAGGGGCATAGTCATGGCATACGCAGAGCCGCGTGGCTTCCGGCAGTGACAGGATCCTGCGGATCGAGTCATACAGCCTGCCGGCATCGCCACCGGGAAAATCACAGCGCGCCGTGCCGCTGTCCGGCATGAACAGTGTGTCGCCCACGAAGGCGGCCTCGCCGATCACATAGGTCACACTATCGCTGGTGTGGCCCGGCGTCGCCATAACCCGCGCATCCAGTTTGCCGATGCGAAACGTCTCCCCGTCCCGGAACAGATGGTCAAACTGGCGGCCGTCGGGGATAAAGCCCTCTTCCAGGTTATACAGCGATTTGAAATGACGCTGCACCGCGCAGATGCCCTCGCCGAGGGCAATCTTCCCGCCCAGCTCGCGCCGGACGAACTGTGCGGCGCTCAGGTGGTCCGCATGGGCATGGGTTTCCAGCACCCACTCCAGCGAGAAATTGCATTCGCGCACATACGTCACCATGGCCTGCACCGAGGCGGTGGCCGTGTGACCCGCGGCGGCATTGTAATCCAGCACCGGATCTATGATCGCCGCCCGCCGCGCGGCCGTATCCGCCACCACATAGGAGAAGGTGGACGTCGGCTCATGAAAAAATGTCCGGGTCTGCAGAGCCATGCATGCTTCCTTCTCCGTGCAAGACAGCATAGTCTATTTGCCGTTGCGGTTTCACCCCTCCGCAGCAGACAACCTGAGGAAGAACCCATGACCGCCGCCGCCGAACTGGTCGCCAGCGCCAAGACCGGAATCCGCGAAATCACGCCCCAAGACGTTTCCAGGCGCTTGGGCCGGGTGCTCATAGTGGACGTACGCGAGCCGGAGGAATATTCCGCCGGTCATTTGCCGGGCGCCATCAATATCCCGCGCGGTCTGCTGGAATTCCGCGTGGACTCCCATCCCCTGCTCTGCGACCGCGGCTGTCAGGTCGTCCTGCAGTACCAGAGCGGCGGCCGTTCGGCGCTCGCCACCCTGACCATGCGGGAGCTTGGGTTCAAGAATGTCGTCAACATGGCAGGCGGCTACAGCGCCTGGACAGCCTCCGGGTTGCCGGTCGCAACGGACTGACACACGCCGCCATGTACGATCACGCACATCCGCAACATCTTCATCCCCACAGCAGCCGTCCGTTCCTGTTCGCGCTGGTGCTGACCCTGGGTTACGCCGCTGTAGAAGCGGTTGCCGGCTTATGGGCCAACTCACTTGCCCTGCTGGGCGACGCCGGGCATATGGCCACGGATGGCGCGGCGCTTGCCCTGGCCGCGCTGGCCGCGTGGCTTGCCCAACGACCAGCTTCGCGGCGGCACACCTACGGCCTCGGCCGCATGGAAGTGATCGCCGCGCTCATCAATACCCTGTTCATGTTCGCCGTCGTGACCGGCATCACGTTTGAAGCGTTTTCGCGGCTGCGGCATCCGCCTGCGGTGGATGCGCAAGTTGTCATGCTCGTGGGATTCATAGGACTGGTAATCAATATTGTCGTTTACAAGATTCTACAGCACGGTGAGCCATCCCTGAACACGCGCGCCGCATTGTTGCATGTGCTGGGTGATATGCTCGGCTCGGTGGCCGCTTTCGCCGCCGGCCTGGTCATCTGGCTGACGGGCTGGCTGGCCATTGACCCATTACTGTCGCTGTTCATCGCCGTGCTGATCCTGATCTCAAGCCTCAGGCTGCTGCGGGATGCGGGCCAGGTGTTGCTGGAGGGTGTGCCGCGCGGCATGAATATCGCCGAGGTCGGCAATAGTATGGCCGGGGTCGCAGGCGTGCGCTCGATCCATGACCTGCACATCTGGTCGCTGTCCTCCAACGAGGCCTCCCTGTCCGCCCACGTGGTGATAGACGACATGGACGCCTGGCTGGGTGTCCTGAGTCGTCTTCGGGACCATCTGCTGCAACAGTACGGCATCGAGCACGCCACCCTGCAACCTGAGCCTGCCGTGTTGGCGCGGATTCCCGTTGAAAGCCTTATCCGGCGCCCCTGACAAAAGCTTGGACAGTCGGGGCTTTTGACTTAATCCCCCCCCGGGTTGCTGTATTTTCATCCTCGTATAGAATGTCCTTGTCTCTGCTCTAACAGGGATGCAACGTAAATTCAACTACAGGGAGATTTCACATGAAGAGACTAATCGTTCCGTTATTTATAGTCATCGCCGCGGCCGCTTTTGCGTCCGCGTCGGGTGCTTCCGCCCGGGAAGGCAGGCACATGTCCCCGCAACAGGAAAAGTTCGCGGCCTGCGCCCATCAATCCAAAGGCATGAAGCGCGAGGAGCACAAAAAATTCATGAGTGAATGCCTGAAGGGCAGGGGTAAAACCACCAAACCCACGGGTAACATGGGAAACTCCAAGAACAAGGCGGCACACACCGTGAACAAGACTGAAAGCCGGCGCGGGAAGATGAAGGCTTGTAACGCCGAAGCCGGGAGCAAGAAGCTCACCGGCAAGCAACGCAAGACCTTCATGCGCGCATGCCTGGAGGGTGGCATGCAAAAGTAAACTGTTCCTTGCGGCTGCAAGCAGCGCGGCTCAGATGAGCCGCGCTTTTTTATGGGCAGATACGCGCCAATTGCGATGCAGGCAAGTATTCATATCAATTCATACGCCACGAGCGCGCCGATCAGCACCATGGCCACCAGCGCGGCGATGAAGATCAGATCAGCAGCCAACCCCAGGCGCTTGCGGCGCGATCGGGATGCCGTGCGCAACGCCAGATAGGCAGTCAGACAGGCAAGCATGAACCCCATGGCATCCATGGCCAGCAAGCGTGTGGCAACGCTGTCTATGGCCTTGAGCTTGAAGATCACCCGGAACAGTCCGATAACGGTCAGGCATGCACCTACCAGTCCGGCCGAGACCGTGAAGATGTGCACGGCAATCGTCTGCTTCTCGGCCTCCAGCTGGTGCGGCGGAATCCGGTCATTTTTGTCCATGTTCACAGCGTCCTCCGCAGGAAATCACCGAGCGCCCGCGTTGTGGCGCGGCGCCATGACTTGAATCAACCATCCGACCGCGGTCAGCGGGCGATCCGGCCTACACGCATGTGCAACAGCCAACGCACTTGTCGCGCCTGCTGCGGATCGCCCCAGACTGTCCGCAGTGACTCGCCCAATCCGACGACGGGATCACGGCCGTTCCTGCCGATGAACTTCTGCACCGCCGACCAGGTGCGCAGATAGGCCAGGAACTGCGCCAATATCCAATGCTGCGTCATGGAGAAAGCAGGCGGCTCGATTCCGGTGAACGGAAATTCAATGCTGCGGTAAGCCGCGTCAATCAGCGCCCGTTCCGGCGGCCAGCAAGAACTCGTTTCACCGGTGTAGAAAGCTTGGACTGCCGCATCAATCATCGGTTCAATGCTGCACAGGCCGTAACACCACACGGCGATGACCCCCTCCGGCTTGAGCGTTTCTCTCACCCGCCTGTAAAAGGCCGGCCGGTCGAACCAGTGGACCGCCTGAGCCACCGTGACGAGATCCACGGAACGCGGCTCCAGACCCGGCGATTCCGCTGGCGCGACGCGATAACTGATACGCTCGTGTGAAAAAGCATGTTCGATCTGCCCTTTGCTCGGGTCAGTGGCAATCACCTGCCGGTAATGTGCCGCAAGTCCCAGCGCCGCCTGACCGTTGCCCGTTCCGCAATCCCAAACCCTATCGTGATCCGGGGTCAGCGTCGCCAGCCAGGTGAATAACTCATTTGGGTAGCGTGGTCGTGCGTCGGCGTAGGCGGCCGCATGCCCGGAAAAATGATCTTTGAAGCCCGATCCTGTCATGTTCGGCGATACAGTGCCACGGCAAAAATAATCCACATGGCCAGCAGAACGAAGCTGCTTGTGGCGTAAATCGAAAAGCGGTGAAGAATCTTGTTATAAGAGACATGAATCACAGAATGCGCCACCCGCAATAATACATAGATCCAGGACAGCACCAGCAACGTTTCCGTCACATTGTGTGTTGCGTACAGCGCAAGGCACAGCGCATAAAACAGCACCGGCATCTCGAACAGGTTGATAAAATTTCGGTTTGCCAGACGCACATCCCGCGGCACCTCCAGTGATTCACCCACTTTGAAGGCGCCCGGCTTCAGCCGCCCGGCGAATCCCGCGCTGAAGCGCTTGTACGCCATGAACAGCATGATGATAAATGTCCAGAAAACCAGTGCCATCATCGGGACAAATATCAACTTGGAATTCATGCAACAGGCTCCGGTTGTTTCGGCTCGGAACGGGCATTCTCGGCTTGCTTGAAAGTCTCCGAAATCACGGGTTGCATCATATCAAGACCGGCAGGGAACCAGCGGCTGCGTTTCGATGTGAACCACGCATCCGCACCAAAGAAAAAGCCCCGCCACCAGCGGCGGGGCTTGGGTACAGGTGATCGCATCCCGTCAGAAATTAACCGTCGTGGTGGTATTGGCCGTCACCGTGGCAAGCTGGGTGGCCGAAAATGCCAAGCTGGTGGCGCCAGCTGTGTCATCGGCGGCACAGGTCGCGGCAAGGGTGTAGGTACCTGGTGCCAGGAATCCCACCGTGTAATCGTAGCTGCCGGTCGTATTGTTGAGACTGACCGTGGCCGATGTGAGCGGGGTGATGCCGCCGCTTACGATTACGTTGAACCCATCCAGGACGGTTACCGTCCCCGGGTATACATAAACCGCCGGGCTGCAGCTGGTGGCAGTGATCAGCGTACCGCCGATACTGAGGGCGCTGGATACGGTACCGCTGACAGTGCCCACCTGCTGCATGTTGATAAGACGCAGTGCGGGATTGAGGATATAGGTGGGCGTGCCATTGGTATTGGCCAGAGTAATAGACTGACGCAGATTGAAATCAATCACGAAGTCCGCCAAGCTTCCCTGCGCAACGGTGAAGCCGCTTACCAGCTTGAGACCCGTCTGACTGCCGCTCGGGATGGTAAGCGGATATTGCGCGCCGGTGGATGTGATGATGTAGGAATTGGTGGTATCTATATCCAGGCGGATCCACTGATAAGTGCCTGCCGGGATGGTGACACCTGCAAGCAACGAGGCGCTGTTGGTGCCCTGCTGTTGGAGCAGATCAATCTTTTTCTCTGTGCTGAAGGGGAAACTCTGCTGGCCGTTCGGCCCCATCAGATCCACGCCCGTGAACGCCACCACCACGCTTTGCGCGCCGTCCACCGGTGTATCCGTAACCGCGAGATTCATGGTAGTGAAACTGGAACCGCTGCCGTTGCAGCCCGTCAGCGCCATAAACAGGGCGCCGGCAAGCAAAAAGGTAAGTTGCCGGGTTTTTATTGACATGGGAGTACTCCTCAGGAATGTGTTCGCTACACTAAAGGTAATCACGTCTGCGACAGGTCCAGGGTTCCCCCATTCAGCTATTTTTTTATGCCGCCCATCGGCGGGAGGAGCGGATTTTTCATGTCTGTATACCTTCTTGGGAACTTTTCGCCGGCGTACGGCGTTACCCTTTGAAGAGGTGACCAACCTGCTTAAGACATGCTTCCGGTGACAGGCAACGACAACCACCGCGTGGAGTTTGAGACCTTGGTGCGCCCCCATCTCGACGGGCTCTACCGCATGGCCTACCGCTTGACCGGGCACAACCAGGACGCAGAAGACCTGGTGCAGGAACTCATGGTGCGTCTGTACCGCGGCCCGCAGGACCTGGCCCAGGTGGTTGGGCTGCGGCCGTGGCTCGTCGGGGCGCTGCATAACCTGTTCGTTGACCAGTGGCGCCACCGGCGACGCACGCCCTTCGGCCACCTGCATCCCGAGCCCTGGGAAGCCCTTTTCGAAAACGAGGCAGGGGCTTCTGCAGTGGAGCAAGAGGTACACGCCGCTGATCTCCGCCGGGAGGTGCTGGCCGCACTCTACAGCCTGAGCAGGGACCACCGGGCGCTTCTGGTACTGCACGACGTGGAAGGCCGCAGCCTTCCCGAGCTGACCGACGTCCTGCATCTCCCCCTGGGCACGCTCAAGTCCCGGCTATTCCGCGCGCGTCGGAAACTGCGTGCCGCACTCGGCGACCGGAACCCTTTGATGCGTTCGGACGTGATAACAGATGAGGCTTCACAATATGAACTGTAACCGGCTGCACAACTATCTGGATACCGCACCGTTGGGCACGCCGCCACCGGAGGTTCTGGAGCACCTGTCCCATTGCGCCGCGTGCCGCAAAACGTGGATGCTGGGCCGCGAAACGCTGAAGATATTGCAGATGCTCCCCGAACCACCCGTGCCGTACGCATTTGCAGAGCGTGTTCTGGCCTTCACCCGGCGTCCCGGCGAGCCCCGCCATCACGGCGCCGCCAAGGGCTGGGCGCTGGCGCTCGCCGCTTTGCTCCTTCTCGGAATCGGTATCGGCATTGCCCTGCAATGGGCCGCCGCGCCCACGGCCGGATACCAGCTGCAAGCCGGCGCCATTTTGGTGCCGGCCGACACCGCGACAGTGGTACGCATCGCACTGGATGCCGCGCATCCGCTCCATCACGTCGATTTCATTGTCAACGTCCCCCAGGGCATGCAATTGCAGGGGCATCCGGGTGAGCGGCAAGTGGCTTGGAGCGGCGAGTTGGCACAGGGACGTAATGTCCTCAATCTTCAACTCGTTGCCGAACCGGGAACTGCGGGTACACTTGAAACGGTGCTTCATTACGCCGGCCGGGACAACATTTTCAAAGTGCAAGTCATGGCGATTGAGGATGCATCATTACGGGGTCTCGTTCACCGCTTGTTGGCGTGGACGGGGCTTGGTTGAGAGGAGTACACGCGTCATGAACATGAGACTGTATATCGCGCATGGGTGTCTGCTGGGCACGCTGACCCTGGCCTGCAGGCCCGCTTGGGCAGGTAACGGGTCAACAACGCCGAAGGCGACGCAGCCGGATGTGACCATGACGGTCATCCCCGGCGGACAGGATGTGCTCAAGACAGTGGTGCAGAACATCACCGTACCTGCCAATGCGGGCGCGCGTAAGCCGGGCCCCACGCCTCCTCCCGGCAGCAAAACCGGTAATGCCAGTCAGTTCGGCCAACAGACGGCGCAATCGGCGCAACAGATTGAGGAGACCCAGGAGGCACAGCAGGCGACACAGCACGAAGCCGATGCCAGCCGGCAGATCGAGGAGTCGGCAGCGCAGGCGCAACAGCAAGCGGAAGATGCCGCGGCAAACCAGGCACAGCAGGCCCGGCAGGCGCAACAGCAAGCGCAAACGCTCAGCCATCAGCAACCCACCCCCCCGCCACCGCCGCCGCCTCCACCACCAGGGCCGCCGCGGGGTTGATGCCGCAACCGGGCAGCATGACGCCCTGAAAAATCAATCCCGGGAAATTACGAAACCGAAAACCGCGAATTCACTTCGCGGTTTTCTTCATTTCCCAATCGCCGGCGCCCTGCAAAATGGGTAGCGAGTGCGCGTCGGTGAAACACCCGGATAGATTCAACTGCCCTGAAGTTCGCAACCGGTTTCGCCCGGGCCTACTGCGGATGGAATTTGTGCTCATTGTGCACCATGGCCCACAATAGCGGCCCGGCCTTGGGGATTGATGGAGCTTCCTGTGCAGCGGTTACTCCCGATCTTGCTGACCTTGCTCGCATTGCTTCTTTGTACCCGGAGTTACGCCGCAATGAAATCTGCCGCCGGGACTGGCGAGACGGCCTATGCCGATGGTGTTGCCGCATTCCAGGCGGGCGATTACACCCACGCGCTCGACGCGTTCCTTCGAGCCCGGGCTGCGGGATACAAGGGCGTACAACTCGACTACAGCCTGGGCGCCACCTATTACCGTCTGGGTCTCTATGCTTCTTCGCAGCGCGAGTTTGAAAACCTGCTGCATGCGAGGGGGCTTGCCGCGCTCTGTCATTACAACCTGGGACTGATTGCCGTCGCCCGGGGCGAGCGCACCACCGCACTGCGGGAATACCGGACCGCCTATGCCGATGCATCCCAGCCGGACATAAAACGGCTCGCCGCCGCCGAAATTACCCGTCTCATGACGAGCATCTCCCGCCCTGTGCGCTGGTTCGGGTATGCAAACCTGTCCAGCGGCTATGACGACAACGTCGCGCTCATGCCCCAGTCCGGGGTGGTGCTCCCGTCGCGTCAGGGATCGACGCTGACGACCGTATTGGCCGGTGGTGTAGGCCAGTTGACCGGATCGTATGCGAACGGAATCCAGCTATCCGGCAGCTACTACGGCACAGATTATCAGCGCCTGAGTCAATACAACGAAACCATGCTGACTCTTGGACCGCAATACCGATACGCATCGGCCCCCTGGTCGGCGCGGATGGGCGTGTCAGGCAGCAATGTCACTCTCGGCGGAGCCGGTTTCGAAACGCTGCACTCCTTTCAATTGGAAGCGAAGAAAACGCTCGCCGATGGCAACCGGCTGGCGGCTGGTTATGAATACCAGCAGGTATCAGGAGACCGGAGCTTCGATTATCTTACCGGATGGCAACAACAGGTGTTCATAGAAGACGAGATCACGGCTCCCGGTTATGAAGCAACCTTCGGCTATCAACACGAAATCAACCGGCGCAACGATCTCACGCTGGGAACGGAGTTTCTCAGTGCCTCCCCCACCCGAAACCGCCTGTATGCACAACTCAAACTGCGCTCCACGGACATGCTGAGTTGGGAATTCGGCGTAACCTATGAGAAGAGCCTATACGGCAAACCCGACATTCTGGTCAGCGGCAATACCACTACCACTATTGGGCGAAGTGATGTGTTCTATATCGGCAGGATCGGAGCCGAGTACAAACTCGCGAAATGGTGGAGCCTGAAAGCCGAATACCGCTATCTGAAAAACTCGTCGAATGTCGGGATATATTCCTACCAGAGCAATCGTTTTTCGATATCCCTCGAATATCTGCTGTTTTAAGCTCGATGCGCGGCAGACGGTATGCGCCCGAAAACCGTACGAACCGCTCCATGTTTCGATTCGAGGGACGAACCAATAAACCCCAACCGTTTTACGGTCAAAAAGCAGCAAGGCTATCTTAAATCGTGTCGCCGGCCTTCGCTCTGGGCGTGAAACGCCATTCGCCGAATATCACCGCCAGCACGACCATCGCGCCGCCCACGAAACCGCGCACCCCCAGGGTTTCGTGCAGCCACAGCCAGCCGAACAGCGCCGCGAATACTGGCTCCATCGCGTAGATCACCGCGGCTTTCTCCGCCGGGACGTGACGCTGCCCTACCGCCTGCAGGAACAGCATGCCGGCACTTGCCACCACGCCCAGATAGAGCAGCGACAGCCACACGGGTTCTGCCCGCACGGCCAAAGTCATGAGCGCGTCGCCGTGCAGATGCGTGACCAGCAACCAGAGGCCGCTCATCACCGCCATCGCGACAATCTGGGTTGCGGCGAGGGTGCGAGATTCGTGATTCTTGATAAGGCGCGATAACAGGATGATATAGATGGCATACGAAAGTGCACAGACCAGCGTGGCGCTATCCCCGATCAGGTTGCTGCCCCCTTCCCAGGACATGAGCCCGATGCCAGTGCAGGCCAGCACCGCCGCACTCACGATTTGCAGGCTGAGGCGCCCGCCCAACAATAGCCCCAGAAAAGGCACCATCAGCACGTTGAGGCTGGTGATGAACGCGCTGCGGTTGGATGAGATGTATTCCAGTCCGACGGCCTGGGTCACGTAGGAAACCAGCGCCACAAAGCCCAGTAACAGGCCGGCCCGCCAGGCAGCGCGGGAAGCTTTGAACGCGAAAGGCAGCATGCAGATCCCGGCCACGAGAAAGCGCAGCGCCGTGATTTCCACGCCATCCAGATGCGCGGACGCGGCGCGGATAATGGGAAACGTGGTGCCCCACACCAAGGTCACGAATAGCAGCACCAGCACGCTGAAATTCACCGGTTTCTCCCTGAATGCCGGCGGAGATTCTACAGGATGGAGCGTCTACGAAAACCCGGCGTGCACCTCAGTCTGACATGTATTACGGGGGCTCACGCAGAATCTACCGGCGCACCGCCTTCGTATGCCCGGGTGAGCGAGGTGTTATACCGGCGTTTTCGCCTACCCCGATAAGGGTGCTTAGCGCGTCATTTACAGCGCGCTCCGATGGAAATGCGGCCGCAACTTCCGGTTGCAGTAGCACAAGATTAGTGCCCGCGCGGTATGCCTTCAGATGCTTTCCTCGAATACCTTTACCGAGATCTTCACGACGATACTCGGGGCGAAGTTCATCACGTTTAACCTTCTTCATAGATTCTCCTCTCACGTTTCGCTTGCCTAAGAAGGGTAGTGAGCCGACCCTGGTTTTACGGACAGATGGTTAAGAGACAGTCTGTCCCCTATTTTCTACGGCCGCGCGCTCATCACATTGAGTCCTGTAATACCTTGATGACCGACGTTATCGTGTTCCAGTTGCGTGTCGTCACCGGCACTCCGAACAGCCTGTCTAGCATGCTCAAATAACTGATTACCCTCATCTGCCGCCGGTACACCCCGAACAGGAAGCGATTCTCCGTCGCCAGAATTCTCAGCAGCCACGCCCCCTCAATCGGCAGCCGGATCGGCGTTGCGGGAACGAGTCGCGGACGCCTGGCCATGACGCTCACAAAGCGAACCACATCGGCTCCCTTCGGAGCCTTGCGGAACACAGTATCCGTATCCAGGGCGAGAAGTTCGCGGCCCTCGAAGATCATGACCTGAGCGGCGAAAGGAAGTCTGCGTGCCAGTTCGGCCCGAAGCTTCGTTTTGGTAATCGGGCGACGAATCACGAAAGTTCCAGTTGCACCGATGTTGACCACCCCGTAACGTGCCAGCTGCTCGGCGAGGATGCTGGGATGAAAGGCCCGGTGCCCACCGACATTGATTCCTCTCAGGAACGCTACGAGTGCCACGATCTCCCTGCTTGCCCTTGGGGCCAACACCGTACTGACATGATCCCGGACTGTATTGTGGATACCAGACCTTAGTCTATCCGCAATTTACTACTTGCTCGATAAGCTAACTTCTTCATCTTCCGTCTCCCTATCGAGCACACCATGGAATACGCACAAAGGGTCATGTTTGCTGAACAGCATATGGGTTTGCACCTACCGCAAGAATGGGCTACAATGTAGCTCACTTATGGAGAAAAGCCCTATGAAAGCCAATGCCGTCGTGCGCGCCAGAATTGATGCCACGACCAAGGAAGAAGCGGCTGTGGTACTCGAAACCATGGGTCTCACTTTGTCGGATGCCTTCCGCCTGATGCTCACCCGCATCGCCCACGAGAAGGCCCTGCCTTTTGAACCCTTGGTTCCGAATGCCAAAACCATCGCAGCGATGAAGGAGGCCCGCCGCGGGAAGTTACGCGCTGCCAAGAGCGTGAAGTCCCTGATGGCGGACCTCGATGCGGACGATTGAGTACACCCGGCAATTCAAGCGCGAGTCCCAAGGTCAGCACAGGAACACGCTGAAAACCGTATTCCCACAAGTGCTTGCCGCACTCACAGACGATCAACCGCTGACCGTCAGGTATCAGGATCACCCGTTAACAGGCGAATGGAAGGATTTTCGCGACTGCCATGTGCGCCCGGATCTGATTCTCATTTACCGGAAACGCGGAAACAACGTGCTGCAGTTGGTCCGCCTTGGTTCACACAGCGAGCTTGGTCTGTAGAAGCTCACGTGGGTTGCGCTGATGCAGGAAGCGACGGCATGTCGCCGGCCGCTCAGCAACGCGATTATTTGCAGTCCACTCGGGTGTCCTGAGCCGCAACGATCTGCCATTTTCCATTGCGCTTCAGCCAAGTGTCGGTCCAAGCCAGACAATGTTTCGCTTCGGTGCCGTCCTTTTTCTTGCTGACGCTGCTCTCGTTACCATACGCGACCGCTACCGAATCGCCAAACAGCCGTATCTGTATCTGCTGGAGCTGGCAATCTGTATCATCGCCTTTACCGCCCCAATCCCCCGTTGGCTTCCCGTAGCGTTGGCCTTTCGGGGCCGTGCCCTGGAAATCTTCGGCGAACGCGGCTTTTAGGGCATCCGGTACGGATGAGCAGGCGGTGTGGGCCCACATGTCTTCCAATGCTGTGATGGCTTTGGCATCTGGATCCGATGGCGATGCCCAGCGGCCCGCTTGATCCTGCGCCTGCGCTGCAACAGCTACCAACAGCATGGCTACTGCCGCTATATAAAAACCTGACTGCTTCATTTGTCACCTGCCTGGATGCTTTTCATGGAAGAGAAATGCGGACTGAAAAATGAGGGTAGATATTTATAGCTTTCAAAGCTCTGGCACGCCAAGATCCTTGCATATCTTACGGGCGAGATGATCATTGATTTCATTATGGCGTGGGACCGCGCTTCGACGGTTCAGTTGCGGGTTATGCCACCAGGAATGGCGCCTGCCTTCCCTAAGCAGCACGCACCCCTGCTCGCCCAGGCGCCGTAACAGCTCGCGGCGTTTCATACCGCAATGGGCGTTTCTTCGAAATTATTGCCTGCTGCGCGACGTGCATCTTCTCGATTCATTGCGATGGCTTCGGCCAGTGTGACGCGCAGGGATTCGAGCAGTTCCTCGCGGCTGGCTTCCTGGCAGTTCACGCCGGGCACTTCCTCCACCCAGCCGAACCACCACTTGCCGTCCTGTTTCACAACTGCCGTATATGAAGGAGCCATTACTTTCATCCTCTGCATTTCCATGTTCATTCCCTTGATTGGCCTTATCCAACTCGGTCAAAAATACTCTTTTCCGCGGAAGCTATCCAGCTGTGCCGCTACTCGCGGCGGTAGATATCGCCGCCCTGAGCAAGAAATTCCTTCGATTTCTCAGCCATACCTTTCGCCGCATACTCCCGCACATCCTGCGTTATTTTCATGGAGCAGAAATGCGGGCCGCACATGGAGCAGAAGTGCGCGAGCTTGGCGGAATCCTTCGGCAGGGTCTCGTCGTGGAATTCCCGGGCCTTGTCCGGATCCAGCCCCAGATTGAACTGATCTTCCCAGCGGAACTCAAAGCGCGCTTTCGATAAGGCGTTGTCCCGCAACTGCGCGCCCGGATGGCCCTTGGCGATATCCGCGGCGTGGGCCGCGATCTTGTAGGCGATGATGCCGTCGCGCACGTCCTGCTTGTCTGGCAGACCCAAGTGCTCCTTGGGGGTGACGTAGCAGAGCATGGCGGTGCCGTACCAGCCGATCTGCGCGGCGCCGATGGCACTGGTGATGTGGTCGTAGCCCGGCGCGATGTCGGTGGTCAACGGCCCGAGGGTATAGAACGGTGCCTCGTAGCATTCCGCCAGTTCCTTGTCCATGTTCTCCTTGATGAGTTGCATGGGCACGTGGCCGGGGCCCTCGATCATCACCTGGCAGTCGTGCTGCCACGCGACTTTCGTCAATTCACCCAGGGTTTTTAGTTCCGCGAACTGAGCCTCGTCGTTGGCGTCGGCGATGCAGCCGGGACGCAGGCCGTCGCCCAGGGAGAATGACACATCGTAGGCCCGCATGATTTCGCAGATGTCCTCAAAATTGGTGTACAGGAAATTCTCCTGATGGTGGGAGAGACACCACTTGGCAAGGATGGAGCCGCCGCGGGACACGATTCCGGTGACGCGGCTGGCGGTGAGCGGCACGAACGGCAGACGCACGCCGGCGTGGATGGTGAAGTAATCCACGCCCTGCTCCGCCTGCTCGATGAGCGTGTCGCGGAAGATTTCCCAGCTGAGTTCCTCGGCCTTGCCGTCCACTTTTTCCAGCGCCTGATAGATAGGCACGGTGCCGATGGGCATGGGCGCGTTGCGGATGATCCACTCGCGGGTTTCGTGGATGTTCTTGCCGGTGGACAGGTCCATGAGGGTGTCACCGCCCCAGCGGGCCGACCACACCATCTTCTCCACTTCCTCGGCGATGCCGGAGGTGACCGCGGAATTGCCGATGTTGGTGTTGATCTTCACCCGAAAGTTGCGGCCGATGATCATGGGCTCCAGTTCCGGATGGTTGATGTTGGCGGGGATGATGGCGCGGCCGCGGGCCACTTCACCGCGCACGAATTCGGGCGTGATCTCTTCCGGGATAACGGCACCGAAATGTTGTCCACGGTGCTGTCTCAACAGTTGCGCGTAGCGGGAATCGGCGCGCAATTCCTGCAGCCGCAGATTTTCGCGGATGGCGATGTATTCCATCTCCGGCGTTATGGTGCCGCGGCGAGCGTAATGCATCTGCGTGACGTTGGCGCCGACTTTGGCGCGGCGCGGCTTGGGCGGTGCCGGGAAGCGGATGTCGGCGAGTTTCGTATCTCTATTGCGTCGGCGCGTGTACTCGGAGGTGAAATCGTTCAGCGGCTGGGTATCGCCGCGCTCCGCGATCCAGCCCGCGCGCAACGGCGGCAGGCCGCGCAGCAGGTCAATGCACGCCGCCGGATCCGTGTAGGGCCCGGAAGTGTCATATATAGGTATGGGCGGATTGGCCTCGGCGCCGTGCAGCGCCAGAGTGTCGGACTGCGACACTTCACGCATGGCCACGCGCAGATCGGCGCGCGCACCGGGCACGAACACCTTTCGGGAGTTGGGATAGGGCCGCGTGGCTTCTGCGGAAAGTTGTGCGGTGCGGCGGATGAAGTCTGCAGGTACGGCGCTCATGTTCAGCCCTCATGTCCGGCCGGAATGGGAAAGCCGATGGCGGTCATGAGGCCGCGAAGCTTTCCCTCCGCCGGGATTAACCGGTTCAGGTTCCATGGGTGTTTCTCAGCCCCACCGTATCAACACGGGAGGGCACCCCCAGCTTCCACGCGCCCGCAGGCGCGTGTCGCAGTATACACCTGACATTTGTAAGCCGGCTGGCATGACAGTTCGCCTTGCCAATCATGGCCAAAGCGCTTAACCTTTGCACTCTTCATGTGCAATTTTCACTTGTGAATCCGATGGATACGCAATTTGCCCGCAACCAGATGGTCGGCCAGCAGGTGCGTGCCTGGGACGTGTTCGATCAGCGGGTACTGACCATTCTCGCAACCCTGCCGCGCGAACAGTTTGTACCGGAGCGTTACCGCAACCTGGCATTTGCAGACACCTGCCTTCCGCTGGCCCACGCTCAGGTGATGATGGCCCCCAAGGTGGAAGGCCGTCTGCTGCAGTCGCTGAATCCACAGCCGGATGAAAGCGCCCTCGAGATCGGTACCGGCAGCGGCTTCATCGCCGCCTGCCTCGCGCGCATGGCGGGTGAACTGCTGTCGGTGGATATCTTTGCCGATTTCACGGAAACCGCCGGCAAGACTCTCACGGCCCTGGGGATCAGGAATGCGCGTCTCGAAACCCGCGATGGCGTACAACTTGACTGGCTCACGCAGCGCTTTGATGTGATCGCCGTGACCGGTTCACTGCCTGCATATGACCCGTGCTACGCGGAGCATCTGCAGGTGGGCGGCCGGCTGTTCATGATCGTGGGGCAATCGCCGGTGATGGAAGCGCTGCTTGTCACCCGCGTGGCCGAGAACGCCTGGTCGCGGGAAAGCCTGTTCGAGACCGACTTGCCGGCTTTGGTGAACGCGGCCGTGCCATGCCGCTTCCACTTCTGAGCGGGGGCTGAACTTGCCAGTACCTTCGCTCACCCCCAGGGAAGTGGAAAACCTGCGGGCGGAAACTGCCAATGAGGTGGTGCTGCTGGATATACGCGAGCCTTGGGAATGCGAGCGCGTGTGTCTGCCCGGCTGCCTGCACATTCCCATGGATGAGTTAACGGGACGGCTGGGCGAATTGAACCCGGAACAACCCTATGTGGTGCTGTGCCATCACGGCAATCGCAGCCTGCAGGTGGCGGCGTTCCTCCAGTCCCGCGGCTTCAAGCATGTCATCAACCTGGCGGGCGGCATTGATGACTGGGCCCTGAGTCTTGACCCGGGCCTGCCCCGTTATTAAAGCCCTGGTCGCGATACGCGTGTAGTACGCGTGGATCAAACTCATATGGACTTGCGCCTTTTTGCAGCGCTTGCACCCATCTCTCAAATGTTATAGTGTTATATTTAACTAATACACCTGAAAGAAACAGGAGCCCCGGTGAATACCATGCGTACTTTTCTTCTCGTACTCGCCGTGGCGGGCCTCGTGGCCGCGGCACCCGCCTACAGCGCCGATTTGTGGAGTGTCTATCAGCTGGCCCTCAAGAATGACCCCACCTTCGCCCAGGCTCAGGCCAACTACGAGGCGGCGCTGGAGAACAAGCCCATCGCCCGGGCGGGCTATCTGCCGAACGTGGGACTGAATGCGAGCCGCAATATCCAGCGCTCAAACGGTTCCGAACCCTTCGGCTTCGGTCCCAACGGCCCCATCCAGGGCAATTATGATTCCAACAACTATTCCACGGCCTACAGTATTCAGCTCACCCAGCCCATCTTCAACTGGGCCGCCTGGGAAACCATCAAGCAGGCGGATGCCTCCGTGGCCCAGGCGCAAGCCCAATATGTGGCCGCCCAGCAGGACCTGATCGTGCGCACCGCCACAGCTTATTTCAACGTGATCACCGCACGCGATACCCTGGCGGCCGATCACGCCGCCACAGAAGCCAACGCCAAACAGCTGGAACAGACCCAAGTGAAATATCAGGTGGGCATGAGCGCCATTACCGACGTGCAGAACGCCAAGGCGGCCTATGACCAGTCGGTGGCCACCGAGATCGCCGCCCAGCAGCAGGTGATCAACGCCGAGGAATCGCTGCGCGCCATCACCGGCCAGCCGGTGGGCGAACTGCAGCAGCCGCTCGCCAATATGCCGCTGCGCGCTCCTGATCCGGACCATGCTCCGCAATGGGTGGCCACGGCGCTGAAACAGAATCCGAACCTCATGGCGGCCCAGGCAGCGGCAGCCGTGGCGGCCAGTCTCGTGTCCATCAAGCGCGCCGGTCACTACCCGACACTGGACCTTACGCTGCAGCACACCAAGAACCAGAACAACAACGACTTCAGTGCGCTAGGCTCGCAGTTCAGTGAACTCAGCGACACCAACGGCACCAGCCTCGCGCTGCAATTATCCGTGCCGATCTTCTCCGGCGGCGGCGTGAGTGCGCAAGTGACGCAAGCGGAACGGCAGTACGACGCGGCCCAGGACCAGGTGCAACTGGTGACCCGCCAGACCGAGCAGCAGGCGCGCACCGCCTATCTGGGCGTGCTCACCGGCATCTCCCAGGTGGAAGCGCTGCGGCAATCGGTAAAATCCAATGAAACCTCGCTGCGGGGCATGGAAACCGGCATGCGGGTGGGAACCCGCACCATTGTGGACGTGCTGCTGGCGCGCCAGAATTTGGTCACGGCGCAGACGAATTTCGCCCAGAGCCGAGATACTTATCTGACCAGCGTGCTGCAGCTCAAAGCCGCGGCCGGCATTCTCGGCCCACAGGATGTGAAGCAGATCAACGCGCTGCTGCTGGTGCCCGCGCCGGCGACTCATCTGACAACGCAGTATCCGCCGGGCGGCTGACGCGACTTTACGGAGCGCTCCTACCTCACATCGCCCGCTCTTGAGCGGGCGATGTGTTTTTCCACCAGCAACAGCGTGCGCGTGAGCGCACCGCGATTCGCCACCACGGTCTGCTGCGCCGCCTGACCGATGTGCTCGCGCGTGACGCGATTGCCCACCAGCCAGATGAATGCTTCGCCCAGGCCTTCGGCGTCTTTTACCACAATGAGTCCACCCGCGTCCTTGAGCAACTCGGCGATGTCACGCACATTGGTGAGATGCGGTCCGGTCAACACCGGCAGGCTCAGGGCCGCCGGTTCCAGAAGATTGTGTCCGCCCACGGGCACCAGACTGCCGCCCACGAAAGCCAGGTCGCCCGCCGCATAAAAGCACGCCAGTTCGCCGAGAGTGTCCAGCAGCAGCACGTCACCAGCCTGCAGCCGGGCCTCACCGGCGCTGCGCCGGAAACAGGAATATCCGGCGCTTTTGATCAGCTCGGCCACCGCCGTGGTGCGCTGCGGATGGCGCGGTGCCAGTACCAGCGCGCAGGCGGGGTGCTTCACCAGCAGGGTGCGGAATGCCTGCAACACCATGCTTTCCTCACCCTCGCGGGTGCTGCCTGCCACCACCACGGTGACGCGGCCAAACAGGCGTTCGCGCAGGGCGCGACCCTGGGCCAGGATGTCTTCCGGGAACTGCACATCGAATTTGAGATTGCCGCTGATCTCCAGGCGCTCCGGTGGCGCCCCCAGACGCCGGAAATATTCCGCATCGCCTTCGGTCTGGGCGGCGATCATCGTCACTTGAGTGAGCGCGTTACGCACCAGCACGCGGAAACGCCGGTAGCGGCTGAGCGCCCGTTCCGACAGACGTGCACTCACCATCAACAGTGGTATGTGGCGGCGGGTACAGGCGGAAAACAGGTTCGGCCAGATCTCCGTTTCCATGACAATGCCGATGACCGGACTTACGCACTTGAGCCAGCGATTCACAAAAAATGGCAGATCGTAAGGCAGTTGTGCCACCAGCACGCGTTCACCGAACAACGCCTGTGCCTGCGCGCGTCCCGTACCGGTGAAGCTGGTGACCAGCAGCGGATGCTGTGGAAATTGCTGGTGCAACCCCTTCACCAACGGCGCGGCGGCGCGAATCTCCCCCACCGAGGCACCGTGTACCCAGATGATTTCATTGCGCGCAAGATACGGTGAGCTGCCGAAACGTTCGCCGAGTCTGTCGGCATGACCGGTCTGTCGCAACGTGCGCCACATGAGCCAGCTCAGGGCAAACGGCAGGAGCAGCAACAAAACCAGGGAGTACAGGAAGCGCACGGAACCTCAGTGGGATTTACGCATGGCGTTGATCATGGCCGTAGTGGACAATCCCGCGACGTATTGCAGGATGCGCACCTCGCCGCCGCTCTTGGTTACACATTGGTAACCCGCCACGTCCTGCGGCTTGTAATCACCGCCTTTCACCAGGATATCCGGCAGCAGTTTGCAGATGAGTCGTTCCGGCGTATCTTCCGGGAATGCCACCACCCAGTCCACACAGGAAAGCGCGGCGAGCACCTGCATGCGGTTCTCCACGGTATTGATGGGCCGGCCCGTGCCTTTCAGGCGCCGTACCGAGGCATCATCGTTCACCGCCACAATCAGCCGGTCGCCGAGCGTACGCGCCTCCCTGAGATAGCTCACATGCCCGGCGTGCAGGATATCGAAGACGCCGTTGGTCATAACGATACGCTCACCCTGGCTGCGGGCATGTGTTACCGCGTCCATGACCGCTGTTTCGGTGAGCACGCCGCCGCCGCTGCGGCTGTGGGCCGCAAGTCTGAGTTCCACCGGTGTGACCGTGGCGGAGCCGAGCTTCGCCACCACCAGGCCGGCGGCAAGATTGGCGAGGGCCGCCGCATCCGCAAACGCCAGACCGGCGCCGAGACCCGCACCCAGCAGCGCGATCACGGTGTCGCCGGCGCCGGTGACATCGGAAACTTCCAGCGCCTGGGTCGGCAGGTGCAGCGGCGGCCGGCCGGATTCCAGCAGCGTCATACCGTGTTCGCTGCGCGTCACCAGCAACGCTTTCAAGCCCAGTTCGTCACGCAGCTTCCCGCCCTTCTGCACAAGGCTGGCTTCGTCCGGACACTCACCCGTCACCGCTTCCAGCTCCGCCAGATTGGGCGTGACAGCCGTGACACCTTTATATTTGCCGAAGTCGCGCCCCTTGGGATCCACCAGCACCGGCTTGCCGGCGGCGCGCGCGGCGGCGATCAGTTCATGCACCGCACTCAAGCTGCCCTTGCCGTAGTCGGAGAGGATCACCACGTCGCTGCCCGCCAGTTCCCGCTTGAATACCGGCAGCAGCGGAGCGCTGGTGAAGCTGCCGAAGGTTTCTTCAAAATCGAGGCGAATCAACTGCTGATGACGCGACAGCACCCGCAGCTTGGTAATGGTGGAGGCGTGCTTGAGGCGGACGAACTGACAGCGCACCCCGCGCTTTTCCATGGATGCCGCCAGCGCGTCCGCGATGGCGTCATCGCCGGTGATGCCGATGACCGTACAATGCACGCCCAGACTGGCCAGGTTCACCGCCACGTTGCCGGCGCCGCCGGGACGTTCTTCGGTATCACGTACGTGCACCACGGGCACCGGCGCCTCGGGGGAAATGCGGCCGGTGGCGCCGAACCAGTAGCGGTCCAGCATCACGTCGCCCGCCACCAGCACGCGCACGCCGTCGAACTGCGGAATGCGGATGTTCATGGAAGCCCCAACAACCCTGGGAAACGCGCCGCATCATAACACGGGCCCGAAGGGGGCCGGGCGCCTGTACCGGATGCATCACGACCGCTACACTGCCTCCACGCGACATAACGGCGGCCTGCATGCGATACCGTTTCCTGAAGCCCCGCTACTGGAACATCTGGCTGCTGCTGGGTTTCATCCGGATGGCTGTCCTGCTCCCGTACGCATGGCAGCTCGCCCTTGGCCGGGGCCTGGGCCGCCTGTTGCGTCCCGCCAAACGCCGCTGGCGCATCACCGTCATGAATCTGCAGCGCTGCTTCCCGGAACTGGACGGCCCCGCAAACCTGGCGTTGGCAAAAAAACATTTTGAATCGCTGGGGATCGCGTTCCTGGAAATCGGCCTGTGCTGGTGGGGCAAGGCTGAACGCCTGCGCAGGCTGGTGCAGATCGAGGGGCTGGAAAATCTCCAGGCGGCGCGCGCCCTGGACCGGGGGGTGATCCTGGTGGCGGGCCATTTCACCACGCTGGAAATCGGCGGCCGGCTGCTCGGCTTGTACACGGATTTCCATCTGATGTACCGGCCAAGCCAGAACGCATTGATCGAATCGGTGATGCGTCGCAGCCGTGAGCGCCACTTCGACCGTGCCATTCCGCGCCAGGATGTGCGCCTGATGCTCAAGAGCCTGAAGGAAGGCAAGCCGGTGTGGTATGCACCCGACCAGGGCTATCGCGGCAGGCACAGCGAGATGATTCCCTTCTTCGGCATTCCCGCGCCCACCAACACCGCGCTTTCACGTCTGGCGCGCGCGAGCGGCGCGCCGGTGGTGCCGTTCTTCGTGGAGCGGCTGCCCGGCACGCGGGGCTACAAACTGACGCTCGATCCCATGCTCACCGATTTCCCTGGCGGGGATACCGTCGCCGACGCGCTGCGCGTCAACCGGCTGCTTGAGAAGCAGATCCGCCGCGCGCCGGAACAGTATCTCTGGAGCCACGACCGTTTCAAGGTCGTACCGCGGGATTGAATCAGCCGGGCTTGCCGTTGTATCCCTCCCGCAATGCTGACCAGGCATGTCCCTCGGCAAGACCGGGGGTTGAGAGCTTCCTCATCGAGCGCAGCAGCCGCCCGAGGTTGGCTTCCTGCCAGAGCACGCGGGGGGTACGGCGCTCGCTGCGGTCAAAATCAATCACAAAAATCTCATTGCGGGTGTTGATGAGGATATTGTGGGCGTTGAGGTCGGCGTGATAGACACCGGCATCGTGGAAGCGGCGGATGCAGGTGCCGATGGCGCGCCACGGGATGAGTTCGATGCGGGTGTTCCGCAGGCAGGCGGCCAGCGAACGGCTGTCAGAAATGCGGCGGGTGATGAGATCGCCCCGGTACCAAGGGCCCAGGCGCACCACCTGCGCCGCCACCGGCTGGGGTACCGGCAGGCCCTCCTTATATAGGAGGGCAAGCAGTTGCCATTCACGCCACGGCCGGGTGCGTTCCCTGCCTGTCCACAGATAATGATCCTTGCTGAAGTACGCCGCCAGACCGCCGCGGTGATAATGGCGCAACACCCATTCATCGCGTTCACCGGCCACAATCCAGGTGTTACCGCGTCCGCCGCCGGCGCCCCGCAACGGCCCGTGGCGGGCCCAGTGACGCACCGTGAACAGCTCCCGGCTCGCGTGGCTTGTCAGCGTGTCATCGTATAGGATGAGCCGCCGCTTCGTGGTGAGAATCTGCGTCGTCATCAGCCATGTCCCATACGATGTCACCCGCCCGCGTCTGCATTCTGCGCCTGTCGGCGGTGGGCGACGTATGCCATACCCTGCCGGTGGTGCGCACGCTCCAGGCTGCCTGGCCCGGGACGCGCCTCACCTGGATCATCGGACGGCTGGAAGCGGGTCTGGTGGGGGACATCCCCGGCATTGAGTTTATCATCTTCGACAAGGCGAAAGGCTTGCGCGCCTATCGCGAACTGCGCCGTACCCTGCGCGGTCGGCGTTTCGATTTATTACTGCACATGCAAATGTCCCTGCGTGCCAGCCTGGCGAGCGTTTTCGCCGTGCGGGCTCCGGTAAAACTCGGTTTCGATCGGGTGCGGGCTCACGATTACCAGTGGCTGTTCACCAACCGGCGCATTCCCTACCAGCCGCACCAGCATGTGATGGACAGCCTGTTCGGTTTTGCGGAAGCCTGCGGCGTCACGGCGCGCGTACTGCGCTGGGACATCCCCATTCCGGCGGAAGCCGCGGCATTCGCCCGTGAGCACATCCCCGACACGGTACCGGCGCTGATTATCAGTCCCTGTGCCAACGCCCGTTTCCGCAATTTTCGCAACTGGCGCACGGAGCGCTATGCCGCGGTGGCGGACTACGCGATACAAACCCTGGGAATGCGGGTGCTGCTGACCGGCGGACCGAGCGCGGGGGAGCGGGAATACGCAGCGCGCATCGAGGCGGGGATGCATCACAAACCAGACAACCGGATCGGCAAGACCAGCCTCAAACAGCTGCTGGCCTTGTTGCAGCGCGCCGCGGTACTGATCTCGCCGGACTCCGGCCCCGCCCACATGGCCACCGCCGTCGGCACCCCGGTGATCGGTCTGTACGCCAGCACCAATCCCGAGCGCGCTGCGCCCTACTTGAGCCGTCGCTGGTGTGTGAACCGCCATGCCGAAGCCCTGCAGAAGTTCAGCGGCCGGGACCCGGACACGGTGCGCTGGGGCACGCGGGTGCGTGATCCTTCCGCGATGGACCTGATTCAGGTGGAGGATGTGATCACGCAGCTCACTGGGCTAATGCAGGCTCACGCCCGTTGTGAAACGCTGGTTGATCCTTTCACATAAACTCAACAACCCTCGCCTGTAAGGCGAGGGGTTGATGGATCCGTCACCTCGAAGGCGACTGAAAACCAAAATGCCGTGCTTAGCAACTCCGTTACAGATTCAAGATCAAGGCTCATGGGCTTCGCCCATTTCGCCCACCTTGCTTCGCCTGAAGGCGAGGGGTTTCCACCACCCCCGAGAGAGACACTAGCCGGGAGTTCTTGGTCGAAGCGAGGGGGATTTCTCGTTAGATTCATGGAGTTGAAGGATTTCGCGGTGTCGAGTGTGTGGCTACACGGTGATCGCTTGCAGTAGCTGCAGCGCTTGATGTTGTGCGGGATTGGGCGTTGTGGTCATGTGGAAGGTCGAGCCGCGGTTCTTGCAGAGGCGGCGTCGGTACTGAAATACCCGCTTGGATCGCTGAGACTCATGGGGTTATCGTTCACGTAACTGTAGCGGTCGTAGCCCTGGCTCGATTCCGGATACTGCACGTTGGGATCGGGAGACAGGAACCGTCCCACCTCCGGGTCATACACCCGCCCCTCCATCTCCACCAGACCGATCCCCTCCAGGTCCTCGTGCCCGGCGTAGCCCTCCTGCTGGCCCACCGGCGTGCCGGTGAGATAATTCCCGGGGCCAAGACTGGCGTACGCGGTCTCGCCCCCGGCGGTGAGCGTCGGCCGCGCCTTGCCCCAGGCGCCGTAGCTCGTGAGGCTCATCGCCTGGTTGGCCCCGCCCAGGTTCTCCGTCACCGTGGCAATCACGCTGCCCACCTCGTCGTGCACAAAGAACCCCAGAGTGTCGGCGGTGAGGGTGCCCGACCCGTTCGCCGCCATCGTCTCCACCCCCGCCTCAATGTAGTTGCGGTACACGGTCTCACTGCTGCCGCTGTCGTAGCGCACCTCCAGCAGCCCGTCAATGTAAGTCGTGGTGGTGCTGTTGCCGCCCTCGGTCGCCACCTGCTGATAGCGGTTGCCCCCCGGGCCGTAGTCGAACGTGCTCGACCCCGTGGCCGAGGCGAGACTCGCGGGTAAATTATCCACCGTCCAGGTGAGGGGGAAACCGTTGCGCGTGGTCATGTCGCCATCCCACGTCTGGGACTTCCAAGGGTCGTCCGCGTCGTAGCTCGCGCTGTAGACCACCGACCCGGCACTGTCGGTCACGCTCGCCACCGCCTCCGGGTGGTTGGGCGTGTACGCATACGTTCCCAGGTTCGAGTTGGCCTGGATGTTGCCCATCGCGTCGTAACCGAGGCTCAGGGACGGGCCATTGTTATTCGGGTTGGTCACGGTGGAGTGCGTCAGCCGGTTGAGGTCATCATACTGGAACGTCTCGCTCAGGTTCTGGTTCGCGTCCTGGCGTTCCGTGAGGTTGCCGTAGCCGTCCCAGGTGTACACCAGGCTCTGCACCGCAGAGGATTGGCCGATGCCGCTGCTGATGCCGACCGGCGCGCCGGTCGCTTGGTCAAAAGCCAGCACCGTGCTCACGTTGTTGCCGTCGGTGTAGACAAACGATTAATGGCTTGCGATCAGTGACGCCGGGGAGTGTTCATTACTTTTATGTCAACGATCTCGTCCTCTGTAAAGGGTATTTCTTTCATTCCATCAACCTCTGTGACTATACCCCCCACAATCGTAACATTATCAATTCTCCGGCCATCGCGCAGAAAAACCGAAGTAATCCAATACCCCATCCCACTTTCCGGTTGAGATACTAGAACAGGGCCCCACTTGTCGCTTAGATGTAGCATATGCACTCACCTCATGGGGGTGGAATAATAATGGGCGGTTCAACAAAGACCGGTTCGACCACAAGCGGATCAACAGGCGTCTCCATGACCGGCCCGACGCTGCCAGGCGGGGCGCCGAACGGGAAAACTACTTCATTTCCTAACCCACCCGCCACCGGACTCGGGCCAATAATCGGCGTGCCTGCGGGTGGGGTAATTTCATAAACGTTGGTTCTTGGAATCTCCGGTGAGGGTAATTTATATTGTGCATTTAGCAAAGACTGTGGCAGCAATCCGTCGCTACTTGGTGCCGCATAAGTGTCAGGCAACAAACCACCATCCGGGGTTACTTTGCTAAATGCTGGATTATTCGATTCGTAGCGCAAGAAACTTTCCCCTGATTGCGTGTAACGATAGGGACTGCAGGGACCACAAACCGGTGTGGGTTCCCCCAACGTTCCCAGAATTTGCGGTACTAGGCGGATGGGTGCGCCGCCGACTCCCGGCGACCCGCTCTGGGTGGCGGCCTGGATCCGGACGTCCGAGCTGCCCCCGCCCGACCCATCCGCGCTCAAGGGGGTATGAATCCAATTCCCAAACAACCCGCCGCAGCCGAAACACGTCCCATCAAACTGGGTCGCGCCATCGGTGCTGTTGATCGCCCCCAGCACGCCATTGTTGCCACCCTGGTTTAAGCCAAACCCACTGGGGGGAGGCAACAGCGCAATCTGTCCGCCTCGCACCGGGCTGCCACCGGCCGAGATGGGTGGGGCGGGGGCCGGCGCACTTGGCGGCGCTATCTGGGTGGGGGATACCGTGTTGCCGCCGCCGACCACCATCGCGCCAAGCTGGGCGGTCTCGCTGCTGCCAGGATTGGTAAGTGTATAGTTCCCGTTACCACCCAACGCACCGACTATGTAATCTTGGTAAGACCCATTTGGCCCCATCGGTAGCCATTCACACAACATGTGTTTGGGGCAAAACCCACTCGGATCGGTGTATTCCAGCGGACTGTTGTACACGTAGCTGTAGCGGTTGAACGCCTGGCTGTAGAGCGGGTCCGGCACCGTGGGATCGGCGGAAATGAACCTCCCGATGGTCGGGTCATACACCCGCCCGTTCAGGTCCACCAGCGCCACGTTGTCGAGCTGTTCCTGGTCGGTGTAGCCGCGGTTGGTGAGGCCGGTCAACGGCGCGATCTGGCTGGAGCTCAGGTCGTAGGTCCAGTTGCCCGCATCCCGCCGCAGGCCGAACGCATCGAAGCTCATCTTCTGGATCACCGCGCCCTGGTCGTCGGTGAGCGTGGCCGCTCCCGGCTTCCTGCCTCCCGCGGCGCTTGTACTTCCCTGTACATCGTCCACGCTGCCGAGCGGGTCATAGTGTAGGTAGCTCGTGCTGGCGCTGCCGCTCTGGTCTATGGTGTGCACGGCAATCACCTGCCCGTCCGCGAAGATGGCGTGCCGGTATTCCATGGTGGTCGCCGTCGCCACCACCTCGAACAGCCCGCCGGCGATGTAAGTCGTGGTGGTGCTGTTGCCGCCCTCGGTCGCCACCTGCTGATAGCGGTTGCCCCCCGGGCCGTAGTCGAACGTGCTCGACCCCGTGGCCGAGGCGAGACTCGCGGGTAAATTATCCACCGTCCAGGTGAGGGGGAAACCGTTGCGCGTGGTCATGTCGCCATCCCACGTCTGGGACTTCCAAGGGTCGTCCGCGTCGTAGCTCGCGCTGTAGATCACCGACCCGGCACTGTCGGTCACGCTCGCCACCGCATCCGGGTGGTTCGGGGCATAGGCGTAGATGCGTTAGATTTTGCTATTGCTGCGAATTCCTTGGCAAGTCACAAGCTACTTTCGGCGTGTAACCCATGAGCTCTTTATAGCTGAGAGAATCAATCAAATGAAATGGCAACTTGGATAACTTCTTAACTATTGCCCCCATTTCAGCATTGCGCTCTCCACCACCATTGGCTTCAACATAGAAAGCATGCCGAACTGCAGATTCATTTATGGAGGCCATATCAATAACATCATCACCATTTAGAATAGCCAAAAAACCCTGATCCAAGGGGTTTGGAATTACAACTATGTAACGACTCGAATCTTGCTTACATCCAGTAATAAATATAGGGTGGCCAGATTCATTGATTGCCTTTATTTGCTCTTGTATAACTGCGTAATAGGGAAACGATGTTGGCCTAGTATTGGAATCTGCATAACCGGCTTTCAGAAACACGAATCCAGACACTACTAACATCAACAGTGTAAGCATAGTGCGACGCATAAACTCCTCCAAAAAATCACTACGGCCAAGGCGGGCTGAAAATAACCAGATAATTGTTTGTCGGTCCAAGAAGTTGCGTTGAAGATGGAGAAGAATTTGCAAATGGTCCAACAAAAACATCTGGAATTTCGACATAGTTGCGAGGCATCAACAAATTGGTATAACTTGGATCCCTGAATCCGTAATAATAGTCTCCATTGATAGGAACAATACCGTTATTCATATTTGTAACAGCCGATTGAACAGCAACCTGCATGGCATTATAAATATTCGCTTCCGTTTGACTTGCAATTGGCATCTTCAGATAGTCAGGCGCAGTTCCCGGTCTACCGTTCCCAAATAATCGATAGCCATTGAGAATCGCGTATGCAATGTCTTGATACATTTTCTGGAGACGATCAGATGGTCCATGCAAGGATATTGCCTCGTTGTATACAATGTTAGTTATTTGAGGAACGGATAGCGATAGACCGGGCCCCGCAGCAGTAAGCCTGGTTCCTCTGAGTCCCAAACCCAATTCCGCATCTCCCGGCGCGTCCATCTTGAGCACGGTGCCCGCCGACCATTCGCGTGACCCCCCGCCTCCGGTACCAAAAACCGTGCCATCCCATCCTGCCCAGCCACCTCCGCCACCTCCCACGGCTGTCGGCCATGAGATGATAGCGGTATTTCTACTAATCCGTGATCCGATAAACATCTAACGCGTCCCGGCCACCGCTGCCACCCATATCAGCCCAGTAGAGCAGAAGGAACCTACCAACGTTTGGAACTTCCTGAAATGTGAATTCTCCATAGGAAGCATCGGTTTCCATCTTGCGCGTCCAAAGCTTTGTGTAAGTTGAGGTGGAAGCTCCTTCTCTCGCTAGAAGGGCAGTCATATAAATATCGGTGCCACCTGGGAGGGCAAATTGGGCAGTAGATTTAAGTGTAAAACATACGAGCACTAACTCTTGGCCGCGCGACCGAAGAGGTATATTCACGACCTCTTTAACCCTCCTGTGCTTGGGAAGGAATTCGTTGATGTCCGGGTCATAATCTTGTCGCGCTATCTGGTCCAGATAATCGACGCTTCTCCAACTAAAAGATTTCCACTTCCGAATAATTTTTGGAAGCTCGGACGCGTGCGCGAACTTTCCATCTTCGTACTTATAATACTTCGTCCGTTCATTATTCCAGACGCTTACCCACGCCCCGGGGAGAAATTCAACGGTTCCGTTAACCGTCGAAAAACGAGTAAGCAAAGTGACGTTTTGAGCGGATAGCCTCGTTGAAAATGCGAACATTAACAACACGGCTGCTGTTAGATACAAAACACGAGATTTCTTTCTGATAAACATTTCCTGAATTACTCTGTCATGGCCCATTGCGTAGGCCATTATAAATTTTTAGAAAGCCTTGGACATCAATATAGACCTGCGTACCGGGTTTCGTGTAAAACTTCCACTCACTCCAGGCGTTGTACCTAGCATAGGTAGCCGCAGTTACATCGGATGGTGCGTACCTCCGGGCAAAACCGTATGCGCTTTGAAGAATAGACATACCCACTTTCACGTTGTACTTCCAGTCGCCCTTTACTTTGCTGCCCCTTATTGTAAAAAGTTCCCCGTTCGCACCCATAACCTTATGCCCAAAATTTCCGCTGTTCACCATCATAAGCCCATAATCTGTAGTTCCATTCCTATTTTTGTTCACCGCATTGACGTTGAATGAACTTTCCTTTTGCACAACGGCTATCCCGATCTTCCTTGGTACGCCGTATGCGTTGGCTTGCTGCCCGACATATTGTTCTATCCGCCCTTGGGATGGATTATTCGCTTGTGTTGCTTGCCTGGTCTGCGTCTGACTGCCCGTTGCCGCATTCGTGTTGGCCGCAATGCCGCCCGTGTTCTGAGCCATGGGCCCACTCTGAGCAGTCTTGCCGAGGTCAACGCCGCTGCCCGGTCCATTATTGCGGTTTTGCTGCCCATTGCCACCAAACAACTGCGATGCAGCGTGGACCATGGCTTGAGCGGCTCCAGGGTCAGTAGAGCCGGCTGCAACATCGCCATTTTTTTGCACCGTCGCGTAGTCGTGGATGGCGATATGGGAACCCGTGGGTGTATAGGTGGCTTCGCACGATTCCGTGGACTTCGTGCTGCCCGTGCTGCATGCGACTTCGGGGGTATACCCCGTCGGGTCCGTCATGCTGAGCGGGTTGTTGAGCACGTAGCTGTACGGATTGAGGCTCTGGGTGTTGGTCGGGAACTCAAATATGGGGTCCACGGAGAGGAACCGGCCGAGGGTCGGGTCGTACACCCGCCCATTCATGTGGATGAGATTCACGTTGTCCAGCATCTCCTGGTGGGTGAACCCGTAGCGATCGGCTTGGTGATCGGCTTGAGTTTCAGTTGATCCGACCGGCGGCAGCCAGGTCCCGGGCTCGCGCCGCCCGCCCCAGGCCCGTGATTTACGCCCGAGGATGTGGCTGCGAAGATTCATTCTTCGCATTCGCGGCCGCTTCTGCTTGAGCATCCATCTTTTCCAGTCCAGGCCCATTTTGCACATTATCAACGCATTCAGATGGCCCGTTCGACACGATATGTATATCGCCTTGACCCAGCGTAATGCCTTCAGAATCTTTGAAAAAATTCGGCCACTTTGAAGTCCGTATTACCTGCTTAGTATGAGAGGTTATTATCAGGTCATATTCATTCAAGAATTGCTGTTCAGTATGGATGGTTCTATTTTTTACCTTATAATTGGCATAAATCCAACTGAAAATTATCGGGTAACAGATCATCTTGGCCACCGCCGCTTTCTGGTTTAACTCGATAGCCCTCTGAAATCTCAAGTACCAAGCGTGAAACTCCCGTTCAGAATGAATGTCCGAGTATTTGAATTCATTCGGTTCTTGCAGATCATCAATCTCTATGACCTTGTAGCCAGAACGCTCGCCGCCCCCATATTTTATGGCTAACCTGTTGGCAATTATCATTGTGTTATTCTTTTCATCAATTTTTGTATTTTTCCGTGAAGCACCTTCCAGGAATGATGTAAATCCAGATTTGACTACCTCTGGATATTCTTCGGCGAATTGTTCTTTCCTCGTTAACCAGTTCGTTTTATCAAACTCAACATCCACTGCCAAATGAAATAAACATGCAAATGCCTTTGGCTCACTGCTTTTCACGGCAGTTTTGAGAGCTTCCAAAAGCTGCCATGGCGTCAATGGTTTTGCGCATGGCATATCCTTGCCTTGTCCGTGCGACGTTGCATGAGCACAGCTCGAAGCAATACATAAGCACAATGCAATGAATAATCTATTGAGCGACATGGCGTTTACCACAAATAAGTTGGCATTACGGTGGAGGAGGAGATAACAGATTCGCCTCCCACCGTCTGCGCTCTTCCAACAACGGAGAGACATGCCACTTTCCGGCCGGATCCCTGTAGTGGTCAATATCCAGGAATTCCGACGCTGCCGCACCGAATTTGTGCTGGCTAAGATCGCTGAATGCCTTCCATGTGGGACGATACCCTGCGTTGTATGCGAGGTCCGCAGGCCCAACCAATTTGCTCCCATGCAGGGCAAAATCGCTAAGCGCAGCGTTACCTGACTGGTTTGTGGGTATATTTCGGATCACCGCGAGCGCCGCACGAGCAAAGTCATATACAAACAGGTCATAGGCGTCGGGTTTGCTAATACCTTTGGGGTAGGCGGCCTTGGCTAAATCCAGGGTCTTGTAGTCGTGACCATAGCCAATAACTCCTTTCTTCCCATCGGTTTCCAGCCCTGCAAATTCCCTGTATTGCTCGAAATGTTCTGCAATGTATCTCAGCGCGTCAGCAGTGATTATGAATGTTCTTTTCCTTGTGCGGATGGAAAGATCGCCGTTGTGGAGTGCGACGGGTTTATTTTCCTTTCCGCTGTCGGATTCATTCTGGCTAACCTGATGAGGCCCATTGATTTCAGTGGGCGAACTTGCCTGAGTCTTGGTAATACTTGTCCCGGAACGGTTTTGCGCCCCATTGCCAGATAACTGGCTAAGCGCTTGCTGCTTTTGCATATCACTCAGATCCTGACCCACACATCCGCGGCTGGAGCCTCCGGGGCCAGTGCAGATGCTGCCATCCGTGGCCGCATACCCCGTCGGATCGGTCATGCTGAGCGGGTTGTTGAGCACGTAGCTGTACGGATTGAGGCTCTGGGTGTTGGTCGGGAACTCGAATATGGGGTCCACGGAGAGGAACCGGCCCAGGGTCGGGTCGTACACCCGCCCATTCATGTGAATGAGATTCACATTGTCCAGCATCTCCTGGTGGGTGAACCCGTAGCGGTCGGCATTGTGGTCTGTCTGGGTCTCGGCTGCGCTGACCGGCGCCTCCCAGGTGCCGGGCTCCCGCCGGTGGCCAAAGGCGCTGAAACTCATGTCCGCCACCACCGCGCCACTCGCATTCGTGATCACGGCCACGCTCCCCAGGTGATCCGGGTGCCGTTGCGGTTCGTCATGTTGCCGTCCCACGTCTGGGACTTCCAAGGGTCGTCGGCGGTGTCAGAACATTTGCTCTTGCGTCAAAATGTATCAAAGTCGAAACTCGACCTCTTTCCGCCCGTATTTTTGTTCACCGCATTGATGTTGAATGAACTTTCCTTTTGCACAATGGCTACCCCGATCTTCGTTGGTAAGCCATATGCGCCTGACCCTTTTCCACTCGTCCGCATAGCATCAATTACAATATCATTCTAAAATGAGAATTTCCATTGTAGTTTGCCATTCTTTCTATCTATTGCGTACAGCGCTGTGTGATTTGGACCTGGTCCTTCTCCAGAGACAAAAATCGTGTCACCAATACTCGCAACGGGGCCGTCAATTCTTTCGGTAGGGCTAGAAAACTTCCAAATGCGCTTTCCCGTTATTGCGTTAAATGCGATGATGTTTGATCCATCACTGTTTTTACTATTGGGCTCGAGCAAATAGACGAACTCGTTGTCAACGCCAATAAGATTTGGTTCTAACCCTGCAGTAGAAATTAATTCATTTCCCCATAACAGTTTTCCGGTGGCAGCATTGTAGACGCGCACTAAACCATGATGTGCGATGAATGCCTGATCATTATAGAACGCAGCAACGAAATACTTCGTAGAAGCTGCAAGATACTCGTCGGGCGTTGTTTCCTTCGACTCCGGTACTGGGTTCAAAGCCTTCCAGAGGATATTACCAGTGGCAGCATCCATTGCGAACAGTTGCAGGTCTGGGCCTGTCATATAGACACGCCCGCTATGCGCAGCAACAACGCGAGGATCAAAGCCAAGTTTATTGATTAGTTGGCCAGAACTAGCTCTCCATACATAGGGTGAGTCAGTATAGAGACGCCCCTTTGAGAACACGATATGCATCAGCGTGCCCCCGACTCGGGCTGGGCGTCGCTCCCATTTGATTTGGCCGTTTGATGCATTAACTGCTATAACCCCAAGGCCGCCTTGTGTCGAAAGAAATACCGTGCCCGGTCCGGAAGACAATGCAGGAGAGCGCTTTTCCAGAGTCCACTTTGTTCGTCCATTTTTAATGTCTAAGCCATAGGCGGTAAAAAAGCCGCCACCGCCCATATATACGAGTGTTGATCCCACAATGACTGGCCCGACGTTAACGGAACCACCAGGGATTTTTTCTGACCAGATCACATGCCCTGATCTTCCATCCAAACACACAATATCCTTTGAACCAGAAAGATAGACTCGACTAATAACGCCGTTAGTTGAGGTCTGCGCAACAAACCCATAGCCTGGAACTATTGAACGAAATACCGAGCTTTGTCCCTCCAAACAAATTGCGGCAAGAAATATGCCTACCGCGAACGGTGTCCTACGGAAGATTGAGCAATACGTCATGTTGTTCCTTGTGGCATTATATAAAGTGAAAAGACTTCAAATTGAAGTGAATAGTCTACAAGCTCAAGATCCGGGCGGTCTAACATTATAAAGATATACGCCATCGATTTGTGGTGGCTTTGCGGAGATGACGTTCCCCAATGCATTCACCTCGTTCTCTGTAGGAACCTTAGCGTTCGGGGTCACTATAAAGAAAGTCGCATTTGTATTCGGTCCATTCCTTATAAAACTTACTATGCCTGATATCACTTTATTAATGGCATTTTCTGGAACTCTTCCACTACTATCAAGGAAGTCGATATAGGACCTCGTATTCCTCGCTTGAAATGCACCTTTGTGATTTAGGACGTTTCTTATATTAACCACCTTACCATGATCAACATATTGATGATCCTTACTATTTGCACGGTTCACAATCACAGAGATCATTGCCCTATACGCACTAACCGTCGCATGCGTTTGCTCCGCATAGACTTCTGCCTCGATTTCTGATTGATGACTCAGACGGGGTAGGTTGTCAGTCTGCGGCATTTGCGTCTGACTGCCCGTTGCCGCATTCGTGTTGGCCGCAATGCCGCCCGTGTTCTGAGCCATGGGCCCATTCTGAGCAGTCTTGCCGAGATCAACGCCGCTGCCCGGTCCATTATTGCGGTTTTGCTGCCCATTGCCACCAAACAACTGCGATGCAGCGTGGACCATGGCTTGAGCGGCTCCAGGGTCAGTAGAGCCGGCTGCAACATCGCCATTCTTTTGCACCGTCGCGTAGTCGTGGATGGCGATATGGGAGCCAGTAGGCGTGAACGTCTTTTCGGCTGTGTCACCCGCTTTAAGTTCATTCGGACATGCCGTGCTTGAGCCGTTGGGACATGCGGTCGCGTACCCCGTCGGATCGGTCATGCTGAGCGGGTTGTTGAGCACGTAGCTGTACGGATTGAGGCTCTGGGTGTTGGTCGGAAACTCGAATATAGGGTCCACGCTGAGAAACCGGCCGAGGTTCGGGTCGTACACCCGCCCGTTCATGTGGATCAGCCCCACGTTGTCCAGCATCTCCTGGTGCGTGAACCCGTAGCGGTCCGCGTCGTGATCGGCTTGTATTTCCGCGGTGCCCACCGGCGCCTCCCAGGTGCCGGGCTCCCGCCGGTGGCCAAAGGCGCTGAAACTCATGTCCGCCACCGGCGTGCCACTCGCATTCGTGATCACGGCCGCTCCCGGCTTCCTGCCTCCTCCCCCTCCGGGGACTTCCAAGGGTCGCGCGGCACTTGTACTTCCCTGTACATCGTCCACGCTCCCCAGGTGATCCGTCAGCACGTAGCTCACCGTCTCATTGACGCTGCTGCCGCTGTTCGTGAGGTCCACCTCCGCCACCTCCCGTCCGTACGCCATCAGGTGGTACCGGAAGGTGGTGACGCCGGCACGGGTCCAGGCTTCATACCCCCCCGCATACACCGTGGTCTCGCTCACCCCGGCAATCAGCGCCGCCTGGTAGTAGCGGTGCCCAGCCGGCGCGTAGGCAAACTGGCTCTGGTCGCCAGAGTCCTGGGTGATCTGGGTCGGCCGGTTGGCACTGTTCCAGGTGATCCGGGTGCCGTTGCGGTTCGTCATGTTGCCGTCGGCGTCATAGGAATACGTACCGCCCGCCGGGCCGGTAATGCTCGTCACCGCATGCGGTCCCGCCCCCTGACCGTAGGTATAGCTGCCCGTATCGGACTTGCTGGTGATGTCCCCCAGGGCATCGTAAGACCGCTGAAATAGGGTTCAGACGTGGCCGTCACTCTGCCCAGCGCATCGTAAGCTGGTTACGGCTTCATAGCCGCCGCCTGTGGTTTCGGCAATGCCGTTGATCACTGCCGACTGGCAATAACGGTGCCGGGCGAAATATAATCATGAACTTAGCTTTCTCATGATCTTTAGGTACACGGAACGTGAATCTCCTTATGGCCTCCAACACCGCCTTATTAAAGGCTCGATCGTAATATCCTTCGGCAATACGCGCGTTTGTCGCACGACCATCCGCGGAAATTGAAAATTGTATCCTCACGCATACTGCCTTTTGGCTAAGATTCGCCAGCTCGGAATTATATACAGGTACGACCTTTTTTTTTATAAGAGCCTTTGTTCGTTCAATTGCGGCACGGTTCATAATCGCCCCACAGTCAGGCGTTCTACTGGATACCTGTGCTGCCAATAAAAGACCGGCTAACATGCTCATGGATTCGCGCCTCCGGGATTAATCAGGATTGGGGCGGGTATTCGGTAACCACCATAGCTTCTACGTAAGGGAACATGTATGAACTGCCGGTATGGATTTTCTCCATAACGAATGGCATTGAATTCTTCCTGTAGAGTATCAGGCCCCCGATAATACGGCTTTCCTAAGGCCATGGATCCTATTCTCGTATGAGCGATCTCATGAGCAAACAAGTCACTCAATAAATTATTCCCCACAAGATCCTTGAATTGCACAGCAGTTGCGGGTGAAAGCTCAGCTAAAAACCCTCTCCAGTTGAGACTATAAGTTATCGTATCGTTTTCTGTCGAGAAATCCGGTCGGTATTTTGAATTCATTGGCATTTCTGCGATGGCAATTTGTGCTTTGTGAGCAATTGCATATGCGGCAATTAATTTTCCGATTGGACTTGATAAATAGTGTTGGAGGACACCTAGGCTCTTTTTATCAAATGGAGATGGCGTATTGGTTAAATTATCATTGGCCGTATAATGCTTAAATACTTTTTGCACTTGGAATGCGCTCTGCTTTCCTGTCTGCGCCGGACCGCCGATGCTTACCGCATCCGCCGGCTGCTGCTGCGCACTCGTGGCGCTCTGCTGGCTGTTCTGCTGCCCATTGCCACCGAACATCTTCGAGATTGCCTGTGCCATCTGCGGACTGTTGGAGGTGACCGCATAACTGCCGTCGGCTTGCCTGGTGGCCGTCGTTATTATGGCGATATGCGAGCCCGTGGGCGTGTAGCTCGCGTATTTGGTACCCCCACCGCTGCTATCCGGGCAGCTCGTCTGCCCGGTGTTGCAGGCCACATACCCCGTCGGGTCCGTCAGGGACAGCGGGTTGTTGAGCACATAGCTGTAGGGGTTGAGGCTCTGGGTGTTGGTCGGGAACTCGAATATAGGGTCCACGGAGAGGAACCGGCCGAGGTTCGGGTCATACACCCGCCCGTTCATGTGGATCAGCCCCACGTTGTCCAGCATCTCCTGGTGGGTGAACCCGTAGCGGTCGGCATTGTGGTCTGTCTGGGTCTCGGCTGCGCTGACCGGCGCCTCCCAGGTGCCGGGCTCCCGCCGGTGGCCAAAGGCACTGAAACTCATGTCCGCCACCACCGCGCCACTCGCATTCGTGATGACGGCCGCTCCCGGCATCCTGCCTCCCCCCCTCCGGGGACTTCCAAGGGTCGCGCGACACTTGTACTTCCCTGTACATCGTCCACGCTACCTAAATGGTCTGTCAAGACATAGCTAACCTTCTCTACTACGCTGCTGCCGCTGTTCGTGAGGTCCACCTCCGCCACCTCCCGTCCGTACGCCATCAGGTGGTGCCGGAAGGTGGTGACGCCGGCGCGGGTCCAGGCTTCATACCCCCCCGCATACACCGTGGTCTCGCTCACCCCGGCAATCAGCGCCGCCTGGTAGTAGCGGTGCTGGTCGGGGGCATAGCTGAAGCTGCTGGCATCGCCGCTGTCCTGACTGATAGACACCGGCAGATTCTCACTGTTCCACTGAATCACCGTGCCGTTGCGGTTCGTCATGTTGCCGTCGGCGTCATAGCAACGTTTGAATGGAGAGCCGGATGCGCTGAAAGGTGCAAGTCCGGTTCGGGGAGGAGAGGCCGGGAGATAGCTTGACTACGCCCGGTCTCTCACTCCACTCCCGACCCGGGAAGGCTGGCTGTACTTGGCGGTGGTCATGGATCTGTATACGCGCATGATCGTCGGCTGGGCCATGGAGGCGCGCATGACCAAAGAGCTGGTGCTCAGCGCGCTGCGCATGGCGTACTTCCGGCGTAAGCCCAGCGCCGGACTTCTGCATCACTCGGATCGCGGCAGCCAGTATTGCAGTCACGCGTACCAGGCACAGTTGGCTGACTACGGCATGATCGCCAGCATGAGTCGCAAGGGCAACTGCTGGGACAATGCGCCGATGGAGAGTTTCTTCAACAGCCTCAAGAACGAGCGAGTGTTCCACGAGGATTACCTCACACGCGAGCAGGCCAAGCGTGACCTGTTTGACTACCTCGAGGTGTTTTACAATCGGAGACGCCGCCACTCCGCGCTGAACTACCAGAGTCCCGCCGCACACTATGCGGCCTGGCTCACTCAGCAGAAACTGGCGGCTTAAATGCTACGTTGGTATCCGAGAAACAGGGGCAAGCTCACTGACCCCATTTCCCCTTACTGATACACATAGCTTCACTTCTCGGCGCCAAATCCAATATTTTCATTCAAAATATACAAGTCTGGAGATTTATAGCTCCTCCGAGCCGGATTACCAGGCAGGACTTTAAGCCGATCTTCGAAAGCTATTAAGCCAATTTTTGGAGAATAATAGAAATATCTTGTTGCTGTGTCCCCGTTGTGGGCGCGATCTGTGGTGCTGATAATAGCCACGGGAATAACATTCCCGATGACCATCATCGATCTTATCGCCGATATCAATTCATATTTGTGTCCGTCCACTATCCAGGATCTGTCAGTCTCCGAAATATGCTTTGGTACTGCAAAGTAAAAGGCGTGAGATGCATTCACGCAGAAATAGTTTGAATGGCCTCCGCAAATCGTGGCCTTTACCCCAAAATCGCCGAATATCACTGCGCCCTCATTTCTGATCTCAATTCTGCCTCCTGCAAAACTCTCATAACTATAAATGCCATCGTCGCGCGTTGGTGCAGTAGAGCCTGCCCATCCGCTAGAAGATAACAGACACAAAACCATCCCTGACAATAGAAGTTTAAGATACATAGTTATGACCCTCACGGTGGATGGGTTAAATTATAAGCTTCCAAAATTTCGCGACCAAACTCGTTGGCATCGTTCTCCCATGGCAAAGAATCATGAATTGCCGGGTTCCTTTCCTCCTGACCAAGCGTATACGCATCGAGATTCGGGTGTTGGCGCTCATATTCGCTAAACATTTCTTGATTTCGGAGGGTAGTATGTTCGAATTCGTGTGCGACGATGAACATCGTTCCGCGGTTGCCACCTTCTTGGGTATACCCAGCAGCCAAGGCTACGCCGGTATAAAGCAGAATTGTGTGTGGATCGTTGGGAGATACGAGACCTGGTTCACAACCTGTTGCGCAGGTCGCCGCAGTTTCACCTTGTACAAATCCCCGCATGATTATTAATTTATCCTTCGCATATTGCGCCAAATCCTGAGCTGAATTCTCTTTTTCCCAAAACTTAATAGCACCAGGCAAGTCTTTCCAAGTTTTCTGCATGAGTTGAGCCTCCTGCTCCTCATTTGTGGCAGTCCCCTCAACAGTACTAGTGTTATTGCCGCTAGTTGTACTATTCGAACTAGTCACCGTTGAAGAAAGGGCCGGTGAAGTATTGTTACCCTGACTACTACTCGTGCTCAGTCCTAGACTCGTGCTTGGTCCCTGGTTGCTGTTTTGCACGCCATTGCTGCCGTTCACCCCCGCGGTGGCCGTCATGGTAGTGTCACCCAGCATCAGCGAGTGCCCGCCGGGACCGGCCAGCGGCCCGGAGAAAGATACTGGCCCACCCTTGGCGGAGACGGTCGCGCTCACCTGCTGCGCGATGTGCGTGCCAGTGACAATGACATTGCCGGTGCAGGTGGTGGAACCATCCTTGTTGGTGACACAAGAAGGGGCATACCCCGTCGGATCCGTCATGCTGAGCGGGTTGTTGAGCACGTAGCTGTACGGATTGAGGCTCTGGGTGTTGGTCGGGAACTCGAATATAGGGTCCACGGAGAGGAACCGGCCCAGGGTCGGGTCATACACCCGCCCGTTCATGTGGATGAGATTCACATTGGTCGCTCCCGGCTTCCTGCCTCCCGCGACACTTGTACTTCCCTGTACATCGTCCAGCATCTCCTGGTGGGTGAACCCGTAGCGGTCCGCGTCGTGATCGGTTTGTATTTCCGCCGTCCCCACCGGCGCCTCCCAGGTGCCGGGCTCCCGCCGGTGGCCAAAGGCGCTGAAGCTCATGTCCGCCACCACGGTGCCACTCACATTCGTGATCACGGCCGCTCCCGGCTTCCTGCCTCCTCCCCCTCCGGGGACTTCCAAGGGTCGCGCGGCACTTGTACTTCCCTGTACATCGTCCACGCTCCCCAGGTGATCCGTCAGCACATAGCTCACCGTCTCATTGACGCTGCTGCCGCTGTTCGTGAGGTCCACCTCCGCCACCTCCCGTCCGTACGCCATCAGGTGGTGCCGGAAGGTGGTGACGCCGGCGCGGGTCCAGGCTTCATACCCCCCCGCATACACCGTGGTCTCGCTCACCCCGGCAATCAGCGCCGCCTGGTAGTAGCGGTGCTGGTCGGGGGCATAGCTGAAGCTGCTGGCATCGCCGCTGTCCTGACTGATAGACACCGGCAGATTCTCACTGTTCCACTGAATCACCGTGCCGTTGCGGTTCGTCATGTTGCCGTCGGCGTCATAGGAATACGTACCGCCCGCCGGGCCGGTGATGCTCGTCACCGCATGCGGTCCCGCCCCCTGACCGTAGGTATAGCTGCCCGTATCGGACTTGCTGGTGATGTCCCCCAGGGCATCGTAAGCATATTAGGAACGGTTAACGAATCTGTCACCTTAAAGACGACTGAAAATCAAAATGCCATGCTTGCCAGCAGCCATTACAGACTCAAGAATAAGGCTCATGGGCTTCGCCCATTTCGCCACCCCAAACCATACTCCAGATCCAGACTGGCATCCGGCTTGATCTCACTGCGGGTGCGCGTATCGGCTTCCCGGGTTCTCGCGTAATCCGTTGAGTTCTCCTGCTTGCGGCTGCTTCCCGGTGAACTGGCGCCGCCTGGAGAGAGTTGACATTCCACTATATAGCTCCTAGACTTTTCAACCCATGCGTTATCCCTTCGCCACTACCTATGGCTATTACGTCTTTCCCCCTGCGGGAAAGAGGGCGCATATAGTTTAGGCGAAGACCACCGATCAGCGACGAAATCAGGCCCGCTTTCCCGAACCCAGGGAAGCGGGCCTTTTCGTTTTCCCTCGGTTCCTCTGACTCTTACGGAGGCACCCAATGTCTGAGAATACCGCCCGAAATATCACCACCATGGGTCGTTTGGCGCCGTACCAACTGGTGGCGCGCGCGGCCCATCCGCAAGGCACACGTGTGCACGTCGGGGCTGTGGAATTCGGTGGCAGCGAATTCGTTGTTATTGCGGGCCCTTGCGCTGTCGAAAGCGAGGGGCAGATACGCGAGGCGGCGTACGCTGTGGCAGGAGCAGGCGCCCATCTTTTACGGGGGGGCGCCTTCAAGCCGCGTACCTCACCCTACTCATTCCAAGGTCTCGGTGAAGAGGGTCTTCGATTGCTCGCAATCGCTGGCCGCGAGGTGGGCCTGCCGATCGTCACGGAAGTGCTGAGTACCGAGGATTTGCCCCTCGTCTCTCGCTATGCGGACATGCTGCAGGTGGGCGCCCGCAGCATGCAGAACTTCGCACTGCTCAAAGCGCTTGGTGCGACCAACAAACCGGTCTTGCTCAAACGTGGCCTTGCTGCAAGCATTGAAGAGCTGTTGCTGGCGGCAGAATATATCGCGTACACCGGAAACCCCCATGTGGTCCTTTGTGAACGTGGCATTCGCACCTTTGAAACCGCGACACGCAACACTTTGGATCTGAATGCGGTAGCAGCACTCAAGGAACTTACGCATTTGCCAGTTTTGGTGGATCCGAGCCACGGCACAGGCCGACGTAACCTCGTTGCGCCACTGGCAAAAGCTTCAGCGGCGGTTGGCGCTGATGGCATTATCATTGAAGTCCATCCGGTACCTGAACAGGCGCTCTCCGACGGCGAGCAGTCATTGAACCCCTCCGAGTTCGCCGCGCTGATGCACGAGTTGGCCTGCTACGTGCCACTGGTAGCTCGCACCCTCGCGGGAACGCCGACGAAAGATGCACCAACCAATACTGCGGGGATTTCGCGTAGTTACCGGCAGCGCATTGATCGCCTGGATAATGCGCTCATACAACTCCTGAACGAGCGCATACGGGTAGCGCTACATATCGGCAAGGGCAAATTAGCCACAGGCTTGCCGTTACGTGACCCCCAGCGTGAGGAAGCAGTGCTGCAGCACAGGGCGACCATGGCGAGTGAACTGCTTCCAGCGGAGGGACTCACACGGATGTTTCGTGCCGTCATGGACGAAACCCTTCTGGCAGAGAACAAGTTCTATGAGCGATAGGGCCTCCTGCAGATTACTCGCAAAGTTCGCAATTGGTGTTGTAGATTAAACCAAGTTACACATTTCACCGCATGATTAAATGCTTGGCAATTATTGGCGTGGGCCTGATCGGCGGCTCGCTAGCGCTCGCGGTAAAGCGGGCTGGTGTTTGCCAGGAAATTGTGGGGGGCGGGCGCGATGAGGCTCAGTTGTGCAAGGCGCTGGAACGGGGTGTTATAGATCGGTATGAGATTGATATCGCTACGGCAGTACATGACGCAGATATGGTGGTTGTGGCAGTGCCGTTGGGTGCAATGGAAGAGGTATTCAGACAAATTGCGGGACATGTCCGTCCGGATACCCTTATTACCGATACAGGCAGTGCCAAGGGCAGTGTTGTAGCTGCCGCCCGCGCTGCTTTTGGCGCGGTCCCACAGACATTTGTGCCCGGACATCCGATAGCCGGTATGGAAAAAAACGGTGTGGAGGCTTCATCCGTTGATCTTTTTGAAGGACAGCGTGTAATCCTCACCCCATTGCCCGACACCCAAACGGAAGCGCTCGCCGCCGTCCGCACGCTGTGGCAACACACTGGCGCTGAGGTCGTGGAAATGGAGGTGGAGCACCATGATGCAGTGCTGGCGGCAACCAGCCATCTGCCGCATGTGCTTGCCTATGTCCTGGTCGATATGCTGGCGCGTATGGATGAGAGCCAGGGGATTTTCCATTTCGCCGCGGGTGGATTACGCGATTTTACGCGCATCGCTTCCAGCGATCCGGTGATGTGGCGCGATATTTGTCTTGCAAACCGCGTAACGGTGCTGAGCATGTTGGAGTGTTTCAGTTCCGAGCTTGCTTCTTTGACAGCCGCCATCCGCGCCGCAGACGAAACGCACATCTTATCCGTGTTTACCCGCTCCAAGGTCGCGCGCGATTTATACTACCAGCACAAATCGCTCGTGTCGAAAGAAATCCAATAATGATCACCTTGCCCGGCAGTCATTTTATTTCTCACCCTTCCACCCGTGGCGCAAACCGTAAATTACACCGCCAACAGCCGCGACGAGGAGTGTTTGAATAATCGGCTGAAACAACAATGGTTCATTAACATCACCGAACGCGATTGATAGCCCAAACCAAGAGGAAATCGTAATCGTAAATAGCGCAAGACCTATCTGTATCCCGCGTTTTTTTGCCATCCATGATTTGTTTTCAACATACAGCATTGGAGCGGTTCGTCGAAATACAAGCATGCCTATGCCCAAGAATATAAACACTATCATCACTGCCAGCAGCCGTATACTGACGCCGAACACATAGCCATACTTGATCGACTCTATAAGACTCACAGAACCGAGCAGAGCACTGATGCAAAGAGCCAATACGGGGGTTTTATATTTTTTGTGTGTTTGTCCAAATACCGCCGGGATTATCCCATCCTTACTCCATGCATATATCCATCGGGATTGCGCTAGAAAAATAGGTAAAAACGCTTTCACGACAATAATTGCAACAGCGATATTTATCGTTATTGCCAACCATGGCGGCATTACGATTCCCAGAAGCCCTGTGGAGGTCGTGTAAGTGGACATTCCGAGTGTCGCTAAACCTGCAATCAATTGCCAACGTACCGCGTGATAGAGTGCGAAGGTGAAGAGTGTATAAATGACCGCAACAATCAAAGGAGCGATGATAACCGCTCTTGCCAGCGAATGACGAGCATTTATAGCCTCATCTCCGGTTTGTGTTGCAGTCGATAAGCCCAGATATCCAAAGAATAAGATTGGTAATGCTGTTTTAAAGGCTTCGACAAAGTTCAAGTGTTGAACTGGAGCTGCGTTAATGATTTTATCCGCAGCAATATGAACTTTTCGGCTGATGGCAACCTCAAAAGTATGTTGTGTAGTGCTGAAACCGTAAATAATTATTACGATAGTCACGCCAATGACAATGAACATTGCCACAACCGTGAGCACGCCCGCCAAGCGGATACCGCGCACATGTATAAACCACACACCCCATAAAAGACCTAACCCAATAATTAATGTTCCGGTAGGAGAAGCCAGATAATGACTTAGCGAGATCGCCCCCATAGACAGGCTCGCGGCTGCCATGAATTTTGGCGCGGCATATGCGAGTGTTCCAAGAGCGCCAGAGAACCCAAACCATGCGAGAAAAGTTGCTATGAATGCATAACCCCGGCCGACACTCCGCGATATCATCACATATTCCCCACCCGCACCAATTAGACCGGAGGAAAAAAAATATCTATACACGATGGCGATCGCAAAGGTAATTAATCCACCCACAATCATTAACCACGGCACAAGATTGCCAACCCCAGGGGCCGTTTGTTGTATTTGCGTAGAGATGAAAAACAAGCCCGCACCAACTTCGTTGGTTACCCCGAATGCAATGACGGCCAGTATGCCCAACGTTCTGCGCAGGTCACTCTGTTGTTTCATGTAAGAATATGCAATGCGCTGTACGCTCAGCGCATACTGGTAAAGATATTGCTGCCACTTGTTCCTTGAAAAGGAATGGGCATTCCCATAGTAGTTACAACAGATTTTACCTCTTTTGTCGTACTGAAATGTCTATGAATCCATCCAGATTATGATGAAGCGCCGCGAGCGATGGTGTGTTCAAATACAGCATGTGGCCAACATAATAATGGTACATATGCACATGCTCTTGAAGTCGTGGCGGTAATTTAAGTTCATTGATTGTATATTGTGTGGCGAAATACGGCGTGCCTAAATCGAAGTACCCGGCATTCACCATGAGCTGCAGGTGAGGGTTGGTAATCATGGCACGCCGCAGATCCGGTACTACATCGGTAAACCCTGGCCGTGCCCCGAAACTGCGAAATGGCGACTTGTGTTTCCAATCCCAATGTCGGCCAACATCGCCATTGATTATGAGATACGGCCTGGAACTAATGTAGTGCAAGTCATTGCGCAGATAATAATTGACTGCGGATGTGAATGCTCCGTCAATGGCGCTAGCCATAACCGGGTACTCCCGGAACGGCAAAAGGGGATTCACCGCATAATTGACATAGCGCGCATCCAGCCGTCCGGTCACCAAGTCCTGGCGGCTTAACAGTGCCGTTTCAAATTCATCGGCGTTAACCCGCAGATCCGCTTTACGCCAGTACGATTGGCTTAATCCTGTGTACTCGGAAAGTTTTTCAGCTATCTTATCCTCCTGATTTGCACCCAGACTATCGCCCTGCAGGAGAGCTGTTGAGTAATCGTATACCGCAAACTTCTCCACTCGTCCAAGAAATGTCGCCAGATTTTTAGGCTCTGGAGACAGCGCATGGTGATACCACGCTATCGCCGCATACGACGGCAAAAAGAGGATATACGGCAAATCATTTCCCGGCTGGAATGACGAAGCCTCGAAGTTCAGCACACTGGAAAGCAGAATCACCCCATTGAACTGCATTCCCTGGTTTTGCAGGTAGTTAATCAGCGCGGCCGTCCTGAACGTCCCATAGCTTTCACCGAGAAGGAACTTGGGGGAATTCCAGCGATCGAACTTTGAGACATAATCTATAATGAATTCCCCCATGGAATGCACGTCCTGATCCACGCCCCAGAACTGCTTTCCTGTTGCCTTGCCAAGAGGATGGCTGTAGCCAGTACCCACCGGATCAATAAATACCACATCCGATTTATCAAGAATGCTGTATGGATTATTCGATATATCGTAAGGGGGCGGCGGCACGCTCTTTGCGTCCGAGGGCACCATCACGCGTCGGGGACCGATACCCCCCATCTGCAGCCACACCGATGAAGACCCGGGACCGCCATTGTAAGCAAAGGTGATCGGCCGGTTAGCTGCGTTTCGTACCCCGTCTTTCCAGTAGGCAACATAGAAAACACTTGCGATCGGTACTTGCAACGCATTACGCAAGATAAGCGTTCCTGCACGGGCTGTGTAATGAATTGTCACTCCATGAATAACCACCGTGCCATGCGTAATAACACTATTCGCAGATGGACGAGAAGGCTGTACGGCAGCATATAGGTCATGTGTGGGTAATGCTGCCATTATTAGCAGAAGAAATAAGGCACAACGTTTAATGTACATGTTGGATTCCTCAGTAACTCTCGCCAAATCCGATCCCAAAAGTCGCGAAGATACCCCCGCTCCTGCCCAGTTACACAGATATCCCGGCCAGTCCAATATTGAGGCTGCCTCCAATGAGGCTTCTCACTTTGGTATATGCACCTCTGGCGGCAACCGGAGGGGTTGGCCGGAGAAGAGGGTCGGGGCTCCCGTGGCGTACGCTTCATGGTTATAGGCGGCGACACGGGTGGTGATGAGGGTGTTGTACTGGCCCAGGTATTTTTGCAAATC
>JAKAXB010000037.1 GCA_021816765.1 Natronospirales bacterium | reverse complement strand
GCGTGGGTCAGCGGATTCCATCAGGGCCAGCGGGTTCCGACCTGCACAACAGGCCGGATATAAAACTGCAGCCTATCTGTCCCAACACACCAAAAACGTCCTTGGCAAACGGGAGGCGTCCATATAACCGCCATGAATTTTCTCCCGGAAGTCATCGTTTTCCTGATCGCCGCCTGCATCGCCGTGCCGCTGTCGCGCAAATCCGGTTTCGGCTCGGTGCTGGGCTATCTCGCGGCCGGGGTAATCATCGGCCCCTGGTGTCTGCGGCTCATCACCGGCGTGGGTGCCATTCTGAGTTTTTCCCAGATCGGCGTGGTGCTGCTGCTGTTCATCATCGGCCTGGAACTGCAGCCTTCACGCCTGTGGGTGCTGCGCCGGACCGTGTTCGGCATGGGTGCAGTCCAGGTGCTGGTCAGTACCCTGCTGCTGACCCTGGCGGCATGTGCGCTGGGTTTGGGGCTGGGCGCGGCGCTGGTGGCCGGTTTCGGGTTGTCGCTCTCCTCCACGGCGTTCGTGCTGCAGATGCTCGCAGAAAAAAAACAGCTCACCGACCACCACGGCCGTGCGGCCTTCGGCGTGCTGCTGTTCCAGGACATCGCCGCCATTCCGGTGCTGGCCTTGCTGCGCGTAATGCATGGCGGCACCGCGATACACCAGACGCATTTCCTCACTTCCGTCATCATCATCGCGGCGGCGATGGCGGCACTGGTACTGGGTGGGCGTTGGCTGCTGCGACCGCTGTTCCGTTTCATCGTGCGCTTCGGCAATCCGGAAATCTTCACCGCCACGGCGCTGCTGATCGTCCTGGGTGCCGGGCTGATCGCCGATGCCATCGGCTTGTCCATGGGACTCGGCGCCTTCATCGCCGGCGTGCTGCTGGCGGATTCCAGTTACCGGCACGAGCTGGAAGCCAATATCGAACCTTTCAAGGGACTGCTGCTGGGCCTGTTCTTCGTGGCGGTGGGCATGTCGGCCAATCTCGGCCTGCTGGCGAAAATCCCGCTCATCGTCATCGGTGTGGTTTTCGGCATGCTGGTGTTGAAGGGCCTGGTGCTGTACCTGACCGGCAGGTTCTGCAAACTGCCGGGCGCGGCGTCACGACGTCTCGCGGTCGAGATGTCGCTGGGCGGTGAATTTGCTTTCGTGATTTTCAATACGGCCGCGGGTTATCACCTGTTCAGCCAGTCCACCGTGGATCTGCTCAACCTCGCCGTGATCCTGTCCATGGCCGTCACGCCCTTCCTGGTTCTGTTCGATGAAAAAGTGATACAACGCTATCAAAAGGATAACGCACCGCCTGAATTCGACCGCATTGACGAGCCGGGCAATCCGGTGATCATCGCCGGTTTCGGCCGTTTCGGCCAGGTGGTCGGCCGCCTGCTGCGCATGCAGAAAATCGCCTTCACGGCACTGGAGGCCGACCACGAGCAGGTGGACGTGATCCGCCGTTTCGGCAACAAGATCTATTTCGGTGACGCTTCCCACCTCGACCTGCTGCGCGCCGCCAGGGCGGAGCAGGCAAAATTCCTGGTGCTCGCCATAGACGACGTGGAGGCTTCGGTGCGCACCGCCGCAATGGTGCGCAAGCATTTTCCCAACCTTACCATCCTCGCCCGTGCCCGCAACCGCCACCATGCGCACCTGCTCATGGAGCTGGGTGTCAGGATCATCGTGCGCGAAACCCTGTTTTCCAGTCTGCGGCTGGCGGAAAATCTGCTGGAAGAACTGGGCATGGAACAGCAGGCGGTGGCACGCACCATCGCCACCTTCCGGAAACACGACAACGACTTGCTGCAACGCCAATTCGCCGTGTTTCGGGATGAAGCCAAACTGATCCAGACCTCCCGGGAGGCCGCCAAGGAACTGGAACTGCTGCTGGAGGAGGACCGGCGGAGTGAAGCGTCGCTCTCCGCTTGATGCGGAATCGCCGGCTCAGGTGTCGCGGGCAGGGAATTCGTCTAACATGCCTTGCAGAAAGGGCCAGACAGGAGTCCCGGTGAAAAGAGCGCAGGAATTCAAGGGTGCCTGGCGCCGATGCGGTAGCTGTGCGTTGTTGCTGGTGCTGTCGCTCATGGTTCCCGCCGCGCATGCTCTCGCACCGGATAAACCGTTTCACGATTACGTCAGCGACACCTGGTCCATTCAGCAGGGCCTGCCGCAGATTACGGTACTTTCCATCGCACAGGACCGGCGCGGCTACCTGTGGTTCGGCACCCAGGATGGGGTGGCCCGTTTCGACGGCGCAGAATTTCAGGACTACCTGCCGGCGGACTGGGCACAGGCGCTGCTGGTGAGCCGCGATGGCACCCTGTGGATCGGACTCAACAAGGGCGTGGCCTATTATGTCGGCGGCAAGATGCACAAGCTTGCCGCCGCACCCGCCTCCAGACACCTGAATCCGCGCACCGACGTGCATGCACTCACGGAGCTTGCCGATGGGGAAGTGCTCGCCGCGAGTGACAACGGCGTGCTGGAAGTGCGCCGCCTGGGCCTGGCTCCGGATTCCCAGTTTCCCGCCGTGCCGGTGTATGCAATCCTGCAGGATTACGGCAGTCTCTGGGTGGGTGCTCTGGGAACGCTCTACCAGCTGCACGATGGACGGCTGACCCCCCACCCGGCGCCGGGGGGCGCGGGGACGCGCATCGTCCGCCTGTGTGCTTACGACGGCGCGCTGTGGGCCGGTACCAGCCGCGGGCTATACCGCTACTCCGACGGACGCTGGCGGCCTCTGGCCGGTGATCCTGCGGCATTGCGCATAGCCGTCAATGCCTGCTACGTGGATTCAGATGATAATTTCTGGGTCGCCACCAATCTGGGGCTCGCCCGCATCCGCGGCGGTCGGCTGCGGGAATTCGTGAACAGTCGCCGCACACCCGTAGCGACGCAGGTGGAGTCCCTCTTCGAGGATCGCGAGCACGACTTGTGGATCGGCACCCATGCCCACGGCGTATCCCGCCTGTGGAACGGCTTTGGCCGGCGCTTCAGCGTCGGCGAGGGCCTGCATGACCCCTTGCTCTGGTCCGTGGCACGCGCGCGCAACGGCGACATCTGGACCGGCAGCAGCAACGGCGTATACCGCCTGCACGCCGGCAGATTCACCCATGTGGTGCGCGGGCAGAAGCTGCCGGAGCCGGATGCCTATTCGCTGCTCGCGCACGGCGATACGCTGTGGATCGGGACCAAATCCGGCCTGACCCTCTACCGGCGCCGGCGGCTGCTGTCGCCTCCGGTGTTCGCAGCGCTTGCCGGCCATAGCGTGCAGGGGATTTTCCGCGATCGTGCCGGTAATTATTGGCTGGCCACCACCAACGGGCTGTACCGTTATGCCCACGGCAAACTCAGCCATTACGGAACCCGCGCAGGGCTTGTCAATCGGCGCTGCCGCCTGGTATTTGAAACCCATGACGGCCGCATCCTGGTCGGCACGCTCTCCGGTCTGTACGAATTCGACCACGGCCGTCTTTTGCCGCTGGGCACGGATACCGGCTTGCGCACGGCTTTCGTCACCGCCATCAGCCAGCTGGCCGATGGCTGGCTGGTGGTGGGTACATTCGATGAGAACCATTTATATGTATTTGACGGCACCCGCTGGCACACGCTCACCAGCAAGGATGGTTTCCCAGCGAATACCATCACCTATATGACAGCGGATACGGACGGCAAGTGGTTATGGGTCGGCGGCATCCGCGGCATTTACCGGATACGCATCCGGCAATTGCATGCCCTGGTGCGACACCGGGCAAGCCGGCTCGTTCCACAGATGATCATGAGCGAGCGCGGCCAGTGGCCCGGCAGCGAACGGGGTTACTGCTGCAACGGCGCCGGTAACGCCCGCGGTGTATTCCACAACGGCATTCTGTGGCTGCCGAGCCGTGACGGACTGGTGAGAATCAACACCCGGCATATCCGCTTCAATAGCGTCGTGCCGAATACAGTGGTGGAAGCGATCCGCTACGACCGTGCCTGGCACGCGAACCGGGGTAATGTCTTCCGCCTCCCGCCGCAGGACCGGGACGTGGCTTTTCGCTTCTCCGTGCTGAGCTTCCAGAACCCGCTCAGTGTGACGCTGCGCTATCGCCTTGACGGCTACGACCGGCACTGGCAGACGCTCGAAAACGTCATGGCACGGACCGCCTCCTACACCAACCTGCCTCCCGGCAATTACGTTTTTGAGGTCCGCGGCAGCAATAACGCCGGGGTGTGGAGCCCGGAAACCGCCCGGCTGCATTTCACAATCGCCCCCCATTTCTACGCAACCCTGTGGTTCCGCATGCTGCTGGTTCTGGCGTTGCTCACCCTCATCTACATCGGCTACCAGTTGCAGTTGCGCCATCTGCACAGCCAGCGCCAGCAGCTCGAGCGCACTGTGGTGGAACGCACCGCAGCATTGTCAACGCTGAACCGGCAACTCGAGGAAGCAAGCCAGACCGATCCGCTCACGGGGCTCAAGAACCGCCGCTATCTGACCAACCAGTTGCCCGATGACATGCGGCAATTGCACCGTGAACTCAGCCGCCCGGAAAACCGCGACCAGGTGATGATGTTTGCGGTAATAGACGTGGACCATTTCAAGGATATCAATGACCGCTTCGGTCACTTTGCGGGCGATGAGATTCTCAAGCAGTTTGCACAGGCGCTGCGGGATCACATGCGCGCCGGACACTATGTGGTGCGTTGGGGCGGCGAGGAATTTCTGGCGGTATTCCGTCCCCTGGCGCGCACCCAGACCGAGCAGGTAATCACACGCGTCCACCAGGCCGTCAGTGAACGCACCTATACCACCCCGTCGGGTGAGCGGCTCTCCCTGACCTGCTCCATCGGCATCGCTGAATATCCGTTCGCGAACCACACCGTGAAGACGCCGGATTGGGAAGCGGTGGTAAACCTGGCCGACCAGGCACTGCTGGTGGCCAAGACCACCGGCCGCAACCGCTGGGTGGTGTTGCGACCCGGTATCAACTTCAGCGCCGATACCTTGCGCGCCGATCTGCACGCCGGCGTCGAAAACCTGCTGCGCTGGCGCAAGCTCGTACTGGTCAGCAGCCGCTGACCTGCGGGAATCCCGGCACTTGGAGCGCCGCGCAACCTGGCTTTCGATCTCGCTCTGGACGGCGAATTCGCCTTCGTGATTTTCAACACCGCAGCGGGCTATTGCACTTTCAGCCAGCGAGTGGACATCCTCAACTTGGCGGTCACCCAGTCACCCTGTCCATGGCCGCCGCGCCGTTCCTGGTGCTGTTCAACGAGGAAGTTATCCAGCGCTTGAAGGAGGAACATGCGCCGCCGCCCTTCGACCGCATTAACGACGTGGCGGTCTCGGTGCCTACCGCGGAAATGGTGCGCCGGCACTTTCCGCAAGTGCCGGTATAGGCCCGCGCCCGCAACCACCACCACACCCATCTGCTTACCGTGCTGGGCATCAAGTCCATCGTGCGCGAGATCCTGTATTCCAGTCTGAAGCTCACCGAAGCCGCGCTGAAAGGCTTGGGACAGCCGGCTCACGAAACCCGTGCGCTGCTGGAGCGCTTTCAGCGCCAGTTCGCCGTGTTCCGCGACGAAACCAGGCTCATCCAGACCACCCGGGAAGCCGCCGAGAAATTCAAGCGCCTGTTCGAGGAGAACAGCCAGAGCGAGCCGGCCGGCAAGCCCGCAGCCTAGCGGCGCGGGATCATCACCGCGCCTATCGGATAGGCGTAAACTGGCGCGGCTTCAGCAGGGTATGGGGCTCCTGATGATGACCACGCGAGTGCCAAGAAGGCGGATGGACCCGCGTGCTTTGATTTGGGGTGGCGTACTGCTCGCCGCGCCGTTCACGCCGGCGCGTGCGCTCACTCCCGCCCAAGCCTTCCACGAATACGCGCGCCACACCTGGTCGGTGGAAAGCGGCCTGCCGCAGATCACCGTCAACGTCATCACCCAGGGGCCGGACGGCTATATATGGCTTGGCACCCAGGATGGCTTGGCGCGCTTCGACGGGGTGCGCTTCCGGACCTTCCTGCCTTCCGCCTGGGTGCAGGCGCTGATGTTTGACCGCAGCGGCACGCTGTGGATCGGCATTTACAAGGGGCTGAAGTATTACCGCGACGGTCAATTCGGCGTGCCGCAACCCGCGCCGGATTTGCCCATGCTCAATCCCAGCAGGCTGGACGTGCTCGCTTTCACACAACTCGCGGACGGCCGAGTATTGGCCGCAACTCCACAAGGGCTATTCGTGCTGGACGGTAGCGAAATCGCGCCTTATGCGTTGTTGCCGCGGATCGTCGCGTACTCGCTGATCCAGTGGGACAGCGCGCTGTGGGTAGGTTCCAGGGGTTGCGTGTACCGGATCGCCGGGACACACATCCGTCGACTTGCCCTGCCGAACAAACAAACCAAGGTGTACTGGCTTGGCGTGTTTGACGGCACGCTGTGGCTCGGCACCAACCACGGCTTGTACCGCTACACACCCGGCGGCTGGCGACGGCTCATAGGCGATCCGTCGGTGCTGAACGTGGCGATCAACGCCATGCTCGCGGACTCTGACGGCAATTTCTGGGTGGCGAGCAACGACGGCTTGGCACGCGTCCGTAATGGACGGCTTGTGGAATTCATCGGCAATCACGCCCCCTCGGCGGTGCCGTCCATCCAGAGCATGTACGAGGATCGCGAACACAATCTGTGGATAGGCAGCTTTACCGACGGCGTTACGCGACTGTGGAACGGCTACGTGCAGCGCTTCAGCGTGCCGGAAGGACTGAGCGACCCGCTGGTGTGGGCGGTGACGCCGGCAGCGCGCGGCGGCGTCTGGATTGGCACCACTGACGGGCTGTACTTGTTGAAAAACGGGAGTGCGCGGCTCGTGCTCCCAGGCAATACTCTGCCGGATCCGAACGTGACTGCGTTACTCGATGAAGGTAACCGGCTGTGGATAGGCACCAATGCCGGATTACGCCTCTATGAGCGCGGGCGCATATTTAAACCCCCGGGCCTCGGCCCACTCCTCAACGCGCCCTACGTCCACAGTATCTTGCGCGACCGCGATGATGCCTACTGGTTCGCCACCTCCGCCGGACTGTATCGCTACGCACACGGCGTGCTGAGCCATTTCGGCAGGCAGCAGGGATTACACGACCTCAACTGCCGCGTGCTGCTGGAAACCCGCAACGGCTGGCTACTGGTCGGCACCGCCGACGGCTTGTACCGCTACGCCGCCGGCAAGCTGGCGCGCGTGGGCATCCACCGCGGCCTGCCCCCGCATATTTGGGTGACTGCCATCAGCGAACTCCCCGGCGGCAATCTGGTTGTCGGCACATTTTCCAACGCACGCCTGTATTGGTTCGACGGCAGCCAATGGCACACACTCACTCAGGCGCAAGGTTTGCCCTTGGCCCAAACCGCCTACCTCGCGTACGCCGCTAACGGCTGGCTATGGGTTGCAAGCGGTCACGGCATCTACCGGCTCAAACTGGACGAACTGCACGCGCTGCTTGCCGGACGGATTGCTGAACTACATCCGCAAATGCTCCTGAGTGAAAACGGTCTGTGGCACGGCAGCCAGAAGGGCTACTGTTGCAACAGCGGCGGTGGAAATGATGGATTCATGACGGGCAACATGTTGTGGTTAGTCAGTCAAGATGGTGTCGTACAGGTGGACACGGCGCACATCCTCACCAACACGGTGGTGCCGCCGGTGCGCGTGGAAGCGCTGGAATACGGCGGCGTCTGGCATACGCTCGACACCGACGCCGACGCGCCCTTGTCGCTGTCTGCGGCCGACCGCGATCTGGCCTTCCGCTTCACAGTGCTGAGCCTGCAAAACCCGCACAGCGTGGCACTCAAATACCGGCTGTTCGGCTACGACCCCGGCTGGAAAACGCTCAACGAGGTAACCAATCGTGTCGCCTACTACACCAACCTGCCGCCTGGCGATTATGCCTTCGAGGTGCTGGGCGCCAACAACAGCGGCGTATGGAATCCGCAACCGGCGGTGCTGCGTTTCAGCATCGGGGCGTATTTCTACGAAACGCTCTGGTTCCGCACCCTGATGCTGATCCTGATACTCACGGCGATCTATCTCGGCTATCGCTTCCAGGTGCGGCACCTGCGCGCCCAACGCACGCATCTTGCCAACATCGTTAGCGAACGCACCGACGAACTGCGCATCGCCAACCAGCAACTGGCCGGCGTCAATCGCCGGCTCGAGGAAGCCAGCCAGACCGACTGGCTCACCGGCCTCAAGAACCGCCGGTATCTTTATGAACAACTGCCACTGAAATTGGCCGCATTCCGGCAGCGGCTGCAACAGCCCGAGCATGCCGAAGAAATCATGGTGTTTGCGCTCGCCGACATTGACAACTTCAAGAGCGTAAACGACACGCTGGGGCATGCCCAGGGCGACGAGGTGCTGCGGCAGATCGGCCGCCATCTCGAAGAAGTCGTGTGCAGCGGCCATTTGGTGGTGCGCTGGGGAGGCGAGGAATTTCTGCTGGTGTTCGCCCCCATGCCGCGCAATGCGGTCACGGCCAGCTTGGCGCGCACCCAGCGGGCCGTTTCGGAGTGCGCGTTCCTCGGCTTGCGGGACGAGCCCTTGCAAATCACCTGCTCGATCGGCTTTGCCGAGTATCCGTTTGCCGCCGGCATGACCGAGGTGGACGACTGGGAAACGCTGGTAAACATCGCCGACCTGGCGTTGTACCGCGCCAAGAACGACGGCCGCAACACCTGGATCGGCCTGCGCCCCGGTCCGCACTTCAACGCCGCCACGCTCGCCGCCGATCTGCGCCGTGGCCTCGCGTATTTGCTCAAAGCCCAAAAACTGGTTCTGTTCCCCGAGGCCCGGCAGCAGTAAAACTTTCCGTTCCGGCTTGCGCCGGCATGACGAATAAACCAGGGCTTTTGGCTCTAATAACCCAGCTTCGGATGCCAGTCCTTGCCGCGGCCTTCCGGCGTGGCATCCAGGACGTTCCACAGCGGCCAGATGAAATCCACATGGCGCGGCTCCTGACCTTGATCGCCGGGAACGAACATCAGCTCCGATGCCCAGAAGTGGTGGATCGCATCGCCGCGCTTGCGGAATACGTTCAGCGCCGGCCACTGCCGGCCGTCCTCGCGTTCGCCGAAATAATCGTGGTTGTAGCTGTTGCTGGCGGAAGACAGCAGGCGCAACCGCCGCCAGCCGCGTTCCTGCGCGAAGGCGAGAATGCGCGGCAGCGGCGACTTCGCCACCACCGCCAGATTCACCCGCTGCAGGATGTGATGCGCGTTACCCTCGAGCGCATCCAGCATCGAGGTGCACATCGGGCAAGGCCGCTCCATATTCGGCCCGTACATATAGCTGTAGATCACCAGCGTGTCCTTGCCGGGTGCGAACAGCTCCGAGAGCCGCACCGGCCGCACGCCCATCAGCTCGTCCACACCTTCGAACACATAGTCTTCGGGAATCTTTCCGCCCAACGGCAGCTTGCGCCGCTGCGCGGCGACCGCCTCAGTGTGCCGGCGCAAAGCTGTTTCTTCCTTCAGCAGCT
>JAKAXB010000013.1 GCA_021816765.1 Natronospirales bacterium | reverse complement strand
GTGTGTAACTCCGGCGTGGGTTCGCAGTCCGCGATCACCCGGTACAGAAACTCGGATTGTTTCTCTTCATGCCAGCTGTCACGTTCATTCATGGAGCGATCCGCTGTTACTTGCCTTGAAGATTGGTAACGCCGTGGGGCACATGACCGGTGGCCACATAACCGGCGGCCGCTTCCACATGGCCTTTCTGGTCATCGAAAAAGATATCCGCGCCGAAGGTTTTCAGAAATGCGCCCTTGGGCAGCCCGCCAAGAAACAGGGCTTCGTCAATGCGGATATTCCAGGCACGCAGGGTACGGATGACGCGCTCATGGGCGGGCGCGGAACGCGCCGTCACCAGCGCGGTGCGGATCGGCGATGAGTCCAGGGGATAGTCCGCCTGGATGCGCTGCAGCGCCGCCAGGAAATTCTTGAACGGTCCGCCGCTGAGCGGCGCCCGGGCCTGGGCTTTCTCGCTCTTCGCAAAGGCCGCCAATCCCTGTTCCTGATACACCCGTTCGGCCTCGTCGGAAAACAACACCGCATCCCCATCGAAAGCGATGCGCAACTGCCCGGAGGCGGCGGTCTCGGCGCGTGACGGCACGATGGCGGCCGCCGCCCGGCCCGCATCCAGGGCGGCCACCACGTCTTTCGGCTCCGCCGACAGGAACAAATCGGCGCTGAACGGTTCCACGTAGCGCCACGGGGCCGCGCCGTTGGTGAAGGCGGCGCGCGTGATATCGAGCTGGTAATGCTGGATGGAATTGAAGATGCGCAGACCGGTATCGGCGCTGTTGTGCGACAACAGGATCACCTCCACCCGCTTTTCCCGATCGGAGCTGTTGAGCCGCAGAAGCTTGTTCACCAATGGAAACGCGACTCCCGGTTCCAGCAGGTCGTCTTCGTGCTCGATCTGATAGCGCGAATAGGCTTCAAGCCCCTGCCCGGTGAAGACACGATGGCTTTCCTCGAGACCAAACAGAGCCCGCGAGGAGATCGCCACCACCAGACAATGCGCGAGGCTCTCAGCCATCGGCGGGTTCCCATTCCACGAAGCGCCGCAACAGCGGAAAATACAGTCCCACTTTAACACGCCGTTGTTCCAGGCCGCGTATCAGCTTGGCGTAACCATCCAGCTGCTTGCGATAGCGCGTCTGCTCCCGCACCAGAAACGCCTCGAGATCGCCGCCGCGATGGCGGCTGGTCTTGTAATCCACGATCCAGCGGGTCCCGTCCTCGTCAACGAAGGTGCGGTCAATGACGCCCGTGGCCAGGCGCTGTCCATCGAAATGGCTCAGCGCGTATTCTGAGCGCGCCTGCGCATGCCGATTATCCAAAATCCATCGGCCGCGCTCATCCGCGAGGGTGGTTAACACGGCTTGCGATACGTCCGACATGGCCGAGTCAAGTTCTGCTTCCGCGACTCCCAATTCACGCAACCAGTGCACGCAGAGAGGTCGCAGTTTATGCACGCGCGGCTCATCCCAATGGGCTGCATCCTCCGCGGCGATGCGCTGCAGCAAGCGGTGAACCACGCTACCCACATGTCGCAAGGTATCCCCGACCCACTCGAATTCCAGGAGTTCCCGCTCTTCAGCCGCCAGGGTTTCGGCAGCGACCGGCCAAATAATGGAGCTATCCGGCGCAGGCATCTGCCAGTCCGGGCGCAGACGCCGCAGCGGCAGGGAGACCGTGCATTGTTCCTCCGGCGCCGGCGCCATCGCGTCCTGCCGGTGGAGAGCCGCTTCGAAATCCCCCCTGACTACCGGCCACAGCAATCCCAGCAGCGATTCGGCGCGCGGCTCCGCGAGACCGCGTTCGCCGTCCTTTTCCCGCACCGTGGTATGACCGAACAGATGCAGCTTTTCCCGCGCCCGGGTAGCCGCCACATACAGCAGGCGCGTCATCTCCAGATGCTCCTGCCCGCGCTTGAGGGAGAGGATGAACTGGTAAATGGGGTCTTGCTCGCCGCCCTTGGGTTCCAGCGGCGCCAGCAGCAGGTCATTGCGGCCCGTGGGCCGCGGACGTTCCAGCCAGGTGAGCAGCGGCTTGTCGCGCCTCCCCGGACCGGCACCCAGACCGGGCACGATCACCACGTCGAACTCCAATCCCTTGGCCTTATGGATGGTCATGAGCTGCAGCAACTCATCCGCGCGTGGGTCGGGGCGCGCGAACAGATCCGTGAGGGCGGCTTCCAATTCCGCCTCATCCCGCAGTTCGCCGCCGTCATCCAATGTTTCCAGCAACTCCAGGTAGGCCTCGGCGTCCGCCAGATCTTCGGCCAATTTCAGGGTGGCCGGCGCTCCCAGTTGCAACCACACCCGTTCCACCTGTTCCCGCAGGCTGCCGCGCCGGCGGTCGGCAAGCGCCTCCAGCAGGATCCCACGTACCGATTCGAAACGCGTCCCATCCACCTGCGGCTGGAGACTGGCCATGAGACCTTCATCACGCAACCGTTCCGGAATCGTCATGGCCTCATCGCGGCCCGCCAGCGCGTGCAGCGCCGACAGGCTGAGCCCGCACCAGGGCGCACGCAAACTCGCGAGCCACGCAGTCCGGTCCGCCGGATGCCGCAGCGCCCGGGTCAGGGCCAGCAGATCCTGCACCACCGGCCGGTCGCCCAGTTTCTCCAGTTCCACCGCGCGGAAGGGGATATGCAGCGATCGCAGGCGGCGCACGATGAATACCAGATGGGCCTTGCGGCGGGCCAGCACCGCGATGCGCCTATCCGGACGTTCTGCCCGCGCCGCTGCGATAACGGTCGTCACCTGCGCCGCTTCGCTGGCGGAATCGCGTTGCAATAGCGCATGCATGCGGACCGCCGCACCCTCCATCGCCATGTATTGCGCGCTTGCCCCGGCATAGGACACGGCGCCGCTGGCGATGTCATCCTGATGCGGGAATAGTTGCTCAAAGGTGTCATTGAACCAGCGCACCAATCCCGCCTGGGAACGGAAATTCGCGCTCAGGGTCAGGGGCGTGAGCGCTATCTGACCCAGGCCCGCCTGCCTTGCCCGCAGGAACAGGCCCACTTCCGCTTCCCGGAAGCGGTAGATGGATTGCATGGGGTCGCCCACCAGAAACAGGGTACGGCCATCATCGGCCTGCCAGCCGGCGCTGAGCCGCGCCAGCAGATCAATCTGGTTCACCGAGGTGTCCTGAAATTCATCCACCAGGATATGCCGCAGGCGGTGATCCAGGGTCAGGGTCAGGTCCGTGGGATCATCCTCGGTACCCAGTGCCTGCAAGGCACGCAGGGATACCTCGGCGTAATCCACTTCGCCGTGTTCCATGAACACCAGTTGCAACTGAGCTGCAGCCAGCGGCAGCAGACTCAACAACGCATCCAGCACCTGCCATTGGTTCTCCGGGTAACGCGGTTGTGGCAATGTGCGCGCACGTTCGAGCGAGTCACGCAGGGGCTCCAGTTCAGTGAAACGCCTCAGCAGTTCCTGTACGCGCGTCTTGTCATTACGGCTCTCCGGCGGGAAGCCCTGCCTGGCATTGATCTGCCGGCGCCACTCATTGCGGTCGGTGAGAAAGAGCTCGGCGATGCCGCGCCAGGCCGGCGAATCCTCCGGGTTCGTGCCGGGCAGGGTTTTAAGGTCCGCGCACGCGACGATCTCCGATGTGGCGGATTGAAGGCGCAAGCTTGCGGCGGCCTTGCTCGCCAGTTCCGCCAGATGTTCACGGCAATCGGCGGGTATGGCATACAGCAACTGCGCCAGCGCCACGCGCACTTCTTCCTGCAGCGCGAGTTCCAGCTGCTTGCGTCTCAAACCACCGGACTGCGCGAGCGCATGCTGCAACCACTGGTCGCGGCGCGGCAGCATGTCGGCAATCAGCCGCATCACCCGCGGCAAACTGTTGTCCAGATGCACCAGCAAGGCGCTCACGGCCTGGATCTGCTGCGGCTCACCGTCTTCCAGCAGGGCGAGCGTGCGGCGCGCGGCTTCCAGATACAGCGGTTCAGCACGTTCAGCGATCCCCGGTTGCGTGCCGAACTTCGACAGCAACGGCATGCGCCGGGTGAGCTCGGCATTCAGGGAATCGATGGTCTGGATACGCAGGCGCGCCGGATGGCGCGCGATGTTCCAGCCGCGCAGCCGGTCGCGGGCACGCGCGCGTTGCGCCAGTTCCCAGGTATGCCGTTTGTGCGCTTCCGCCGGCGCCTGGGCATCATCCAGTTCCAGCGCGCGCGCGACGCGCATGCGCATCTCGCCGGCGGCTTTCTTGGTGAAAGTGATGGCCAGGATCTCTTCCGGCTCATCCACCACCGCGAGCAGCGTCAGGAAACGCTGGGTCAGGAGTTCGGTCTTGCCGGAGCCGGCCGGCGCCTGCACGATGAACGACTGGCGCGGATCCAGGGCGCGGGCGCGCACCGCGGCATCCACCGGCAGATGATCACCCTTGCGCATCATCGCCCTCCCTGCTCAAAGCATCGCGCTCATGGATGCGGCACAGTGCTTGCAGATGGCAGTAGCGGCAGGTGTCGGCGCCGTACTTTGGAGCCACGCGTGCGATCCCCTGCACGAATTCTTCCGCCAGCGCCGTCACCGCGACTTGCCAGTGCGCCAGCAATGCGGGCCAATCTTGCGGGTCATCCGATTTCTTGCGCGCAGAGCCATAGTCTCCGACCTCCGGCACCAGCCCGCCCTGTTCGGCAAATCCGCGATAACGCAGATCGCCGGCGCGCAGCTGTGCGAACAACACCGCCGTCGGCAGTTGCGGATCCGACACCGCATAGATCGGCAACTGCGGTTCATCCGGCCGTACACCCAGCCAGTCGCGCGGGTCGGCTTCACCGCTTTTGTAGTCAATGACCACGTGCCTGCCGCCCGGCATTCGGTCAACGCGGTCCACACGGGTATTGAGCCTGAGACGGCCTAGCGTCACGCTCCGCTCCTGCTCAGGCTTCTCGACACTGAACGGGGCGCGCGTTGCTTCGATTTCAAGCCACGCCGCGATCAATCTCGTGAGGCGCTCCTGTTCCAGCCGCTTGAAATTCGGTGTGAAGACATCGGGATTGCGCGATGCATACTTGTTCACCACCTGGGTGACGCAGTCTTCGACCTGCTGCACACGCTCGCCAGTCGGCAAGCCCGCGAGAGTGGCGTGATCCCTGAGTCGCTCCCACAGACGTGCCAGGGCTTCGTGCAACAGTGAGCCACGCTCCATCGGGCTGAGTCCGGGCGACGGCCTCGCCAGTGGCTGCGCGCCCAACCTATATATGGCGAAGCACCGGAACGGACAGGCCGCTTGCGCCTGCAGCACCTTGGTGCCGCCCGCGACGATACCGGCCTCCGCCAGCGGCGGCCCCTGTTCATCCGTGAATTCCGTGAGGGCCGCGGCAGCCTCTTTCTGCAGGCGGTCATGCCAGTACTGCACCGGACTTTGCAGCAACTGCGCCGGCACTGTCAGTTCGATATCCGCCAGCAGCGGACTGCAGCGCAATTCCGTGTCCGCATCGCGTTGTGGTGCGCTCACCACCACGTCAGTAGCACAGTTTAAGAGCCGACCCGTAACCTGGACGGCATACTCCAGTTCACGTGCGGCGCTGGCATGCGGCAGCTGGTGACGCCGCTGGATCGTCCAGGGGATGAAAGGATCGGGACGCGGACTTGGTGGCCACACATCGTCGGTCAAACCCATGATCCACAGGTGGTCGAACTGCAGACCGGCGGTTTCCGGTATGCCGAGCACCTGCAACGGCACATCCGCACTGGCCGGCTGGAACTCGCGCTGCGAGACCAGCCGCGTGAAACGCGTGAGTGCGTCCTCCGCCTGGATGGGTTGCAACACCGCATCCAGGCGCGCGAAATCTCCCAACACTTCGCGCAGGCTCTGTACCGCCTGGTACTCGCCGGCATCGGAGGTGCGTTCCCCCGGCCAGCGGAATGCCTTGAGTATTGCAGCAAAAGACTTCGACCAGGCGCTGGGCAGTTGCCGCGCCGGGGTGACGCGCAGCAGTTGCAAGACCGCCTCCAGCGCCGATTTCAATGTCTGGGTTTCACCGCCTTGCTCCGCCAACATCAGCAACCGTCCCAGGCCTACCTCTTCGAGATTGGCGTCGCGGAGGCTGACTTCGAGGCGTGCACGCGCCGGCGATTCACTGTCACCGGCCGTGATAAATGGTGAACGCAGCAGGTGGCTCGCCTGTGCAAACGGCAAGCGTCGCCGCAACGATTGCAGTACGTTGAGTGCATCGCTCACTACCGGGCAATCCGCGAGCGGCCGGCCGATGGAGAGGTTGTAGGGACGCGAAGATGGATCACCCGGCAGCCTGCCGGGGCACAGAACCTGATCGAGAGTGCGGGCAAATGCCTGGCGCTGTTCTGTCAGGTCCCGGGCAACGATTCCGATGCGCGTGGTGGGCGAACATTCCAGCAGCGCCCGTGCCCAGCGCGCGGCCGCCTGCATCTCCGCTTGCGCATCCCCACAGGCAATGCGTTGACGGCTGTTCGCGCACTCGCCGGACACCGGCAGCTGCTCGACTTGGCTGCCCGCCGCACGCAACGCAGCCAACAGTCGCTGCTGCTGTGGCGTGAATTCCTCGAAACCGGCGAACACACAATATTTCGGGGCTGCCAGCTTTTCAGCTATCAGCTGCGTTGTCAGATAATCCGGCAAGCGCGCCGGATCCAGAAGGCCGTGTGTCTCGCAGCGTTGTGCGAAATGCTGTGCCCATTGCGCGAATTGGCGCGCGTCGTCACCGGCCGCCGCCTGCGTCAGCTCGATAAGGGGAATGCCATAGGCCTGACACACAGCCCAGGCGGCGTGGGCGGCGTGGGCCGTGGCCGCCGGTTGCAGCAGCGCGGAACCGTCGTGGCCCGCGTGGATCACGGTCTCCCACAGGGTTTCCGCCTGATGGGCGCCCAGAAGCCGGGGACCGGGTTGCAACCGGGCTTCTTCATAGACTGAGAATTGTCGCTGGAGGAACACGCCCCAGCTGAGCACGGCGGGACGCTCCCACACCTCGGCCGTGCGCGCACGTGCCGCATGCGCCAGCCGCGCGGCCCGGGCCAGCCGCTCGCTGGCTGCTACCACCGTCGCGCCGGCATCCAGCGCCATGAGAATCTCGCTCTCGTGCCAGAGGCGTTGGCCTGCCACGCTGCCCCGCTCCACTATATAATGATGCACAGTGTAACCTGCCGTTGCCACATGGCGTGGCGCAACTTAGCGGACGGCAGGCTGTCCAATCACGGTATCTCAACCCAGGAATATACCCATGCCTCTTCCAATGAAAACCGGCAATCCCGCCCTCAGGGCCAAAGCTTTCCAGAACCCCATCGCCATCGCCGGCGAACGCATGACGGTCAACGGTACCATCGGCAAGAGCCTGATTCTGCTGGTGCTGGTGATGCTTACCGCCGCCTGGTGCTGGTCGCGGCTGTATGTCACGCATGACAGCGCCGCGGTCATGCCCTATGTGATGGGTGGCGTCATCGGCGGCCTCATCTTCGGCATCGCCACGGCCTTCAAGCCCAATTGGGCGATGATTACCGCGCCCCTGTACGCCATCTGCGAAGGTTTCGTGGTGGGCGGTGTTTCGGCGATTTTCAATATCCAATATCCCGGCATCGTCATCCAGGCGGTCGCGCTCACCCTGGCGGTGGCCTTAGGGATGCTGATCCTGTATCGCACCGGTGTCATCAAGGCCACACCCTGGCTTTACAAGATGGTGGGCGCGGCCACCCTCGGTATCGTGATTTTCTACGCGCTCACCTGGCTTGTCAGCATGTTCCATGTGGACACGTCCATGCTCTTCGGCCACACCGGCCTGTCCATCGGCATCAGCCTGTTCATCGTGGCCGTCGCTGCCTTCAACCTGATACTGGATTTCGACATGATCTCCAAACAGGCGGCCGCGGGTGCGCCGCGTTATATGGAATGGTATGGCGCCTTCGCCCTCATGGTGACGCTCATCTGGCTGTATCTGGAAATCCTGCGCCTGCTGGGCAACACGCGACGGTAAAGACAGGCATAGTGACAAAAATCAGCCCCGCACAAGCGGGGCTGATTTTTTACTGGACGTATGCTCGCCCCTGCCGACAATCAGGAAACTGTCAGGGCGTGTTCTGGTGATTATCACCCGCAGCGTTTACAGAAATGCCCGCAGCTGGCTCTGAGATTCCTTTCTTAGCTGTGGCCAGATACGTGTAGATCACCGGCACCACATAGAGGGAAAACAACGCACCAATGGCGAGACCTGCGGCGATCACCAGCCCCATGTCGAAGCGGCTCACCGAGCCGGGTCCGGTGGCCAGGATCAGCGGCACGGCGCCAAACACCATGGCGCCGGTGGTCATGAGGATCGGCCGCAGGCGGATACTGGAGGCCTTCTGCACCGCCGCGCGCCGGTCCAGTCCCTCGGTCTCCTGGATCACGTTGGCGAACTGTACGATCAGGATGCCCTGCTTGGTGATCAAGCCGATCAGCGCGACGATACCCACCTCGGTGTAAATATTGAGCGTGGCGGCGCCGAAATACATGAATAGCAGTGCCCCGGAGATGGCCATGGGTACGGTCACCATCACAATGAGCGGATCCCGGAAGCTCTCGAATTGCATCGCCAGCAGCAAATACACCAGCAGAACAGACAGCATGAAGGTAATAAGAAAAGTGTTGCCCTGCTGGATGTACTGCCGCGACTGGGCGGCGTAGTCGTAGCCGAAGCCACTGGGCAGGATTTTCTCCGCTTCTACCTTGAGGTATGACAACGCTTGTCCCAGGGTGACACCCGGCGCCATCACCCCCTCGATGGTCGCGGAGTTGAGCTGCTGGAACTGCGGCAGGAACTCCGGCTGAACCCGGGTATGCACGGCAATCAGAGTGGACAACGGCAGCAATTGGCCGGTGCTGTTACGGACGTAATAGCGGCCGAGCAGCGCGGGATCGGCGCGGAAGCGATCCGGCACCTGCGGTATCACCTTGTAGCTGCGGCCATTCAGGTTGAAGCGGTTCACGTAGTTACCGCTGAGCAGCGGACTGAGGTTCTGGCCGATGTCAGCCATGCTGACCCCGAGTGTGCCCGCCACGTTGCGGTTAATGCTCACCGTCACCTGCGGGTTATCGTAGCGCAGATCCTTGGTGACGAAGGAAAACAACCCGCTTTTCATGGCGGCGGCGATCAGCGTGTTTGCCTCCTGATCAATCTTGAGATAATTGCCGCTGGAAGTGATCACGAACTGCACCGGGAAGCCGGTGGGCGAGCCCGGCAGGGTGGGTTTCTGGAAGGCCGCCGCCTGCAGGCCGGTGACCTGGCTGAGCCGGGCCTGCACCAGCGGCAGAAGTTGCATCTGGCTCCGGGAGCGCTTGCTCCAGTCCTTGAGCTTCATGCCGTCAATACCGGCGTTGTTCCCGCCGCCGCCGCCCAGTGATATTCCGTTGATCTGGAATACCTGCCTGGTTTCCGGAAAGCTGTCGAAGATCTTGCGAATCTGTGCGGTATATTTGTTCAAATATCCCAGGGTGGCGGTGGCCGGACCGGTGGCGGACACCAGGATCAGCCCCTGGTCCTCGGTGGGCGCGAGTTCCCCCGGAACGCCGAGGAACATCACCGGGATCGCGATCAGCACACCGGCCACCACCACCAGCACCGCCGCCCGCTGCTTGAGTACGGCGGCAAGAGAGCGATCATACGCGTGGCGCAGCCGGTTGAAGCCGGCATCCAGCGCGTGGCCGAGGCCCCGGGGTTTGCTGTGGCGCAGCACTTTGGAGGAAATCATCGGCGAGAATGTGAGCGCCACCACCGCCGAGACCACCACCGTGAACACCAGCGTGAAAGCAAACTGCGAGAACAGGCTGCCGGTGAGCCCGCCGGTAAGGCCGATGGGCGCGAACACCGCCGCCAGCGTGGTGGCCATGACGATGATGGGCGAAGCCAGCTCACGCGCGCTCATGAGCGCGGCCTGCAGGGGCAGCTTGCCCTCCTCGATGTGCCGGTGGATGTTCTCCACCACGATGATGGCATCGTCCACCACCAGCCCGATCGCCAGCACCACCGCCAAGAGTGTCAGCAGGTTAATGGAGTAACCCATGGCGATCATCAGGGTGCCAGCACCGATCACCGACAAGGGAATGGCGATGGCCGGTATCAGCAGCGACCGCAAGGATCCCAGGAACAGGAAAATCACCACCACCACCACCGCCAGGGTGATGGCGATGGTCAGCGTAACTTCATGTATGGAACGCTGAATGTACTCGCTGCCGTCATAGGGAATGGCCGCCCGGATACCGGGCGGCAGCGAGTGCGTAAGCTCGGCGAACGCCTGGTGCACGCCGCTTGCCACCGTCAGGCTGTTGGCACCGGGAGTGGGGAACACGCCGATGAACACTGCGGGCGTGCCGTTGTAGAATACCGCCTGGTTGTAATTCTGGGCGCCGAGCTTTACCTGGGCGATATCCCCCAGGCGCACCAGGGTATTGCCGCGGTTCGCGATCACCATCCGGCGGAATCCACCGGGACTGTCCAGCGAGGTTTCCGCAGCGATGGTGCGCGCGATATTTGCGGACTTTGTCCGCCCCACGGCGCTGATGAAATTGTTGGCGGCGAGTGCGGCGGATACGTCTGCCGGCGTGAGATTGAACGCCGCCAGCTTATTGGGATCCAGCCAGGCGCGCAGCACAAAACTGTTGCCGCTGGGTCCGGTGCCCGCCGGCACGATCTGTGCCTGCCCGACCCCCGGTTCGCCCTGGATTTTCGGCTGCGCTACCCGCAGCACATAATCGTTCACCTGCTGCTGATCAAGGGTCTTGCTGTAGAACGCCAGATACATGAGTGCCGTCTGGTCGCCCACGGTCTCGTTGATCACCGGCGACTGGGTGCCGGTGGGCAACTGGTTCTGCACCTGCTGCACCTTGGAGAGAATCTGCGCCACAGCGGCGTTGGGATCGTAATTGAGCTTCATGTACACCGTGATGCTGGACAGGCTCTGGGCACTGGACGAAGTCATGTAATCAATACCGGGAGCCGAGGCGATGGACTGTTCCAGCCGCGCCGTCACGAATCCCTGCACGGTCTTCGGATCGGCGCCGGGATAAGCGGTGGTCACGGTAATCAGCGTGCTGGTGACCTGCGGATACTCCTCCACCGTCATGGCCGTCCAGGCGCGCAGGCCGAGCAGCAGGATCACGAGGCTCAGTGCGGTAGCGAGAACCGGGCGACGGATGAAGATGTCGGTGAAACGCATGCCGGTCTCCGCTCAGTGCGCAGCAGACCGCACGATGGTGACCGGCATGCCGCTGCGCAGCTTGATCTGTCCGGCGGTCACCACCGTTTCTCCGGCCTTGAGGCCCGAGAGTATCTCCGTCATGCCGTCGCGGGTCTCGCCGGTGGTGACGGTGGTGGCGATCGCCACCCGTATGGGCTTGCCGCCCTTGGGCTGTTCCCGCCGGACCACATAGACATAGTCGCCGAAGGTGTTGTAAGTGATGGCCACTGTCGGTACCACCAGCACTTTCCTCACCGCCCCCACCAGCAGCACGGCTTCTCCGAACATGCCGGGTCGCAGCAGATGTCCGGGATTCGGAATGGTGGCATCCACGGTGATATTGCGGGTGCTCGGGTCCACCTCGGAACTGAGGGCGATGACCCTGCCATCAAACGCTTTGCCCGGGAAGGTATTGACTCCGAGTACGACGCTCTGGCCGGTATGAATGAGGCCCAGTTCGCTTTGCGGCACGGTGAATTCTGCACGCAACGGGTCCCAGGCATTGAGCGCGGCGATCTCGGTGCCGGGCGTGAGGTACTGACCGAGACTCACTTCCCTGACACCCATCCAGCCCGAGAAGGGTGCGCTCAGTGCAAGCTTGGCAAGGGTTGCCCGGTCATTGGCTACGGAGGCCCGGGCGTTTGCGTAACCGGCGCGCGCGGTGTCGAGGGTCGCGCGACTGGTGGCATGCGCCCGGTAGAGCCCTTTGGCGCGCTGATAATTGATACGCGCAAGCTCCGCCGAAGCGCGATCACTGGCAAGCTGGGCGCGCTGATTGGAGTCATCTATCTGCACCAGCCGCCGGCCCTTGCGCACGTACTCGCCGGAATGGAAGTAGATGCCCGTAATCTGTCCCGGCAACTGCGGTGTGAGATGCACACCGGCGACTGCCACCAGGTTTGCCACGGCGTGGATCTGCTGCTGCCAAGCGGCAGTCCCGACCGGAGCTGCCGACACGCTGACCGAAAACGCCCCACGGTGCGCCAATGCCGCACGGGCTCGATAGCCAAGCCAGGCCTTAACGCCGAACAGGATGACGAGCAGCAGCACTGCCACGACGGCGGTGCGCAGCATGATGTTTTTTTCCGATCTGCTCATGACTGAATCTCCGATGGACTAGCGCTGGGTGCGTGGCGGCATGGAATGGTCTGAGGGTGGCGGTTCCACCGTGCCGCCTCCAAACGCGACATACAGGGCCGTGGTATCCGCATAACGCTGGGCCTCAGCCTGCACGTAGGCAATGCGTGCGTTTTCATACTGAATTTCGCTGGTGAGCAGACTCAGGTAATCCACCGCGCCGTCCCGGTATTGGATACGCACCAGTGCGAAGGCGCGGCTGGCATCCCGCATTGCACGCGCCTGGGCATCCAGCACGAGAGCGTCGTGTTGCAGTGCGCGCAGCACATCCGCCACGTTGCGGAACGCATTCAGCACCGTATTCTGGTAATTGGCGAACACACCGCGATAGGCCGCTTCCGCAGCATGTTTCTGTGCTTCGAGCGTGCCTCCCTCGAACAGCGGCAATACGATACTGGCGGCCAGGTTCCAGATGCGACTCGCCGGATCGAACAGCGTACCTGCATTGTTGCTTTGATTGCCGAAGTTGCCCGTCAGTTGCAGGTTCGGATACATGCGGGCCACTTGTTCGCCCACCTGGGCATTGGCGGCGCGCAGTTGCGCTTCCGCGGCAAGGATATCCGGTCGTTGCCGTACCAGTGCCGAGGGCACGCTTACGGGCAGGTTCGCCGGTAATCTCAGTTTCGAAAGCACAGGTATCTGCAAACTTCCTGTTCTGGAGGGAAACCTGCCGAGATAAGTGGCGAGCAAGTGTCGCTCTGCATCACGTACCTGCAGCAACGCCGGGAGCCGTGCCTGGGTGCTGGCAAGCTGGCTTTGCTGGGTAAGTACGTCGAATTGTGAAGCGGAGCCGAGCCGGTATCGGGTGCGTGTCAGGTTGAGAATCCGCTGCTGATCAGCGATGGTATTTCTGGTGGCCGTCACTTCTTCCTCAAGCGCAGCCAGATCCAGCGCAGCATTCACCACATTGCTTTCGATGATGAGGCGCGCGGCCAGCAACTGGTCCCGGGCGACGTCCACCTGCGCCTCCCCGCCTCTCGACACCAAACGGTTCAGGCCGAATACATCCGGGTAATAACTCACGGATACCTGACCGGTATAAAGGTTATAAAGCTGGGGTCCGGCAAAGCCGCCGCTGGACGCGCCGGAGGTATGAATGCGTTCGCCGCCCAATCCCAGCGCTACCTGCGGATAAAAAATGCCATTGACCGCCTGCAAATTATATTGGGTTTCCTCCAACGTGGCCTGAGCGGCAGTGAGATCCGGATTGTGCGTCAATGCCTGGGTCACAAGCGCATCCAGGGCCTGCGAACCGAAATTTATCCACCATTCCGGATTGACGTTTGCGCCATTTGAGAATCTCTGCGCGCCGGTCGCGAGACCGGAAACGGATTGAGCGGGGGAAAGCGTAAGCGCCATCGGCGCAGCGGTGTAGCGCTTCACCGCAGGCGGTGCCGGCCTCCGGTAACGGGGGCCGACGGCGCAGGCGGAAAGTCCGGCAAGCAACAGAGCCATGACCGCGATCCGGCCCGGCTTGCCTGCCGATAAACGCAATACGCGGCACGCGGGGGCTGCTTTCATTGTTTGCCCGGGCGCACGCATTGGCAGTTTATGCATGGCAGGCTTTCGTGATCATGGTCACGGCGTTGTCTATATATTTCTCCTGTACTTCCCTGGAAGGCGGCGGCTCCATGCCCCAATCCACTCGCATCCAGCAACTGTAAAGCATGCCAAAGAACTGTTCCGCGGTGATGCGGGGATTGTCCACTCTCAGCACACCATGCCGGGTCTGCTCGGCCAGATAATCCGCGATGAACTTGCGGGTCACTTCCGGACCGGATTGGTAATAAATGCGCGCAAGTTCAGGGAAGCGCGGCGCCTCCGCCATGAGAATGCGGCGCAGGGACTGTTTCTCAGTCGAGGAAATCATCGTCATGAAAAGGTGGGCGATGGTGCGAAGTGTCTTCTCGGGATTATCGTTCTTGGTGGCTTCCGTAAATGCCAAAATCATCTGATCGCACGATCCCCGCACCATTGCAGCAAACAGTTCCTCCTTTGAGCCGAAATGGTTGTAAACCGTCTGCTTGGAAACCCCGGCCTCGTTGGCGATGGCATCCATGCTGGCAGCACCGAAACCCACTTCAAGAAACATCTTGCTGGCAGCTTCAAGAATGACTTCGCGCTTGGCCGGATTATCGGGGACGGGGTTCATGCAATTTCCTCGTGGCGCCGGCACATCATGGCTGGTGGGAAACAGTTTCATCCGGGAGATGCAACGCATCCGCGGTGAGCCGGCCGGTGGCGGCCTTGAGAGCATAAGCCGCCACCAGTTGATCCCGTTGCGCGCGAACCAGGTTCACGCGCGCATTCAACAATTCCTGGTCGGCGTTGAGCACATCCAGCGTGGTACGTTCGCCCACCGCCGCTTCATCACGAACGCCGCTTGCGGCGACTTGTTCAGCCTGTATCTGGCTGTGAATCGCGGCCAGCTGTGCATTGGCCGTTTGATAGGCCTGCCAGGCGTTCACGGCATCAAGTCTGGCCTGACGTTGTGTGTCCAACAGATCATCGTGTCTCGCGGCCGCGTGCTGTTCGGCGGCGTGTTTCTCCGCATCCAGTGCGCCACCCTCGTAGATGGGCATGGAAAGGGTCAGCATAATGGAGCGTGTATCTATACGGCTAAAGCCGATTTCCGGATCGCGGGCTTCCAGCAATTGCCCGGTGAGCGCCACAGTGGGCTTCTGCCTGCCACTGACCGCTGCAATCTGTTGTTGTGCGGCGTTTTCGGCGTAGCGCGCCGCAAGTACCGAGTAATCCTTCTGCGCGAGTTGGGCTGCCTCCGCCTCGGTGGCGGGCAGCCCCTCCGGCATGACAGGCTGCTCCAATGTGCCCGGCTCCACGCCCACCACGCGCACATACGCCGCCCGCGACGCTGCCAGTGATCCTTGGGCACGGATCAGGGAGGCTTCGGCGCCGGCGAGCCGCGCTTCGGCCTGGGCCACATCGGTGTGAGTAACCTCACCGTTTTCAAATTCCGCCCGGGTGGCGCTGAGCTGCTTGTCGAGCACCCTCACATTGTGTTGTTCGAGTTTCAGCACCGCCTGATCGCGCACCACATCCGTGTACGCCGTTGCCACGCTCAAGAACACCTGCTCTTCCGTGGCGTTCAGATTGGCGAGCTGTGCCGACTGGACGTTTTCGGCTGCGTTGACATTGGCTGACACCCGGCCGCCGGTGTACAGCGACTGGGTGATGATGAGTCCGGCGGTTTTGGTGTTCTGCGGATAGGTGCTCACGGGAAAAAATGGCGAGGCCAAGTCGTTGTGGGCGGTGCCCACGCCGGCCTCGAAGCTGATCTGCGGCTTGTAGCCCGCTCGGGCCTGGTCCACTTGATAGCCCGAAGCACGCAGTTGTGCCTGCTGGGCCCGAATCGCAGCGTTGCTGTTATAGGCCTGCGAGAAGGCCTGACCCAGGGTATCCGCCCACAACGCCGGCGCGGCTGCCAGCAAAATGATGATCGTCACCAGCGGCAAGCCAATGCCGGCAAGAGTTCGTTTGTGTGCACGATGCCTGAATCGCAGTGCTTCGATTGACATGGGATACTCGCCAAATTAGACTAGACCGTCCAGTCCATTATGCTACCGCCCAAAAGGGATGTCAAAATCCATGAGTGCTTTCAAGCGTCTGTTCAAAAATCCGCGCACCGGCCGACTGCTGCTGATGGTGATGTTGCCGCTGTTGCTCATCATCCTGGGGCTGTGGTACTGGACACATTCCACACGCTACCAAAGCACCGACAATGCCTATATTTACGCCAATCAGGTCAGCGTGGCACCGCAGATTTCCGGTCGCGTGATCGCCGTGCCCGTGGTGCAAAATCAGGTCGTGACTCCGGGCCAGGTGCTGCTCGAAATTGACCCCAAGCCCTTCCAACTGGCCCTGGATCAGACCAATGCCGACCTGAAAACCGTAAGTGACCAGATACGCTCACAGAAACAGGCGCTGCGCGCCGCACAGGCAGAGTTGCGCGGCGCGGAAGCGAGCGTGGCATACCTGAAGCGCGATGTGCAACGCAAGACCAATCTTGAAAAACGCGATGTGTTCCCCGCTGCGCGCCTGGATGACATCAAAACCAATCTCACCATAGCGGAACAGAAAGCCGTGGCGTTGAAAGCGCAGATTGCGCAAATCGAAGCCGGTTTGGGCGGCAATGCCGACCAGCCCATCACCCGGCAGGCGGCATACCAGCAAGCTGTGGCGGCGCGTGACCGGGCACGGCTGGAACTGTCCTACACCACCATCAAGGCACCGGCTGCCGGTGTGGTGACGGAAGTGAATATAAAGCCCGGCGACGTGGTGACGGCGGGGCGGCCGGTATTCGCGCTGGTCATGGGCGGCCAGCGCTGGGTGAACGCAAACTACAAGGAAACCCAACTGACCCACATCCACGTCGGTGCCAGGGCAGAAATCACCGTGGATACCTACCCCGGGCGCACTTGGCAAGGTACCGTGGTCAGCATCTCCCCGGGTACCGGCTCGGTATTCTCGGTACTGCCGGCACAGAATGCTACGGGCAACTGGGTAAAAGTGGTGCAACGCATTCCGGTGCGCATCCTCATTGACACCCAGCCCGGTGGTCCGGACCTGCGCGCCGGCATGAGCGCAGAAGTGACCATTGACACTCACTACTACCCGCTGTTCGGCTTGACCGATGCCTCAGCCCACTGACAGCAAGCATGAACTTCAGCCTGCGAAAACCCGTCGGCGGTGAACAGCATACCGCAATGATCACCATCGCGGTGATGCTGGGCACCCTCATGCAGGTGCTGGACACCACGATCGCCAATGTGGCCCTGCCCGACATGGAAGGCACACTCTCCGCCACTCAGGACCAGATATCCTGGGTACTCACCTCCTATATCGTGGGTGCGGCCATCATGACGCCGCCCACCGGCTGGCTCTCCGGCCGTTTCGGCCGCAAGCGCATTTATCTCATCAGCATGCTGGGCTTCGTAACCGCCTCGTTCTTGTGCGGTACCGCCACGTCGCTTACCGAAATAGTGCTGCTGCGCGTGCTGCAAGGCCTGTTCGGCGCCTCCATGGTGCCGATTTCCCAGGCCATTCTGCTGGACAGCTACCCGCGCGAAAAGCACGGCATGGCCATGGCCATCTTCGGCATCGGCATCATGCTGGGGCCGATACTGGGACCCACTCTCGGCGGCTACCTTACGGAATACTACTCCTGGCGCTGGGTATTCTGGATCAACATCCCCATCGGCGTACTGGCAGTGCTCATGACACTGGCGTATGTGCATGAAACGCAAACCAGCAGGTCACGCACATTCGACGGCTGGGGTTTCCTGTTCATGAGCGTCGCCATCGGCGCCTTGCAGATGATGCTGGACCGCGGCCAGCAAAAGGACTGGTTCAGCTCGGCGGAGATTATCATTGAATTCGCCCTGGTACTCACCGGTTTGTGGCTGTTCTTCATCCATGCATTCGCGGAACAGCATCCCTATATCGAACTCAAGCTGTTCAAGGATCGCAATTTTGTCCTGGGCAATATAGTTGGCTTCATCGTCTTCATCAGCCTGTTTTCGGTGATGGCGCTGATCCCGCCTTTCGTGCAGAACCTGCTGGATTATCCGGTCATCATCACCGGCCTGGTACTCATGCCGCGCGGCATCGGCACCATGATTTCCATGATCATCGTTGGTCGGCTGTCCAACAAGATGGATCCGCGCATCAACATGTCGGTGGGTCTTGCCATCATGGCGCTGTCCATGTATTTCATGAGCCACTTCGACACCCAGATTGACACCTGGGCCATCACCTGGACCGGTTTTGTGCAAGGGCTGGGCATGGGACAGGTGATGGTGCCGTTGATGACCGTGACTTTCTCGACGCTGCCCAGTACGCTGCGCACCGAAGGCACCGGTGTCTATAACCTCATCCGCAACATCGGCGGCAGCGTGGGCATTTCCATCGCCTTTACCCTGCTGAGCCGCAACACCCAGATCAATCACGAAGGGCTGGGTACGCATATCAACCCTTACAACCAGGCCATGGCACTCTCGCCCATGGCCTCGATGAATCTGCACAACCCCCATGACCTGGCTATCATCAACGGACTGATCACCCGGCAGGCGGCCATGATCAGTTTCAATGATGATTTCAAACTGATGATGATCATCAGCCTGGCGGCGATTCCACTGGTATTTTTCATGAAGCAGCCGAAATATGGCAAGCAAGCCGGTGAAAAACAACCGTCCATGGTCATGGAATAGTCCATGGCTGCACGGCAATTTCCCAGCCTGTTCATCTCCCACGGCTCACCGATGCTGGCGCTGGACACCTCCCATCCGGCTCACCCCTTCCTCCGCGGTCTGGGTCAATCGCTGGGCAAGCCGCAAGCGATACTCATCCTGTCCGCCCATTGGGAAACGCCAACCCCGCGCGTCACCGGCGCCCCGCACCCGGGCACCATCCATGATTTCTACGGCTTTCCGGCGCCGCTCTATGATCTGCGTTATCCCGCACCGGGGAATCACACACTCGCACAGCGGGTCGGCGGGCTGCTGTGCCCGCCCGCAGCAGTGGACCTGCTCCGCGGCCTGGATCACGGCGCCTGGGTGCCGCTCCTGCTGATGTACCCGCAACACGACGTTCCGGTGCTGCAACTGTCGCTGCAAACGTCCCAGGGTCCTGCACACCATCTGAAAATCGGTGAAGCACTCAAACCGCTGCGGGAACAGGGTGTGCTCATCGTCGGCAGCGGCGGCGCCACCCACAATCTGCGGGAATATTTTCACCCGGCCGGTGACAATCAGCCGTATGAGGACTTCGCCGCCTGGCTGCAAACAACACTTGTCAGCGGCGACCGCGCGGCGTTGCTGGATTACCGTCGGCGCGCCCCCCAGGCGGCCCGCAATCACCCCACGGAAGAACATTTCCTGCCGCTGTTCGCGGCGCTGGGGGCCGGCGGTCCCAAGGCACGACGGCTGCATGCGAGCTTCGACCGCACGCTCGCCATGGATAGTTATATCTTTGAAGAGTGAAAATCGAACCTAAAGTCTTCGGGCGCCAGATCAATACCGAAACACGCCCTTTATCGGCAAGGCTTGAGCACTCTCCCCCATCGGCTTGATGCCATACATCTCCGCGAGGGTTCGCAGCACGCTGTAATGATTAATCTCCTCGTCATGGCGCCCTGGTTTTACACCGGCACCGACGATGATGATGGGAATCCGGTTTGTGAACGAGCTGGCATCGCTCTCGTCCCAGGTAATGATCAGCAGGCCGTCATGCCGCGTGGCCCAGCGCACATAACCATCCAGGTGCTGCCTAAGCCAGGCATCGCCCTCGGCTATCGTGCCATCGTGCATATCGTTCATCATATTGGGCACTACAAATACCAGCGTCGGCAGTTTGGAATAGTCGCCGGGAAAATCGCTGAACGGACGGTTGGCGGAGGCCGGCACATTGGCGCCCTGAAAATCCACCACCGGATTATGTTTGCGCCGGTAGAGACCGCCGTTGCCGCCGCAACCGGTGAATCCGGTTTCCGGCAGGTTTTCAGAATAAATGGCAAAGCTCAGTTTCTTTGCCAGCAGCTCGCTGGCCAGGTTCGGGCCGGAATAATCGTGGGGACAGGAATCATCCCTGAGCCCCTCCGTGGTACCGGCAAACAGGGCGAGATAATTGGGCTCGCTCGGATGGGTAATCGCATGGGAATCCGTGAACAGAGCGCCTCGCCTCGCCAGTTGGTTGAGGTACGGCGCGTGCTTGTTGTCGATGATGGTCGAGAATGATTTATTCTCCTCGATCACCACCACCACATGGGCGGGAGGAGACCATGAGCGAGCGCTGTGCGCAGCTATCGCGGTTGCTGGTTTAGCCGGTGCCGCTGCGGCGCTGGCGGAAACCGCCAATATGCCCAGCCACAGCAGAACCTGAGCCGGGCGAACCAACTTCGAGAGCTGCATAACCACTCCTGAATCACTGTTGCTGGTAAACGCCGTCATTGCGTATCTCCATCACCCGCTCCGGCCGCGCCAGAGGCCGGAAACCGAAACGGCGATAGAGGTCATGGGCATCGCGGGTTGCCAGCGAGAAGCGGCGCAGGTTCTGCAACTGGGGATGCATCATTACATAGTCCATAAGCCATTTTCCTAACCCCTTACCGCGATAATCTTCCAGTACATATACGTCACAAAGATAAGCGAATGTTGCATAGTCGCTGATGACCCGTGCCAAGCCTACCTGCGCCTCCCGATGGTACAGGCCCAAACACAGGGAATTACGCAAGGCACGCTCGACGGTTTCCAGAGGTATGCCTTGCGCCCAATAGGAACGCGTGAGATAGGCCTGAACCGCGACCGCATCAAGTCTGGCAGGATCGGTGGATATCCGGTACTCACCGCGCTCCGCCTCGACAATGGAAAGCATACCTTCTCCCATTACAAGACAAGCTGCCTCAAGGATTGTGGACTATAGCCAATGAATGGATTCAAGACAATCGACAAAAATCTGGTCAGTAAACACGACGCAGGGTAAAATGCCGCCCTTCTTTTTATCTCTCGGGATTCTGGCATGCACATTGAGAAAAACACCGTGGTTTCCATTGATTACACGCTCACGGACAGGGACGGCACCGTTCTCGACAGTTCCACGGGTCGTGAACCGCTCGCCTATCTGCACGGCTCGGGCAGCATCATTGCCGGCCTCGAAGAGGCACTGGAAGGCAAGAACGCCGGTGATCAGATCAAGGTGACGGTGCCGCCCGAGAAAGGCTATGGCCCGCGCGATGAGGCGCTGAGCCAAAAGGTGCCGCACAAGCTGTTTGATACCACCCACGAGATCAAGCCGGGCATGCGCTTCCACACGGAAGACGGGCACGGTGCGCATGCAGTGGTTGTGACCGCGGTGGATCAGGAGCATGTGACGGTGGATGCCAACCATCCGCTGGCGGGCAAGATATTGAATTTTGAAGTGGCGGTGGTGGAAGTGCGCAATGCCACGAGTGAAGAGCTGACGCACGGCCATGTGCACGGACCCCACGGACACGATCATTGAGATCGCGAGGAGTTTTGCGTTATTTATTTTTCTTTTTCATGATGCGCCGCTGCCGGCGCGCCACCATGGCCTTTTTGGGAGTGAGTTTTTTGCGCCGCTCCGCGTAGGGATTCTTGCCGGTGCGGAATTCGATGCATACTGGCGTGCCGTAAAGGTCGAAGGCCTCGCGGAAGGTATTTTCCAGGTAACGGCGGTAGCTGTCCGGCACCTCTTCCGTCTGGTTGCCGTGGACGACGACCGCCGGCGGGTTGCGTCCACCCTGGTGGGCATAACGCAGGCGGATGCGCCGGCCGCGCACCAGCGGCGGCTGATGTTGCGTCACCGCCGCCTCCAGTACGCGCGTCAGTTCCGGCGTGGACAATTCACGGTTGGCGGCGGCGTGAGCGTGGTCCACCGAGGCCATGAGGTCGCCGACGCCGGTGCCGTGCAATGCCGAAATGAAATGCAGGCGGGCGAAATCCAGGAACGGCAGCCTGAGGTCTATGAGGCGGCGTACATTGTCGCGCTGGTTCTTGTCGAGACCATCCCATTTGTTCACGGCAATCACCAGCGCACGGCCGCGATCCACAGCGAGGCCCAGCAATGAGGCATCCTGTTCCGCCACACCCTCATGGGCATCCAGGAGAGCGATAACCACCTGGGCGCGGTCAATGGCCTGCAGGGTTTTCACGATGCTGAATTTTTCCACCATGTCATTGACACGTGCGCGGCGACGCACACCGGCGGTATCTATGAGCATGTATGCCTTGGCGTCGCGCTCGAAAGGCACGAAGATGCTATCGCGGGTAGTGCCGGGTTTGTCGTAGGTCACCAGCCGTTCCTCGCCCAGCAGGCGGTTGATAAGCGTGGACTTGCCCACGTTGGGCCGGCCAATGACCGCCACATGGATACGCTGATCGGTTTCAGCAGAAATGTCGGTGTCGGGTGGCAGGGCCGTCAATACCACTTCAATCAAATCTTCGATGCCGCTGCCGTGGGCGGTGGCGACGGGATGGGGTGTGCCGAGGCCGAGTGCATGGAATTCACCGGTGACGATTTCCGCATTCATGCCCTCAAGCTTGTTTACGGCGAGATACAGCGGCTTGCCGCTGCGGCGCAACTGCTGGGCGATCACCTGGTCGGCGGCAGTGAGTCCGGCGCGGCCGTCCACCAGCAGAATGGCGGCATCGGCTTCCGCAAACGCCTTGAGTGTCTGCTTCGCCATGAGGCCCATGAGACCGTCGTCGCTGCCGTCCAGGCCGCCGGTGTCCACCACCACATACGGACGCGGCCCCAGCCTGCCAAACCCGTACTGGCGGTCGCGCGTCAAGCCGGGCATATCCGCCACCAGTGCATCGCGGGACCGCGTGAGATGGTTGAACAGCGTGGATTTTCCCACGTTGGGGCGGCCGACAAGCACGATTACAGGCAGCATGATGGGATCCGTGTACGCGATTCAGGCACAACCCCGGGGCAGTCAGGCCCCGGAGCACGGCTAGCGTACCACCAAAGACGGCGAGACCTGCTCAGTGGGCGAGCGGCACCGCTTTATATGCTGCCAGATCACCGCTGGTGGTGAGTACCACGAGTATGCCGTTCACGACGATGGGCGGCGCCAGAATCGGATCGCTGCCGAGGCTCAAGCGTGCCACGATGCTGCCGTCCTTCTTGGAGAGGAAATGCAAGTAGCCGTCCAGGTCACCGGCCACCACCGTGCCGAGATACGGCACCGGCACGGTGAGATCGCGTGCACGCATGGCGGGCTGCATCCATACCGGCACGCCGGTGGTTTTGTCCAGGGCCCAGACCGTGCCCTGGACATCACTGACATACACGTGCGTAGCGTCCTCGCTCACGCCGGTGTAGCTCGACATCTCGCGCGACCACAGAATCTGCCCGCTTTCGCGCACGACATCCGCGACGTGTCCCTGATAGGTCACGGCGTAAACATTGTTGTTGCCAACCGCCAGTACCCCATCCATATCCACAAGCCGCGACAGCTCGTCACTACCCGTGGGCGTGGAAATGGCGGTCAACCAGCGTTGACTGCCATCGGCCAGATTAAGAGCCAGCAATTCACCGCTATCCAGTCCATCCAGAACCATGCTGCCAACGATGACGGGGGGACACGCTCCGCGCAAGATGAGATTCGGCGTCTCGTGGGAAACACTCCAGAGTTTCTGCCCGGCGGCTGAAGACAGTGCGATGATATGACCGTCGGTGGTACGCACGATCACCGCCGCCTGACTCACGGCGGGGCTAGCGAGGATCTCGCCGTCTACATTCGTCTGCCAGAGCTTACGGCCGTTCGCGGCGTTCAGCGCCAGTACCGTGCCGTGGGTGCCAGCCACCACTGCCATTCCATCGCCCACGCCGGGTCCCGCGGAGAGGGACAGGTCGGTGCTCACTTCCCAGAGCTGATGGCCGCTCTGCAGCGTAAAGGCATAGATGTCGCCGTCATGAGCGGCGGCATATACATTCGTGCCATCGCTCGCCGGCACGATGCCAAGCCGCAATATCGCATCCGCACTTCCCACGGAGCGCTCCCACAGCCGCTCCACCCTGAGTTGCGGTGTGAATTTTACCAGTGGTGCGGGCGGCTGCACATTGCTGCTGGCGCAGGCAGCGAGCAGCCCCGCAAGTGTCAAGAGGACGAGAATTTTCTTCACTGTTTGCTTGCTCCGGCTGTGGTTCTTGCCGCAGGGGCCTGGGTTGCCGCGGCGGCAGGCGCCTGATTCAGATCGTCGAGTTTCATCTGCACCAGCGACTTGTCGCCCATACCAGGCGTCCACTGGTTCAGCGCCTGCCGGTAGGCATTGCGCGCCTGGTTGAACTTGCCGAGTTGCATATAGGCATCACCCCGCACTACGTTATACAGCGCCGCGAAGCCCCCCGGCTTGACACCCGCGAGCGCAGTGAGCGCCGCCTGCGGATCGTCCACCGTGAGCTTCACACGTGCCAGCCGCAGCCGCGCCAATAGCCTGAGGCCGTTGTCTTTGCTGTTGCTGATCACCCAATCAAGCATTTGCATGGCAGCATCGTGTTTGCCCGTGGCTGCGTCGTACTGCGCCATGGCCAGTGCAGACTGGGAAGCATAGGGCGTATCGCCGTAGTTATTGATGATCTGATTGGCGATCTGCAACGCCTGCGGACCGCTGCTGGCCGCGAGCAGTGCGGTCATCTGGCTGTAGAGCGTCGAGGCGGTGACACTGCGCGTCTGTACCCGGTGCTGCCAGTAGCGCCAGCCGAATATGATGACAATGGCGATAATGATGCCGGCCAGGATGGACTTATAGTTGTCCAGCCACCATTTTTTCAGGCGTTCAGCCTGCTCTTTATCGGAAAGAAACTCGTCCACACGGCACTCCTGAATAAATAGCACGCTATCGCGTGTTACGTTTGAAAATTCACTCCAGCCAGGGGGCAAGACGGGGGACAACCGCGTCCCAGGGCAGGGTCACCTGCTCGGCGTTGTTGCGCAGCGGCTTGAAGCCCACTTGTTCTGCTTGTGCCTCGTTTTCACCAAGCACGAGCGCAATACGCGCACCGCTCTTATCGGCGCGCTTCAATTGACTGCTGAAGCTGCCGCCGCTGCAATCCATGACCAGCCTGAGCTGCGGCAGCGCGTCGCGCAGCTTTTCCGCCAACTGAAAGCCGGCCCGCTCCGCCCGCTCGCCAACCCGCACCAGATAAGCGTGCGGGGCTGCGTCGGGCATGGGCACCTCCCCCTCTTCCATGAGCGCCACCAGCCGCTCCACGCCCATGGCAAAACCGATGGCTGATGCCGGTCTGCCGCCCAGCTGTGCCACCAGACCATCGTAACGGCCGCCGGAACATACCGCATCCTGGGCGCCGAGCCGGGTGGTGACCCACTCAAACACCGTACGCGAATAATAATCGAGTCCGCGCACCAGCCGCGGGTTCACCACATAAGCCACACCGGCATCGGCGAGCAGTGCTCTGAGCGCAGCGAAATGTGCACGCGACGCCTGGTCCAGATGATCCAGCAGATTCGGTGCTTGCGCCACGATTTCGCGCGTCCCGGGATCCTTGCTGTCCAGCACCCGCAGGGGGTTTCTCCCGAGCCGGCGTTGGCTGTCCTCATCAAGTTTCTGTTCGTGACGGCGCAGATAATCCACCAGCTTGGTGCGGTAGGCTGCGCGTGCCTCAGGCGTGCCCAGGGAGTTAATCTGCAGCTCCAGCGGCTGGATGCCGAGCCGCTTCCATATCCTCGCCCCCATCACGATCAGTTCGGCATCAATGTCCGGCCCGGGCAGACCGTAGGCCTCCACGTCAATCTGGTGAAATTGACGGTAGCGGCCTTTCTGCGGACGCTCATGCCGGAACATGGGGCCGGCACACCACAGCCGCTGCACCTGGTTGTACAGCAATCCGTGCGTCAGGCCCGCGCGCACCATACCGGCAGTGGCCTCGGGACGCAGCGTCAGATTGTCACCATTGCGGTCATCGAAAGTGTACATCTCCTTCTCGACGATGTCGGTGACTTCGCCGATGGCGCGCGCAAACAGTTCAGTCCTTTCCAAGACGGGAGTGCGGATTTCCCGGTAGCCATAAGCCGCAAGTATTGCGCGCGTCACCGCTTCAAGCTGCTGCCAGCGCGGCGTCGCGTCCGGTAATATGTCATTCATGCCGCGGATGGGCTGGATCAGATTCGTCAAGCAAATACCCCGAAAGCCTAAATGATGTAGCGCTGCTTCAACCGGTTTGGCTTGCGTTGCCAGCGGTTTCGCCCAAGCGGAAACGTGCCGTGTTGTCGGAACGCGTGAAGGGCGTCAGGTTGAAGGGTTGACCATTCAATTCCATACTCACGCCCGGCGCATTGCCCAGGAACACCTGCAGTGGCCCGGCGCCGGACACCTTCACGCTGCCGCCGGCCGGCGCCAGATCGTAATAAAGCCGCTTGCCGCTTGCGTCATACACCTCAATCCAGGACGCCTGGCTCATCGTGAACTTCACATGCGTGAAGCGGGAAGACGGCATGCCGCTCGCGGATTGCTCCACAGGTGTCTCAGCGGGGGCGACATGTGTCATCACGGCCAGCGCACCGGATACCGCCCGGCCGAGCGGCTGCATCACGGCCCCGGCAGCCGGTCCGGCCTTGTTTCCCATGGTCGCGCGCGCCGCCCCCGGCCGGGGTATTTTCGCTCCGGCCGCACGCGTGCTCCTGAATGGCCCAGGCTGATTGCTTGCCACCGTCACCGGCGGTTTCGTCATCATCGAGGCGGCGGGCGGCCTCAGTGCGGCAACCCGCTCAGCGGGGCGATGTGTCCACCAAGACACGGCGAGCAGCAGCAGCGCCAGAGCCATTACGGCGGAAAACACCGGCATGCCAAAACGGCGTGCGAACGCATTGCCGCCATCCGGGCGCTGGGTAATGAGCGGCGGCGGCACCAGTTTGTTGGCCGTATGCTCGTACACAGAAAGCACTTCATCTTCAGGCAGCCCCAGCAGGCGGGAATAATTGCGCAGATGGCCGCGCACAAAAATAGGCGCGCCAAGGGCAGTATAATCGTCGCGCTCCAATGCCTCGATAATGTCATCGCCCACATGCAGCTCCTGGGCAGCCTTGTGCACGGACAGATCACCGTGCTCACGCGCGGCGCGCAGTGTCCCACCGAGACTGCCGGCGGCGCCATCCAGGTTTTTTTCAGCCGGAATATCCTGCATGGTTGTAGCTCTGATCCAACTGCTGTGCTTCGCGTGAGGTGGGATATAGTTTCAGCAATTTCTTCGCGTACTCGGCTGCGCCCCGGGTGTTGCCAAGCGCCTGCTCGGTACGCACGCCAAGCAGCAGAATCGCCGCGCGTGACTGTGGTGAAACCGAATCAAAACGTTCGATGAACGCCCGCGCCTCCAGATAACGCTTGTAGTCGTAACTTAGCCGCGCCATCTGATAAAGCGCTTCCGGAAAATTCGGGTTGATATCCAGTGCTTTGCGGAAATACTGTTCCGCTGCGGCAGGGTCTGGAATGCGGTTTGCGCACACACCAGCATTGGCATAGGCCGCCTCGGGCGTCGGATAGAAGGGGTTCTTGGCCGCTTCCAGGAAATACTTTTCGGATTTTTGCGGTTTGCCGTGCTGACACAGAAATACCGCGTAGTTATTCTGGATTTGCGGGTCGCTCGGTGCCTTGCTCAGGGCTTTGCGATAGGCCTCATCGGCGCGATCTGTATCTCCAATGCTGTCATACAGCAACCCCAAGGCACTGTAGGCATCCGCATTATCCGGATTCTGCTGTATCGCAGACTGCAGCTTGTGCATGGCCAGATCACGGTTGCCCTGGCGCAGGTAAGCGACACCGAGTGCCACGTTGTACTGCGACGCCTGCTTGAGCGAGACCTTTTCGCCCGGCGAGGTGGACGTGGTTACGCAACCCGCGAGTGTGAACAGGGCGGCCACAACCAGGAATTCCACAATCCTCAGCTTGCTCATACCCGCACCTCCACTGAGCCGCGGGTCTTGCGTTCTCCGCGGCGGATACGATCTTGTACCTTGCCCGCCAACTGGCCGCAGGCTGCATCAATGTCATCGCCACGGGTGCGGCGCGTGACCGTGACAATGCCTTTTTGCCACAAATATTCGGCGAAGCGGTCAATCACTTGCTGCGGCGAGCGCCGGTAGCGCGTGCCTGGGAATGCATTGAACGGAATCAGGTTGACCTTGCAGGGAATATCCCGGACCAGCTCTGCCAGTTCACGTGCCTGCTCCAGTGTGTCGTTCACTCCATCCAGCATCACATATTCAAACGTGACATGCACGTGACGGTGATCCTGGCTCCTGACATAGTGGCGGCAGGCCGCCATGAGTTCGGCGAGGGGATGTACCTTGTTGATGGGCACCAGCACGTTGCGCAGTGCGTCGTTGGGCGCGTGCAGCGATACTGCCAGCGCCACATCACATTCCTCAGCCAGCTTGAGGAGATTCGGCACCAGGCCCGAGGTACTCAGGGTCACACGGCGCTTTGACAGACCATAGCCGAAATCATCCAGAAAAATATCCAGTGCCGGCAGCACATTCCTGTAGTTGGCGAGTGGTTCACCCATGCCCATGAGCACAATGTTGGTGATGGCCCGCTCCACACCCGGCGTGGCACCCAGGCGCTGGTTTGCCACCCACACCTGACCGACGATTTCCGCGGTGCTGAGATTGCGGTTGAAGCCCTGTTTACCGGTGGCGCAGAAACTGCAATTCATGGCGCAACCGACCTGTGATGAAATGCACAGGGTACCCCGCTCCTCGTCGGGGATGAACACGGTTTCGATATTGTTGGCGGCATCCATACGCAGCAGCCACTTGCGCGTACCATCATCCGAGAACTGCTCGCTGATGACCTCCGGTACGCGGATTTCAGCACCGTCCCTGAGCCAGGCACGCAGCGGCTTGCCGAGGTCCGTCATCGCATCGAAATCCGCCACGCCGTGGTGATAAATCCACTGCATGATCTGGCGCGCGCGGAAGGGTTTCTCGCCGTTGCCGGCGAAAAACGCCTCCAGCGCCCGGCGCTCCAGGCTCAGCAGGTTCGTTTTGGCGTCAGTGCCGCTCATGGCGTTTCAGCGGGTCCGGGGGCAGAGTTCAGTGCGCGCGAAAAAGAAGGCGATTTCCTGGCGCGCGGTGTCGGCGGCATCGGAGCCATGCACCACGTTCTCGTCCACGGTCTTGGCGAAATCCGCGCGGATGGTCCCGGCTTTGGCATCTCTCGGATTAGTGGCGCCCATGACCTCGCGGTTCCTGGCGATGGCGTTTTCGCCTTCCAGCACCTGCACCATCACCGGGCCGGAAATCATGAAATCCACCAGCGGCTTGAAGAACGGCCGCTCGCGGTGCACCGCATAGAAGGCTTCGGCCTGGGCGCGGGTCAGGTGCAGCATGCGCGCCGCCACTATCTTCAAACCCGCCTTTTCGAAGCGGGCATAGACCTCACCAATGATGTTCTTCGCCACGCCATCGGGCTTTACGATGGACAGGGTGCGTTCGATGGTCACGAAACTCGACTCCAGGTACTCAGGGGTGGACAGGATGGCCGGAACCCCGGCGCGGCGGGGCTCCCGGGGTCCTGGGACCGCGGGTTTCCAGCTGGTTCAGAAATCAAGTGTACCGGGCCGGGACCGGCTCAGGCAATGAAAAAGGCTGAATTCACCGGATTTATAAGCGGGTTCGGGGGCGAAGCAATGATCCGCCTAGACAGTAAAACTCTCTCCGCAGCCACACTCGTCCTTCACGTTCGGATTATGGAACTTGAAAGATTCATTAAGCCCCCGGCTGACGAAATCCACCTCGGTACCATCTAGGAAAGACAGGTTCTCGCGGCTCACGACCACCTTGACGCCGTGCTGCTCGAAGACTATGTCCTCGGACCCGGCCTCATCCGCATAGTCCACCTCGTAGGCAAAACCGGAGCAACCGGTCTTGCGGACGCCGAGGCGCAGCCCGAAGCCGCCACCGCGTTTTTCCAGGTAGCTCCTCACCCGCCGGGCGGCGGAATCCGTCAAAGTAATCGCCATATCCAGCCCTGCCTCCGCTTGCCCATGGCCGCCGATTGCGGCGACTACCCGCCATTGTAACCTGTGAGGGCGGCTCGCAGGGCGTCCTCCACCACCAGGGCGGCGGCACGCTTTTCCGCCGGCAACCCCAGTTCCTCCGCCAGCCCTACCACGCTGTACGCCGCCGCCTCTCCCCGCGACATGTCCCACACCGCTTCACTGGTCAGAGAGCACAGGGCAATGGTGGCGGGACAGCCATAAACCCGATAACGGCATTCGGCAACCCGGCCTGAGCCGTCCAGGCGCAGCGTCCATTCCACTGCGCGACCGTGGTGCGCACTGCCGGCACGACCGGTGAAGACACCCGCCGTGCCAGCGGGAAACACACCCGCATTGCGCGGTGCGCGAAAATGGTCCCATACCCTGGCGCTGTAGTCCGCGGCTTCGTCTGTCATGGCGTTCACAGCGCCGGCGCCAGCTCCCGCAGACGTCGGTATTCCTCACTCACGATGCGCACTGCCGCATCCACTTCCCCGGCAGTGGTGAAACGCCCCAGGCTGAAACGGATGCTGGCGCCGGCCAGTTGATCATCGCGCCCCAGGGCGCGCAATACAAAGGAAGGTTCCCGGTCCGCGGAGGTACAGGCGGATCCGCTGGAAACTGCCAGCCCCTGACAGGAAAACAGCAGGCTCTCGCCTTCGATGCCGGGAAAACTCACACTGAGGATACCGCATACACGCTGGGTCGGATGCCCGTTCAACAACGCCTGGGGTATGGCGGCATGCAGCGCCTGCCACAATTGCACGCGCAACGCGCTGATGCGTGGCATTTCTTCCGTGAGATGTTCGCAGGCAAGATGGTATGCCTCCCCCATGCCGACGATCTGATGGGTGGCAAGCGTGCCGGAGCGCAAGCCGCTCTCGTGACCGCCGCCGTGGATGAGTGGATCAAGATGCACGCGCGGTGTGCGGCATACATACAATGCGCCGATGCCCTTGGGTCCATATACCTTGTGGCCCGAAAAGGACATGAGGTCCACGTCCAGTGCCTTGAGATCGATGGGGATTTTTCCGGCACTCTGGGCTGCATCCACATGGAAGAACACGCCATGCTCGCGGGTGATACTGCCGATGGCGGCGATGTCATTGACCGTGCCGATCTCATTGTTCACATGCATGATGGAAACCAGCACGCTGTCGGGGCGCAGCGACTGCCGCACCATTTCGGGCCGGATCAAACCATCCTGATCCGGTTTCAGCCGGGTGATTTCAAAGCCCTCGTGTTCCAATTGCTTGCAGGTATCCAGCACCGCTTTGTGTTCGATGCGCGAAGTAATGATGTGCCGGCCCTTGTCCCTGTAGAAATGCGCCACGCCCTTGATGGCCAGGTTGTCGGATTCCGTGGCGCCCGAGGTGAAAATGATTTCCACGGGCTCGGCATTCACCAGCTTTGCCACTTGCGCGCGTGCACGTTCCACCATGCCGCGTGCGGCACGCCCCGGCGCATGGGCGGAGGCGGGGTTGGCGAACATGCCCTCGCAAGTCAGGCAACCGGCCATCTTCTCCGCCACCCGCGGATCTACCGGCGTGGTGGCGGCGTAATCGAGGTAGATGATCTTGTCGTTCATGGCGTTTCCATCATGCTCATGCCAGTGCTGCGGTGTTCTGAAGAAATTGCGGTGAGCGCGGCGAGCAGCGCCTGCATCTCATCCTCGGTGTTATCTTGCCCCAGGCTGATGCGTACCGCGCTGCGCGCACTTGCCGCATCCACGCCCATAGCCCGCAGCACGTGACTCGGCTTGCCGCTGCCGCTGTGACAGGCGGAACCGCTGGACACCGCAATGCCGCGCTTGTCCAGTTGCATCACCACCCATTCGCCCTCCAGCCCGGCCACGCCGATCTGCACTGTATTGGGCAGGCGTTCCGCCCGCGCAGCGAAAATGCGAATGCCGGGAATGCGCTTGAGCCCCGTCTCCAGATGATCGCGCAGCGCACGCATCCGCCGCATGCGCGTATCAAGCTCGGCCCGCGCCAGCTCCGCCGCCTTGCCGAAACCGATGATGCCGGCGAGATTTTCCGTACCGCCGCGCCGGCCTTGTTCCTGGCCGCCGCCTACAACCTGCGGTGCGATATCCATGCGCTTGTCCACGATAAGCGCGCCCACGCCGCGCGGACCATTGAGCTTGTGGGCCGAAAGCGTCATGAGATTCACTCCCAACGCCTGAAAGTCCACGGCTATCTTGCCTGCCGCCTGGATAGCGTCCGTGTGCACCCAAACTCCATGTTTTTGCGCCTGTGCGGCAAGCGCCCTCACATCCTGCAATGCACCGGTTTCGTTATTGGCGAGCATCACCGACACCAGCCGCACATTCCCATCCAGCAGTTTCTCGAACGCAGCGGGATCAACCCGCCCCTCGCTATCCACAGGCAGATATTGCACCTGCCAGCCCTGGGCGGCGAGTGCCTCCGCCGGCCCCATGACGGCCGCGTGCTCGATGGCGCTCACCAGCACCCGTCCATCCGGTGTGCCGCTGCATACGCCTTTAAGCGCCAGGTTATCCGCTTCCGTACCGCCGCCGGTAAACACCACCTGCACCGGCTGCACATTAACCAGCGCCGCCACCTGCGCACGTGCGATGTCGAGGGCCGCACGTGCCTTGCGCCCGTAACGGTGGATGCTGGAAGGATTGCCGTGCGTGCCTTGCAGCCACGGCAGCATGACTTCCAGAGCGCGCGCATCCAGCGGCGCAGTGGCGTTGTGATCAAGGAAGATGGCCATGATTCAGGGAGGCGGCACAGCGGCCAGAAAGTATAGGCATTATTATACCAAGCCTGCCGTCAGTTCATTTGCGGGCCGCGCTTTCGCGCGTGCATCCGGGCATCCTGCAGCGCACTCAGCAAGCCGCGCAGGATGTTTACCTCGCTTGGGTCCGGCTGGGCACGATTGAAGAGATGCCGCAGGCGCCGCATGAGGTGCTTCGGGTTGGCAGGATCGAGAAAGCCGCTTTCCAATGCCGCCGATTCCAGATGAGTGTAGAAACTCTCCATCTCTTCCACCGTGGCATGCGGCGGTCTGGATCCCATTGCCGCGCCCGACATGCCAGCCGCCAGCATGATTTCGTAGGCGATCACCTGCACCGCCGCGGCGAGATTGAGTGAGCCATATTCCCGGTTCGCAGGAATGTTGATGAGGTAATGGCAGCGGTCAAGCTCCTCGTTGGTGAGACCGGTGCGTTCGCGACCGAACAGCACCGCCACGTCCTGATGCGGCGATAGCGCAAGCAATTTCTGCACGCATTCACGCGGTGTCAGCGGCGTCGGCCCCAACGCGCGCGGCCGCGCACTGGTACCGGCCACCAGCACACAGCCGGCGAGCGCCGCATCCAGTGTTTGCACCACGCGGGCTTTTTCCAGCACGTCGCCGGCAGCGGATGCCCGGGCACTCGCTTCGGTGTGGGGAAACCCGGTGGGATTCACCAACACCAGATCATCGAGACACATGGTCTTCATGGCGCGGGCGGCGGCACCGATATTGCCGGGGTGGCTGGTCTCCACCAGCACGATGCGAATGTGGCGTGGCATGTAATTGGAGGGTAGTTTCAGCTTCTGCTATTCTACGCGCCCTGCCGCACTGTTGCGGCCCGCTCTTTAACCGGAAACCAACACTTTGCCTTCGCTGGCGACGGGACTGTCATGCAACCATTGTTGAACATTGCCATCAATGCGGCACGCCGCGCCGGCGACATCATCACCCGTCATGCAGGCCGCATTGACAGGCTCACCATCAAGACAAAGGAACACAACGACTTCGTGAGCCAGGTGGACCGGCTTGCCGAGGAAGAAATCATCTACACCTTGCACAAGGCCCACCCGGATCACGCCATCCTCGCCGAGGAAAGCGGTGCCCAGGGGAATAATGATGAATTCCTGTGGATCATTGATCCACTGGACGGCACCACCAATTTTCTGCACGGATTTCCGGTCTTCTGCGTCTCCATCGCCTTGAAACACCATGGCCGGCTCGAACACGCGGTGATCTATGACCCCATGCGCCAGGAGCTCTTCACCGCCAGCCGCGGTGAAGGCGCACAGGTGGACGGCAGGCGCATGCGCGTCACATCACTGAAAACCCTCGATGGTGCCCTCATCGGCACCGGTTTCCCGTTCCGCGAGAATCACAACATCAACCTGTATATGAAAATGTTTGAAGCGGTGATGCGAAAAACCGCCGGCGTGCGCCGCGCCGGCTCCGCGGCTCTGGATCTCGCCTACGTGGCCGCCGGCCGCATGGACGGCTTCTGGGAAATGGGCTTGAAACCCTGGGACATGGCCGCCGGAGTGCTCATGATCCAGGAAGCCGGCGGCATGACCGGCCATTTCGACGGCAACCCCGGCTTTCCCGAAAACGGCGACATCCTCGCCGGTGGCGAGAAGATCTATCAGGCGCTGGCCGAGGAATTCAAGCCAATAATGAAAGAGATTTAATGCTATCCATCATTTGCAATTTCTGCAGACGGAAAAACATACAGCCTTTAGCTCAAAGAATACTTTCATAAAAAATTTATTGATTTCGGAGCAAGCATCAAAAACTACCTTGCTATCACCATAAATCTTATGAATCCAGTCATCAAGAGTTTGATCTAAGGACCCATTGTCTCGAAATGACATATTTCTATCCTTGCCTTTGGCCAACAGCCCATGTTGAAGCAAATGCGGGTCTAAGTTAGACCGGTTACTGCTGATCTTGTAATCCCCCTTGGATGCTGCCGAGCACTGGAGCGAGCAAGGTTGGCCCGCAGGGACGAAGCCAGGGATGGCGAGTTCGCGCGAAGGGACATGGATGTCCCGTGAGCGCGACTCCGCGGCTAGCGAAGCGCGCAGGACAGCCCGAAGGGCCGGCATCCCAGGGGTGATTTCCTTTGGGTACTTTCCTTGTTCGTACAAGGAAAGTACCACGCCCGCGGGTGCGGGAACCCGCTATCTTGAGTTACATACTGCCGGGAGCCGCTCATTGAAAATGTCGGCAAGGGATTGCCGACCTACAAAGCCCTCTCATCCTACCCTCGGCAACTGCTCCCTGCGTTGCCCTACCTCCTACATCCCTGTAGTCGTCTCCCGCCAGAGGAGAAGGGAAAATAAATTCCAAACAAAAAAGAGCGCCATCGGCGCTCTTTTTGTTTGGGAACAGCCCCGCTCAGGGCATGTCATCCACTTTCCTGTCTTCCTTGATTCTGACCATGAGATCCTTCTTGCTCACCCCCAGCATCAGAGCGGTGGCACTGGCGATGTAGATGGACGAATACGTACCCACGATGATGCCCACAAACAGGGCGAGGGAGAAGCCGTGCAGCACCGGGCCACCGAGGATGAGCAGCGCGATCACCACCAGCAGCGTCACGCCGGAGGTGATAATGGTGCGCGACAGGGTCTGGTTGACGGCGAGATTGATGATCTCGAAGGGCGTGCCCTTACGCAGCTTGCGGAAATCCTCGCGGATGCGGTCAAACACCACCACCGTATCGTTCACGGAATAACCCATGACCGCCAGCACTGCGGCGAGCACGTTAAGGTCGAATTCCAGATGGAAAATGGAGAAGAAACCCACCACAAACACCACGTCATGCAGGGTGGCGGCCACGCCGCCCAGTGCCAACCGCCACTCGAACCGGAACCAGATATACAGCAGGATGCCGGTGAGCGTAAGGAAGAACGCCAACGCGCCTTTGGTGGCCAGGTCCTTACCCACTTCCGGGCCGACGAAATTCACCTGTTCCAGTTTGACCTGCGGTGCGACTTTGTGCAGCGCGTCCATCACCGCGCCCCCGGTGTTCTTGCCGGATTCGCCCTTCTTCGGCTGCAAACGAATCAGCACATCCTCGGGGGTGCCGAAGTTCTGCACGATGGCATCCTTGTAGCCCACGGCGGAAAGAGTGCTGCGTATCTGGCGCAGGTCGGCCGGCTGCGGATAGGAAACCTGCACGGTCACACCGCCGGTGAAATCCACGCCCAGATTCAGGCCATGAATGACGAGCGATACGATGGCGATGATGAGCACCACCACCGACATGCCCATGGCCAGCTTGCGCGCTGCCAGAAAATTGATATGTGGAACCTTGTGGAAAAATTCCATGGTGCGCCCCTTACACCGGCAGCCGTTTCAGGTTGCGTCCGCCGTACACCCAGTTGACGATGGAGCGGGTACCCATGATGGCGGTGAACAGCGAGGTGAGAATACCCAGTGACAGGGTCACGGCGAAGCCTTTCACCGGCCCGGCGCCGAACAGGAACAGCATGACGGCGGCGGTGAGCGTGGTCACGTGTGCGTCCACGATGGTGGCGAAGGCGCGCTGGTAGCCGGCGTGGATGGCGGCCTGCGGCGTGTTGCCGCCGCGCACTTCCTCACGAATATGTTCGTTGATCAGCACGTTGGCGTCCACGCCCATGCCGAGCGTGAGCACGATACCGGCGATGCCCGGCAAGGTGAGCGTCGCCTGTATGAGCGAGAGCAACGCCACCGTAATCACCAGGTTCATGAACACCGCCAGGTCGGCGATGACACCGAAGGTCTTGTAGTACATGGCGATGAACACCACCACCAGGATGAACCCCAGCAGTGCCGCATAAAAACCCTGCTTGATGTTCTCCTGGCCAAGGCTCGGACCCACGGTGCGTTGCTCGACGATATCCATGGGGGCGGCCAGCGATCCGGCACGCAGCAACAGCGCCAGGTTCTGGGCCTCATCTTGGGCAAGGCCGCTGATCTGGAAGCGGCTGCTGAAAATGCCGCGGATGGTGGCTACGTTGATGACGGTGTACACCTTCTTGTGCGCCACCACGGTCTGGCCGTTCACCTTTGTCTTCTCGGTCTTGGTCTCGATGTACAGCACCGCCATGGGCTTGTCGAGATTCTCGCGGGTGACCCTGCCCATCTTGGCGGCGCCGGCGGAATCCAGGGTCACATTCACATCCGGGGTGCCGCTTTGCTGGTCATAGCCGGACACAGCATCCACCAGCTGATCGCCGCTCACGATCACATCGCGTTTGAGCAGTACCGGATTGCCCTGCTTATCCTTGAACAACTGGTCGTCCAGCGGAATATGCCCGGTCTGCTTGGCCGTATAAGCATTATTGGTGTAATCCACCAGACGGAATTCGAGGGTGGCGGTGGCGCCGAGAATTTCCTTGGCGCGGGCCGTATCCTGCACGCCCGGCAATTCCACCACGATGCTGTTGCCGCCCTGCTGCTGCACCACCGGTTCGGCCACACCCAGTTCATTCACGCGGTTGCGCAGGGTGGTGATGTTCTGCTCCACCGCGTACTGGCGCAGTTGCTGCAAATCCTGAGGGCTCGGGCGGGCTACTAGTGTGTTGGCCTGGCCGCCGGCGGTGACGACCATTTCAGGGTATCGGGTGCTGAGAAGCTTCTTCGCCTGTGACACGTCCTGCGGCGTCCGCAGCGTGATATGGATGGCATCGCCCGACAGGGAAACATCCTCATAACGGATGAGTTTGTCGCGCATGGCGCCGCGGATGTCGGTCATGTCGCGCTGCAACTTGGTTTTCACCGCGGCGTTCAGGTCCACCAGCAGTTGGAAGTGCACGCCGCCCTGCAAATCCAGGCCCTTGGCCATGGGCCGCAGGCCGATATCGCGCATCCATTTGGGCGTGCGCGGCGCCAGATTCAGTGCCACGGAATAGTGGCTGCCGAGAGCCTTCTTGACCACATCCAGGGCGCGCAACTGGATGTTGGTGTTACTGAAGCGTACCAGCAGGCGGTTGTCATGGATGACGGCGGACTTATAAGGCAGCTTGGCCGCATGCAGCGCCTGTTCCACCTGGATAGTGGCGGTGCCGGTCAGTTGGGCGTTGTTCTCGGAAACCTGCACGGCCGGGTCTTCTCCATACAGGTTCGGCAGCGCCAGCAGGATGCCCAGCACCGTCACCACGATGACGACAATGTTTTTCCAGAGCGGATAGCGGTTCAGCATGAGAAAAATCCGCGGACGCTGTTCAGAGATTCTTGAGGGTGCCCTTGGGCATGACCGCGGAGACGGACTGCTTCTGCACGTGCAGCTCGACCCCCTGCGCCACCTCCAGCGTGACGAACTGATCCCCCACTTCCTTGACACGCCCCAGTACGCCGCCGCTGGTCACCACCTCGTCACCCTTGGCGAGGGCGCCAATCATTTTCTGCAGTTCTTTCTGGCGCTTCTGCTGCGGCCGGATGAGGAAAAACCAGAAGAATGCAATGAGACCGGCGAAAATGATGATGGTGACAAACTGGTCACCGCCTTGCGGAGCCGTCCCGCCGGCGGCGTAGGCATCCCGAATGAAGAAGCTCATGGCATGATCCTGGGTTAGGGCTGAAACAGCACGGGGTTCTGTCGCCCCGGCACGAAAGTGCGGATTTTACAACGTCCGGCGCCGCTGTGGCGGCGGATTATGCCACAGGCGGCGGCATTTTCCCGCGCCGGGCATGGAAATCCGCCGCCCAGGCTCCGAATCGGCCCGCCTCCACGGCGGCACGGATTTCAGCCATCAGGAACTGGTAGTAATGCAAGTTGTGCAGGGTCATGAGCCGCGGGGCGAGGATCTCACCGCACTTGTCCAGGTGCCGCAAGTACGCGCGGCTGTAATGCCGGCAGGTGTAGCAGCCGCAATCCGCGTCAATGGGACGGGTATCCGCCTGATGTTCGCTGTTGCGGATGCGCAATACGCCCTGATGGGTGAACAGATGGCCGTTGCGGGCATTGCGCGTGGGCAGCACACAGTCGAACATATCCATGCCACGACGCACCGCTTCCACGATGTCTTCCGGCGTACCCACGCCCATGAGATAGCGCGGCCGGTCTGACGGCAGCTCAGGACCGAGAACTTCCAGTACCTGCAGCCGTTCCGTTGCGCTCTCACCCACCGATAGGCCGCCCACGGCGTAACCGTCGAAACCGATTTCCCTGAGGCCGGCGAGCGATGCCTGCCGCAGGCCCGGATACATGCCGCCCTGCACGATGCCGAACAGCGCCGAGGCATGTGTGCCGTGGGCTGTCCTGCAGCGGCGCGCCCAGCGTAGCGACAGTTCCATGGATTCCCGCGCCGTGGCTTCACTGGCTGGATAGGGCGTGCACTCGTCGAACACCATGATGATGTCGGCGCCCAGCTCGTGCTGCACACGGATGCAATCCTCGGGACCGAGGAACACCGGGTCGCCGTTCACCGGCGATTGGAAACTCACGCCTTCTTCCGTAATCGAGCGCAGCGCCGCCAGGCTGAATACCTGGAAACCGCCGGAGTCCGTGAGAATCGGCCCGTCCCAGTGCATGAAGTCGTGCAGATCGCCGTGGGCGCGGATGATTTCCGTGCCGGGTCGCAGCATGAGATGGAAAGTGTTGCCGAGGATGATCTCCGAACCGACTGCACGCAGCTCTTCCGGCGTCATGGCCTTGACCGTGCCATAGGTGCCTACCGGCATGAAAGCGGGGGTTTCCACGACGCCGCGCTCGAAACTGAACCGGCCACGGCGCGCTCCGCCGGATGTCGAAAGCAGATCGAATCTCATGCGCGCATTCTCGCATCCGGTGATGCGGTAATGAACATGGCATCGCCATAGCTGAAGAAGCGATAGCGCTGTTCAACTGCATGGCGATAGGCCGCCAGGACATTCTCACGGCCGGCGAATGCCGCCACCAGCATCAGCAGTGTGGACTCAGGCAGGTGGAAATTGGTGAGCATGGCATCCACCACCTGGAATCGAAAGCCGGGATATATAAAAAGTTTGGTTTCACCGGAGAACGGCTGCAGGCGGCCCTCCGGCGAGGATGCCGCTTCCAGGCTGCGTACCGTCGTCGTCCCGACTGCCACCACCCGTCCGCCGCGCCTGCGGGTATCGGCCACCGCATCACAGACTTCCTGAGACACGAATACCTGTTCGCTGTGCATGCGGTGTTCAAGGATATTGTCCTCGCGCACCGGCTGGAACGTACCTGCGCCCACATGCAGGGTCACGTGGCCATGGGCAACGCCCGACCGATCCAACTCCTTGAAGATGTCGTCGTCGAAATGCAGGCCGGCAGTGGGCGCGGCCACCGCGCCCGGCACCTTCGCATACACCGTCTGATAGCGCTCCCGGTCCTCGCGGCTGTCAGCATGCTGCACGTAGGGCGGCAAGGGCACATGTCCGTGTGCATAGAGAAAATCCGGCAGGACCACGTTCACGAACCCAACTTTGAGAAATTCACCTTCGTGGTCCAGCACAGTGACGTCCGCCATATCCGCTACGCGTATGCGCATGCCGGTGCGCAGCGGTTTGCTGGCACGCGCCTGCACCAGCGCATGTTTGTCATCCAGGATGCGTTCCACCAGCATCTCCACGGCGCCGCCGCTGTGCTTGCGACCGAACAACCGCGCCGGAATCACCCGTGTGTCATTAAAAACCAAAAGATCACCGGGATTGAGCAGTGAAGGCAACTCGCGGAACTGCCGGTCCACATAACTGCCCATGGCCCCATCCAGGCAAAGCAGCCGGCTCGCGCTGCGCTCCGGCAACGGGTACTGCGCGATCAGCTCCCGGGGAAGGTTGTAATGGAAATCCTGGCGTCGCATTGTCAGCGTGGCTATGGGCTGGTTGTTAACAATTAGGACAGGATGATTGAGACCACTCATTTATATTAAGTGGTCAAATGCACATACCCAGCCTTCAAACTCGGCCATGACTTGGACTGGCAACCAATTCCAGGGTGTGTGTGCCTGCTCAAGATCAGGGTATCAGGCCCCGGCCCAGTCGAGTTCCAGCGCCTGCGCCCGCGCCTTGGCCGCCGCGAGGTCGAACTGGCCGCGCACCCTGCTGCGCAAGTACTCCTCATTCTCCCGCGCCACATGTGTGAGCAGTTTCTTTTCGTCTGAAGCATAGCGCTCTCCGGGTCGGTTGGCGCATACCAATACGCCCCGCAGCACTTCAAGAACCATCACGGGGAACACACAACCACCCGTCCCGAGGCCGCTATCGAGGTCTTCGAGATCGACCGCCTGATGCTCGGCGCAGATCGCCACCATGGCGGGATCATCCGCCTGAAGTTTTTCTGGATAACGCGCTTCCGGCGACTGACTCATGCGGGTGTATCCGGTGTCGGCTGCGGCATACAGAACAACGCGGGGGCTGCCGGTGTGTTTCTGGATCTCCCTGACCGCAGCCTCCAGCAGGCGTGGAACGTCCTGCATATGTCCGCAGCGCCGTGCGAAGGCATGGCCATACCCCATGCCACCCTGTCGCGACCATACCAAAGCAGGAGCAGTGACATTACCCCGAGCAGCAGCGAAACGAACACGGCCGTACCTTCGATCCACCGCCATTGAGCCGAAGACGGAGACCGGATGGTCGTGACCGGAACCCGGAGAAGCCCGCCATTGCGACGCACCACGAGTTCGTAGGTATGTCCCAGTGGAAGCGTCCGGCCGTTGAGATGGATATCCATTGCAGCACGTGCTGCCGCATTCAGGGCACCAAGGTCGATAAGATCGCCGGCCTTGAGAGGTGTGGGCAAGGGTGTACCCGGGAGAGGACTTATCGCGGCTGTATGCCCATCCACGAGCTCGATGTTCATGGGCAGTCTGGCCGTGAAGAATAAGGCCCCGGCGTTATATAAAGTAGCGGCTATCAGCAAAGCGGATAGGGGCATCAACAACCCGTAGCGACGTTGCATGGCGAATCTCCCATACTGACCGGATCGAGGGAATCTCTAAGGCACTACCGCCTTTTGCCCGTAGGCTTCGCCAGCATGCCGTGGCAAAGCATACAGGAGCTTGAGAACGGCTCAAGATGTCCATGGAAGCAACGGCAAACAGGCGCGGAGTCGCGGCAAGAACAGAAGGTCCACAAACTTATTGCCGGAAGCGATACCCTATGGCTTCGACTGCGTGCCCGCCTGATATAATTTGCGCCTTTTCCAGGCTCAGCTCCCCTGCCCGGATGGCGGAACTGGTAGACGCGCGGGACTCAAAATCCCGTTCCCTTCAAAGGAGTGTCGGTTCGACCCCGACTCCGGGCACCATCATACATAACGTCGCGACCCCAAACACGCAATGAAATACTGCAGCGAGTGTGGCCACGAGGTGGTACTCAAGGTACCGCCCGATGACCATCTGCCCCGCTACCTGTGCGCGCACTGCGGCATGATCCATTACCAGAATCCCAAGCTGGTAGTGGGCTGCGTCCCGGAATGGGACGGCAAAGTACTGCTCTGCCGCCGTGCCATTGATCCGCGCATGGGTTACTGGACACTGCCGGCCGGTTTCATGGAAAACAACGAGACCACCGAACAGGCCGCCATGCGTGAAGCCGCGGAAGAAGCACTGGCCGAGGTGGAAATTCTCGCACCCCTGACGCTGGTGAACGTGCCGCACATCAGTCAGGTGCACCTTCTGTTCCGCGCGCGTCTGCGACGCGGGCAATTTGGTATCGGCGCAGAGACCCTGGAAACGGCACTGTTTACCGAGAGCGTGATCCCCTGGGAAGACATCGCCTTCCCCAGCGTGAGCTACACGCTGGAGCGCTTCTTCGAGGATCGGCGCCACAGTCATTATGGGTTCCACATCACCACTTGGCGGAAAACCACGGCTCCCTGAACCTGCACCTTGCGCTCACTTGTGGCAAAATCAGGGGCACACTCACCCATTCAACCTTCATCCGCGGAGGATTGAACCATGGCCTTCGTTGTCACGGAGAATTGCATCAAGTGCAAGTACACCGACTGTGTGGAAGTCTGCCCGGTGGATTGTTTTCATGAAGGACCCAATTTCCTGGTGATTGATCCCGATGAATGCATTGACTGTACCCTGTGCGAGCCCGAATGCCCCATCAACGCCATCTATTCCGAGGATGATCTCCCGGAAGACCAGCGGCACTTCCGGGACATGAACGCAGCACTGGCCAAGCAGTGGCCGGTTCTTACCCAGCAGAAACCCGCCCCTGCGGATGCCAAGGAATGGGAAGGCAAACCTGATAAATTGAAGCTTCTGGAGCGCTGAATTTCCCATGCCGGGCGCACCACAGCAAAACGCCCGTCTTTAATAGACGGGCGTTTTTATACCTGTCCGGCCGTTCAGGCGGTCATGCCCTGACCACCTGAGCGACTGTAACCTTACTTCACTTCCTTCATCAACTGCTCAAGGCGGCCGTTGTTCATGAGCTGCTTTTTCTCCATTTTCTCAGCGGCTTCCTCTGCGGCCTGCTTGTTCACAGGCTTGCCTACCTGGATCACGCCCAGCATGCCGAACATGTGGTGCGGATTGCACTCATAAAGGTAAACGCCATCCTGGGTGAACTTCACGGTGATGTCCTTGCTGACCTCGCTCTTCCAGTTCTTGGCGCCCTGCGGCACCAGATAGGACTGACTGTCGTGCCCGGCATCAACGGCCACGAAGTGCACTGTATCGCCCGGTTGGATGTGCAGGTAGCCGGGCTGAAATACGAAGGTGCCGTCCGCACCGGTGTTCAGCTCCTTGACGGTGTATTCCTTGGCGTAGGCATTGGCACCGATCAGGGCCAGGGCCAGAACCGCACCGAACACTATTTTGAAACTCATACTTGTCTCCTGTGATATTAAGAATTTGCAGGCGCCTCCGCTCACAATTACCGAGTGGGGACGCTTTGGAATGCGATGATTCGCATACTGTGTATAAATTATCGCATAGATATGGCACTAGGCCACTTGATCTGCATCAAGTCGAATGTCATTTTACCCAAGGCTGTTAAAACCCTATTGGGAGCGATGGCGGGCGGGTCGGGAAGGAAGGTTCAATGCATAGGCCAGTTCCGGGGCGGGCAGGTAACCGTCAATCAGCCGGCCGCGATCGGTGATGATGGCTGGCGTACCGTCAATGCCCAGCAACTGGCCGAAGCGATAGCCCGCCGCTACCGGCGCTGCATTGCACTTGGCGCTCTTTACCGGCTCACCGCGCATGGCGGCTTCAAACGCGGCCTTGCGGTCCTTCGCACACCATACCGCCACGGCTTTCTGCCACGATACGGAGCCGGCACCGTCGCGCGGAAAGAAAAGATAGCGCACCGCAATACCCATGGCATTGAGCTCGGGTCGGTCATGTTCAAGCATACGGCAGTACTCGCAGTCGATGTCGGTCAATACGGTAATGGTGTGCTTGGTGTGGGGTGGCGCAAACACGATCATGTCCGCCGGACCAAGCTGCTTGATATAGGCCAGCCGTGCCTGCGCGCGCTGACTCAGCGTAAGGTTGTCACCATCCCGCATATCAATAATGTCGCCGCGAATGAGATAACGGCCGTCGGTGCTCACGTAGGCCACTTGCGGGCCGATGGTAATGCGGTAAAGACCGGGGACAGGTGATGCGGTGACATCCCCGGCCCGCAGACCGAGTTGTTTTGCCAATTGCGCCTCGACAGCGGCGCCATTACCCGCTTGCACGATGCAGGCGGCACCCGACAGGATGCAGGCAAGCAACAGTGTCAACAGCGTTTTCATAGAAAACTGAACCTGGCCATGACTGGTTGAGACAACGCCTGCGGCTGCGCGTTCCCATCTGCGGATGATATGCGCTGTTGCCGACGGCAGTAAGCGGGCGGACCGCGGCAATCAGCCGCGCGGATGGTGCTGGCTATGCAGATCCTTCAGACGCTCGCGGGCCACGTGGGTGTAAATCTGCGTGGTGGACACATCACTGTGACCCAATAGCATCTGTACCACACGCAGGTCTGCGCCGTGGTTGAGCAGATGCGTGGCAAAAGCGTGGCGCAACGTGTGCGGCGAGAGCACGGTATGGATGTCCGCCTTCTTTGCATAGCGTTTGATGATGTGCCAGAACGCCTGGCGGGTCATATGCACGCTGCGGCGCGTGGGGAAAAGATAATCAGTCTGCTGGGCGCCCAGGATTTCCAGCCGCGCGCCGGCGATATATTTCTCCAGCCAGCTTTGCGCCTCTTCGCCCATGGGCACAAGACGCTCGCGGCTGCCCTTACCGAGCACGCGCACCACGCCCTGGCGCAGATTCACCTGGTCGATGCGCAGGGTGACAAGCTCCGACACGCGCAGGCCGGTGGCATACAGCAGTTCCAGCATGGAGCGATCGCGGAAGCCGAGTGACTCGGCCACATTGGGCGCTTTGAGCAGGGCAATCACTTCTGACTCCGTGAGGGACCTGGGCAGCGGACGGCCGAGCTTCGGCATATCGATGCGCGTGCTCGGATCCTCACTGATATGTCCCTCACGTATCATGTAACGATAAAAGCGACGGATGCTGGACAACTGCCGCGCGGTGGACCGCGGTCGTGCGCCGTGTTGCACACGCCAGGCGAGGAAGCTCAGCAGATGATCACGGCCCACATCGGCAAGCGATACGCCTTGCATATCGAGCCAGCGGCTGAGACCTGCCAGATCCGCGCGGTAGGCGGCAAGGGTATTATCGGCCAGTCCACGCTCGCTCCACATGGCGTCGAGAAAGCGTTCCACTTCCCGCGAACTCTCCGTCGGAGCAGTGTGATGAGTCATCGCATGGATATCGTGTGGCGTCTTGTCAGTGTTTACATATACAGACATGGGGCACCTCACCCTGCTGGCGGTATTATTTTGTACACAAATAACATGTCAAATGCAATGAGTCTAAGCATATATAACCTTATTCACAATGCCATAACTCGTATTGTTATGTCAAATATTAACGCATTCCCTCCTGTTTGCGAGCTCGGGGAGGAATTCGGATACTGCTCGCGGTCATGAGGCACCTGCTCACTTCCCTGTACCGCCTGCTCTTCCCCCTGCGAGTGGGGGCCGCCGCCCTGCTGTTTGCGCTGCCGGCCGCCGTCTGCGTGATCTGCCTACCGGGGCGGGAACGGCGGCGGCGGGCGGCTTGTCGGGCGGGCCGGATCGTTTTCCCGCTGGCCGGCATGCCCCTCAAGGTCAGCGGTCTCGAAAACCTCCCTGAGGGACCCAGTTTCCTGGCCTGCAACCACGCCAGCTACCTGGACGGCCCGTTGCTTATGGCCGCCCTGCCGCCGCGCTTCGGTTTCGTCAGCAAGCGCGAGGTGACGCGGGTGCCGTTGCTGGGCCGGTTGATGGCGCGGCTGGGTTCGGAATTCGTGGAGCGTTTTGATACCAAAACCGCACGCAATGATGCCAATCGCCTGATCCAACTGGCACGCGACGGCGTTTCCCTGGGGGTGTTTCCGGAGGGGACCTTCTGCCGCGAGCCGGGACTGCGGCCATTCCACCTGGGGGCATTCATCGCCGCCACCCGTGCCGGCATCCCCGTGGTACCCATGGTCATCCACGGCAGCCGCGATATCCTGCCGGACGGCACGTGGTGGCCGCGTCCGGGCAACCTGTGGGTGGAAGTGCTGGAGCCGATTTTCCCTGCCGGCAAGCGCGGCGACGACGCCCGCACCCTGTGCGCCGCGGTACGCGCACAAATCCTGGAACACTGCAGCGAAACGGAACGCATACATGCGCGGATGCAATCTGCCCCCGCGACAATTTCCGCGAAGCAGGAATAAATTCAACTGCAAATGACCGGATCCGGCCGGCTGGGACCCTGGACCGGTACCTGCCACTGTCAATCAGGACACTATCAGACTGAAATCCGACGCGTGGGGAAAGGCTGGGCCGAGCACCCGGAAACCGCGCACAACGCATGGCTGCCGTACGCTCCAAGTGACAGTTGGTTGTCCGCCGCACAACACCACAACCCCTCGCGCTGGTGTGTTACCGGAAGGTTATTTCATCGAACCTGAAGGCACCACGCCTGGACGATGCGGGGAAACACCGCCAGACAAGATGCTTTACGCAGACCAGAAAGGCGGTCCACCGCCTTTGCCGGGTTGACGGCGGCGCCTGGAATGCGGGTAATAAGCGCGTTTCCGGAAATCAGGTGCATTCCATGCGTGCCTCACGGAGCGCGGATACTCATGCCGCAAGGCCGCCCGATTCGGGCGAGCCTTGTATGCAGCGGGGCGATAACCAGATCCGGGACGGATCGCCCGCGTCACTCCCCGGCCGTTGAACCTTCCCGGCCTGACGGTTGCCGCTATTCTGGGCCGGCCATGGTTCACGGACGCCCGTTGCGTGCGCCGGGTGCCGGCAAGTCGCTCCTGATGAAGTTGCGCGGCGGTTGGCGGGATGTGTTCCTCACGGGCCATGGCCATTTCCCCGAGTGTCGGCCGCAGGTTGATTCCGCCATGACCGCCGTTGTAACTGACGCGACTCACCGTATTGTTGATCACGGTTCGGTTGTAGGTATTGTGAATAACCGTGACGTTCACGTTATTCACCGCACGGTTGTAATAGAAGGCACGGCCACGCCAGTATCCGCCCGCATAGCCGACACCCGCGTAACCGTAGCCATAGTTGATGCCGCCGTAAAAGCCGACGCGCCGACCCCAGTAACCGGGATGCCACCAATAAAAACCCTCATGCCAGCCCCAATATCCGGGTGTCCACAGGAAACCCACGGCCGGTGCCAAAACCCACGTTCCGGGCACCCAGAAATAGCCGTAAGGACCATAAGCCCAGTAGCCTGGGGTCCAGATATAGCCGATACCGGGACAAAACGGCTGCGGATACACGGGCAGCGGCGGCGGACCGATGCGCACAGAAATACCGACGCTGACCTGCGCCGAGGCCGGGGTTGGCATGGCCAGCAAGGGCCCGGCAAGTATGACTGCGATCACCAGCGCGGCGGTTATCCGGTTCATGGCATTTCCTGCGGTTCCCGGTATTGATGAGCTATAACGCGGACTATCCAATGAAGTTGACGCGTGCCTGCTGCACTGGGCAAGGCGCCTCGATCACATAATCAGTAAACCCCTCTACCAGGGAAGCCCGGCCACACGACGACGGCATGCGATTACGTCTCAGAGACTCTGCCCATCGAAGTGACTGATTCTGAGGGATGCGAGATCCACCCCATCGAGACAGCGCACACTCACGGCGGCCATCTTTGCGCCCGACTGTCGGCACCTTCGCCGAACGTCGCGCAACCGCAGATCGGGCAGAAATGATGCTTAATCCTGCGGATGTTGAAAGTGCAGCGGGCGAGATCCGACTCGGGCGTCTGGAGACGCAGCTTGTTGCGCGGCACGAACCACAGCAGGTGTCCGTGCCGGCTGCAGATGGCGCAATTGCACTCCGTCACTTCCTTGCAGTCACCTTCCACTTCGTAACTGAATCTTTCCGAAGGGACAACTGCCTTCATGGATCATTTCCCGATACCCCCGACGAACTTTCAAAATCTGTCTTGCCGGCATCTGTCTGAAGAGCCGGGCCGGCAGGAAGCCGGCCCGCATCTCAATGACTGTCTTCAGCTGCCGCTCAATCCGCGGTCCTTGAGCATCGGTCCGATCTCGGGATCGCGGCCGTAGAAGTTACGGAACATGATGGCGTAATCCTCTGTGTTGCCCCGCGACAGCACCAAGTCGCGGAAGCGCTGGCCGTTGGCGCGGGTCAGCCCGCCGTGCTGCACGCACCATGCATAACCGTCGTCCGCCAGCATCGCGGTCCACAGGTACGAATAGTATCCGGCCTGATAACCGTTGGCCCAGATGTGCAGGAAGTAGCTGGAACGGTAACGCGGCGGCACCTGCGGCAGATAGACGTGGGTACGCTCCAGCGCCCTGGTTTCGAACCGGTCCACATTCTGCAGCGGCGCGCTGCCCGGCAGGCTGTGCCATTGCATGTCCAGTTCCGCGGCTTCCACCAGTTCCGTCATCTTGTAGCCGGCGTTGAAATACCTGGCGTTGATGAGCTTGTCCACCAGTTCCTTGGACATGGGCTTGCCGTTCTTGTAGTTGATGGCGTAATGGGCCAGCACCTTGGGATCAAGCGCCCAGTGCTCGTTGAACTGCGAGGGAAATTCCACGAAGTCGCGTGCCGTGGCGGTGCCGGACAGGCTCGGATATTCCTGATCCGCGAAAAAGCCGTTGAGGGCGTGGCCGAACTCGTGGAACATGGTGACCACGTCGCCAAAGCTGATGAGCGCGGGCTGGCCCGGCGCCGGCTTGGTGAAGTTGGCGACGTTGTAGATCACCGGCATCTGGTGCAGCAGCTTCGACTGCACCACGAAGTTGTCCATCCAGGCGCCGCCGGACTTGTTGTCGCGCTTGAAGTAGTCACAGTAGAACAGGCCCAGCGGCTTGCCGTTGTAGTCGTACACCTCGTACACGCGCACGTCCTTCTGGTAAACGGGAATGTCGTGGCGCCGCTTGAAAGTCACGCCGTAGAGTTCATGGGCGGCGTAGAACACGCCGTCCTCCAGCACGCGATAGACCTGGAAATACGGCTTGATCTCCGATTCATCGAGATTGTATTTCTGTTTGCGCAGCTGCCCGGCGTAGAAATCCCAGTCCCAGGGTTCGAGTTTGAACTTGCCGCCGTCCTTGTAAATGATCTGCTGGAGTTCGGCCGCCTCCTCGGTCGCCCGGTGGGTGGCGGCGGGCGCCAGCTTGTCAAGAAAGCCGTTGACGTTCGCCGGCGTCTTGGCCATCTGGTCCGTCAGCCGCCAGGCGGCGAAGTCCGGATAGCCGAGGAGCTGCGCCTTCTCGGCGCGTATCCGGGCGATGCGTGCGATGGTGGCACGCGTGTCGTCCGGGCCGCCGCGCTCGGTGCGGTTCCAGGAAGCCTCGAAAAGCCGCTTGCGGGTGGCACGGTCGGTGAGTTGCGACAGCAGCGGCTGCTGGGTGGTGTTCTGCAGGGTGATGAGCCACTTTCCCCTGAGGCCGCGGGCCTGGGCGGCGTCGGCCGCCGCCTCCAGCTCAGCCTGGGAAAGGCCGGCCAGCTCCGCCTTGTTGCTCACCACCAGTGCGGCCGATTGGGTGCCGGCCAGGAGCTGGTTCATGAATTTCACGCGGAGCGCTGCTTCTTCCTCGTTGAGTTTCCTGAGCCTGGCCTTGTCGGCGCCGGCCAACTGGGCACCCGCATGCACGAATTGCTGATGGTAATACCAGATGAGCCGCCGGGATTCGGGACTGAGCTTGAGGCGGTCGCGTTCCTGATAGATGGCCTGCACGCGCTTGAACAGCCTGGAATTGAGGAAGATCGCATCATTGGCCGCGGCCAGTTGCGGCGCGATTTTCTCCTGCACCTGCTGCAGCGCGGGGTCGGTGTTGGCGGAACTCACGCCGTTGAACACCCCCATCACGCGGTTCAGCAGTTGGCCGCTCTTCTCCAGCGCCACCAGGGTGTTATCGAACGTGGGCGGCGCCGGGTTGCCGGAGATCTTCCTGACCTCCGCCAACTGCTGCTTGATGCCCGCCTCGATGGCCGGCAGGTAGTCACTGTCCTTGATCTTATTGAAAGGCGGCGCCTGGAACGGCAGCGTGCTGGGGGTGAGCAGGGGATTGGTACGGTTCATGGCAGCGGGCTCCGAAGCCGCGGACAGGCTGGATGCACCGAGCAGCAGCGCGCCCACCAGGGTAAGCGTAACAGTGCGCAACATTGCGGGATTCCTCGTGGTGGTGGAACAAACATACCGGACGCCCGGGGCGCCCGACTCATAACCTCACTTTATCCGCAGACAGGGTCTCACGCAAAGCGCATGGCTCAGAAGTTGCTCACGCCCCGTGGCTACCCCGTGCCCTGAGATCGTTCAATTGCGCTTCGAGATCATGCACGCGATCGAGCAAGCTCAGAATCAAGGCCAGGCCGTGCACATCCAGCTCAAGTTCATCACGCAAGCGGCAGGCGGTCCTTGCGATCACGATGCAATCGGAGTGAAAGTTTAATTGCGGTGCACCAGGATCGGCCGGCGGAAGCACGCCGTAATCCATCAGCTCGCGGAGTTCCGCTTCCGACAGGCCCGACAGTTCAGCCAGCCTTGTCAGGGGCAGGTCATGGTGCTCATCCAGCCAGAGTATTTCAGTGAGTTCTGTTCTCATTCCTCACCTCCTGCCTGAACTGTGTGCGCGGATCGAATTTCGTCGCTTCCGCCAACTGTTTGTAAAGAACGCGTTCCTTTTCGCTCATGGTACCCGGCATCACGATCTGCACGATGACGAAAAGATCGCCTTCGCCGCTGCGCGGCCTGGGCAGCCCGCGCTTCGGAAGGCGCAGTTGCTGACCGGCCCGGGTTCCCGGGGATACCTTGAGCCGGACAAGACCGCCGGGCGTCGGCACCTCGATGCTGGCACCCAGCGCCGCCTCCCATGGCGCCAGCGGCAGATCCATATACAGATCGTGACCGCTCACGCGGAAGACGGAATGCGGGTGCAGAGTGATATTGAGGTACAGGTCGCCGTCGCGGCCGCCGTTCAGTCCCTTGCCACCCTTGGCGGGCACGCGCAGGCGTTGTCCGTCCGTGGCGCCTTTGGGGATGTGCGCCCGGAAGGTACGCGGCACCCGGCGCAGCGCTCCATCCGCAGCGTATTCCGGCATACTCAGGTCCAGGTCCACATCGGTGCCGCGATACGCCTGCTCGAGCGTAATGCTCACCGGGATTTCGTAATCCTGTCCCGGCATCGGCATGTTCGCGCGCGCCTGCCCGGAGTGCTGCCTGCCGCCGCGCAGACCGGCAAACAGGTCAGCCAGATCAATGTCGTCGAACGCAAACTGCGTTTCGCCGTACTGCTTCTGCCAATCCGGCGGCGGCCGGAAATCCTGTCCGGGCTGCTGCTGACCCAATTGATCGTAAGCCGCGCGCTTCTCCGCATCCTTGAGAGTCTGATAGGCCTCCGCGATCTCCTTGAAGCGCACCTCCGCATCCGCTTCCCTGGAAACGTCAGGATGGTATTTACGCGCCAGCTTGCGGTAAGCCGCCTTGATATCCGCCTCACCGGCGCCGCGTTTCACACCGAGCACGTCGTAATAGTCTTTGTATTTCATTGTGGATTCGCCAACTGGTGGTTCAACCAACCGGATGCGGCAAACTCACAATATACCGCCTGAACGTGGCTCTAGCCTATACCGGAGCATGCGCAACCGGCATGTTTGCCGGGCAAAGTCCCCTTGAGCCGATGCTTGCCTTATACTGCGGCATCCGCAGGAAGGAATACCCATGGCCAAGGTTAACTACAAGTACGACAAACGCCAGCGAGATCTGGCCAGAAAAAAGAAGCAGGAAGACAAGCGCCTGAAGAAGCAGGCCAAGAATGCGGCCAAATCGCCGGAGGACGACGGCGCCGTGCTCCCGAAAGACGAAAGCGGTCAGTCCTGAAACGACACCGCTGACAATCTGCTGGAACCACCTGCGGTCGGCGTAGCGGCACCCCGCCCGTTCAGGAACCTGTGCTTCGCTATACGCCACGCTCTCCCGGTCTAAAACCTCACACCTCGTCTTCCTGCGAGATTTCGACGACCGGTACCCCTTCTCCGTCAATCACCACCGCCAGGTTGATGGGCCGGCAGCACACCTGGCAGTCTTCTATATAATTCTGATTCTCCACGGAGCAATCCACGATGATCCCGACAGTCTCGCCGCAATAGGGGCACTGGATATCAACGGTCTCGGTGCTGTTCACAGACATGCCACAGCAGTCAGTCAAGGCATGCGGTTGTCACAACCATAGTCTTTCCCGTCGTGGAAAAAACAAGTCGCGGGCAGGAAACCTTGTTTTCACAGCCGGAAGTCACCGCCGTCCTTGAACATGTCGCGTGCCGGCCAGCGCGGGCACAGCGCCTCGACCACCACCATCAGATCATCGAGTACCGCGTAGGGATCACGCGGGGATGCAGACGTAGGCGCTAACCCGCCACCACCGGCCAACGGTTGCCTGGGCTGACTGACGGGCTTTGACTCAGTGGATTTCACGGAGGATTTCATCCAGCAGCGGCTCCCGGTCGAAAAGATGGAAATATTCCCGCACTTCTTCCATATTCAGTGTGGCGCGATTGGCGTGCAACAGCGCCCGGATATCGGCCATGTCCTGGATGCGCCGCGGATCATTCCCCAAGGCCTGTAACTTGAACCCGATCAAGCCTTCCGGACCGATAACCGGGAGCAATCCAAACGAGGTTTCCTGACGAGGAGCAGCGGCCAACAATCGCCTTGCGGGAGCACGGCTTGCGTAAAGCAGATCAAGCCGCTCGTCACCGCGCTGATAATTCCCGGCGTCACTGCTCCTGTGGATATTGCGATATCCCAGGCGCTTCACCGCCGAATCAACCCTGTCCGCATCATTACTGTCAATGAGCAAATCAACGTCTTGGGTGGCACGAATGACCTTGTGCGACGCCAGCGCAAGCCCGCCAATCAGGGCAAACGGAATACTCACGGCATCCAGAGCAGAAACGATTTCCGCGATCTGTTTTCCGAGACGTGAAGCGGCGGCCATCCGGCATTCTCGATCTTCTGAATGCAACTACTATACCGTATTGCTCTTTGCTTCAGCCTTGCTGTTTGGAGACAGCGGCCAGCAAAGCCGCCCGGCGTTCAAGACTTTCCCTGGGCCAGTATGCTTTGCGATCATAATATTCGGCCACCGCAGGCACATCGGCTGGAAGCACGACCCAGGGTTGCTTGGATGAAGTAAAGATATGGATGTCGGGCGGCAGGCGATCCGGCTCATCCAGCGTCCCGACCCGCACAAAGCGGATCGCATCCCCCGCCCCGGCGTAATTGCTCCACAGCGCGATACGGCACACCGGGCAGCGGACAATCTTCTGGCCCTTGCCGCTGTTGGACGGCGTGTTGACGATTTCCACCTCGCCCTTCAGCAGCATCACCCGGTCCGCTTCGATCATGGCATTGAGCGCAAACGAGGCCCCGGTCTCACGCTGGCACCAGCGGCAATGGCAGCAATGCACAAACAGCGGTTTGCTGATCATGCGATAACGCGCCGCGCGGCAGGTGCAGCCGCCTTCGAATGTAAAATTCTCTGCTACAGCCATTGCCCGCTCCTAACCCGACTGTGCTATCTGAAAATGCCTGGAATGCCAGTACTGATATTCGTACCCTGCTCTTCGGCGCCCCCTGATCCTAATGTTCGCTATAGGCACTCTCAAATGTTTCACCTCTCGCGACCCGCGCCAGCAATCGGCTGACGGCGGAACTCCCGCCTCTTGCCAGCATCCATTGGTCCACACGACAGGCAGCTTGCGCATAAATGAACGGATACTCGTCTGCTTCATCAAGCCATTTCGTCATATCCACAGGTAAGATTCCGGCTGGATCAGCCAGACAGCGATCCACGTTAGCGCGTACCGGTGCGATAAACTCCGGATCATCCGATACCAACACAGCCACACCCTCTTCATACCAGGCCGGAACCGTGCCCATGATTGAATGATATAGGCCGATGCGGCCTGAAACCTCGATGAGAGACAACTCATGCGAGATTTCAATCACATTGATGCCTTTGGGGCCTAGCAGAAGCACAAATGCTCCGACTGAACCGCTGGCCGCATCGCCTCCACCAAGTCTGCCGATACACTCCTGTGTTGCACAGATCAACATCCGCGGGTGATATTCGATTCCGCCGTAGAATTCCAGAATGCGATCGTCTGCAAGTGCCAGCATGCGCTTTGCCAGCGATTGTTGTGCAATGGACATCCCGTGTTGCACATAAATGCCGCTTCCAATCCGCTCAAACCCATAACATCCCGGGCAGACAGCGGCAGCAAGCGGTTTTGCCTTCCAAATGAGTATACCGAAGCATAATATCGACAGAACCAGGATCAGCATCACTGATTTGACTGCCCACCAGACCGCACGCACGCCTGTTGCCTGCATTATCGTTCTTCAAGCTCAGCGAACATAATATCCGCGTTGAATCGGTTGGGCATTCATGCGAGCGAGCCAGTAATTTGGCATATGTGACGCCAAAACTGCACTCATCGGTACGGCAGCGCTACAACTGCATGTAGATACAACCACGCCGGCCGTAGACCACCACATCGGTCAAAGCCGACAGGGTCACCGTCGCACCCGGGCTCACCAGCTGTCGGGCATTCCATTTTCAACCAGCCCCTGGCTGCAGATCAGCAATTCAACTCCCGTTTTTTTCAGCGCCTGCACCAGGGCCAGATTCGGATTGTCTCCCTTGAAGTTCTTTCGGTAAAAGTCATTGTTCACCGCTGCCATTGCCGACTCGCCGTCGAGTAATGCGACGATATGCACGTGCTGGGGCGGAACCTTGGCGTAAGCCATCAGATTGACCAGCCGTGCGAGGCGCTGCAGGCCTTCAAATCGTCCCGCCGGATCCCTGTTGTGACTGACCACATCCACAAATATCTTGTAATTGACGGAGGGGTCGGGCCGCACCGGCAGATCGGGGCGCGGATGCACGCCGCCGAATCCGGGTATGAGCGGATACACCCACTCGGGCGCCTTCTCAGGCGTGCCCGCCGCCTTGGGTTGAGCCGCCTGCGACGGTGTCGCGACCACCGCCAGCAAGAGAAATGGCACGATGCACATGATGCAGCGCTTTATAACCTGCCCGCGGTTATGGCGGCGCACTTTCAACACGCGGCTCAATGGATTCTCGACAGCTTTATCATTCATGACCTGGCCTTCCATACAGTGGTTATCCCATTTTCGTCCATTGGCACCACCGTCGGACAAGTTTTCCTGCGACGCGATGCTCGAGGTTGAATGCGCGATAGTGCGCCCGCACCGGTTTCATCTCTGCCCTACTGTATCAGAGGCTGTGTAATTTATTGCTATTCAGCGTTGATTGGTCGGCCGCCGTTGGCGGTACGTTTTTCCAGGATCACCAGCGCGATCCCGCCCAGGATGGCGACGGATGCCAACACCAAGCGCAGGCTGAGGTGCTCATCCAGAAACAAGACGCCGCCCAGGGCGGCGATCACCGGCACGCTGAGTTGCACGCTGGCGGCGCGTGTGGCTTTCAAGGCCGGTAACACCGTGTACCAAAGCGTATAGCCCAGTCCGGAGGCCAGCGCACCGGACGCCACCGCATACCCGAATCCGTCGGCATCCATGGCTATTCCCTTGAACGTGAATGCGCTCAAGATTATCGCAATCGGCACCGTGCGCAGGAAATTACCCGCGGTCACCGCAATGGGATCGCCCGCGCCCCTGCCGCGCAGGGAGTAGATGCCCCAGGCCACGCCGGCGCCCAGCATCAACAGGGAACCGAACAGCGGCGGTGCCGTGACGCCCGGCAGCAACAAACCGATCAGCCCTGCGAAAGCCAGAATTAGTCCGGCGAGTTGAAGATACCGCAGGCGTTCGCCGCTCCAGATTCCATAACCGATCATGGTGGCCTGGACAGCGCCGAACAGCAGTAAAGCGCCGCTGGATGCCGGCAGGCTCAGATACGCATAGGAAAAACCGGCGGCGTAAATGAATAACGCCAAGGCCGATCGCCAGTTGCCCCTGCCGCTGCGTGTACCGCGCCGCAGGCATGTGATCAGCCACAACACCAGCGCGCCGGAGATCAAGCGGATGGTGGTGAAGCTGGTGGCATCAATGTGGGTGTGTCCGAGCGCGGCCCGGCACAGCAGGGAATTACCAGCAAAGGCCACCATGGTCAACGCCGTCAGGGCAAGAACGCGTGCGTAAGGTGCTGCTTTCACCCGACAGCTCTCTAAATTGAGGAATGAACAAAAACAGTAAAAGGGTTATATCAAAGTCGTGGGGGAGATTATTTTATCCCGTGCTTCGCATACAGACGCCGGTATTTGGCATCGATGGCCTTGCAATAGGAAAACCAGGCGGCGCCGGTCCCTTCGGCAGCTGGACTATGGCACATCAACGCACTCCAAGCGGCTTCGAAGGGGTCGCCGAAATAATCCAGCATGGCATCCATTTCTCTCAAGTCCTCGGCGCGCCAGGGCCCTGGATTAGTCGTCGCTAACGTGTGACGATCCGCCAGCAGTGCTGGCTTGTCATTCTCAAGAAAAGCGATAAAGGATTCCGTATACGCAGGATTACCCATCCGATGATCAGCTATTGATTTCTGGAACCAATGGATGGCCTCCTGCCGCTTGCCGGCCAAGGCGTAAACATGGCCCAAGTGAAAGGCCAAGGAATCCTTTTGCCATGGCTTCAATATCGCCGAATGCACCGACAGATACTCGAGCATGGCATGCGCCGCACCCAGATAATCGCGCTGCACTTGCAGTGTCCGCCAGCCGCCCTTGAGATTCTGGTCGAACTGCCGGAAGGACTCCCGCATCAGCCTGGCATCGGTGACCGCAGCGGGCGTTGCCGCGGAGGATCCCGTGCACAACCCCAGTGCCAGTACGGCTGCCAGTAGCACACAAGCTATATACAGTTTTGCTGTGTTCATGACTTAAACTCCTTCAGCCATTCGGATGCTGCTCTAATCACCGATATACGCGGAACGTGGATCCTGCAGATAGGCCAGCAGATTTTTGGGCCGGTATCGCAACACCGCTTTGCCAAAGCGCGCTTTCACCGATTCGTGCACGCCCTGGTTGGTGGCGGGCGCGGATGGAGGTTGTTGCAAAATAATCTTGCGCCGGCCGCTGTGGAACCAGCTCAGCACTTTGAACACTCCGGTCAGTGAGTCGTGCAAGGTATCGAAGGGGTTGCGTGCCGGGAACTGCTTCTGGTCCAGCGCCAGACCCGCCTGCTCCGCCCGCCGCCACATCCAGGCGAGGGTGTCGTTGGACAGACCGTCCTGCTGGTAGCCTCCGCCCACATCGGAGTGCACGCCCGCGAACCACACCTGCTCCAGCACCTGGGTTGCCGGCGCACCAGGCTGCTGCGTCCACACGCACGGCACGAAGGTGCTGCGGCGTTCGTCCACCGCCAGCGCCTGGAAGGCGTAGTGCGTAAAGGTGCTCAAATCCGTGTCGTGGAAGCGCTCCACCAGTTTTTCCACGCCGGTACCGGGAATGCCGAGGGAACCCACCGTGTCCCACACTCCGATGCAATGAATGACGAAATCGTCCGGCTCCGCGAATTCCGGCCAGGCATAGGCCTGGCGGAAATTGCGCGAGCGCACCGCGCGCGGATGGGTTTCAATTCCACGCTCGATGTAGCGTGCATAGGCTTCTTCGATGCGCTCGAAATTTTCCGGCCGCAGGATGCCGCAGCTCCGGATCAGACCCGAGAGGCTACGCACCGTATAGGCGCCGCGGCTGAAACCGAAGAGATACAACTTGTCGCCAGGCTGGTAATTCAGCACCAGATAACCGTAAAGATCCTGGACGTTTTCGCTCAGGCCCGCGCCGGTGGCACCGCTCAGCAGGCGCCACACCTTCCAGCCTTCCGAGCCGAGCCCGATCTGGTAACAGGATAGTTGCCGATTACCCTTTTTATTTTTCGGCAGCAGCGCCCGGTGCAGTTTCACCACGTTGGTGGGATTGGCCGCCTCATTGTTCTCCCAGGTGCCGTCCGCAAAGATCGCGATGTTCCTGGCCATCTGCTACTCCTGCCCGTGGCCTCGCCCCGATGATTAAAGATAGCACTGCAAAAGGGATTAACCACCTCATTATTTCAACAGGAGCAGCTTCCGAGTGTAAATATCAAAGTTTGGCGCAAGCACCGCTCACGAACCGAGGTACTTCACCACCCACCTATTGATGGCGCGGTAGTACAGCTCGCGGTGCACCGGATCCTGGGGTGAATGGTGCGCGCCGGGGATGCCGATGAACTTCACCGGTACGTGCCGGCTGGCAAGCGCGTGGTAGAGCGCGAACGATTCGGTAATCGGCACGGTGGTGTCGTCGGTGCCCGAGAGGATCAGCGTCGGCGTGGTGATCTGACCGGCATAGGTAATGGGTGAGCCGCTGCGATAGAGCGCGGCGCTGCCCTTGTCCCACGGGCTGCCTCCCAGCGAGTCGCGCGTCCAGGCCAGGTTGCCGGCGGCGGAGAGTTCATATTCCTCGGTCCAGTCCACCGCGCCGTCGGCCACCACCGCGCAGCGCCAGAAGTGCTGGTGCGAGATCAGCCAGCCCGTCATGTAGCCGCCGTAGGAATGGCCCACCGCGGCGATGCGCGACTCGTCCACGATGCCCTGCTTTTCCACCATCCGGATGCCGGAAATCACGTCGCTGTCCGGGCCGTTGCCGGGATCGCGGTAGATGGCGTGCTCGTGGGCGTTGCCCAGATTATCGCTGCCGCGGTAATTGGGCTCGAATACCAGGTAACCGTCCGCCGCGAACAGATCGCGCAGCGGTCCGATTTCGTTGGTGTCGAAACCTTCGCTTGAAGACGCTTCCGGCCCGCCGTGATCCCAGACCACCAGCGGATATTTCTTTCCGGTGGTGTAATGAATCGGATAGGTCAGGATGCCATCGTCCATCTGGCCGTCCGGCGCGTGCCATTTGACCTCAACACTGCGCGGATAGGCATAAGCATCGAAACCGTGATTAAAGTCAGTGAGACGCACCGGCCGGCTGTCCACGATGCGCAGCAGATACAGTTCCGGCGCCTGCGTGGCGCTGTCGGCGACGACCGCGAGCGCGCCCTGGGGCGATGCGGTCACGTGCAGCGCATCCAGCCCGTCCAGGTTGAGGGCATGGCCCCTGCCGTGCAGCGGCTGCACATAGAGCTTGACCCCCACGTGGTCATCAGCCATCACCACCACGGTGCGGCCGTCAGGCAGCCAGGCGAAGTCAGGAAGCAGATCGCGGTCCAGGTCGGCGCTGACATCGCGCGCCGTGCCGCCTGCGGGAGAGCCCACGAAAATATCCATGTCGCTGACCGGACCAGGTCCATGTGGATATAGATAAGCAATGGCGTCGCCCCGGGGTGCAAAGCGCGGCGTGTACTCATAGCTGAGTTTGTCGGTAATCGGATGCTCGTCGCCGGTCGCGACATCCACCGCCACGATGCGGGTCCGGTCCGAGTCGCTGTCATTGGCATCGGCCTGCCGGGTGTACACGATCCAACGGCCGTCCGCCGACCACGCGGGCGCCGAGACCCCTCCGCCAAACGGCGGCGCGGCCTCCAGTACACTGGTGGAACCGTGAGTGAGTTGGCGTACCTTGCCGCTTTCCACCGAGAGCAGCCAGATGTGCGCGGGCACGGGCGACTTGGTGATCAGGTAGTCGTCGTCGTGGATGGTGAAGAGATCATGATGAGTGCGCCGCTCCTTTTTGCTCAGGGGTGAATCGTCCGGCGTCACGTAGGCGATGATCTTGCCGTCCGGACTCCAGGCGAACTGCTGCACGCCGTTGTCCGCATCGCTGAGTGCCTCCGGCGTGCCGCCCGCGGCCGGCACCGCGTAGATCTGCGCTTTCTGCTTGCCCACCTTCGCGAGGAAGGCCAGGGTGTGTCCGTCCGGCGACCAGCGCGGCATCTTCAAGTCGCGCATCCCGCGCACCAGCGCGTGCGAGTTACCACCCGTGATGTCCATCACCCGCAGCGTCGCGTCATAACGGTCGTGCACGAAGTCCGGCCGGACCGTCAGGAACGCGATCTGCTTGCCGTCGGGCGAGAATTCCGGCGATTCGATCCGCACCAGCGCCCGGTAGTCCTGCAGCTGGATCGTTTTGGCGGCTGCCATGACAGCTGCGGGAGCAAACCCCAAAAGAACAACCGGCAGATAAAAGCATGCGAGACGCTTCATGGAATCCTCCTTTTGGAAGAGCTTTACGGGCGGGCCTGAATTGTGGCACGAAACCACCGGCCGTGGCCGGATATGAAGCCGACCATGCGTGGCGCCCGCGGGGACTTGTCCCGCTGCCTGCTACTGCGATGCGCCAGCCGCCGGCTTCTCCACCCGTTGGTAATGCATGGGTAGGAGCGCAAAACTCAACCTGTCGGGTTGGCCGTACGCATCGAGATCGAAGGTCACGTAGTTCCTGCCGTAATAGCGGTCACGCCAGGTCACGCGGAAGGTGTTGTCGTGCCAGGGCTCGAGATCGCCCGTGAAGCTCGGGTTGCCGAGTTGTAGAACCAGATGCCCGTTCTCTTCGGTGACATGCGCCGTCCCGTAGAATTTGTCCCGGTATTGGCCCGTATAGGCCGAGAGCGGCCGCGGCGGACGCGCATTTTTTTGGCGCGTGGCCGCCAGCTTATCCATGGCCGCCTTGTCCTTGGCCTTTTCCTTCTGCTTGTAAACGTACATGGCCTGGCTGACATCATAGTGCGCAAGCCCCAGGTAATCTTGCAGCACGTGGAACACCACGCCTTCCGGCGCGCGATTCTGGTCCAGGTTCGAGAGTGCGATCACACCCAGGTGTTCGGACGGCACCAGCGCCATGGCCGTGGCAAAGCCGTTGATGTCGCCCGCGTGCCAGACCAGCTTGTATTGGCCGTAATCCTGGAGCATGAAGCCGAAGCCGTAGGCGTAGAAATGGCTGTCCGGTGTCTGCGTGCGCATCCAGTCCCCGATCCAGTTGTGCGCCGGGATGATCATCTGCGGCGTTTCCATGGTGTGGATCACGGCGGGGTCCACTACCGTCTTGCCGTCATAGTTGCCGTCGGCCAGCAGCATCTCCAGCCAGTGGCTCATGTCGTTGACGCTCGAATTGATGCCGCCCACCGGCGCGAACACATCCATATTGTTCGCCCAGTAGCGTTTGATGACCACGACCTTGCCGTCTATTTTCGCGTGCGGCAGCGCGGCGTTGGTTGCGGCCTCCACGGCCGCTTCCGTGGTATCGGTGCGCGTCATGCCGAGCGGCGTGAACAGATGCTGTGTGACGTAGTAGTTCCAGCTCTCGCCGGTGATGGCGGGAATGAACAGGCTGGCCGCCAAGTACATGGTGTTGTTGTAGCAGAAGTGCGCCCGGAAGCCGTAGTCGGGCTTCTGGTAACGCAACCGCCGGATCACGTTGGCGGCGGTGTCGTCGGACGTGTACCACATCCACAGCGGATCACAGTAGCCGCTGCGGTGACTGAGCAGATCGCTCAGCATGATGTTGTGCGTGACATAGGCGCTGCCGAGCTGGAAATTCTTCAGGTAGTCGGTCACCGGCGCATCCCAGGTGAGTTTGCCGGAGGAGACCAGGGTGCCGAGGGCGGCCACCGTGAACTGCTTGGACACGGAGCCGATGGTGAACAGCGTATCTGCGTCCACTTTCCCGGGCTTGCCCAGTTCGCGCACCCCGTAGCCGCGCGCGAACACCAGCTTGCCGTCCTTGACGATGGCCACCGCCAGCCCCGGCACCTGCCACTGGGCCATGGCCTTGTGCACATAGGCATTGAGGCCGGCGGGCGGCGCCGGTGTTTGCGCCACCGCGGTGAGACTCAGGAACAGAGCGATGAGCAGGACGGGAAGCCGGGTTTTCATGACGGAAATTATATGGACGCCTCCCGTTTGCCAAGGACGTTTTTGGTGTGTTGGGACAGATAGGCTGCAGTTTTATATCCGGCCTGTTGTGCAGGTCGGAACCCGCTGGCCCTGATGGAATCCGCTGACCCACGC
>JAKAXB010000012.1:7500-62952 GCA_021816765.1 Natronospirales bacterium | reverse complement strand
CCATCCACCGCCGCAGATTTATCCACGGCGCCGGGTACCGGCGGTCCCTCTATGACCAGAGGTGCCCGGCGCGGTGGATAAGTCGTGTTCAGCGCTCGGGGGTGGGAGGCGTCCATACCATTTCTCCGGGATCAATTTGTTTGGGGAAGCTCTGTTTTGTTCAGAGCTTCCCGCAGGACAGGGATGTGTCGGCATTTTTCGAGTGGTTGCACGCTTGAAAAGTGGAGAAAACCACGAAACTATTTTTCGGGGTTTTCGACTCTGAAAAATCCCGGGGATGGGTTTTCCATGGATTCCTTGAAGTTCAGCAGTTCGATATCAAAAACCAGCATGCCGTGCGGCGCCCCGGGACGGTTGCGATTGTCATACGCGAGTTTACCCGGAATCCACACGCGTATTTTTTCCCCGGCGACCATGAGCGGCACGACTTCCTGCCAGCCCTGGATGAGTTTGTTGAGCGGAAAGCTGGCCGGAGTACGCTTGCCATCGGGATCACGTGTGCTGTCAAACTTCCTGCCGTCCGTGGTCCAGCCGGTGTAGTTTACGGTGATGATGGAAGCGGCGCTGGGGTGCACCGTGCCGGTGCCGGGCTGCAGCACCTGGTAGGCGAGGCCGTCTGGCAGCATGCGGGCGGCTCGTGGCGGTGCGGCCACATCCGCAGGTGCTTTATAGGGATTGGTCGTACAACTCGCCAACAACAGGCACAGGCCGGCGAGCATCATCATCGCACCACGGGTGGACTGTGATACACAGGCAGACTCCTGACGCTTCCAAGTTATGTTTACTTTAACGCGGTGAAGCGGCTGCGTCATCCGAAACCATTGAGGCACGCCGGCGGTCAACGTTGGAGTCGGCATTTGCGCTTGTTCGCGCTAAACTGCAACCTGGATATGCGAACGATAATGAGAGGCGATGATGCCTGCGACTGACCGGATTTCCAGTACCCACCAGCGTTGGACGCTGGATGATATTCCCTGGCATGCCATCCGGCGTGACAAAGTGGCGCATCAGGAAGAGCTTTTTTATTTTGTTTCCACCGCCTCCTTTGTCGAGATCACCACCGATCTTTACACGCGCAACCTCATAGGATATTTCGCCGGTGATGATGAAGTCACCGCCTGGCTCGAGCAGCACTGGCTGCACGAGGAACTGCAGCACGGTGAGGCCCTCAAACGTTATGTACAAACCGCCTGGCCGGAATTCGATTGGGAGACTACCTACAAGGGATATCTGCGCGAATACGCCGCCTGCTGCAAGCTGGACGCGCTCGAACCCACGCGCAGCATGGAGATGGCGGCGCGTTGCGTGGTGGAGATGGGCACGGCCAGTTTCTACACGGCTTTAAGCCGCCTGAGTCCCGATCCGGTACTCAGCGTACTTACCTGGCACATCCGCGAAGACGAGGTGCATCACTACAAGTATTTCTACCGTTACTTCCGTCATTACCGCAAGCTGGAAAGCGCGGGCCGTACCCGCACGCTGCGAGCCCTGTGGCATCGCCTGCGCATGATTGACGGCGAGGACGGCCTCATCGCCTGCAAGCATGTGTATGGCGCCCTGCATCCCGATGCGCCTTTCGATATCCATGTGTACCGGCAGGTGCAGAAGCGCTGCCGGCGGGTGGCGGGACGCTATTTCCCCCACGAGATGAGCATCAAAATGCTGCTCAAGCCTCTGGACCTGAACCCGCGAGTGGAACAGGTGGCGGCGCCGATCCTGCAGGGACTGGCGCGGTACATGGTGGCGTGAAGTCACTGCTTTTGAGATAAAAGCCGGGGTCCCGCCCCGGTATTTTGCGCGCCGGCGTGTAATGGTCATTGTTTCTTTTTAATTAACCGTATGATTAAATTCTGACATGGCAAATCCCGCGCGCACCTCTCGCACCGTGGGCCGTCCTGCCGGGGCGGTCAGGGCGGCGGTACGTGCCCGGCTGGTGGAGGTGGCGCGGCGCCTGTTCGCCGAGCGCGGTTACGCCGCCGTTTCACTGCGCGCCATCGCCGCCGCGGCCGAGGTGAATCCGGCCATGGTGCACTATTACTTCGCCAGCAAACGCGGGCTGTACGAAGCCGTCATCGCCGAGACCCTGTCCCCGGTGGTGGAGCGTCTCAATGTCATGCTGGCCGCGCGCGGAGGCGGTGGCTTCACCCTGCGTGACCTGCTGGAGCTCTATGTGCGTACCCTGGCGGCAAGCCCCTGGCTGCCGCCGCTCATCCTGCGCGAAGTCCTCGCCGAGGACGGCCCCATACGCTCCTGGTTCATCCGGCAGTTCGCGGCCCGTGGCGGCGGTCTGCTTACACGGCTCATCCGCCACGAGCAGGCCGCGGGGCGCCTGCGGCCCGACCTCGATCCGCGGCTCACCGCACTTTCCCTGGTGAGCCTCGCGGCCTTCCCGTTCGCGGCCCTGCCGGTCACCTCCACGGTGTTCGGCATGCGCACCTGCGGCCGGCGCCTGGAACAGTTCATTGCCCACACCGGACGCCTGCTCCGCGAGGGAACCGCTCCATGAAGCGCCGCGTACTCCCTATCCGGATTCTGACGGCAGCGCTCACGGTCCTGATGCTCTCCGATTGCAGCCGCACCAACCCGCTGCCACTGGTGGGCACGCTGGAGCGCGACCGCATGGACCTGGTGGCCGAAGCCCAGGAACCCATCGTGCGGATTAACGTACAGGAGGGCGATCGGGTGCACGCGGGGCAGGTGATCCTGCAACTCGATGACCGCCGCCAGCGGACCCTGCTCGCCGAGGCGCGGGCCATACGCGATCAGGCGAAGGCGCGACTGGCTGCGGCCCAGGCCATGCTCACCCAGGCGCGCAAGGATTTCACCCGCACTGCAGTGCTGGTGCGCCGCAGGGTGCGCAGCGAGGCGGAGCTGGATCGGGTCCGGGCGACGTTCGACAGCCGGCGCGCGGATGTGGCGGCCGCCGAAGCGGCGCGGGCGGAAGCCCAGGCCGCGGTTGCCGGTGCGGAACTCACCCTCCATCGGCTCACGGTACGCGCGCCGCGCGCCGCCACCGTGGACGCGCTGCCGTTTCACCTGGGCGAGCGCCCGCCGGCGCATGCTGTGGTGGCGGTGTTGCTGGATGCCAAGAGCGCTTACGCCCGCGTGTACGTGCCGGAACCACTGCGTGCCCGGATGCGACCCGGAATGCCGGCGGTGATCCGCATTGATGGCAGCGCACGCAGTTACCCCGGCACACTGCGCTTCATTTCCGCGGATGCCGCGTTCACGCCCTACTATGCCCTGACCGAGCGCGATCGCAGCCGTCTCGCTTACCTTGCCAAGGTGTATTTCGTCGGCGTGGATGCGGCGAATCTTCCCACCGGCGCACCGGTGAGCGTGGATTTTCCGTCACTGCACCGCTGACGCCGTGAACCCGGATTTCGCCATTCGTGCCGAAGGACTGACGCGCCGCTTCGGCGCGTTGACGGCGGTTAACCGGGTGACACTGGCAATACCACACGGCCAGATCTACGGTTTCCTCGGGCCCAACGGTTCCGGAAAATCCACCACCATCCGCATGCTCTGCGGCCTGCTCAAGCCGAGCGCAGGCGAAGTGAGCGTGCTCGGCCATGCCGTGCCGCGCGAGGCCGAAGCGCTGCGGCACAAGATCGGCTACATGACGCAGCGGTTTTCGCTCTACGAGGATCTCTCGGTGGAAGAGAATCTGCGGTTCATGGCGCGGATTTTCTCGCTGCCACGGAGCGCGCGCGACGGGCGTCTCGACACAACGTTGCGCCACTACCGCCTGGAGTCTCTTGCACGGCGGCGCGTCGTTAATCTGAGCGGCGGGGAAAAACAGCGCCTGGCGCTCGCCGCCGCCACACTCCACAACCCGCCACTGCTGTTCCTGGATGAGCCCACCAGTGCCGTGGATCCGCAGAGCCGGCGCGACTTCTGGGACAACCTGTTCACGCTCACCGCCACCGGCACCACCATCTTGGTATCCACCCACTACATGGATGAGGCTGAGCGCTGCCACCGGCTCGCCATCCTCGACCGCGGCCGGCTGGTGGCCGAGGGCCCGCCGCGGGCGTTGATGCGCGATATTGCTGCTGTGGTGCTGGAGATTGAAACGCCCGACCCGCATCGTGCCGGCGAGCTGCTGCGCGCCGAGCCGTGGGTAGGCAGCGTGGCGCAACTCGGCACGCGCCTGCACGCGCTCGTTGCCCGCGACGCCGTACAGCCGCTGGAAGCCGTGCGCCGGCGGCTGGCGGCGGCAGGAATCGAGGCGCGGGTGGAACAGACGGCGGCCAACCTGGAGGATGTGTTCGTGGCGGCCACCGGTTTCAACCGTGGCGACGGAGCAGCCGGCCATGGGTGAGCGCCTGGGGCGGCTCGCCGCCATCGCTGTCAAGGAAGTCCGCCAGCTCAGCCGCGACCGGTTGTCGCTCGGCATGATCATCGGCATTCCGCTGCTGCAGATCTTGCTTTTCGGCTACGCCATCAATCTGGACGTGCGTCACCTGCCAGCAGGGGTGGCGGACATGGCCAACACCGAACTCTCGCGCGAGCTGATTGCCGATGCGCAGGCGAGCCAGGTGGTGAATATCCGTACGCGGGTTGCGTCGGTGCAGGCACTGGAACGGTTGTTGCGGGACGGCAAGATCGCCGTGGGCATTTATATTCCGCCGGATTTCGACCGGCGCGTAGAAAACGCGCGCCGCCCGGCGGCGCAGTTGCTGGTGGACGGCAGCGACCCCACGATCCTGGGAATCGCCGAAGGGCTAACCGGCCTCAGTCTGCCGAGCCGTTACCGGCCGGCATTCGCGGCCGCGCCGCTGTTCGCAGTGCACGATGATTACAACCCCGAGCACCGCTCGGCGGTGGATATCGTGCCGGCGCTCATCGGTGTGATCCTGAATTTCACCATGGTGCTGTTCACCGCCATCGCCATCGTGCGCGAGCGCGAGCGCGGCAACCTGGAGCTGCTGATCACCACGCCGGTGAGCACACTGGAGCTTATGAGCGGCAAGATACTGCCTTACATCGTCATCGGACTGGTGCAGGTGACGCTGGTGCTGCTGGTGGGCGTATGGCTGTTCCACGTGCCGCTGCGCGGCAGCCTCCTGAATCTGTATCTCGCCTCGTTGCTGTTCATCGCCGCCGGGCTGAGTCTGGGACTGTTTGTCTCGACGCTCGCCCGGACCCAATTCCAGGCGGTGCAGCTCACGGTGTTCACCTTCCTGCCGTCGATTCTGCTTTCGGGGTTCATGTTCCCCTTTGACGGCATGCCGCGCTTCGCGCGCTGGCTGGGCGAGCTTCTGCCGCTCACCCACTTCGTGCGGCTGGTACGCGGCATCGTGCTGCGCGGCGCTTCACTCGCGGACATGCCCGCGGACATCTACGCGCTGCTGGCGTTTTTTGCCGTGTTCATGGCACTGGCGGTGCTCAACTTCCACAAGCGATTGGACTGACCACCGCCGGGCAGTTGAAAATTCGGGGTATCCGGATTATCAGGTTGATCGCGTCTGCGAGATATCCCGGCGCGCTGAAACTTTCCGGGATCGTTATAATGGACTTTCCAGGATGCCACCACATCACAGCAGTTGAAGGAGAACGACATGGGCAAGGGCGACAAGAAAACGGCGCGGGGCAAGATCTGGCGTGGCAGCTATGGCAAATCGCGCCCTCATCACATAAAGACAAAATCTGCGGTGGTAGCCGGCGGATTTGCCAAGAAAAAGAGGGTATCCGGGAAATCCGGTTGATGCTTAACCGTGGCGGGCCGGGCACGGTTAAAACCGGAATATATTGATTGGCGTCCGGCTGAGCACGTGGCTGACGCGGCCGGCGTCAAGCAGCGGCCTGCCGGCGGGAGCCCGCAACCAAACCGCGCCGCAGCGAGTTGAAAAAACCGCGGCTGACCTTGTTCAACAAACGGATTGAGCGGGAAGCAGTCTTATGCAGCCAGGTTTCCCGATATGAGGAAATCGAGGGACTCGCGCGGTGTGATTTCGCGCGCAGACTCATATGTGAACAGCCGGGCTGTGTACAGTCCCAGCAGCTGGATATCATTTCCGTCGATGCGCAGAGCGCTGCCTTCGCGCAGACCCAGCACCGGGACTTTTGGATTGGCACGCACGTATTCCTGCAGTCGCTCGGCACGCGTCTCGCCCTGGTGACCGGGCAGGCGCGTGTCGGTGTAATGCGGGTTGATCTGGAACGGTATCAGGTTAAGGGACTCACAGCGCTCCGGCCAGACCACCGGCATGTCGTTGCTGGTGCAAATGGTCGGGCAAGCCACGTTGGCGCCCGCGCTCCAGCCGATGTACGGCATGCCGGCCAGCACCCGCTGGCGGATGACCGAGATCAGTTTGTTGGCGTAAAGTTCACGTAACAGATGAAATGTGTTACCCCCGCCCACCACCAGCGCCTCTGCCTGCAATACCGCGCGCGCGGGATCACCGAAGCTGTGCAGCCCCACCGCTTCATAGCCGATGGCCGTAAAGTTGGCGCGCACACGTTCCAGATAATCGTCGTAGTTCCTGGACACGCGCGCGTAAGGCACGAACAGCACAGTCCGTGCCCGCGCGTTGAGAAAGCTGCGCAGGTAACCATGGGCATGTTCCAGGTACTCCGTGCCCACCGTGCGGGAACTGCTGAGCAGCAGCAAGCGGCATTTGTTGTGATTCGTCATCCTGTCTCCGTGTCGCGCTTTGATCTCTGGCGACGTAATGCAGTCAGTGTGAGTGACCGGTCTTGGCAGTACTGACAACTTTTGTCAGCCGACGCAGTTCTGACGGACACCGCAGCGCATTCCCGCAGGCTCCCGCCGGGCGCCGTATCCGGGCGCGCCTGCCGCCCAGGCAGGGCGCTGCCGGCCGTGGTAGCCGGCCGGCGCGCACCTGTCCCGCGTCTCCCCGGGGGGAAATACATGCAATCCGGATGCCAATCACACAGCCATGCAACCGGCAGAACGTCATCCATACCGATCCCGCCATGAATGTGCATGCGCGCGGTGGAACGGACAATGCACAGCATTTCGCCCCGCGCACTGGTATGCGATGATGGACCGCACGCCTTCTCCCGGACCGCTCCCCATGAATATTTCCAGATCGCTGAACCGGGGGCATGCGGAGCGTCCCATCGGCATCTTTGATTCCGGCGTGGGCGGCCTCACGGTTTTCAAGGCCTTACGCGCGCGCCTGCCTGGCGAACATCTTTTGTATCTCGGTGACACCGCGCGTCTGCCCTATGGCACCAAGAGCGCGGAATCCGTGACCCGCTACGCGCTGCAGGCCGCTTCCCACCTGGCGGAGCGCGGCGTGAAGATGCTGGTCATCGCCTGCAACACCGCTTCCGCGATCGCCATGCCGGCGCTCGTCCGGGAATTCGCACCGCTGCCGGTCATCGGCGTGGTGGAAGCGGGCGCCGAGGCCGCGGTGCGTACCTCGAAGAGCGGCCACATCGCCGTGCTGGCCACCGAAAGCACTGTGCGCGGCGGCGCCTATGCACGCGCCATTGCTGCGCGCCGCCCGGATGCACGCGTGTTTTCCCAGGCCTGTTCGCTGTTCGTGGCACTGGCGGAGGAAGGCTGGACCCGCGGTCCGCTGGTGGAAGCCGTGGCGCGCGAGTACCTGCATCCGCTGCTGGAGGAAAAAAAACGCGACGGTCTCGATTGCCTGGTGCTGGGCTGCACCCATTTCCCGTTGCTGCAAGAAACCATCGCCCACGTGGCGGGATCGGGGGTGATACTGGTAGATTCCGGAGAAACCGTGGCGCTCGTCGTGGAGGAACTGCTCGTTGAACAGAAGCTCATACGCAGTCGGGATGCCAAGGGCGATGCACACTTTCTTGCCACCGACGGTGCCGAACGCTTTGCGCGCGTGGGCAGTCTGTTCTTGGGTGAGCGGCTGGCGGCGCAGGATGTGGAGCTGGCGGATTTATGACTGCCGCTGCATTGCGACTCAATGCAAAGACCGCCACGCGTTTCGCTCACATGGTGCTCGACAATGTGCGCCGCGAATACCCCAGCCACATCACACACCTGTTGAACAGCGACGCGGATGCCTTGCCGCCGCGTACGCTGCATCCGGCGTTTTACGGCAGCTACGACTGGCATTCGGCGGTGCACAGCCACTGGCTGCTGGCGCGTCTGCTGCGCCTGTTCCCGCAGGCGGCTTTCTCTGCTGAGATCGATGCGTTACTGGAGCGGCATCTCACGCGGCGGAATATCATGGCGGAACGGCATTATTTCGAATCGCCACATCGGGCCGGCTTTGAACGGCCTTACGGCCTCGCATGGTTGTTGCAACTGGACGCGGAACTGGCGGAGTGGGGCACGTCGCAGGCCCTGGGCTGGCGCGCAGTACTGGCGCCACTTATGGAGCTGGTGGTGTCGCGGTTTGCGGGATGGCTGTCGAAACTCAGCCATCCGGTGCGCGGCGGCGAACATTCCCAGACAGCGTTTGCACTGGGACTAGTGCATGATTGGGCGCAAACTACGGGGGATGCGAACCTGGCGAGTCTGGTGGAATCCCGCAGCCGGGATTTTTACCTGCGTGACGTGAATGCACCACTCGCTTATGAACCTTCCGGTCACGATTTTCTTTCTCCCGCGCTGGCGGAAGCCGATCTTATGCGACGCGTATTGCCACAGAGAGAATTTATAAACTGGCTGGGAAAATTCCTGCCGCAGATTCCGGATGAAGAGCGTGACGCCTGGCTGCAGCCGGTTATGTCACGCGATCCCTCCGACGGCAAGCTCGCGCACCTGGACGGGCTGAATCTCAGCCGCGCCTGGATGCTGGAAGGCATCGCCGATGCGTTGCCCGTGAACGACGGGCGCCGGGCTGTGCTGCTCGCCACGGCGCGTGTTCACGGGGAAACGGGTCTGGCGGCAGTGACGGCGGAACATTATGAAGGCAGCCACTGGTTGCCGAGCTTTGCCGTGTATCTGCTGACGCGTCGCGGGCTGGCGCCGCATGGTTGAGATTGCGCAGACTCCACCGACAGTCAGCCTGGGGCGCCGGCTGGGGTGGCGGGTGCTGACAATTCTCTGGTTATCGTTGCTCGCGAGCGTGACGGGGGTGGCGTTTCGCGGTGTGGTGAATCCGTCCACCACCGCGTTCATGCAGCAGCGTCTGCTGTATCTGCATGCGCAGGGCTATGCGCATGCGCGCATTGATTACCGCTGGGTGAGTTACCGGGACATGGCGCCTGCCATGCATCTCGCGGTGGTGGCGTCGGAAGACCAGGACTTTCCCTATAACGATGGTTTCGATTGGGCAGCCATGAAGGAGGCACTGCAGCACAACCGCGTGAGCCGGCATATCCGCGGCGGCAGCACCATTACCCAGCAGACCGCCAAGAACCTGTATCTGTGGGGAGCACGCAGCTATTTCCGCAAGGCGATGGAAGCGTATTTCACCGCGCTTATGAACATGGAATGGCCCAAGGAACGCATTCTGGAGATGTATCTGAACATCGCCCAGTTCGACAGCGATGTATTCGGCGTGGACGCGGCGGCACAGCATCTGTTTGGCAAAATCCCGGCCGAGCTTACGCCTGGCGAGGCCGCGCTGCTGGCGGCGGCCCTGCCGGCGCCGGACCGCTTCACCGTGACGGATCCGTCCGCCTATCTCAAGCGACGGCAGGCCTGGATACTGGATCAGATGGGGCAACTGGGCAGTGATTATCTGGACGGCATCGAGGCGGCCGCGCGCCGCTGAATATCCCTGCTATTCCCTTTCCAGTACCGCCATGCCACCCATCTTGCGTACTTCTTCGCGCTTGCCCGGCATCAGGGCAAGCTGTGTCTGTACCAGCCAGGCGAACGGGATCTCGCGGCGCTTGAGGCGTTTCGCCTCATCCCACATGGAATGGAAGGCCGCCGGTTTCCAGCCGAGCGGCCGGAAGAATTCCATGTGTTCCACCGGCGCGAATTGGAAGCGCACGCTGTTCGCGGTGTGCTTCTTGCCGTAATAACGCTGCATGATTCCGAGAGTGCGCGGTGAAATCAGGTCCGTGAGCCAACGCTTGAACGGTGCCTGCTGATGCAGGTCGGCGGCAAGCGCCTTGACCTGATCGGCGTTGAGATAGATGAGCAAACCTTCAGTGATAATCAGCACTCGATTGGCGGCGGCGCTGACGCGGGAGAATAGCGCGCAGCGTGCGCTCTGATCAGCGAGGTCCACGGCATGGCGTTCCAGCCGGCAGAAGGCGCGGACCTCCTTGAGCGCGGTATTTTTGTATTCGATCATCTCCGGCAGATCCGCCTCAATCCAGCGCAGGGAGGCGGGCAGTGCGAGACGATAAGGGCGTGTGTCCAGACCCGCGGCAAGATTGAGCACGGTATCGTAGCCATCCTTTTCCAGCGCATCGAAAATCAATTCATCCAGTACTTGCGTGCGTACCACCATCGGCCAGGAATAGCTTTTGGCCCGGGGCAGCTCGTTGACGATCTGTGCGCCGCGTTCGCCCGCAAGCCGGCGTGCGAACGGATCGTGGAACAGCGCATCCGGCCGCTCGCTTTCCATGGCGCGGTACACCGCCACCCATAAGGCCGTATCGGATACATGGCGGATGGCGGGCTGATCGGACATAAGCGATATTCCCAATGTGGTTTCGGCAGCATCGCGCGCGGCGCTAGTCTTGTAAAGACGCCAGCTTGCGGCGGCACCTGGAACAGTTGATTATTGGTCGCCCCCTGTGGGCGGACATATCCATCCGGAGGACGACATGCGCCGCAATGCAGTGCTTTTTCTGTTGCTGTTACCGTTGGCTGCCTGTTCGGTGCAGCAGCAGCCCGCCCGTACCCTGGAAATGGAGCTGCCCGGCAGCGGGGTGTCGGGGCTGACTCTCGCGGCCAACATCGGCGCGGTGACCATCACGCCCAGCCGTGATGCCAGCGTGCATGTGACCGTAGCGCTGAGGCCGTCCAAAAGTTTTATGGGGATAATCAGCTTCGGCGGGCAGGACGCCATCAAGGCAGCAGCCATCCGTCATGCAGTGAGCGATGGCGTGCTCAAGCTTGCGATGCAATACCCCGGCAACACGCATGCCGGCGACGTAGAGGAACGTTGGACCGTGGCGGTACCGCCCGGTCTGCATATCAACACTCACATTAACATCGGCAAGTTGCAGGTGAGCGGTATCACGGGTGGCGTGGATGCTGACCTAAACGTAGGTAAGGTGATGTTGGATCTGCCCGGCGGCGCCATGAAGGTTTCCGCCAATGTGGGCAAGATCAAAGCTCGGACCCATACCCTGAACTACGGCAACGTAACGCTGAATGCAGACGTGGGCGATGCGCAACTGAAAGTGAATGGCGCGTCCGCCGGTGATCGGGAGAAGGCCGGTGCCGGCAGTCAGGTGAGTTACCGGGGCCACGGCCACGATACCATCCGCCTCACGGTCAACACCGGCAAAATATCGCTGGCTCTCGGCGCCAACTGAATGCCGTAGATCTGCCTTAAGAAATATGCCGGCCGGGTTGCGCCAGCCGGCGCAGAAACGCCATCAGTCCAAGACGCCGGCCGAGGGCGATGGCCAGCCGCGGCGACAGCGCTTTCAGAGCCATGAGCAGGCGCACCGGTTTCGGGTTTACCACGATTTCCATTTGGCCGCCTGAGAGCGCCCTCAATACCGCCGCCGCCACTTGTTCCGGTTGCGAGGTGCCGAGGGAACGGGGCGCTTGGGTCTGTTTGCGCGCGAACATGCCGGTGCCGGCTACGAAGCCCGGGCAGATGACCGACAGCGTCACGCCGTTGCCTTGCAGTTCCGCCGCCAGGGAAATACTCCACTCCGCAAGTCCGCCCTTGCTGCCGGCGTAGGCCGCCCCGTAGGGCATGCCGGTCCGGCCCGCCAGTGACGCGATGTTCACGACGCAGCCGTGTTTTTGCGCGAGCATCAGCGGCAGCACCGCGCGTGTCAGCAGCATGGGCGCGAGCAGATTGGTCTCGATGATGCGGGTCACTGTGGCGGGGTCCTGTTCCGCATAGGCGCGGATCTCCTCGACCCCGGCGTTATTCACCAGTACATCAATGCGTCCGAAAGCATCCAGCGTGCGTCCGATGAGCGCGTCACGATCCGGTTCGCGGGTGACATCGCAGGGGACGCTGAGCACGTGGCTGCCCTGTTGTTCCAGTTCTCGCGTAACCGCGTCCAGTTTCTCCTGCGAGCGCGCCGCCAGTGCCAGTTGTGCGCCGGCAGCGGCCAGCGCGCGGGCGATGACGGCACCGAGGCCCTGGGAAGCGCCGGTGAGGATGACGGTTTTGCCACGGAGTGGTTGCACAGCCCTATGCTAAAACGAAAACGCCCCGCTGTCGGGCGGGGCGTGGGGATGTGTGTGGCTTCAGTGGCCGAAATCCGGCCGCGGCAGCGTATGCAGCGGGCCGGGCAGGCTGGAAATGTAGGCAGCCAGCGCTTTGATCTGAGCCTCCGTGAGGGCTTTTGCCTGGGGCGCCATGATGACGTTCTTGCGCTGGCCGTCACGGTATTCGTTGAGCGCCTGAACCAGATAATCCTCGTATTGGCCCGCGAGGATGGGCGGCGGATTGCCCGGCAGCGGGATCGGATGCGCGCCATCGGCGCCGTGGCACGAGGAGCAGGTGTTCTTGAAGTGCCGGGCGGCCCATGCGGGGGAGGCGGCGGGTGGGATGGCGGACGCCGGCCCCGCGGCGAGCGCGGCAACGGCGAAGAGCGCCGAAGCCAAAATCCCGATATGCGATGCGCGGTTCATCACGGCTGCCCTCTCAACGATCTTTGTCCTGTTTTTTGCCCAGACTCTGGAAATACGCGGCGATATTCTCCATCTGCTGCTCGGTCAGTGAAGAAGCCTGGGCATGCATGGTCTGGAAACTGCGGTCGCCGTCTTTGTATTCCTGCAGGGCGTGCACGATATAAGCGGCACTCTGGCCCGCGAGCCTGGGCACCCGGTAGGTGGGATAGACGTTGGTGTAGTCGGGAATGCCGTGACAGCCGAGACAGGTCTGGGACTCCACTTTGCCCTTGGCGATATCGCCGTCCGCCCGGGCGGCCAGCGTCACCGTGACTGCGGCGCAGGCAAGGATAATGGCAACAATGCGGCTCCGCATCGATGGTCTCCCATGAATCCTAAGGTTGAAAACGGTACCGGAAGTGGCGCATAGGTTACCAGAATGACTGCTGGAATGCTGCTCCCCGGGCAGTCCGAAGCAACGGTCGGCGGAGCATGACCATCGGCAGGACTTGGGGCATACTCATTACGTCTGTTTTCCGTGCCGGTGCGATTTTGCCGCGCTTGCCACGGCGAACCCAAGCTCTGAACTTCCACACAACCGGGAGAAAAACATGACCCAGGGTTTTTTCGACAATCGCGTGGTTGGCTGGCCCGTTGCGCTGCTGCGTATCGGGCTCGGCGTCATGTGGCTGGTGGCGGTGAGCGGCAAACTCGAACATTTGAGCCAGTGGCCTGTCGGTTTGCACGGCTATCTGGAGGCTTCCGCCAAGACCGCTTTCGGCTTCTACCGGGGCTTTCTCGGTTTCGCCGCGGATCATTACATGATTTTTGCCTGGCTGGTGCCCATCGGCGAATTGTGCGTCGGCATCGCGCTGGTGCTGGGCGCGGTCACGCGTTTCGCCGCGGCGGTGGGCCTTTTCATGGTGCTCAATTTCTGGTTCATGAAGGGCGCGACGTTCTGGGATCCGCAGAACCATGACAGTCTGTTCATTCTGATCCTGTTTGCGCTGCTGTTCGCCGGCGCCGGCCGCGTTCTGGGCATTGATTATTTTCTGGCCAGGAAAAAGCCCAACCTGCTGCTGTGGTGACCGGCTTGGACAAGATCCGCAAAACCGATGATGTCTGGCGCGCCGAACTTACGCCGGAACAGTACGCGGTAACCCGCAAGCAGGCCACGGAGCGGCCCGGCACCGGCGAATATCTCCACAACCACGCGGCGGGCCTGTACCGCTGCGTGTGTTGCGGTAATCCGGTCTTTACCTCGGACGCCAAGTTTGAATCCCACTGCGGCTGGCCGAGTTTTTCGGCACCGGCAGAGGAGGCAAACCTGGAGCGTCATACAGACAGCAGCCATGGCGTGCAGCGGGTGGAAGTGGTGTGCGCGCGCTGCGATGCGCACCTGGGTCATGTGTTCGAGGACGGCCCCGCACCGGCGGGCCTGCGTTACTGCATCAACTCCTTGGCGCTTGCCTTCGAGCCGGCGGACCACAAGAAATCAAAATGATGGAAGCATTGTTCCGCGCGGACGCCTATGCCAAGTCCTGTGAAGCCGAGGTGCTGGCGGTGGACGGGCGCGGCGTGCAACTGGATCGCAGCGTGTTCTATCCGGAGGGCGGCGGCCAGCCCGGCGACACGGGTTTGTTGCGTTCCGCGGACGGCCGCGAGCTGCGTATCACCGATACCCGCAAAGGCGCACAACCGGGCGAGATACTGCATATCCCGGCGGAAGCTGCTGACTGGCTGTGGCCCGGCTTGCGCGTCACGGCGGAAATTGATTGGGCGCGGCGCCACCGGCTCATGCGCATGCATACCTGTCTGCATCTTTTGTCCGCCATCATCATCGCGCCGGTCACCGGCGGCCAGGTGGGCGATGGTTACGGGCGGCTGGACTTCGATCTGCCGGAGACACCCGACAAGGATGAAGTGAACGAGAAACTCAATGCGCTGGTGCGTTCCGACGCGCCGGTATCGTTCCGCTGGATCACCGACACGGAACTGGATGCGCATCCCGAGCTGGTGAAAACCATGTCGGTGCAGCCGCCGCGGGGTGTGGGCCGCGTGCGGCTCGTCAATATCGAAGGCGTGGACCTGCAACCCTGTGGAGGAACGCATGTGGCGCGTATCGGCGAAATCGGCGCGGTGACCATCAGCAAGATCGAAAAGAAAGGCCGCCAGAACCGGCGCGTGCGTCTGGAATTCCCCGGCGCCACATCATCCCATGCAGACTGAGCGCGCCCTTGCTCTTTCATCCGTACTGCGTGCCGGGCGCTGCGGAAAGATGGAAAATAGCGTCATCCCAATCTTCACGCAGCACACAGAACTTAGAACTTAGACGGTTAACTTGGAGCCCTTGTCATGACAGATCAGCAAAAAGGCCACGGCGTCACCATCGCAGCGTATATCCTGCATCTCCTGGGCGCCATCACCGGCATCCTGAGCGTCGTGGCGCTCATCATCAATTACGTGAAACGCGGCGACGACGGCGCGGTCATGGACAGTCACCATACCTGGATGATCCACACCTTCTGGTGGGCGATCCTGTGGTGCATCATCGGCGCGATAACCTGGTTCTTGTTCGTGGGCTGGATAGTCTTGCTGGTTACCTGGGTTTGGTACATTTACCGCCACATCCGCGGCCTGATCTGTCTCGCCGACGACAAGCCCATGCCCGCATGTGTGCAGCAGAATCAAGATACGAAATCTTGACTTCATATATTTTTCTGTATCAAACCTCTCCGTCGGGTAATGCGGCAAACATTAGCCCGTCGCGCGCAGCTTGCCCATTTCCTTCAGCACCGAATCTATCCGCTCCACCGCCCAGTCAATCTGCTCGCGAGTGATGACCAGCGGCGGTGCGAGGCGCACCACGGTTTCGTGGGTTTCCTTGCTGAGGATGCCGTGGGCCATCAACTGTTCGCAGACTTCGCGCGCTTTGGCTTTGCGCGGATCAATCTCGATTCCGATGAAAAGTCCCTTGCCGCGTAGCGCCTTGATAAACGGACTCTTGAGTAGGTGGAGTTTATCCAGCAGATAAGCGCCCATCTCGGCGGAGCGTTCCGCGAGTTTTTCTTCCATCAGCACATTGAGGGCTTCGAGTCCGACGGCGGCGGCCAGCGGATTGCCGCCGAAAGTGCTGCCGTGATCGCCGGGCGTGAACACATTCATCACCTCGCGACGCGCCAGGAACATGGATACCGGCAGCAGGCCACCGCCCAGCGCCTTGCCGAGGATCAATCCGTCGGGCTTCACGTTGTCGTGCTGGCAAGCCAGCAGTTTGCCGGTGCGGCCGAGTCCCGTCTGGATCTCGTCGGCGATGAGCAGCACGTTGTGTTTTTTGCAAATCTCCACACATTTCGCCAGATAACCGGCCAGCGGAATAATGATGCCGCCCTCGCCCTGGATGGGTTCCACTAGGAATGCGGCGGTGTTCGGGGTAATGGCTTGTTCCAGCGCCGCCGCGTCACCGTACGGGATGAGTTTCATGCCCGGCGGGAAGGGGCCGAAGCCGTCCTGGTACTGGGCTTCGCTGGACATGGCGACGATGGCGATGGTGCGGCCGTGAAAGTTGCCGGTGCAGGCAATGATCTCGGCTTTGTCCGCTGCCACGCCTTTCACTTTGTAGGCCCATTTGCGCGCGGCTTTGAGCGCGGTCTCCACACCTTCGGCGCCGGTGTTCATGGGCAGCGCCACCTCCATGCCCGTGAGTTCACAGACCTTCTTCAGGAACGGGCCGAGCTTATCGGTGTGGAACGCACGCGAACAGATAGCGAGTTGCTGCGCTTGCAAAGTGAGCGCTTTCACCAGGCGCGGGTGTGCGTGGCCGTGACTCACTGCCGAATAAGCGCTCATCATGTCCAGGTATTTGTTACCGGCATCGTCCCACACGTACACACCTGCGCCACGGGTCAGTACCACTGGCAGCGGATGATAGTTATGCGCGCAATAGCGGTTTTCAAGCTCGATGGCAGGGTGCATGACGCTATCCTCATAACAAACGCCGGCCTCAACATGAGGTCGCGTGACCGGGAAACTGGGTATCATACCAAAGTGAAATTTTCCGCCCAAAATAGGCTGCTCAACCAGTTAAGTTTGATTTGTTTTTACGGATTTTATTCCAGCAAGGGAAAGTAAATCGTGGCCGCCAGTGAAGCTGTGATTTTTCAGGGTTCTGCAGGCCAATTGGAGGGCTTGCTGGATGCGCCGCTGGATAAAGCGCGTGCCATCGCAGTCGTGTGTCATCCGCATCCGCTGCAACAGGGCGCCATGACCAACAAGGTGGCTTACATCCTGGCGCGCGCCTTCAACGATCTGGGCGCGGTGAGCCTGCGTTTCAATTTCCGCGGCGTGGGCAACAGCGCAGGCAGTTTCGATGACGGCGTGGGCGAAACTGCCGATGCCCTGGCAGCGATGGACTGGCTGAGTGCACGCTATCCCGGCCTGCCACTGTGGCTGGGCGGTTTTTCCTTCGGTGCCTACGTGGCGCTGCGCGCCCAGAGTGAGCGGCCGGTCTTGCGGCTGGTGACGGTGGCGCCGGCGGTAGAGCGCTTCACCACGACGGCTATCATCCCGCCGGTGTGTCCATGGCTGCTGATTCAGGGCGATGCCGATGAGGTGGTGTCGCCGCAGGCGGTATACCGCTGGATGGCGGGGCTTTCACAGCCGCCCCGGCTCAGGGTGCTCCAGGGTGCCGGGCATTTCTTCCATGGACGCTTGAATGAACTGCGCCAGACGGTGGCAACGTATTTTTCCGGTTATCCGGAACCCGCCTGATGTCTGCTAGACTTTCCCAACCGTCCGCGACGGCAAATACACCACCCAGGGAGTTTCCGCCATGCGTCGTATCCTGTTAGCCGCTGTATTGCTGGGTTTATCCACCGGCGTTTTTGCCAATAACAACATCAACAATCTTCCGGCCCTTACCCAGAGCCAGTTCCTGGATCTCTCCACGGATCTGGGCGCGATCATCACCTACAAGCAACTCAGTTCGACGGCACCCGAGGGCCTCACCGGCTTCGATGTGGGCTTTGATGTGAGCGCCACCAACGTGGCACATGCGTCCGCCTGGAACACCGCCACCGGCGGCAGCAACGTGAGCACCATCCCCATGGCGCGCCTGCGCGTCAGCAAGGGCTTGCCCTTCGGTTTCGACGTGGGCGGTTTCTATACGGCCGCACCCAACACCAATGTCAAGGCGTACGGTGGCGACATCCGCTACGCGATCCTGGACGGTGGCGCGCTGTCACCCGCGGTCGGCATCCGCGCCGCCTACAGCCGGCTCACCGGCGTGAATCAGCTCTCCTTCGATACCAAAAGCCTAGACCTGTCCATTTCCAAGGGCTTCGGTCCGTTTACTCCCTACGCCGGCATCGGCCGCGTGTGGGTGAACAGTGATCCGGGCGCTTCCACCGGCCTCAGCAGCGAGAGCTTCGGCAGCAGCGAGGTTTTCATGGGCCTGTCCATGAGTTTCGTGGTGATGCATTTGGCCCTGGAGGCCGACCGTATCGCCGGCAATAATACCTATAGCGTCAAACTGGGTTTCGGGTTCTGAGAGTTGATGGGCTGCGGCGGTGGAACAGATTGCGGTTGTCCATGGTCAAAGGGGACTGGGTAGCGGAAAGGGGTATCCCCGGTTGGAGCGCAATGTTTAATTCATTTGTCGAATTCATTGAACAGAATTTGGGTGAAAAACGTACGCGTGCTGCTGCAGATCCGCAGCCAGCACTGCGGCTTGCCATGGCGGCGTTGTGCGTGGAGATGGCACGCGCGGACATGCAGGAGAAACCGCAGGAACTGGAACGCGCCAGGAAGATGCTGGCGCAACGTTTTTCACTCGCGGATGAGGAAGCTCAGGCGCTCATTGTTGCCGGTCAGGCGGAATCGGACCAGGCCGTGTCGCTTTACCGCTTCACCCGCCTGCTGAATGACCATCTTGACGAGCCGGAAAAGCTTGCCCTGCTGGAGATGTTGTGGCGGGTGGCCTATGAGGACGGCACCCTCGACAAATACGAGGATGCCCTGATGCACAAGCTGGCGGAGCTCTTGTATGTGCCGATTGCAGCATTGATGCTGGCGAAAGAAAAAGCCCGGACGGCAAAATAAGAACTTCCGACGGGATGCCGGGGAAAAGAAATATCCCTGACCCCGATGACAGGTCCGGAGCCGCATTGTCGCGGCTCCGGACCGGAACGGCCTATTTCGCCATTTCCTTCAGGGCTTTCAGGGCCTGAATTTTGACCACGTTGCGGGCGGGCTTGGCTTTGAAGATGGTGGGCTGGCCCGTGAACGGGTTGATGCCCTCGCGTGCTTTTGTGGCCGGTTTGCGCACCACGCGGATCTTCATCAGCCCGGGAACCACGTAAACGCCCGGTCCTTTTTTGCCGATACTCTTGCCCACAAGACCCGCAAGCCCCTCGAACACCGCCGCCACCTGTTTGCGGCTCAAGTCGGTGGCGTGGGCGAGATACGCGTAGGTTTCCGACTTGGTCAACGGCTTATCCGCCGAGATCGTCGGGGCCTTGGTGGTCTTGGCAACCGTTTTAGCCTTGGATACAGCCTTTTTCTTTGCAGCCATTTAGGTCTCCTCTGGATGGCGATGCAGAATACACGCCGCGAAATCTAGCACAGGCGCGGGAAAAATGTGAGGGTTTTCCGCTAAAAAACAGGGTTTTTGCCTGTAAAAGCGGCTATCGGCGGAGCCGGCCGGCAGGGCGGTCAGCGCATCAGCAGCATCTCGGGCGGCCGCGTTGCACAGCGCACACTGATGGTTTTGCTGCGGCTGGCGTGTCCACGGATGATTACCACCCGTGAGCGCGCGGTACCAAGGCGTTCCGCAAGAAAGTCCTGCAAGGCTTGATTGGCGCGCCCATCGCTTGCGGGAGCCTGCAGCCGCAGGCGCAATTCACCATCGATGACCCCGGTGATTCGCGTGTCGCGCGCGCCCGGCTGGACCCGCACCTGCAGTACCAGACGGTCCGCCTCGTAGCGGAAAAACGGCGTTTCCGTCATCGCAATGGCCATTGCAGCGGCAGCAGGATATTGATCACCTGCAGCAGGATCAAAACCACCAAAGGCGAGAAATCCAGCCCGCCCAAGGGCGGGATCAGCCTGCGCGCCGGTTGCAGCAGGGGTGCGTTGAGGCTCCAGAGGATATTCGCGAGCGGATTACGCTGCCCCGGGCTGGTCCAGCTCAAAACGGCTTCCACCAGTATGCTGATGAAGTAGAGGTTCACCAGCACAAAGATGAGCTTGAGCACCGTCCAGATCGCCACATCCAGTGGCTGCAGCGGCAGGCCGGTGATGACCGCCACCGCCGCCACGTTGATGATCTGGATGATTACCACCAGCGCCACCGCGGCGAAGTCCAGGCCCCGCCAGCCGGGGATGACGCGCCGTAACGGCAGCAGCAGCGGGTTGGTGATCTTCACGATGGCTTGGCAGAGGGGATTGTAGAAGTCCGCCCGCGCCCATTGCAGCAGGAAGCGCAGCATCACCGCAGCGGTGTACAAACCGAACAGTGTATTCAGAAGGAATACCAGAGCATAAAGACCGCGGCCGATCATGCTGACTCCCGGCCGAATTCCCGCGACAATTCTGCGCCACGGTCGCGCGCCGCGGTGAGCGCCCGGAGAAAAATTCCCCGCAGTTGCGCCTCTTGCAGCACACTCAGGGCGGCGGCGGTGGTACCGCCGGGAGATGTGACCTGTTTGCGGAGCGTCGCGGCATCCTCCTTGCTTTCAAGCGCCATGCGTGCGGCACCGTAGGCGGTCTGCTGTACAAGTTTGCACGCGATTTCCGGCGGTAACCCCAACTCGCCGGCGGCAGCCTCGAGTATTTCCATCAGCAGAAAGAAATAGGCCGGGCCGCTGCCGGACACCGCGGTGATGGCGTCCATGTGACGTTCGTCGTCCACCCACAGGGCGATGCCCACGGCCTTGAACAGATTCTCGGCGAGCACGCGCTGTTCCACGCTGACAAAATGATTGGCGTAGAGTGCGGCGGCACCGGCGCTGTGGAGTGCGGGTGTGTTGGGCATAACGCGCACGATGGCGGCGTCGTAACCGAGCCAGCGGCGGATGTCCGGTTCGGCGATACCGGCGGCGATGGAAATAATCAGTGGCCGCGTCTTTGTGAGCGCGGCCGCCAGCGGACGCACCGCATCGCGGAATGCCTGCGGTTTCACGGCGAACACCACCATCTGCGTGCTTTGCACTGCATTGGCGTTGTCGCTGGTGGTGTGTACGGAGTAATGCTGACGCAGGAGTTCGAGCTGCGCGGCGCTGGGATCGGCCACATGGATGCGGGTTGCGGCGAAACCTTTGTGCAACAAACCACCAATGAGGCTGCGCGCCATGTTGCCGCCGCCGATGAACGCAATGCACAGATCACCGGGCACAATTGACTCCTGTAGATAGAATGGCGGGCTTAAGGATACCGGGCGCGCGCATCTTTAGGAATGTTCCTGCGCGCGTCGCCCGAAAATCGCCGTGCCCACCCGTACCAGGGTGGCGCCTTCGGCGATGGCCGCCGCAAAATCGCCCGACATGCCCATGGACAAGGTATCGAGGGTGTAGCCCTGTGCATTCAGCGAGTCGAATAATTTCCCCAGCCGGCGGAACGGCAGCCGTTGTGCGTCGGCATCCTTCGCGGGCGGCGGGATGGTCATGAGACCGCGCAAACGCAGGCGCGGCATGGCGGAGATGCGCTGCGCCAGTGCAGCCGCTTCCTCCGGCGGGATACCGCTCTTGTTCGGCTCGTCGGAAAGCCGTACCTCTATGCACACGTTGAGAGGCGGCAAGGCTGGCGGCCGGTGTTCGTGGAGGCGGCGCGCAATCCGTTCCCGGTCCACGGTATGCACCCAGGCGAAGCGCTCCGCCACCGTACGGGTTTTGTTGCCCTGCAGGCTGCCGATGAAGTGCCACGCGAGTTCCTGACGACGGCGGAGCGCATCCAGCTTGGGCAGGGCCTCCTGCAGGTAATTTTCTCCATATTCCATCTGGCCCGCTTCACAGGCCGCCTCGATGGCCGCGACCGGTTGGGCTTTGCTCACGGCCAGCAGCCGGATGCCGGCGGGATCACGGCCGGCCTGTGCTGCGGCAGCGACCATGCGTGCACGCACCGTGGCGATGTTCAGGGCGATAGACTCCAGGGTTGCGTTAGTCATGCTTGAGTGGGTATCGTGGTCGGCAGGCCGGTGTCCGGGAATCGGTCGGGCAGGGTTTCGTTATACTACCTTCAAGCGCAGCCTGGTGGTTGCAGCGTTGCCCTCGCGGCGAAAACGCCCATGTTGTGTGCAGGGGAGAGATATGGCCTTTGATATTTCCCAATTGCTGGCCTTCAGCGTCAAGAATAAGGCGTCCGACCTGCACCTGTCTTCGGGCGTGCCGCCCATGATTCGGGTGGATGGGGACATGCGGCGTATCAACATGCCGGCCATGGAACACAAGGATGTGTATGACATGGTGTACGACATCATGAACGACAAGCAGCGCAAGGATTACGAGGAATTCCTGGAATGCGACTTTTCATTCGAGATTCCCAAATTAGCGCGTTTTCGCGTGAACGCCTTCAACCAGAACCGCGGTGCGGGCGCCGTATTCCGCACCATTCCCGACAAGGTATTGACGCTGGATGAGCTGAACGCGCCCAAGATATTCATGGACATCGCCAATCAGCCGCGCGGCTTGGTACTGGTAACCGGGCCGACCGGTTCCGGCAAATCCACCACCTTGGCGGCGATGGTCAACTATGTCAACGAAAATGATTTTGGCCACATCCTTACTATCGAGGACCCCATCGAGTTTGTGCACGAGAGCAAGAAGTGCCTTGTCAACCAGCGTGAAGTACATCGCGATACCCTGGGCTTCAATGAAGCATTGCGCTCCGCCCTGCGCGAGGATCCGGACACCATCCTGGTGGGTGAAATGCGCGATCTCGAAACCATTCGTCTCGCGCTCACCGGCGCCGAGACCGGTCACCTGGTGTTCGCTACCCTGCACACCAGTTCCGCGGCCAAGACCATCGATCGTGTGGTGGATGTATTCCCGGCGGCGGAAAAGGACATGGTGCGTGCCATGCTTTCGGAGTCACTGCGTGCGGTAATTTCCCAGTCGTTGTGCAAGAAGATCGGCGGCGGCCGGATAGCGGTACATGAGATCATGCTTGGCACACCCGCCATCCGCAACCTGATCCGCGAGAACAAGATCGCGCAGATGTATTCCGCCATCCAGACGGGGCAGGCGTCCGGCATGCAGACCCTCGATCAGAACCTCACGGATTTCGTGCGCAAGGGCATGATTACCAAGGATGAAGCCCGTGTGTATGCGGTGAACAAGGACGCTTTCCTCTGAACAATGAAACCGCGCTCACGGCGCGGCGGAGCTGATAATGGAAAGAGACCAGGCAATCAAGTTCATTCAGGATCTGCTGCGCTCCATGGTGTCACGCAAAGGATCTGACCTGTTCATCACCGCGGGGTTTCCGCCCGCCATCAAGGTGGATGGACAAATCGCTGCTGCTACCGACAAGCCGTTGACGGCAGAACAGAGCGGCCTGCTGGTGCGCGCCATCATGAATGACCGGCAGACCAAGGAATTCGACTCCACCAAGGAATGTCAGTTCGCCATCAGCCCGCCGGGTATCGGGCGCTTTCGCGTCAGCGCTTTCGTGCAGCAGGGACGCATCGGTGCCGTGCTGCGTACCCTCAATACCGAGATTCCTGATTTCGACAAGCTGGGGCTGCCGCCCGTGCTGAAAGATGTGGTGATGGCCAAGCGCGGCATCGTGATCTTCGTTGGCGCCACGGGTTCCGGCAAATCCACCTCCATCGCTTCCATGGTTGGCCATCGCAACAAGAACTCCAAGGACCATATCGTCACCATCGAGGATCCCATCGAGTTCGTGCATCCGCATATCAATTGCGTCATTACCCAGCGCGAGGTGGGGGTGGACACTGATTCCTGGGACGTGGCTCTGAAGAACACCCTGCGTCAGGCGCCGGATGTGATCTTCATCGGCGAGATTCGCGATCGCAACACGATGGATTACGCCGTGGCCTTCGCTGAAACCGGCCACCTGGTGCTGTCCACGCTACATGCCAATAGCGCCAATCAGGCTCTGGACCGCATCATCAACTTTTTCCCCCCGGAACGGCGTCAACAGCTGCTCATGGATTTGTCGCTCAATATACGTGCCTTCATTTCGCAACGCCTGGTGAGACGGCAGGGCGGCAAGGGGCGCGTACCGGCGGTGGAAATCATGCTGAATTCCCCGCTGATTGCTGACCTGGTTTTCAAGGGTGAGGTGGCCCAAATCAAGGAAATCATGGCGAAATCCACCCAGCACGGCATGCAAACATTCGATCAATCCCTGTTTGACCTGTACGAGAAGGGCCTCGTCGCCTATGAAGACGCGATCCGCAACGCGGACTCGCAGAATGAGTTGCGTCTGCGCATCAAGCTGGAAAGTAAACGCGACCAACGGGCGGTGGGTGAGGGCATTGAAGATCTGCGCATCGTGGACAGCGGTCAGGGAAAGAGATTCTGAACCGTCGTAATTTTTTGCCAAATCCAACCTAGTGCGGACAACCGATGGATATCAGCCCGTACCTGAAACTCATGGTTGAAAAGAAGGCTTCCGACCTTTATTTCACCAGCGACGCCCCCGTCAAGATCAAGATCGAAGGCCGGCAGATGCCCGTCGGGAAAACACTGCTTACCGCCGATATGGTCCGGGAAGCAGCTTACGGCATCATGAACGAAAAGCAGGCCCGATCCTTCGAGGTGAAGCATGAATCAGACTTCGCCATCGCCGAGCCGGGAGTGGGCCGTTTCCGCGTGAACGTGTTTCTGCAGCGTGGCCAGGTGGCGATAGTGCTGCGCTATATTCCTTCCGAGGTTCCGCAGCTCTCGGAACTCGGGTTGCCGGAGGTTCTCAAGGGTCTCATCATGCACAGGCGCGGCCTGATGCTGGTGGTGGGGGCCACCGGTTCGGGCAAGTCCACCACCATCGCGGCCATGATACGGCATCGCAACGAACAAGAAGCTTCGCACATCCTCACCATCGAGGATCCCATCGAGTACAACCATCCCAATGCCCTATCCATCATCAACCAGCGTGAAATCGGCCAGGATACGCTTTCCTACGCCAACGCCCTCAAGCAATCGCTACGTGAAGCGCCGGATATCATCGTGATCGGCGAGTGCCGCGATCGCGAGACCATGGAAGCGTCCATTCAGCTGGCCGGTACCGGTCAGCTCGCCATTTCCACGCTGCATGCCAATAATGCACACCAGACCATGGATCGCATCATCAATATGTTTCCGGACCAGATGCACAAGCAGCTGCTCATGGATTTGTCCATCAATTTGCGCGCCATCATTTCGCAGCGCTTGGTGATGGGAAAAAACGGCCGGCGCCTCGCAGCGGTGGAAGTCATGCTGAACACGCCGCATATTGCCGATCTCATTCTCAAGGGTCAGATTGACCGCATCCGCGAGGCTATGGAAGAAAGCTCTGAGCCCGGCATGCAATCCTTCGACGAGGCGTTGCACCGCCTTTACAAGGACAGCAGGGTCACCCTCGAAGAAGCACTGCGCAACGCCGATTCGCGCGCCAATCTGGAGGCCAAGATCAATTTCGGCTGAAGCAGCACACGCGGACCCGCTGCATGGCGAATCATCTGCCATGAATGTATCTTTCCACCATGTCAATGGATGCTGAAAATGTTGAGTCGCATACTGTTTTTGTTCCTACTCGTTACCACAACGGCTCTTGCAGGTACGGGTGATAAATCGATTCCCGTACAGGCATTTTTCAGGCATACCGAGTTCTCGCAGGTCAAGATCTCCCCTGACGGCCATTACCTCGCGGTGGTGAGTGTTCCGCACGGAAGTGAATCGCCCAATCAGCTGAGTTTTATTGACCTCGGCAACATGCGCGTCACGGGGCATTACAAGCTCGTCGGCGAACAGCAGGTGGCGCGGCTATGGTGGGTGAGTGATCGGCGAGTAGTGTTTAGTACCGCCACCCAGACCGGCAGCCTCGATCAGCCATTGCTCACTGGTGACGTCTGGGCCATGAATGCTGATGGCGGCAACGTCAAGACGCTTGCCTACCATTTTCGTTCCGGTATTGCCTACCAGTTTCATTACAATCAGGTGCTGTATGCCTCCCCGAACCATCCAGAATACATACTCATCTCCGACGATATTCTGAGCAGCAATGTGAATTCAGTAGTCTATCGCGTGAATGTCAATACCGGGGAGCGACATCAGGTACTGATCAGTCCCATGAAGCACGCAGAGCTGTTCACGGACCATGCCGGGCATGTGCGCCTTGCCTACGGCGAGAACATGAAGACGTTCATGCCAGAACTGAAGTATCGCGAACCCGGGTCGGTGCAGTGGAAGAATCTGGACGCTCTGGTGGACAAAGAACCAGTGTATACGGCCGCAGGTCCGGTGATGTTTACTCCGGACAATCGGGAGTTCTATTACGAAGGTTACACGCCCGATGGCACTCTCGGTCTGTATCTAATCAATCCGCAGACCTTGAAGAAGACGCTCCTGTACAGTGACCCGCATTACGATATAGACAATATTTTTGCCCCCACCACTTGGCTGACGGGACCGGATCACAGGACGCTCATCGGCTTTGAATACTGGACCGACATGCCGCAGTGGATTCTGATCCACCCCCATGCCCCGGAGGCCAAGTTGCTTGCCAGCCTGGAAGACGCCTTTTTGGGACAAAACGTGGATATCACCAGCATGGATGACAGTGGACAGAAGGCCGTGGTGTTTGTGTCCAGCGACCGCAACCCGGGGGATTACTATCTATATGACGGCGCGAGCGGGAAGGTCCAATACCTGTTCAGCGTGCTGCCAGGGATCAAACCATCGGCGATGTCGCGGATGCGGCCGGTGAGTTTCCAGGCACGCGACGGCACGATCATTCATGGGTATCTCACCCTGCCCAAGAGCAAGAGGAAGAACTTGCCGCTCATTGTCAATCCCCATGGTGGACCCTTTGGCATCCGGGATTTCTGGAATTTTGACCCGGAAGTTCAGTTCCTCGCTTATCATGGGTACGCCGTATTGCAGGTCAACTATCGCGGTTCGGGAGGCTACGGTGCTCCCTTCCAGGAAGCCGGGTACAAGCAGTGGGGCGGAACCATGCAGAACGACCTGACGGATGCCACCCGCTGGGCAATACAGCAGGGTATTGCTGATCCGAACCGGGTGTGCATTTATGGCGGCAGCTACGGCGGGTATGCCGCGCTGGAGGCGGTAGTCAAGGAGCCGGATTTGTACAAATGCGCGGTCGGCTATGCCGGCGTGTATGACCTGGTGCTGTTACATGATCGCGGAGAGGAGATGTATTTTCGCATGCACGGCTTGGAAGCATACCTTGGCAACACGCTGGGCAATAACCCAGAAAAACTCGAGGCGGCATCGCCGGTAGATCACGTGCGGCGCATCAAGGCGGCGCTGCTGCTCGCTCACGGCGGCGCGGACAAAACCGTTCCAATCGCGCAAGCGGACGAACTGCGCTCGGCGCTGGACAGGGCCGGGAAGAAATATGGCTGGATTTATTTCCCCAACGAAGGTCACGGTTTTTTCAAGCTGGATCACCGCGTGGTGCTGTATACCAAAATGCTGGATTTCTTCAAACAGAACATTGGAGCGCGGGCAGTAAAACATTAATCCACCGGGATGGTCCGCATCCAGGCGCGTGGTAAGGTGTCTTTTTGCAACGCGTATTCAGCTCAAGGGAAACACGCTGGCGCCGTCGAACACCGGGCCGTCCACGCATACGCGTTTCATGGCCGGGCCGTTTTCGGTGCGTACTTCCACCGTGCAGCCGGCGCAGCCGCCCACGGCGCAAGCCATGAATTCCTCCAGTGACACCTGACTGGGTACGCCCAATTTCTGGGCAAGGTATGCGACGGCTTTCAGCATGGGGGTGGGTCCGCAGGCGAAAACTTCCACTTCAGCGAGCGCATTTTTATCGAGGGGCTGTAGCCAGTGGCGTGCGAGATCGGTGACAAAACCGCTGTAGCAGCCCGGGAAATCCTGTTGGCTGGCGAGCCGGCTGGGGATGTTCCAATCTTCCATGAGCGGCATGCATCCGATAACGCCGTCTGGCATGCCGGGCAGGAGGATGGTAGAGGGGCGGGTCTTGAACGGAAACGGTACTTCCGAGCCCATGAGCACCAGTGGGTTCCATTGCACGCGCGCATCGTGCCGCAAGACATCGGCCAGGAAGATCATGGGCGGGATACCTACGCCACCGCCGATGAGCAACAACCGGGGCCGCTCAGGGTGTAGTACAAAGGGCTGACCGATGGGCCCCAGGCTGCTCACGATATCGCCGCGCTGGCGGCTCGCCAGCATACGGCTGCCTTCGCCCACCACCTTATACAGGCACTCCACCCAGCCGTCTTTATTTGAGACGCGCATGATGGACATGGGCCGGCGCATGGGCAGCGTCGCGTCGCAGGTGACATGGATGAAACTGCCTGGCAGGGCGCTGGCGGCACACTGGGGCGCACGCATACGCAGCACATATTGCTCGCCGGGAAAGCGTTCTTGCATCAGGACTTCGGCGTCCTCGAGAAAGATCGTGCCGCGGTGCGGTTTGGGATGCATGCAGTCTGCTTTTGTAACTTCAGATTTGCAACTGAAGGGTATGGATCATTTCGACATCAGTATCGCCATGACCGCCATGCGCACGGCAACGCCGTTACTTACCTGTTCACGGATCACGGATTGCGGCCCATCGGCTATCTCGGAGGTGATTTCCACGCCACGGTTCATGGGACCCGGATGCATGACGATGGCATCGGGTTTCGCGAGTCTCAAGCGTGCGCCATCGAGGCCGTAGCGGCGTGAGTATTCACGCTCATCGGGAATCAACCCGGCCCGCATGCGTTCTTTCTGGATGCGCAGCATCATCACCACGTCTGCCCCCTCAAGGGCCTTGTCCATGTTGGTGAACTTCTCTCCTGCCAGATCGTCCGGCAGCAACTCGGCCGGGCCGGCGAAACGGATGTCGCGGGTGCCGAGGAGGGCAAGTGCCTGTACCGCAGAGCGCGCCACGCGCGAGTGGCGGATGTCACCGACAATGGCCACAGCGAGTTTCCCAAAATCCTTTTTATGCTGACGGATAGTAAGCGCATCAAGCAGTCCCTGGGTGGGATGTGAGACGTGGGCTTCGCCGGCACTGATGATATGCACGTGCGGCAACGCATGTTGCGCCAGCGTCTCCGGCACCCCCGGTTCCCTGTGGCGTACCACGAACAGATCCATGTTCATGGCCTCCAGCGTGTAAAGACTGTCCACCAGCGATTCACCCTTCACCGTGGATGAGAAGGCGAGGTCCAGCGTGATGATATCGGCGCCCAGCCGTCGCGCAGCCAGTTCAAATGATGTGCGGGTACGCGTACTGGGCTCGAAAAACAGGTTGGCAACGGTGATTCCGGTGAGTAAATCGAACCGCGGTGCCGCTGCACCGGGTTTCACGGCAAAGCGATCGGCGCGATCCAGCAAGGCCAGCAGGCTGTCGCGGGGCAGGTCTGCGAGAGTCAGCAGGTGATGCAGGCGGCCCTTGGCGTTGAACTGGCTGCTTGTCATGCGGGCTTCCGCGTGGCGTGGTTGTCTTGCGCGTGAAACCAGCTTTCCAGTATCACGCAGGCAGCGGTACAGTCGACATCCGCGCGCGTGATGCGCCGCCGTCCCCGCTGACGCAGCTCCTTGAGGCGCGTTTCCGCTTCCCGTGAAGACAAGCGTTCATCAACGGTGTGCACGGACTGCGGATAGCGTCGTCCCAGTTCTTCGGCGAAGCGGCGCGCGCGACGGGTGATGTCCTGCTCGCTGCCGTCCATATTATACGGGAGACCCACCACCAGCCGGTCCGGCGCCCATTCTTTTACCAGGCGGTCGAGCGCCGCCCAGTCCGGGGAACCATCCTGGGCAGGCACCACAGCCAGCGGCGCAGCGCTGCCGGTGATGCTCTGTCCGGCGGCCACACCAATGCGCCGCAGACCGAAATCAAATGCAAGAGCGCTGACGGCAGCGTCCTCAGGCATGCCCCGTATCGCCCGAGAGCAGGGAGAGGTCCACGCCGATGAGACGCGCGGCCGCTTGCCAGCGCTGTTCCACGGAGGTTTCAAAGACGATGTGCATGTCCGCCGGCGTGCTTAGCCAGGAGTTGCTGGCCAGCTCCGCCTCCAACTGCCCCGCGCCCCAGCCGGCATAACCCAGGGCAATGAAAGTCTTTTTCGGTCCCGCACCGCGGGCGATGGCGGCGAGCACGTCACGCGAGGTGGTGACGCCCAGATTGTCGCCGAGTTTGAGCGTGGCATCCCATTCGCCGGCCGGCTCGTGGATGACAAAGCCGCGCTCGGTTTGCACCGGTCCACCCTGAAACACCGGTAGCTGCTGCGTGCGCTGGTCATCGGGTTTAATGGAGAGCTGCTTGAAGATGTCGCCCAGCACCACGTTGGTGGGGCGGTTGATGACGATGCCGAGTGCACCTTGGGCATTGTGTTCACAAATGTAGGTCACACTCTGCTGGAAATTGGGGTCACTGAGCGAGGGCATCGCCACCAGGAACTGATTGGTAAGAAAATCCTGGGCCATGACAATAGTATCCGCAGGTCTCGGGCACAGCACAAGCCTGATTGATTTCAGCGTGTGCCCGCGGGCATCTCGACGCCGCCATGCCGGGTGTCCATGCGGCCGCCGTTGAAGCGCCACACGTACACGAAGCGCAATACATCCGTGTCCTTGCGGAAGCTTGCCGGGAACGCTGCAAACGGAGCGGCCATTTTCACGATGCGGATTGCGGACTGGTCCAGCAGCGGATACGGTGAAGGCCGGCGCAGGATGAGATCGCGGATGCTGCCGTCGGCATTGAGCGACACTTCCAGTGCCAGCGAGCCTGACAGGTGCTCGGCACGGATCTGCGGCGGGAAATTCAGATTGCCGATGTGTTCTACTTTGCGGCGCCAAGTATCGAGATATTCGGCATAACGCGAGTTGCGCGCGTTCACCGATACGAAGGCTGCATGCGGGTCGGGACTTGTGGCTTGCGGCAGCCGCACCGGATCATCGGTGGGCATGAGTGCGTCATCGCCTTCAGTGAGCAGACGCGCGATCAGCACGCGTGAGCTGGCGCTCTGGGGAGAGGGTGCGGAACGTGCGTTGGCGAACTGGCCGGTGTGGGTGCGGGTGGTGACTATCGCATACTGGTCGGCGGCCGCCGTATCATTCAGCCCCTTGCTGGTGCTTGCCGCCACCCCCCGGCCGGAATTGCTCACCAAGTCTTCACCATCCGGCAGGCCGGAATGATTTACCGCCGAGGGCATGGACAGGGGGCTTTGCGGCCGCACCAGTTTTTGGGTGTTGCCCTCGCCCCGTTGGTTTGCCTGGGCGATGTAATCCGCCTGCTGCGGCGGTACCACGCTGCGTGTCTGTACCAGCGTGACTTCGAGCGTGGAACCGCTGCCCGGCTTGCCGGGTGTGAAAGTTATGCCAAGGATGATGATGCCATGGATCAGCAGGGCAAAGAGGAGTGTGGTTATCAGCCGGTCGCGGGAGCTGATAGTGGGCACGCGCGGCGCAACTGCGCTCATGCGCGTGTTCTCTGCGCCAGTCTGCGCGCCACCGTGTCGAGAAACTGCGCAGCGATATTAAGACCGTAGAGCTTGTCCAGTTCGCGCGCGCAGGTGGGACTGGTGACATTGATTTCGGTCAAATAATCGCCGATCACATCCAGTCCCGTGAACAGCAAACCTTTTTCCCGTAACGCAGGCGCCACCTGTTTACAGATCCAATGATCGCGTTTTGTGAGCGGTACACCCATACCCTGACCACCAGCGGCGAGATTGCCGCGGGATTCTCCCGGCGCCGGCACGCGTGCCAGCGCGTAGGCGATCGGTTCGCCGTCAATCAGGAGAATACGCTTGTCGCCCGCGGCGATTTCCGGAATATATTTCTGTGCCACCACGAGACGCGTGCCTCTCTGCGTCAGGGTTTCCAGCACCACCGAAACATTCGCATCGCCGCGCGTCAACACGAACACCGACGCGCCGCCCATGCCATCCGGGGGTTTCACCACGATTTTGCCGTGTTCGTCGAGGAAAGCGCGGATACGACTCATGCTGCGGGTCATGAGAGTGGGCGGACAGCATTGCGGGAACCAGGCGGTATAGGCTTTTTCGTTGGCGTCCCGCAGGGCTTGCGGACTGTTGATTACCAGGGTGCCCGCCTGTTCAGCCCGTTCCAGGATGTAGGTGCTGTACACATACTCCATATCAAAGGGTGGATCCTTGCGCATCAGGATCACATCCAGGGCGGCAAGCGGGATGTCGCTTGCCTCGCCGAACTGGAACCAGCCTTGGAGCGTATCCCAGACCGTGAGCCGCTGTACCCGCGCCCGCGCCTCTCCGTCCCGCAAGTACAGATCTGTCTGCTCCAGATAATGCAGCTCCCAACCGCGCGCTTGGGCGGCGAGCAGCATGGCCAGTGTGGTGTCTTTGGCGGGCTTGATGGACTCGATGGGGTCCATGAGCACGCCGAGTTTGACGGTTTCCTGGAGCATGATTGGGGGCGGGAACCTCCTACCGGGTCAGGCCGCTTGGGCCGCTTGAAGTCTTATTGCTTTCAATGGATTAAGCATGGATTTTATGCTAAAACCTTCAATCAGGCTGCTACCCGGGGTTGCGGCGGACAAGAATTTTACTGGACCCGTTTCCACGCGGCGGGCCGGTCTGTAGGGTGGTACCAAGGGGTCTGAACGCCTTAAGCGGGTTAAGATGGCGCCGTCGGCCGGCTCCAGCGGCCCGGATCAGGAGTCAGTGGGTGGAGGTTAGAGTGGCCAGCGAACAACCCAACGGCGATCTCAGGGGCCTGAAGGTCCTGGTGATCGATGATAGCAAGACCATCCGCCGCACCGCCGAGACGCTGCTCTCCAAGGAGGGTTGCGAGGTGCTCACGGCGGTGGACGGATTCGAGGCGCTTTCCAAGATTGCCGATCATAAGCCGGACATCATCTTTGTGGACATCATGATGCCGCGCCTGGATGGTTATCAGACCTGCGCCTTGATCAAGCACAACCACACTTTCAGGCATACACCTGTGATCATGCTGTCCAGCAAGGACGGTCTGTTTGATCGCGCCCGCGGGCGCATTGTCGGTTCCGAGCAGTACCTGACGAAACCTTTTACCAAGGATGAGCTGGTGGATGCGATACAGCATCACGTGCGCAAGAGCGCAGGCAGCGCAAGTATTTCCGGCAATGGCTGATTTGGAGGAAAGTTCAAGATGGCAACCATACTGATCATCGATGATTCCCCGACGGAAATCCACGTGCTCAAAACGTGGCTGGAGAAGAACGGCTTCGACACCGTTACCGCCGAGAGCGGTGAAGAAGGCATCCAGAAGGCAAAGAGCGAGAAGCCCGATGCCATCATCATGGACGTGGTCATGCCCGGGATGAGCGGTTTCCAGGCCACGCGCCAGCTCTCCAAGGATCCTGAAACCTCCAGCATTCCGGTGGTGATGGTGACCACCAAGGATCAGGAGACCGACAAGATTTGGGGCATGCGTCAGGGCGCGGTCGCCTATCTGCCCAAACCGGTTACCGAGAAGCAGGTGGTGGACAAGATCCGCGAAGTGACCAACGGCTGAGTATGGCGGCGTCACTCGCAGAACTTCGCACCCAACCTTTCGCACTCCTGCAGGAGCTCGAGCGGCGCAGCCGGGAAGCGGCTTCGGGCCGCGGACGCGAGGCGGCTCACCAGGAGGAATGGGTGGGTGTGGGTTTTCGCGTGGGGCGCACCTATCTGGTGGCATCCCGTGAAGAAGTACGCGAAGTACTGCCGTTTCCCGGCGTTACCAGGTTGCCGGGTGCGAAACCGTGGTTGATGGGTCTTGCCAACGTGCGCGGCCAATTGCTGCCGATCACCGATCTGAGCGTATTTTTCGGCGGACCGGCCGCGGATATCGGCCGCACCGCGCGCGTGCTCATGGTGAACCATGCGGACATTCCGGCCGGCCTGCTGGTGGATGAGGTACGCGGATTCCGCCGCTTTGTGCCTTCGGAGCGGGTGGAAGCGCTGCCGGAACTGCTGCCGGGAATGACACCGTACATCGCCGGTGCCTACAGTGCGGGCGATGAAGTTTGGGGCGTGCTGGGTATGCATGGACTGGTGGAAAGTTCCGTGTTCCTGCACGCCGCTCGTTGAGTAGGGGGCAGAGGCTTGACTTGGACTGGTCTGCAGAGACCTGATCTGAAAACCGACTTTCTAGGGTGACAAACATGGCTGAGATGCAGAAACGTTCCAACAAAGCCTTGTATCTACTGCTGATACTGGCGCTGATTCTGATCGTACTCGCGGTTGTGGACATATTCGAGGTAGGGCGCTACTCGGCCCATGACAACGAGTTTCTGTCGCTCGCCGCACAGCAATCGCTGCTCTCCCAGCGTATGGTGCACTCCGCCGACCAGGCAGTGGCCGGCAAGAACCAGGCCTTCCAGGATCTGCTCAACGGCCGCGAGGAATTCGACCACTCCATCAACCGCATGGGTAACGGCGATCCGCGGACCCTGATGCCCGCGGCCCGCGGCGATGTCCTGTCGGAAGTGAATGTGCTGCAGGGCCAGTGGAATCAAGTCCGTGCAGCGGTGCAAACCATTCTCGTCGCACACGATTCCATCATGGCGGCCAATCAGGCGGCGGCCGGCATCAACCAGACCATGCCGGACCTCATCAAGGCCTGGAATGGCTTTACCAACGATCTCGCCACACGCAAAACCGGCCTCAGTGTCATCGTTTACGCCGCCAAACAGCCTTACTACGGCCAACTCATCCAGCGCGATGTGAACTTGCTGGTGACCGGTGGCCATGGGGATGCCGCTTCGGTGGCGCAGGAGCTTCCTGACACCATTCAAACCTTCGCCCGCATTACCCGCGGCATGCTGGACGGCGATGTACAGCTCGGCATCACTGCGGTGACCAACCCGACTCTCTTGAACCCGCTGCGCAACATCAACCAGCTGTTCGGCAAGGTGAACAACAACCTCGGTTCCGTGACACCGTTGCTCAATTTGCTGGTGAATGTGCAGAAAGCCAACCAGACGATTCACAATCTCAGCAATCAGTTGCTTACCACGGCCCAGGCCATCACTACCAGCTACCAGCGGCAGATAAACAGCCGTATGTTCCGTCCGGTGGTGGCGTACATTCTGGGCGCTGCCGGCCTGTTGCTGCTGCTGATCATTCTGTGGATGTACGTTCTGGGCGGCGATGCGCGCCGTACCGCGCACATGCAGCAGGAGCAGAACGAACGCAACCAGCAGGCCATTCTGCGACTGCTGGACGAACTGGGCTCTCTCGCCGACGGCGACCTGACGGTGCAGGCCACGGTGACCGAGGACATCACCGGCGCCATCGCGGACTCCATCAACTACGCCCTGGAGGCACTGCGCGGCCTGGTGCGCACCATCAACGACACCGCTGTGCAGGTGGACGCCGCCGCCCGCCAGACACAGGCCACCGCCACCCATCTTGCCGAAGCGTCCAAGAACCAGAGCAAGCAGATCAATACCGCTTCCACGTCCATTACCCAGATGGCGCATTCCATTGAGCAGGTGTCCGTCAACGCCGATCGCTCCGCGAAAGTGGCGCAGCAATCGGTGGACATTGCCCATAAGGGTGGTGAGGCGGTGCGGCGCACCATCGATGGCATGAACAATATCCGTGAAACCATTCAGGAGACTTCAAAACGCATCAAGCGACTGGGGGAATCCTCCCAGGAGATCGGCGACATCGTGGAACTCATCAACGACATCGCCGAACAGACCAACATTCTGGCCTTGAACGCCGCCATTCAGGCGTCCATGGCCGGTGAAGCGGGCCGCGGTTTCGCGGTGGTGGCGGATGAAGTGCAACGCCTCGCCGAACGTTCCGCCAACGCCACGCGCCAGATCGAAGCGCTGGTCAAGGCCATTCAAACCGATACCAACGAAGCGGTGATTTCCATGGAGCAATCCACCGCGGGCGTGGTGAGCGGCGCGCAATTGGCCGAGAACGCCGGCACCTCTCTGGATGAAATTGAAAAAGTGGCCAACAACATCGCCACCCTGGTGCAGAGCATTTCCAACGCTGCCCGCCAGCAGGCGCAGACGGCCGGTGAAATGACGCGCAGCATGAACGTGATTCGCGAGATTACGACCCAGACCACCGAAGGCACCATGGCCACGGCCCAGTCCATCGGCAAGCTTGCGGCACTCGCCACGGAAATGCGCAAGTCAGTGGCCGGCTTCAAGCTGCCGAGTACAGTCAACCAGGAAACCATGGTCATCGCTCCGCCTCAGCAAGCGGGCAGCGTGGCCTGACAGCGGTTAGCACACAGATGAGACGTGCATGAGCCAGGTCGCTTCCGATTCGCTGTTGTGGATCAAGAACGAACTTGATCACACGCTGGTGCGCGCACGGCAGGCGCTTGAGGCCTATGTCGAGCATCCGGACGGCGGCGAGGCGCTCGGCCAGTGCCTGGAGTTCTTGCACCAGGTGCAGGGTACGCTGCGCATCGTCGAGGTTTATGGTGCTGCCATGCTCGCCGAGGAAATGGAATCGGTGGTGCGCGGCCTCAGGTCCGGTGAACTGCAGCGCAACGATGCCGCGTTTGAAGTGCTCATGCGCGCTATGCTGCAGCTGCCCGATTACCTGGAGCGGGTCATCGGTGGACGGCGCGACATGCCGCTGGCGCTGTTGTCGCTGCTGAATGATTTACGCGCGGTGCGCGGCCAGCCGTTGCTCTCGGAAAGTGCGCTGTTCGCCTACAACCTGGCGGGCCGCGCCGCCAGCGCCATGGGCAAGGCGGTCCCCGTCAAACCGGTGGATATCAGAGGTTTGGCCGGCAAACTCAGGCCCAAGTTCCAGATGGCGCTGCTCGGCTGGTACAAGGGCGATCAAGCGGAAAAGCATCTCAAGATCCTCGCCGATTCCACGGAGAAACTCGAACAGGCTGCCACCACGCCGGCGGTATTCGAGCTGTGGTGGATTGTGGGCGGCATCATTGAGGGCCTGCGCGAAGGCGGTATCCAGGCGGACGTGAGTCTCAAACAGCTGCTCGGCCAAGTGGACCGACAGATCAAGCGGCTCATGGATCAGGGTGAAGCGCAGGTGGCCGAGGACCCGGCCAAAAATCTGGTCAACAATCTTCTTTATTACATCGGGCGTGCCACTACCGGCGGCGAGCGCATCGCCGCCATCAAGGCATCCTTCAAGCTCGGCGAGCTGCTGCCCGGCGAGGGCGAGGTCGAGGACGCCCGCGACAAACTTTCCGGCCCCAACATCAACCTGATGCGCACCGTGTCCGCTGCCATCAAGGAAGATATCACCCGCATCAAGGATACTCTTGATATCTTTGTGCGCATGGGCAAGTCCGAAGTGACTGAACTTGCTTCCCTGGATGGCTTGCTGAAAAAAGTAGGCGACACTCTGGCTGTCCTGGGGTTGCCGAAACTGTGCGAGTTACTCGAAGCCGAGCGCGTTCGGCTCAAGAAAATTCTCGATGGCAAACGCGCGCCGGACGAAGCCACCCTCATGGAAATCGCCAGCGGCATCGTGCGCGTGGAAACCCAGCTCGACGAGGACATGGTGGAGCTGGTGACACCCAAGGCGGGCGACCGGGGTGCTGCCGAAACGGCCGGCGAGCGCTCGGAATTGCGTGAAATCCAGAATGCGGTGATCCGCGAATCCATCATCAATCTGGCGCACATCAAGGAGTCTATCGTCGAATTCGTCAATGATCCGTCCCATGCAGACAGCCTGAAACCGTTGCCACAGCGCATCCGCGAGATCCAGGCGAGCCTGCGGTTTTTGCAGTTGGATCGCGTGGTGGTGCTGCTGGAAAGCGTGCGCCAGTTCATCCGCCAGCGCCTGCTGGCGAAGAAGGGCATGCCCACGCAGAACGAGCTGGATCGCATGGCGGACGCCATCGTGAGTGTGGAGTTCTATCTCGAAGCCATCCAGCAGGGGCGCGGCAATCCGTTGTCCATGCTGGACAATGCCGAAGCCTGCGTCGCCACCCTGGGCTTCCCCGTGGGTCAGGCGTACACGGACGAGGGCGGGGAGGCGGTCGGCAGTGCCGACACCATGGTATCCACAGCCGGCCTGGAAACATCCGAGGTGGAAGGTGAACGTATCGTTATCGGCCCTTCCGATGGCAGCGTTGAAACCCTGGCATTGGAAACTGTTGTGCCGGCAGTGCCACGCCAACCGGTTTCCACACCGCGCGCCCTGGTACCACCGATACCGGCCGTCACCAGCAAGCCCGCCGTACCCTCGGCTGCGGGTCCGGCGGTGGTGCCTATGGCCGAGGTGGATCCGGAGATTCTGGAAATCTTCCTGGAAGAAGCCCAGGAAGAGATGAGCTCGCTGCGCGAGAACTTTCCGCGTTGGCGTTCCAACCCCGCGGACTGGGAAGCGCTCACCACAGTGCGGCGCTCGTTGCATACCCTGAAGGGCAGCGGTCGTATGGTGGGCGCGCGTCTCATCGGCGAGTTCGCCTGGTCTTTCGAGACCATGCTCAACCGGGTGATCGATCAGACCATTGAACCGTCGGACGACATGTTCACATTACTGGAACGGGCCATCTCGACCTTGCCGGAACTGGTGGAACAGCTGGAAGTAGGCACCGCGCCGCGCAATGACATTCAGCCGCTCATGGATACCGCCCTTGCCTTCAGTCGCGGTGAACACCCCCCGCTGCCTGCCATGGTGGCAGGCGCCGAAATCCACGTGACCCGCTCCGGTACGGCTGGCGCGGATTCGCCAGCGCCGGGGCAGCAACCATCATTGACCGACGCAGCGGGTACCGCCCCGGGCAGCATGGATGCGCAACTCCACGGCATCTTTACCCGTGAAGCCGAAGGTCACCTGGGGGTACTGTCCGCATTCCTGGATTCCGCACGCCGGGATAAGGAAAAGCGCATACCCGATGAAGACTTGGTGCGCGCCATGCACACCCTGCATGGCAGCGCTTCCATGGCCGGTGTCGTGGCACTGGCGGCACTGATGGAACCGGTACAGCGCCATCTCATGGAGCTGAGCGCCCGCGATGCGTTGTTGTCGGAGGAACACTTGGCGTTGCTGGCCGAGGTGCTGCTCGCGGCCCGCTCCATGGTCAATGCGCTCAACACCGGCGCCGATATTGAACCGCCCGACGCCGCATTACTGAAGCGCATGCGTGACATGCCACCGCTGCCCGGGACGGGCCAGGAGGAGCCTTCCGCCGAGACCATCCGGCGATCCGCCGCTCCCCAGCCGCAGCGGCCACTCAAATATGTGCAGCTGTCCGAACTCAGGGATTTCGATGCGGATCTGGCTGCGATTTTCTTTGAGGAAGCCACAGAACTTTTGGAATCCACTGACAGCACCCTGCATCACTGGTCGCAGAAGCGCAATGACGCGGAGATGGTCATGCAGTTGCAGCGCAATCTGCATACCTTGAAAGGTGGTGCGCGCATGGCCGGTATCACCCCCATGGGGGATTTGAGCCATGAAATGGAAACCGTGCTCACCGACGTGGTGGACGGCCGCATCGTGGTATCCACCGAACTGCTGGCGCTGCTTAACCGCTCCGTGGATCGGCTGCACCGTATGCTGGAGCAGGGCTACAGCAGTAACCCCATCGCGGATGCCGGTGATCTGGTGACGGATCTCAGACGCGTGCACGGCCATAGCGTGGAGGATGAGCTGGAGCATGCCGAAGACCGGTTTGAGACGGTACCCCAGGCGCCGCCGCAGCCCGCTGACGCCGAATACACGATGTACCTGTCCGAAGCCGAGGCGGAAGCGGAAGCGGAAGCGGAGGGCGAGAAAGACGCCGTTACCGCGGAAGCGGCACTGGGCGGTGCGGCAAATCGGCGTACGGCGTCGCGTATCCAGCACGAGCTGGTACGTGTGCGCGCGGACCTGCTGGAAAGCGTGCTGAACTACGCTGGCGAAGTGGGTATTTACCGCGCGCGTCTCGAACAGCAGGTCCACTCCATCAATTTCAACCTGAGTGAACTGGAGCAGACGGTGGTGCGTCTGCGCGATCAGTTGCGCAAGCTCGATATCGAAACCGAGGCGCAAATTTTGCATCAGTGGCAGCAGGAAGGCGGCGACAAAGGACACCCGGAGTTCGATCCGCTGGAGCTGGATCGCTACTCCCTGCTGCAGCAGCTGTCGCGTGCACTGGCGGAATCCGTGGGAGACCTGGTGAGCCTGCAGTCACTGCTGCTTAATCAGGCGCGCGAGGCGGAGACGCTGTTGTTGCAGCAGTCGCGGGTCACAACCGAATTGCAGGATGGCCTCATGCGCACGCGCATGGTGCCGTTCGCACGTCATGCCCAGCGCTTGCGGCGCGTGGTGCGTCAAACCGCCGAAGAAGCGCACAAGCAGGTGGAAATCAGATTTCTTGGCGCCGAAGGTGAAATGGACCGGCAGGTGCTGGAGCGGGTGCTGGCACCCCTCGAGCACATGCTGCGCAATTCTGTGGTACACGGCATTGAAAAGCCCGAGATGCGCAAACAGCGCAAGAAACCGCCGCTGGGGACAGTCACCATCACGCTCAACCGCGAAGGATCCGAAGTGGTCATCGAAGTGATGGATGACGGCGGCGGTCTTGACCTGCGCGCCATCCGCAGCAAGGCGGAAAAAATGGGCTTGGTGCAGCCGGACGTGAAACTCAGTGAGCGCGAGATTATGGCGTTCATTCTCGAGCCGGGGTTCTCCACCGCCGAGCAGGTTACCCAGACAGCCGGCCGTGGTGTGGGTATGGACGTGGTGGCAAACGAGATCAAACAACTCAGCGGTACGCTCAGGATGGATTCCACGCCGGGTAAAGGCGCCAAATTCACCATCCGCCTGCCGTTCACGCTTGCCATCACTCAGGCGCTGCTGGTAACCATGGCGGAACAGCCTTATGCCATCCCTTTGCCGAGCATCGAGGGTATCGCGCGCATTCCGCGTGCCGAGCTTGAACGGCTGATGGCCAACGAGAATCCCGCCTATCTCTACGGTGGCCGCCCCTACCAACTGCAGCATCTGTCCGTACTGCTCGGCATCGGTGCACCGCAGTTCCCTGATGAGCTTATCACCGTACCGCTGCTCCTGGTCCGTGCCGGGGACGCAAACATCGCGCTTATTACCGAAGGCATGCAGGGCAGCCGCGAGGTCGTGGTGAAATCCGTGGGACCGCAGGTAAGCAGCATTCGCGGCATTTCCGGCGCCACCATTCTGGGCGATGGCAGCATTCTCCTGATTCTAGACGTGACCACGTTGACGCGCGGTGTGGCACAGACAGAGGAAGCACCGCGTGAAGTACTGGAACGCGAAGCTCCACAGCAGGACACACGCATTTTTGCCATGGTGGTGGACGACTCCATCACCGTACGCCGCGTGACCCAGCGTTTGCTGGAGCGCTACGGCATGCGCGTCATCACCGCAAAGGACGGTGTGGATGCGCTGGCGCTGTTGCAGGAGAACATTCCCGATGTGATGCTGCTGGACATAGAAATGCCGCGTATGGATGGCTATGAGCTGGCACAACACATGCGCAACGACGAGCGTTTCAGGAAGGTACCCATTATCATGATTACTTCACGCACCGGAGAGAAGCACCGCAACCGCGCCATGGAAATCGGCGTGGACAAATATCTCGGCAAGCCCTATCAGGAAACCGAGCTCCTGGAACACATCCAGGGCCTGGTAGGCCGCTTTCACCCGCAACGTACCCGCTGGGATTGACGTTCCATGTCACAGACATTTGAAGAGGTCTACAGTCTGCTGATCCCGTTCGCGGGCGGCAAATTGATCGTCCCGCGGATAACCGTGGCGGAAGTCATGGGTTATACGCGTCCGCGGCCGTTACGCAGTGCGCCCCAATGGCTGCTCGGGCTGATCAACTGGCAAGGCCAGGAAATCCCGCTGATTTCCTTCGAAGGGCTGTGCGGGCGCAAGATTCCCGAACGCTCCAACCGCACGCGCATTGCCGTCATGTTCGCCATCGGTGGGCAGATGGAGCCGCCGGTGTTTGCCGTGATGACCCAAGGCTATCCCTATCTGGTGCGTGTCAATGTCGCGGTGCTGAGCGTGGATCCGGAAAATGCATATAGCGAGGAATCCCCGGTGTTGAATCGCCTGCGCATGGCGAATGAACGGCCGGTGATTCCTGACCTGGAAGAGATCGAGGCAAAACTACTGGAAGCCATGCCCCACCGGCGCACCAGCGCCAGTTCCTGAACCTCAATCCCCGACCAGATCGCCCCATGAGCCCTGTAGCAGGCTTAAGGCCACCAGCGCGGCAGTTTCCGTGCGCAGGATGCGAGGCCCGAGGCGCACACCCGCATAACCCGTTGCCAACGCCCGCGCCTTTTCTGCTTTGCTCAGGCCACCTTCCGGCCCCACCAACAGGTGTATCAAAGCGTTTGCGGGTCGTTCCAGCATGTTGAGTGTCAGCGAGCCCTCGGGATCCAGCAGCAGCTTGTGCGCGGCATCGGTCGGTTGACGCAGGAAATCCGTGTATGACAATGGCACATGTACCGGGGGTATGCGTACGCGTCCGGATTGCTCGCAGGCGCTGATGACCAGCCGCTGCCAGTGTTCCCGCTTGCGTTGCGCGTGTTCCGCGTTGAGGCGTACCACGCTGCGTTCTGTCACGACCGGCACAATTTCCGTAATACCCAGTTCCACGGCCTTTTGCAGAGTGTAATCCATGCGCTCACCGCGCGAGATACCCTGAGCGAGGCTGATCCTGAGCGGCGATTCACTGTGGCGGCTGCATTCAGCGGTTACCAGGATGCGTGCACGACGGTTGTCGTCAGCATCCAGACGCGCTTCGAACTCGCAGCCGGAACCATCAAAGAGGACCAGCGCCGCACCGGGTTTGAGCCGCAGCACGGTGAGCAGGTGTTGCGAAGCCGCCCTTTCCAGGGTAACGGAATCTTGGACCGCGAGCGGCTGGGGCGTATAAATGCGTGGGATACGCATGGTCAAAGAAAATCAGGGCGAGGTGCACGGGACCAAGAAATCTTGATCGAGCTTGAGACACAAGCATGCTTTTGCACCCCTCACTCCTCACGTGTTGCCAGTTCAATCCCTTCCGCTGCCACCCGTACCATCAGGCCGATTTCCTCCGGTGTGATGACATAGGGTGGCATGCAGTACACCACATTGCCCAGCGGCCTGAGTAGCACACCCCGTTTGAGGGCGTGCTGATAAACCGTCAGGCCACGGCGTTCCTGCCAGGGATAGGGTGCACGGTTCTTTTTGCGCTTCACCATCTCCATGGCGAGGATCATGCCGTGCTGGCGTATTTCCCCCACATGCGGATGATCCGCCAGTGATGCTGCCGCCTTGCGCATGTATTCAGCCAGCATGCGGTTATTTTCGATCACGCCGTCATCGCGGAAGATATTCAGTGTCGCCAGTGCCGCGCGGCAACCCAACGCATTGCCGGTGTAGCTGTGGGAATGCAGGAAGGCCGTGAGTTTACTGTAGTCGTCGTAAAACGCCTGGTAAATGTCATCGCGGGTAAGTACGACTGACAGCGGCAGGTAGCCGCCGGTGAGCCCCTTGGAGAGCAGCAGGAAATCCGGGGTGATGCCCGCCTGCTCGCAAGCGAACAACGTGCCCGTACGGCCAAAGCCCACGGCGATCTCATCGGCAATCAGATGTACCCCGTAGCGATTACAGGCCTCGCGCAGCAGCCTAAGATAGATGGGATGGTACATACGCATGTTGCCGGCGCATTGCACCAGCGGTTCCAGAATGACCGCGCAGGTTTCCTCGTGGTGCTGTTCCAGTGCCCGTTGCATATGCGCAAACATCTCGCGTGTGTGGGATTCCCAGCTCTCGCCGGTTTCCCGTCCATGGCAATCGGGGCTGGCTACGGAAATCACCTCCATGAGCAGTGGTGCATAGGTCTCCTTGTAAAGCGGCACGTTGCCCATGGCCAAGGCCCCCAGGGTTTCGCCGTGGTAGCTGTTAGTGAGGGTGATAAAACGGGTTTTTCGGGTCTGGCCGCGATTGCGCCAGTAGTGGAAACTCATCTTCACCGCCACCTCCACCGCCGAGGAGCCGTTGTCGGCATAAAAACAGCGTGTGAGGCCGGGTGGCGTGATCGCTACCAGACGTTCCGACAGCTCGACTACCGCCTCGTGACTGAAGCCCGCGAGGATTACGTGCTCCAGCTCGTCCATCTGCCGGGTGAGGGCTGCGTTGATGCGCGGGTTGGCGTGACCGAACAGGTTTACCCACCAGGAGCTGATGGCATCCAGATACTTTTTGCCGTCGAAATCCTCCAGCCATACGCCCCGGCCGCGGCGGATGGGTACCAGCGGCAGCCACTCATGGTCCTTCATCTGGGTGCAGGGGTGCCACAGTACGGCAAGATCACGGCGGACGAAGTCGCGGTTCGCACTCATGGAAAGGATGGATTCCCGTTTTCGAGCCGGTGTGTGGGGTACAAGCGGCATTTTGCGCATTTGCGCAATTCCCGGCAACATGACGCCATGCGGAAACAGTATGTCAGCGTGTCTGCGGCAGAGCGGCATGTGGATCACGCCACCGGGCTTATGCGCGGTGCGCGACAGACGCCTTCGCCCCATTGCGATGACCGGCCGGTGGGTACGCCGGTTGATCTCCTGGTTATCCATGGTATCAGTCTGCCCCCCGGCGAATTTGGCGGTCCGTGGATTGAGCAGTTGTTTCTCGGCAGGCTTCCGGCGGGGGTGCATGCCTATTTTGCGCAAATCGCGGGCCTCAAGGTCACCCCGCATCTGCTCATCCGCCGCGACGGCGAGCTGGTCCAATTCGTGCCGTTTCGCCGGCGCGCCTGGCATGCGGGCGTGTCTGTTTTCGAGGGACGCGAGGCGTGTAACGATTTTTCCATCGGCATCGAGCTTGAGGGCTGCGACGAACTGCCCTACACGGACGCGCAATACGCGGAGCTCGCCATGGTAACAAGCGCCCTGATGGAGGCATATCCGGATATCACGCCTGCGCGTATCGTGGGGCATGCCGATATCGCCCCGGGGCGCAAGACCGACCCCGGACCAGCCTTTGACTGGGGGCATTTCCGGCGGCGGCTTGCTTAACGTGTCGCAGACGGCTTTACTACGCAAGCGGCGGGGCGTCAGCAGACCTTAAATAACGGAGACTAACGGGCGTTCATCATGAGTTTTATTGCCGTTATCCTGAGCCTTCTGCTGGACCGGACACTGCGTCATCTGCAGTTCCTGCGCGGGCCACGCTGGTTCCACGCCTATATTGAGAGTCTGGGGTTCTTCGCCCACAGCCGCGGTTTCTGGCACGCCACCGCTGGTGTGTTGGTGATCGTGTTGGTGCCCACGGTGGTGGTGCTGTTTCTCGGCCACCTGCTAGACCACATCTGGGGCGTATTCGGGTTTGCTTATGCGGTGCTCATCCTGCTGGTTACCCTGGGTCCGCAGGATCTGCATGCCCAGGCCGATGATTATATTGAGGCTGTGCAGTCCGGTAATGCCAGCCGCGCCAACGAACTGGCGCGCGAGTTGCTGGGGACTGAACCGCCGCCGGAAGATGCCGCGTGCTCGGAAGCCATTACCCGGGCAGTGCTGTGTGAGGCCAACGACCGGCTGTTCGGCATACTCTTCTGGTTTGCAGTGCTCGGCCCCGCCGGCGCGGTGCTGTACCGCAGCGCGGATTTTCTGCACCGCTTGCCTGCGGAAGCGGGTCATTCCCATGAATTCACCGCTGCCGTGGCGCGTCTGTATGGCGTGCTTGCCTGGATTCCGGCACATCTTGTTGCCATAGGCTACGCGTTCGCCGGCAGCTTCGAAGAAGCGGTTTCGGATATCAAGGGTTACTATGCTAACTGCACGCTGCGTTTTTTCCAGGTGAACAACGACGTGTTGACATGCGCCGGGCTCGGGGCACTGCACAGCAGCGCTGCGGAAGCGGGTACGGTACGGGTGCGCTCGGCGCTCATGCTGGTATGGCGCACACTCGTCATCTGGCTGGTAGTGTACGGGCTGACCGCGCTCTTCGGCTGGACATGGTGAATCGCGTTTTTGTGTTTGTGTTGCTGGCCTTGTTGCCGCTTGCGGCACCGGCTGCCATCAGGCTCACGGACGATACCGGCCGGATCATCGTGCTTGCCGCCCCGGCTACGCGCATCGTGAGTCTCGCGCCCGACCTCACGGAACTTGCCTACGATGCCGGGGCGGGCCAAGACGTGGTAGGCACGGTGAGTTACAGCGATTACCCGCCGGCAGCGAGGAAACTGCCGCGCATCGGCGATGCCTTCAGCGTTGACCTGGAAAGACTGGTGGCCCTGCAGCCCGACCTGATCCTCGCCTGGCGCGGGGGGACGCCGGTTTCACTTATCGGACGCTTGCGCGCCCTGCATCTGCCGGTGGTGGTGCTGGGCACGCACGCGCTCACAGACATCGCCCGAAATCTCGAACTCATCGGTCAGGCCACGGGTCACGAAGTTATGGCCCGTACCGCCGCACGGGCATTTCTCACCGGGCTCGGAAAATTGCGCAAGCAGTATGCCGGGCGCGTACCGGTGAGCGTGTTCTACGAGATTTCCGCCACGCCGCTGTTCACGGTGGGGGGGCAGCAGAGCATCAGCCGTCTGATCGCGTTGTGTGGCGGAAAGAATATCTTTGCGGAACTGACGCAACTGGCGGTACCGGTCAGCCTTGCAGCCGTGGTGGCGCGCGATCCGCAGGTGATCTTTACCGGGGATGATGGCGATGCGCGATCGCGTCTTGCCGCCTGGCGACAATTCCGGGAGATGACGGCTGTGCGCCATGGCCATCTGTTTATTGTGAGTTCCGATCTCACTGCGCGCGCCACGCCGCGGATTCTTGGAGGTGGTGCGGAGATCTGCCGGGATCTGGACAGCGTACGTACTGGTACCGGTGAGCACTAACCCCCTATTTTTTTTTGCGTTGATGTTTCCATAGCACTTCCGCACCGCGCTCATGGCGCGCGATGATCCGCGCCAGCACGAACAGTAAATCCGAGAGCCGGTTGAGATATTTGATGCTCTCAGGATTCTGCGGGTGCTGCTTATGCAGGGTCCAGGCACGGCGTTCGGCACGGCGACACACTGTGCGCGCTACGTGACATACCGCTGCGGCGCGGTTGCCGCCCGGTAGGATAAATTCCTTGAGGGGCGGCAGGGATTCGTTGAATTTGTCGAGCGTGGTTTCCAGGCGTTGCACGTGTTCCATGGTGATGGCGGTGTAGCCCGGCAGACAGAATTCGCTGCCGAGATCGAAGAGTTCGTGCTGAATGGGTTGCAACGTGGCGGCCATATTTTGCGGCAACGGCTCGGCCAGGAGCAGGCCGATGACGCTGTTGAGTTCGTCGAGTGTTCCGTAGGCTTCCACGCGGGCATCATCCTTCGCCACGCGCGTGCCATCGCCGAGCCCGGTGCCGCCGTCGTCACCGGTGCGGGTGTAGATCTTGCTCAGGCGGTTGCCCATTGGATTTCCCCGTGGTGCAGTAGACCGAAATTGTAACCATAAAACCGTTTTCAAACCGTCGCGCGTGCAGGCAGGGCAAAAAGCGGCGGGTGAGGAACCGGGATGTACACGGCCAGTACATGAGGGTTCCGGGCACGCCCCAACGCCGCCATGCCAAGCGCAGCAGGTTTGAGTCAGTGTTGGCAGTGGGGGCAGTAATACGTGGAGCGTTGACCGGTGACACGCACGACGATGGTTGTACCGCAGCGTTCGCAAGGCTTGCCACCGCGACCATAGACCCGCAGGTGCTGGCGGAAATAACCGGGCTCGCCATCCTCGCGGATAAAATCCCGCAGGGTTGTGCCGCCAGCGGCGATGGCTGCGGTGAGCACTTTTTTGATGGACCCCGCCAGCTCTGCATAGCGGGCATTCGAGATACGGCCGGCGGCACGTTGTGGATGGATGCGCGCCAGGAACAAAGTTTCGCTGGCGTAGATGTTGCCTACACCGACTACCCTATGACTGTTCATCAGGAATGATTTCACCGCCACCTTCAGGCCGCGAGTCTGGTGAAACAGATAGTCGCCGTCGAAATCCCCGTCCAACGGTTCCGGACCGAGCTGCTTTAGCAGCTTGTGTGCAGCCGGATCCTTCGCTGTCCAGAGCAAGGCACCGAAACGGCGTGGATCGCGCAATCGCACGACACGTCCGCTGTCAAGTGCGATGTCCACGTGATCATGTTTTTCAGCCGTCGTGTCCGCTGGCACGATCCTGAGACTGCCGGACATGCCGAGATGGAGAATCACGGTTCCGGCAGCGGTATGCAGCAACAGATATTTTCCGCGGCGGGTGACGGAATCGATGCGCTGCCCCGGCAGAGTTTCGATCAGCGCACGCGGTACCGGCCAGCGCAGACGTTTGTCACGCACCACCACCGCGCTGACCGTGCGATTGAGAAGATGCGGCTCGATTCCGCGGCGGGTGGTTTCGACTTCCGGCAGTTCCGGCATGCGGTGGTTCCTTGTGGATAGTGTGCGCCGGTTGACGGGGGTTACTCAACGCGGCCGGCTTTGCCGGAGTGGCAGCAGGAGTCCTGGCGGGGTTTTTGAGTTCCAGTAATGATGTCCGCTGATAGCGGTCGAGATTGTATTGCAAGCCGAGGTCCGGGCGGGCCAGTACCAGGAACCCGGGCTCTTTGAGGATGGCAAAGCGCAAGGGTTTCGCCACGTGCGCAAGTTCAATTGCCACCTCGCCCTCGGGCTTGCCGGGGCCAAGTTTGCCCACGCTGATGGCCTGGGCCGTGCTCCAGGCCGTCACCAGATTCTGGATGGCGTCGGCGGACAAGGCCGGGTTGGCCGGGGCCAGTTGCCATTTGTCGTTCTTGAGTGTCAGCGTCGCATGCGGGAGTTGCAGGCCAATGATATGCGCGTCCTTCGGCAGCAGGCGTTTGCTTACCCACCACATGGGGCTATGGATGAGGCGGAAGTAGAGCAGGCCCGGGGTAAGCCGGATGCTGTCACCGGTCTTTACGTAGCGATAGTCGTTGATGGGTTCGGTAGCGCCGAAATCGAATTCCGTGCGGTTCAGCCACAGGCGGATAGGCGGCGGATTAAGGCCGTATTTGCCGAGATCAGCCTGCTTTGCCGGGAAACTGCTTTTGACGCTCTCGTTCATGTCATCCAGCAGGTTTTTCACCAGATACTGGTCGGCCTGTATATCTAACGGTGCGGTCATCCGCCAGCTCGCGCCGTCGCGTACCAACTCCACGGTGGGGGTGTGGACGCGGGAGATCCTGATGGAAGTAATATCCGCCGCTCTGAGATGGGTAAGAGTCGCAGGTGGCACGGGTTTCTTGATGCCCGGCTTGAAGTAAACCAGTGCCGCCAGGACGGCGATGACGACGACGAGGGCGAGGTTGAGCCAAAGACGTGACTTCATGGCTGTGGGGAAAATTTTCAGGCCCGCCGCCGGCGCGACCAGATGAGGATGCCGCAGGCGAGCAGGAACAGCGGCAAAGCGAACAGGAAGCCCAGACTGATGACCGATTCGGCCATTTTGGACAGAGTGAGCGTCAGGTCTGGCGCCGGCCGCGGATTGATGTTGATGAATCTGTCGTCGTGGGTGAGCCAGTTAAGAATATTCAGGCCAAGGTTCAGGTTGCCGCCGTTGTTGAGATAGGCGTTGGAAAGGAAATCACCGTCGCCCGTCACTACCACGCGCTGTTCCATGCTCTTCTGGGCTGTATCAGCGGATTTCTTGCCGTCATTGATAACCGCCACCTTCACTTCACGCGTCAGGCTCACGCCGATGGCAAGCGGTCCCTTTTTGTCGCCGCGGGCCGGATCGTACTTGATGTCGCCCTGCAGTTTGCCGGTTTCGAGCCAGCTGCGCGGCAGGGTTTTGAGGAATGCATTCACCTGCCAGCCATGCCTGGTATCGGTCTCAATGGCGGTGGCGCCGGCGAACAGGGTGGCGGTATTGAAATCCCGCGTGATGGCATCGTGCGGGTTGTACTTGGCCACCAAGATGATGGTGGGATTGGTGATGCCGAAGAGCTGTGAATCCGGATCAACGATGGTGCCCTTGTCAAAGGTGACTCCCAGATCCTGCGCCAGCGGCTCGAGGCCGTAGAGCGGACCCGGATCACCGAGCCACAGGAGATTGCCACCGCGTTTCACGTAGCCGCAGATGATGTTGACGGTGCCCGGCAGCAGGTTAGCCTGGGGTCCGGCGATCACCAGAACCGAGGTGTTGGTGGGGATGGCCGGCGTGGCGGCGAGATTCAGGGTCTCGATTTTGAAACCCTTCTGCGTGAGCTGGTTGCCGAAGTCACCCAGGTCGAAATTGTGCTGGCCATGAGGGTCACGCTCGCCATCGCCGGTGAGGAACACCACGTAACGGTCCGCCGCGCGCGCGATGCGTTCGATGGCGTTGGTCACATTGACTTCATTAATCTGCGTGATTTTCTCCGTGCGACCTTGATAACCGATAACCAGCTCGCCGTCCGTGGTGATGCCCATGCGGCGGGTTTCCTGCGGATGGGTATCCGGGTCCACGAATGTCAGGGCGGTGTCCTGCTTTACCGCCTGATATTTACCCACGAAGCGGCGGATGGCATCGCGCAGTGACGGGTTCTCAGGCGTGAAGGCAGTGAAACTGAGAGGGTCCTTGAGGGTCTTGAGCAGGGCGACGCTGGCGGGTGACAGGGAATTACGGTGACCATAAGTCCAGTCCGCCCGGTATACATACTGGGTACTGAGCCAGGCAAGCAGAACGATGACTGCCAGGAACAGAATAATGAATCCCCAGTTCTGGATGCGGATGTACAGGCGGGATTTACGGGTGACACGCATGCTGATTCAACCTGTCTCTAGTCAGTGTTGCAGGCGGTAAGCATCCAGCTGGCGGATGCTGAATACCAGGAACGTGATAATGAACAGCAGGTAATAGATCACGTCCGCCGTATTGAACGTGCCGCGCAGCAGTGAGCCGTAATGGTCCAGCAGTGAAAGGTAATGGAACACCGGGCTGAAGCGGGCATCGCCACTACCGGCCCAGCTGATGATCCACAACAACAGCAACAGGCCGAAACTGCTGATCGCCGCCACGACTGGTTGTTTGGTCAACGTGGACATGAACAGACCCGCCGCAGCGAAGGCGCCCAGCAACAGGCCCAACCCCAGGACGCCGGAAAACAGTTTGCCGTAGTCGAGGTGCGTGCCAACCATAAGTGACAACGGCATGAGAGTGATGAGCCCGAGCATGACAAGCAGAAAGATCAACAAGCCCAGATATTTACCCAGCACGATCTCGGTCATGCTTACCGGCGCGGACATGAGCAGACTGAGTGTGCCGCTGCGGCGCTCCTCGGAAACGAGTCGCATGCTCATGATGGGCACCACCATGAGCAATATCACACTCGCGGTACTGAACAGCGGTGCAGCGACCGCATCGGTCACGCCCGGAGCATTGGCCATGCCGGCGAGTGACGGCGCAAACTTGAGGAAGTTATCAACCTGGATGAGGAACATCCAGGCAACAATGAACTGAATGACGGCGAGCACGCACCATGCAAGCGGTGACAGGAACAGGTGTCTGAGCTCGCGTCCGGCGATAGTGAAGGTCATCATGCCGCTTGTTCCTCCGGAACCGCCTCATCGGCGGCGGTAAGGTCCACAAAAATCTGTTCCAGGGATTTGCGCTCCGGCGTGAGTTCCAGGAGTCCCCAGCCGCGTTTAACCACTTCTGCTGCGACGGCCTCGGCCGGATTGGTATGCGCGATGAAAGTGATGCGCAGACGATGTTCGTCCAGTGTTTCCACACTCTTGACATCCGGCAGCGCGTTAATGAATTTCATTTCAGGCGCCAGCCGGCAGGCGAGCACCAAGCTTGTGGATTGCATACGCTGCGTAAGACCTGACAGGGTATCGTTATACAGCAAACGGCCTTTGTGAATAATCTGCACGCGGCTGCAGATGGTCTGCACTTCCGGCAGGATATGGGTGGACAGAATCACGCCATGCTCTTTGCCGAGTTCGGTGATGAGCGTACGGATCTCGCGAATCTGGATGGGATCGAGCCCCACGGTGGGTTCGTCAAGAATCACGACCGCAGGTGAGTGGATGATGGCCTGGGCGATGCCGACACGCTGCTGGTAACCCTTGGACAAGTTGCCGATGAGTCTGTGGCCTACCTCTTTGAGGCCGCAGCGTTCCTTGGCGTCTTGCCGCGCATTCGAGAGCTTATTACGCGGTACGCGGTTCAGGCGTGCGCAGTAGTTGAGGTATTCGTCCACTGTCAGGTCGGCATAGACCGGCGGCTGTTCCGGCAGGTAGCCGATGGCACTTTTGGCGCGTTTGGGCTCGTCGAGAAGGTCCACACCGTTGATGAGAATCCGGCCGGCGCTGGGGGCAAGGTTACCGGACAGCATCTGCATGGTGGTGGATTTGCCGGCGCCGTTGGGCCCCAGGAAACCCAGTATCTCGCCCTTGCGGAGCTCGAAGCTGAGGTCCTGTACCGCGCAGTGATCATCATAATAGCGGTACAGGTTTTCCACTTTCACAAGCAGGTCATTATTGCTCATGGCATAAATCACATGACTAAATTGGGTGGAAAGCGCAACTGCCCCGTTTTGCTCATGGCATCCGCCGAAGCAGATGCCGACGCCATATAGTCGCATGCACGGCCCAAAAGTTCCCCGGTAATGACCTTTTCAAATACGGTATGGGCAGTTTTAAGTGCCGGCCGTTGTAATTGCAAGTCTTGGGCTTTCCCCAATGGACTCGGGGGCGGGAATCCTCTATAGTTTTCCGCAGCCCACGCTCTTCCCGAGGTCATATCCATTGTTCCTGATTCATGGTCTTCTGCACCTGCCGCTGTGGGGATATTTCATCATTACCCCCATTTTCCTGCATCTCACCATCCTGGCGGTCACACTCTACCTGCACCGCGACCAAACGCATCGCGGCTTGGACTTGCATCCTGTTGTCAGGCACGTATTTCGCTTCTGGTTGTGGATGACCACCGGCATGGTGACACGCGAGTGGGTCGCGATCCATCGTAAACATCACGCCCATTGTGAGACCGAGAGTGACCCTCATAGCCCACAGGTGAAAGGATTGCGCAAGGTGCTGTTCGAAGGCGCTGAGCTGTATCGGATCGAAGCCAAGAACGCGGAGACGATCAAGAAATATGGTCGCGGCACGCCGAACGACTGGATTGAACGGCACATTTACAGTCGCCACCCGATCTTCGGTGTGGGTCTGATGCTTATCATTGATGTACTGTTCATGGGGGTGCTGGGCATCACGGTATGGGCGGTGCAGATGCTGACGATCCCTTTTTTGGCTGCCGGTGTCATCAACGGCATTGGGCATTACTGGGGCTACCGCAATTTCGAGACCAAGGACGCGGCCACCAATGTGTCCCCATGGGGATTGCTCGTGGGCGGCGAAGAACTGCACAACAACCATCACGCCTTTCCGAGTTCAGCGAAATTTTCCCTGCGACCCTGGGAGGTAGACCTCGGTTGGTGGTATATCCGTGTATTGGAATTTTTCCAGCTCGCAAACATACGCCGCGTTGCGCCTACGCCCGTGATCAGCGAGAGTCGCCGGCACGTCGATCTCGACACGGTGCAGGCGGTCATTGTCAATCGCCTGCATGTATTGCGGTATTATAGCCGCGATGTCATCCGGCCGGTGGTGGCATCGGAAAAACACACGGTAGATATTGCACACCGTAACCTCTTTGCAAGAGCCCGTCGGTTGCTCACGCGTGACGAGACACTACTGGATGCGTTAAGCCGCGCACGTTTGCAGAAAACGCTGGCACAAAGCCCAACATTGCGGACAGTGTATGAGTTTCGCCAGCGCCTGCAGGCGCTGTGGGGGAACAGCACACTTTCCAATGAAAACCTGTTGCAGCAGTTTAAAGAGTGGTGCGCTCAGGCAGAAACCACCGGCGTGGCTACCTTGCGGGAATTCGCTCTGCGTCTGCGCGGCTACACTCTGCAACCCATGTAAGCAGGCTTGAATTCAGAAACCTTTGATTTATTCAGAGGCTTCCTTCTGGAAATAAAAACCCGCCAAAAGGCGGGTTTCTTGTTTCGCATGCACGCGTAGCTTCCGGCCAATATCCCTATTTGATTTTTGCTTCCTTGTAGCTCACGTGCTTGCGCACCACTGGATCAAATTTCTTGATTTCCATCTTGTCCGGATGGAGACGGCGGTTTTTGGTGGTGGTGTAATAATGGCCGGTGTCGGCACTGGAAACCAGTTTGATCTTTTCGCGCATGGTTTAACCCTCAGATCCTTTCGCCGCGGGCACGGATTTCCGCAACCACCTGCTCAATACCAAGCTTGTCGATGATACGCATGCCCTTGGAGGATACGCGCAGGCGCACGAAGCGTTTCTCGCTATCCAGCCAGAAGCGGTGGATGTGCAGGTTCGGCAGGAAGCGGCGCCGCGTTTTATTGTTGGCGTGCGAGACATTGTTACCGGTGACCGGGGCCTTGCCTGTGACTTGGCAGACTCTAGACATGGCGGAAACCTCATGGACATCAGCTCGCCCAGAGGGGCGAAAGGGGCGGTATTCTAGCAGCCGGCCCCGATTTCGCAAGCCGCGGGCTGCTATAAAAGACCGCGTTCCGCGAACGAGACCGCCTCGCCATCGCCCACCACGAAATGGTCCAACACCCGGATATCCACCAGGGCCAGGGCGTCTTTGAGCCGCTGGGTGAGCCGCCGGTCCGCATCGCTGGGCTCGGCTATACCGCTGGGATGGTTGTGAGCAAAGATGAGAGCAGCGGCGTTATGCTCCAGTGCCTTGCGGACCACTACCCGTGGGTGGACACTGGCGCCGTCCAAGGTGCCACGGAACAGTTCTTCGAGGGCAATCACCCGGTGGCGGTTGTCCAGATACAGGCAGCAGAATACTTCCTGGGGCAGATCCCGCAACCGGGAGATGAGATAGCTTCGAGTGGTTTGGGGGTCCACCAGAGGATTACCGCGTTTCAGGCTTTCACCCAAGTGCCGGCGGGCCATTTCCAGCACGGCTTGCAGTTGGGCGTATTTGGCGGGACCGAGACCGGTGGCGGCATACAACCGGGTGCGGTCGGCAGCGAATAGGCCTCGCAGGCCGTCGAACCCGGTCAGCAACTCCCGTGCCAGATCCACTGCGGTTTTGCCGCGCACACCGCTGCGCAGAAAAATGGCCAGCAGCTCTGCGTCGGAAAGGGCCTGCGGACCCCGCGCAAGCAGCTTTTCCCGCGGCCGCTCATCCACCGGCCAATCTTTGATCGCCATCCTTAGCGCCCATGTCTGTTTCGGTCTGAGTCTAGTGTGCACAAACCCGGCGGCGGCGTAAATGAAACTGCGCAAAAACCGTCTTTTTTCAGGTACCTGTCGGCGGACGTGTCAAGAGGTTGACCCGCTGAACGGCACCCGTATAGTCTAATCCCGCGCTTCTCCACTGGGCTGGGGGCGTCGGTGGAGCGAAAATCCTTTAAAACCCCGTTGACCGGTCATGGCCGACCTGTATAATGGCCGGTCTGCTTGGAGCATTTCCAGGCCCGCTCTTTAACAGCATAATCAAGTAACTTGTGTGGGCGCTCGCGTCAGGGTTTGAGTATGCAAACCTTAAGACGATAGAGTGGCCCAAAATTGAGAACAGTAGTTCAAAGATTTCGGGTTCAACTCAAGTAATCGCTAGTTTTACTAGCTTTAATTGAAGAGTTTGATCCTGGCTCAGATTGAACGCTGGCGGCATGCCT
>JAKAXB010000012.1:0-5000 GCA_021816765.1 Natronospirales bacterium | reverse complement strand
TAGTGAACCAGTACCGTGAGGGAAAGGCGAAAAGAACCCCTGTGAGGGGAGTGAAATAGAACCTGAAACCGTATGCGTACAAGCAGTGGGAGCCCCGCAAGGGGTGACCGCGTACCTTTTGTATAATGGGTCAGCGAGTTACTGTCAGTGGCGAGGCTAACCGTTTAGGGGAGCCGTAGGGAAACCGAGTCTTAAATGGGCGAACAGTCGCTGGTAGTAGACCCGAAACCGGGTGATCTATCCATGGCCAGGGTGAAGGCAGGGTAATTCCTGCTGGAGGCCCGAACGAACTCCCGTTGAAAAGGTAGTCGATGAGCTGTGGATAGGAGTGAAAGGCTAATCAAACTCGGTGATAGCTGGTTCTCCCCGAAAGCTATTTAGGTAGTGCCTCGTGTTTTTACTCCCGGGGGTAGAGCACTGTTTCGGCTAGGGGTTCGTCTAGAACTACCAAACCGATGCAAACTTCGAATACCGGGAAGTGTAATCACGGGAGACACACGGCGGGTGCTAACGTCCGTCGTGAAGAGGGATACAACCCAGACCGCCAGCTAAGGTCCCAAAATTACGGCTCAGTGGTGAACGATGTGGGAAGTCATAGACAGCCAGGAGGTTGGCTTAGAAGCAGCCATCCTTTAAAGAAAGCGTAATAGCTCACTGGTCAAGTCAGCCCGCGCGGAAGATTCAACGGGGCTTAAGCCGTATACCGAAGCTGCGGATTCACGCGCAAGCGTGAGTGGTAGGGGAGCGTTCTGTACGCCTGCGAAGGTGCACCGTGAGGTGTGCTGGAGGTATCAGAAGAGCGAATGCTGACATGAGTAACGATAAAACGGGTGAAAAACCCGTTCGCCGAAAACCCAAGGGTTCCTGCTCAACGTTAATCGGAGCAGGGTGAGCCGGTACCTAAGGCGAGGCCGAAAGGCGTAGTCGATGGACAACAGGTTAATATTCCTGTGCTTTGTACCGATGCGATGGGGTGACGGAGAAGGTTAGACCAGCCGGGCGACGGTTGTCCCGGTTCAAGCGTGTAGGCAGATCTTCCAGGTAAATCCGGAAGGTCATTAATGCCAAGGCGTGATGACGAGGCTCTTTGTGAGTCAAAGTGGTTGATACCATGCTTCCAGGAAAAACCTCTAAGCTTCAGTTGGTACAGAACCGTACCGTAAACCGACACAGGTGGGTGAGGAGAGAATCCTAAGGCGCTTGAGAGAACTCGGGTGAAGGAACTAGGCAAATTAGCACCGTAACTTCGGGAGAAGGTGCGCCCTCGGTACGTGAAAGCCCTTGCGGCCGTAGCGGAGGAGGGTTGCAGTGGTCAGGTAGCTGCGACTGTTTATCAAAAACACAGCACTCTGCAAACACGAAAGTGGACGTATAGGGTGTGACGCCTGCCCGGTGCCGGAAGGTTAAGTGATGGGGTCAGCCGCAAGGCGAAGCTCTTGATCGAAGCCCCGGTAAACGGCGGCCGTAACTATAGACTGATGACCGATTGTAGTTACGTAAATAAACCTAGCTATATGCTGGAAACTCCGGTGTATCCCCCAGTACTGCCCAATTCGTTAGGCAGTGACAATCTGCGGGGTGCGGACAATCAGCAGGAAAGATTCCCAAGGAAGTTTATGAGACTCGATACCAGGAAAATTTCCATATCTACTGGCAATTACCTTGCAGGTTTTGCTGATGGAGAAGGAAGTTTTAATCTCTTCTTTCGCAAACGCAAAGACTATTCGATGCCTTGGAAAATATCACTCTGTTTCAATGTTTCACAACGAGACAAAGTGATATTGACGCTTTTTAAGAAGCATCTGAGATGTGGGACTTTACGCGTGCGCGAAGATGGAGTCTGGTACTACGAGGTTAATAATTTCACTGCGATTACTGAAAATGTCATTCCATTCTTCAACAGATTTGGATTTTTGTCTGCGAAGAAGAAACATGATTTTGCAAAGTTCAAGGAACTTGCAGAATTGATTTCAGCGGGGGTGCATTTAAGTGATAAAGGGATCCAAAAGATCCTTGAAATTCGCAGAACTATGAACGACGGTGATGTCGGCAAATGGAAATATTCCGAGCAGGACATCATGTCCAACATGGAATTGGGAAAATCCTCAGAGACTACACGCTAGGCACGTACTGATAGAAAACACGTGATGATATAGTCCGATCTCCGCAGTGATGCGGAGGGTTCAAGCCAAGCTTGAACCACCTCTATTATTTAACTCGCGATAGAGGCAACGTCATGAACGGTCCTAAGGTAGGTTCGCTGCCTTAGTAAAATTTGGCTATATGCTGGAAACTCCGGTGTATCCCCCAGTACTGCCCAATTCGTTAGGCAGTGACAATCTGTGGGGTGCGGACAATCAGCAGGAAAGACTGATGTAAATACTCAGAATCCTCAGAGACTACATGCCAGACACTTAAGCAAATGAGTGAAGATATAGTCCCATCTGCATGGCGACATGCAGGGACTCAAGGAAGAGGCCAACTTAGCAGTTGCGTTAAGTTCAAGAGATCGAGCGAAATTCCTTGTCGGGTAAGTTCCGACCTGCACGAATGGCGTAACGATAGCTACACTGTCTCCACCCGGGACTCAGTGAAATTGAAATCGCTGTGAAGATGCAGCGTTCCCGTGGCAAGACGGAAAGACCCCATGAACCTTTACTACAACTTTACACTGAACTTTGAACATGCTTGTGTAGGATAGCTGGGAGACTGTGAAGTCCGGACGCTAGTTCGGATGGAGTCAACCTTGAAATACCAGCCTGGTCTGTTCGGAGTTCTAACCTTGACCCGTAATCCGGGTCGGGAACAGTGTATGGTGGGTAGTTTGACTGGGGCGGTCTCCTCCTAAAGTGTAACGGAGGAGCACAAAGGTACCCTCAGCGCGGTCGGAAATCGCGCACGGCGTGCAAAGGCACAAGGGTGCTTAACTGCGAGACGGACATGTCGAGCAGGTGCGAAAGCAGGTCTTAGTGATCCGGTGATTCTGTATGGAAGGGTCATCGCTCAACGGATAAAAGGTACTCTGGGGATAACAGGCTGATTCCATCCAAGAGTCCATATCGACGATGGAGTTTGGCACCTCGATGTCGGCTCATCACATCCTGGGGCTGTAGCAGGTCCCAAGGGTATGGCTGTTCGCCATTTAAAGTGGTACGCGAGCTGGGTTCAGAACGTCGTGAGACAGTTCGGTCCCTATCTGCCATGGGCGTTGGAGATTTGAGGGGAGCTGTTCCTAGTACGAGAGGACCGGAATGGACATACCTCTGGTGTACCGGTTGTCACGCCAGTGGCACTGCCGGGTAGCTATGTATGGACGGGATAAGCGCTGAAAGCATCTAAGCGCGAAGCCCACCCCAAGATTAGATCTCCCTGGACTCTTGAAGTCCCTGAAGGTCCGTCGAAGACTACGACGTTGATAGGCTGGATGTGTAAGCGCAGTAATGCGTTGAGCTAACCAGTACTAATTGACCGTGCGGCTTGACCATATAACCCCAAACGGTTTGTTTGGGCATGACTGGTGTCCGATACAAATACGATATACAGAGCGTCAACAACTTTTCGAATTCACTTCATGTGCCAAGCGGCATATGAAATGGTGAGCCGGTTTGCCTGGCGACATTGGCGAGTGGGAACCACCCGATCCCATCCCGAACTCGGAAGTGAAACTGCTCAGCGCCGATGATAGTGTGGGGTTTCCCTATGCGAAAGTAGGTCATCGCCAGGCTCTAAATATAAAGCCCCTGATACACCAGTATCAGGGGCTTTTCTTAATGGGCAAACCTGTGACAGGGTTTCGCCAAGTCAATGCCTTCCCCGGCGTAACGCTGTTATTCGTGTAAATTCCAGCCTGGCTATCATCGCTATTCTTGACACGCTGTTTCCTCATCTGCCGGCCGGCGCATTCTGATACTGCACCGGCTGCGCGCTTTCTGACTCGCCGAAGAAGAAACTGAGCAGAGCGTAACGTTTTCCCTTGATAACGTTGGTTGCTTCGTGCAGCAGGGAACAGGAAAAAATTATGGCCCCGCCACGTTCGGGCTCATAGAGATCCGCACCAAATTCTGGGAAATGCAGTTGTCCGCCCGCATAGTCCCCGGTGTTCAGATTAATGGTCATGGCAAAACGTCGATGCAGCGTATCGCGGGATTCGTTGTCACGATGCGGACGGAAGTAGCCGCCGGTTTCAGCGTCATAACAGATGAGCTTGAATGGGTCGTGTTGCGTGACCTGATAGTTGAAGCAGCGCTGGATTTCCGGCAGTACCCGACGCATGAGCATTTCGCGGATACGATTTATCCAATATTCCTCGGTCAGGTAGAAATCACGGCGGATTTTCACCTCGGGATCGGGCTTCCAAGTCGCCTTGTCGCCTTCGAGGTAAGATACGCCCGATGGATGACCGCCATCCTTCTCAAACAGGGCGATCAACTCATCACAGAAGAGAGGGTCCAGTACGCGCGGGATGAAAAGCACCGGCGCCTGCTGGCGGCAGACCTGCGCGGTACGTGGTGCTTCCCGTTTGTAGACAGCCATCACTTGTTGCAGAAACGCATCCAGATTGCCGCCAACGGAATATTCGAGCCGTTCAATGATGCACAGGTTGACATCCAGGGCGAAGGCGGTGATGAGACGCTGACCGGCGGGCGGGAATCCAAGCAAATGTGTGGTTACCGCGCCGTCGTCTGCAAGCAGGGTGAGTACGCCGGGCTCGCCATTTACAAGGCTCGCGCACTGCGCTGGCGTGCCGCGCACCATGGCAATTCGGTTTATTTGCGTCCAATCTGGATGGTCGCGACCGAGTGCATCAAGCGCCATGCGTGTGTCTGGCGTCTCCGGACTGTCGAATACAAACAAGGCCATCGGCTGACCGAAGTGCAGATCGTACAACAGCCGCGGCTCGCCCTTGTGGTCGAAGCGCCTGAAATCCGGCACACGATCGCCGCGGGTTAAACCGACCGTCACAGAAGACTCCAATCCATGCTTATAGAAATGCCGCCTAG
>JAKAXB010000036.1 GCA_021816765.1 Natronospirales bacterium | reverse complement strand
CCGGCAGCCGCGCGCTCATCGAGGGCGGCCTGCAATCCCTGCCGAAGCTGGAAATGCCCGGTGCGCTGCTGGTGGGTGACGCGGCAGGTACCCTCAACGTGCCCAAGATCAAGGGCGTGCACATGGCCTTGTGTTCGGGGATGCTTGCCGCCGAGCACATCGTGGAGCATGGCAGCAGTGAGGGTTTCGATAGACGCTGGCGCAATTCGCCGTCCGCCAGGGAACTCCACAAAGTTCGCAACATTCGCCCCGGTTTCCACAAGGGCTTGTGGTTCGGATTGCTCAACGCGGCGCTGGAAACCCTCACCCTCGGCAAACTGCCCTGGACGCTGAAAAATCATGCGGACTGGAAAAGCCTGGATAAACTCGGCGCGTATTTGCGCGCGCCGGAGGATTACGTGATGCGCACGCTGCCGCCGCGGGACCGACTGGCCTCCGTGTTTTTTGCCGCCACCCATCACGACGAACATCAGCCGGCCCATCTCAAGGTACCGGACACCGGTCTATGCATCGGCCGCTGCGCCGCTGAATTCGACAATCCCTGCACCCGCTTCTGTCCCGCGCAGGTGTATGAAATGGTCGAGGAAAACGGCAAGAAACGCCTGCAGATCAACGCCGCCAACTGCGTGCACTGCAAGACCTGCGATATCAAGGACCCCTACGAAAACATCCTCTGGACCACGCCGGAAGGCGGATCTGGGCCAAATTATCAGAGCCTGTAAGCGCCATGATCATCGGCATTCATCACGCGCAAATCACGATGCCCAAAGGCAGGGAAAAGGAAGCGCGTGGCTTCTATTGCAGTGTGTTGGGACTTAAAGAAGTGCCGAAACCCCAGTCCCTGCACGGACGTGGTGGATTCTGGCTTCAAGTAGGCGATAAGCAGGTGCATGTGGGTACTGAGGACAGTATGGACAGGACCCTGACTAAAGCTCATGTGGCCTATGAAGTCAGCGACCTGTCCCATTGGCGAAGAACAATGGTCGCAAACAATATTGAGATATTTCAAGGTGAACCTATACCCGGTTATGATCGGTTTGAGTTTAGAGATCCTTTCGGAAACAGAGTCGAAATGATTCAGAAACTTTAGCAAGCGGAAAATTGAAATAATGAAAATTCTGGTTGGCATCAAGCGCGTCGTTGACTTTAGCGTGCGCGTGCAGGTGAAGAAAGACGGCAGCGGCGTCAACACCGATGGCGTGAAGCTGGGCATCAACCCCTTCGACGAGATCGCGCTGGAGGAAGCCCTGCGCATCCGCGAGCGCGGCACCCAGGCCGAGGTGGTGGCCGTGAGCATCGGTCCGGCGGAGGTGCAGCCGCAGTTGCGCACGGCGCTGGCCATGGGCGCGGATCGGGCGATCCTGGTGGAAACCGGCGAGGTTCTGCAGCCGCTGATGGTTGCACGCGTGTTTCATGAACTGGTGAAGCGTGAGAACGCCGACTTGGTGATCCTCGGCAAGCAGGCCATAGACGACGACAGCAACCAGACCGGCCAGATGCTGGCGGCCCTGTGGGACCGGCCCCAGGCGACCTTTGCCTCCAAAGTGGAATTGAAGGACAAGACGCTGATGGTGACCCGCGAGGTAGATGCAGGACTGGAAACTATTGAAATAGACTTGCCGGCCGTGATTACCACGGATTTGCGGCTCAACACACCGCGGTTCGTGAAGATGCCGGACATCATGAAAGCCCGAAGCAAGCCTCTTCAGGTCCTGAAACTGGAAGAACTGGGCGTCACCGCCGCGCCGAAACTGGAAGTCACAAGCTACGCGCCGCCGCCCCAGCGTGTGGGTGGCAAGAAAGTCGAGGACGTGACGGCACTTGTTGCTACCCTCAGGCAGAGGGGGATTCTGTGATGAACAGGATTCTGGTCATCGCCGAACACGACGGCAAGAAACTCAATCCCGCCACGGCCAAGGCGGTGAGTTGCGCACTGGCCATCGGCGGCGAGATTGATATTGCCGTCTTCGCCGCTGACGCCGCCGCCGTTGCGGGGTCCGCCGCAAAACTCAAAGGCGTGAAGCGCGTGCTCAATATCGAGCGCGCCGAAAACGCCCATCAACTCGCTGCGGCATTGGCTCCGCAGATCGCAAAACTAGCGAAAGACTACACCCACCTGCTCGCGCCCTCCACCACCTTCGGCAAGGATGTGCTGCCGCGAGCCGCGGCGCTGCTGGGCGTGCAGCAGGTGAGCGACATCATGAAAGTGGTGGACGCGCACACCTTCGAGCGGCCCATGTATGCGGGCAACGCCATCGTCACCGTGAAAGCACCCGCCATGCCGTGCATCGTGGCAACGGTGCGCACCGCCTCCTGGCAGGCGTGCAGCGAAGACGGCCATGCTGAAATAACTGCCGCCGGCACTGATGCCGCAATTCCACAACACACACGCTTTGTAGAACTCAAGGCCGATGTGAGCGGCCGGCCGGACCTGCAATCCGCCGCGCGCGTGGTCTCCGGAGGCCGCGGCGTGGGCAGCAAGGAGAATTTCGCCGTCATCTACAAGTTCGCCGACAAGCTCGGCGCCGCCGTGGGCGCTTCGCGCGCCGCGGTGGATGCGGGCTTCGTGCCCAACGACCTGCAGGTGGGTCAGACCGGCAAGATCATCGCGCCGGAACTGTATGTGGCGGTGGGCATCTCCGGCGCCATCCAGCACCTTACCGGCATCAAAGACGCGCGTACCATCGTTGCCATCAACAAGGATCCGGATGCGCCGATCTTCCAGGTGGCGGATATCGGGCTGGTGGGCGATCTGTTTCAGATCCTGCCGGAGTTGGAGCAAGAACTGGATAAACTCTAATAAGGCGGCGGCTACGCCACTGCTTTAACTGGAGCGGGGTTCCGCCCCCCGCACTACGGGCTACTTTCTTTGTTCGTGCAAAAAAAGTAGCCAAAGAAATACGCCCCGGGGATTCCGCGCCCACCTGAAATCGAATCGGGGAGAATTCGATTTCAGGCGCGTGCCCTCGCTGCTCGCGTCCTCGGGGCCGCGCTCACGGCACTTTCCGCTGCGCATCCTGCTCCGCGGGAAAGCCCAGGGTGCATATCCTGTGCGCCCGCTCGAAGCGGCGCTTCTCGCCCCTGTGCCGGTCGCGCGGACTCGCCATCCCTGGCTTCGTGCTGCCTGCGGCAGGCTTTTCCCTGCGGGCACTGCGCTGCTTGGCGGAATCCACAGGGTTTGAAGAACAAGGAATGCTGGATATAGCGCGGTCTCGAAACTGTACGGCGTGCCCTTAGACAGCGACACTTTTCAGTATCGCGAAGTCGCAGAGTCAGTTCCGCACCAAGCCTATGTAATTGTCATGGCTGAAAAGCCGACACAGGAAGAAAACCTGTGCACCGTGAAGCACCTGGTTTAGCCAGATGAGCTAGACGACGCTCTTGAATGTTTCTTTTGGTTACTTTTCTTTGCGTCAAAGAAAAGTAACCTGCGCTGCGGGAGCGGAACCCCGCTCTCAAAATTAATTGTTTTGCAACCGACAAATTCTTATTTCTGGGCCAGCCGCTCAATCCAGCGATACAGCACGAAAGTCACCGCCACGAACGCGATCCCGCCGATCCATATGGAAGCGGTTTCGAAACCCGGCCCGACCAGTGCCAGCGGCGAGGCATTGCCGGAGAACGCCACCACCGCCGCGATCACCACGCCCAGCAGGCTTTCGCCGACGATCAGGCCGGAGGCCAGCAGCACGCCAAGTTGTTTGGCGGCTTCCGGTTTCGGCGTGCGGTCGGCGCGGCGGTTGAACCACCAGCCGACGACTGCACCCACCACTACCATCAGCGTGGTGGAAGTCGGCAGGTAAATCCCCAAGCCGATCGCGAGCGGCGGCAGTCGCGCCGATTTCGTTGTGCGTTTCAGGATGGCATCGAACACGATACTGGCGACACCGATCACCCCACCCATGCCGATCAGCCACCAGTCTATATTGTTCTGGATGACGCCCTGCGCCAGCGCCGAAATCAGGCCGGCCTGCGGCGCCGGTAGCGCACGCGCCGGGTTGACACCGGGCGCACCCACGAATCCGTAGGCGTGATTGAGCAGATCCAGTACCGGCGGAATGATGAGGGCGCCCGCGATCACGCCGATCACCAGCGCCCACTGCTGTTTCGAGGGCGTGGCGTCCACCAGCTGACCGGTCTTGAGGTCCTGCAGGTTGTTGTTGGCGATGGAGGCCACCGCGAACACGATCGAGGTCACGAACAGTGCGAACGCCACCAGCGCCTTGCCGGTATCGGCGGGCATTAGCGATTTCACGCCCAATACCAGCAGCAGCGCGGCGATCACCACCACCAGAATGCCGATACCCGATAACGGGCTGTTGGAAGAACCGATGAGGCCGGCCATATAGCCGCAGACCGTGGACACCAGAAATCCCATGATGACCACGAACACCACGCCGCCGAGTGTCAGCAGCAGGGCATGGGAACCCAACCCGCTGATGACACTGAAGTGCCACAGCAACCAGGCAACGGGGATCAGGCACACGAGCGAAACCAGACCGACCATGCCGATCGGTATGTCATGCTCGGTGCGCGGCAGAGTGTCCGCCTGCCCGGCCTTGCGCACCCGCGAGGCGGCCATGGCGCCGGAGAGCCCGCCGATGACGGGCTTGACCAGCGTGCCCAGTGTCCAGATGGCGGCCACACCGATGGCGCCGGCGCCGACGAAGCGCACGTAATGACTCCATGCGCCCTGGGCCAGATCCGCGGCCGCGCCTGCGGCCGGATGCAGCAACGTGAAATGCGGCACCGCCCAGCCCCAGCCGATCAGCGCACCCACCAGCATGGCGATGCCCACCGAAAGCCCGACCAGGTGGCCAATGGCGAACAACGCGAACGACAGGCTGAAGTCGAAGCCGCTGGCCGCGCCCTTGTTGCCGAAGTGGAAATACTGCGCCACGTCGCTGGCGAAGATCTTGGTCTGCACGATCACATAGAACACCGCCGAGACGATCGAGCCCATCACCACGGCCTTCAATCCGGTGCCGCCCGCTTCGACGGAATCAGCGGCCTCCGCCGAGGCCGGGTTTGAACCGACTTTTAGGACTTCGGCGCAGGCCACGCCTTCGGGATACGGCAGATCGGAATCGGTCACCAGCGCACGCCGCAGGGGAATGGTGTACATGACGCCGAGGATGCCGCCGGCGGCGCAGATGCCGAACGACATCCAGAACGGAAAGCCGGTCCACCAGCCGACGATGATGAGCCCCGGCAGCACGAAGATGATCGAGGACAGGGTGCCAGCCGCCGAAGCCACCGTCTGCACGATGTTGTTCTCCTGCATGGTCGCGCCGGGGAAGCCGCGCAGGATCGCCATGGAGATCACTGCGGCCGGAATCGAGGTGGAGAAGGTCAGACCGGCCTTGAGGCCGAAATACACGTTCGCTGCCGTGAAGATCACCGTGATAATGACGCCGATGAGCAGGCCGCGGATAGTCATTTCACTGAGCGACGTAACACCAGTTTGCGGTTGGACTCTCATCCGAGATTCTCCCCATTGCCGGAATGCCGTCTTCCCGCCCGCTGGACGGAACCCACCCCCCGGCGGTTACCGCCGCGATTGGCGTGCACGATACCTTATCCGCCCCCGGGGTGTCTCGTTCCGCGCGGCTTGAAGTCGGACCCAGAATTGCCGGACACCGCACCGCTGGTATGCGGCCGGACGGCAGCCGCATCGCGTACCTGCGGCTGAAAGCCGCGCAAAACCTGCGATAATTCGCACTGGCACTGATGTCCCCAGACCCCCTTCATGACCCAACCGCTCTGGACACCGAACAAAGACCTGATTGAGCGCGCCAATCTGACGCGCTTCCTGGAACACGTGCGGCGTGAATGCGATCCAGACATCCACAGCTACGCCGCGTTGTACCGCTGGTCCATCGAGCATCCGGAGCGTTTCTGGCCGCAGGTGTGGGCTTTCTGCGGTATCAAGGCCGGCAAAACCTGGGACACGGTGCTTGAGGACGACCACACGATGCCGGGCACCAGGTGGTTTACGGGCGCACGGCTCAATTTTGCGGAGAACCTGCTGCGCTACCGGGATGACCGCACCGCGCTGGTATTCCGCTGCGAGCATGATGGCAAACGCATCACGTTGACCTACCAGGAACTTTTCCGCCAGACAGCCGGGCTCGCCGACGCCTTGCGCAAATCCGGCGTGAAAACCGGCGACCGGGTGGCCGGTTTCATGCCCAACCGGCCGGAAACCGTCATCGCCATGCTGGCGACAACGAGTATCGGCGCCATCTGGTCCTCCTGCTCGCCGGATTTCGGTATCAACGGCGTGCTGGACCGCTTCGGCCAGATCGAACCCAAGGTGCTCTTCACCTGCGACGGCTACTTCTACGCCTGCAAGACCATTGACTCGCTGGAACGCATCCGCGGCGTGCTGGAGAAACTGCCCTCGGTACAGCGCGTGGTTGTAGTGCCTTACGCCAACTCGCGACCCGACATTTCCGCCGTGCCTCACGCGGTGCATTGGAACGACTACCTGACGGATGCACGGGAAATCGAATTCGCGCAACTGTCCTTCAACCATCCGGTGTACATCATGTACAGCTCCGGCACCACCGGCGTGCCCAAGTGCATCGTGCATGGCGCCGGCGGCACGCTCATCCAGCATCTCAAAGAACTGGCGCTGCACACGGACCTGAAGCGCGAGGACGTGATCTTTTATTTCACCACCTGCGGCTGGATGATGTGGAACTGGCTGGTTTCCAGCCTGGCCGTGGGCGCCACGGTACTGCTGTATGACGGTTCACCGTTCCATCCGCTGCACGACATCCTGTGGCGCATCGCCGACGAAGAAGGCATGAGCATCTTCGGTACCAGCGCCAAGTACCTGTCGGCCGCCGAGAAGTTCGGCGTCAAACCCGGTGGGAAATACCGGCTCGACAAACTGCGCATCATCACTTCCACCGGCTCGCCGCTGCTGCCGGAAAGCTCGGAATACGTGTACCGCGACATCAAGCGGGAATTGTGCCTGTCTTCCATTTCCGGCGGCACCGACATCATTTCCTGTTTCGCGCTGGGCAATCCGCTGCTGCCGGTCTATCCGGGGGAATTGCAATGCCGCGGCCTTGGCATGGCGGTGGAAATCTGGAGCGAGGACGGCAAGCCGTTGCACGGCAAGCCGGGCGAACTGGTGTGCGTGAAGCCGTTCCCCTCCATGCCGGTGTACTTCTGGAACGACCCGGACGGCCGCAAATACCATGATGCCTATTTCGACTATTTCCCGGATATATGGCGCCACGGCGACTGGGCGGAACTCACGGAACGGGACGGCCTCATTATCTACGGCCGCTCGGATGCCACCCTGAATCCCGGCGGCGTGCGCATCGGCACGGCGGAGATCTACCGTCAGGTGGAAAAACTGCCGGAGATCGTGGAAAGCCTGGCGGTGGGCCAGGACTGGCAGGGGGATGTGCGCGTGATCCTGTTCGTGCGGTTACGGGAAGGCGTGAAGCTCGACGAAGCACTTGCCGGCAGAATCAGGAGAACCATCCGTGAGAATACTTCGCCGCGGCATGTGCCGGCCAAGATCGTACCCGTCCCCGATATCCCGCGCACCATCAGCGGCAAGATCACCGAGCTGGCGGTGCGCAACGTGATCCACAACCGGCCGGTGAAGAACACCGACGCGCTGGCCAACCCGCAGGTGCTGGAGCATTACCGGAATCTTCCAGAGCTGCAAACTGATTAAAAACGAATAAACATGCCCAACAGGATAACCGTGCGGACTCTCCCTCCACTTTTGTGGGAGTGGTCATCCGATGTACGGGGAAGTACGCTGTACCTGGATGTACGAGTGCCGCGAACGCAGGAGACATGTGAGCGACCAAGTGCTGCGCGACCCTTGGAAATCCCCGAAGGGGGAGCAGACATGGATGCCGTAAGCAGCCCGGCTGCGATCATCGCAACGGGTAACGTCGCTCCCACAAAGAATTATTTTTAGCGTGCAAACGGCATGAATGATGCATCTGCGCCGCTGACGCCGCGGCAACGCTACGAAGCGGACCTGGCCAGACCGGGTTTCGTGAAGGATGCCGCCCAGACCCGTGCCGTGGCGGCCCTGGACGTGCTCTACCGCTTCCTGCTCAAGCGTCCGCCGCCACCCGGATGGCGGTGCCTCCCGGGACACGCGCAAACACCGTTGAAAGGCCTGTACCTGTGGGGTGCGGTGGGCCGCGGCAAGACCTACCTCATGGATTGCTTCTACGAATGCCTGCCATTCCAGGAAAAACGCCGACTGCATTTCCATCATTTCATGCAAATGGTACATGCACAGTTGAAAGCCCTGCCGGATCAGGAAGATCCGCTAAAAATTGTGGCGCAGCATTTCAGCGCGCGGGCGCGGGTACTTTGCTTCGACGAGTTATTCGTTTCGGATATCGCCGATGCCATGCTCCTGGGCCGGCTGTTCCAGTATTTGTTCACCGACGGCGTTACCCTGGTGGCGACATCCAACGTGGCACCGGATGAACTGTATAAAGGCGGTTTACAACGCGAGCGTTTCCTGCCTGCCATAAAATCGCTGAAACAGCATACCCATGTATTGAATGTGGACGGCGGCACCGATTACCGGCTGCGGCATCTGGAAAAAACCCGGCTGTTCCATGCCCCGTCCGGTGCTGAAGCGGATGCACATCTGGCGGCCTTTTTCGGACATATCTCGGGTGGTGTTCATGGCAGCGACGCGGCATTACTCATCAACGAGCGCGAAATCCCCGTCAAACAGCATGCCGACGGCGTGGCCTGGTTCCGTTTCCGCGACATCTGCGGCGGCCCGCGCAGCCAGCTGGACTATATTGAAATCGCCCGCAGCTACCACACGGTACTGATCTCGGATATCCCGCAGTTGACCGCCGATCTGGAAGACGAAGCGCGGCGCTTCGTGGCATTGGTGGACGAGTTCTACGACCGCCGCGTGAAGCTCGCAGTCTCATCCGCCGTGTCGCTGGACCGCCTCTATGCCGGCAAGCGATTAAATGTCGAATTCCAGCGCGCCACCAGCCGCCTGCAGGAAATGCAGAGCCGGGAATACCTGTCCGAGCCGCATCTCCCGTAAAATACCCGCACCCCAACAAACGAGATTGCCCATGTCTTCCCCCATGCCTTTTGACGAACCGGCCTTTGCCGAGTGGCACAAGGCCCAGCAACAACAGGTAGCTGACTACCTGCGCAAGCTCCAGGTATTCGACACCGACATCACCGGCGAGTGGCTGTGGATCGTGCCGCACCGTGCCATGCTCGGGCGCGTGTGGCCAAAGCACAACGTCAGCCCCAAGCTCTGGGTCATCACCGGGGTGGTGCCCACGGATCACGCGGAAGCAGGCGCGGCGCGCACCTGCCGCGATGCAGCACGCTATTTCGCGCTCAAGTGGCAAATGGAGGCCGCACGGCTCCAGAAGGGCAACGGCGGCAACCCGGTCACCGAAGACAAGATTGACTGGCAGGATATGGGCAGCAATATCGCCGGCCGCGCCGAATGGCTCTATGAACTCATGAGCGACGACCGCCGCTGGACCGCCAATGGCCTGCCGCAGTTGCGCATTGATCATGATGCGACGCGGACATAAACTGCTCTGCGTGCGGCCGAAACTCCGCGCGCACCGGGAACCCATACCGCATATCGCAGTCTAAAAAACCAATTCGATTTCTCGGGCAGAAACGGATTACAAAGGAGAATCGCCATGAAAATCAAAACCAGCGGCATTGCGCTGGCACTTGCTGCCACCGTCATGCTTTCCGGATGCGCCAACGTGGGACCCAATCCCTATGGCGGCCAGACCTACACCAGCTCGGGCACCCGT
>JAKAXB010000011.1 GCA_021816765.1 Natronospirales bacterium | reverse complement strand
CTAGACTTTACCACTTGCCGGGATACTCCGGCAGTCCCGGCCGGGCCGGGATTGGCCTGCCATCATTTGGTGTAAGATTTCGCCCAACAACTCTTTGATAGCCGCTCTCATGGCAAGCGTTGCTGAACAACAAACCACCAATGCTGTGCTTATGATCCGGCCGGCACGCTTCGGCGTGAATGCCGAAACTGCGGTATCCAATTTCTTCCAGAGGCCCGCTGTCGAAATCAATGATCCGCAAACCTTGGCGGTACGGGAGTTCGATATATTGGTGACAAGCTTGAGAAAGGTGGGCGTGACCGTGGAGGTGTTCGAAGATACGCCCGAACCCTGGACTCCGGACGCGGTATTTCCGAACAACTGGGTCAGTTTCCATGCGGACGGCTCCGTATATCTTTACCCGATGCAGTCGCAGAGTCGTCGCTGGGAGCGTCGTCCGGACATCATCGAGGCACTGCACAAGGAACGCGGTTATCAGGTCGGGCGCATTGAGGATCTTTCCGCTGCGGAGTTGGAAGGGCGGTATCTGGAGGGCACCGGCAGTCTGGTACTGGATCGTGTGCATCGGGTGGCCTATGCCAGCACGTCTTCACGCACGGACATCAAGTTGTTGAGGGAATGGGCCGGTAAGCAAGAGTACGAGGTAGTTTCGTTCCATGCAGTGGACAGTAACGGCAATCCGATCTATCACACCAACGTCATGATGAGCATAGGTGACCGTTTTGCGGTTTTTTGCCTCGCCAGCATTCCGGAAGAGAGCGAGCGCCGGCGCATTCAGCAGCGCTTGGAAGAAACCGGCCACGAGATTATCCCGGTTACAGCGCGGCAGATGAGGGAGTTTGCTGGTAACGTGTTGCAACTCAGTACTCGACATGGTGGCACCATATTGATCATGTCCTTGCGCGCCGAGCGCAGTCTTACGCCGACACAACGCGATGCCATAAATAAATACACGCGCATTGTGTCAAGCCCTGTGAATACCATTGAGAACTGTGCCGGCGGCAGTGTACGTTGCATGGTGGCGGAAATTTTCCTGCCGCGTACCGGCGCAGAAGGCAGGACATGATGGACAAATCCCTGCAGGATACCTATGCGACAGAAAGCGTCTGTTTCGGCTGCGGCCCGGCCAATCCGAAAGGATTGCATATCAAGAGTTTTGCACAGGGCGATGAGGTGGTGGCGGAGTGGACACCGCAGCCGCACCACGAGGCGTTTACCGGTGCGTTGAACGGAGGCATTATCGGTACGTTGCTGGATTGCCACTGTAACTGGACCGCCGCTTGGCACCTGATGAAGAAAGCCGGCAGCGACCACCCGCCGTGTACCGTGACGGCTGACTATGCCATCAGTCTCAAGCGTCCCACACCCACCCGCGGTCCCGTCCAGTTGCGCGCCAGGGTGGTGGAATCCACGGCAAATCGTGCAGTAGTGGAGGGCGAGCTCATCGCCGAAGGCAAGGTGTGCGATACCTGTCGCGGTACCTTCGTGGCCGTCCAGCCGGGCCACCCCGCTTACCATCGCTGGTAGATTTTCCAAAAGCCGCTATGCTGATGGCAGGAGACCACCCGCCGTGGTGGTACTGAGGATAATCCATGAAAAACCCGTCGCGGATCTCGGCCCGCTGGATCATCCTTGCCATCTTTTTCATGTTCATTCTTGTCAATTTCTTTGGCTTTCATGTGCTGCGCCCGATCGAATACCGTTTGCAGGACGAAATGGTTAAAGCGCATGCCGCCAGGCAGCGCCCGGATCCCGATGTAATGGTAATCAATATAGACGAACGCAGTTTGTACATGATGTCGAAGGAAGTGGGTAATTGGCCTTGGCCGCGTTCCGTACATGCCCAGCTGCTCCAGGGCATCCTGGCGGAGGATCCCGAGGCGGTGGTGTTCGACGTGAATTTCGTGGACCCGGACCTGTTGCGTCCCGAATCCGACCAGTACCTCATCAAGGTGGCGACCGCGAGCGACAAGGTATTTTTCCCGATGGTGCGGCTCGAGCACGCCGATGACAGCAAGAACGAGCCCATCAAGGATTATCCGCCGCGCTTCGATTTCACGCCGGGACCTCATGCCATTGTCGACGCGCGCGTCGCCATGCAATTCCCGCTGCCGCCGCTTGCCATGACGGGGCGTGTCGGCGTAATCAATTTTTTGCAGGATGGGGACGGCGTCGGGCGTCGTTACTACCTTTATTACGATGCCTATGGCTGGCATATTCCTTCGCTGCCGGCCAAAGTAGCCCGGGCGCTTGGATTTCGTGTACCCCGGGGACGCAGCATGCTGCTCAACTGGCACGGTACCGCCGACGATATGCCGCATGTGTCTTATTACGATGTCTATACGGATTTCGAGCGTCGTGTGCACATACGCTCAGCGGATGAATTCAAGAACAAAATCGTCGTTATTGGCAGCAATGCGCCGGAGTTGGGCGACCTGCGCGTCACCCCGCTCGGCAGTCTCTATCCGGGCGTGTATATCGTGGCAACCGCCATCGCCAACCTTAAGGACGGCGACTGGATGCGGCGAACGCCGGGTTTTGTCGGTCCATTGCTGACGGCAGTGCTGGTCATAGGCGTGGCGTTGCTGTTCTGGTGGGGGCGCGGGTTGCTCACTACCGGGATTCTGCTGTTCGCGATAACCCCGGTCCTGATTGCCATCGGCTATGCGCTGCTCAATGCCCGCTGGCTGGTACCGGTGTTCCAGCCGCTGATTATCGCGTGGTTGTTCTTTATCACCATGGGTCTCGCGGATTATTTCCGTGAACGCCGCGACCGGCTGTACGCCATCAGCCTGTTTGGCCGTTTCCTGGATCCGCGCGTGGTGAGCGATCTGGTCAAGAGCCAGCGCAATCTGCTGGACGAGAGCGCCACAAGCCGCGAGTTGACGGTGCTGTTCTCCGACATCCGTGGTTTCACGGCGCTGTCCGAGACGCGCACGCCGGAAGAAGTGGTGTCGCTGCTTAACCGCTACTTCTCGCGGCAGGTGGAAGTCATCTTCCGCCACGGCGGTACCGTGGACAAGTTCATCGGTGATTGCATCATGGCGTTCTGGGGCGCGCCGGTGCCGGATGCGGATCAAGCCAGGCATGCCGTGCAGGCGGCACTGGAAATGGGTAAGGTGCTGGAAACCTTCCGCCGGGATCTGGGAGAACTGTCCGCCACCTTTGATGCCGGCATCGGCATTCATACCGGTGGGGCGGTGGTGGGCTTCATGGGTTCGGAGAACAAGCTGGATTACACCGCCATCGGCGATACCGTCAATCTTGCCAGCCGCATCGAAAGCCAAACCAGGGGCGTGGCACGTATTCTGGTGTCGGCCGCCACGCGGGAGCGCTGCGGAGATGTTTTTGACTTTGTGGACCGCGGCTCTTATAAAGTAAAGGGACGGGAACAGGCGGTGCACCTGTTTGAACCTAGGGAGAAGACGATATGAGACGTTGGGGACTGATACTGCTGATATTGCTGGTGACTCTGGGGGTGCATGCGGCCTCGCAGTCCAGCGCTCAGACCATCATGGATACGCCGCTCAACAACGCGCCGTATTCCGATGCGGGTACCATTGTCACGCTACCCGCCAGCACCAGCATCACCATCCTTTCGCGCCAAGGTGGCTGGTATCACGTGCGTCTGGATTCAGGCCAGGACGGCTGGCTGCGCATGACCAGTATCCGCTTGAACAGCAGCAGCACCTCTGGCAGCACCTGGGGCCTCGGCTGGGTCTTTCAGTTGTTTGAGAGCGGACGTTCCGGCGCCACCGGTACCACCGCCACCACCGGCGTGCGCGGACTCAACACCGGCAACATCGCCAATGCCAAACCGGATGCGCAGGCGGTGAACCGCCTTCGGGCCTGGACCGCAACGCCGGAGGAAGCGCGCGCGTTTGCTCAACAGCTCGGCCTGAAAGCGCAGCCGATCCCGTATCTGCCGGAAATGAGGGGGAATCAGCCATGAGCGTGCGCGCAAAACTGAATGTTGTGGCGCACCCGTTGGCGCTGGTTCTTCTGCTGGCGCTGACCGCGTGCGTGGCGAACCCGGCCGGTGGCGGGATTGACATGGGTGCTCTGTTCAATACCCTCAAGACCGTAAAGCAGGCAGTCAGACCCGCTGACCTGCAGGAAGAGGAGCAGATCGGGTACGCCACCGCGGCCACACTTCTCGGAGCCGCCAGGCCCATTAACAATCCGGCCATCCAGCGCTATGTCAACCGCGTGGGCTTGTGGGTTGCCCTGCAGAGCGGGCGTCCCGATTTGCCTTGGCATTTTGCCGTGGTGAATTCTAATTCCATTGATGCCTTCGCTGTTCCGGGCGGCTATGTGTTTATCACCCGTGGGCTGCTGCTGCACATGCGCAGCGAGGCGGAGCTTGCCGGCGCACTCGGGCATGAGATCAGCCACGTGGTTCTCAAACAGCAGCTCAAGGCCCTGCAACATGCCGCACAACTGGATCTCCTGGGTCAGGCTGTACAATACGAACTGCAGCAACAAAACAGGAGCACCGAGCTTTTTAACAGAGTGACCAACGCCACACGAGTGCTGTATTCCAGGGGTCTGGACAAACAGGATGAGTTTGCAGCGGATCGGATGGGTGTGGTACTGGCGGCGCGTGCCGGCTACGATCCTTATGGATTGGTGGCGGTGCTGCAGACGCTGGAAAGCATGGATCCCAAGAGCGGTAGCATGCAGCTGTTGCTTGCAACCCACCCAGCACCCGCCGCACGCATTGCGCTGCTGTCTGTGGAAATGCACGCGGGCCACATGAACCGGTACGGCCATCAGGCGGAAGGTCGCAGGCGCTATCTGCAGATGATGAAACAGCTGGTGCAGTCGCCGGGCACCTGACGGCCCTTGGCCGTCAGCGCGCCGGTGCTGCGCCGCTTATCTCGTCCAGGAATGCCACCGCGCGGCGCAGATGCGGGATCACAATAGTACCGCCCACCACCAACGCCACGCTCATGGCCTCGATGATTTCGTCGCGGGTGGAACCGCTTTCCATACATTGGCCGATGTGGTACGCCACGCAGTCGTCGCAACGCAGCACCATGGATGCCGTGAGGCCCAGCAATTCCTTGGTTTTCGCCGGCAGTGCACCCTCCTGGTAGGCGAGGCTGTCCACGGAGAACACGCGCTTGATGACACGATTGTCCTCGGCGAGGATGCGTTCATTCATCTTGTACCGGAACTCGGTGAATTCTTTTACGCGGTTACCCATGTACCGCCTCCTTGGATAAGGTCGGGGAAGCCCGGCCTCAGAGTATCGTGCGGCCCAGTGCGGATTGTATCAGCCACACTGCAAATTTTCCGGTCTTGTTCTCGCTGTCCAGCGTGGGATTGAGTTCCACCACTTCCATGCTGATGAGCCGCCCGCTCTTCGCCAGCGTTTCGCAGACCAGATGCGATTCGCGGAAATTGAGTCCGCCCGGTACCGGTGTGCCGACACCCGGTGCCACCGCCGGGTCGGAGCCATCCAGGTCATAGGAAAGGTGGATGCCGCCGCTGGCGCGATTGAGAATCTGCATGGCTTCCTCAAGACAGGCGCCGGCACCGCGTGCGTCTATTTCACTCATGGTGAACACGCGCACCCCGGTTTTCCTGACGAGTTTCGCTTCCTCGCCATCCACTTGGCGTACTCCGAAGATAACCACATGTTCGGGTTGCACCGCGGGAGCGCGGCCGCTGATTTCGGTGAGCTCACGCGGGCCGATACCGAGCAGGGCCGCGAGCGGCATGCCGTGGATGTTGCCGGAAGGACTCGTGTCGGGCGTGTTCATGTCGGTATGCGCGTCACACCAGAAAAGCCCCAGTTCTTTGCCTTGCCGGCGCACATAACGCGCCACACCGGCCACCGAGCCGATGGCTTGGGAATGATCACCGCCGAGAATCAGCGGAAATTCGCCCCTGTCGAGCGTGTCACCCACGGTGTTGGCCAGCACATGACACACCTCACTGATGACACCGAGGTAGCGCGCGTGGGGATGGCCGATCTCGGCCGACTCCATGGAAATCTGACCGACGTTATGCATGCCGACCACGCGGTGCCCGAGTTTCTCCAGTGCCGGCACTACACCGGCTACATGCATCGCCGACGACCCCATGTCAGTACCGCGCCTGCCGGAACCAAGATCGAGATGCACATTGGTGATGCGTATTTGTTTCGACATGACGATTGGGGTAGTTGCAATTTCGCGTGTGCTGACACATGCAATTGTAACATGCCCTCAGACGTGACCGCAGGCCACGTGATTGCGTGGTCCGAATCGGGTGGTCAGGACACGACGTCTTGAGCATGACGGCGCATAATTACCATTTATTCATAATGGATTTATTTGTGGAAACTTTCCATCGCCCCAAGGGTCTGCTCTTTAGTCAGATGGCATGAATACCATTGGCGGAGAGCCGGACTATGTATATATGACAGGTAAACCCTGTACCCAGGGCACAATAATCAGGAAGTTCCCATGACTGAAAAATCCAAGACATTGCCCGCGATGATGGCGCCCGCCGATACTGTTCTGATGCGCCCCACCCAAACGCTTCCGCGGCAGGTTTCCGTGCAGAATCCGGCCATTGACGTGATGACGGACTTGAGCCGCGTGGCGGCGATCAGCGTGGATCCCAACCTGTCTATTGACAAGGCCGAGGAGCGCATGAAAAACGGTGGTGTGCGGCTTTTGTTCGTATTGAATGAGCCGGGCGATCTCCTGGGGCTCATCACCCTCAATGACATCAAGGGCATGCGCCCCATGCGGTTCCAGCGCGAAATGGGCGTGAGTCGCGGCGAGGTATTGGTGTGCGACATCATGACGCCGCGGGATCATCTCGAGGCCATAGCCATGGAGGATGTGGCCATGGCGAAGGTGGGCGACATTATTGAAACCCTGAAACGCACCGGCCGCCGGCACGCCATCGTCATTGAACACACCCCATCGGGTCCCGCTATCCGCGGCATCTTCTCCGCAACACGCATCGGCCGGCAGCTGGATATGACACTGGATACCAGCGGAGTCGCCTGGACGTTCGCCGAACTCGAAACTGCGCTTAGCCACTAATCGGGGTGTTTCCCGTCATCGAAGCCTTCGATGCGCCGGTAGATGAAATACGAACCTGCGTATGGCACGATGACCAGCACGCCGATCACCGCGATAAGGATAAAAGGCACGCTCGCCGGCGGTGCGAACAGCCCCGCCGCGACGCTCGCGAGACCGCCCGTCACGAACAGCCATCCACCCAGGCGATGGGTGCGTGTCCACACTTCATCGCTCGCCAGCGTCCACGGCGTGCGGATGCCGGCGAAAAAGTTCTTGCGCAGCTTGCCGAAATAGTTTCCGACGATTACCAAGAGCAGGCCCATCAGGACGGGAACGATGTGCTGCATCGGTACGCGCTCACCTTTGGCGGCAAGCAACACGAACGTCGCGATGCCGAACAATAGCGCCAGGATGGTGAGACAGATGATGCCGTAGGCACCCATGAAACTGTCCAGCCGATAGCCCCTGGGCGCTATGCGCGGCAGCACACTCAACAGAATCCAGGTACCCGCCATAATGATCGGCAACAGGAACGCACCCCAGAATTTTGGCAGATAACCGTTCACATGGCCGGCCGTATCCCAATGACTCGGCATGGGGTTGGGAAGTTGCGGATACAGCCACGCGGTGAACACGAAAGCCGCCACCACCAGCAGCAGCCCGAGCAAAGTCGTGGTTTTGAAGCTCATTTTTCTCTTCCCTCCTGAACAGCAAATAGATTCATCACCAGCCGCGATATATCCTCGAACACGGTACTATTGAGCGAATACACAATGTTTTGGCCGCGCCGCTGCGTGCATACCAGGTCGGCGGCCTTGAGCACCGCGAAATGATGCGAAAGTGAAGCTTGGGTGAAGTCAAAGGCATGTGCAAGCTCGCCTGCCGTCATGGAACCTTTCTGCAACAGCTTGAGAATGCGGCGCCGGCTGGGGTCGGCCAGCGCCCTGAATATAGCTTGCTGCTTCATACTATTTGTATATTTAGACAAATATCTAAATAATGTCAATAGGCCCGGCAGCGGACCCGCCAGGCCGGCTGGGGCGATGATAAGCTGGCACGTCCCGCCGGCGGTATGTGCCGGCAGCCAACAGCCCCATGGGGCGCGAGCAGGCCGGAGTGTGTATGTGGCAGCTGATCGCCGGTGCGGTGATGATCAGTTTTTCGGCGGTGTTCGTGAAGCTGGTGAGCGTACCACCTGCCACGAGCGCGTTCTATCGCATGCTGTTCGGCGGCCTTGTCCTGCTCGGCATCGTGCTATGGCGACGCGAACGGGTACGATTGAAACCCACGGCCATCGGGATGCTGTGTTTGGCAGCGGTGTTTTTTGCGCTGGACTTGAGCTTCTGGCACCGCAGCATTCTGTATGTGGGTCCCGGCGTGGCTACGCTGCTGGCCAACTTCCAGGTATTCGTGCTGGCCGCGGTGGCGATGCTGATATTTCGTGAACACCTGACCTGGTTTCAGATGGCATCCATTCCGCTCGCTATTCTGGGCCTGGTGCTGCTGGTGGGTACCGACTGGTCCGCGTTCTCGCCTGCCTACCGACGTGGCGTGTTTCTCGGCCTGCTCACGGCCTGCTGCTATGCCGGCTATATTCTCATGCTGCGCCGGGTGCGCATTGCTGAAAGCACCGGTTCGTCCTTTGTCACCATTACGATGGTGTCGCTGGTGGCAGCGGTGCTTCTGGCGCTCGCCATGCTGCCGGAACACACCTCATTTGTGATCCCCAATTGGCGGGATTGGGGCTGGCTCATCGCCTACGGCGTGTGCGGTCAGGTGCTCGGCTGGGTGCTGATTTCTGCCGGCATTTCCAAGGTACGCGCCTCGCAGGTGGGCCTGGTGCTGCTGCTGCAGCCGGTGTGCGCATTCGTATGGGATGTGTTGTTTTTCGGACGCCGCTTTACCACGATTGAGATCGTCGGCGCGGTGGTGGCGCTGTTGGCGATCTATCTCGGCTCGGTACGCCGCGGTGTCAGGCGATGACCGTCAGCCTGGCGGGCAGTATTTCGATGTCGAGGCGTTTCGCGTCGCTGTAGCGGATTTCACCGTCCGCATGCACCGGCAATCCCGTTTCGGATTCAATCGTAAGTTTCCCGGTCTTGAACATTGTCACGGCCCGATGATCGAGATGAGTGCCACGCAGCACGCGTGGTACCAGGGCGAGGATTCCCAGGCGGCTCATGCCGCGTGCGATGACCACGTCGAAAACACCGTCGTTGATCTCCGCATCCGGCGCCAGCCGGAAGGCGCCACCCTCGACACGTCCGTTGTTGACCGCAATCAAGGTGATGGAGGTATCCAACCGTCCTGCGGCATGCTGTATGCGGACGTTGGGGGTGCGGTGGTTGAAAAGCAGTGTTTTGGCGAGCGCTACGCCGTATACCAGGCTGCCGCGCAGCCATTGCATGCGGTTGGCTTCGCTGGCCACCTGAGCGTCGAAACCCACGCCCAAGCTGTTGGCAAAATAGAAATCATTGCAGCGGCCCAGGTCCACCTGGCGCGTGCTGCCGCGCGCGATGCGCCGACAGGCTTCCCGCCAGGCGGAATCATCACTGAGCATTTTCATGAAGTCGTTGCCGGTACCCACCGGTATGATGGCCAGCGGCGTACCGCCGCCCGCCTGCATCCAACCGTTCACCGCTTCGTGTACCGTGCCGTCGCCGCCAACGACGATAACCGCATGCGCGCGGGTGGTGACTGCCTGGCGTACTTGTGCAGTGATATCGCCGGGTGCACCGCTGTAGGACGGGTGTGCGGAAATGCCGAGTTCGCGCAGATACTCGTGGATAGCGTCACCCAATGTACATCCCGTCCCCCGGCCGGCGGCGGGGTTGATGATAAGAGGTATGAGCATACGGGTCCGGGCGCCTCAGGTTTATATATCCGTTTGCATGTAATGCAGCGGCCGGCAAAGGCTGGCGTGGGTGCAGTGTCCCACCGGTTTATTTTTCGCCATTGCGCATATCAGCCAGATCCGCAAGATACAGAATCACGCGATGAACTTCCGCGCGGTCGTCCTCGGGCAGTCGTGCCAGAGCCTGGGTGAAGCGTTTTGCCAGGCGCGAGGGCGTTGCTTCTGCGGCGGCGGCACCAGCGGGCGTGACGGCGACCAGCACGCGGCGCTTGTCTTCCGGACGGCGTTCGCGGGTGACCAGGCCGCGCAGTTCCAGACGGTCGAGAATACCGGTGACCGTGGCCGGGCTCAGGGACACCGTCTGTGCGAGCATGCCCGTGGTCATGGGACCCTGTTCCTGCAGATGCTGCAGGCAGATGAGCTGGGGCGTGGTAAGGCCGTGTTCGCTGATGAGCTGACGGCTCGAGATATCCATACCGCGCATGATGCGCCGCAGGGCCAGGAGGATTTCATCCGTTATGCGGTCCGGGTCCATGCTCATGTAGGATTTGTTTTCATGCTGGGCGGCAGATTGTTGAACACCCGCCGCCGGCCTGCAAGCACCGGCGGACCAGCTGTCCCTGCTAGAATGAAGGCCCATACGCAGGGAGACGCCTAAGGATCATGCTGGCGCTGATTATCCGCATCATTCTTGCCTATTTGCTGGGTTCCCTCATCGGCAGCCTGATTGTAGGCCACCTGTATGGCGGCGTAGACATCCGCAAGCTCGGCAGCGGCAACGCCGGCAGCACCAATGCGCTGCGTACCCAAGGCAAGTTGTTCGCGCTGTGGGTGATGATTATAGACGTGGGCAAGGGTGTGGTCGCCGCCGGCGTGCTGCCGCATCTGCCCCTGTTCCACGCTCCGGTGGATGCAGGCTGGACCGCCGCCCTTTGCGGTGCCGCGGCGATCGTCGGGCATGTGTTCCCGGTGTTCTTCCGGTTTCGCGGCGGCAAGGGTGTGGCCACCTTCCTCGGGGTGTTGCTGATGCTCGCTCCCTGGGCGCTCATCCCGGCACTGCTGCTGTGGACGCTGGTGCTCATCTTCACCGGTTACGTGGGGCTGTCCAGCATCCTTGCGGCCTGGTCGGTGCCGGTGTATGCATGGATCGCAGGGGGGGGCAACGCCCCGCTTTTCTGGTTCGGCCTAGCGATGGCGCTGTTCATCGTCTATACCCATCGCAGCAATATCCGCCGCCTCATGGCCGGCAGCGAGCATCAAATCAAGCGCGCCATGCTGCTGCGCCGCCGGTCTTAGTATAGAAACCCCGGGCCTGATCCCGTATGCCAGGGTTGTCACACAGCACCCATGCCATCCTCCGCGCGCTGGCCGACGGCCAGCTTCAATCGGGTGAACAATTGGCACGGCGCTTGGATATAACCCGCGCCGCGGTGTGGAAGCATGTGCGGCAACTCACGACCCTGGGTCTCGAAGTGGTTTCGGTGCCCGGTCGCGGTTATCGGCTGGCCCGGCCCATTGAACTCCTGGATGACATGCGCCTGCGCGCGCTGCTTGCACCGGCGTGCCGTGAGCGCCTGTGCTCCCTGACAGTACTGGATACGGTGGGTTCCACCAACACCTGGCTCATGTCGCAGCCGGGCGATTTTCCCGCCGTGTGTCTTGCCGAGTTGCAGACCTCGGGCCGCGGTCGCCGTGGCCGGCAATGGATTTCGCCGTTCGCCGCCAACCTGTATCTATCCCTCGGCTGGCAGTTCGATGATCTGCCGCCCGGGTTTACGGCGCTCGGCATGGTAGCCTCCATCAGCGCTGTGCGCGCACTGCATCGTCTGCACCTCGACGGCATCGCCATCAAATGGCCCAATGATCTGATGGCAGCCGATCGAAAGCTCGGCGGCGTTCTGGTGGACATGCAGGGCGAACCCTGTGGACGGGTGCGCACCGTCATCGGTATCGGCATCAACGTGTGCATGCCTGACGCCGCCGCCGCGCGCATCAATCAGCCGTGGACGGATTGGGTCAAGCTCACGCATGATGCATTACCGGACCGCAACCGATTGGCGGCGGCGCTGGTCGAGGAACTGATGACCGCACTGCAATTGTTCGCCGTACAGGGATTCGCCGCCTTCGCCGCTGAATGGCGTGCATTGGATTGCACCGCCGGCCGTGTAGTGAACCTCGAACACCAGCAGCAGATCATCCGTGGCACGGCGCTCGGTGTGGACCAGGACGGCGCGCTGTTGCTGCACACCGAAAGCGGCACGCATCGGTTTGTATCCGGTGACATCAGTCTGAGGATGCGGCCGTGATGCTGCTGCTGGACGTGGGCAATACCCGTATCAAGTGGGGCCGATACCAGCAGCGGAGGATTTCCACTCACGCCGCCGCGGTGCATGCCGACAGATCGCTGGCGGAGGTGCTGACGGAGTCATGGCGCGGCATGCCGCCGCCCGAGCGTATCGTGGCGGCGAACGTGGCCGGTGCCGCAGTTGCTGAAACACTTAATCGCTATTGTCAGACGCATTTCAAACTGCTGCCCGAGTACGTGATCCCGGCTGCGCAAGCCTGCGGTATTACCAACGGCTACCGTAACCCGGCGCAACTCGGTGCGGATCGCTGGGCGGCCGTCATCGGCGCTTATCATCGCTGCGGCGGTCCGGTGTGCGCCATCGGCTGCGGCACGGCGATTACCGTGGACACAGTCACACAAGCGGGGCATTATCCGGGCGGGCTGATCGCCCCCGGTATCGGCGCCATGCATGCGGCGCTTGCCGGCGCCACCGCGGCGATCGCCAATGAGAAAGGTGGGCAGGTCGCACTCTACGGGGAGGACACACGCACCGCGGTAACCAGCGGCATCGCCTACGCGGCGGCGGGGCTGATAGAACGGGCGGTGGCGGACATCCGCGCGCAGCACGGTGCACAAACCGGCGTGCTGCTGACCGGTGGCGATGCCGGCTATTTACAATCGGTGTTGCATGGGCACTATATATTGGCGCCTCATCTGGTACTGGAGGGTCTCGCGGTGTGGGCAGAGCAGCGATCATGAGGCGGATACTTTTTCTGGTGCTGCTGCTTGCCAACGTGCTGGTCTTCATCTGGTATGAATGGCTGGGTCCGCCGGCGCAAATGTCACAGCAATCCACACCCCTGCCGCATGTGCAACCGCTCAAGCTGCTCGCCGAACTGACGCCGGCGGAGCGGCAGGCACTCGCGAAATCCGCCGACGCCGTACCCGCGCCGATCACGCCGGTCCGCATCCCTAACCCGAGCGCCGCTGCTGCGGCAAGCCCCGAGATTTGCGTCAGCTACGGTCCGTTTCCCAGCATCGAGGCCCTGCAGACCGGTGCGACGCGTCTGCGTAAACCGGGCGTCAGCATCACGGAACGGCTGGTGCCCGGCAAGGTACGCCTGGGATATTGGGTTTACCTGCCGCCGTTTGTTTCGCAGCGCCAAGCCGAGGAAGCGGCGGGGCTCCTCAGGAGACGCGGCGTAAAGGATCTGTATGTCGTCACTGATGCAGCCAACCGCAACGCCATTTCCCTGGGGGTATTTACGGTGCGCAGCGGCGCGCTGGATCGCCTGAGGAAGATCCGCCGGTTGGGCTACCATCCGCTGCTGGCCGGGCGTTTCCGCGATGCGCCGCGTTACTGGCTGGATGTGCGTGGGGCGGAAAGGGCGTTGCCGGCCGCCAGCGTATTCTCCGGTCTCGGCGAAGGTGACGTCCGCATTGGGCGGACTGCCGCCACCTGCGGCGCTGCACTGCCCGCCGCCCCTGACCCGGGAACCCGACCCTGATAGAATCCCCGTATTTTCCGTCAAGGGACAACACCGCTGTTTCGCCAGGGATGGCAGAGGCAGGGTTAGTTCAGTGAGCCGGCGTAGCTCAGTTGGTAGAGCAACTGATTTGTAATCAGTGGGTCGGGAGTTCGATTCTCTCCGCCGGCACCATGAAAATCAAACAATTGACGAAGTTGCCACAGAGTGTCCATCGCGCCCATGTGTGGCGGCACGGCGATCGTCTCCAGTTACGCCGACGCCCCGATTGGGCACCCCTCGATACAGCACGGTTTCCCCATTCACGAAACGCTCGTGTAACCAAAATTCAACCGAACGGTCATCGGACTGTCACATCCTGTCTCTAGTCTGTGCAGCCATCGGGGCAGAGCCTCCTCCGGCCTTGAAGAACGAGGGATGTTCGGTCTCTTGGGGAAACCTGACAGGTCGGGAAAATCGGGTTTGCCATCTGATTTTGTTTCATCATCAATTGGGAGATCACTAAACATGTTGCTGAAGCGCACGTATCTCAGGCGGATCCTCGTCTCGCTGGCGGCCTCAACTTTCCTGATCGCCGCAGCGGCCCATGCCGATTCCATGACGGACTTCCTGAAACAGGGCACCTGGAACGGTTACTTGCGGGATTATTATTTCACCCGCAATTTCACCGCCACCGGTGCGCCGAATAATCTCAAGGCCAACTCTTTCGGCGGCATGTTCAACTATCTGACGCCGACCTTCGATAACGGTTTCAGCGTGGGTGGTACTTTCTGGAGCGCTCAGGATCTCTTCGGTCTGAACAACGAGACCGGCAACTATTCGCATCTTGAGCCCACACTCGCCGGCACCCAGCCGATCTACACTCTGGGCCAGGCTTTCGTGCAGTGGAAGGGCGACAATGTGCTGGTGCGCGGCGGCAACCAGCTGATGAACACCCCATGGATGGGAGCCTCCGACTCGCGCATGGTGCCGGCCACCTATCAGGGCGTGCTGGCGGATTTCACCCTGACCCAGAGTGTGGACCTGATCGTGGCGCGGGAATTTCGCTGGAAGAGCCGTACCTCGAGCGCCTTCTCCGCCACCAACCTTTATAACGCCAACGGCTTTGCCAATATCTACGGCGGTGCGCCCAATGCCAGCGTCGGTACCCAGACCAGTGACGGCACGGCTACCGCGGGCCTCACCTACAAGAACGGGGGTGCGAGTGCCCAGGCGTGGTACTACAAGTTCTACGGCCTGACGGGTGCCGCTTACGCGGACGGTTCCTACGTGTTCAAGACCGGCTCCAGCGTGACCCCGGTGATCGGCGCACAGTACCTGCATGAATCCAACAGTGCCAACAACCTGTTGGCATCGAGTGTCAACAACAGCACCTACGGTGTGATGGCCGGCATCAACTTCAGCGGCGACAGTCTGGTGGCTTCCTACAACAAGATTTCCACCAGCACCGGCGATTTCAAGAACGGCGGCATCGTCTCGCCGTATTCCGCGGGCTATGCCACCGATCCCCTGTACACCACCTCCATGACCGCGGGTCTGGTAGAGAAGGGTGTGGGCAACGCCTGGAAGCTCGCCGGCACGTTTTTCTTCGTGGGCAAGCAGTTGCGGCTCATCACCAGCTACGCGCGCTACAATACCCAGCCCAACTTCGCTAATACCAACGAGACCGACCTGGATCTCACCTGGTTCTTCTCGGGTGCGCTCAAGGGCTTCTCGGTACGCAACCGTCTGGGTATCGTGCACGGTCTCAACGGCAGCTACGGCGCCCCCAATCTCGGCACCTTCTATTTCAACCGCGTGATGCTCGAATACGATTTTTAGGTTTTACGCTGAGGTTTATCTACTCGCTATGGGCATTGAGGCGGACTCCGGTCCGCCTTTTTCTCTGAGGGGTGACCGTCTGTCGGCGGCCAGGAGCCCCGGGTATTTGAGGGTCCACGAAGACGTGATGAAGACCCCATACGTCGCGCTGACGTACCCTAGCCAGAGCAGGCATAAACCATTGACCTGAATGGAGCAATCGACGGCACTATCGGCTTGAGAACGTCATATTCCTGAAACATACGCTTGCTATAGTGCGCCACGTGGGGCATTAGCAGTACCGGCGAGCGGCAAACACTGATTATCCACTTGCGAGCAATCCAATTACTTATTCAGCCAGTCGAGAGGAGAGATCATGAAGAAGTACCTTAGCAAATTGGGAAGCAAACCCATCGCTTGTCTGTGCGCCGCCGCGGTCACGTTGCTTGGCGTAGCCGGACCGATGATGGGGGCGCAGGCGGCAGACAAGGTCAATCTTCTGGAAACGGGTTCAACCCTGCTGTATCCATTGTTCAATCTCTGGGTACCGGATTACACGCGCGCGCATCCGGATGTTCGTATTACCACGCAGGGCACGGGCAGCGGCACCGGCATTGCCCAGGCTATCGCCGGTATCGCCCAGATCGGCGCGTCAGATGCCTACATGAGCGATGGTCAGATGAAGCAGAGCCCGGATATCCTGAACATCCCGCTGGCCATCTCGGCACAGACGGTCAACTACAACATACCCGGTCTCAACAAGACGCATCTGAAACTGGATGGCCCGGTGCTCGCGGGTATCTACAGCGGCCATATTCAGTATTGGAATGATGCGGCAATCCGGAAACTGAATCCCGGAATCAAACTTCCGCATCAAATGATTATCCCCATCCATCGCACCGATGGCAGTGGCGATACGTTCATCTTCTCGCAATACCTGGCGTTCTCCACGCCGAGCTGGAATAACTCGGTCGGCTACGGCACCAGCATCAGCTGGCCGGCGGTGCGGGGCGGCATCGGTGCCATCGGCAATCCCGGCATGGTGCAGGCTTCGCAGCAGAACCCGTACTCGATTGCCTACATCGGGGTGAGCTTTCACGCCGAGATCGCCAAGGCGGGTTTGGGTACCGCGCGGCTGGAGAACCGGGCAGGGCGTTTCCTGTTGCCGAATCCGCGCACTGTCGGTGCGGCAGCCGCCGAGCTCGTGGCCAAGACGCCGGCTGATGAACGCATCAGCCTGATTTTCGCTCCGGGCGAGGAATCCTATCCGATCATCAATTATGAATATGCGATCGTGAACCAGCGTCAAGCGAACACCAGGGTGGCCACGGCGGTGCGGGAATTCCTGCTCTGGGCCGTTGATCATCGTTACGGCAACGCGCCAAAGTACCTGAATCAGGTGAACTTTATCCCATTGCCGGCGCGCATTTCCGAGTTGAGCATCAAGCAGATCAAGTCCATTCATTGATCTGATACAATGCCCCCGGCTGGTTCGGCCGGGGGCATTTGTTTTTCAAGTCATGAAAATCAGCATCTTCCGCCTGGTGTTGCTGTGTCTTACGAGCCTTATCCCGGTGGCGTTGCTGGCGATACTGATCTTCCTCACGCATTATTCCTGGTCCGCGATCCTTTTCAACGGCGTGCATTTTCTGCTGGGGAAAACCTGGAGCCTCGGCAATCTGTACGCGAACCCGGTGATGGTGCATGGTCTTTCCGTTCCGGTCGGTGCAAATTACGGAATTCTGGTTTTTATCATGGGTACGCTGGTGTCATCCCTGATCGCACTGCTGTTGGCTGTTCCGGTCAGTCTCGGCGTGGCGATTTTTCTCGCGGAAGGTGTACCACCAGGTTCCCGGCCAGTCCTGTCGCTCATCGTTGAATTGCTGGCTGGTGTTCCCAGCGTGGTTTATGGCCTGTGGGGCTTCGCAGTCCTGATACCATTTGTGGCGCATCATCTTGCGCCTGACCTGGCGCACCTGCTCGGGTTCATTCCATTTTTTGCAGGGCCCGTGGGCAGCGGCTATGGCCTGCTGTCGTCATCCCTGGTGCTCGCCCTGATGGTCGTGCCGGTGATCACGGCCACGGTAAGCGAGGCGCTGCAGGGCATCTCCCGCGAGGCCAAAGAGGCGGCCTACGCCTTGGGGGCAATGCGTTTTGAGGTGGTGTGGAAGGCCATGTTGCCGATGATACGCACCAGCTTGATCGGCGCAATCATACTCGGGCTGGGGCGCGCCCTGGGCGAGACCATGGCGGTGCTCATGCTGAGCGGCGGCGCCCTCAACTATCTTCCCAACAACATTTATAGCCCGATCAGTACCATGGCGTCGTTCATTGCCTCGCAGCTCGACAGCGCACTCGGGGATCCCACCGGCATGGCTGTGCGGTCACTCGCAGAAATCGCTCTGGTGCTTTTTCTGATTGCCGTGATCGTCAACGTCATAGCCCGGTTGTTGACGGGTGGGTTTGGCCGTGCAGTCCATAATTAGCCTGCCGGTCCGATTACAGCGACTAAACCCGCGCCGGCTGGTGAGCTTGATGGGATGGATACTCTGTGGCATCGCGTTTCTGCTGGTTGCAATTCCGCTTCTGGATATTCTGTACGTCATTATCAAAGACGGACTCGCTGCCTTTTCGGTTGATCTGTTTACCCAGGTGACCAACGGCATCAGTGGCGGGTTGCTGAACGCGATTACCGGAACACTGGTGCTGACAGCCGGTGCTCTGATTATCGGCACTCCGATCGGCGTGGCGGCGGGGGTTTACCTTTCGGAGTTCGGTCATGGCGGATTCAGCAAGATCGTGCGGTTTCTGGGCGATGTACTGACGGGCGTACCCTCGATCGTGCTCGGATATTTTTCCTATGTCACCATGGTGGTGACGCTAGGTTGGCAATTTTCCGTTCTCGCGGGAACCATCACACTGGCGATGATGATTGTGCCCTACATCGCCCGTTTCACGGAGCTGAGCCTGCTGCAGGTGCGCCATGAACTCCGCGAAGCAGGATACGCCCTGGGGACGTCGGAGATACGGGTGGTGGCTCGCATTGTTTTCCCCATCGCATGGCCGGGTGTGCTGACGGGCATTCTGTTGTCCATGGCCATCTCGGTGGGCGAAACCGCTCCACTTATTTACACGGCAGGCTGGTCCAACTATCTGTGGAATGGCCACCTGATCCGGGAACCTATCGGTTATCTGACCTATGTAATCTGGAGTTTCATCAATCAGCCGTTTGAGTCCGCGCACGCGCTGGCGTTCGCTGCGGCATTCCTGGTTATCGTCGCAGTGCTGCTTATCAATACTGGCGCGAGGCTGCTGCTCAAACGGCCGCGCAACTTCTGATTCACACGCGCAGTATTGAGCGGTGGCATGAGCTGATCCGCCACGCATCTTTGCAGGGACAGGGCCGAATCACCCCGATCCCGCAATGGAGATTGACGACCGTCGGACGTGTACAACCCGCAGCGCCGGGGCGGTCAGGCGATGACAGATTACTGTTCCACTGAATGCCTGCTGCCTTTGGGTATGATCGGGCCGGTCACCCCGGGCTCCCGGTTTGGCGCCGCGGCACCGGAGTCAGGTGCGGGTGAGCGATGCAGCCACGCCCGCTCAGGGCCAGCCGGGCCGGGCTCCCCGTGGGCAGGGCACACCACGGGAAATGCGCCATGCCGCAGCGAGTTGAACTAGGCAGGGCCCGGTACAGCACACCGCACCTCGGGGGGCGGGCAGGGCCTTTCCAACAATCTATCCAAGGCACTGGCTTAGCTCCAATCGCGCGAAACGCGCGAAATAGGGAGGATGGGCCGAGAGCAGGTTTCAGGGAGTGCCGGAATCATGGGGAAAGCCGCCTAAATATGCCTGCCGGTTGACACAATTCCGTGGTTTATCAGACAATTCGCGGCTTCGTCCGTGGAGGGGTACTCAAGCGGCCAACGAGGGCAGACTGTAAATCTGCTGGCTTCACGCCTACGAAGGTTCGAATCCTTCCCCCTCCACCAGAAAGTTGAGTTTCGAGCACCCCTGGATGGCGGGTTCGGGTGACACAGCGCCGAATGCAGCGGGTGTAGTTCAATGGTAGAACCTCAGCCTTCCAAGCTGATGACATGGGTTCGATTCCCATCACCCGCTCCAGAATCAAATGGGTTGATGAGGTGACGGTTTAGATCGCCCATGTAGCTCAGTCGGCAGAGCACGTCCTTGGTAAGGACGAGGTCACCGGTTCGATTCCGGTCATGGGCTCCAGGCGTGATGACCCGCAGGTGCGGGCTGAAGTGTAGATCGCAACGGCAATCAATACGGAGAATCACCGTGTCCAAGGTAAAATTTGAGCGTACCAAGCCGCACGTGAATGTAGGGACGATTGGGCATGTAGATCACGGCAAGACGACGCTGACTGCGGCGTTGACGGTGGTGCAGTCGAAGAAGTTTGGGGGCGAAGCCAAGGCTTACGACCAGATTGACAACGCGCCGGAAGAGAAGGCGCGGGGCATCACCATTGCGACCTCGCACGTGGAGTACGAGAGCGCCAAGCGCCATTATGCGCACGTGGATTGTCCGGGGCATGCGGACTACGTGAAGAACATGATCACCGGGGCGGCGCAGATGGACGGGGCGATTCTGGTGGTGTCGGCGGCGGACGGTCCCATGCCGCAGACGCGCGAGCACATTCTGCTGGCGCGCCAGGTGGGGGTACCGTATATCGTGGTGTACATGAACAAGGCGGACATGGTGGATGACGCCGAGCTGTTGCAGCTGGTGGAGATGGAAGTCCGCGACCTGTTGAGCGTGTACCAGTTTCCCGGGGACAAGACCCCCATCATTATCGGTTCGGCGTTGAAGGCCCTGGAGGGGGACACCTCTCCCCTGGGCATTCCCTCCATCGAGAAGCTGGTGGAGGCGCTGGATACCTATATTCCCGAGCCCAAGCGGCTGATTGACGGGGACTTTCTGATGCCGGTGGAGGATGTGTTCTCCATTTCCGGGCGCGGCACCGTGGTGACGGGGCGGGTGGAGCGGGGCATCGTCAAGGTGGGGGATGAAATCGAGATCATCGGGCTGCGCCCCACCACCAAGACGGTGGTGACGGGGGTGGAGATGTTCCGCAAGCTGCTGGACCAGGGGCAGGCGGGGGACAACATCGGCGTGTTGCTGAGAGGCACCAAGCGGGAGGAAGTGGAGCGCGGCCAGGTGCTGGCCAAGCCCGGGTCCATCACCCCGCATACCAAATTTGAGGCGGAAGTGTACGTGCTCACCAAGGAAGAAGGAGGGCGGCATACGCCGTTCTTCAACGGCTACCGGCCGCAGTTTTACTTCCGCACCACGGACGTGACGGGCAGCGTGGACCTGCCGAAGGGGGTGGAGATGGTGATGCCCGGGGACAACATCAAGATGGTGGTATCCCTGATCAGCCCCATCGCCATGGAAGACGGCCTGCGCTTCGCCATCCGCGAGGGCGGCCGCACCGTCGGCGCCGGCGTGGTCGCGAAGATTATTGAATAGTGCTGGGTACTCAGTGCCGAGTATTGCGTGGGAAAAAGCAGGATTTCACGCGGTACGCGGTACTACGAGAGCGGAAGGTACAGGCCAGTAGCTCAATTGGCAGAGCGGCGGGCGAGCGGGAAGTAGAAATTGGTCCAGTGGACCAATTTCCCGGCGAGCGCCCGGACAGGGGTGTCCAGGCCGGTCAACGCACCAGGGATGGTTGGTTAAGACAGATTTGAAACAGGCCAGTAGCTCAATTGGCAGAGCGGCGGTCTCCAAAACCGCAGGTTGGGGGTTCGATTCCCTCCTGGCCTGCCAGTTTGAGCCAGGGCACGCAACAGGTTAGTGGGTAAATGAGCGAGACACCGGAAACAAAAAGCAGCGGCCTGGATACGGCCAAGCTGATCGGCTCGGTTGTGCTGATCATCGCCGGCATCGTTGCGTACTACTGGTTCGGCGCCCAGGCGGGCTGGCTGCGCACTGTATATGTGATTATCGGCCTGGTACTGGCGCTTCTGCTTGCCTCGCAGACACGGCTCGGCCGCAATGCCTGGAATTTCCTGCAGAGTTCGCGCAATGAAGTGCGCAAGATGGTATGGCCCACCCGCGAGGAAACCTTTCAGACCACGGTCGCGGTGATTGTGGTGGTGATAGCTACCGGCGTGCTCATGTGGCTGCTGGATATTTTCCTGTTCTGGGCCCTGCATGGCCTGACAGGGCAGGGGAGTTGAGGCATGGCGTTGCGCTGGTATGTGGTGCATGCGTATTCCGGTTTTGAGCAGTCGGTGAAACGTTCACTGGGCGAGCGGGTGAAACGCAGCGGTTTCACCGATAAATTCGGTGAAATCCTGGTGCCCACCGAGGAAGTGGTGGAAATGCGCGAGGGTCAGAAACGCCGCAGTGAGCGCAAGTTCTTCCCCGGCTATGTGCTGGTGCAGATGGAGCTGGATGACGAGACCTGGCATCTGGTGAAGAGCGTGCCCAAAGTCATGGGTTTTATCGGCGGCACGCCCGACAAACCCGCGCCCATCACCGACAAGGAGGCGGATGCCATCCTGCATCGGGTGCAGGAAGGCGCCGAAAAACCAAGACCGAAGGTCTTGTTCGAACCTGGCGAAGTGGTGCGCGTGACCCACGGACCGTTCAACGATTTCAACGGTGTGGTCGAGGAAGTGAACTACGAAAAGAACCGGCTGCGCGTAGCGGTGCTCATTTTCGGCCGCTCGACGCCGGTGGAACTGGAATTCAGTCAGGTCGAAAAATCGTAACGATTTTTCGACAGTAGTGAGGAGTCAGGTGTGAAGAGTGAGGATTCAGACCTCGCTTTCGCGCCGGTCTCCGGGAATCTGGTTCAGCCCCGTTATGGGGTTGGCCGTTGGTGGTGAAGACCTGAGAGAAGGCGGCGTCGGGAGCGGGTTGCTCCTCGCCCCTTACCCCTCACGCTTCACCTCCCTAACGGGGAGCCTGCAATAAACAGGCGCTAGCACCCACAGGAGAGAGTTGATGGCAAAGAAACTTCAGGCAATCGTCAAACTGCAGATCCCTGCGGGCCAGGCAAATCCGAGCCCGCCTGTGGGTCCGGCGCTGGGTCAGCAGGGTGTCAACATCATGGAGTTCTGCAAAGCGTTCAACGCACAAACGCAGAAGCTCGAGCAAGGTCTGCCGACTCCGGTGGTGATCTCAGTCTACAGCGACCGCAGTTTCACCTTCGTGACCAAGACCCCGCCCGCCTCGGTACTGATCCGCAAGGCCATCGGTCTGGAGAAAGGCAGCGCCACGCCCAACACCAACAAGGTGGGTAAGATCACCCGCAAGCAGCTCGAGGAGATCGCCAAAATCAAGATGCCGGACATCACGGCGACGGATCTCGATGCGGCGGTACGCACCATCGCGGGCAGTGCCCGCAGCATGGGCGTGGATGTGGAGGGTCTGTAAATGGCAAAGCCAGGCAAGCGCTTACGCGCAATCAAGGGAAAGCTCGCACCGGGCAAGCAGTACGCGGTGGATGAAGCAATCTCGCTTATTAAAGAGTTTTCCAAGGTGAAGTTTTGCGAATCCGTGGACGTCGCCATAAATTTGGGCATCGATGCCAAGAAGTCCGACCAGGTGGTGCGCGGTTCCACTGTGCTGCCCCACGGCACCGGCAAGAGTGTGCGCGTGGCGGTATTCGCCCAGGGCAATAACGCCGAGGCGGCGAAGAAAGCCGGTGCGGACATCGTCGGTTTCGAGGATCTCGCCGAGAAGGTCAAGGCCGGCCAGATGGATTTCGACGTGGTGATCGCAAGCCCCGATGCCATGCGCGTCGTCGGCCAGTTGGGACAGATACTGGGTCCCCGCGGCCTGATGCCGAATCCCAAGGTCGGCACCGTGACGGCGGACGTGGCCGGCGCAGTCAAGAACGCCAAGGCCGGCCAAGTGCGCTACCGCGCCGACAAGGCCGGCATCGTGCATTGCAGCATCGGCAAGGCGGATTTCGAGACGCATGCCCTGAAGGAAAACCTGCACGCGCTGCTCACCGATATCAACAAGGTAAAGCCGCCAACCGCGAAAGGCGTGTATCTCAAGAAGGTGACCGTGTCCTCCACCATGGGGCCGGGCATCGTCATAGATCAGAACTCACTCACAATGTGAGTGAGTTCTGATGTGAAGGGTGAGGGGCAGAGCGTGAGGAGTAACGCCGCTGACTCTTCACCGGCATGTTTGTGAATTTGAGGTGGCCGAAGACTTTCAGGTTGTGAAGAGTTGAATCGGAGTTCGGATCCCGGGGTTTTACGCCTCACTCCTTACCCCTGATTCCTCACCATCGAAGGCGACGGCAACGTCAAAGACCGTGAGCGTAGCTTGTCAGGACGACAGGCCACTTAAATGGCGACGACGCCGGCTCACGCAGACGGTGGACTCCGAATCGGGTTTACCTGGTTTGGTCACCGTGAGCCCACGCAAGCGGGTAGGGTGGATGCACGAAGGAATGTGCGTCTTGTGTAACGGTACAAACCGGGAGGTGAACATCCGTGCCGATGAGACTGGAAGACAAGCAGGCTCTCGTCGCCGAGGTGAACGCGGTGGCAGCGAAGGCGTATTCCGCCATCGCCGCCGAATACCGCGGGTTGACCGTCGAGCAGATCACGAACTTGCGCGTCAAAGCGCGCAATGGCGGTGTCTGGTTGAAGGTCGTGAAGAACACCTTGGCGAAGAAGGCCATCGCGGGCACCGAGTTCGAGTGCCTTAAGGATGCTCTCAGGGGGCCGCTGATTTTGGCGTTCTCGAAGGAGGATCCGGGCGCAGCCGCACGGGTAGTGAAGGATTTCATCAAGGACAACGAACTGTTAATCGTCAAGGCGCTGGCTCTGAGTGGCAAGCTTTTGCCGGCGTCAGACCTCGATCGCCTTGCCAAGATGCCGACCCGCGAGCAGGCCATTGCCATGCTCATGGGCGTCATGCAGGCGCCGATCACCAAGTTCGTCCGTACCTTGGCCGAGCCTCACGCCAAGCTGGTGCGCACGGTTGCTGCCGTGCGCGACCAGAAGCAGGCTGCTTAATCAACCGATTCGGATAGATATTTTTCAGGAGTAATGACAATGGCTGTTTCTAAAGACGACATTCTGGAAACCATTTCCAAGATGACTGTGATGGAGATTGTGGACCTGATTTCCGCGATGGAGGAGAAGTTCGGTGTGTCCGCAGCTGCCGCCGTGGCCGCGGCACCCGCAGCGGGCGCCGCGGCGGCGGCCCCCGTCGAGGAGAAGACCGAGTTCGCCGTGGTCTTGAAAGCCATCGGCGAAAAGAAGGTCGAGGTCATCAAGGTGGTGCGTACCATCACGGGCTTGGGGCTCAAGGAAGCCAAAGATATGGTGGAAGGTGCTCCGCAGACCGTGAAAGAAGGTGCGTCGAAGGATGACGCCGCCAAGTTCAAGAAGGATCTGGAGGCGGCTGGTGCGACCGTCGAGATCAAGTAAGCCTCTGGAAATTCAGATGTACCAGGCGGGCTATATGCCCCGCGGGTGGAATCGGCTGGTGGCGCAAGCCACCGGCCTTCCCCTGTTTTTGTTTGTCGGGTGGTGCGGTTGCACCATCGCGCCGCCTCACGGCGGCACTGTTTGATTAAACCACCGCGCAGCGGGCGCGTGTTGAGGTAACTGTGATGGCCTACTCATTCACTGAAAAGAAGCGTATCCGCAAGGACTTTGGCAAGCGTTCGAGCGTACTCGACGTGCCTTACCTTCTGGCCATCCAACTTGAGTCCTACCGCCAGTTTCTGCAGGTGGACAAGGCGCCGAAGGAACGAATCGGAGAGGGCCTGCATGCGGCTTTCAGGTCCGTGTTCCCCATCACCAGTTATTCGGGTAATGCCGCGATCGAGTATGTGCATTACCATCTCGGCGAACCGGCGTTTGACGAGAAGGAATGCATCATGCGCGGTCTCACCTACGCGGCGCCGCTGCGCGTGCTGATGCGTCTCGCGCTGTATGACAAGGAAGCTCCGCTGGAAAACCGCCGCCCCAAGGAAGTGAAGGAACAGGAAGTGTACATGGGTGAACTGCCGCTCATGACCGACAACGGTACCTTTATTATCAACGGTACCGAGCGCGTGATCGTTTCGCAGTTGCACCGTTCGCCTGGTGTGTTCTTTGATCACGACAAGGGCAAGACCCATTCCTCGGGCAAGCTGTTGTTCTCCGCGCGCGTGATCCCCTACCGCGGCTCCTGGTTGGACTTCGAGTTCGATCCAAAGGATTGCGTGTTCGTGCGCATTGATCGGCGTCGCAAACTGCCAGCGACAATTCTGCTGCACGCGCTCGGCTATAACGACGCGCAGATCCTCGACATGTTTTTTGAAACCAACGTTTTCCATCTCGGCAAGGATGAAATCACATTGGATCTCGTGCCGGAACGCCTGCGCGGTGAGACCGCGGCATTCGATATCAAAATCAAGAACAAGGTGCTGGTGGAGGAAGGCCGCCGCGTCACCGCACGCCACATCCGTGAACTGGAGAAGGCCGAAATCAAGTCCCTCGTGGTGCCGCTTGAATACTTGGCGGGCAAGGTTGTGGCCCACGATGTGGTGCAGATCCCCACCGGGGAACTGTTGGCCAAGGCCAACGAGGAACTCAGCGCCGCAAAGATGCAGGAATTCATCAAGGCGGGCGTCAAGGAGATCCGTACCCTGTTCACCAACGACCTGGACAAGGGGCCGTACATCTCGAGCACCTTGCGCATCGATCCGACACGCACGCCGCTGGAAGCCATGGTCGAGATTTACCGCATGATGCGCCCCGGCGAGCCGCCCACCAAGGACGCTGCCGAAACCCTGTTCCACAACCTGTTCTTCACGCTCGACCGCTATGACCTGTCAGCCGTCGGCCGCATGAAGTTCAATCGGCGTGTGGGTCGCGAGGCCATCACCGGTCCGGGCGTGCTCTACGACGGCATGTATTTCAGTCAGCGGCAGGACGAAACCTGCAAGAAGTTCTACAAGGAGCTCGGCAAGTTGTCCGACATTGTGGATGCCATGCGTGTGCTTATCGAAATCCGCAACGGCAACGGCACGGTGGACGACATTGATCACTTGGGCAACCGCCGCGTGCGCAGTGTGGGCGAAATGGCGGAAAACGTGTTCCGCATCGGTTTGGTGCGCGTGGAGCGTGCCGTGAAGGAACGCTTGGCGCTGGCCGAGTCCGAAGGATTGATGCCGCAGGAACTCATCAATGCCAAGCCCGTATCCGCGGCCGTCAAGGAATTCTTTGGCTCTTCGCAGCTGTCGCAGTTCATGGATCAGAACAATCCGCTGTCGGAAGTTACCCATAAGCGCCGCGTGTCCGCGCTCGGTCCGGGCGGCCTCACGCGCGAGCGCGCTGGTTTCGAAGTACGCGACGTACACCCGACCCACTACGGCCGCGTGTGTCCCATCGAAACGCCGGAAGGGCCGAACATCGGCCTCATCAACTCGCTGTCGGTGTATGCGCGCACCAACGACTACGGTTTCCTGGAAACCCCCTATCGCAAGGTGAAAGACGGCAAGGTCAGCGACGAGATCGTGTATCTGTCCGCCATTGAGGAAGGTCAGTACGTTATCGCCCAGGCCAACGCCGAGTTGGACGACCGCAGCCGCTTTGTGGTTGACCTGGTATCCTGCCGGCACCAGAATGAATTCGGCATGTCCACACCGGACAAGATCGACTTCATCGACGTATCACCGAAGCAGATCGTGTCGGTAGCGGCCGCGCTGATCCCGTTCCTGGAACACGACGACGCCAACCGCGCTCTCATGGGTTCGAACATGCAGCGCCAGGCGGTGCCGACACTGCGCACCGAAAAACCGCTGGTAGGTACCGGCATCGAGCGTACTGTTGCCATCGACTCCGGCGTGGTGGTGGTGGCCAAGCGCGGCGGCATGGTGGATTCCGTGGACGCAGGCCGCATTGTGGTGCGCGTCAACGACGACGAAACTCATGCCGGTGAGCCGGGTGTGGATATCTACAACCTTACCAAGTACACCCGCTCCAACCAGAATACCTGTATCAACCAGCGCCCGCTGGTGAAGCCTGGTGATGTGATCGCGCGCGGTGATGCCCTGGCCGATGGTCCATCCACGGATCTCGGCGAGCTTGCGCTTGGCCAGAATCTGCTGGTGGCATTCATGCCCTGGAACGGTTACAACTTCGAGGATTCCATCCTTATCTCGGAGCGCGTGGTGGAAGAGGAGCGCTTCACCACCATCCACATCGAGGAGCTTACCTGCATCGCTCGCGACACCAAGCTGGGTTCGGAAGAAATCACGGCGGATATTCCCAACGTGGGTGAAACGGCGCTGGCAAAACTCGATGAAGCGGGCATAGCCTATATCGGCGCCGAGGTGAAATCCGGCGACATCCTGGTGGGAAAGGTCACCCCCAAGGGCGAGACCCAGCTCACGCCGGAAGAGAAACTGCTGCGTGCTATTTTCGGTGAGAAGGCCTCCGACGTGAAGGATACGTCGCTGCGTGTGCCGCCGGGTATGGATGGCACCGTCATTGACGTGCGTGTGTTTACTCGCGACGGCGTGGACAAGGATTCGCGCGCGTTGTCCATCGAGAAGGCGGAACTGGAAAAGGTGCGCAAGGACCTGAACGATCAGCGCCGCATCCTGGAAGAAGACATCTTTCAGCGCGTCGAGCGTATGCTCATTGGGAAGTTGGCGGAAGGCGGCCCCAAAGGCATGAAATCCGGCGGCAAGATCACCAAGAGCTATCTCGATGAGCTACCGCGGGAGAAGTGGTTCGAGATCCGCCTGAAGAACGACGAAGTCAATGAACAACTCGAGAAAGTGGCTGCGACACTGAAGTCGCAACATCACGAGTTCGAGCGTCGCTACGAAGAAAAGAAGCGCAAGATCACCGCCGGTGACGATCTCGCCCCGGGTGTCATCAAGATGGTGAAGGTATTCCTTGCAGTCAAGCGCCGCGTACAACCGGGCGACAAGATGGCCGGTCGCCACGGTAACAAGGGCGTGATTTCCATGATTGTGCCGGTGGAAGACATGCCCTACGCCGCCGACGGTACGCCGGTGGACGTGGTGTTGAACCCGCTGGGTGTGCCCTCGCGTATGAATATCGGCCAGATTCTCGAGACCCATCTGGGCTGGGCCGCGAAAGGCATCGGCTTCAAGATCGGCAAAATGCTGGACGGGCAGGCCAAGGCCGAGGAACTGCGCAAGTTCCTGGAACAGGTCTACAACAAGACCGGCGGCAAGAAAGAGAATCTCACCTCGTTCAGTGACGTGGAAATCGCGACGCTGGCGGAAAACCTGCGCGAAGGTATCCCGGTGGCGACCCCGGTATTCGACGGTGCCAAGGAAGAAGAGATCAAGCATCTTCTCAGGCTCGCCGGGCTGCCGGAGAGCGGTCAGACGACGCTTTACGACGGCCGCACGGGCGAAGCCTTCGAACGACCGGTGACCGTAGGTTATATGTACATGCTGAAGCTCAATCATCTGGTGGACGACAAGATGCACGCGCGTTCCACCGGGCCCTACTCGCTCGTCACCCAGCAGCCGTTGGGCGGCAAGGCGCAGTTCGGCGGTCAGCGCTTCGGCGAAATGGAGGTATGGGCGCTGGAGGCTTACGGTGCCGCGTACACGCTGCAGGAAATGCTCACGGTCAAGTCCGACGACACTATCGGGCGCACCAAGATGTACAAGAACATCGTGGATAGCGATCACCGAATGGAGGCGGGAATGCCGGAATCGTTCAACGTACTGGTCAAGGAAATTCGTTCGCTGGGTATCGACATCAAACTGGAGCAGGACTGACGGGGAACTGTTTAAGGGTGGGTGTTGAAGCCAGTTAACTGAATGGTGATGCAAACATGAAAGATCTACTGAAATTGTTGAAGCAGCAGGGCCAGGTGGAAGATTTCGATGCCATCCGCATCGCACTGGCGTCACCGGAGATGATCCGGTCGTGGTCGTTCGGTGAGGTGAAGAAGCCGGAGACCATCAACTACCGTACCTTCAAGCCGGAGCGCGATGGCCTGTTTTGCGCAAAGATCTTTGGCCCGGTGAAGGACTACGAATGTCTGTGCGGCAAGTACAAGCGTCTGAAGCACCGCGGCGTGATCTGCGAGAAGTGCGGCGTGGAAGTTACGGTGGCCAAGGTGCGCCGTGAGCGCATGGGCCATATTGAACTCGCTTCGCCAGTTGCGCATATCTGGTTCCTCAAGTCGCTGCCCTCGCGCATCGGACTGATGTTGGACATGACGCTGCGCGAGATCGAGCGCGTGCTGTATTTCGAAGCCTTCGTGGTGGTGGACCCGGGCATGACCCCGCTGGAGCGCGGTCAACTGCTCTCCGACGAGGCTTTCCTGGAGGCCATCGAGGAGCACGGCGATGATTTCGACGCGCGTATGGGTGCCGAGGCGGTGTTCGAGCTGCTGCGCAGCATCGATCTTGAGAAGGAGGTGGTCAAGCTGCGTGAGGAAATCAGTGGCACCAATTCCGAATCCAAGATCAAGCGCCTCGCCAAGCGTCTCAAGCTCATGGAGTCATTCATCGAGTCCCGCAATAAACCGGAATGGATGGTGCTGACCGTGCTGCCGGTGCTGCCGCCGGATCTGCGTCCGCTGGTGCCGTTGGACGGCGGTCGCTTCGCCACCTCGGATCTCAACGATCTCTATCGCCGCGTCATCAACCGCAACAACCGCCTGAAGCGGCTCTTGGAATTGAATGCACCGGACATTATCGTGCGCAACGAGAAGCGCATGCTGCAGGAATCCGTGGATGCGCTGCTGGACAACGGCCGCCGTGGCCGCGCCATTACCGGTTCCAACAAACGTCCGCTGAAATCGCTGGCTGATATGATCAAGGGCAAGCAGGGCCGCTTCCGCCAGAACCTGCTGGGCAAGCGCGTGGACTATTCCGGCCGCTCCGTAATCGTGGTGGGTCCGGCCCTGAAACTGCACCAGTGCGGTCTGCCGAAGAAAATGGCGCTGGAGCTTTTCAAGCCGTTTATCTTCTCCAAGCTGCAGCTGCGCGGTATGGCCACTACCATCAAGGCCGCCAAGAAGATGGTGGAGCGTGAAGGCCCGGAGGTGTGGGACATCCTTGAAGAGGTGATTCGCGAACATCCGGTGATGCTGAACCGCGCGCCGACTCTGCACCGTCTGGGGATACAGGCGTTCGAGCCGCAGCTGATCGAAGGCAAGGCCATCCAGTTGCACCCACTGGTATGCACTGCGTTCAACGCCGACTTCGACGGCGACCAGATGGCGGTGCACGTGCCGTTGTCGCTGGAAGCCCAGTTGGAAGCGCGCGCGCTCATGATGAGCTCGAATAACATCCTGTCGCCGGCCAACGGCGAGCCCATCATCGTACCGTCCCAGGACGTGGTGCTGGGCCTGTATTACATGACCCGCGAACGCGTGAACGCCAAGGGCGAAGGCATGGCCTTCGTGGACGTGGCCGAAGTGCATCGCGCCTGGGAGAACCGCCAAGTGGCGTTACAGGCGCGCGTCAAGGTGCGCATCACGGACCATCTGATCCAGAATGACGGCGGTTTTGAAACGCGTACCCGTCGGGTGGATACCACGGTGGGTCGCGCACTCCTGTCCGATATCCTGCCGAAGGGACTGCCGTTCGAACTGATCAATCGCGACATGGCCAAGAAGGCTATTTCCTCGTTGATCAATACCTGCTACCGGCGGGTGGGCCTCAAAGAAACAGTGGTGTTCGCCGACAGGATCATGTACACGGGCTTCAGTTATGCAACCCGTGCCGGTGTGTCCATCGGTGTGAACGACATGGTGGTGCCGGAAGAGAAGGGCAGAATTCTGGCGGGCGCAGAAACCGAGGTGAAAGAGATCGAGGACCAGTATGCCTCGGGTCTGGTCACCAACGGCGAGCGCTACAACAAGGTGGTGGACATCTGGTCGCGCACCAACGAGCAGGTGGCGAAAGCCATGATGGACAAGCTCGGCACCGAAGAGGTGGTTGACCACGCGGGCAACAAGGTGCGCCAGCCGTCCCACAATTCCATTTATATGATGGCCGATTCGGGCGCGCGCGGTTCCGCGGCGCAGATTCGCCAGCTCGCCGGTATGCGCGGCCTGATGGCGAAGCCAGACGGTTCCATCATCGAGACACCCATCACGGCGAATTTCCGTGAAGGCCTGAACGTGCTGCAGTACTTCATTTCCACCCACGGCGCGCGCAAGGGTCTCGCGGATACGGCTCTGAAGACGGCTAACTCCGGTTATCTCACTCGCCGTCTGGTGGACGTGGCCCAGGATCTGGTGGTCACGGAAGTGGATTGCGGCACCCACGAGGGTCTCTATATGAAACCCATCGTCGAAGGCGGCGATGTGGTGGAGCCGTTGCGCGAGCGTGTGCTCGGCCGTGTGCTGGCCGCACCGGTGACGGTATCCGGCTCGAAAAAGATTCTGATCGATGCCGGCACGCTCCTGGATGAGCGTTTGGTGGAAAAACTCGAGGAACTTGGTATAGACCAGGTGAAGGTGCGCTCACCCATTACCTGCGCAACCCGCTACGGCGTGTGTGCGCAGTGCTACGGCCGCGATCTGGCGCGCGGCATCCGCGTGAACATCGGCGAGGCGGTGGGCGTGATCGCGGCGCAGTCCATTGGCGAGCCGGGCACGCAGCTTACCATGCGTACGTTCCACATCGGCGGCGCCGCCTCGCGTGCCGCAGCGATATCGAGTGTCGAGATCAAGGCGGCGGGTACAGTAAAGCTCCACAACATCAAGACCGTGAAGCATGCCAGGGGGCACTGGGTGGCGGTGTCGCGCTCCGGTGAACTGGGCGTCATGGATGAATTCGGTCGCGAGCGTGAACGCTACAAGATACCCTACGGTGCCACCCTCATGGTGACCGAGGGTGACAAGGCGCAGGCGGGGCAGCTCTCCGCTACCTGGGATCCGCACACGCATCCGATCGTCACCGAAGTGACGGGCACATTGCAGTTTCATGATTTCGTGGAAGGCATTACCGTCAACCGCCAGGTGGACGAGATCACGGGCCTCTCGAGTATCGTGGTGACCGATCCCAAGATGCGCGGTACGGCTGGCAAGGACCTGCGTCCCATGGTGAAACTGGTGGGCGACAGGGGCCGCGACGTGTTCTTGGCAGGCACCGAAATCCCGGCGCACTATCAGTTGCCACCCGGCGCCATCGTAAGTGTCGAGGATGGCTCACGCGTGGGCGTGGGCGACGTGATCGCACGTATCCCGCAGGAATCCTCCAAGACCCGTGATATCACCGGCGGTCTGCCACGGGTCGCGGATCTGTTCGAGGCGCGCAAACCCAAGGAGCCGGCAATTCTCGCCGACTACTCCGGCACCGTGAGCTTTGGCAAGGACACCAAGGGCAAGCAGCGGCTCATCATCACGGATGACGACGGCGAGCAGCACGAGATACTGATCCCCAAGTGGCGCACCGTGAACGTGTTCGAGGGCGAGCGCGTGGAGAAGGGCGAGGTGATCGCGGACGGCGAGCCGAATCCGCACGATATCCTGCGTCTCCTGGGCGTCACTGCCTTGGCCGATTACCTGGTGCGCGAGATCCAGGACGTGTACCGGCTGCAGGGTGTGAAGATCAATGACAAGCATATCGAGGTGATCATCCGCCAGATGCTGCGCAAGGTGGAGATCGCCGGCTCCGGCGAGACCCGCTTCCTGCGTGGCGAGCAGATGGACCGTGGTCGGGCGCTGGACGAGAACGAGATCATGGCATCCGCGGACAAGGTCAAGGCGGAGTTCGAGCCGGTATTGCTCGGTATCACCAAGGCCTCACTCGCCACCGAGTCGTTTATCTCTGCGGCTTCCTTCCAGGAGACTACCCGCGTGCTCACGGAAGCCGCGGTGCGCGGCATGAAGGACGGTTTGCGCGGCCTCAAGGAAAACGTCATTGTTGGCCGTCTTATTCCCGCAGGTACCGGTTATGCCTACCATGAGCAGCGGCGCAAGCAGCGTGCCGAGGTGGCGGTTGATGCCAATGCCCAGGCGGTCTCCGAGGCGGAAGCCCTGTTCACGGCGCCCGAACCGAGCGTCCCGGCGGAGGTTCCGACCGAGGTGCAGCAAGTGCAGGGGTAAAGGTACGGGGACGGTTTCCTTGACAGTACCGCCCCCCATCCCTAAAATTCCCGCTCTTTACAGGCAGCGCACGGCGATCCGATGACAGTCGCCTCTGCGGAGACTCCCGAGACAGGCCGGTTCAGACCGGCCTGTTTCTTCTTTCCGGGCTGAGTGCGGCTGCTCATAGAGCTTGTTTCATCAATATATAAACCCAGTAGCGAGAGTTGTTTCATGGCAACTTTTAACCAGCTGGTGCGCAAGCCGCGTATCAGCAGAAAAGAAAAGACCCGGGTGCCAGCCCTGGGCGGCAGTCCGCAACGGCGCGGCGTATGCACGCGCGTGTACACCACCACGCCGAAGAAGCCCAATTCGGCGTTGCGCAAAGTGGCCAAAGTGCGCCTGACCAATGGCTTCGAGGTCATCAGTTACATCGGTGGCGAAGGCCACAACCTGCAGGAGCACTCGGTGGTGCTGATCCGCGGCGGTCGTGTGAAGGACCTGCCGGGCGTGCGCTATCACACGGTGCGCGGCTCTCTCGACTGCGCCGGGGTCAACGACCGCAAGCAGGGCCGTTCCAAGTACGGCGCCAAGCGTCCCAAGTCCTAATTCATCAGGTAAACGTGTATGTCCCGCAGAAAGCAGGCTGAACGCCGCACCATCCTTCCGGATCCGAAATTTGGCAGCGAGAAGCTCGCCAAGTTCGTCAATATGGTGATGAAAAGTGGCAAGAAAGCCGTGGCGGAGCGCATCGTCTACGGCGCTCTCGACCAGATCGGCAGCAAGAGAGGCGGTACCCCGGTGGAGGTGCTGGACAAGGCTCTTGATAACGTGCGTCCGATGGTGGAAGTGAAATCCCGTCGCGTGGGCGGCGCCACCTATCAGGTACCGGTGGAAGTACGCGCCACGCGTCAGCAGGCTCTTGCCATGCGCTGGATCATCGAAGCTGCACGCGCACGTACCGAGAAATCCATGCCCATGCGGCTTGCCGCCGAACTCATGGAAGCCGCCGAGAACCGCGGCAACGCAGTGAAAAAACGCGAGGACGTGCACCGCATGGCCGAGGCCAACAAGGCTTTCGCTCATTATCGTTGGTGATCATTTATTTGTGATTTAAGTTTCCGAGGATTCCGTCGTGGCCCGTACTACTCCCATCGAGCACTATCGCAACATTGGCATCATGGCTCACATTGATGCCGGCAAGACCACCACGACTGAACGCATCCTGTTCTACACCGGCGTGTCCCACAAGATCGGTGAGGTGCACGACGGCGCCGCCATCATGGACTGGATGGAGCAGGAGCAGGAGCGCGGTATTACCATCACGTCTGCAGCCACCACGTGTTTCTGGAAGGGCATGGACCAGTCCTGGCCCGAGCATCGTATCAATATTATTGATACGCCCGGCCACGTGGACTTTACCATCGAGGTGGAACGTTCGTTGCGCGTGCTGGATGGCGCCTGCGCGGTGTTCTGTGCGGTGGGCGGCGTGGAACCCCAGTCCGAAACCGTTTGGCGCCAAGCCACCAAGTATGGCGTACCGCGCCTTGCATTCGTCAACAAGATGGACCGCGCCGGCGCCAATTTTCTCCGTGTGTACAAACAGATTCAGGAGCGCCTGGGTGCTAACCCGGTGCCCATCGAAATTCCCATTGGCGCCGAGGAGAACTTCAGGGGCGTGGTGGACCTGGTCAAAATGAAGGCCATCTACTGGGATGAATCCACACAGGGGATGCGCTTTGAAGAGCAGGATGTTCCCGCCGAGCTGGTTGAACAGGCGAAAGAATGGCGCGAGAAGATGGTCGAGGCTGCCGCCGAGGCCAACGATGAACTGATGCACAAGTATCTTGAGGGTACTGCGCTCTCAGTGGAGGAAATCCACAAGGGATTGCGCATACGTACCATCAAAAATGAAATCGTGCCGATGCTGTGCGGCTCTGCCTTCAAGAACAAGGGTGTGCAGATGATGCTGGACGCGGTGGTGTACTACCTGCCCGCGCCGGCGGACGTACCCGCCGTGAGGGGCCATCATGATGACAAGGACGGCACGCCGGCGGAACGTCATCCCAAGGATGACGAGCCATTCTCGGCGCTGGCGTTCAAGATCATGACTGACCCGTTTGTGGGCACTCTCACCTTCTTTCGCGTGTACTCCGGTGTGTTGAAATCCGGCGACACCGTATACAACCCCATCAAAAGCAGGAAGGAGCGCATCGGGCGCCTGCTGCAGATGCACGCCAACAACCGCAATGAGATCAAGGAAGTGCGCGCCGGCGACATCGCTGCGGCCGTGGGTCTGAAGGATGTCACCACTGGCGACACACTCACCGATCCGGACAAGATCATCATCCTCGAGAAGATGGAATTCCCGGAGCCGGTAATCTCGGTGGCGGTGGAGCCCAAGACCAAGGCGGATCAGGAGAAGATGGGCATCGCATTGCAGAAGCTTGCCCAGGAGGATCCCTCCTTCCGCGTGCATACCGACGAGGAATCCGGCCAGACCATCATCTCCGGTATGGGTGAATTGCACCTGGAGATCATAGTTGATCGCATGAAACGCGAGTTCAAGGTGGAAGCCAACGTAGGCAAGCCGCAGGTGGCTTACCGCGAGACCATCCGCGCCACGGTCGAGTCGGAAGGAAAATTCATACGCCAGTCTGGCGGCCGCGGCCAGTACGGTCATGTGTGGCTCAAGATCGAACCACAGGAAGCCGGCAAGGGCTACGAGTTCGTCAACGGCGTCGTCGGCGGGGTGGTGCCGCGCGAGTATATTCCGGCAGTGGATAAGGGTATCCAGGAGCAGATGCAGAACGGCATCCTCGCGGGCTACCCGGTGGTGGACGTGAAGGTGACCATTTTCGATGGCTCCTACCATGACGTGGACTCCAACGAAATGGCGTTCAAGATCGCCGGCTCCATGGGCTTCAAGGAGGGCTGCCGCAGGGCCAGGCCGGTGCTGTTGGAACCCATCATGAAAGTGGAAGTGGTGACGCCGGACGACTTCATGGGCGACATCATCGGTGACTTGCTGCGTCGTCGCGGCATCGTGCAGGGTACCGAAGAGGCACCCGCTGGCAAGATCGTGCGCGCGGAAGTGCCGCTCGCCGAGATGTTCGGTTATGCCACCTCGATGCGTTCGGCTACCGAAGGCCGTGCCACCTACTCCATGGAATTCGAGAAATACGTGGAGACGCCCGCCAGTGTGGCGGAAGCCGTTATCAAGAAAGCATCGTAAAGATGATGAGGGATGAAGAGTGAGGCGTAAAGAATCCAATGGATTCTGACCCGCATCTCTCACGTTGCCCCTCACCAGCGAACCGGCTGGTTAGAGCAGCCTAGAAGTCACGAATTTGAATTAATGTGGATCGAGGAGAATCACCGTGTCCAAGGTAAAATTTGAGCGTACCAAGCCGCACGTGAATGTAGGGACGATTGGGCATGTAGATCACGGCAAGACGACGCTGACTGCGGCGTTGACGGTGGTGCAGTCGAAGAAGTTTGGGGGCGAAGCCAAGGCTTACGACCAGATTGACAACGCGCCGGAAGAGAAGGCGCGGGGCATCACCATTGCGACCTCGCACGTGGAGTACGAGAGCGCCAAGCGCCATTATGCGCACGTGGATTGTCCGGGGCATGCGGACTACGTGAAGAACATGATCACCGGGGCGGCGCAGATGGACGGGGCGATTCTGGTGGTGTCGGCGGCGGACGGTCCCATGCCGCAGACGCGCGAGCACATTCTGCTGGCGCGCCAGGTGGGGGTACCGTATATCGTGGTGTACATGAACAAGGCGGACATGGTGGATGACGCCGAGCTGTTGCAGCTGGTGGAGATGGAAGTCCGCGACCTGTTGAGCGTGTACCAGTTTCCCGGGGACAAGACCCCCATCATTATCGGTTCGGCGTTGAAGGCCCTGGAGGGGGACACCTCTCCCCTGGGCATTCCCTCCATCGAGAAGCTGGTGGAGGCGCTGGATACCTATATTCCCGAGCCCAAGCGGCTGATTGACGGGGACTTTCTGATGCCGGTGGAGGATGTGTTCTCCATTTCCGGGCGCGGCACCGTGGTGACGGGGCGGGTGGAGCGGGGCATCGTCAAGGTGGGGGATGAAATCGAGATCATCGGGCTGCGCCCCACCACCAAGACGGTGGTGACGGGGGTGGAGATGTTCCGCAAGCTGCTGGACCAGGGGCAGGCGGGGGACAACATCGGCGTGTTGCTGAGAGGCACCAAGCGGGAGGAAGTGGAGCGCGGCCAGGTGCTGGCCAAGCCCGGGTCCATCACCCCGCATACCAAATTTGAGGCGGAAGTGTACGTGCTCACCAAGGAAGAAGGAGGGCGGCATACGCCGTTCTTCAACGGCTACCGGCCGCAGTTTTACTTCCGCACCACGGACGTGACGGGCAGCGTGGACCTGCCGAAGGGGGTGGAGATGGTGATGCCCGGGGACAACATCAAGATGGTGGTATCCCTGATCAGCCCCATCGCCATGGAAGACGGCCTGCGCTTCGCCATCCGCGAGGGCGGCCGCACCGTCGGCGCCGGCGTGGTCGCGAAGATTATCGAGTAAATCATCATGGCAACCCAGACTATCCGCATCCGTTTGAAGGCTTTCGATTACCGGCTTATCGACAAGTCGGCGAAGGAGATTGTGGAAACCGCCCGGCGCACCGGTGCCCAGGTGAAAGGACCCATTCCTTTGCCCGTGAAGATGGAGCGCTTCACCATCCTGGTTTCCCCGCATGCCGACAAGGACGCCCGCGACCAGTACGAGATCCGCACCCATAAGCGGCTCATGGACATCGTGGACCCCACGGACAAGACCGTGGACGCCCTGATGAAGCTCGACTTGCCGGCCGGCGTGGACGTACAGATCAAGCTAAATTAAGGCAGCCGTCCTGTTGCAGGGGCCGGACAGGCTGGTATAATCCTTGGCTCCCTGCGGCCCGGTGGGGTTACCTTCACCGGGCCGCGTGTGATTGCAGCAGCGCCGACCAATCGCAGTCGGCGCGGTGACGAGGACTAGAAGATGAGTATCGGCGTAATCGGCCGCAAATGCGGCATGACGCGCGTGTTTGCGGAGGATGGTGCGTCCATTCCCGTGACCGTCATCCAGGTTGAACCCAACCGCATCACCCAGGTGAAGACCGCGGAAGCGGACGGTTACCGTTCCGTGCAGGTCACCACCGGTGCTCGTCGTTCCGTGCGTGTCACCAAAGCCCTTGCCGGCCACTATGCCAAGGCAGGTAGCGGCGCCGGGCAGATTTCCGGTGAGTTTCGTCTCGCCGGCGATGAGGGCGCGGATCTCAAGGCGGGCACCGAAGTGAAGGTTGACATTTTCAAGCCTGGTCAGAAGGTGGATGTCACCGGCACCAGCCTCGGTAAGGGTTTCGCCGGTACCGTGAAACGTCACCACTTCACCATGGGCGACGCTACCCACGGCAACTCGCTGTCGCATCGTGCGCCCGGCTCCATCGGCCAGCGTCAGACACCGGGTCGCGTGTTTCCCGGCAAGAAGATGTCGGGCCACCTCGGCAACAAGCGCCGCACCGCACTCAATCTCGAAGTAGTGAGGGTGGATGCGGTAAAGAACCTGTTGCTGGTGAAGGGCGCCGTGCCTGGTTCCGAGGGCGGCAACGTCATCGTCCGGCCAGCGACCCGTGGTTGAGGTGAGCGGAATGGAACTGCAGTTGCACAGCAAGACCGGGGGAGAGTCCATTACCCTCTCGGATATGACCTTCGGGCGCGAATTCAACGAAGCCCTGGTGCACCAGGTGGTCAGCGCGTATCTGGCGGGCGGCCGTGCCGGCACCAAGGCGCAGAAAACCCGCAGCCAGGTGCGCGGCGGCGGTCGTAAACCCTGGGCGCAGAAAGGCTCCGGCCAGGCGCGTGCGGGCAGTATCCGCAGCCCGCTGTGGCGTGGCGGCGGCAAGACCTTTGCGGCGGTCCCGCGGGACTTCAGCCAGAAGGTCAACCGCAAAATGTATCAGGGCGCCATGCGCGCCATCCTCTCGGAGCTGATTCGTCAGGAACGCATGGTGGTGCTGTCGGAGTTCGGTGTTGAGGCACCGAAGACCAAGCAACTTGCCACCAAGTTGAAGGATCTCGGCCTGGATAATGTGCTGATCGTCACCGAACAGGTGGATGAGAAACTGTACTTGGCTTCGCGCAACCTGCCCAATGTGGACGTGCGTGATGTCGCTGGCCTCGATCCCGTGAGTCTGGTGGGTTACGAGAAGATACTCATGACTGTGCCGTCCATCCGCCGTCTTGAGGAGTGGCTGGCATGAATCTGAACCAGGAAAAACTCATGGGCGTGATTCTCGGGCCGCATGTGTCCGAAAAAGCCACGCGCGTCGCTGACGCCCATAACCAGGTGGTATTCCGCGTACGCCGCGACGCGGATAAGGACCAGGTGCGTCGTGCAGTGGAGAAGATGTTTGAAGTGAGAGTCGCGGACGTGCAAATCGTCAACGTGCGCGGCAAGAATAAGCGCTTCGGTCAGCGCACCGGCCAGCGCAGCAGCTGGAAGAAAGCCTATGTGCGCCTGGCGCCGGGCAACGAGATTAACTTTGTAGGCGAAAAGGCCTAAGGCCCTGAGCCGCAAGGAATACTGAATATGCCAGTGAAAAAAGCCAGACCCACCTCACCCGGACGCCGCGGCGTGGTGAGCGTCACCACACCGGGCCTGCACAAGGGTAAACCCTATACCGCCCTCCTGGAACGCAAGAACCAGCAGGGCGGCCGCAACAATGCCGGCCGCATCACCACGCGTCACCAGGGTGGTGGTCACAAGCAGCATTACCGTTTGGTGGATTTCAAGCGCGACAAGGACGGTGTCAGCGGGTGTGTCGAACGCATTGAGTACGATCCGAACCGTACAGCGCATATCGCGTTGGTGCTGTACAAGGATGGCGAACGCCGCTACATCATTGCCCCCAAGGGCATTGAGCAGGGCCAGGAGGTCGTCTCCGGCAGCCACGCGGCCATCAAACTGGGCAACACGCTGCCGCTCAGGAACATTCCGGTGGGCACGCAGGTGCACTGTGTGGAACTGCAGCCCGGCAAGGGCGCACAGCTCGCGCGTAGCGCCGGCTCGTCGGTGCAGGTAGTGGCGCGTGAAGGCGCCTACACCACGGTACGACTGCGTTCCGGTGAAATGCGCAAGGTGCATGTTGACTGCCGCGCCACCATCGGCGAGGTCGGTAACGACGAGCACAATCTGCGCCAGTACGGCAAGGCCGGTGCCCGCCGCTGGCAAGGCATCCGTCCGACGGTGCGCGGCGTGGTTATGAATCCCATCGACCATCCGCACGGCGGTGGCGAAGGCAAGACTTCGGGCGGCCGGCACCCGGTGTCGCCGTGGGGTCAGCCCACCAAGGGTTACAAGACGCGCGCCAATAAGCGCACCGACAATATGATCTTGCGGCGCCGCAAGGCGAAGTAATTGAGATGTTGAAGATTTAATTATTGAGATGTTGAAGATTTATTAAGAGGTTAGTGACGTGCCACGTTCGATTCGCAAAGGTCCGTTTGTTGATGCGCATCTCGCCAGGAAGGTGGAGGCGGCGGTGGCGAGCAATAACAAGCGCCCCATCAAAACCTGGTCGCGCCGTTCCATGGTGACGCCGGAGATGGTGGGATTGACGATCGCGGTGCACAACGGCCACCAGCATGTACCGGTGCTGGTGAGCGAGAACATGGTGGGCCACAAGCTCGGCGAGTTTGCGGCTACGCGCGTCTTCAAGGGTCACGGCGAGCGTAAAACGACCGCCGAGGCTGATGCCCAAGCAAAGACCTGAGGATTGAAGCCATGCAGGTAGCGGCAACACATAAATTCGCGCGGGTCACCCCGTACAAGGCGCGGCTGGTCGCCGACCAGATTCGCGGCAAACAGGTGGGCCAGGCGCTGCAGATCCTGGAGTACAGCCCCAGGCGTGCCGCGCAGCTGCTGAGGAAGGTTTTGGAATCGGCGATTGCCAACGCCGAGCACAACAGCGGTGCAGACATCGACGAGCTCAAGGTTGCGCGCATCTGCGTGGACGATGGTCCGCGCATGAAGCGCTGGATGGCCCGTGCCAAGGGCCGCGGCGCGCGCATTCTGAAACGCACAAGCCACATCACCATCACTGTGGCGGACGAGTAAGGACGAGCCATGGGTCAGAAAGTCAATCCGGTTGGGTTTCGTCTGGGCATCGCATCGGACTGGAATTCCAAGTGGTTCGCCACCAAAGACGCGTATGCGGAAAACCTGCAAGCCGACCTGCGGGTACGGGAATTCCTCAAGAAGAAGCTCGCACAGGCGTCGGTGAGCCGCATCGAGATCAAGCGGCCGGCGAAGAAATGCCACATCACCATCCACACGGCGCGTCCGGGCGTGGTGATCGGCAAGAAAGGCGAGGACATCGAGGCGCTGCGTGCCCAACTCATCAAGATGATGCCGGGTATCGAAGTAGACGTGGCCATCGAGGAGATACGCAAGCCGGAGCTGGATGCTTATCTGGTGGCGGAAGGCATCGCGCAGCAGCTGGAACGTCGCATCATGTTCCGCCGCGCCATGAAGCGCGCGGTGCAGAACACCATGCGCCTCGGGGCGCTGGGCATCAAGGTGCGTGTCTCGGGCCGTCTGAACGGTTCGGAAATTGCGCGCAGCGAATGGTATCGCGAGGGCCGCGTGCCGCTGCATACTCTGCGTGCCGATATCGATTACGGTTTTGCGGAATCCGCCACCACCTACGGCATCATCGGTGTCAAGGTGTGGATCTTCAAGGGCGAGATTCTGGATGCCAGTGAAATCAGCGTTGGCAAGGAAATAGCTGCTGACAAGGCAAAAGCAGGAGTAAAGGCCGATGTTGCAGCCTAAGCGTACCAAGTTTCGCAAGCAACACAAGGGCCGTAACCGCGGCCTGGCGCAGGTGGGCAACAGCGTGGCATTCGGTGAGTACGGCCTCAAGGCCACCGATCGCGGCCGTCTCACCGCGCGCCAGATTGAGGCGGCGCGGCGCGCCATGACGCGCTTCGTGAAGCGCGGCGGCAAGATCTGGATCCGGGTGTTCCCGGATGTGCCCGTGACCAAGAAACCTCTGGAAGTGCGCATGGGAAACGGCAAGGGCAACGTGGAGTACTGGGTTGCCAAGGTGCAACCCGGCACGGTGCTCTATGAAATGGAGGGTGTGACCGAGGAAATCGCACGCGAGGCGTTTCGCCTGGCCGCTGCGAAGCTTTCCGTGACTACTGCATTCGTAAGCCGGGTGGTGATGTGATGAACGCCAGCGAACTGCGCAAGAAGGGTGACAAGGAACTCCGTGAGGAGCTCATCGCGCTGCGCAAGGAACAGTTCAATCTGCGCATGCAGCAGGCAGCGGGCCAGATGCCGCGTGGCCATCAGATACATAACGCGCGCAAGAATATCGCACGCGTGAAGACAGTGCTCGGCGAGCGGGCGAAGGCGGGTAAGTAAGTCATGAACGAACAGGTCAAGACAGCACGCACGCTGACCGGCAAAGTCATCAGCAACAAGATGGACAAGACCATTACCGTGGTGGTGGAACGCCTGGTTACCCATCCGATGTACGGCAAGGTCATGCGCCGTCGTACCAAGATCAAGGCGCATGATGAGCAGAATACCTGCAAGGAAGGCGATACGGTGGTGATCACCCAGTGCCGCCCCATTTCGCGGCACAAGGCATGGAAACTGGTGGAAATCATCGGGCACGCGACTAACTGAGCCTCCCGCGTGCATGAACTAACTGTGGAAGCAAAGTCATGATCCAGATGCGAACCGTCCTTGCCGCCGCCGACAACAGCGGGGCGAGAAGCCTGAAGTGCATCAAGGTGCTGGGCGGATCCAAGCGCCGTTATGCACGCATCGGCGACGTCATCAAGGTGAGCATTGGTGATGCCATTCCGCGCGGCAAGGTGAAAAAAGGTGAGGTGTACGACGCGGTGGTGGTGCGTACCAAGAGCGGTGTGCGCCGACCCGATGGCTCCATCATCCGTTTCGACAGCAATGCGGCGGTGTTGCTCAACAACAAGTTGGAACCCATTGGCACACGTATCTTCGGACCAGTGACACGCGAGCTCAGGACCGAGCAGTTTATGCGCATCATTTCACTGGCGCCGGAAGTACTCTGAGCGCCGGGAGCAGAGGTTATGAGCAAGATCAAGATCAAGAAAGGCGATGAGGTGGTGGTGATTGCCGGTAAGGACAAGGGCCGGCGTGGCGCCATTCTCAAGGTGCTGGACAATGACCGTGTACTTGTCGAGAACGTGAATATGATGAAGAAACACGTGCGTCCGAATCCGAATGCGGGCGTAACAGGCGGAATCGTCGACAAGGAAATACCCATACATATTTCCAATGTGATGCTGTTCAATCCGGTTACCAAAAAGGGCGACCGGATCGGTTTCCGCAAGCTGGAGGACGGCCGCAAGGTGCGCTTCTTCCGTTCCAACAAAGAAGTGGTTGACGTCTGAGGGCGAGGCACATGGCAAGACTGCAGCAGTATTATCGCGAGACCGTGGTGCCGCAGCTCACCAAGCGATTTAATTACAAGAATCCCATGCAGGTACCGCGTATCACCAAGATCACACTCAACATGGGTGTGGGCGAGGCGACTGCGGACAAGAAGATTATGGAGAATGCAGTAGCGGATATGACCAGGATCGCAGGTCAGAAGCCCGTGGTCACCAAAGCCAAGAAGTCCATCGCCACTTTCAAGATCCGCGAAGATTATCCGGTTGGCTGCATGGTGACGCTACGGCGTACCCAGATGTATGAGTTCCTCGACCGGCTGATCAGCATAGCGCTGCCACGCGTGCGTGATTTCCGCGGCATGAACGGACGCTCCTTCGATGGCCGTGGCAACTACAGTATGGGTGTGAAGGAACAGATCATTTTTCCGGAAATTGAGTACGACCAGATTGATGCCCTGCGCGGCATGGACATCACCATTACCACTAACGCGAAGACGGATGCGGAAGCACGGGCACTTCTGGAAGCGTTCCATTTCCCCTTCAGGAACTGAGGTCTGACATATGGCCAAGACATCCATGGTGAATCGCGAAGTAAAACGCGCCAAGCTGGCGAAGAAATATGCCGCCAAACGCGTGGAACTGAAGCGCATCATCCGCGACCTGGAAACGGGCGATGAAGAGCGCCATGCAGCGGTGACCAAACTCGCCGGATTGCCGCGCGATTCCAGCCCGAGCCGCAAACGCAACCGCTGCGAACTCACCGGTCGTCCGCACGGCTACTATCGCAAATTCGGGTTGGGCCGCAATAAACTGCGTGAGGCCGCCATGCGCGGCGACGTGCCCGGCCTGCATAAGGCCAGCTGGTAAGAATCTTTTGAGGGATATCGATATATGAGTATGACTGATCCCATTGCCGACATGCTTACCCGCATCCGCAACGGCCAGATGGCCGGCCGCGCGGATGTGGGCATGCCTGCTTCAAGTATCAAGTTCGAGATCGCGCGCGTGCTCAAGGAAGAGGGCTACATTGAGGATTTCGTGCGCCATGAACAGGACGGTAAAAACGAGCTGGTGGTGACGCTTAAATATCACAACGGCCGTCCGGTCATTGACCACATCCGCCGCATCAGCCGTCCGGGTCTGCGTGTCTACAAGCGCAAGGATGAACTGCCGCGGGTACTGGGTGGGCTGGGCATCGCCATCGTATCCACCCCCAGGGGGGTGATGAGCGACCGCGCCGCACGCTCCGCCGGCCAGGGCGGCGAAGTGCTCTGCGTTGTGTCGTAACGGTTTCCAAGGAATTCCCTTATGTCCAGAGTAGCCAAACAACCGGTTCCGCTGCCGAAGGGCGTCGAAGCCACTGTGTCCGGCACGTCCGTGACCATCAAGGGTCAGAAGAGCACCCTGACGCTCGTTATGCACCCGCATGTGAATGTGGTAAACGACAAGGGCGCGCTGCACGTCTCCGTGAAGGAAGGTCATCCCGAGGTGGATGCCTGCGCAGGCACCATGCGCGCGTTGCTCAATAACGCCGTGAAGGGTGTCACCCAGGGCTTCCAGAAGAAACTGGAGCTGGTGGGCGTCGGCTATCGTGCCCAGATCCAGGGCAAGACCCTGAACCTGACGCTGGGTTTCTCCCATGCGGTGAATTACAAAGTACCGGATGGTGTCAGCATCGACACGCCGAGCCAGACAGAAGTCATTATCAAGGGTATGGATCGCCAACAGGTGGGGCAGGTGGCCGCTGACATACGCGGTTTCCGTCCGCCGGAGCCCTACAAAGGCAAGGGTGTGCGCTACGCTGACGAGCGCGTGGTCCTCAAAGAGGCCAAGAAGAAATAACGGGTGGTATAGGCAATGGATAAGAAACCGATGGAAAAGAAACGCGCGCGCCTGCGGCGAGCGCGCCGTGCCCGCGCCAAGATCCGCGAGCTCAAGATATACCGGCTTACCGTGCACCGCACGCCGAGCCATATTTATGCGCAGATCATTGCACCCGAGGGTAACAAGGTTCTGGTCACGGCTTCCACGCTCGAGGCCGACGTGAAGAAAGGCCTGAAATACACCGGCAACATTGCCGCCGCCGCGACGGTGGGCAAGGTAATCGCCGAGAAAGCCAAGCAGGCCGGTATCAATGCGGTGGCATTTGACCGTTCCGGTTTCAAGTATCACGGGCGTATCAAGGCCCTGGCTGACGCCGCCCGTGAACACGGTTTGCAGTTCTAAGGTGCAGCATGGCAAAAATTGAAAATCTGCCGACAAGCAATGACGGCTTGCAGGAAAAGCTGGTTGCGGTAAACCGTGTCGCCAAGGTGGTGAAAGGCGGTCGTCAGTTTGGTTTCACGGCACTCACCGTGGTGGGTGACGGCGCGGGCAAGGTGGGTTTCGGCTACGGCAAGGCGCGTGAAGTGCCTAATGCCGTGTCCAAAGCCATGGAGCAGGCGCGCAAGAACCTGCACCAGGTGCAGTTGCGCGAGGGTACGCTGTATTACGCGACACAGGCGCGTCACGGCGCCACACGTGTATATATGCAGCCGGCCTCCGAGGGTACCGGCATCATCGCCGGTGGCGCTATGCGTGCGCTGCTGGAAGTGGCGGGGGTGAAGAACGTGCTCGCCAAGAGCTACGGCTCGCGCAACCCCATCAACGTGGTGCGCGCCACCCTGAACGCTCTCACCGGTATGCGCGCACCTCACGAAATTGCGGCCAAGCGCGGCAAGACGCTGGACGACATCAGGGGTTAAATCATGGACAAGAGCAAGAGTAAGGGCAAGGAAATCAGGGTCACGCTGGTGAAAAGCCCCTTTGGGCGATTGCAGAGTCATCGCGACTGCGTGCGCGGACTGGGGCTGCGCCGCCTGCGTCATACGGTCACGGTACAGGACACCCCCGCCGTGCGCGGCATGATCGAGAAGGTGTCCTACATGCTGCGGGTGGAGGAAAACTGACATGCGTCTCAACACGCTTTCGCCCGCAGTGGGCAGCAAAACGACCAAGAAACGTCTCGGTCGCGGCATCGGTTCCGGTCTTGGCAAGACTTCGGGCAAGGGTCACAAGGGCCAGTACGCTCGCAAGGGCGGCTACCACAAGGTGGGCTTCGAGGGCGGCCAGATGCCCCTGCAGCGGCGTCTTCCCAAGGTAGGCTTTCGCTCGCACCTGAAACCCACCCGTGCCGAAGTGCGTCTGGATGCGCTTGCCCGGGTCGAGGCGGACATCATTGATGTACTCGCTCTCAAGACCGCGGGCCTGGTGCCCATCCAGACGGACAGAGTGAAGGTGATCCTGGCCGGTGAACTCAAGAAGAACGTCACGCTCAAAGGTGTACAGGCGAGCAAAGGGGCCAAGGCAGCCATCGAAGCGGCTGGCGGCAAGGTGGAGGATTAAGTGTCCCGCAGCGGCGCCAGCATGATGGGTTCCATCACGGAGATCGGCAGGCTCACCGACCTGCGCAAGCGCCTGCTTTTCCTGGTCGGCGCCCTGGTGGTGTTCCGCATCGGTACGCATATCCCGGTGCCGGGTATTGATCCGGCGGCCCTCGCGCGGTTGTTCAATCAGCACGGCGGCGGACTGCTTGCCATGTTCAACATGTTCTCCGGCGGTGCACTCATGCGCCTGTCGGTATTTGCGCTGGGCGTGATGCCGTACATTTCCGCTTCCATCATCATGCAGATGCTGGCGGTGGTGGTGCCGAGCCTGGAGCAGTTGCGCAAGGAGGGCCAATCTGGACAACGCATCATCACGCGTTACACGCGCTATGGCACAGTGGCTCTGGCATTCTTCCAGTCCCTCGGAGCTTCGCTGGCTCTGCAGAGCCAAGGTGTGGCGGTGCATCCGGGTTTCAACTTCCTGTTCACGGCGACCGTGAGCCTCGTGACCGGCACCATGTTTTTGATGTGGATCGGCGAACAGGTAACCGAGCGCGGTATCGGTAACGGTATTTCGATGATCATCTTCGCCGGTATCGTCGCCGGGCTGCCTGCTGCCTTCGGCGGCACCCTGGACCTGGTGCGCACCGGACAGATGAATCCGCTCATCGCCATTCTCATACTGGTGGTGGTGCTGGGTGTCACCGCCTTCGTGGTATTCGTCGAACGCGGTCAGCGGCGTATTACCGTGAACTACGCGAAACGCCAGCAGGGGCGCCGCCTCTATGCGGCGCAGACCAGCCATCTGCCGCTGAAACTGAATATGTCGGGCGTCATTCCTCCGATTTTCGCGTCCAGTATCATCCTGTTCCCGGCGACCCTCGGGAACTGGTTCGGACAGCAGTCGGGATTCGGCTGGCTGCAGAAGTTCTCACTGGCGGTGTCGCCGGGGCAGCCGATCTACGTGGTGGTATTCGCCGGCCTGATCATCTTCTTCTGCTTCTTCTACACCGCCCTGGTGTTCAATTCCAAAGAGACGGCGGAGAACCTGAAGAAGTCGGGTGCTTTTATTCCGGGTATCCGTCCGGGGCAGCAGACTGCGGCATATATAGACACCGTGTTGACCAAGCTGACACTGTGGGGCGCGATTTACATCACCGCCGTGTGCCTGCTGCCGCAGTTCCTGATTAACAGCTGGAACGTGCCGTTCTATTTCGGCGGCACCTCATTGCTGATCATTGTGGTGGTGGTGATGGACTTCATGTCGCAGTTGCAGGCGCACCTGATGTCGCATCAGTATGAAGGGCTGCTACGCAAGGCGAATCTCAAGGGCTACGGTGGTACGGGATTGCGTTGAAGGTTTTGTGAGCGGCGTGCGAGCGTCGCGGGAGTGGAACATGAAAGTGCGGACATCGGTCAAGAAAATCTGCCGCAAGTGCAAGATCGTCCGGCGCGGCGGCGTGGTGCGGGTAATCTGCAGCGATGCCCGTCACAAGCAACGCCAGGGTTGAGCGGCGGTTAGACGTTGATTTTTTTAGGAAATTTCGGCACAATCACCCGTTTTCGCGCCGTTAAAGTCGGCGTCCACAGGAGAAACAGGTAATGGCCCGTATTGCTGGCATCAATATTCCAGCCAACAAGCATACCGTGATCGGTTTGCAGAGTATTTATGGCATCGGCAAGAGCCGCGCGCAGCTCATCTGCGAGGCGGCCGGCATCAAGCCCGGCACCAAGGTGAAGGACCTGACCGACGCCGAAGTGGAAACCTTGCGCAGCAGCGTGGCCAAGTTCACCGTGGAAGGTGATCTGCGTCGCGAGGTGTCCATGAGCATCAAACGCCTGATGGACCTCGGCTGTTACCGGGGTTTGCGGCACCGCCGCGGCCTGCCGGTACGCGGCCAGCGTACGCGTACCAATGCGCGTACCCGCAAGGGTCGCCGCAAGCAGGCCACCAAGTAACCCATTCAAGAGAGCAGGATAATTGCATGGCAGAAGACGCCAAAGAATCCAAAGAATCCAAAGATGCGAAGACGCCGGCCGAGGCAACCACTGTCGTTGCGCCAGCCGCTGCAGCCGCACCGCGCAAGCGCGCGAAGAAGACTGTGGTAGATGCCATTGCCCATGTGCACGCGTCCTTCAACAACACCATCATCACCATCACCGACCGTCAGGGCAACGTGCTGTGCTGGGCCACCTCCGGTGGTTCCGGTTTCCGCGGTTCGCGCAAGTCCACGCCGTTCGCGGCGCAGGTAGCGGCGGAGAAGGCTGGTATGGCGGCGCAGGAATTCGGTGTAAAAAACCTGGAGGTACAGGTCAAGGGCCCGGGCCCGGGTCGCGAGTCGGCGGTACGTTCGCTGCACAACATCGGGTTCAGGATCGCCAATATCTCGGACGTGACGCCGATACCGCATAACGGCTGCCGTCCGCCCAAAAAACGCCGCGTGTAATTCAAGAGGTTCAGTGCATGGCTCGTTATCTCGGACCCAAGTGCAAACTCTCCCGGCGTGAGGGCACGGATTTGTTTCTCAAGAGCAGCGTGCGTCCGCTCGAGTCCAAGTGTCGCCTCGAATCTGCGCCCGGTCAGCACGGCGCCAAGCGCAATCGGCTGTCGGATTACGGCATACAGTTACGCGAGAAGCAGAAACTGCGCCGCATGTACGGCGTGCTGGAGCGGCAGTTCAGCCGCTACTACAAGGAAGCCTCGCGCCGCACCGGTGCCACCGGTCAGACGCTGCTGCAGATACTGGAGTGCCGACTGGACAACGTGGTGTACCGTATGGGTTTTGCCGTCACCCGTGCCGAGGCGCGTCAGCTTGTGGGGCACAAGGCCATCGAAATTAATGGCAAGATCGTCAACATCCCGTCCTACCAGGTGAAAGCGGATGATGTGATTGCGGTGCGCGAGCGTGCCAGGAAGCAGCTGCGTATTCAGGCGGCACTGCAAATCGCCAAGCAGGTAGGTTTTCCGGAATGGATCGAGGTGGACGAGCAGAAGATGAGCGGTAAGTTCAAGACCTTGCCGGAGCGCAGCGACATTCTGCCGGATATCAACGAAAACCTGGTTGTCGAGCTTTATTCGAAATAGTTGCCCAAGTTCACAGTTATTATCGCGAGGGATATTTCCCATGCAGGGTTCAGTCACGGAATTTTTGAAACCACGCCTCGTAGGCGTGCAGGCACAATCAGAGCATCAGGCACGTGTGGTGCTGGAACCGCTGGAACGCGGTTTCGGCCATACGCTGGGCAATGCACTGCGTCGCATTCTGCTCTCTTCCATGCCCGGCAGCGCCGTGGTGGAAGTCGAGATCGAGGGCGTACTGCATGAATACACCGCCATCGAAGGCGTGCAGGAAGACGTAGTGGATATTCTGCTGAATTTGAAGCAGCTCGCCATCCAGATGCACACTCGCGATGAGGCCACACTCACCCTCTCCAAGAAGGGGCCGGGTGCGGTGACTGCCGGCGATATCCAGTTGGACCATGACGTCGAGATCGTCAACAAGGATATGGTAATCGCCCACTTGAACAGCGCCGGTTCCATCAACATGAAGCTGAAGATCAAACGCGGCCGCGGCTACCAGCCGTCCAACCAGCGCATGCAATTCGAGGAAGAAAGCCGTCCCATCGGGCGGCTGCAGCTGGATGCTTCCTTCAGCCCGGTGCGTCGCGTCACCTACACGGTGGAGAGCGCGCGCGTGGAGCAGCGCACCGACCTGGACAAGCTGGTCATTGAGATTGAAACCAACGGTACTATTGAACCGGAAGAAGCCATCCGCCGCTCCGCGACCATCCTGAGTGAGCAACTGGCGGCGTTCGTGGACCTCAAGGGCCGCGATACAGGCCGGGGTCATGGCGCCGACGCGCACTTCGACCCCATCCTTTTGAAGCCGGTGGATGATCTGGAGCTTACGGTGCGTTCGGCCAACTGTCTGAAGGCTGAGAGTATCCATTACATCGGTGATTTGGTGCAAAAGAGCGAAGTGGAACTGCTCAAGACGCCGAACCTCGGCAAGAAATCGCTCACCGAAATCAAGGACGTACTTGCGCAGCACGGCTTGTCGCTCGGTATGAAAATCGAGAACTGGCCGCCGGCGAGCCTGAAAAAATCCGCCTGAAAATGACAATCAAGGGTTAAGGCGATGCGTCATCAGAATACCGGCAGACAACTAAGCCGCAACAGTGCCCACCGCGAGGCATTGATGCGCAACATGGCTGCGGCGCTGTTGCGCTACGAAACCATCCGCACCACGCTGCCCAAGGCCAAGGAACTGCGTCGCGTGGTGGAGCCGCTCATTACCCTGGCAAAGCAGGACAGCGTCGCCAAGCGCCGTCTGGCGTTCGCGCGTCTGCGCGACGACATGGTAGTGACGAAGCTCTTCACCGAGCTTGGTCCGCACTACCAGGCCCGTCCGGGCGGGTATACGCGCATCCTCAAGCACGGTTTCCGCGCCGGTGACAAAGCTCCCATGGCCGTGATGCAACTGGTTGACCGGGAAGCGGCTGCGGCCGTATCGGCCAAGGTGCCTGCTGTGCAACCGGCGGAGAAAAAAGCCAGGACGGACAAGAAACCGAAGACCGAAAAACCCGCCAAGGCCGAAAACACGGCAGCCGGGGCCAATGCTGACAAGCAAACCAAGGCGGAGAAAAAAACCAAGGTGAAGGAAAAAACCACCGGCGCCAAGCCCGGGAAAAAGCCGAAAAAATCCGGCAAGAAGGCCGACAAATAAATCGGCATCTCAAAAATGCTGCCACGCAAGCCGGGCAATGCCCGGCTTTGTTTTTCACCTGTGTGTGAAACCGTATGTGCTAAGCTGAATTCAAAGGCCACGGTACGCAGGAAACCGCATGCAATCCACGTTTACACAGGAAGTGGTCCCGCGCAAAAGTGTCAGTCGTATTCCGCCAGCGGCTCCCGGCGCTGACCTGACATGATCCTGCTGTTCACGGATTTCGGTCTGCAAAGCCCCTATAGCGGGGAAGTGAAACTGGCGTTGCATCGCGATGCGCCGGAAATGCCGGTCCTCGATTTGTGCGCCGATCTCGCACCGTTCCGCCCGGTGGAGGCCGGCCACCTGCTTGCTGCCCTGAGCGACGAGGCCCCGGCGGGAGCGGTATTTCTGTGCGTGGTGGATCCGGGTGTCGGCGGGCCGCGCCGACCGCTGGTTTTGCATGCCGCCGGCCGCTGGTATGTGGGACCCGACAACGGCCTGCTGGATGTGGTGGCCGGCCGGGCGCGGGAGGCACGCTGGTTCGAGATCACCGCGCGGGCGTCCCGCCTGTCCGCGACTTTTCATGGCCGCGACCTGTTTGCGCCCATGGCCGCCGCGCTCGCGTGCGGCCGCAGGCCCGAAGAGAGCGGCGCAGTGCCGTATTCAAAACCCGTTGTCCCGGTGCCTGACCTGGCTGCAGTCATCTATTTGGACCGCTACGGCAATGCCATGACCGGCCTGCGTGCCGCGAATCTGCCATCCGCCACCCGGCTAGGGGTCCGCGGCCGCACGCTGCAACAGGCGCGCACGTTCTGCGACCTGCCGTCCGGTGAAGCCTTCTGGTACGAGAATTCCAGCGGTCTTGCCGAACTCGCCGTGAACCAGGGTTCCGTGCAGCATGCGCTCGCGCTTGCAGTGGGCGATGCGGTACAAATCCTGGGAACGTGAGTCGTTCCGCGTGCCGGGCGCCTGTCACGGGAACAGGTATTCGAGGGAGAGTTCCAGACGCCGGCTCTGATAGCTGTACAGCGTGATATTCGAGCGGTTGTCGCTGTAGCGCCAATCCGCCCGCAGTGTCCAGTGATGCGCGAGCCGCCGGTCCATGCCGACGTCGAAGCGCTGCCAGTTGTCCTCACGGCCGAGGCGGGTTGTGGTGGCGCCGCTCACCAGCACGTTGGGCAGGTCGTAATGACTATGCTGGTAATCCGCCGCGATGAACAGCGAGGTCGTATCGGTGACGCGCCAGCGCAGGTGTGCGAACAGGCCGTTGCGGGTGGGCGACACGCTGAAAAACTGCGGCGGAGCCGCGAGGTTCTGCCGCCGGTTCAGGTCGAGGGTATAGGCAAGATTCAGATCCAGACGCCCGACGCGCATCCGGTCTTCGACGCTGAGCGCCTGATGCCAACCGGTGAGGTAATTGTAACCGCTGCCGCCCACGATCCTGGTATAGCGATAACTCACGCGCAGCTGCTGACGAGACGAGAGTGCATAGCCGGTGGCAAGCCTGGCGGTGGCAAGACTTTCGAAACTGGTGCCGCCGAGACTCGTGTCGCCAGCATAGAACCCCACGGTGTGGAACCAGCGCCCCGAATCCCAGTGGTATTGGCCGCCTGCATGCAGGTAAGTCTGGCTGAATTCGCTGACGCTCGGATAACTCACCTTGTATACGGTGGCGACTGCCTGCAGACCCCGCCGGTAATTGCCGGTCAGCTGACCGACGGCGCCGGTCAGGAATTGGAACAACGCCGAACTGCGGCGCGCGGGCGCAATCAGGCTGTTCTCCGTAGTAAGCGCCACGTTGCTGTCGTAACCGGCCCCCACATCGGCGAATCCCACCCAGGTGGGGGAACCGTGATGTGCGCTTCCCGCCCGGAGCAGCGCCTGGGCGGCCAGGCGGCGCAGCGCCGGTTCCTGCGCTCCGGCATGGGCCCGCCTGAAATGACGACGCGCCTGCGCCGGGTTTCCCAGCCTGAGAGCGATCAAACCGAGGTTGTACTGACTGAGTGCCGCGAGCGCCGGATCGCGCTCGAGCGCCTGGAACTCCCGCCGTGCGGTCCGATAGCGGCGCAGGCGGAAATAGACGGTGCCGAGGTCGTAGCCGAGCTGGGGAGAGCGAATGCCATGACGGCGGGCGCCCAGAAAATCCGTCAGCGCCTGCGGGTACTGGCCGGCGCGGAACGCCGCAATGCCCAGCTGAAATTCCTGCAGACCTTGCGTCGCGGAAACACCGGCGGTACAACTGTGCACCGGCCGAATCCCGCCCAGCATGATACCGACCACCAATACCAGGCAGGATGCTGTGCGCACGCGTGTTCCTTAGCTAAACGGCCGCGCTGTCCGGCGAGTGAATCGCCCTATTGTACGTTCCGGCTGCACGCGCGACGACCCGCCCTGTGGTTGGGCGACTAAAACCGGTCTGCGATGCGCAGATACAGCCCGTGTTCGTTCATGCGGATGTAATTGCCGTCCTGGTTGCTTTGTTCGTGCTGCATGTAATAGCGATCATACCAGCCGAAACCGAGCCGCAGTCCGTCGCGCAGGCGGTGCACAAAACCCAGCTCGGCTTCCTGGTTGGTTTGTGTCACATACACCTTGCCGCCCTCGTTGCGCAGACTGTAGAGGCGCGGCAGGTGGCCGCCCACAAAGCCCGCCTGCAGCGCCCACGAGCCTGCCAGCGCATAGTGCAGACGCAGGCCCGCGAGCGGTACCGGCAACTCCTGGGTGATGAAATCCTCCAAAGTGCGGGTGCCGCTCAACTGCGTCGGGTTACTGGCACCCTGGGGCGTGCCTTGCAGGTTGTAGGTGAGTCCCACGTACGTGAAGCCGAGTTCGCCCTCAAGCCGTACCCGGCTGTGCCAGGCCGGGAACAGCCTCTGGCGGTACAGCACGGTCGCCTGCCAGTTGTTGATGGGGTTGGTGTCAGTGGTGGCCGGAAGTCCGGGCATGAGTTCCACACCGTTGAAATATACCGGTTGTGAGAACACCTTCTCGCCATGCATGCGCACCAGATCGAGGCGCAGCACCACGGCCCGCCCCGGCGCGAAGCGGTGCGTGACTCCGAGGCGCAGGCGTTGCACGTAATCAATCCCCAGGCCGGGGCCGAGGGGCAGGGCGGTGCCGTTCACCGCATTTTCACGCACCTGCACCACGCCGCCGGGCACGCCGCGTGCGAATTCGGCGTGCCAGCGCCATGCGGCATGGGCAGACGGCGTGAGCGCAACGAGTGCCGTGCATGCGAGCACCGCTTGCGCGAGGAAAAATCGGCGGTATCGCGGGCGGCGCATGTTAGCGGCTCCGGCGTGCGGCTTCAGAAACTCTTCTGCCAGCCCATCATGACTCCATGCGGCATGTAGCTCAGGAAGAAGGGCATCTTGCGGTTGTGGGCGAAGATGCCGAAGGCGGTGCCGAGTGCCCAGCCGGAGAGTACGTCGGTCTGCCAATGCCCCTGGGCTTTCATGCGTCCGAGAGCATCGTAGAGCGGCAGTACCTCCAGGCCCCAGACCCAGGGATCCCGGCGGTGATATTCAAGGATGAAGGGCGTCACGAAGCTCGCCTGCAGCGTCACCTCGCCGCTCGGGAAACTCTGGCAGCAGCTGCCCTGGAACCAGTGATTGGGGCTGGCGGACTGGTACGGACGGGCGCGGCTGAACACGTATTTCAAACCCTGCGCCGCGAGGGCGGAGAATGCCGAGGCGTCAAGGGATTGCCAGAAGGTCCGGCCGATGCGGTTCTCGCCGCCAAACCACAGGGACCCGCCGAATTCGGTGAGAACCACGGCATACTCGAGATCCAGCTGGTCCTGGCGCTTCCAGATGCCCGAGCCGTCATAGGTGAGACGGTGGTCAATGCCGAGCGCGCCGCCGCCCAAAACAATCAGCGGAATGGCGCCCAGCAGGTAGTAGCCGGTGCGATTGCTGAAATCGGATGCACCGTTCGCGGCACCCGGCGACCAGGGAAATCCCTGACTCGCTTGTTCCGAGTTACCCAGGGATGGATCGCTGCCTGCTGCCGGCGTGCATGCAGCGGTCGCACAAATCCCGTCCCTGTCTCCCGGAACCAGCGCTTGCATCTGTGCCTCGAAATGGGGATGGACGTTTGCGCTCATGCATGTCTCTGACGATTGGCCGGCCGGACAGGCCTGCCAGCCGTCCGTCAGCAGTCTTGGCCGGAGAAAGTCGGCGCCCCGGGCAGGCGCTGCCGCCATCAGCGTCAGGCCGGCACCGAGCAGGGCGGAGAGAATTCCTGAGGTTTTATTCATGGCGAGTCACTCTTGGTATTGGCGAATGGAAGCGGAATTCCGGAAAGATTCGTGGGAAGGTTCGTTTTGCGATGAAGCCCGGCGAGGACGGGGGTCAGCCACCGCCCCCGTCGTCGCTGTCCGGGGTGGTGGAATTGTGGGCATCCTCCCGCGCTTCCGACTTGGCTTCGGCGGCTTCCGCCTTCGCCTCGGCGGTTTCGCGGCGCGCCCGCAACAGGGATTCGCGGGTTTTCTTCGCGGTTTTGACCGCCGGTTTGCCGGAATGGCCCGGCGAGGATTTGCCGGCGACCACCGGCTGAATCCCGGCTGCCACCCCGTGAGGCGCCGCCAGAGTGATGGTCTGCGCCACCGTCCGGTTGATGTCCTGATCCGGCGTCACCACGGTCAGGGTGACCTCCAGAAGTTTGCGATCCGGCGACGGAGAGGAGGGAGGCGGAGCCGCGTGCGCCGTTCCGGCTGCGGCCAGCAGCATTGCCGGCCCGGCGGCCAGCAGCATGCGGGCTCTCAATTTCCCGGGGAATTTTTTCCCGCTGTAACGCATGGTTCACCCCGGTCCCAGGCGAAGATCCAGCCAGCGGCGCCAGAACGGATCGCGTGGCACCGAGGACAGCAACAGGCGGAAGGTTCTCTCACTGGCGCCGTGGCGCAAGTGCGCCACCAGCGCGCCGTGGGTCCCCGCGTGGGCGATCATCGGCAATCGGATCAGGTTGCGGCCTTTGCGCAGTTCCCCCTGCCAGCGGAGATGCCGTGCCTGCGGATAGCCCGGTACTTCCACGCCCTCGGGCAGCGCCAGGGTGAACTGCACGTGATGCAGCGTGTCGCCCGCGTCAAACGCGAGCTGCACGGTGGTGGCGGTCTCACTCGGCAGCAGCAGTTCGTCGCCGCTCACGCGATAACCCGGATTCGGTGTGCCGAACCGTGCCACCCCGAGGCTTATCCCGAGGGTGAGCACCAGGGAGGCCGCCAGCCCCCAGGCCGCCAGCGTCCGGCGCCGGCGGTGCTGGATTCCGGTGAAGGTGGCGCTCAGCACGCGCTGGGCGAAATCCGGGGGCGGCACCCGCGCCGGGAAGCTTGCCAGGGTTTGGCGGATTTGCTGCTGCCTGCGCCAATAACGGCGGCAGATCGCACAGGTTGCGAGATGCGCCCGCAGGGGCGCGGGGGGCTCGCCCGCGGGGCAGGAGTCCAGCAGCCGTTGGCAGAATTTGCAGTTCACGTTTCGGTCGCCTCATTAGATAACACGGACCACACCGGGGTTGGGGTCCCTGCCTCGAATATCCGGGCCTGCAACTGACGCCGGGCGCGGAACAATCGCGACTTCACCGTGCCGAGAGGCTCCCCGAGCAGCGTACTGATCTCCCCCACCGTGTGGCCCTCCATGTCGTGCAGCACCAGAATCGCGCGCTGATCCCGGCCGAGGGCGTAAAGCGCGGCCCGCACCCGCGTGCGCAGCATCTCGGATTCAGCCAGGGTTTCCGGATCCTGCTCCCGGGAGCCCTCCTCCCGCAGCAGCTCTTCCCAGGGGATTTCGTGGGGATTGTCCAAGGGTTGGTGCTGCTCGTGCCGCCAGCGGTCCACGAACAGGTTATGCAGCGCGCGCAGCAGCCAGGAGCGGGGATACTCCGGCCGGTTCCAGGTGCGCGGCCGACAGTACAGCCGCATCAGCAGCTCCTGCACCAGATCCTCCGCGTCCTGGGGGTGTCCGGTGTAGTGGCAGGCCGTGCGGTAGAGCACATTGAGGTGCGGTTCCACCCACGCCGTGAACTCCACCTGTCGCGGCGTGGCAGCCGGGTCTTTCGGCTTGAAGGGAAACACCGCCATGGGTTAATAGACGGGGTCCGGGCCAAAAGGTTGCACGGCCCCTGGGCTCAATACCATGCTGGTTGCGCCGAGCTGATTGCTTCTTTATATGGATGGGGCTGTCCCGGCTGCGATCTCCATCCGGCGAAAAGTACCCGCTGCTCAGAAGTGGTAGCTGAGGCCGAGCAGATAGCTCGCCAGTCCCGAGCGGTTCACCAGAGGGCTGTCCTTGATGCCCGGGCCCAGGATATCGCTCTGCTGGCGCAGAAACAGCGACCAGCGACGGTCGAATTGCCACAGCCACGTCAGGCGTACGAAGGCGATGAAACTTGCCTGTCCGGTGTAAGCGGACCGCGTGCCGAGCGCTTCGCCGGGCAACACCCCATAGTAATAGTCCACGAAATTGTGACTTTGCCACGTGAGTCCCAGCGCGGGGATGATCAACAGCGCCCCGCGACGGGCAGCCACATAGACCAGCAGATTGGCGAGCTGGCCGCGGTTGCGCCCGAGAAGATCCGTGAGCACGCTCACGCGCGCCCCACCGGTGTCGTGGTCAAAGGCCCAGGCGATTTCGCCGCCGCCCATCAGGCTCGGCAGGCGGTTCCCCATGCCGGCAAATTCCGCACTGTCGGACGCGCTGTGGTGCAGCAGTTCCGGCTCGGCAAGCAGGTTGATTTCCAATCCGGGATGCGAAACCAGACTGTACCCGGCCGTCAGGCCCGACAGAAACAGGCGTCCGCGGTTGTAGAAGACGAGCGGTATGAAGAGATTCGCGCGGCTGTAACCGGCATAGGGCAACTGCTGACTGAGGAATCCCGCCCCCAGCGAAAAACCGGGGGGACCGATGTTCGGCAAGTGGTTCTGGATTTCGGAACCCCGCGCTGCGGGCAGCATACACAGCGCGAGCAGCGCGGTCGCAATGCGGATTCTGCAACGGCGAACCTGTGGCATGACTGTTCCCCCTGCGGTGATCGTCTTCCATAGAGTGCTGCTGCTCACAGTAAGCCTGTGTGCTTTGCTGTGTCCAGCTCCTGCTCTTTCCCCGGCCGTGATGCAGGCAGATGGGAGAATCGCGGCGAATATCGCCGCCCTCCGTTCACCCCACGGCTTTGGCTGCAGGCGTGGTTTTCCTCGTACCCGCTTCCTCAAGCACCCGTCGCAGGAAGCGGCCGGTGTGGGAGGCGGAATGCGCCGCGATCGCCTCCGGCGTGCCGGTGGCCACCACGCTGCCGCCGCCATCGCCGCCTTCCGGCCCGAGATCAATTACCCAATCAGCGGTCTTGATCACGTCCAGATTGTGTTCGATCACCACCACCGTGCTGCCGCCCTCGCGCAAGCGCCGCAATACGCTCAAAAGCTGGTCTATATCGTGGAAGTGCAGGCCGGTGGTGGGTTCATCCAGGATATAGAGCGTGCTGCCGGTATCGCGCTTGGAGAGTTCCCGCGCGAGCTTCACGCGCTGCGCCTCGCCGCCCGACAGCGTGGTGGCATTCTGGCCGAGGCGCAGGTAAGTGAGTCCCACCGCCATCAGGGTCCGCAGCTTGTGGGCCACCACCGGCACCGCGCTGAAGAACTGCAGCGCGTCTTCCACCGTCATCTCCAGTACCTCGCGGATATTTCTGCCCTTGTAGCGGATATCCAGCGTTTCGCGGTTGTAACGCTTGCCCTTGCATACATCGCAGGCCACGTAAATGTCCGGCAGGAAGTGCATCTCCACCTTGATGACACCGTCCCCCTGGCAGGCCTCGCAGCGGCCGCCCTTGACATTGAAGCTGAAGCGTCCCGGTGTATAACCGCGGGAGCGCGCCTCCTGGGTTTCCGCGAACAATTCGCGGATGGGCGTGAACAGGCCCGTGTAGGTGGCCGGGTTGGAGCGCGGCGTGCGGCCGATGGGCGACTGATCTATGTCTATGACCTTGTCTATCTGCTCGAGGCCGTCAATGCCATCGCAGGGCGCTGCATCCCCGGAAGCGTCGTTCAATTGGCGCGCCGCGAAACGGAACAATGTGTCATTGATGAGCGTGGACTTGCCCGAGCCCGAGACACCCGTGACACAGCTCATGAGTCCCAGGGGGATTTCCACATCGATACCCTTGAGATTATTGCCGCGGGCCTTGCGCACCCGCAGCAGGCGTTTTTTGTCGTATGGCTTGCGCATCTTCGGCAGTTCGATGCGCCGCCGGCCGGACAGATACTGGCCGGTGAGCGACGCCGAGTCCGCGGCGATGTCCTTGGGAGTGCCCTGGGACACCACGCGCCCGCCATGCACGCCGGCGCCGGGGCCCATGTCCAGTACGTGATCCGCATGGCGGATGGCGTCCTCGTCGTGTTCCACCACGATGACCGTGTTGCCCAGATTCCGCAGGTGAACCAGCGTGTCGAGCAGGCGCGCGTTGTCGCGCTGGTGCAGGCCGATGGACGGCTCATCGAGAATGTACATCACGCCCACCAGCCCCGAGCCGATCTGGCTGGCGAGGCGGATACGCTGCGCCTCACCGCCGGAGAGGGTTTCGGCGCTGCGGTCGAGGGCCAGGTAATCCAGGCCCACGTTCACCAGGAATGACAGGCGCTCGTGGATCTCCTTGACGATTTTGGCGGCAATCTCGCCGCGCCAGCCGGGAAGATTGAGCTTCTCGAAGAATCTGAGCGTGTCGCCCACGGAGCGGCCGGTGATGGCCGGCAGGCTGGTACCGCCGACGAACACAAAACGCGCTTCGCGGCGCAGACGCGTCCCGGCGCAGTCGGGGCAGGGGCGGCTGGACAGGTATTTTGCCAGCTCCTCGCGCACCATCTGGGATTCGGTTTCGTGGTAACGCCGTTCCATGGTGGGGATGACGCCCTCGAAGGGATGGCGCCGCGACACATGGCCGCCACGCTCGTTCATGTAGCGGAACTGGATCACTTCATTGCCGCTGCCGTGCAGGATGAGCTTGCGGATTTTTTCCGGCAGTTCGTCGAAGGGCGTCTCGATGTCGAACTGGTAATGCCTGGCGAGACTCTGCAGCAGCTGGAAGTACCAGGCATTACGCCGGTCCCAGCCGCGCACCGCGCCGCCGGCAAGCGTGAGATGCGGATGCGTCACGATGCGTGCCGGGTCGAAGAACTGGCGCACACCCAGGCCGTCGCAGGTGGGGCAGGCCCCCACCGGGTTATTGAAGGAGAACAGCCGCGGCTCCAGTTCCGCAAGACTGTAGCCGCACAACGGACAGGCGAATTTGGCCGAGAACACCAGTTCGTCGCGCCCGGGCTCGTCCATGAATGCCACGCGCGCGATGCCGTCCGCAAGACGCAGCGCCGTCTCGAAGGACTCGGCGAGGCGCAGGCCCACGTCCGGCCGTACCTTGAAGCGGTCCACCACCACCTCGAGGTTGTGTTTGCGGCGCAGGTCGAGCTTGGGTGCCTGTTCCAGTTCCACCACCGCCCCGTCAATGCGCGCGCGGATGAAACCCTGGGCGCGCAGTTCGGCGATCAGCTCCAGGTGCTCGCCCTTGCGCTCCTGCACCACCGGCGCCAGCAGCATCAGTTTGCTGTCCTCGGGCAGGGCCAGTACCTGATCCACCATCTGGCTCACGGTCTGGGCGGTGAGATCAATGCCGTGGTCGGGGCAGCGCGGGATGCCGGCGCGCGCGTAGAGCAGGCGCAGATAATCGTAGATTTCCGTCACCGTACCCACGGTGGAACGCGGGTTGTGGGAAGTGGATTTCTGCTCGATGGAGATGGCCGGCGACAGGCCCTCGATGTGGTCCACGTCCGGCTTTTCCATCATGGACAGGAACTGGCGCGCGTAGGCCGACAGTGACTCTACATAGCGACGCTGGCCCTCGGCGTAGATGGTATCGAAGGCCAGCGAGGACTTGCCGGAGCCCGACAGGCCGGTGATGACGATGAGCCGGTCGCGCGGCAGGTCCACGTCAATATTGGCGAGGTTGTGGGTGCGCGCCCCACGGATGCGGATGGCGTCCATTTGAGCCCTGAAAAATCGCGAACTGGTAACTATACGCCGTGGCGCAAGTGCGGCGCAAAACCCCACCCCGCCACAGCGTGGAGCCCTATCCCGGTCACCGCGTTTTCCGTGACGGCAGCGGTGGGTACCGCCTGGCAATGCCGGATGCGCGCAGCGCGTCGCAGCGGGTGGAAAAAGGCCCATGGAATGGAACTTCCCGTCTATACTTCCCCCGGTGCTACCACGGCGCAGGGATATTGCCGTATCCGACAACACCTCTGAAGCTGAGGAGACCGGCAATGATCGAACACTTTCTGAGACTCAGTTTTTACGGCCGCGAGGAAGCAATTCGCGTCAACATCGGGGAGGCTGATTACACGGAACTGATGGACGGCGTGAAAGCGCTGGCCGCGGGCAAAGGGCATGTGCCGGCCTTTTATCTGTTTCCCGTTTCGCCGATTCTGAGCGCGCTCATCTCCGTGAAGGAGATCCAGTTCCTGCAAAGCAGCAATCAACCCAACGGCCATGACTGGTCACCGGTACTCAAAGCGGGCGGGGTGGCGTTCTACCTCCGCGGCCGGCAGCATCCGCTGGTGCTGGACTACGGCGGCAAGGGTCCGCTGGATGACATGATGCACGGGCTTGCCACCGCCACCTACTCTGACGACGTGCCGGGTTGCATCATGCTGGCGGACGGTGCCGGCGAGCCGGTATTTTTCCGCCTGGACGAAGTGCAGTTCGCGGTGATGCACACCGAGCTCATCCAGCGGCCGTCCTGATAGCACCCGCGTCTCCGCCGGCGCGCGCCGCGTTCTGCGGCCCGCGGAGCCACGACGCCGAGCCATGAGCACGGCTCAGCAGTCGCTGTTTGCTGGATTAGAATGACCGCCCCCTCACTGGCTTGGCGCGCGTCTGCATGAACACACTGCCTGAAGAAACCCTCGACCCCGAAAACTGGGAGGAATTCCGCGGTTTCGCCCACCGGGTGCTGGACGACGCGCTCGATTATCTTGCCGGTGTGCGCGAGCGCCCGGTCTGGCAATCCGTCCCGGAGGAAGTGCGCGCCCGCTTCACTGGACCGCTGCCCCGGGAAGGCGAGGGGGTCGCCGATGCCTACCAGGCCTACAAGGATTGTGTGCAGCCCTATCCGCTCGGCAACATCCACCCGCGTTTCTGGGGCTGGGTGAACGGTACCGGCACGCCCCTGGCGGTGCTCGCCGACATGCTGGCCGCCACCATGAATGTGAATGCCGCCGGCTTCAATCACGCGCCCACGTTCGTGGAACTGCAGGTACTCGCCTGGCTCAAGCAGATGATGGGGTTCCCGCCGCAGGCGGGCGGCATCCTGGTGAGCGGCGGCTCGCTGGCCAATCTCGTGGCGCTCAATGTGGCGCGCAGCGCCAAGGCGCCGTTCGCGGTGCGTCAGGAGGGGCTCGCGGCGCATTCGCGCCTCATGGTGTATGCCTCCACCGAGACCCACAACTCGGTGCACAAGGCGGTGGAGCTCATGGGTCTTGGCGCCGAATCACTGGGGCTCATTCCGGTGCTGGATGATTACACTATTGACAGCCCGGCGCTGGCGGCGCGTATCGCGGCGGACCGGCGCGCCGGTTGCATCCCGTTCTGCGTAGTGGCCAACGCCGGCACGGTCAACACCGGCGCAGTGGATCCCATCGCCGCGCTCGCGGATTTCTGCGCGAGCGAACAACTGTGGCTGCACGTGGACGGCGCTTTCGGAGCGCTGGCCGTGCTGGATCCCGCGCACCGTCCCCTGCTCGCCGGCATGGAGCGCGCCGATTCCCTGGCCTTCGACCTGCATAAATGGATGTACCTGCCCTATGAGGTGGGCTGCACGCTGGTGCGCTCCGGCGAGGCACACACGGCCGCGTTCGCCTCCCAGGCGAGCTATCTGCACCGGCTCGCCGGCGGCGTGGCGAGCGGTCCGGTGGCGTTCGCCGATTACGGCCCGCAACTGTCGCGCGGGTTCCGCGCCCTCAAGGTATGGCTCAGCCTCAAGGCCTACGGTCTCGACAAGTTCGCGCGGCTCATCGCGCAGAACATCCGCCAGGCGCAGTATCTGGCCGCGCGGGTGGCGGGCACGCCGCAGCTTGAACTGCTCGCGCCGGTACCGCTCAACATCGTGAACTTCCGCTACGTCGTGCCCGGTCTGCATGAGGAGGCGCTCAACGAACTCAACGCACGCATCCTGGTGGCGTTGCAGGAGGGCGGTATCGCCGTGCCATCGTCCACGATCCTGCACGGCCACTTCGCCATCCGCGTGGCCATTACCAATCACCGCAGCCGGCGTGAGGATTTCGACGCGCTGCTCGCGGCTGTGGTCAGACTGGGTGAGGAGCTGAATCCGCGCCGCTGAGCGCACATTCCGCTCAAGCGTGCTTCAGCGTGTCTTGAGACGCGTGCCGAGTTCCGGTGCGGTGAGCCGCGGGCCGTCGTAACCCCGCACTTCGCCGAAGCGCGCCGCGTGGGCTTCCCAATCGGCGCGGGCGGCGGCCATCTCCGCGGTGTGGCGGGCGGCGAAGTTCCACCACAACAACACCTCCTCGCCGAAGGGAGCGCCGCCGAACAAAAACGCACGCGCAGGTTTGCCGTTGGCAAGCGTGATGCGCTCGCGCCCGTCGCCGAGATAGCAGAGGGCGGTCATTTCCATGGCGATGCCTTCGACGCTGAGTTCCCCGTCAATCACCAGCAGCGCGTGTTCAAAAGCGGGATGCAGCGGCAGTGTGTGTGTGCCGCAGTCGCCAAGCTCCACGTCAAAACCCGTGAGCGACGAATACACCCGCGCCGGCGAGCGCTCGCCGAGCCCTTCACCGATCACCAGCGTGAGCTTCATGCCGTCCCGTTCCATCACCGGCAGTTGCGGATAGTGGTCGAAGCCCGGTTCCCTGTGCCGCCGCGTTTCCGGCAGCGCAATCCAGAATTGCAGGCCGTGGATGTCCGGCGTATGGGGGCAGGGCGTCTCTTCTGAATGGGAGATGCCGTTGCCCGCAGTCATGAGATTGAGCTGTCCGGGCCGGATCATTTGCTTGAATCCCAGGCTGTCGCGGTGCAGCACCTCGCCCGCGTACAGCCAGCTCACCGTCTGCAGGCCGGTGTGCGGGTGCGGCCCCACGCGCATGCCCTTGCTTTCGGGGGCGAGGGTCACCGGACCGTAATGATCGAGAAAGGTCCAGGCGCCCACCAGTCGTCGCAGTCTGTTGGGCAGCGCACGCCGCACCTTCATGTCCTCGCCGACGATGGTTTCGCGCACCGGCAGCGCTTCCATCACTGGTCCGGATGCTTTTGTCAGCTTGTCCATGGGCCTGCTCCGCAGTGACCTTGCGGCCAGTATAGCCTCCGGTTGCACAAGCGTAGAATGTGCCGCCTCGTCCCTGCCTTTTCCCCAACTTCAATTTCCGGAGGTTCGTTCATGTCCCTTTCCATGTATCAGGCTTCGGTGCCGGTGTTCATCCGCATGCTCACCAATCTGTCCGCCGTCCTCAAGAAGGGCGAAGCCCACGCCCAGGGCAAGAAAATCGATCCGGCGGTGTTCACCGGTGCGCGCCTGGCGCCCGACATGCTGCCGCTGGTGCGCCAGATACAGATCGCCAGCGATCAGGTCAAGGGCTGCGCCGCGCGGCTCGCGGGCATGGAACCACCGGCCTACGAAGACAAGGAACAGAGTTTCGCGGATCTGTACGCGCGCATCGACAAGACCATTGCCTATCTCAAGAGCGTCAAGCCCGCGCAGATCGACGGCTCCGAGGAACGGCGCGTGGAACTGAAATTGCACGACAAGACCGTGGTGCTCACGGGCCAGGACTATCTGCTGCAGCGGGTGTATCCGAATTTCTATTTCCATGTCACCACCGCCTACGCCATTCTGCGGCACAACGGCGTGGACATCGGCAAGGGGGACTTCCTGGGGCTGTAATCCGGCGCGATGGTTTTGGATTAATGATTTCGTGGGAGCGGCGACCTTCGCCGCGACGCAATCGCCCGGGGAAAATCCGCCATTCGCGCCGTTTCCCGCCAGGACGGCGCGATAACCCATGGGTAAAACCCTGTTCAGTAATGCAGCAGCGAGTGGACGGAGTAGCGGGGCAGTTTCCCGCGCCCGGCGAGGGAATCGAGTTCCACCACGAAGGCGCAGGCCACGATCTTTGCCCCGAGTTTTTCGATCAGTGCGCAACTCGCTGACGCAGTGCCTCCGGTGGCGAGTACATCGTCCACCACCAGGACCCGGTCTTCGGCGCCGAGGGCGTCCACGTGTACCTCCAGGCGTTCGGATCCGTACTCGAGGTCATAGGAGATGCTGTGGACGTCATAGGGCAGCTTGCCGGGTTTGCGCAGAGGGACAAAACCCACCCCCAGTTCCCAAGCTGCCAGGGCACCGAAGATGAAGCCGCGCGCCTCCATGCCGACCACCGCCGTGAGCGCATCCCGGAAGAACGGGTGCACCAGCTCGTGCACCGCCAGACGCAGAGCCGCCGGGTCCCGCACCAGGGGTGTGATGTCCCGGTACACAACGCCCGGTTTTGGGAAATCCGGGATGTCGCGAATTTTCGCCCGCAGTCGCTCCACCGTCCGCCTCCTCAGATTGTCGAGACCCGGCATGGCATGGTCCGGGCCGCCGTCGCCGCACAGCATAACAATGAACGGGATCGGCTCGATATTCCGAAGGACCCGGTCGCCGGCGCTTTGCCGC
>JAKAXB010000047.1 GCA_021816765.1 Natronospirales bacterium | reverse complement strand
CGTGGGTCAGCGGATTCCATCAGGGCCAGCGGGTTCCGACCTGCACAACAGGCCGGATATAAAACTGCAGCCTATCTGTCCCAACACACCAAAAACGTCCTTGGCAAACGGGAGGCGTCCATATAACATCGTCATGCGTAGGCCGAGCCTTATCCTGTTCGCCGGTTGTATTGCGTTGCTGGTGGCTGCCACCGCGCCAGCGGCGCAACCCGCCGCACCGCCGGGCGATCTGAACGCCTACGTGCACAAGGTCATGACGACTTGGAAAGTACCCGGGCTGGCCGTGGCGGTGGTCAAGAATGGCAAGGTGGTGCTGGCACGCGGTTACGGCGTGCGTGAACTGGGCAAGCCCGGCAAAGTGGACGCCGACACGCTGTTCACCATCGCCTCGAACAGCAAGGCCTTCACCGTCGCGGCGCTGGGCATGCTGGTGGCGCAAGGCCGGCTCCACTGGGACGATCCGGTGACACACTACCTCAAGGGGTTCGAGCTCAATGACCCATGGGTGACGCACGAAATCACGGTGCGGGATCTGCTCACGCACCGCACCGGCTACTGCGATCCGCAGTTCATGTGGTTCACATCGGACTTCAACCGTACGCAGATCATTCACCGGCTGAGGTTTGACAAACCGGACTACAGCTTCCGTTCCCGCTTTTGCTACAACAACGCCATGTACCTGGCGGCGAGCCGGCTTATTCCGGCCATCACGGGCCGGAGCTGGAAAGATTATGTGCGTGCACACTTATTCGTACCGCTCGGCATGCTGCACACCGACACCCGTGTCGCTACCATGAAAGCCGATGCGGACGCCGCGGCGCCACACGGTGAAGTGGGCCACAAAGTGGTGGTCATACATCACGACTACACCATAGACACCATGGCACCGGTGGGCGGCATCAACTCCAGTGTAAACGACATGGTTCATTGGCTGCTGATGCTGCTGAATAACGGCCGCTACAACGGCAAGACCGTGCTCGATCCGAAAATCATCGCCGAGATGGAAACACCGCAGATAGTGATCCCCGCTGACGACGAAATCGGCAGCTGGCTGCGCGCCATGAACCCACAGGGTCATTTCTATACCTAAGGACTCGGCTTCATCATCGAGAATTACGCCGGACACAAGCTGGTGATGTATGACGGCGGGCGATATTGACGGCATGGCCTCAGCCCTCGGCATGCTGCCACACCAGCATCTGGGCGTGGTGGTACTCACCAACATGGATCATGATGACGCCCGCAATGCGCTGCTGTTTCACATCCTCGATCAATACCTCGGCCTGCCACCACGCCACGTGAACGGCGCGCTGCTGGCTCTGGCGCACCAGCAGGATGCCACCGCCAGGGCGGAGGAGCAAAAACTGACGGCGGCACACGAGCCCGGTGCTGCGCCGCTGCCGCTCAAGGATTACACGGGTGTCTATAGCAATCCGCTGGACGGCGATGTGCGGGTGTCACTGCAAGGCGGGCACCTGGTATTGCGGCGCGGCAACCCGGACTTCACCGGCGACCTGATTCACTGGAATCACGATACCTTCCGTGTGAAACTGCGTTATCGTTTCTACAACGCAGCGTTCCAGCAATATGTGACTTTCGGTCCGGGTGCCAGCGGAAAACCCGAGTCGTTGCGTTACTACGGTCTGCCCGCACGCTTCGTCCGCCAGGCACCGGCCGGCTCAATGAGCCATTGAAATACGATCAGCCGCGTTGCCTTGAGCGGCGCGCATGCCGCATCACGGTATCCAGACTTTGCACCTGGGCGTCGGAAATCGTGACCTGCTGCAGCAGGTAGGCGGAACCGAAATCGTAGGTCCACAGTTGCGTATGGATTACCACTTGGCCGCCGGAACGCCCGCGTCTCCCACTGCCGGGATGGGTGGAACGCTCGCGCTTGCTCCTGGGCTTGCCGCAGCGGGTGATCAATTCATATGCGCTCATACCGAGACGGATATCCTGCGGCGTACAGCGACGCGCTGATATGTTGAATCCGTAAGCCGGCGTAGCGATTTCCCATAATACGCCCTTGTGCAGGCGCAGCACGCGCAGCAACTGGTTGGGGCCGTAGTTGTAGTACCAACGCTCGTCTATTGAGGTAAGGTGGCCGCGCCGATAGACGCCCGTATCGCTGTATATGAAGTCAGGCTTGCCGCACTTGTTGCGCACCACACTGGCGCGGTCGCCGGTATTCACCATGCCACGGTCACAGCGCCAGGCGAATGCCGGCGATACGGCTGACATCAGCAGAACAGCTCCCAGTGCGAGCAGGAAAATTTTGCTCATTCCCGATTCCCTCCGGTTACATAATCTCCACCCATCCGCAACGATTACTATAGACTATGTCAGTCCAAGTGACTTGAATTTCAGGAGGATGTGTATGAAAGTGTGGCCCTTGATTTTGATGGCGGGTACGCTGCTGGCAATGGCCGGTTGTACCTGGGTGTCGGTGAATCCGCAGGCGAAACAGAAAGGTATCATGGTGCTGCCGCTGGATCGCGTCACCAGCTGTCGGCTGCTGAGTAAAATACAGGTATCCATCGCCGACAAGGTGGGATTCCTGGAGCGCTCCGCGTCGGACGTGGAACATGACCTGACGAATCTCGCCATCAATCAGGCGGCGACGCAGGGCGGTGATACGGTTTCCCCGCTGACGCCGATGGCCAATGGCGCGCAAACCTTTGGCATCTACAAGTGTCTCGGCAGCGGCATGTCCTCCACCTCCTCGGCACCCGCGGCAGGCACGGCGGTCAAAACCATCCCCTATCAGCCGCCGCA
>JAKAXB010000010.1 GCA_021816765.1 Natronospirales bacterium | reverse complement strand
ATCGTCGGGAAGGTGTTCCTCCGGAAAATGCTTCCGGATCCGATCCCACTGTTCATCGCTCAAACCCTGCATGCATCAAGTATAGACAATGATGCGTGTTTTTCTATTTTGAGATAAGTTCTAGTAAAACCGCCAAGTCCGCCGGTAAGAATTCCGGTACGCAGGGTGGGACTGATGGAAACTCGATCCAGAGTTTCGAAAAAGAGAAACCCCATGAGAAAACAGCCGAGTACGTTGATAATCAGCGTGGCCACGGGAAAGCTGCGTCCGTACACCAGTTGTACCAGTTGCGTCATCCCATAGCGGGCGCAACAACCGATTATGCCGCCGGCGGCGACCGCCACATAACTCCACATTCAGCAGTTCTCCTCCCGCTCGGGGTTTCAGATAACGGCGATGGCCAGTATCAGCACCAGCAATATACCGGTCAAGGCAAGATAAAAGTTGAGATGCCCTGATTGCAGAGCACGCAGCCGTTTTGCCAGTCCATTGACAAACTGCGTAAGCGGCAGAAACAGGAGCGGACCGAAAACCGGCGCCACCTTGTGATTGAATTTGAGGCGTTTGAGAAAAAAACCCGCCCCCAAGTGCTCATGCTCCACGTCCAGTGTCGGCCGGTAAACGAAGCCATAAAATGTTCGCATGGCGTTGGAGAACGTCAGCGCGGTGGTCGCCACCCTCTCGCTATCCCTCCCCAGGCCGCCATACCAGACTGCGGTCCGGCGAACCTTGAAACGCCGCGCCGCCAGCAACAGGCCCAAAGGCAACAGCGCCAGCAGCGGACAGACAATCACCAGCAGGGTCGGCGAAATGAAAGCAAAGCCTGAGGTAAGCGGCACCAGCAGCAAGCCGTCACGCATGGCCGTGGCCGCGTGTGCACTGAACTGCCAGAATATCGCACCACTCAATGCGTGCAACCACCAGGGCATGCCCACCGCCAGCGCCAGCACCCCCAGGCCGAGGATTCCGCTGGCATAGCCCACGCGCCGCGGGATAACCGCTCCCTGCCGGTCGCCCTGGCCTTGCAGGCCGATACCCAGCACTTTCACGAACGTGCCAAAAGCGATAGCGGCCGTAAGCGCCAGTCCCGCTCCGGCGAGCGCCATCACCAGGCGGCCGGTGATATCACTCAGGTGGAATCCCTGGAAAACCGTCTGGAATAGATACCATTCGCTCACGAAGCCTGCCTGCGGCGGCATGGCGGCGAGGCTCATGCCGGCAAACACAGCGCCGATACCAAATAACCATGGGCCGCGTTTGAGCAAACCGTGCTGGGCGATGCGGTAACCGCCGGTGCACAGGTAAACGCCGTCCGCAGCCAGAAACAGCGCGCCCTTGGCCAAGGAATGGCCGGCGAGCTGCAGCAGCGCCACCAATAATGCGAGTCCGGCGAGATCCGCATGACTATCCGCATGGAACAGCAGCGCTGCGCCGAGGGCGGTAACGGCGATCGCGGCATTCTCGGCGGTGGAGAAACTGAGCAACTCGCGCCAGCCGTTCTCCTGGAAGGCGTATAACACGGCGAGTATCGCGCTCGCTACGCCCACCCCGATGACCAGTATGCTCAGGCCGTAGGCAACCTCCCCCTGGGACAGCCAGACGGTGAGCCCCCGGCTCAGGCCGAAAAAAGCCGCATTCAGGATCATGCCCGAGAGCAGGTTGCCGCTGGCACCGCTGCCGGCGCCGTAGGCAGCCGGGAACCACTCATAGAAGGGCAACAGACCGAGCTTGGCGCCGAAACCGATCAACAGGAGCACACCGGCGCATGCCTGCTGCCAGGCGGGCAGCGCCATCGCCTGAGCCGCGAACTGCGCGAACGAGAACCCGTCGCGGCCAAGCAGCAGGAAAGCACACACCAGAGCGACGCTGCCCACCTCCAACAGACTCAGCATGAACAGCACGCACCGTCCGCCGGGATGAGCGAGTTTTTCACCCAGGATCATCACCGCGCCGCCCAGACTCATCACTTCCCATGCCACCAGGAAGGCAATGCCATCTTGCAAGCCGAATACACCCAGCGCGCCGAGCAGCGAAAATGCGGCGCCGGCCAACCAGCCGCGCTGACCACTCGGATTGGGCGTGCCCAGCCAACACGCCGGTGCAGCCGCTAATGCGCCGAACAGCAACAACCACAATGCGGGAGCCGACAAGGAGAACCCCACCCTCCCCGCACCCAGTGACACCGGCAACGCCATGACTTCCATGCCACCGGGCAGCGTCGTGACGGCGGTAATGATCAGCGCCGTGCAACCGCATGCCAGCAGGTAACGCCCGGCACGCAGCCAGGTATTGGCTGCGGCAAGCAGCAGCGCCAACAACCAGGCGATAACAGCGATGCCCAGCAGCAAGCTACTCACATCGGCCTCCCCGCACCCGCTGCGGCGCACGCTCCAGCAACATCAACAGTGCATGGATGATCGCCGCAGGATTGGGTGGGCATCCGGGCAACCATATATCCACCGGCAGCACGCCTTCGAGGCCGTGGCCGGAACTGTAGCCTCCCGCGGCGATGCCGCCGGACACGGCACAGGTACCCATGGCCATGACCCACTTGGGTTCCGGCATGGCCTCGTAGGTCGCCAGCAGGACATCCCGCATGGCGTAGGTGCCACTGCCGGTCACCAACAGGATGTCGGCGAAGCGCGGCGACGGCGTGAAAAAGATGCCGAGACGGTGCAGGTTATAAAAGGGATTGTTGAGAGCCTGCAACTCCGACTCGCAGCCGTTGCAGGAGCCGAAATCCACATGGCGGATGTAGAGACTATTCCGGAAGGCGCCCTCGATACGCGCCTTCAATGCCTGCGCCGGTGGCGTCTGCAACGCCTCCTGCCATTTGAGGTCTTCCCGGTCGCGCACCGCGAATGCCCAATCTTCGCTGCTCTCCATAGCCCCCGTGGGACAAACCTCCACGCACATCTGACAAGCAATGCAACGGCCGTAATCCACGTTGAGCCGCGCCTCGTCACCCGCTTTGCGCGTGAGTGCCCCGGGCAAGCAGGCGGCGACGCATTCCCTGCAACCGTTATCGCATTTATCCGCATGATGACGCGGCAGGCCCTGTACCCCGGCCTGGCCGTCATCGCCTCCCTCACCGGGCCAACGGGTGCTGGCCACAGGGCGCGTCAAACCAAAAAGCGTCCACACCGGCATCGCGATACTCCTAGCGGTCGCAACCCGCGATAGTCAGGCCAAAACTCGCCTCATTGATGGCGTAATCCATCATGTTGCTGTCGCGCACCGTGTACTGGAACACCCGCCAGTTTGAAAATGACGGTGAGCGGATCTTCACGCGTGCCAGCTTGCCCTGCTCATCAAAATGCACCGCATAGAACAAAGCGCCGCGCGGTGACTCGCTCCAACCCAGACCTTCTGCGGATGCGGCAGGTTGGCAAGCCGCGCGCACCTCGCCCGCCGGAAGCCGGACCAACAAGCGCAGCAGGAGTGCAAAACTCACTTCGATTTCCTCGGCACGGACTTCGGCACGGGCGTTGGCATCACCCGCCGTCCGCAGCGGCACGCGCACGTCCATGTCCATGTCCGCATAGGCGGCGTAGGCATGATCGCGGCGCACATCCTCATCCAGACCCGAGGCGCGTGCCACGGGTCCCGTGGCGCCCTGTGCCAGCGCCATCTCCCTGTCCAGCACGCCCGTGGTGATGAGACGATCCAGGTAACTGCCGGTATGCGCGAGCTGCTTGAGATAGGCGTTGACGTCTTTCTGCAGCCGGCCCAGTTCGGTGGCAAGTCCCGCGTAAAGATGAATGTCGCGGCGCAGGCCGCCGGGCACCAGCAGATTCCGCAGAAACCGGCTGCCGGTGATCGCATTGATCTGCTTGACACGCTCTTCCAGCAGCTTGCCTTCCGCCTGGCCTACTTTCAGGGTGGTGGTATCGGCGAGGTGACCGAAATAATGCAGGTGGTTGTAAAGCCGTTCCAGCTCCGCCATCAGCACTCGCAGCCAGCGGGCACGCGGCGGCACCTCGCATCCGCCTGCAGCCTCCACTGCCTGACAGTAAGCCAGTGCATGGGCAACACTGCCTACGCCCGACACGCGCTCTGCCAATACCACACCCAGTTCCGCCGTGAGTCCCGCGAAGCGCTTTTCCATGCCGCGATGTTTGAAAAACAGCCGCGGCAGGTAGTGCAGGATATGCTCGCCCAGATAGAAGAACAGGAATTGCGCCGATTCCGTCACGTCCGCGCGCACCGGCCCGAAGGGAAGTTCCTGGATGTCGGACCCCGCCACGTCCGGAGCGTGCGCCCGCCGCCGCGTGAATGGCATGCCCACCTCCCGCGGATACGCCGGATTGAGCGGCGGCGTCACCGGTTCCGCACCGGCGTGCAGTACCAGCGGATGACCTTTGGGATGCCCGCTGAACGGGATGCCGCAGAGATCGCTGATCTCGCGTTCATGCCAGCTCAAGGCAGGCGCCCGGACGGCAAGACTCGGCAGGGTTTCGTCAGTCACACCGCAGCGCCACAGGACGAACGGCCGCCGTGGTCCCGGTGCCGCCAGATAGCAGATTTCCCGGGCAGCGCTTCCGGGGAACCAGCCCCAGGCCATGGACATGCGCCCGCCCTGGGCCAGCAATTCCTCACAGGCAGGCAGCAGTTCCGCGACTGTGAGACGCCGTTCTTCGGTATTGCGCATCATGACGGTACGCCCAGCCCATGGGCGATCGCAGTGAACAGAGTCAGCAGGCGCTCGGGCCACCACAATCCCAGTACCAGGAGCGGTACCAGCGCCAGCCACATGGGTACCGCGCACCAGCCCCCTCCCCAGCGCCCGGCGGGCAGCGTTTCCGGCTTCCTGCCGAAGTACATGGCACGGAAGTGGTTGAGAAAGCCGATGAAGATAACGATGAGCAGCACCAGCATGATGAGCGCCGCCCAGACATTGGGGCTGCCGAACCCGGCTCGCAGGATGCTGAACTCCCCCAGGAACGTGCCGAAGGGCGGTGCACCGGTGATGGCAACAGCCCCGGCGAGCCATAGCAGACCCGAGACGGGAAATTCACTCAGCACACGGCGTATGTCCGGCATTTCCTTGGTGCCGTAACGGCGCATGACATTGCCGGCGCCGAAAAACATCAGCGACTTGTTGAGGGAATGGTTCAGCATGTGATAGAGCGCGCCGGCTACGCCCAGTACGCCGCCGAAACCGAAGCCGAGCGCCAGGATACCCATGTGCTCAACGCTGGAATACGCCATGAGGCGCTTGACGCCCTCTTGACGCACGATGAACAGCGCCCCCACGAATACCGACAAGATGCCCAGCACCACCAGCGCGGTACGCGGCAACAGACCGATGCCGGCCGCATCTGTCACCGCCAGGTAGCGCACAATGCCGAGCATGGCGGTATTGAGCAGTGCGCCGGACAGCATGGCGGATACCGGTGCCGGGCCTTCGCTATGCGCATCCGGCAGCCAGGTATGCATGGGCGCCAGACCGACCTTGGTGCCGTAACCGACCAGCACCAGCAGAAATCCCAGCTTGAGCAGCACCGGGTTCATACGCGGCGCCACGTCCCGCAGCACTTGCCAAGTCATGTCGTAGGTAGGTCCCAGCACCAGGCTGCCGCCCCAGTACAGCAGCACCGTGCCGAGCAGCGCGAGACTGATGCCGGCCGAAACCACGATGATGTACTTCCACGCCGCCTCCATGCTCTCCGCCTCGCGCTCGAAACCCACCAGAAAGGTGCTCACCAGGGTAGTGAGTTCGATGGCGATCCAGAACACACCGGGATTGTTCATGAGCGGTGCCACCAGCATGGTCCAGGCGAAGGCGGCAAACAGAGCGTAGAAATTCACCAACCGTTTGGGACGATCCATCAGGCGCATGTAGCCGACGGCGTATATCGAGGCCAGAAAATACACCACGGCCGTGCACAACATCCCCCATGCTCCCAGCTGATCTACGATCACATAACCGCCCCAGTAGAACAGCGGTGAGCGGATGCGGAAAGGCAATGGCAAGGCAGCAAGCAGCACCGCCAGGCTGGCCAGCAGATTCACGTACTCCGCTACCCGCGAACGCGGCGGTACGCCCGCCGCCAAGATGGCGACCAGCGGTGCAATGACAATGACGCACAGCTCGAACGTCATGCGCTACCCCACCAGCCGCTTGAGATCGAGACTGCTGGTACTGCCGACGTGCGTCATGAGATAACGCACCAGCACGCCGAAACACGCCACCGCCACCAGCAGGTCAAACAGAATGACCAATTCGATGAGCAACGGCATACCGGGAATGAGTATCTGGGAACCCAGGAATATGCCATTTTCCAGCAATAACAGGCCGAGGATCTGGCTCACCGCCTCGTGCCGCACGCTCAGCATCAGGAAACCCACCAGTTTCATGGTCAGCATCACCATCAGTGCCAGCACCACGATGTTTTGCGTCAGACCGATGGCCGCGCCCACCCGGGAGGCCACCAGCAGGGCGAAGAGCGCGCACGCGGCCCCCGCCACCAGACTTGCAGAGGGACGCAGGATGAGATGCAGTTCCCGCTCCACACGCAGCCGCTGCAAGATGCGCATCACGAGATACGGCAGGAGCAGGCCTCTGAACAGGAGTGTGAAAATGGCCACCAGGTAAAGTTCGGGGTAATGGCCGTAATAGCCGACCAGCGCCGATAGCAGGGCGATGAGCCAGGACTGGACGCCAAAGGCGTACATGTAGTCCTTCAGCCAACGCGAACCCAGCATCACGAACGACAGCAACATGCTGGCGATGGCGATAAGGCTGAAAAGCGAGGCGGCCAAAGGATCAAGATGGACAGCGAGCATGCTTCACCTGATCTGGTTGGCGAGGATGGCGAGGATCGCCAGCAGAAATGAGGCCGCCAGTGGTTCCTGGTAACGGTAGAAGCGCAGGCGCGATTGCACGGTTTCCACCACCACCATGGCTGCACCCACCAGGAAGAACTTGAGCACCAAGACCGCGGCGGCGGCCAGAATGCCGATAGCCGTGCCTTGGACCGACAGGCCCCAGGGAATCACCAGCACATTGCAAAAGATGGTGTACAGGATGAATTGCTTCATCATGGAGGCCCACTTGAGCAGGCCGAGCAGCGGGCCGGAATACTCGAGGATGCGGGCCTCCTCGATCATGTACACCTCGATGTGGGTGCTGGAATGAATCGGCAACCTGTCGGTCTCCACCAGCAGCAGGATAAAAAACGCCAGTACCAGAAACAGGTGCGTGGGGCTCCAGTACACGGCCGGGCTGGCGACGAGCAGGTGATTGACGACGAACGGCAGCATGGCCCGGGCCATCAGGGTGATCCCCACGAACACCAGGATGAGCGTGGGCTCGGCGAGGATGGAGAGCATTACCGTGCGGCTGGAGCCGATGCCGCCGTAGGCGCTGCCGCTGTCCAGTGCCGCCAGATTCACGAAGAACGTGCCCAGCGTGAGGATCAAACCGCCGCCGAGGATGTCGCCCATATCTGAGAGCGGCAGCGGATAATTGGTCAGCACCGGAATCAGCAGCGGCACCGTGAGCATGGCCGTGAAGGCCACAACCGGCGCCGCCCAGAACACCCAGGAGGCAGTCTCGGGAACGACCAGCTGCTTGTGGAACAGCTTCCACAGATCGCGATAGGGCTGCAGGATGGAGGGTCCGCGGGCGCGCTGCACACGCTCTTCGTAACGCAGGATGAACCCCTGGATGAGAGGCGAGAGCAGCAGCACCGCCAGTACCTGGGCGACCTGGGCAAGGATATCCCTAAGCATGGACGCACCTGCGGCGCCGCACGGCAGGTCCCCGTGGTGCTGTATACCGGTTACCGGGACTGCCATGAACGGCACCCGGGCATGACTCGCAGTATGCCACGCAGAAAACTCCTCTGAACTTCATGTCGGTTCAGTTAGGAGTCATTAGCCCCCTGGGCGGTTATGGGCGAACTCCATCGCCGTGCTTGTGTTGCTAAGCAAAACACGGGAACGAGAAATTGTCAACAAAAACCACAGACATGCTGACACCTTGTGCATGTCACCATGTCTGGCGGAAGAGATACCTTAGTTCACATGGGCAAAAAATTTGTCTCCGCTTGCCCAGTTCCCATCCTGTTTGGGTCGCATCCCACGACGCCTATGCGGTATGGCACGGTGCGCCGGGAAAGTCGCGAAGTCCCTAAACTGTCACGCGTATAGGGAAGCGAGCGCTAGCATCGGAAAAAGCAAAGCCGCCTGCAGAAACACAGGCGGCTTTAGCTTCTGTTTGTGTTTTAGGATCCAGGCAGGCTAAAGGCGACAGGGATCGTGAGATGGAGCGTCTGATCCTGAAATTGCGGCGGCGGCTGCGGATAGCGGGCGCGCGCCACGGCATCCATTGCCGCACGATCCAGTGCACGATCACCACTGGAGCGGTCAATACGAATATTGCTGACCTGCCCATCGTAGTAATCGAACCCCACGGTGACGGTACCGGTCGTACCGGACAAGATCGCCTGACGGGGGTAACTCTTGGCTGCATCGATCGCAGCGTGCAGTTCCGCAAGGAAACTTGCCCGGATGGCTGCTATATCCACCGTCGGCTGCGGCGGCGTCGGGGTGGGCGGCGGCGAAGGCGGCGGCGGCGGTACCGCGTTCGGCAAGGGAATGGGCGTGGGAATCGGTGGCACCTCGCTCAAGGGCTGCGGTGTCGGCGGATTCGGGATCGGCGGCTGCGGCGTCTTGGGCGGGGGCGGCGGCGGGGGCGGCGGCGTCGGCGGAATGGTAATCAACGCCGTTTTCTGCTCAGGCGGCAGTAGCATGGGGTGCATCTGCTCCCAGATGAGCACACCCGCCACCGCGAGGATAATGAGTGCCTCGAGGATCACCGCCGCGACGATGGTATAACCAGACCGGGCTGTGAACAGGCCGTCGGTGAAAACGTACTTTCTTTCCACTGCTTGGGCCTATGGCTTAATTGATGTTTCTGGCGGCGATACCGATCTGGGTCACACCCGCTTCCCGGCACGCGTCCATGACGATCACGAGATCCTGGAGCGACGCCTGTTTGGCACCTGCAATGGTTACATTCGCATGCGCCGGATCGCGTCCCAGAAGGTAAGACGTGAGTTGGTCGGCCGTCATTTTCTGGCCCTCGACCACGATTTCGCCATCGGCCTGTAGGCTGATGAGGACCTTGGGCCGTTCGATAGTCACCGCGGTACTGCTGCGCGGCAGTTTGGAGGCGATGCCCGTGGCCGGAATCATGCGCAGCGTGATCATGACAAAGAACACCAGCAGGAAGAACATGATGTCGATCATCGGGATGATCTCGATTCTTCCTTTCTTTTTTTCAAAGAAACCCTTCATTGCAACTGCCTGCCTTGGCCGCGTATGACGGCCAGTTGAAGATTAACCATGTCTTCCGGGTATGCCCGGCCGCTCTCAGGTGAGACGGTTGACGAGCATCACTTTAATAGCCTCCATCTGATGCAGAATCAGACGAACGCGGTTGTTAAGGCCGTTGAAGAATACGAGACCAATGATGGCGACGAACAAACCCGCGGCGGTGGCCACGAGCGCTTCGGCCACACCGCCAGTCACCTTGGTCGGGGCTGTGTCGGCGGCGCCGAGCACCTTGAACGCCTCGAAGATGCCCACGATCGTGCCAAGCAGTCCCAGCAGCGGGCCGAGTGTCACGATGGTATCCAGCGCCCACAGGCCACGATCGATGCGCGGCGCCTGCAGAAGAATGGTTTCCTCGATGAGATCCGCGAGACGCACCGGATCCTTGACCTCGGGATACTTGAGCGCCACTTCCAGCACGGCGCCTTGTGGATACTTGGCGGTGCGGACCGCAAGGTCCATCAACGCATCACGATCCACACCTTCTGTCTCAAGCACCGTATGTGCGATCAGCTCCCCCTGCCTGACAATCTTTGCGAGATACCAGGTCCGGTCAATGATAATGACTAGCGCCACCAACAGGATGAAGATAATCACGTACAGGATGCCACCCGAAACTCCAGCTATATGAATAAGCTCTTGAATACTCACTTAAAGTCTCCTGCAATACCGGATTTGGTATCTGCTGTTTACAAACGCGCATGTACGCTCTGTGGCAGCCTGAACCACCCAGCAGCATCCATCGCACCGTCCAATAGCGGGCCTTTACTTCTTAAAGAGATTGACTCGAACGCACCGTCCAAATAGCGGGCCACGTTTTTTACTCGAATCCACCTAGTCAAGTCAATAAGCTGCGGGGTCTGAAGAGAAAATTTTTATGGCTTTACCCTGCCCCGGGGCAGTCTCAGCACAATGCATGGATACTGTAGCATACGCCTGCGGGAGACACACGGCATAGGCGATAGTTTCATAACTTAACCCTTATCTGGTTTAAGAATTGGCGGAATTTCCCGGGAAAAACCCGGGTACACAACTACCGGCCCCGGATAGTGCGGGGCGCCAAACCTCCAACCGCCGTCTTCCAGACCGGCCCAGATACGCTGAAACAGGCCCGAATACCACCTGCAGCCATCGATAGCATCGCGTCGCTCGTGATGGCCGGTACGGTCCCGATGTCCCAGCCATTCGCTCCAGCGACGGGTATCCCTTTCGCTACGGCACGCTCGGCGTTCGGAAACCGTTACTTCGCACGGTTTCCTCCGCCATGACTCTACGCCGCAGCGCGGCCTTCGCACCATGCGGACGCTGTGCTACGCCCGCTGGGGTTACCGCAGGCGATCCTTGGAAGTCCCCGAAAGGGGCTCTTCGCCTCGCGCCTCGCGCCTCGCGCCTCGCACCTCGCGCTTCCCTGGCTTCATCGGCGGATGGCCAACCTTCTTTAAGATTGCAATAATCGCATCTTGCACAGCGGGTGCTCGCACTCTCACCCCACTTCCAAGTACTATGTAACTGCTGAAATCCACAGTCCGCGCCGTGTCCGTCCCGGAAACGGCTCCTGCCAACAGGATATCTTTCCCAGATGCGCCACAAGCCTCTTTTTCTGCTGATTGCCATCGGCACGCTTGCCGTCACGCTTGTCGGTAATGCCGCCAATACCGCGCCTGCGAACAGTGTCCTGGCCCCATTGCCGACACTCAATCCGCAGCCGCGTGAAACCCTGGTGGATGAAACCATTGCCGGCATTCTCACACGTTACCATTACGGCAAAGAACCCCTGAGTGACGCGCTCTCACGGCAAATACTCAGGCATTACCTCGAAGATCTTGATCCGAATCGCAGCTATTTTCTGCAATCTGATATCGCCGGTTTCGCGCCCTACCGCAATACCCTGGATAACGCCATACGGGACGGTAACCTTAAACCCGCGTTTGCCATATATAACGTCTATCAACACCGTGTCCAGCAACGCATACAGTATGCCCTGAGCCTCCTCGACCATGAACCCGACTTGAAAGTGAAAGGGGATTACGTCTATGACCGGCACAAGGCACCCTGGGCAAAGAGCACGGTAGAGCTGGATAACATCTGGAGCAAGCGCGTCAAAAATGATGTCATCGGCCTGCTACTGGCCGGCAAGACCTGGAAACAGGCAGCCCATATCCTGCGCAAGCGCTATCAGAATTTTGATTATCGGGCGCGCCAAGTGGCGCCGGAGGACGTGTTCGATGTTTTCATGAATGCTTACACTCACTCCCTGGATCCGCACACCGATTATTTCTCGCCGGACCAATCGCAGGAATTCCAGATCGAGATGAGCCTCAAGCTCCAGGGCATCGGCGCCGCCCTGATCAGTGAGGGCGAGTACACCCGGGTGGATCGGATCATCCCGGGCGGCCCTGCCGCCAAGAGCAATGAGCTGCACCCCGACGACCGTATCACCGGGGTTGCCCAGGGCGACAAGGGAGACATGGTGGACGTGGTGGGCTGGCGTCTGGACGACGTGGTGCAGCTCATCCGCGGTCCCAAAGGCTCCGTGGTGCGGCTACAGATATTGCCAGCCGGTGCCGCGCCGGGTTCCCCGGAAAAAGTCATTCGTCTGGTGCGCGAGACGGTAAAGCTGGAGGCTCAGGCCGCCCACAAGAAAATTATTGTTGTGAAGCATGACAGCCGCAGCTACAAGATTGGTGTCATCAACATCCCCGCCTTCTATATTGATTTCCGCGGCCGCATGGAAGGCGAGAAAAATTACATCAGCACTGCCCGTGATGTACACAGGCTGCTGCAGGAACTGGAAGCCCAGCATGTAAGTGGCGTAGTCATCGACCTGCGCAACAACGGCGGCGGCTCACTGCTCGAAGCCACCGAGGTTACAGGACTGTTTATTCCCCATGGACCCGTAGTTCAAATTCGCGATAAGGACGGCAACGTGGAGGTGGACGATGACAATAACAGCGGTGTCGCCTACACTGGCCCGCTGGCGGTGCTGGTCAACCGCTTTACCGCTTCAGCTTCGGAAATTTTTGCTGCCGCCATCCAGGACTATCATCGCGGTATCGTGGTCGGCTCTGTTACCTACGGCAAAGGTACGGTACAGACCCTCATAGATTTGAACCGTTTTGTGCCACGTGACGGGAATGCCGGCCAACTCAAGCTCACGGTAGACAAATTCTACCGCGTAAACGGCGCAAGCACGCAGGACAAAGGGGTAACGCCCGATATTATTCTGCCCTCGCTCATTAATCCCAAGGAATTCGGCGAGGAAACCCAGGATGATGCACTGCCCTGGGACCGGATCGCGCCGGCGGATTACACTCCTCTGCACCTCGGACTCACACACGCACTGCCCGAGCTTACCAAGCTGCACGACGCGCGTATCGCCCGCAATGCAGCCTGGAAGCTGTATCTGGAAGGTATCCGGCAGCTGGAAGCCCAACGCGACGAGAAATCCATTTCGCTGTTGCTGAGCGAACGGGAAAAGCAGCGTGACGAACATGATCGTGAAAGGCTGGCTCTTGCCAATGCCTGGCGGCGGCTGAAAGGCCTGCCGCCTGCGGCCAGCCTGGAAGCCGCCCACAAACTGACGCAGAGCGGCACGCACGACAAACCTGGCGCTCCTCACTCCGGTGGGAATAACTCCACCAGCAGCAATTCGAGCCCTCTCGTGCCCGACGTGCTGCTGCAGGAAACCGCCCATATAGTTGCCGACATGGCGGCGTTGGGTGTGGGCAGCCTGTCCAGCCCCATGACCGCTGCAGCAGGCAGCAAGTAAGCGCGTCACAAAAATGTGCCGCGCTGAAGCGAGTTGAAAAAACGTCCGCGGTCCGGTGCGCTGCATCGTACGGGCGGACAGGGCGAGGGCATGACTTCGCTCTGGGTCCTGCGTGGAGCAGGGCTGCGAAGCGCAGCAGGGCTTGCAGAATACTGCTAATCAGCGAGAGCTACCGCCTGGGGTTCAGTCTCTGCTGCGGGCTCCAGTGGCTTGAGCAGAATATTCTGGATGTCCCAATAGCTCAGCCGCAGGATATTGGTGGCCGCCGGCTGGGCTTCCGCGTCTATCGTGGGCGCTGCCTGGGAGGCCGGCGGAATGTAATCCAGGCAGGATTCTTCGGGAATCGTGTCGCCGTCCGAGGCATAGGTGGCGGTGCGGCGCAGATATTCGGCACGGAAACGCAGCTTCTCGGGCCGCGCCTTGTCGGCACGCAACTTCACCACCACCTCATATACGTGATTGCCAATGGTCAAACAATCATTCAACAGGCCGAAATTCACGTCCGATACCGGTTTTGTGCCAGCGCTGCGCGCCATTTCCGAAATATTGTATTCGGTGAAATGCAGGTAGAGATACTGCGCCAGAGCCAACAGCCATAAATTGACGGTACGCCTGGACGCGACACTGATACCCGGCCACACCCGCTGCTTCTGTTTGCGCAGCCCATCCATTGCGGCCAGCAACTCCAGCTTCATGGTCTCGATAGGTTTAAATTGCTTGGTAAGCCTGTCGATTTGAAATTGTACTTTCTCACGTTTGCGTATATGCCAGAATTTTTGCAGATGTGCCAACTGTTTCTGCAAATCACCCATGCTGTTTCTCAGATTGCGGCGGTCTCGCTCCAACTTGTCAAACTGCTGCGCGAGTTCATCGAGACGACGGCTGCGTTCCTTTCCTGAGTTTTCCTCAAAACCTGCGCGTTCAGCCTTTTCATAACGGTTGCCGAGATCCTCGGCCAGAATCCGCAGCTGCTGCCGACAGGTGTCCCAGACTGCCCGCAGGCGGTAATAGATGATGGCGCTTTGCCCACGTTCTGCATCCGCCAGCATTTTTTCGAGACTGGCCAGCTGGCGCTGCAGTTCTTCGTGACGTGCGCGCAGATCCTCCACATCCGCCTTGAGCACATCCCGCTCCGCCGTGACCTGATCCAGCTCGCGTTTGATCAGGTTACGGTTTTCAAACAACTCCACGAGTTTCGTATTCGGGTCCGGAGCCGGATTGCTGCTGACTGCTTCCCGAGCACTATCTTTCCCGGCTACTGCCTTTTTAAAAAACGCCGCCATGAAGAGGCTTCCTCGGATAAATTGCGGACAAACCATGCCGGCCGTGGCTTGCTTACTCATCTCTCACGGTCTGTTGAAAGGTCCTGTACGCTTCGCAGCCCTGTTCCACGCACAGGCGGCCCCAGGCGAAGCTATGCTCTCGCCCTATCCGCTCGTCCAGTGCAATGCGCCACCCTTCTCCCCACGCCGCATCACATGTCTGCGACGTTCAATCGGGCTGTTTTTAAACAGCCTGATAATCTTAAAGATGGGCATACTCTGGCTGTACCCTATCGGTATTTAAGTTAACATAATAGACTCCAAGAAGCCACAAAGCTACTGCCCTTAATGTACTGGAAATTTCCAGCGAACCAAGGCGACTGGCTCGTCTTTCCTGGGAAAACCACACGCATGTCTTTGACCAGTGCAGATCGCGGTGCTCCAGCTTCGCGCTGAGTCCACGGGCGGCAGCGATTTGCACAGGTGTCGGGTCACCGGCATCTCCCGCTTTGCCGCATACGATCAGCGCCGACAAGAGCAGGGTATGCAAAGGCAAATTAGGATAAAAGGAAGATGCAGAACCCGGTCCATGGCATGACCCTCACCTAAGCGGTACCCGACAAAAATCCAGCCCGTCCGCTGGATAGTGGATAGCGGGCGGAGTGGGGCAGCAGAGCATGCCTCCTTGTTCCCGGAGAGGCTGTCGTGTGATCCGCAAATCAGCGGAATGAGGGGCAAAGTATCAAATCACCGGTTATGCAAAACGATGCCGGTGATCCAGGCAATGCTCCAGCCATTTATTCAGGAAGATATTGAGTGACCAGCGCCGTGCCAACTCGGACGTACCCGGCAATAACAGGTCTTTGAGTGCCGCATGCCGCGGCTGTGCAGAACAACTCACCGCTTCGGCCAGGCGGGCATCATGATAGATGCGCAACAGAAGATCAGGGTCGGTCAGCATAAGCCCCCGCACCTCAAACCAGTAGGTCATGTGCAGAGTGGTGGTATAACGGCTGCGTTCATTCAATATGAGATGGATGCTGAGATCGGTCGGGCTTGTGGAAACGGACCCGGATGGCAGACTTCGCAGATTACCGAGCAGTTGCCTCAGGCGTACATGATTGCTTGCATAAAGCGTCATCAGGCCCGCAAAGCTGCGGGGGCGCACCAAGCGTACACGTTGTCCAACGGTTTCAATGAACATGCCGGGACTATATCACAGACACTTGGATCGCCAAGCTTGGCAACCCGCCGATACAAAGGCATGACGCACACCCCGGCCATTCCCGCCTGTCCTTGCAACGATGGAAAACCGGGCAGCGCCGCGTTGCGCATCTGCCTGTAACAGTACGAATCCCGATGTACCCACTGCAATCAAAAAAGCGTTTCACGCATGGCGCATGGCCTCGCGCGGCTCGATACCCCGGGTATCGCGGCACCCACAAGCGTGATCGGAATCAGAAACGGCGTTTGATACCGGTCTGATGCAGAATCGTACTGGCGATCTCCTCAATGGACGGATGGGTGGTGTTCATATGCGGTACGCCTGCGGCACGAAAAATATTCTCCGCACGTTCCACCTCATAGCGTACTTGGTCAGAAGACGCGTAGCGGCTATCCGGGCGACGCTGATGGCGAATCTGCTGCAGGCGTGCGGGCTCGATAGTCAGACCGTAGAGTTTTTCCCGAAAAGGCAATAACACTTCCGGCAGGCGACCGCGCTGCAAATCATCTTCTGTCAGCGGATAGTTGGCGGCAAAAATACCAAACTGCAACGCCAAATACAGGCAGGTAGGCGTCTTGCCGGAGCGTGACACACCCACCAGCACCACGTCGGCCTTTGGATAGTTGCGCGTGGTGATGCCATCATCATTGGCCAGCGCAAAATTTACGGCTTCTATACGATTTATATAGGCGGCATCGCTCGCCGAGGCGTGGGCGCGGCCGGCCGTATGGGAAGACTTCATACCCAGCTCCCGCTCCAACGGCCCGATGAAGGCATCGAAAAAATCCAGGCATAGCGCCTCGCTGCGGTGGATGATGACCCGCATTGTGTCATCCACAATGGTGCTGAATACCACCGGACGAACACCGTCTTCGATACCTGTGGCATTGATGCGTGCCACCGCCGCATCCGCCTTGTCAACGCTGGCGATAAATGGCAGAGTGACCTGCCGAAACCCGGCCCCGTCAAACTGGCTCATGAGACTCCGCCCCAGGGCCTCCGCCGTGATACCGGTGCGGTCCGAAACAAAGAATACCGTGCGCTGTTTTTCCATGGCTGAGGATCGAAATGGGGGAATTTGTGTTTATTATTGATGGATCGCAGCCAGAAACCAAGTATATCCCTGCGGAAAGAGTGTTCAGGCGCTAAGGACTCGTCAATGAATCAGCGTTACGTGATCGGCTTCGAACAACTGGGCATGCATGATGTGGACCGGGTAGGCGGCAAGAACGCTTCCCTGGGCGAGATGCTCAGTCATCTTGCCAAACTGGGGGTTTCAGTCCCGGGCGGCTTCGCCACCACGGCGGAGGCTTACCGCGAGTTCCTCGCTCACGACGGCCTGGTGACACGCATCAATAAGGAACTCGCCAAGCTCAACGTGGATGATACGGCAGCACTGGCTGATACCGGCGCACGCATCCGCCAATGGGTTATGGAAACTCCATTTCCTGCTGCGCTTGAGCAAGCCATCCGTATCACCTACGACAGCCTGCTGAAACATTCCGGCAAGGGGATTTCCGTGGCGGTACGCTCCTCCGCCACTGCCGAGGATCTGCCGAATGCCTCCTTCGCCGGTCAACAGGAGACTTTCCTCAACGTGCACGGCATGGAGCAGGTGCTGCACGCTGTGAAATGCGTCTTCGCCTCACTGTACAACGATCGTGCCATCAGCTACCGCGTACATCACGGTTTCGACCACGCTCAGGTGGCACTCTCCGCCGGCATTCAACGCATGGCACGCAGCGATCTGGGCGCGAGCGGCGTCATGTTCACCCTGGATACCGAATCGGGCTTTGACAGGGCGGTATTCATTACCGCTTCCTACGGTCTGGGTGAGACCGTGGTACAGGGTGCCGTGAACCCGGATGAATTCTACGTGTACAAGCCGGCGCTTACGGCGGGCAAGTACCCCATCATTCGTCGTAACCTCGGCAGCAAGATGGTCATGATGGTTTATGCCGAGTGTGACACCAATGGTCCCCCGGTTAAAACCATTGACGTGCATGCCGAGGCGCGCACGCGCTTCTGCATCAGCGACGAGGATGTAATCATGCTGGCGAAGCAGGCAGTCGCCATCGAGAAGCATTACGGCCGGCCCATGGACATCGAATGGGCCAAGGACGGTGCCGATGGCAAGCTCTACATTCTGCAGGCGCGACCGGAAACGGTTAAAAACAAAAAAGCCCAGAGCATCGAGCGCTACCGGCTGCAAGCGCGTGGCAAGGCGATTGCCGAAGGCCGCAGCATCGGTCAGAAAATCGGTACGGGCACCGCCAGAGTCATTCACAGCCTCAGCGAGATGAGCCGCATCCAACCGGGCGATGTACTGGTGACGGACATGACCGACCCCGACTGGGAACCCATCATGAAGCGTGCTGCAGCCATTATCACCAACCGCGGCGGGCGCACCTGTCATGCCGCCATCATCGCCCGTGAATTGGGCATCCCGGCGGTGGTGGGCTGTGGCGATGCCACCAAAATTATCCAGGATGGGCAGCCGGTAACCGTATCCTGCGCCGAGGGCGATACCGGCTTCATCTATGACGGCAAGCTGGAATTTGAGCGGCGTGAGTTCAGCATGGACAGCATGCCGCAGGCGCCGCTCAAGATCATGATGAACGTCGGCAATCCGGAACGGGCTTTCGATTTTGCCGGTATTCCCCATAAAGGCGTCGGCCTCGCGCGCCTGGAGTTCATCATCACCCGCATGATCGGCGTGCATCCCAAGGCCCTGCTCAACCTCGAACAACAGCCTGCCGACGTCAAACAGCAGATCCGGGAGCGTATCGCCGGTTACCCCGATCCCGTGAGTTTTTACGTGGGACGGTTGGCGGAAGGTATCGCCACCATCGCTGCGGCATTTGCACCGGAACCGGTGATTGTGCGCACCTCCGATTTCAAATCCAACGAATACGCCAACCTCATCGGCGGCCGTCAATATGAACCCCATGAGGAAAACCCCATGCTCGGTTTCCGCGGTGCCTCACGCTACATTGACCCGGGCTTCCGCGAATGTTTCGCGCTGGAGTGCAAGGCGCTCAGGAAAGTCCGCGAGGACATGGGGCTCAGCAACGTACAGGTCATGATTCCCTTTGTACGTACCCTGGATGAAGCAGGGAAAGTGACGGAGATCCTGGCTGCCAACGGCCTGAAACGCGGCGAACAGGGCCTGAAACTTATCATGATGTGCGAGTTGCCTTCCAACGCCGTGCTGGCGGAACAGTTTCTGGAATACTTTGACGGCTTCTCCATCGGTTCCAACGACATGACCCAGCTCACCCTGGGTCTGGATCGCGACTCCGGCGTCGTCGCCCATCTCTTCGACGAGCGCAATGACGCGGTCAAAGCCATGCTGAGCATGGCCATCCAGGCCTGCCGCAAACACAAGAAATACATCGGCATCTGCGGCCAAGGGCCTTCGGACCATCCGGATCTGGCCCGCTGGCTGCTGCATCAGGGTATTGAAAGCATCTCCCTCAATCCGGACACCGTCGTTGAGACCTGGTTGTATCTGGCCGGTGAAACACAATGAATGCGCGAGACCGAGTGTGACTATCAGTACGGAAACCCAATTTGAGGACCACTTTCCCATACAGGTTATGGTGAGTCACCACACCGGACTCACTGCCGTTAACCACGAAACCTTCGTAATTATCCGCGCCCTCAAAGACAGGCACATGAATGACCAAAGGGAAAACGAGGCTTTAAGCGGCACGATCACGACCTATGGCGGCTACCAGACATCCAAGAAGATGATGTTCCTGAATCGCCTGGAACCGGCCGTCCAGACCTTGCGCGACCAGGTTATTCTGCCTGGCGTGGAGCGCTACCTTGCCAAGGTCTACGGTGAACCAATCAGGGAGATCAAGACACGGCTGGTTTCCTGGGCCAATATCCTCTCCGCAGGCGACTGGCAGGCGCCCCATATGCATCCCACGCATGACAATCTTGCGAGTGGCGTGTACTATGTCGAAGTCCCTGAAAAACCGAAACCCCAGGGTTGCATCGAATTCCTGAATCCCCATCCTGCCGCCCACTATCACGCCATCAGCCTCACCCGGCGGTTATATCCCGATACGGGCGACCTGATCATCTTTCCACCCTACTACATCCATTATGTTTATCCCTTTCGCGGCGAGGGTGAACGTGCCATCGTTGCCTTTGATGTCATCAAGCAGCCCGTGCAACTCGTATTCTGAATGCAGTCACGCCTGCCGCGTTCCCTGCGTGGGGGCACGCTCCCGGGCCACGATGAATAATCCCGCCAGATGGCTATTGTCATGAGTGCCCAGCCCCAACCACCTGACTTGGCACAGGTCACAGTGCGTAATCCCACCAGCGGCGAAGTCATCGGCCAATATCCGGAACAGACGGCAGATGCGGTACGCGCGGCGATTCAGCGAGCGCGTGGTCGGCAGCCTGCCTGGGCGGGCACGCCGCTGGCGGAATACCAGCGCTGCATTTTCCGTATGCGGGAAATATTGCCGGCCAAAACCGACGACGTTGCACAGCTTATTTCCGATTTTGTGGGCAAGACACGCGTCGAGGCACTGGCCACCGAAGTCATACCCAGCGTAATCGGCAGCCGTTGGTACGAAAAACACGCAGCAAAATTCTTGCAATCGTGACATCTGCGGAACGGTTCCGTGTTGTTCTTCAGCAAACGCAGCACGCCGTATCGCCTGCCGTGGGGCGTGGCGGGCATTATCTCGCCCTGCAACTACCCTTTCGGCATTCCCATGCACGAGATTGTGCCGGCACTGCTGACCGCTAATGCGGTGGTGTTCAAAATTGCACCCGAAACCCTGCCGGTGGGCTTCAAGTTCGCAGAACTTTTCCGGCTCGCTTGGCTACCGCAGGTTGCGTTTACAACAATGTAAACAAAGCTGCCAAGACACTCACTCCCGCGTCGCTGGAACCGGGCGGCAAAGACGCCATAATCGCGTGTGCCGATGCGGATATGGAACGTGCCGCCGCCGGCATCGTGTGGGTGGGTTAATCTAACGCCGGCCAATCTTGTGCCGGCGTGGAACGTATCTACGTGCATAAGGAAGTGTATGCGCCCCTTATGCAACGCCTCGCAAAAAACAGTGGAGACTTTGTGCGTCGGTCGTGACACGACGTTCAATGTGGATGTGGGCGCCCTGTGCACTGAGCAACAGGTAAGTACGATACAACGTCATCTGCAAAAAGCTCTCGGGAACGGCGTCACCATGGTCGCCAAAACCGGGGCGGCGAGCACGGACAATCCGCATTTCATCCCACCGATGGTGCTCACCCACGTGGATCACCGCATGGCGATCATGCGCGAAAAAACGTTCGGGCCGGTACTGGGCATCATGCCGGTGGACAATGAAGCGGAGGCCATGCGTCTTGCCAATGATTCACCTTATGCACTGGTCGGTTCCGTGTGGTCATGACCTGGATTAAGGCGGTACGCCTCGCAGAACAGAACTGCGCCGGCGAGATCATGGTCAATGACCACCTGCTCTCCCACAGCCTCGCAGAAACGCCCCGGGGAGACTTTGGAGACTCGGGGATAAGCGCCGCGGTCATGGCCAGTTCGCCTTCGAGGCGGTCACCGCACCCAAGGTCATTATCAGCGACGGGTTCAAACCTGCCCGGCACTAGCCATTCTGGATGCCCTACGACCTGAAGACTTATTAACGGGCTCAAGGGGATTCTGACGGCACTGCACGGTCAAGACGCCAGGCGGTGGTTGACGGGACTGTGGCACGCGCTGGCGTTGCCGCCGAAAACCTTTGCCAAAGACTGATCAGAAATTCGTGATGGGCAATTCCTCCAACACCTCAATCTCTCCGTTGCAGGTGATTTCGTCGTCGTACGATTCCACATCCACGCCATTCCAGTAATCCATCGCACGCTTGTGCCATTCCGTCAGTGAAATGGTATCGCCCATCACCACCTGCTGCGGAGCACGATGCATCTCACCCGTGACTCTGACGCGGAATACCTTCTTATGGTCGCCGCGCATATTCTCCAGCCAGAAGCGTACCGCGCGTTCGTCCTCGGGAATCAGCCAGATGCAACTGGTGCGGGACGGCAGGTCCGGGTACATCTGCCGGCGCATCTCCTCGAAAACCAGTTCCCGCACCATGCGCGTGGACAAGAACAGGCTATCCAGGGTTTCCGCCAGCGTCATAACCGGATTGTAGTGATAAAAGCTCAGATGCGGGTCTTTTTTCCCCTGTCTGCGATATACGTGCAATGCGCGGAACGCAACCAGATCAACGGTAAAAACTTCATTTGTTTCCGGATTCGTGACACCGCGACGCGCCACCTCGAAAGCACGCCAGGAGTTGTTGGGTTCCTCCCCGAAGGTGAATGTTGTGTTCTCGACCCATTTGGGCGAATTGTGTTTATGGATATGGTAGAACTTTTCACTTTCAACGTGCATACAGCATTCCTGGATCGACTATCCGCAAACCATCAAACACGCATTCTTTAAAACCGGGAAACGCGTACTCAAAAGATTAAGCACAGACTTCCACTGGCCAATTTGCACTCGCACCTGTGGGTTATGACAGGAACTCTGCTCTTTTCCATCCAGTTGCCAGTTTATAGCAGCTTTTGTCTTATAACTGCAACCATTGCGCACTCAAGAGACACCATGACTCACAGCGTTGATTCTTACCGGCATGCGCTTCCTGCCCCAACGACCCGGTTTGCCATGAAAGACACCCGCTAAAGGCGTACCACAACGCCGGCACCGGCCATGCTCATCGAGCTGCCATTCACCAAGTTCATACCATTCACGTTCAATAAGCCGTACACCGCATTGGTGACAATAGGTACTGCTGCCTTTTCTGTCATGGACATTTCCGGTGTAGCAATAATGCAGGCCGTTCTTTACCGCAATGTTGCGCGCCATGGCAAGGGTTGGAAGAGGTGTCGCCGGCTTGTCCAGCATCTTCCAGTCAGGATGGAATGCGGTGAAATGCAGCGGCACATCCGCTCCCAGGTTCTCCATCACCCATTGAGTGAGATCCTCGATTTCCCGCTCGGAATCATTTTCGCCCGGGATAAGCAGGGTGGTGATCTCGATCCACACCCGGGTCTCGTGCTTGAGATACATGAGTGTATCCAGCACCGGCTGCAGATGGCCACCGCAGATTTTGTGATAGAAACCCTCCGTGAACGCCTTCAAGTCTACATTGGCAGCGTCCATGTGCCAATAAAACTCATAGCGGGGTTCCTTGCACATATAACCGGCGGTGACGGCAATGGATTTGACACCCAGCTCATGTCCGGCATCCGCCACATCCATGGCGTATTCCATGAAAATCACCGGGTCGTTGTAAGTATAGGCCATGCTCGCACAACCAAGCGCCCATGCCGTCTGCGCCAGGGTTTCCGGCATGGCAAGATCGGCAAGCGTATCCATTTCGCGGGACTTGGACATATCCCAATTCTGACAGAACTTGCAGGCCAAATTGCAGCCGGCCGTACCAAAGGACAATACCGGCGTGCCGGGCAGAAAATGATTCAGCGGTTTTTTCTCCACGGGATCGACACAGAAACCGCTGGAGCGGCCATAGCTGAAGAGCTTGACCTGGTCACCCTCGCGGCCGCGCACAAAACAAAGACCCCGCTGCCCTTCATTGAGCTTGCAGGCGCGCGGGCAAACATCGCACTGAATCTTGCCGTCCGCCAGCACATGCCAGTATCGGGTGGGGATGACGGTTGCGGATTGAATTTTCATCATGAGGTCCGTTTCGTACTAAGCTTAAGTATATGACTGTAACCCCCGCCATACGTCCCGCCGCCACCGCCGGCCTCTTCTACCCGGATGACGCCGCTGAGCTCCGCACCATGCTGCGGCGCCTGCTGACCGCGAACCCGGCCGACGGCCCGGTTCCCAAGGCGCTGATCGCACCCCACGCAGGCTACCTATACTCCGGCCCCATCGCCGCGCGCGCCTATAACCGGGTAGCCCCCGCTGTGGATGTCATCAGACGGGTGGTGCTGCTGGGCCCCGCCCACCGGGTGGCAGTGCATGGCCTGGCGCTGCCCAGCGTGGACTTCTTCCGCACGCCGCTAGGCGATATCCCGCTGGATCATGCGGCTATCGCGCTCATTCAGGACCTGCCGCAGATACACCGCTCGGATGCGGCGCACCAGCTGGAACACAGCCTGGAGGTGCATCTGCCCTTTCTGCAGGAACGGCTTGGATACTTCACACTGGTACCGCTGGTGGTGGGCTGGGCGCAGCCGGGTGAGGTGGCACAGGTATTGGAAACACTTTGGGGAGGCGCGGAAACCCTCATCGTGATCAGTTCCGATCTAAGCCACTATCACCCTTATGCCGCGGCTCGCGAACTGGACGAGGACACGGCGCGGCGCATCGAAATGCTGCAGATTCCCATCGAAGACCGGCGGGCCTGCGGCGCCCGCCCCATCAACGGCCTGCTGAGCATGGCGCGCACGCGCGGTCTGTGCATCAGCCGGCTCGACTTGCGCAATTCCGGCGACACTACCGGTACGCGTGATCGCGTGGTTGGTTACGGCGCCTGGGCATTCCATGGCACTTGACGCCGGCGCACGCGCAACTCTGCTCAGGGCTGCGCGCCAGTCCATCGAGCACACCCTTGCGGGAAACCGGTTGTCATTTGAGAATGACAATTCCGATGCGGTGTTGCATGAAAAACATGCCAGCTTCGTGACTTTAAAACGACATGGCGCGCTACGCGGCTGCATCGGTACGCTGGAAGCAACGCGCTCGCTCCTGCAGGACGTTATCCATAATGCCCGGGCCGCGGCTTTCCAGGATTCGCGCTTTCCAGCGCTGACTCAGCCGGAATTGGCGGGCTTGCACATCGAAATCTCAGTGCTTTCCATCGCGGTACCGATCACCGCGCGCAACCGCGTCGAGCTGCTGCAACTGCTGCAACCAGGAAAAGACGGTCTGATCGTACAGGAAGGCGCACGGCGCGCAACTTTCCTGCCCAGCGTCTGGGAGTCGTTGCCGGATGCCGACGATTTTTTCGATCAACTCATGCAGAAAGCCGGTCTCGGCGCGGCATATTGGTCATCGTCGCTGAAACTATTCCGTTATCAGACAGACAATTTCGGTGATGATGCTGCGCTTTCCTGAAACCGCCATGGAGGAACACAGACAATGGTTTACTACCTTATGAAGTTATTGCTGTCAGCCGTTACTATTGTCGCGGTGTCGGAGGTAGCCAAGCGTTTGCCATTCTGGGGTGGCTTGCTGGCTTCACTGCCCTTGGTATCCATTCTCGCCATGGTATGGTTGTACCTGGACACCCGTGACGATACCAAAGTGGTGGCCTTGTCCTGGAGCATATTCTGGCTGGTACTGCCATCATTGACGCTGTTTCTGGCCCTGCCGCTGCTTATCAGGCAGCAATTGAGTTTTCCGCTGGCATTGATGCTGGCCATCGCGGTCATGCTGCTCTGCTATGGCGTTATGGTTTTGTTGCTTAAACACCTGGGATTCTGGACCACCTGAGCATAATCAGGCAGGAGAACTGCAAATGAAAACATCGGTAATTGGGATGTTACTCCCGCTCAGTTTTCTGCTTCTGCTGACAGCGTGTGGTTCAAACAATAATTCCGGCAATGCATCCACGGAAAAATCCGCACAAGCACCCAGGAAAACCGTATTTGAGCCTTATATCCAGGATCTCAACAAAGCCAAGCAGGTGCAGAACGTGCTGCAAGCGGAGAAACAGAAAATGGACCAGCAGATACAGGCTCAAACTGGCACCACTCGCACGCCCCCATCGCCGGCGCAACCGCCGCGGAGTTGAGCCAGGATCGCCGCTTCTTTAATGAACTATGGCAGCGGCAGCATGTGAATCCGGCGCCGTGACACGCGTCCACACGGTGGTACGGCCGAAGAGTGAAATCCCCACGTAGCCGCGCACCCGCAGCGTGCCCTCTGCCGTCAATGTCATCTTGCAACGGTAGGTTTTTCCGCTTTCCGGATCATAGATGATGCCGCCGTCCCACTCACCATCACCGGCATAATGGAAGCCGCTTACCAGCGGCAAACCGATGATGGGACGTTCGCGCAGGGATTTGCGCGGATTCCTGCGATCCACTCTGGGTTTGCCGCCCATGCCATGCGGATCGTTGGCGGGATAAAGCGGCTGTTTCAGCCAGATGATGTGGCCGTCATAGATACCCCGTTGCTCCACCACTTGCACCCTGGCCTTGCCATCCTGCGTGAGCCATACGCCGAGTATGCGGTCTGCATCATTGCCGGCATGGCTGACGGCCGGTACAAATGCCGCGAGTGCAGTCAGGGCGAATCCGAAAAAATACATGCTGATACTTTTCATGGAACCTGAGCAGCCTCCTCTTGGATGCGATATCGGGCCACATGCGGATGCATTACGCGCCGCCACAGCGGGTAGCGTGAATGGATACAGGAATTTGCATTTGTGTACCGTACCGTGCTTTCACAAGCTATCACCACTCGGACACCGGTGCGGCAAGTTTGCACCGGAAATGCAATTCACATCGGTCAGTTGCGCCCTTGAATCCGCTGCGCTCAAACCCAAACCGCCGGTAAAGTCCTACTGCCTCCTTGAGCCTGACCGCGGTATGCAACTCCATCTCCTGGAATCCCCGATTTCTCGCCCAGTCCATGGCGTACCGCAGCAACAGTTTCCCCAGACTGTGTCCCCGAAAGGCGTGGGCCAGATACAGCTTGCGCAACTCACACCGCTCATGAGACAGCGGCAGCACGCCACAGCTTCCCACTACCGCGCCGTTGAAATCCTCCAGTACTATGAATATTCCACCGCGTGCATGGTAGAAAGTCTCGACATCATCCAGGTCCGCGTCCCTGCCTTCCCGATCCGGCGACAATCCATAGCTTTCCAGGATGCCACGGATCAGGCCATTCAGGGCCGCACCATCTTTCCGCAAGCCATGGCGCATGCTCAGATGCAGATCAGCAAGAACGTTTTCCTGTACGCTATGCAAGCAGCGCGTCTTCCTACTTGATGCCTACTTGATGCGGCGCACAAACACAGTCTCGCTGTGTCCCGGCAGTGTCAGCAGGTACCCAAATACCAGTTTTTTGATGACCACACGCGGGTGATTCAGGCGCGCGTCGGTGTAATAACCCGATGCAGCCTGTTTCCACACCTGGCCATTTTCCAGCGGGAAAACCGTATCGCCCGTCCAGCCGGTGAACAGGCCCGCGATGCGCGTTTCGATACGTCTGGGTTCATCGGCGCTTTCCATGGGTGCCATGGTATCCGCACCGAAACTGGCCACTGCGGACCGGGCAGCCGCTGCCGGCACGGCGGCTGCGGGTGGCGAGGCCACCTGCGCGACAGGAAAAGCAGCTGTGGCCTGAGCACGTGTGCCCAGGTAGTGGTTCAACCAGGCATTGAGCGCTGTAAGCTCGCCGGGTGACAGCTTGTTGAGACCGGCCTGGTCATATTGAGTGACACTCATGAGGTCGCGTACATCCACCGGCTTGGAGGCCGGCGGACCGGCGAGCGCCATCACGTCAAACATCATGCCCGCAATCACGAGAATCCACATCATCACGGTCCGCATACAACAACCTCCGGGAAGCTTTCATCAAAACCATTGCGAGTGCGGCAACATACCCGCAGTATCATGCCACGGCCAGCGGTTTCTTCCATGGCTGCAACTTACCGCCAGGGTAAATGGTCCAAATCCACGTTGCCGCCGGTGAGAATAACACCGACCCGCCGGCCCTTCACCTCCACCAGCCCCTCCTGTAGCGCCGCCACCACCACCGCCGAAGAGGGCTCGATGGTGATCTTCATGCGCTCCCATACAAAGCGCATGGCGGCGATGATGGCCTCTTCGGAAACCCGCAGGATACCGTCCGCTTCATCCCGGATCACCGCAAACGTAAGCAGACCCAGAGTGGCACGCAATCCATCGGCGATGGTGTCCGGCTTCGGCACTGCTTCGATGTGGCCGGCCTTAAGCGAACGCCAGGCATCATCGGCACCCAGTGGTTCCACGCCCATGACTTTGCAGCCAGGCCGAAGCGCGCGCGTGGCCACCGCCGTGCCGGAGAGCAGCCCGCCGCCACCCACCGGCGCCAATATCAATTGCAGGTCGGACACGTCTTCATGCAATTCCAGCGCGGCCGTGCCCTGCCCCGCCATGACCACCGGATCGTTGTACGGGTGCACCAGCGCCGCGCCGGTTTTCTGCACATAGCTGGCGAGCGCCGCTTCGCGTCCCTGCTGGGTGGATTCGCAATAAATGACGTGGGCGCCGTACTCCGCCACCGTACGTTTTTTGTAGGCGCTGGCGTTCTCCGGCATTACCACGCAGGCAGGCACACCGCGCCGTTTCGCCGCCAGCGCCACCGCCGTACCGTGATTGCCGGAGGAATGGGTGGCCACGCCCTGCGATACACGTGCCTCAGGCAATGAAAAGATGGCGTTGCTGGCGCCGCGTAGTTTGAATGCGCCCATTTCCTGGAAGTTCTCGCACTTGAAAAATACTTCCGCGTCCAATTTCTCCTCCAGCCGGGCACAGCGCAGTACCGGCGTGCGGCATATGTGCGGCGCAATGCGTGCGGCCGCCTCACGGATAGCGTTGAAACTCAGGATGTCATTCATAAATACCCTCAGCAAGGCATGGCTGCGCTTCCACCGGTCGCGGTGGCAAGGGATAATAGCGCGCCCGCTACCTGTCCCGGGCCATGAGCATACTCCGGCTTGAAGCGTCTGACCCACGATCATCCCGCCCGCGGCGCGCTCTACATTATCGGCGCAGCAGCGGCCTTTTCCACCATGGGTGCACTGGTGCGTATGCTGTCCGTGCACATGCCAGACGAGATCATGGTGTTCTGGCGCAATTTGTTCTCGCTGGCGTTCCTGTTGCCGTGGTTGCTGCGTCTCAGCCTGCGGCATCTCGGCAGCCGGCACATGCATCTGCATGTGATGCGCGCCACCTCGGGACTGGTATCCATGTACTGCCTGTTTTATGCGCTTGGGCATCTGCACATCGCCGCTGCCATGTTGCTCAACCAGACGGCCACACTATTTGTGCCCTTCATCGCCTTCCTGTGGCTCAAGGAATACGTGCCGGTGAAGGTGCGCTGGGCGATCCTCATCGGCTTCATTGGCGTGGTGCTGGTATTGAGGCCCGGTCGCGGTATCATTTCCTGGCCGGCGCTCATCGGCCTGACATCGGGTATTGCCGCTGCTTTTTCCGTGGTCACCATCCGTCGTGCATTGCGCACCGAGCCGCCGACACGCATCGTGTTCTATTTCAGCCTGTTCGGCACGCTCGGTTCGGCAATCCCTCTTGTCTGGGCATGGCGGACACCCAATGCGCACGATTTTCTGCTGTTTATCCTGATGGGCTCACTGGCAGCGATCGGGCAATTGCTCATGACTCGCGGCTATGCGCTGGCGTCTGCCGCCCGGATTGGACCCTTCACCTACAGTTCTATCCTGTTTGCCGCCCTGTACGGCTGGCTCATTTGGAGCGAAGTGCCGGGCGGCTGGTTCTGGATGGGAGCACTGCTCATCATTACCGGCGGCATCGTGGCATTGCGCGGCGAATTGCGCAGAACGACCGTTCAGAACTGAAATTTCAATACCTGTGCCCTCTTACGACACGAGAAATTCCGGTCGGAACAAATGCGCGCGATAATACCTGAGCTCCGCTACCGAGTCGCGAATATCCTGCAGTGCCAGATGACTGGATTCCTTGGTAAAGCCGTCGGGAATACCCGGGGCCCAGCGTCTGGCCAGCTCCTTCAGCGTGCTCACATCCAGATTGCGGTAGTGGAAGAATCTTTCCAGCTCCGGCATGTGGCGGGCAAGGAAGCGCCGATCCTGGCAGATGCTGTTGCCGCACAGGGGTGAGGTGTTGGGCGGCAGATATTGCCGCAGGAATTCGAGTGTGAGCCGCTGCGCCTGCGCCTCGTTCGCGCGACTCTCGCGCGTCCGCTGGGTGAGGCCCGACTGGCCATGCTGGCGCGTGCACCATTCGCCCATGGCCGCCAGCACCGCGTCACTCTGATGTATCGCAATCACCGGACCTTCGGCGAGAATAGCAAGCTGCTTGTCGGTCACCAGAGTGGCAATTTCCAGGATGCGATCGCTGTCGGGATTGAGGCCGGTCATCTCCAGATCGAGCCAGATCAGATTCTCCGCATTCAACAGCATGGGATGCCCTTATTCAAAAACGTGCAGCTAGTTTAACGCGCCTTGTCCGGCCTGCCCATCCTGGCGACCATCGCTTACAATGCACCACCCGAAAAATGCTCCGCCCATGAACACTCTGACCTGGATTTTCATCATTGCGCTGTGCATCAGCGCTGCGCTGCGCGGCTGGCTGGCCGGCCGCCAGATCCGGCACGTACGCCGCAAGCGCATACGGGTGCCGGATGCATTCGTCGGTGATATCGAGCTGGCGGCGCACCAGAAGGCGGCGGATTATACCGTCAGCAAAACCCGCTTCAGCCTGCTGGGCCTGGCGCTGGACCTGGCACTGGCGCTGTTCTGGACCCTGGGGGGAGGTCTCGCGCTGCTGGATGCGTTCTGGCGCCAGGCGGACCTCAATCTGCTCAATACCGGGGTGCTGGTGATCGGCAGTTTCGCCCTCGTAAACGCCGCAATCGAACTGCCGCTGGGAGCATATTCCACCTTCGGTATCGAGGCACGTTACGGCTTCAACCGTACGCGCGTGAAAACTTATCTGCTGGATATTCTCAAGCTGTTGCTGCTTGCTGTCATCCTGGGCGTACCGCTTTTATATGCCGTTCTGTGGCTTATGCAACGCTCCGGCCGGTTGTGGTGGCTGTATGTATGGGCACTGTGGCTGGGTTTCAGCTTGCTGATCACCTGGGCGTATCCGGTGATCATCGCGCCGCTGTTCAACAAATTCTCGCCGTTAACCGATGCCAGCCTGAAACAGCGCATCGAATCATTGCTGACGCGCTGCGACTTCGCCAGCCGTGGCGTGTTCGTGATGGACGGCTCCACGCGCTCCGCCCATGGTAATGCCTATTTCACCGGTTTCGGGCGCAACAAACGCATCGTGTTCTTCGACACCCTCATGGATAAACTCGCAGCGGAGGAAATCGAGGCGGTGCTCGCTCACGAATTGGGCCACTTCCGCCTCAAGCATGTCATCCAGCGGCTCGCGGTCACTGCCATCATGAGTCTCGCGGGCCTGACGATACTCGGCTGGCTGGCGGCAAGCGCCTGGTTCTATCATGGTCTGGGTGTGCCGCAAGCTTCCGCCTACATGGCATTGCTGCTGTTCACACTGCTGGCACCACCGTTCCTGTTCCTGCTGGAACCCTTGAGTTCCGCCTGGTCGCGCCAGCATGAATTCGAGGCGGATGCGTACGCCAGCCGCCAGACGAATGCCGCGACGCTGATCCGTGCGCTGGTGAAGCTCTACCGCGACAACGCCACCACACTTACGCCTGATCCTTTGCATTCCGCCTGCCATGACTCACATCCGCCGGCGCTCTCGCGTATCGCGCGCCTGCAAGAACTCGCCGGCACTGTACACCGCACCCCATGACAGCGACGCGCATCGGAGTCGTCATCGTCAATTACGGCCGTCACATGACGCTGGAAACGCCCGAAGGGCAACGGGTCAGCTGCCGCATCAAGGGCCGTGAGTTGCATCCAGTCTGCGGCGATGAGGTGCGATGGCAGCCGCTGGCGGACGGCAGCGGACTTATCACACACATCGAAGGGCGACGTTCACTGCTGGTGCGCCAGGATCCGCGCCATGGCCAGCGGCCTCTCGCCGCCAATGTGGACCGCATGCTGGTGATGGTGGCACCCCGCCCCGAACTCGACCCGTTCATGCTGGACCGCTATTTGGCGGCCGCCGAGGTGCTGCGGTTGTCCGCTCTGCTGGTATTCAACAAAACCGACCTGCTCACGGATATTGAATCGTCGGAATGTAACCGGCGGCTGGATGAGTTCATCGCCATCGGTTATGCAATGCTGAAAGTGAGTGTGCGTAGCGGCGAAGGGTTGCAGACGGTCAAGAAGGCTCTGCGTGGGCACACCAGCGTGGTGCTGGGTCAGTCAGGGGCGGGCAAATCATCACTGCTCAAGGCGCTGGTACCGGAAGCCGAAATCCGCATCGGCGAAATTTCCCAAGCGACCGATGAAGGGCGCCATACCACCAGCGTCGCCACCCTCTATCATCTGCCGGAGGGGGGAGCCCTCATTGATTCACCCGGCGTACGCAACTTCCATCTCTGGCCGCTGCCGCCTGCACAGCTGGCACAGTGTTTTGTGGAATTCCGCAAATACGCACCACAATGCCGCTTCTCGAACTGCCTGCATGAACAGGAGCCCGGCTGTGCGGTGACGGCCGCCGTCACAAACGGTGCAATTTCAGCGCGTCGCTACCAGAGTTATCGCAGCATTACCCTGGCGGCCAAGTCATGAGGCGCCGGCCCAAGAGGTGCAAGTGGATGTGGAAAACCGTCTGGCCGCCGCCCTGGTTGCAATTCATCACCAGGCGGTAACCGGACTCGGCAATACCCTCCTGCCGGGCAATCTGTTGCGCAGCCAGCACCATTTTACCGATGAGCCCTGCATCGGCTGGCGTGATGTCGTTGAGGGTGCTGATGTGCCTGCGCGGCACTACCAGGATGTGTGTGGGCGCCTGCGGATGGATGTCGCGGAACGCAATCAGGTCTTCCGTTGCCATGACCGTACTGGGCTTGATCTCACCCTGCACCATCTTGCAGAACAAACAATCCGTCATGCCTCCTCCTAATGAACGTCCTGCCGGCCGCTGAACGCATGTGACAGCGTGCCGCCGTCCACAAATTCCAGTTCACCGCCCAAGGGCACACCGTGGGCGATACGCGTGGTGCGGATACCGTGGGCGCGCGCCAATTCCGCCACGTAGTACGCAGTAGCTTCGCCCTCCACGGTCGGATTGGTGGCCAGTATCAGCTCGGCAATGCCGCCCTCAGCGAGACAGGCCTCCAGCTGGCCCAACCCCAGCTCCTGGGGCCCGATGCCGTCCAGGGGCGATAAATGCCCCATGAGCACGAAATATCTGCCACGGAAGCCAGTGGCGCTCTCGATAGCATAGACGTCCACCGGAGTCTCCACCACGCACAGCACACTGGCATCGCGCCTTGCGGACGCGCAAATCTCGCACAATGGTTTGTCAGTAAACATGCGGCAGCGCTCACAGTGACGGACACCGCTTACCGCCGCTTCCAGCGCCCCGGCAAGCGCCATCGCGCCCTCACGGTTGCGTTCCAATAGATGGAATGCCATACGTTGCGCCGACTTGGGACCCACACCCGGCAGGCAGCGCAGTGCGTCCATCAGCTGTTGCAGAAGCGGCGTATAGGCCATGGTCTCAGAACGGCAACTGCATACCGCCGGGCAAGGTCATGCCCGCTGTGAGTCCCGAGAAGCGCTCCCGCATGAGGGCTTCAATCTTGTTCACCGCATCGTTCACCGCCGCGGCCAACAGATCCTCCAGCATTTCCTTGTCATCGCCCATAAGCTTGGGATCAAGCGTCACGCGACGCACTTCGTGGCGTCCGCTCATCACCACGCTGACCATGCCGCCGCCCGCCTGGCCGGTGACTTCCATGCGTGCCAGCTCTTCCTGGGCTTTCTGCATGTTCGCCTGCAACTGCTGGGCCTGTTTCATCAGGCCGCTCAATCCACCTTTCATTGTTTACCTGCCTCTCGTCTGCATCAATCCGCCGGCTTTACCAGTTCAGGATTTACCTGTGTACCGAAGGTTTCGCATAGATTGCGCACGTTGGGATCCGCCACGATGGCTTCCTGCGCCGCCTTGAGATGCTCTGCCTGGCGGCGCTCGTCGCGTTTTGCAGGCGTCTCCAGATTACCGGACACCGGCTGGATGCGAACCTTCAGCGCCTCGCCATAGTAGCGCGACAGCGATTCCTGCATGCGATTCACCAATTGATCCGTTGCCATGTGTTCGTGCGCGGCATCCAGCTCCAGGTGCAGCACATTGCCTTCGCGGCGCCGGTACGCACAGTTGAGCGCCAGTTGCCGCGCCGCACCCTTGAGATCGAGGCATTCCACCAACCCCATCCAGTCCGGTTCCTGCCAGGCTTGTGCGGATTTCCGGGCCGCAGCCACTGTTTCCATTGCCGGCATGTCGGCGGATTTTGCAGCGCGGCCGGCCGGGCCATCGGCCGCGCGTGCCGCCCGTGGGTTGGCGGCTTTGTCACCGCTCGGCGCATGTGGCGCGAACGCCAGCATGCGCAGCAGGGTCATTTCAAAGCCGCCACGCGGCGAAGGCGCCAGCGGCAGGTCGCGCTTGCCCAGCAAGGCAATCTGATAATAGAGCTGCACGTCTTCCGCGCTCAGTTGCTGCGCCAGTGCCCGCAGATCGGTGGCGTCGCTGTATTCCGCACCTGCCTCGGGCACAGCCTGCACCAACGCCAGACGCTGCAGAAACGCAGCCATGTCAGCTAGTACCAGCTCATAATCCGGCGCCTGTCCATCCAGTTCCGCAACAACTTCAAGCAGCGCTTTGCCGTCCTTTTTTACCACTGCATCGAGCAGGGTGCGCAAATGGCTGAGCTCGATGGTGCCGAGCATGGCACGCACCTCCGGCTCCTTGAGCGTGCCACCACCGTGGGCGATGGCCTGGTCCAGCAGACTCAAGGCATCGCGCATGCTGCCGTCCGCCGCACTGCTGATCAGTGCCAACGCCGCCGATTCATGGGTGATTTTTTCTACGTCAAGAATATGCTGCAGATATCCCTGGATCAGACTCCCCGGCAGCCGTTTCAGATTGAATTGCAGGCAGCGCGACAGTACGGTCGCCGGCAGCTTCTGCGGGTCGGTGGTGGCCAGCAGGAATTTCACATGGGGTGGCGGCTCCTCCAACGTTTTCAGCAGCGCATTGAAGGAATGGGTGGACAGCATGTGCACTTCGTCAATCAGGTACACCTTGTAGCGGCCGCGGGTCGGCGCATACTGCACGTTGTCCAGAAGTTCACGGGTGTCATCCACTTTGGTACGCGAAGCGGCATCCACCTCAATCAGATCCACAAAGCGGCCTGTATCAATCTCTACGCAGGCATCGCACTGGCCGCAGGGTTTTGAGCTCACGCCCTTTTCACAATTCAACGACTTTGCCAGAATGCGCGCGATGCTGGTCTTGCCCACGCCGCGTGTGCCGGCGAACAAGAAGGCATGGTGCAGGCGGTTGTGGTCGAGGGCGTTGATGAGCGCCTTGAGCACGTGCTCCTGACCCACCATCTCCGCGAACGTGCGCGGGCGCCATTTTCTTGCCAATACCTGATAGGACATTACGATACCTGATTGCGTGACAGTGGCTTGCGCCATGCAGGCGTAGAGCTACTTTACCAGACGCGGGCCTGAACAAGGGTGGCAACCTGCGTCAGCTGCACCCCGGCACACGAGACCACTGCTGCCGCTGCTCCCTTCCGGGTCTGACGGGGTTCACAGTTTATCGTTGCGAGGGAACCGGCGCAGGCTGCCATGGAACTTTGATCATGACACAGGCAGGCAGAATTGTTCTGCTACATGGCCACAAACTTGGCGGAGAGGGCGGGATTCGAACCCGCGATGCGGGGTCACCGCATACACGATTTCCAGTCGTGCTCCTTAGACCGCTCGGACACCTCTCCACAAACCCTTTCTGCCGCTACCCGGAACCCTCCCTGGTGGGCCGGCCAGCTGGCACCGCTAACTTTGCAGGAAAAGGCGCGGGAGGTTACCGTATACGCCCTGGACCCGCAACCGAAGGCGGCGGGACAATGGTGGCAGCGGACGGTGCCGCTGTATTTTCTTTGGCGGTGGGTTTTGTAGCCGGAGGAGCTTTCTCAGGTGCCGGATTCATGCTGCCGCCCTGCGGCGCAATGGCACCCGGTTTGGGCTGGGCTACCGCTGCCGGCTGAGGTAACACCACCTGGGGCGGGTTGATCAGGCAGGCACCGACCGCATCCCGATCCGTGCGCTGACCCTGACTGCTGGCAGCAGGCGGTATGGAGTAGGCGGGATCGGGAGCGGGCACACTGAGCCCCGGCGGCGCCTTGAGTGGCGGGCGCGCCACGCTGTGCAAATAGGGATGCGGATCACCGCAGGTGAGCGTACTGCAGCCGGCCAGCGCAAAGGTGACGAGCACACTTAAAAATTCACTTGATTTAACCATGATTATCTGTATCCAGTGACTAACAGTTCATTCACAACACGCCCGCCAACTTCAGTGCGGTGCGCACTTTGTCATGGTACTCACGCGCAAGCGGCGTGAGTGGCAAGCGGATACCAGGCGGTATATGTCCCATCTCCGCGAGCGCCCATTTGACCGGAATCGGGTTGCTCTCCACAAACAATTGCTTGTGCAGTGTAGCAAGCCGCTGATTGAGTATTCCGGCTTTCTTGCGATCACCATTGCGTGCCGCCGCACACATTTCATGCATCAACCTGGGCGACACATTGGCGGTCACCGAAATCACGCCCTGACCGCCCTGCAGAATGAACTCCATGGCCGTGGCATCGTCGCCACTGAGCAGCTGGAATGCATCCCCGCAACGCCGGCGGATTTCCTGCAGACGATCGAGATTACCCGTGGCTTCCTTGATGCCGATGATATTGGATAACGCCGCCAGCCGTTCGACGGTCTCCGGCAGCAGATCCGCCACGGTACGGCTCGGCACGTTATAAGCGATGATGGGGATGGATACCGCTTCCGCAATGGCACGGAAATGCCGGTACAGCCCCTCCTGGGTCGGTTTGTTGTAGTACGGTACCACGATGAGTGCGGCGGCGGCACCGCGCTCCTGGGCGAGGCGCGTCAGGGCCAGGGCATGGGCGGTGGAATTGGAACCCGTGCCGGCGACGACCGGAATACGCCCCGCCGCCGCCTGCAAGCAACATTCCACTACCCGCATGTGCTCGTCGATTTCGAGGGTGGCCGATTCGCCGGTGGTACCCGCCGCAACCAAGGCATCGGTGCCCTCGGCAATATGCCAGTGCACCAGCGTTTCAAGCGCGGCAAAGTCCACCTGGCCGTCATCGGTCATGGGCGTCACCAGCGCCACCATGCTGCCCTGAAACATGTGCCTGTCCCAACGAGAAAGACGTATGTTACCGGCCCGGAGCCCTCCGGCTCAAGGTAAAATCCGCCCCGCCGCGGTTGCGCAACACGTCAAACCCGGTAAACTGCTGGTGCGCTCACCCAAGGCAGGATCGTCCGCTGCGAGCCCGAATGAAACAGTTTCTGGTGGTGTCCGCGCTAGCTGAGGACCGGCCCGGTATTCTCCACGATATCGCACGTGCGGTTAAGGACTGCGGCTGCAACGTAGTGGAAAGCCGCATGACGGTGCTGGGCGGCGAATTCACCATGCTGCTGCTGGTGTCCGGAAACTGGAACACCATCACCAAACTGGAAACGCAGTTACCCAAGCTGGAAAAACGCCTGGGACTCACCGTTTCAATGCGCCGCACCAGCGAGCGCGAACCGCGTCAGAACCTTCTTCCGTACGCCGTTGATGTGGTATGCCTTGATCAGCCGGGCATCATGGTTAATCTCGCCAATTTCTTTGCTGAGCGCAATATCGGCGTCGCCGATCTCGCCACCCGCAGCTATCCGGCGACAAATACCGGTGCCCCCATGTCCGCGGTGCAGATGGCGGTGAACATACCGGCGGATATTCACATTGGCACCTTGCGGGAGGAATTCATGGACTTCTGTGACCACCTGAACCTGGACGCCATCATGGAACCCATCAAAAGCTGAAATCGATCGGATGCGGAATTGCCTGCCCCACTCATCGATAACCCCTTGAGGGCGCTATCATGCCGCCCATTTTTTGCATCCTGTCGGCACCGGACGATACTGGCGGCGCCCGGCACGGAATCAACATTCTTGAGCATGAGGTGCGAACATGACTAAAGTGTCCATCGGTAAAAAAATCCCTGATTTCGAACTCCCCGCCACCGTTGACAAGGCTGTCAGGTTCTCCGGGTTCAAGGGACAGAATGTGGTGCTGTATTTTTACCCCAAGGACAACACCACGGGCTGCACGCTCGAGGGCCAGGATTTCCGTGATCACCAAGCCAAATTCAAGCGACTGAATACAGTGATACTGGGTGTATCCCGTGACAGCCTGGAATCACACAAGAATTTCCGCCGCAAATATAATTTCAAATTTGACCTGCTTTCCGATGAGAAGGAAAAACTCTGCAAATGGTTTGACGTCATGAAGGAAAAGAACATGTACGGTCGCAAATTTCAGGGCATTGAACGCAGCACCTTCCTGATTGACGGCAAGGGTGTTCTGAGAAAGGAATGGCGCAAGGTCAGTGTCAAGGGTCACGTGGCCGAGGTGCTGGACGCCATCAAGGCACTGAATTGAGCGCCGGAGGGATAGCCGTGAAAAAATCCCGCGAGCTGCGCCGCTTGTATGTGCTCGACACCAATGTGCTGATGCACGATCCCACCGCCATCTTCCGCTTTGAAGAGCATGACATATTCCTGCCGATGGTGGCGCTGGAGGAGCTGGACGCCGGTAAAAAGGGTCTGTCGGAATCGGCACGAAACGTGCGTCAGGTGAGTCGCTTCCTGGACGAGATGATGCGCAATGCTCACAAGTCGGAAATTGACGCAGGCTTGGCAATCCCCGGCCAGCATCGCTCCGCCAGTGCCGCCGCACTGATCAGCGGACGCTTGTTTTTCCAGACGGACCCGCTGCCTTCACTACTGCCGGACACGTTGCCCGGAAACAAACCTGACAACAATATCCTCGGTACCACCCTGGCGCTGCAACAGAAGTACCCTGACCGGCGCGTAACGCTGGTTTCCAAGGACATCAATCTGCGCATCAAGGCGGCGGTGGTAGGTATCCATGCAGAGGATTATTTCAACGACAAAGCACTAGATGACCTCGACCTGCTGTTCACCGGCATGGATGCACTGCCAAAGGACTTCTGGGAACACCACAGCAAAAACATGGAATCCTGGCAACAGGAAGGTCGCACCTACTACCGTATACAGGGACCCCAGGTGAAAACCTGGTACCCGAATGGGTTTCTCTACAGTGAAGTGGACAATTTCGAAGCCATGGTGCGCTCAATGGACTCACGTGGTGCGCTGCTGGAACTCACGCGTGACTATCGCGGCATCCGTCATGCAGTATGGGGTATCCACGCGCGCAACCGGGAACAGAATTTCGCCCTGAATTTACTCCTTGACCCCGATGTGGATTTTGTCACGTTGCTGGGCGCCGCCGGTACCGGCAAGACACTGCTGGCGTTGGCCGCGGGGCTGGCGCAGACCCTGGAACAAAGCCGCTACCGCGAAATCATTATGACGCGCGTGACCGTGCCGCTCGGGGAGGATATCGGCTTCCTGCCAGGCACGGAGGAAGAAAAGATGACGCCGTGGATGGGGGCGCTCATGGACAACCTGGAGGTGCTCACTCAATCCAGCGGTGAAGGTGGTGAATGGGGCCGCGCCGCCACCAACGATCTGCTGCGTGCCCGCATCAAGATCCGCTCCATGAACTTCATGCGCGGGCGTACCTTTCTGAACCGCTACATTATCGTGGACGAAGCCCAGAACCTCACACCCAAACAGGTGAAGGCGCTGATCACCCGCGCCGGTCCCGGCACCAAAATGGTATGTATCGGCAATATCTCTCAGATCGACACGCCCTACCTTACGGAAACCACTTCCGGCCTTACTTTCGTGGTGGATCGCTTCAAACAGTGGCCGCACTCGGGGCATATCACCCTGCTGCGAGGCGAGCGCTCACGGCTGGCGGACCATGCGTCGGCCATCCTGTAAGCCGCGCCCGGCGTGGCGGCAGCCGCGGGTAATGACACCGCGCTCCGCCTGTGATTAAATCAGACAGCCTTAGATCGCTTCATCCCATTGAGGATCAACCGATGAAGAAAAAACAGTTTGCCCTGCGAACCTTGCCCCTGCTCACGGCTGCGGTTGCCGCTGCCCTGCCCAGTGCGGTCTTGGCCTCCAATTTCAGCCTTAGCGACATTCAAAGCACCACCAATATGAGCACCGCGGGTTCGGGCGGGGCGGCCTATGCGGAAGACGCCTCCACCATCTGGTTCAATCCCGCCGGCCTCACGCGCTTGAATGGCAAGGAACTGACTGCCGGCTTCAATCTGGTACGCTTGGGCGCCAACTTCTCGCCCACCACCGCCGTGGATGCCACCGGCCAGCCCCTGTCCGGAAATAACGGCGGCAACCCCGGAAAACTGGGTGCGGTGCCCTTCATGTATTACTCCCAGCCGCTCACGGACAAGCTGGATTTCGGCATCGGACTGGGCGTGCCTTTCGGCCTTTCCACCAGCTACAACGCACAGTCCATCTTCCGCTATCAGGCCATCTACACCAGCGTGAGTGTGCTCAACCTGAACCCGACGCTGGCTTACAAGTTCACCAGTCATTTTTCAGCCGGCTTTGGCGTGGACATCCAGCATATGAATGTAAAACTCACCAATGCCGTGGATTATGGCGCCGTGTGTTTCGCCGAAGTCAGTCCCACGGTGTGCAGTCAAAGCTTCGGGCTTGTGCCCCAGGGCCATGATGGCTTCTTTCAGGGTACAGCCAGTGATACCGCCACCGGCTACAACTTCGGCCTGCTGTGGGATTACGGCGACACCCGTGTGGGTTTTTCCTACCGCTCCCGCGTAAAGCACACTCTGGATGGCGGCGCCACCTTTACCAACGTGCCTGCTGTCTTTGCGGGTCAGGGTCTGTTCCAGAACCAGGGTATCACCGCGCAGTTCACCACACCGCAGATCGCGGAGTTGAGCCTTTACCGGCATCTCAACAATCAGTGGTCGCTGATGGCGGATTGGACCTACACCGGCTGGAGCAGCTTCCAGAATCTGACCATCAATTTCTCCAACCCGAATCAGCCGCCGGCCACGGTGCAGCAAGGCTTGTCGAATGTCAGCCGCTTCTCCGTGGGTGCCAACTACAAGTATGATGACCGGTGGACCTTTCACGGTGGTGTGGCTTACGACAAGTCGCCGGTGCCGAACCCGACCAATGCACCCGCACCCAACACGCCATGCACCCCTTCAAGCAATTATTCAGATAACTGCTCCAATGCCATCAATGCCAGCCGCACCGCGCGGCTGCCGGATGCCAACCGGTTCATTCTCGCTGTCGGTGCCAGTTGGCAGGTTTCGAACCATAGCCAATGGGATATCGGCTATGAGCACCTGTTCCTCAACGGGCATGTGCCTTTTAATCAGGTGAACGGCGGCGGTGGCGACCACATTGCCGGCCAGTTCAATGTGGATGCGGATATCCTGGGCGTACAGTACATCTACCAGTTCTAAGAGTCCCGTGCCACCAGGGCCCCCGTTCCCCGGGGGCTTTTTTATGCGACACTGCCGTAAATCCCGGGTTTCCGCTGTCCAATGACGCTGGACTGCCGCCGTTTTAAAAGGCATGCGATAATGCTGCAGTCTTATTGTTTCGGCGGTGGATACCCCGGTTGCAGAATCCGCAGTTATGCACACGCGACGCCTGGATATAGCCTGTATTGCCCTGCTTGCGGCCCTGCTGGCATTGACTGGCGCATCGGCATGGGCAACATCCTCTTCCAGTCCCCTCACGCCGGGGTGGAGCCATGCGCTGTCATACGGGATGTCGCCTCCCCATCTTTTGCCCAACAGCAACACGGACTATGCCAACCCGGAACCACACAGCGATTTTAACCTGCCACAGATCGGACAAGCCGGTGACAATGTAATCACGCCCGCGCAACTGTACCGGATTGGCGTACAGATCATGAATCAGCTGCGTGATGAGGGCGCCATACTGGACGACCCTCTCATTGAAGACTATATCAATAACCTGGGGCACGAACTGTCATCCCACAGTGATAATCCAACACTGCATTTCAGGTATTTTGTGCTGAATGACCCGGCCATTAATTCCATCACATTACCCGGTGGCTTCATCGGAGTATACAGCGGGCTGTTCCTCGATACCGACAATGAGGACGAACTCGCCGGCGTGATGGCACACGAGACCGCTCACGTCACGCAAAACCATATTGCACGCTCGCTTGCCGACAGGAAAAGCCGCAGCCTGCTCAACATAGCCACGATGCTCGGAGCCATCCTGGTGGCAGCCAATGCAGGTGATCCCTATACCGCCATGGGAACGGTGGCCGCGGCCCAGGCCTCCATCATCCAGCACCAGATCAATTTTACCCGTGCCGAGGAAGCGGAGGCGGATCGGGTCGGCATTCAGACCCTGGCGCGCGCCGGTTTCCCCCCGCAGGGGATGATCGATTTCTTCAGAAAAATGCAGCGCGATGACGCACTGAATGGCTACAATCAGATACCGGAGTTTCTCCTGGATCATCCCCTGGACCGCATCCGCATGGCTGAACTGGAAAATCGTGCACTTTCCATGCACGTGCCGCCGCGCCCTGACAGTCGTGACTACGCCATCATGAAAGCACGCCTGCGGGTACTGGAGAGCAATAATCTGGATAAGACTCTGCAATTCTTCAAGGCGGGGGTTGCCTCCAGCCACGGCTGGAACCGGGAGGCAATGCGCTATGGTCTCGCGCTCACCTACATGAGCACCAATCACGTCACCGACGCGATCAAGATCATGCAGCAGCTACGCGACACATACGACGATGTGGTAGCCTTCCACATCAGTCTGGCGAGTGCACAAATAGCGGCGGGCGAAACCGTGGCGGCGGTAGCCACCTATCAGCGGGCGCTGCAGTTGTTCCCTGATAGCAGGGCGCTTACTCTGAGTTATGCCCGCGATCTCATCGAGGCGAACCAGACTCAGCGCGCCATCGGCCTGTTGCTGCCATTATCCTTGCAGGCCCGCAGCGATCCCGGTGCGTTGCGACTGATTGCCAAAGCCTATGATAAGGAGGGCGATCCGGCTGATTCCCATTACTACATGTGCGAGTACTATTTCAATGTCGGCCTCCCGGCCGCGGCGGCAGATCAGTTGCGCATTGCGCTCGCCACGCCGGGTATAAACAGCATACAAAGACAACGCTACCAGACGCGTCTGGACCGATTACAGGCATGGAGTCGTGCCAACCATCAATCCCTAGTCACCCAGAACGGCCCCGGGTCCTGAGAGCCGGTCTTCGCGTACCTGCCTGCCAGGATAGGCAGGCTCACCTGCTTACGGGAGTTTCAATGACAAAGCAATATGGTCGCCTATCCCGGCGGCAACTTGCCTTTATGTATCTCGCAGGCCTTGCGCTACTCGCCGGTTGCGCATCCGTACCGCCGTATTACACCACCCAAACCAAGGATCCGTGGGAAAAGATGAACCGGATCACTTTTGCCTTCAATCAGAAATTTGACAAGGCCATTGCCCGGCCCCTGGCCAAGACTTATGTACGTGCCGTCCCCAAGCAGGCGCGTAGTGGCATTCACGACTTCTTCAATAATCTGGATGAACCGGTCACTATCGTGAATGATGCGCTGCAAGGGCAGATCAAACAGACCCTCAAGGACACAGGGCGTTTCCTCATCAACAGCACCTTCGGGCTGCTGGGCTGGTTCGACGTGGCAAGGCACGTGGGCCTGCCCGACCACGATGCGGATCTGGGGGAAACCCTTGCCCACTGGGGCGTACCTTCCGGCCCCTATCTGGTGATCCCATTGTTGGGGCCGAGCAGCGTGCGTGACGCCAGTGCCATGTATCCGGATTACTACGCCAATCCCATCAGGAACAACATGCAGACACGCTACCGCAACGCTGGCGCCCTCTTGAACGGTATAGATACGCGCGCCGGCTTTCTGGATCTCGACAGCACGATTGACAGCGCCTACGACCCCTATATTTTCGTGCGCGATGCCTGGATCCAGCACCGCCGTTACCAGATCTATAACGGCAATCCGCCCATGGAATATCCGAGCTATCCGGATCTGCCATCGGATGATGGCGCCAGCGACAACAACACTCCAGCAGCGGCTTCCAGCACCGTGCCTGCCGCAATGGCCACTACTGCCCCACCCGCGAATGCTACACACGACACCGTTACGCCGGCGGCCGCCTCCCGAATAGCACCGGCAGCCGTGCATGGATTAACGCATGTGGCAAAAACAAAGTCGGTGGGAAAATCCACGCCGCCCTGATTGATACATCTTCAATGTCCGGGACTATCGTCATGCAAAAGGGTAATATGTTGCAGTCACGTTGGCTGACCCGGCTATAGTATTTGGATCACTCGTGGATCAGGAAACCGCATTACCCGCTGGAAATGATGAGGATTGACGAATGAGCGTACCGATAATTCAGCAATTTCGCGTGGCACGTTATATTCTCGGCAAGAAGCTGCGCGGTGAGAAGCGCTACCCGCTGGTGCTGATGCTTGAACCCTTGTTTCAATGCAATCTTGCCTGTTCAGGGTGTGGCAAAATTGATTATGATGAAGAAATCCTCCAAAAGAGGATGAGTGTCGAAGATGCACTCAATGCAGTGGATGAATGTGGAGCGCCAATGATCTCGATTCCGGGAGGCGAACCACTCATCCATAAAGATTTGCCATCAATTGTTGAGGGTATTATTTCACGCAAGAAATTTGTTTACCTTTGCACAAATGCAATCTTGTTACCTAAGAAAATCGATCTCTACAAACCCTCACCTTATTTGACATTCTCCATCCATTTGGATGGCAACCGCGAGCGTCATGATGCCTCTGTCTGCAAAGAGGGTGTATTTGACAAAGCAGTTAACGCTATCAAGATTGCCCGTCACCGCGGGTTCCGCGTAACGATAAACTGCACACTGTTCCAAAAGGAGGATTCAAAAGAAGTAGCGGATTTTTTTGACTTCGCGATGGGACTAGGCGTTGAGGGCATCACAATTTCTCCTGGATACAGTTACGAACATGCACCAAGACAAGACGTCTTCCTTCCGCGGACACAGAGTAAACAACTATTCCGGGATATTTTCAAACAGGGGAAAGAACGCCGCCGTAAGTGGGTATTCAATCAGTCAAGCTTGTATCTTGATTTTCTGGCAGGAAATCAAACTTACCATTGCACACCTTGGAGCAACCCGACCTATAATATCTTCGGCTGGCAAAAACCGTGTTATCTGCTGGTCGATGAGGGATATGCAAGCAGTTACACGATGTTAATGGAGAAAACCGACTGGGACAGTTACGGTACCGGGCGGAACCCGAAATGCGACAACTGTATGGCGCACTGTGGATATGAGGGTACAGCAGTGAATGATACATTCTCGCATCCACTGAAAGCATTGAAGGTTATGATGCGTGGACCCCGTACCAATGGACCGATGGCCGCGGAGGTTCCAATTTTATACGGTAACCGTTCAGAAGCTACATCAATCAGGGTTAATGTGGCAGATATCCAGCACCGCGCACGAATTGCAAATATAGATTAATAGTCTGGGTCGTCATTACCTGTTACTTAATGACAAGCGCATATCAAATACAGATATTATTCATGGATAACCGTGAGATTTTGTTGCTGATTATTTTTTTACCCCGTCAGCAGACTGCCTGTGCAGCATGATTTAATTTTTCTAGCTCTGATGCGTAATCTCTGTTAATCCGCTTCCACTCCATCTTAAACCATGGAGTGAATACTTCTGGTTTTTCAGCTATCTCCTGATTAAGCCGTGCCGGACTGATATAGCGCCAGTCACTAATCTCATGGCTATTGACATGCACCAGCTCTGAACTCTTACCGATGTATACCCAGCACAACTCATGTTCGGAACCAATATCACCAAACCTAGCCTGATACTGAAACTTGTATAAATATCTTAATTCACTGGTCAATCTCAGTTCCTGCTCAAGACGCCTGTGAGCAGCGGCATCCGTGGTTTCTCCCCGGCGCGGATGACTACAGCAGCTATTCGACCAATAATTGGGCCAAAGCAGCTTCTGGCCGCTACGACGCTGTATCAGTAATTCTCCGATACTGTTGAATATAAACAGGGATAATGCGCGATGTAAAATTCCTTGCCCTTCATGGCAGATAATTTTACTCTCATATCCCACTTCCCTGTCATGACTATCTACCATGATCAATTGTTCTGACGTGAAAGATACAATCTCATCGGTATTTTCATGCAGATGACTATCCAATTTGCACCTCCATACCCTGATAACCCGCCTCTTGCATCGCTTTAATTACTTGATCGGCCTTATCTGGACATAGCGCAATCACTGAGCCCCCCCCGCCTCCGCCTGTAAGTTTGGCGCCCAATGCACCGTTATCACGGGCAATCTGAACAAGCTCCTCAATTTCCCAACTCGAAACTTGTAATGCGGTTAAATAACCCTGACACACATTCATCAATGCACCGAGTTGCTCAAGATCGTATGCTTCGATAGCGTCTAGGCCTTGCAATACCAATAGCTCGATTTCATCAAAAATGTGTTCATATAGTTTTGTATTTCTCTCCCAAGATTGTCGCACACGTGCGACCATTTTTGCTGTCAGACTCTCCACGCCGCTCAAACCTATTACCATAGGGATAGGTTTCCTGACCAGCAACTCACGGACATGGGGCGGGGTTCCGGATCGGTATAGTAAAAATTTCCCATATGTCGCCACAGTGTTATCTATCCCGGAAGGCGTACCATGAGCTACTTTTTCACACTCGAAGACAAGAGCATTAACTGCCTCGTCAGACAAGCCTAGCCTGTAATGTCTATCGATGGCACGTATGATCGCTACGGCCATTGCGGCTGAACCACCCAACCCCATCGCACGGGGTACATTAGGGAATACCTCGATACGCATTGGCTGATTGCTCAGTCCTAGTTTTTCTATGATGATTCCAATCATGTTATTTTGAAAGGAATCAGGGTAATCGGATTTTTCATGTATCTTCTGTTCGATACCCCAGCGGGGAATAATAAGAGTCACGCCTTTCTTGGCGTCCTCTATTTTTGAACGTATCGCCAGTGGAATCGGTGCAGCGATCGCCTGACGCCCATACACCACGGCATGCTCGCCGAGCAAGATAACTTTCCCGTAGCCGGCGCCATATTCGATTTCCTTTTTTCCCTCCGAAAGAACTTTATCCTTCATGCTTGGGAATGCCTGTTTGCGAACTGTGTCAATAATTTCCTGGGCTTTCCATATTTTGATATCACCGCTTTCGATAAGCCGCTCCACTACCGAATCAAATATCTCGGGCGTCGCACCTGCCGCTACCGCAACACTCCGCGCATGCAATGTCATATGTCCTTGCTGAATTCCCTCGGTTACGAGAGCACGCAATGCTGAAAAATTTTGTGCTAATCCGACCGCACCCATGAGTTCAGCCAGTTCACGAGCAGATCTGACCCCCAGGAGTCGCTGATTCATGGCAACGGTTGGGTTCGACTGCAACGGGCCACCGACAATGCCGACTTTCATGGGCATTTCAATGTCGCCTACGAGGTCGCCTGTCTCATTCTTGTACCACCTCGTCAAGGACGTGTATGTATGGCCCCGTGCCGCATATGCATGTGCCGCTGCCTCGAGTGCTCGCCAATCGTTTCCTGTGGCAAGCGCCATTGCATCCACACCATTCATGATGCCCTTGTTGTGGGTAGCAGCCCGATACGGATCTATAGCGGCAAAATCATTCGCGATAATGATCCCATCGCGAACCTGTTCACCATCATGGCCATTGTCGTCAAGATATTCTGTCGGAATGACACATTGAGCGTACACAAGGGCACGATCCGTCAGATTTGAAAGTATCCTCAGGAATACCTTGCCTGCCGTGATATTCTCCACAAACGTCGCGATGCCTTCGCACATGGTATTGACGAGATTAGCTCCCATTGCATCACATGTATCTACAAGCAGATGCAACACGACCATGTCATGGCCGGTGCTCGCACAAGGATGAATAACTACCTCGATATCCTTAGCACCACCCCCACGGGCGACCATTTTCGGATGCAGACTGTTGGCAAGGTTCAAGATTTCATCTTTTTTCTGCAGTAAAGCTGCCTGTGCCTTGGCAGGATGGGGAACATCCATAATCTGGACTTGGCCGATAAGGATTGACTCGGTACTCCTGGTACGGAATCCACCGGCACGCCGGACTAATTTGGCAGCAGAACACAGGGCCGCCACTATCGATGGCTCCTCCACAACGAGTGGTACCACATAATCCCTGCCATTTACCAGGAAGTTTAAACCCAATCCCACAGGTAACCCCATCACGCCGATTACGTTTTCGATCATCTTGTCAGCGTGGTGAATCTTCAGGGTGTGCTTACCCGTAGCAAGTGACAGGTAATCTTCCATCGATAGCAAGCCACGTTCATGGATGATGCGGACACGCTCGGCGACCGAAAGCTTGTAAAAATTAGGAATCCGGGATCGATCCATGTTTTACTCCGTGATGGTTTGAGTTTTTAGCCCCACCTTATCCACTTGCAATGGGACGACCTGATAGCCGGCCCTTGCAATACGCTTGGACAGTAGTGACGCCACCTCAGGATCCATGGTGATCGCCATGCCGATGTCTCCGCCGCCTGCACCACAGGGCTTGTACGCAGCACCCAGTGAAGCAACAAGTTTTTCAATGTGCCGATGCTCCGATGAAAATATTTCCACTGCGCTCTCCTCTCCAAACCGTTTCAATGCTGCACTATAGAGTTTGACGGTGTCAACAAATGCCGCAGCATTATCCTCCTCTACAGCTACGATACCCATGTCGGCAATGGCCGCCAGCTCCTGCATCACTGAATCGTACTGACCCGGCTGTTGTAATCGCCAACTATGAAGTCGCTTGAGAAATTGAGGTGTGGATGTCGGTTGTCCAGACCATATAAAAACAGTGTGAATACCGCGCGGCAGATTGATGAATCTGACATCCGGTGCTCCTCTTGAACTGCTCAGCGCGTAGCGGATCACATTACCATACAGACTTGCGGCCAAATCAAGCCCGCTCCCGGAACCATCTTGAAAATTTTTGTACAGTACCAGTACTCGCGCCAACCAAGTATGTCTATCAGTAAGGGCCTCCTCTGCGCCTCCAAATATAACGAGTGCTGAAGCCAGTGCAATGGTCAAAGCAGCGCTTGAACCCAACCCAAGTTTACTTCTTCCGCATTCAGATGGGGAAAAGAAACCACTCGTATCCAATCGAACATGGAAAGTTGGGAAACACAGTCGTTGGCAATTTTCATTATTGGCAAAAAACTGCATGATGTGGGTGACAAGCTGCATACGTTCCTGCGTCTGCCGGGAAGCATGATGCCAGCGTATACCGCCATCAAACATAAAATGCGCACTCTCAATACCTGATCCCAGTGAATCAACTCTGTTTAAGCCCTTTGCGACAGGCGTTACTCTCACCTCAGCGCGACGGTTTATCGCCATTATCAGGGCGGGCGCTCCATGCAACACCGCGTATTCGCCAAGTACAACCAGTTTGCCTGGCGCTGACGTGAATACCTGCATCTGACCTCTCTCCGGGATGAGTTCGTGCGTATGAATTATGTCTAAGCCTGTTGTTCTATCATATGGGGCAGAAATCCGGCTGGCTGCGCCTGCTAGAGAAGACGAGCACCCTGGCCGATACAGCTGTTCAAGACACACAGCACTCCGGGGACATTCCGCAATGCGTCCATAACCTTCTGGGTTTCTGAGGGTGCACAGACGACTTTTACTTGTGGTCCCGCATCAATAGTAAAAAACGCCGCCGTTCCCGACGCACGCAAATCCCTGACGCAGTTCATGCACTCGACTGTGGCACCATTCCAATAGATAAGCGCTGGCCTGGTTGATAATGCGAGGCCATGCATCTTAAGGCAATTATGCTCACTAATGTCCGCCAATGCATAAAAGTCACGCGATGCAATGGCGTGTTTTGCCGCCTCGATATCAGATACATGATTTTGTATCCAGGCCTGATAGTATGGGGATGAAAGAGATGTACGCTGCATGCCTTCAGTAGATCCGATAATTTTCGTGCGATCGGAAGTAATGACCACGACCACATGCAATGGCCACTCTTCAGGCCCAATCAGAGGATGGGCAATGGCATCTGAGCCATCCTTACAATGGCCCAGTTCCATCTCGACGAATCCGCCGAAGATTGAGCGTGCTGCTGACCCAGAGCTTTGCCGTGCAATCTCCGATAGCTCTTCATCAGTCAAATCAAGCCCCAAGGCCTTAGAACTGGCAAGGACAAGCGCAGCAAATCCTGATGCTGAAGAAGCAAGGCCTGCTTCGGTCGGGAAATTATTTTCGCTAACTACTGCAGCGCAGTATGAAATATTTGCCCGGCGGCGCATAAGATCAAGGCATTGACTAACACGCCGACACCTTATGGTATCCAACTGACCGTTGAGATGAAACTCATCTTTTTCCAAACCCGAATCAAATCGCACATATGTCCGTGTCCAGAGTGAATCGAGAGTGATCGATAAAGACCCGACTGCTGGCAGGTTAAGCTTGGTTTGTCGCTTGCCCCAATACTTGATGAGGGCAATATTGGGTTGTGCTTGGGCCGTGGCCTGCATATATTCGTTTCTGTTTACACAATCAAGCGAGCAGAGAAATCAGGCAATTTGCATACACACTGGTCATGGAATCGAATATATTTTCACGTGCTCATTAAATGCAAAACACCCGCCTATATCAGGCTTCCCTTGCAATATAACACTAAGAGGGTGTTAGCGCCCGTGAACATATTCTACCGCAATCTATTCGGACTATTTGAAATTCCTGGTCGCAGGATTGACTACTCATTCATCAACAGTCGGCATGCTGTTCTGGCGCGAGAAATCCCGCGCCTAATTGTGTTGCCACAACGGTCAGTGCCTGCCTTGCTGCCCCGAAGTGCCGGGACAACTGCCAGAGCATACCCAGGTCGGTCAGGCGACACCGCAATAAACCCGCCGCCAGCGGCATAATCCTGGGTCGTCCCCATGGGTTAAGGGACCGCAGCACAAAAGCCGGCAAGATTTCATCGGCGAGGTCAGCCACGGCTCGTATTGCTAGAAAAGGCACCCCAGCCTCTGCCGCTACCGCAGCCACCGCCGCACTTTCCATGTCGACTGCAGCTGCCCCTGAGTGTCGCCACAATGCCGCTTTATCTGTAACGGTCGAGACAATCTGGTCAGAACAAATTAATTCACCCTCCATAACAGGGACCCAACAACGGCAGATATCAACTATGCGCTGCCGCCACGAAGGCTCGGTCGCATAGGCCGTTCCGGAAGAGGTAATGACCCGGCTGGGTACCACAACACTACCTGGCGCAAGTTCCGGATTCAAAGCCCCGGCTATGCCCCAGGAAACGAGCGCAGTGCAGTGGGCATCAATCAGGGCATGAGCGGCCTGCATAGCTGGTCCTGGACCGATCCCCGCTATCCATAGCAATGTACCGCTTGGCAATCTTTCAAGAATCCCTGGATGTATACGGGATGCTGTTAAACAATCGCCTTCAACCGGTAGAGCCGCAACAACCCCAGTTGTAGTGCCAGGATGGCAGGAAGCACGGAATGTGTCACCAGGCATAAGATACCCATCCAGACGGCTCGAATATTTGCAGGAATGGACACCGACGATACTGTGTTGGCGCGATGCTGCAGCCGCGTCTCTAATGAACCATGCACTCATTCAACTTGCGATAACGCGCTAATGCCCACAAAGGAAAATAAATTGAATAGCCATGATACTTGAGATAGAAGACCCGTGGGAAACCTGGTGCAGTAAACACGGTATCTTGCCACATACCATCGGATCCTTGGGTACGAAGTAAATAATCCACGCCACGTTGCACTGACTTGGATGTTCCCTGACCCACAGCCATCAGGCCGAGTAGCGCCCATGCTGTTTGAAACGATGTACTGGTGAAACCCTGACCAGCACACGACGGCTCAAAATAAGTATGATTATCTTCTCCCCAACCGCCATCGGAACGTTGTATACGCTTTAGCCATGTCACTGCCTTGCGCACCCACGGTTGCTCAGCGCCTATACCTGCCTGTTCCAGCGCAAGCAGCACGGAAGAAGTCCCATATATGTAGTTCGTCCCCCAACGGCCGAACCATGCCCCCTCCTCCTCCTGTTCGCTGCGTAAGAAGGCGAGACATTTTTCAACCATGGGACGGACGGTGGGTTGTTTCAGACGGCTTAAAAAACTGAGCACATGCGCACTTACATCACTGGTCGGTGGATCCAGCAGGGCGCCGTGATCAGCAAATGGAATCTCATTCAAATAGTAATGTGTATTGTCCACATCAAACGAGGCGAAACCCCCATTGCGGCACTGCATACCGCATAACCATGCTGCAGCTCGTTCAATGCATTTACCATATCGGGCAGGCGTACCAGCCTGATCCATGGCCCAAGCGATCACTGATGTGTCATCCAGGTCAGGATAATGAGAATTGGAATATTGGAATGCCCATCCTCCGGCTGGTATGTCAGGCCTGGATCTCTGCCAGTCGCCCGCTGCATTGCTTATCTGGCGGTCTCTGAGCCAGTCCAAAGCTTGTTTTACGGGCTCGCTGAGACAGTCATCGCTTTCTTGCAAAGCCAACACAGTCAGTGCCGTATCCCAAACGGGTGACATGCAAGGCTGACAGTAAGCCGAGGTCTCGCCCACAACCAAAAGTTTTTCCAAAGCAGTCCGGGCTTGCACGCAACATGGATGGTCCGGCCCGTATCCCAACGATGCCAGTGCTTCATACGCATTGACCATAGCAGGAAAAATCGCCCCAAGACCGTCCTCACCGTTTAGTCGCTCGACAAACCATTCTTCTGCCCTTCGGACAGCCTGTCGCCGTATCCACCTTGGGAATAGAGGGTCAAGCGTCCGTCCGATCTTGTCCAATAGCAGGAATATACGGTTAATACCCGAGCGGGATTCAAAATAATGACGCTCCTTCTCGGGCGGTACGACAAATAATTCCCGTATATCCACGTTCTGCGGATTCCTTGCTCGTGCCCTCGAATTGCATAAGATTAAAAGGGGTACCATCACAGTGCGTGACCAGTAGGAAACTTTATCCAGATGGAATGGAAACCAGCGTGGAAACAACATGATTTCGATAGGCATGAAAGGGACGCCACGCCACGGTATTTGGCGGAAAAACGCTAGGGTTATGCGTGTGAACACATTGGCCCGTGCCGCTCCTCCCGCAGCAAGGATCGCCTTACGGGCGCGCACCATGTGTGGCTCATCAGGACAATCGCCAGCGAGTTTTAAGGCATAGTAAACCTTGACGGAACAACTGATATTAAAGACTCCACCGCTGTACAGAGGCCATCCCCCGTGGCTTGCTTGGTGAGCGCGTAAATAAGTGGCCAACTTCGACTGCAAGCCGAGGTCAATTTCATCCATGTAGTGCATCATCAGAATGTATTCAGATGGAATAGTGCAGTCCGCTTCCAACTCAAAACACCAATGGCCATCTGGATGCTGTAGCCTCAGCAGCGCAAGGCGCGTGGCATCAATCGCCGCCGCCAGGGAAATTCCACCGCCAGTATCCTTAACTTGTATATGTGCTCCATCGCCATGATAATGAGTTTCTGAAAGCGGCAGGCGTTTATGCATCCGGAATATCGCTCCAGGTTACCTTAATCCCGACTCGAAATATCCATGATTTCCCAAGGCGCCCAGTCAGGATCCAGAGAACCGGACGGCAAGCCGTGGACGGACCATCGGAACAACAGTTTGAGTATGACGTCATTATGAACCGCAGCGTTTACCATCACCATGACAATTTTAACCGAACGCCGTGAAATCTTAACCTGTTGGCCGGAGGCAAATCCCGGTGTATTCCGCAATTTACGCAGCGACAGCACGGCAAACCCTATCGCCCAGAGACAAAAGCGGCGAATGCCGACCTCTTGGCTTGGTATTAGCAAGGTATATGCAAGCGCATTGCGGAGATGAGTATGAGCAATAGCTATCATCCTCTCCAGACCGATGTCAAACCCTTTGTTGTAGCGTCCCGAGGTAAGCGTATATAGATCGCACTCTTCTTTAAGGAATAATTCATACGGCAACCAGCACACTTCATTTGCTCGATCTTCCCATACATCTTTAAGGATATTTGTCATTTGGAGCCCCTGCCCAAACGAAATCGACAGCGGCATCAGGGAGGTGCGGTGTTTTTTAATCTCTGGTGAGTAAGTGCAAAATAAGTCTGTCAGCATTTCCCCGACCACTCCCGCTACGTAGTAACAATAACGATCAAGCTGCCTCATGTCTTTCAGACCACCAAGACCGGTATGATACTGAAACTCCGGCATGCCTTGACACATGATATTCAAACATCTTTCAATCACAATCCGCTGTTCCTTGCTAAATTGATGTGTCAGACTGACAACAAGTGGCGTACTCCGTACGAGCTCGCGCTCCGCCGCAAGCGTGCGCTCAGACAACAACGGATAGATTGCTGATGTAAATTTTTCCGCCTCCTCCCTGCCCGCTACGACTGAAGTGAATTGATTATGAAATCCGCGTTTTTGCTCACGCGTAAGTGCGACCTCATCTTCTATAGTGTCCGCTATCCGGCACAATAGATACGCATTCCCGACAATACGTCGAAGAACCGCTGGCAACTGGGGTATAGTCAAAGCAAACGTTCGCGACACCTTGTACAGTATCTCCTCTTGGTAAGCGTCAACATTGCTTTTTAAGTCGCTGTTGGGTACTTGTGACATGGGTGGGTGTATTTGCCTGTTGTTCCAGAAATCAGTTTCCACGTGATCGTTGACTAAAACAAGTCACTACTATCCGGTTGTCTGGGGACACGATTCTCGCAAAGCTTTTGCCGATACGGCTCTTCGAGGTCTGAGAGGTGGTGCGATTTCAACTTCAATATCCAAAAACACCATCTTGAAAAATCAACAACTTACAACCAAAAAACAGTTCATTTTCTAATCCTCTTGACAGCAGTGAAAACAAGTATAAATCAAGTTAATGATCAGCCAACCCAATCCTATAGTTTAGGCAGGTATCTGTCCAAATAATTCCCAAATATGCCTATATATTGCCTCCCGTGATGACTCGTTTGCGACGTGCACAGCGAATCTAGTTCGAGGGACCAAATCTTCGGGGTTTATCCGATCCCTACTTTAAGTAGTCATTCTCTCTGAACCATTGAACAGCATCTTGAAATGCCATGGTGACCGGACGAGGACGGTAATTGAGTTCCCGGATAGCCTTATCTGCGACAAAGAACATTTTCTTCCTGGCAAGTCGTATGCCATCAATCGTGAATCTGGGTTCCTGTCCCGTCAGGTGACCCCATGCTTCGACCGCATAGCCTATCGGCAGCAGCAGGTTGTGAGGCAAGCGGATTCTCGGTGGTCGATTCCCGCTAATTCTGCATACTTGAGAAAATATCTCTTTAAGTGTCAGGTTTGTTCCGCCCAGTATATAGCGGTCGCCAATCTGCCCATGCAGATATGCCAGCAAATGCCCTTCGGCTACATCATCCACATGCACGATATTCAATCCGGTATCTACGTAGGCAGGCATATTGCCAGAAGCCACATCCAAGATCATCCGCCCAGTCGGTGTCGGTTTTACATCGCGCGGTCCGACAGGAGCCGAAGGATTGACAATGACGGCAGGAACCACTTCTTCCAAAGCAAGGCGTCTGACTTCAGACTCTGCCAAATATTTGGAGCGCTTATAGTGTCCGATCATGTCATCCAGTACTGAAGCCGTATCTTCGTTCGCAGGTGAACCATCTTTATTCAACCCCAGTGTAGCTACACTGCTTGTATAAACAACGCGATCAACGCCCTCCCGGCCGGCTGCAAGCATGATATTTCGCGTACCTTCCACATTACTACGGTACAATTCGGCGGCATCAGATGCCCAAAGGCGGTAGTCGGCTGCAACATGGAATAAGGCAGTGCACCCTCTAATGGCGGATGCCAGAGAAGCTGAATCACACAAATCCCCTATTACGATATCTACATCCAAACCTTCCAGATTACGCCGGTTACTCGATTGCCTTACAAGGGCTCTCACCTGATAACCGGCAAGAAGCAGTCTGCGCAAAACCGCTGAACCTACAAAGCCGGTCCCACCGGTAAGGAGTATTTTCATCTGCCACCCTCACGAGCAGGCAACGGGTATCTCTACTGGAAATGTGTATCCGTATGACCGTTCAGTTTATACTACGATCGCTGGATTTCACACCGGATCGACGTACAGCACGGCATCACTGACTCCCGATCTTTCAATATACCTATCCCGCCCCCACTATAAAATTCTCTCAGGAACATCTGCTGTTTTTGGAGCTGCGATTTCATGATGGATGACAAGCATGCTGACGTCCTCTAGCGTTGGAATTCTAGCGATCATCGGCTACACCCTTGGCGGCGTAGCAATGGTTTATCAGATAGTGGCTCTCAGCGTTGTCGCACTCTGGCGCTTCCGCAAGCCAGCGGAGCCCGCCGTTTCACGCCCTATTAGCATCCTGAAGCCTTTATGCGGTGAAGAACCTCACATTTACGAGAATCTCCGTTCCTTTTGCCTACAAAAATATCCGCGTTACCAGATTGTGTTTGGCGTACGGGAGCCTGACGATCCAGCACTTATCGTTGTCGAACATCTGCGTCTGGAGTTCCCGAATGTGGATATGGCGGTGGTAATTAACGACATTGCCGTCGGAAGTAATTTGAAAGTATGCAACCTGCTGAATATGCTGCCTAGTGCCAAGCATGACTGGCTGGTTCTTGCTGACAGCGATATCGTGGTAGATCCTGACTATCTGAAAAATTTGGTCGCTCCTCTGGAAAACATGGACGTCGGCATAGTGACTTGTCTTTATGCTGGTATCCCGATTAATGGGATTTGGTCGCAACTTGGTACTCTTTTCATAAATGATTGGTTCTTCCCTTCTGTACTTGTTGCACATGCATTTGGATCCCGCGCATTTGCCTTTGGCGCCACGATTGCTCTACGACGCGAAACCTTGGTTGCAATAGGAGGGTTTGAAGCCATCTCAAACTCCCTGGCAGATGACTATAGACTCGGCGAACTCACTCGCAGACGCGGATTGAGAACGGTACTTTCCAGTTATATCGTTAGAACAACGGTGCCAGACCAAGATCTGTGTACACTCTGGCATCACGAAATGCGCTGGTCCTGCACGATCCGAAATCTGCACCCAATCGGGTACATTTTCTCTCTCATTACTCATTCTCTTCTCATCACGGCTTTTGGTGTTCTCCTGACAAGAGGGAGCTTCCCCTCGCTGCTACTGCTGGGCACCTCACTATTATTGCGGTTTATGCAACATTTCATGGTCGAACGGACATCTCATACGGTCAACCGGTTATCATGGCGGCTAATCCCCTTACGTGATACCCTGACCTTTGTCGAATGGTGTGCCAGCTTCGGTCGCAATACGGTTCGCTGGCGAGAACAGCGCTTGTCTCTACACGCGGATGGTTCAGCAGAAATACGATCTGGAGATCCTCCATGAGAACCCTTTTTTTGCACCCGCCCTCTTATGATGGTTTTGATGGCGGCGCCGGATCTCGTTACCAAGCGAGGCGTGAAATACGGTCATTCTGGTATCCCACATGGCTGGCTCAGCCAGCAGCCATGATCCACGACAGTAAACTCATCGATGCGCCGGCTGATGGGCTTAGTATCCAAGATATCAGGCCGCTCGCTAAGCAATACGACCTGGTAATCATGCATACCAGTTCTCCCTCCTTCTTGGCAGACACGAAATGTGCCGAAATATTGAAAGAGGAAAATCCCGGTTTGCTGATTGGCATGGTAGGTGCAAAGGTAGCCGTGGAACCCGAAGCCTCTCTGATCGTCGCATCGGCAATAGATTTTGTTGCTCGCGAGGAATTTGACTACACAATCAAAGAGATTGCGGAAGGCCGGGAACTCAGTAAAACGGCGGGAATCAGTTACAAAGACGGATTCGGAAAAATCATCAATAATATTGGCCGTGCCACGATTGAGAACATGGATGAATTGCCCTTTGTTTCAGAGGTCTATAAGCGCGACCTTACCATCGAGAATTATTTCATTGGATACCTAAAACATCCTTATATCTCTTTCTACACGGGACGTGGTTGCCGATCCAAATGCACATTCTGTCTGTGGCCACAGACAGTGGGGGGCCACCGATACCGTGTACGTAGCCCTGAGCATGTCATCGAAGAAGTAAAATATATACGGCATAACTTTCCTCAGGTTAAGGAAATTTTCTTCGACGATGATACATTCACGGATTTTAAACCACGCGTAGAAGAAATCGCGCGTGGACTTGGCAAATTGGGAGTCACTTGGTCTTGTAATGCCAAAGCCAATGTGCCGTATGGAACCTTAAAGGTTATGCGAGAAAATGGCCTGAGACTCTTATTAGTTGGTTACGAATCCGGAAACCAGCAGATTCTTTACAACATAAAGAAAGGTCTGCGACTCGACATCGCGCGACGGTTTACCCGGGACTGTCGTGATCTCGGAATAACTATTCATGGTACTTTCATTCTTGGGTTACCTGGTGAGACAAGGGAGACCATTCAGGAAACCATACGTTTTGCCCAGGAAATCAATCCTCACACCATACAGATTTCACTTGCCGCCCCTTACCCTGGCACGCGACTTTATCGCGAAGCGATTGAAAATGGCTGGTTAACAAAAATCAATCAAGATAATCTTGTCAACGCTAATGGCTTCCAATTGATTCCACTCAGCTACCCCGACTTGGATCACACCGAAATTTTCAACTCCTTAACAACCTTCTACAAACGGTTCTATTTCCGGCCCGGCAAGATAACCGAGTTGGTGTTGGAAATGATAAAAAGCCCTGATATGGTGAAACGTCGCTTACGTGAGGGACTTGAGTTCGCTCATTTCTTACGCCAACGTCAAACCTCGTTCTAGTAGCGCGTCCCACCGATACGTTTTGAAATTCGTTCTACTTTGGAGAGGATGGAGTCGGTGGTGACGGCCCACAGGAACGAACGGGCACAGGCAATGACATTAGCTCACCAGTTGAGCTCGTTCCACTGCATTCAGTACCAAGTTCCGCTTCTTCGGCTGTTCGTTCGCATCGGCTATTTCTCCAGCTTCAGGAGAGCCGGTTTGACTTTCAATACTTATGACAGTGCATAGTGGGGCACTATGCCAGGTCAGATTTTCATTGCTGCAAGGGTTTAAGTGATTATTCTACCCGCGATGCTGTGTTGCACCCGGTGAGTTATTGGCAGAACCGATGTGGCATGTACTGATGCCTGGGGTATTGATAAAGATACGCTGGTAGACCATGTTAGCTGACTAATTTAACATACCTGTCCTGCTTACCGTTGACCATAGGCTAACAGTGACGAACACATCCAAACCCACTCGGGTCATCCTGACAGCGGATGATTTTGGTTTGACGATACCCATCAATGAGGCTGTGGAACAAGCACACCGATACGGGATATTAACATCCGCCAGTCTAATGGTTGGAGCTCCTGCCACAGCAGATGCCGTCCGGCGTGCTAAAAATATTCCTACTCTGCGGATAGGTCTTCATCTTGTCCTGAGTGATGGCTGGCCTACCTCTCGATCCGAAATAATTCCTGACTTGATTGATACCAATGGGTACTTACCCATCGACATGGTACAGGCAGGATTTCGATTCTTTTTTCTGCAGCGGGTACGCCGTCAGCTCGAAACCGAGATTCGTGCTCAGTTCGATTCGTTCATTGGCTTTGGTCTGACGTTAGATCATGTTAACGTGCATAAACATTTTCATCTGCATCCCACCATACTCAATATGCTCATCCGCATCGGTCCTGACTATGGCATGCGCGCTATCAGACTGCCATATGAGCCGCTGAGAGTTACCCGTCGCATCTCAAACCACCTCGCGATAAAGAATATCGCTTGGTCTTTGTTCATCGCTCCCTGGATGACGTTGCTGCGCGCTAAGCTGGCTTCTGCCAATATCGCACACAATGACCACCTGTTCGGATTAAGCGAAACCGGAAGAATGAACGAAGAAACTCTCATTAAAATCGTGAATCACCTGCCACACGGAATAAATGAAATATATTTTCATCCCGCCACGTCTTCCTTAGCTGCGATTAAGGAAAATTCCCAGCATGATAGGGAATTAAAAGCGTTATTGAGTCCATCTGTGCGTAAACTTCTCGATAACTTGGGTATAGACCGGATAGCTTACCATGACATTACATAAGATTAAGAATCTCAATCCGATATTGACAGCAACTGGCAATGCCTACATTCGGCTGTTATGCCACGTAGTCGATTTTTCCCGACGCAAGGCTGGTTCTGTCTTGCTACTGACTGCCATCATCACCTGCCTGTCAATTCTCTACGTGGTTACCCACTTTTCAATCAATACGAATTCCAGTGATCTCATAGCCAGAGATCTTCCGTTTCAACAACGCAATATCAAATACGTAAACGCATTCCCACAATTGCATGAGACAGTAACCGTTGTAATCCAAGGTGATACGGCTGGCTTGGCCACTCGGGCAGCGGATGAACTGTCTGCATGGTTACGTTCGCGTCCAAAAGAGTACAGCTTCGTTTATCAACCTGGGGGAGGTAGATTTTTCGCACAGAATGGCTTGCTTTATCTAAGTGCAGATCAACTTCAAGGTTTGAGCGATAAATTGTCACAGGCGCAACCGCTAATTGCAAGATTGACACAAGACCCAAATTTACGTGGGGTATTTGGATTACTGGATCAAGCACTGGAAAACAGTAACAATGATAATTTTATGCTTTCAGGACTGCGCCCTATATTCAACAAACTGAGTAGAACCGTAAATACTATAGATAGCCGACATTATTACCAGATGCCATGGGGTTCACTGATCGTTGGAAATAAGGTGTCATCTCAGCAACACCTCCAATTCATAATGGTCAAACCGATAGCAGAGCGTCATACATTTAGGCCTTATGCAGCTTCAATTAACGATCTTAGGCAACGGATAGAATCACTCCATCTCAGTGCCGCCGAGGGGGTCCGGGTACACCTAACAGGTGAGGCAGTCCTAGATAACAATCAACTCCGCACCGTATCAACTGGAATAAGTTTCGCCACGATATTAGCTTTTTGCCTGGTTGCTATTTTGCTGACACTTGGCCTACGTAGCTGGCGCATCATAGCAGCAGTTCTTATCACATTGATCGCTGGATTGATTTGGACAACCGCATTCGCACTATATTTTGTCGGGCCGTTTAATTTAATTTCTATTTCTTTCGCTGTCTTATTTTTGGGGCTCGGTGTTGATTTTGGCATCCAATTCTGTGTCCGCTATCTTGAAGAATCCCGCACAAACAGCGAGCTGGCATCGGCACTTCATACAACCTCTTTGAGGATGGGTGGAGGCCTCACTCTTGCGGCAATTGCTGCAGCTGCAAGCTTTTATTCATTCGTCCCGACAGCATATGCAGGCATAATCGGACTGGGTATCATTGCCGGGACTGGTATTTTCATCGCCTTATTTTCCTATCTAACGGTCCTACCGTCCTTACTGGCCCTGATGCGTATAAAACCAAGCATCCTGCGTGACCAGTATCACTTCAACTTGCGCCATCTCCATTTCAAACAATATGCGCCTGGCATCACGATTATCGCCGTCATAGCAGGTGTGCTCTCCATCCCTCTCGTATTACGAACACACTTTGACTTCAATCCACTACACCTCCAGAACCCTAAATCTGAAGGCGTTGAAGCATTCCATAAACTGCTGGCAGAGAGTAAGTACTCACCCTATACAATAGATATACTCGAACCTGATCTCACTAGTGCAAAACGGGTCGCTGCCAGAATCAGCCATGTGCGCTCCGTCGCACAGGCGATAACACTGGACAGCTTTATTCCGACCAATCAAGCCTATAAACTGAATATCATTCGCCAGATGTCTATAATTTCACCGCCGTTTACCTTGCTTCCCTCATCGACAATCGTTGCACCCAGTGTTCGGCAGATTGAAGATTCAATAAATAAATTCCGCTCGCATCTCAAACACGCCGTCCGGAACATAAAGAAACCTGATTTGCGTCGTTCCATGCAGGCACTCGATATGGCACTTGCCCAGTTTCAACAAAAATATGCAGACAGTCCTCAGAAATACTTATTACTCCAGCAACGAGTTATCGGAACTCTACCTGAAGAACTTGCGCGCTTGCATCAAGCATTCAATGCGCAACCTGTAACGCTAGCTACATTACCAACAGACCTGCGCGATCAATACCTTTCTGCAAATGGGCAAGCACGGATCCAGGTATTTTCGTCTTTGAACCTTAACGCAACCGCCAATATGCGGCGCTTCGTAAACGATGTTAAGGCTGTTTCCCCCGATGCCGTTGGTATCTCCGTCATGATGGTAGAAGGTGGAAATGCTGTAATCAATGCATTTCGCCAGGCAACAATTACCGCAATAGTGTTCATTGCCATCATGCTACTACTAGTGCTGCGCAACCTGCGAGACACTATACTAGTGCTTGCACCACTTGGCCTCGCGTGTCTACTTACAAGCGCCACCATGGAACTGGCTGGCATCTCATACAATCTCGCAAATATTATCGTGCTGCCATTGCTGGTAGGTTTGGGGATCGCTTATGGAATATATTTAATCCTGCGCTGGCGAGATGGTACGGATATAAATAAAGTCATGCGTAGCAGTACTCCGATCGGAATATTCTTCAGTGCACTCACAACAATGAGTACTTTCGGAAGCCTTGCTGTTGCATCGGATCCTGCTGTAGCTATGTTGGGAATTACCTTGAGTATCGCGCTTGGATGGGTCCTGGTATGTACCCTGATCGTTTTACCCGCAGTCTTGACGCTGTTCACCTATGATCGTCAGCAGTCATCCACACCGGACAACCATGCTTCGCGGCACTGATATGAGCGACGACGGAGCCATACATAAACTCAATTATGTGAAAATCATCACGTATACAACCGGCTTCGTGGGCCTCTTGTTTTTTACAACACTCATTTTCCATGAAGGTGTTAACAGCATCATAACCACTATCTCTGTCGCAGGCTGGCAGATGCTCTGGGTCGTACCATTTCATTTGCTGCCAATCGCACTGGATGCCGAAGGATGGAATATCCTTCTTAAAAAACTTAAATCGACACATATTCCCTTTCCATACGTATTCTGGGTAGCTTCCATCCGGAGTGCCATCAATAGTTTGCTCCCGGTCGCAATGATTGGCGGCGAAGTTGTCGGGATACGTCTCATGATAAAAAAGAAAATGGTACCGGAATTCGCAGTCGCCAGCGTGATTGTTGAGACTACACTGACACTTATAAACCAATATCTTTTCGCCATTTTGGGTGTTGCGCTGCTTGCTTTCGATATACACGGTGCGTATTTGATAGGAACGATACTGCTGGCTTTACTGATTTCCCTGCCATTATTTGCGGTATTCGTGCTACTGCAGCACAGTGGCATTTCCCAACATCTTAAACGGCTGACTGCTTGTCTGCCAAATGGAAGTAAGCTGCTTGCCCTCCTCGGCAACCCTGCCCTGCTCGACACCGAAATCAAAGGTCTCTACCATCGCCGTTACGATCTGATCCGCTGCGGCATATGGCAGATGGCCGGGTTACTGACGGGCGCCGCCGAAACCTGGTTTATACTCTATTTGCTCAAATACGAGATATCACCTAGCGCGGCACTCATGATTGAGAGTCTGAGTCAGGCGCTCCGTAGTGCGACATTCATTGTCCCTGCCGGGATCGGAATACAGGAAGCCAGCCTGGTATTATTAGGAGGGATAGCTGGCCTCAATCTTGAATTAGCAATCGCACTCTCACTCGCCAAGCGTTTCCGGGACATTGCATTTGGCTTGCCGGTATTGATGTCGTGGCAATGGACGGAAGGCAGGCACCTGAGTGACATGTTCAAAAGGAAGCCCCATCAAATAAAGCTTTAACCCAAATTAATGGGATAGTCCGACTCCCGTTGCCAAGGTTGAATGGGTGAGATGGCCAGAGGCAGTTTGCGCCAATGTATTCGGCCTCGTGATGAGGGCAGTGATACCTTCGGGCCTTGATGGGAAAGCGCGCTAATCCAGCCTTATAAATTTGACGGTCTCGTCACAACCCTTTCCGTTATCAAATTTTTGGATCGGACGATTAAACCATTTGGGAACCACTCCATTAATCTGGGTTAATACTGCACACACTGAAGCGGATATCGGGATGGCAGATGCGCATCAAGGTGGTAACCGGCCTGTGCTGTGCATCTGGATGAGAGTAAGACTGCCCGCCGCTACCCGGCCGACTACCGGGAAACCGGGAGGATCGGTAATGCGGATAACCCGGGCAGCGCCGGGCAGTGGCTCAATCATACCCTTTCAGACTGCGGTACGCAGGTAGTTTTCATCTGCATTTGCGGATTCGAAGCCCAGCCGAACGGGTAGTTCCCGTTCGCGGGTAGCAATCCAAGATAATCAATAACCCATTGAATTAAATAAAATATCCACTGCCGTCTGTGCGTGGGTTTAGCTCTGGATATCGCTCGAATCTGTATTTCACATAAGGGGTATCCACTCAGTTCCATTCCTGCCAACGCTTCGAGGTAGAGGTGGTCTACCCCCCGGCGGCCATCTCACCACGCGGACAGATGCTGTGCTACGGCCGCTGGCGCTACCGTAGGCGACCCTTGGAAGTCCTCGAAGGGGGCTCTTCACCTCGCGTTTCCTTGGCTTGTATGGTTCAGCCAGCGCTTGGGTGTATATCCAAAGCGCCGGGGTGGAGGGACGTTCCTTGGCATGGGCCGGCGTGGGCCGGACCCACTCGATGAGTACTCTCCCCATTCCACCTCGTTCAGCGTCGATGAGGAATCTAGCGCCGAGTAGTGATGCTCGAACGCCGATTGAATTGCAAGCTCCCGCGTCCCGAGGCGGCCACCCCGACACCTCTCCTTCTGCACCGGTACGGGGGAACTATGAATACCTGCCTGCCTTCTGACTGTTATATCTGACTGTTATATCGGTGTCGATGTGGCCCAACACGAACTCGTGGCGGCCGTCTTCGGCCAGGCCGGCGTGACGACGTGCGCCCACGCGCCCGCCGCCGTGAATGCCTGGCTCGCCACCCTGCCGGAGACCGTCCACCTCGGGGTGGAATCCACCGGTGACCACCACCGCTTACTGGCCGAGCGCGCCCATGCCCGGGGCATCACCGTCTATGTGCTTAACCCCCACGATGTCCACCACTATGCCCGCGCGCTGGGGCGCCGTGCCAAAACCGATCGAGTCGATGCGGCCGTGTTGGCCCGCTACTTGGCCCAGGAGCATGTCGGCTTGCATCCCTGGCAGCCACCCACCCCGGCCCAAGATCGCCTGACCCAACTGCTCAAACGCCGCGCCAAAGTCGTGGTGGCCAAGGGCCTATTGCGGGCCAGCCTCGCCGGTCTCGACATCTTGCCGGTGGAGCGGGAGGCCACTTTGAACCAACTCGATGCACTTCTCTCCGCCCTGGATCGCGCGTTGCCGCAGGCCGTCCGGGCGCTGCCGCAAGGCCCCTCGCGCTGGGTACACCTGCGCACCCTCCCCGGCATCGGGCCACTGTCGGGGGCCGCCCTCACCGAACGGTTCTCCCGCGTGTCCTTCCCGCGCAGTGACGCCGGCATCGCTTATCTCGGCCTCGACCCACGGCCCTGCGACTCCGGTCAGCGGCACAATCGCCGCCGGCTGTCCCAGCGCGGCCCAGCAGAATTGCGCCGCCTGCTCTATAACGCTGCCATGAGTGCGGCCAAGACCACCACCTGGAAACCCTTCTACGAACGCCAGCGCGCCAAGGGCCTGTCCACCACCGCCGCCCTCGTGGTACTCGCCCGCAAGCTGGTGCGCGTAGCCTTTGCATTGCATAAACACGACACCTGCTTCGATCCCGCGTTCATCGGGGCTTGATCAAAACCATAGAATCTCATCGCCGGCTACGGGCCGTCAGACTCGCCCCCTCCCCTGCAAACCGGCGGCAAAACATCCTACAGGCCGACTTCACTGGTCGGGATAACTTCCTCTTCTTCCTTAGCCGCCGCGATCCATTCCTGCATGGCCGGAAGAGCCCGAGCCGTATCCACATAGGCCTGCTCAGTCCTGCCGAGACTCACGCCATAGGTCATAAAACGCAGTGCCACCGGAATGTACATTGCGTCGGCAATGGAAAACCGGCCAAATAACCAGGGTCCCGTCTGGCCATATTGCTGACGGCAGTTGCGCCAGATTTCCGCCACACGGGCGATCTCGGCTTCCAGCTCCGGCGAGACAGGCGCATGCCGGTCAGTGGCACGGCAGTTGAACGGCATACTCTTGCGAATTGCCATGAAACCGGCGTGCATTTCCGCGCTTACGCACCTTGCCGCGGCGCGGGTTTCTGCATCGTCCGGCCATAGCCGTGCGGCCGGGAATCTTTCTGCCAGGTATTCGCAAATGGAAATGGAATCCCACACGGTCAGATTACCGTGTTTGAGCAATGGCACTTTACCGGTGGGTGAATACTCGCGCACTCTGCTCTTGAACTCCGGAGTATCCATGGCCAAGCGGGTTTCTGTAAATGGCGCGCTCACATGCCTGAGCACCAACCAGGCGCGCAAAGACCAGGATGAATAGGCTTTGTTGCCGATGACCAGTTCAAATTTATCCATAGAGATACTCCGGAATACTCAGCGGTTAACGGTGCGCATATCGGGGTAACGGTCACCGGCTGCGAATCCCCGGGGTGCGGACGCATCAATGCGGGCAAGATCACCGGTAGTCAATTTGATATTCACTGCGCCAGCATTTTCTTCAAGGTATTTTCTGTGCTTGGTACCCGGAATTGGCACTATGTCATCACCCTGGTGCAACAGCCAAGCCAATGCAATTTGTGAAGGCATTACCCCTTTTTCCGCGGCGATCTGTTCAACCCGTTTCACCAATTCTAGATTTTTCTGAAAATTCCCACCCTGGAAGCGCGGCGAGTTGCGCCGGTAGTCACCTTCCGGTAAATCCTCAATGCGCTGAAAGCGGCCCGTGAGAAAACCGCGTCCCAGCGGACTGTAGGCCACAAAACCAATACCCAACTCCCGCAGCGTGGCCAAGATTTCATCCTCCGGGTCGCGGCTCCACAATGAGTACTCGGTCTGCAGCGCGCTGATGGGATGCACTGAATGAGCACGACGGATGGTGGCGGGAGCTGCTTCTGACAAGCCCAGGTAACCCACCTTGCCTCGTTTCACCAGTTCCGCCATGGCCCCCACCGTTTCTTCAATGGGGACTGTTACATCCACCCGGTGCTGATAGTAGAGATCGATATATTCCACATCCAGCCGTTTGAGGGATGCATCGCAGCATTGGCGCACGTATTCCGGACGGCCGTTGACGCCCAGGAACTTGCCATCGGCGCTGCGCTGATTGCCAAATTTTGTGGCAAGAATAACTTTTTCGCGCCGGCCCTTGATAGCCCTGCCCACCAGGATTTCATTGGTGAACGGCCCGTACATATCCGCGGTATCCAGAAAATTCACACCAAGATCCAGGGCACGATGTATCGTAGAAATAGATTCTTGTTCACCATTACCGCCTTTGTAGAACTCGGACATGCCCATGCAACCGAGACCGATGATTGAAACCTTGAGCCCGGATTTTCCGAGGGCGCGTTGCGACAAAGCATCACTCATGAAAATTCTCCTAGCATGACCAAGGCGTGAGCCCCAGGCCGGGGATATGAAAATTTGGCGAACTTCATTGCTACACCGCTGCCCGAAAACTTACATAAATACAATGGAGCAACCAGCTAAAGGCGGGTATAGCGCAAGCGCAAGGCATTGCCTACCACCGACACCGAACTGAACGACATGGCTGCCGCCGCAATCATCGGCGATAGCAGCAGACCGAAAAATGGATACAGTACCCCTGCGGCCACGGGTATCCCAACCGAATTGTAAATAAAAGCCCAAAACAGATTCTGACGGATATTGCGCAACGTGACTTCTGAAAGCCGTCGCGCGCGTAATATACTCCGCAGATCACCCTTTACCAGGGTCACCGATGCGGTCTCCATGGCGATATCCGTGCCGGTGCCCATGGCGATGCCGACACCGGCTGCGGCCAATGCCGGAGCGTCGTTCACCCCGTCGCCGGTCATGGCAACGCGCCTGCCTTCTGCCTGAAAACGTTTCACCACTTCAGCTTTACCCGCGGGTGAAACACCGGCGATGACATCGTCCAGACCGAGACGTTCGGCAATGGCGCGTGCAGTGACTTGATTGTCGCCGGTTACCATGATGACCTTCAATCCTGCCTGTTTCAGGCCCGCAATCGCTTCCATTGTGGTGCGCTTGATTGGGTCCGCCACTGCGATAAAGCCCGCTAGTCCGCCTTCCTGTATGACATACATGACCGTCGCACCCTGTTCGCGCAGCTTGTGTACTTGAGCCGCAACCGACTCAAGCGCCACATTGAACGATAGCGCAAGTTTCTCATTGCCGAGCGCGATGTGCTTTCCATCCACGATGCCCGCCAAACCTTCACCGGCACGTGATTCAAACTCCGCCACTTTCTTGATCTCCACCTGCTGTTCCAGAGCCGCGGCGATGACGGCTGATGCCAGGGGATGTTCGCTGCCCCGTTCAAGACTGGCAGCCAGCGACAGGAGCACATTCCCATTTCCGCCTCCCACGGGCACCACCGCGCTAACTTTTGGCTTGCCTTCGGTGAGCGTGCCGGTTTTGTCCACCAGCAGTGTGTCGATGTGCCGCAGGGTCTCCACTGCTTCGGCATTACGAAACAGCACACCTGCCTGCGCACCCCTGCCCATGGCCACCGTGATGGACATGGGCGTGGCGAGACCCAGGGCGCACGGGCAGGCAACGATGAGTACCGCCACCGCGTTCACCAGCCCATGGGCGAACTGTGGTGCGGGTCCGGAAAAATACCACAGAAGAAACGTGGCCAGGGCCGCCAGTATCACTGCCGGTACGAACCACGCGGACATGCGGTCTGCCAGCGACTGAATGGGAGCGCGACTTCTCTGGGCCGCCGCCACCTGCGCCACAATGCGCGCCAGCAGCGTAGCTGTACCCACGCGCTCGGCACGCATCACGAAACTGCCGTGGCCATTCAGCGTGCCGCCTATCACCTTTTCACCAGGACTCCTCTCTATCGGCAGCGGTTCACCGGTGAGCATGGATTCATCCACGCTGCTTCTGCCTTCCAGCACCACGCCGTCCACCGGCAGCTTTTCCCCCGGTCGCACCCGCAACCGGTCACCCGTCTGCACCGCAGCCAAGAATACATCCTGCTCGTTATCGTCAGCGCTCACGCGATGCGCCACGGGTGGCGCCAAATCCAGCAGTGCGTGGATGGCGGCAGAGGTGGAATGGCGCGCACGCAGTTGCAACACCTCGCCCAGCAGCACCAGTACGATAATGGCCGCGGCAGATTCAAAATACACCGGTAGCGCGCCGTCCGCCATGCGGAAGGTAGCAGGAAACCATCCCGGGAACAGCAACGCCACCAAGCTGTACACATAGGCCGCGCTCACGCCCATACTGATAAGCGTGTACATGTTGAGGCTGTGGTTCACGAGAGAATACCAAGCGCGTACGAAGAACGGCCAGCCGCCCCACAGCACCACCGGCGTCGCCAGCACGAACTCACTCCAATTCCATGCAGCGCCGGACAGCGCATGCATCCATGGATGCAGAAATATTTCACGCATGGCAATGAATACAAGCGGAATGGTCAGCATTACGCCCACCCAGAAGCGCCGGTTCATGCCACGCAATTCCGGGTCCGCCTGCTCCTCCGTCGCCGGTAACATGGGCTCAAGGGCCATGCCACATTTCGGACAAGAGCCAGGATGATCCTGGATCACCTCTGGATGCATGGGACAAGTATAGGACGGTGTGCTCCCCTGTTTGTCACGCACAGGGACAGGATGGGTAGCATGATTGCCACAGCACGCCGCTTCATCCGGTGCTGAAGATTGCAGATATTTCTCCGGTGTTGCCACAAACCGCTTACGGCAGTGATCGCTGCAGAAGTGAAAGATCTTGCCGGCGTGCTGCGCTCGGACGTCGCTATGCTCCGGATCCACCTGCATGCCGCAGACGGGATCGGGGACAGCCGCCCTGCTGCCAGCGTGTGGCTGCTCGTCCATGGGAATGCTCCTTGACAATTTACCGTGGTAACGACACTGGACTAGATACTGAAGCGCTTGAGAATCTGGTATAGCTCGGTGAGTTTGGCATCGCGCTCGTGCGGATCGCCGCTTTCGATGGCACCGGCGACACAATGCGCGATGTGGTTTTTCAGGATTTCCTGCTCCACAGCACCTAGCGCCGCCTGCACCGCCCGCAGCTGGATCAGGATGTCCGCACAATACCGCTCCTCTTCCACCATGCGGCTGAGACCGGCCACCTGACCGTGGATACGCTTCAGGCGCGCGAGCTGGGATTGATGGTCGGGGTGCTTCATGATATATACCATACCCCCCTATGGTATATGCGTCAACTCAGCCAAGTGACTCGACAGATAGCCTTGAATTTCAGGTACTTGGCTGAGAGTTCAGTACCGCAGATAGGACTTCAGGGCAACGGCATTGCAATGTCGCGCGTCGCGCGCCGCGAACACAAACGTGACGCTGGCATGGTTTTTGAGGATTTTCCGCAGATTCTCCACCGCCTCCCGGTTATGGCGCAATTCGGTGAAATAGCGGTTTTTGAACTCTGGCCATTTCTCCGGATCATGGCCAAACCACTGGCGCAACCTGGTGCTGGGTGCAATATCCCGCGCCCAACAATCAATCCTCGCCTTTTCCCTGGTCAGCCCCCGCGGCCAGATCCTATCCACCAGAATGCGAAAACCATCCGCTTTTGCGGGTGCCGCATATGCGCGCTTGAACTTCAGGCTACGCGCCATCGCAGGCTGTTCCTCGATCAACTGCGGCGGATACAGGACAGTCCAGCAACACCCCCCGCTCCAGAGCCCCGACATGATTAGCACTCGGGAACATTGACCGCCAATCCACCCAATGAGGTTTCCTTGTAAATGCTGCGCATGTCGCGGCCGGTCTGGCGCATGGTGGCGATCACCTGATCCAGCGATACGCGGTGCTGTCCGTCGCCGTGCTGGGCGAGACGCGCGGCATTGATGGCCTTGACCGAACCCATGGCATTGCGTTCGATGCAGGGAATCTGCACCAGTCCGCCCACCGGGTCGCAGGTGAGACCCAGGTTGTGCTCCATACCGATCTCGGCGGCGTTTTCAATCTGGCCGTTGCTGCCACCCATGGCTGCCACCAAACCCCCAGCCGCCATGGAGCAAGCCACGCCCACCTCCCCTTGGCAACCCATTTCGGCGCCGGAGATGGAAGCATTCTTCTTATACAGGATGCCGATGGCCGCAGCGGTGAGCAGGTAGCGGATGATGCCTTCCTGGTCGGCGCTCTCCACGAAACGCAGGTAGTAATGTCCCACCGCCGGTATGATGCCCGCAGCGCCGTTGGTGGGCGCGGTCACTACCCGGCCGCCGGCGGCATTTTCTTCATTCACCGCGAGCGCCCACAGGTTCACCCAATCCATGGCATCCAGCGCCGTGGTTTTTTTCTGCTGGGAAAGATCGTGATACAGCTTGGGCGCGCGGCGCATGACATGCAGGCCACCGGGCAGTTCGCCCGATTCGCGAACACCCCGTGCCACACAAGCCTGCATCACCTGCCAGATTTTCACCAGCCCGGCGCGGGTTTCCGCCTCGCTGCGCCAGGCATGCTCATTCTCCAACATGAGCTGATCCACCCGCAGCGCATATTTATTGCATAAGCCCAGCAATTCCTCCGCGGAGGTAAAGGCATACGGCAGTTGAACGTCCACCGCGGCAGTGTCACCTTCCTCATCGGTGCCGCGGATAATGAAACCGCCGCCGATGGAATAAAAATCATCCTTCAGCAATACCTCGCCTTCCGAATCCAGCGCCGTGAACCGCAGGCCGTTGGAATGCTTGGGTAATACCTGGTCCTTGTGGAACAGCAGGTTCATGGGTTCGTCAAACACAATCTCGCGCTTGCCGAGTAATTTGATTTTGCCGCTGCTGCGGATGTGCTTCAGCCGCTGCGGTACGCTGTCCGGATCCACCGCATCCGGGGTTTCTCCCTCCAGCCCCAATAACACAGCGCGGTCGGTCCCGTGGCCCTTGCCGGTAAGGGCCAGGGATCCATAGAACTGGGCCACAACCTGGGTGGTATGCTCAAACAGGCCCTTGGCCTCCAGATCCAGCAGGAACTGGCGCGCAGCGCGCATGGGGCCGACGGTATGGGAACTGGACGGTCCCACACCGATCTTGAACATGTCGAAAACGGAAATAGCCATATATTTGCTACTTTAGCCTCTGGCATAATTCAGCGCCATGGTTCTAAATGCTACGCACCGGTGAGATATAAGGTGAGAAAAGCAAGAAAAAGCCGAGGATTGAACCCCTCACTCCTCACCTCTCACCACTCCGATCACTCGTCCCCGAGCGACAGCAATGTCGCATTCCCGCCCACCGCTGCTGTATTGATACTCACGGTGCGCTCAGTGGAAAAACGGTGCATATAGTGCGGCCCACCGGCCTTCGGCCCCGTGCCCGATAAACCCTGACCGCCGAAAGGTTGCACACCCACCACTGCGCCGATGATATTGCGGTTAATGTACACGTTACCCACGCGGATACGCCGCTGGATGTACTGCGCCTGGCTGTCAATGCGCGAATGTACGCCCAGGGTCAGGCCATAGCCGGTGTGGTTGATGCTTGCGATGACCGCATCCAGTTCACTGGCCTTGAAGCGGATTACATGCAGCACCGGGCCGAAAACCTCGTGCTTGAGAATATCCAGTGACGGCAGCTCGACGGCCAGAGGTGCAACATAAGTTCCGTGGGCACAGGCCGCTGGAAGCTTGAGTTCGTGCAATACCTTACCCTGGGTTTTGATCCATTGTTTGTGTTCATCAAGGTTTTTTTTGGCTTCGGCATCAATCACCGGGCCCACATCGGTGTTCAGGAAGGCAGGATCACCCATACTCAGCTCATCCATGAAGCCCGTGAGCACTTCGATGACGCGCGGGGCGATTTCTTCCTGCACAAACAGCACTCGTAATGCCGAGCAACGCTGACCGGCGCTGTTGAAGGCGCTGGCGATCACATCCGGTACCACCTGTTCCGGCAGCGCCGAGGAATCCACCAGCATGGCATTCTGGCCGCCGGTCTCGGCGATCAGCACCGGGATGATGCCGTCCCGGTTGGCAAGCGTTTGATGAATGACCTTGGCAGTCCCGGTGGAACCCGTGAATGCCACGCCAGCGATACGTGCATCCGCGACCGCGTGCTGCCCCACCACCGAGCCGCGACCCGGAATGAAATGCAGCACCTCGCCAGGTACGCCCGCCTGGTGCAGCAGCCGCACCGCTTGAGCGCCGATAAGTGAAGTCTGTTCCGCGGGTTTGGCCAGCACCGCGTTGCCAGCGGCCAGTGCCGCGGTCATCTGGCCGGTGAAAATCGCCAGCGGAAAATTCCACGGGCTGATGCACACGAACACACCGCGTCCCTGCAACCACAATTCGTTGGATTCACCGGTAGGCCCGGGCAAGCGCTGGGGCTTGCCGAAATCCTCTTCCGCTTGCTGGGCGTAGTAACGCAGGTAATCCACCGCCTCGCGCACTTCGGACACCGCATCGGGAATGGATTTGCCTGCCTCGCGCACGCACAGTGCCATGAGTTCGGCGGTATGTTCCTCGAACAGAGCGGCAGCGCGGCACAGAATGCGCGCGCGCTCCACGGCTGGCGTCATGTCCCAGCCTGGCTGAGCGGCGGCCGCGATGTCCACGGCCTTGCGGATGGCATCGGCATCCGCTTCATGAATAATACCCACGCTCTGGCGGTTGTCCGCGGGATTCAGGGAGGGTTTAGCCTTGCCGGAGAGCACTTTGCCCCCGACGATGGGTGCGGCGATCCATTCACGCCGCATGGCCTGCCGCATGTCCCCGGCGAGTTTATTCAGCACCGCCTGGTCAGCGAGATTCAGGCCCCGGGAATTGCGCCGCTTGGCGCCGTATATGTCCGCCGGTAGCGGGATGCGCGGATGTGGTTTTACCTGGAGCGCCTCCACTTCCGCGACGGGGTCGGCGACGATACTTCCCACCGGCACTTCCTCGTCAATGATGCGGTTCACGAACGAGGTGTTGGCGCCGTTCTCCAGCAGGCGCCGCACCAGATAAGGCAGCAGATCCTCATGGCTGCCCACCGGCGCGTACACGCGGCAGTTGAGGCTGAGTTTGTCCATTCCCACCACTTCGGCATATAGCTCCTCACCCATGCCATGCAGGCGCTGGAATTCGAATTCCAGATTACCTTCTGCCATTTCCAGCACGCTGGAAAGCGTCTGGGCGTTGTGGGTGGCAAACATGGGGTATAGCACATCGCGGTGCGCCAGCATTCTGCGTGCGCAGGCGAGATAGGAAACATCGGTGCCGGGTTTGCGCGTAAACACCGAATAGCCATCAAGGCCGCGTTCCTGGGCGCGTTTCACTTCACTGTCCCAATAGGCGCCCTTCACCAGCCGCACCGGGATGCGACGCCTGCCCTCTTTGCCCAGCGCGATCAGCCAGTCCAGTACGCGGATAGCGCGCTTCTGATAGGCCTGCACTGCCAAACCGAACCCTTCCCAGCCGCTCAACGACGGCGAGCGATACACTGCCGCGATGAGATCCAGCGAAAGATCCAGGCGTTCGGCTTCCTCCGCATCCACCGTCAAACCCATATCATATTTCTTGGCATGCCCCGCCAGAGTCAGCAGTTTGGGTGCAAGTTCCTTCATCACCCGTTCGTGTTGCGCCAGCTCGTAACGCGGATACAGGGCCGAGAGCTTAACTGAAATGCTGGGCGCCGCGAATACGCTCTGTTCCTTCGCAACTGTCGCACCGATGGCATCAATGGCTTTGCCGTATTCGTCAAAGTAACGCTGCGCATCTGTTGCTGTCAGCGCTGCTTCGCCCAGCATATCGTAGGAATGCCGGAAAGCGCGATGCTCCTCGCTTTTGGCGCGCTTCAATGCCTCTTCAATGTTGCGTCCCATGACGAACTGGTGTCCCATGATGCGCATGGCCTGACGGAAGGCCGTGCGGATCACCGGCTCACCGAGGCGGGTTGCCAGCTTTGCCATGTAATTCGAAACATTTTTCTCCACGCTCTGATCAAGCGCGATAAGTTTGCCTGTGAGCATCAGGCCCCAGGTGGAGGCATTCACAAACAGCGATGGACTGGCACCCAAATGGTCTGCCCATTTACCGTTCACGATCTTGTCGCGAATCAGCTTGTCGGCCGTGTCAGCATCAGGAATTCGCAACAAGGCTTCCGCCAGACACATGAGCACCATGCCTTCCTGGGAAGACAGGTCGTACTGACGCAGGAATTCTTCCACCCCGCCCTTGGGCTTGCGGTGCGCGCGCACCGCCCGCACCAGATCAGTAGCGCGCGCCTGGATACGCTGCTGCGCCCCTGCATCGAGCTTCGCCTCAGTGAGCAGGGCGTCCACGCAGCGGGTTTCATCGGCGAGATATAGTTCGTTGATGGCGGCGCGTAGCGGTTTGAGTACGGGGGGCGCCCCGTCGAACACGAAACACGAATGCGAAATCACTTCCGAATCAGCAGGTTGGTACATGTAAGCTCCGCAGCAGGGAAGTCATGCCGGAACCGTTGTGGCCCCGGGCTATCGAGTGCTCTATTTTACTGAATTGGCTGGGGAAATGCCGTAAGCCGGGGGGTCGCGAGCCGTTCCTAGTGAGGCCGGCACTGCTTTACAAGCCACGCCCGGAATGCGGTTAATTTCTCTTTCATTGCGGGTGGTAGGGCTCAAACCCCGTGGATTGTTCCACTGTCCGGTACCAATATTTCGCCACACGCCGTCGCCGGTACGGGAATCCGCCAGCCAGTGGAGCATGCGTCCGCTGAAAGCGATGTTCAGGCGTGTAACACGTCAAGCATGCGCTGCGTCAGTTGCTTGTGGGTCAACCCTAATCCCCGGATCAAGGGCCCGCGCACCTTCATAAAGCCCCTGTCCAGGAACGGCAGGCCGCTATCATGCACGCGCAGAAATTCCCACACACCATCCCCCGGGACAAACCTGCTGTCGAAAACAGAAACCTTGACCTGCGCGCGGGAACCGCTCGCCGCTGATGCTGATTTTATATCCGCGTTGCGCGGATCAGGTTGATAATCGTGAATGCCTTTTGGCATGACCTGTTCTTACAGGTTCTTGATGACCGCATCGGCGAACTGGCTGGTCTTCACCTCTTTCGCATTCTGCATCTGCCGTGCGAAATCGTAAGTCACGACGCCGCTGGCCACGGTTCTGGCATAGGCCTGCTGGATCATGCCCGCAGCCTCCTGCCAACCGATGTATTCCAGCATCATCACCCCCGAGAACAACAGTGATCCGGGGTTGGCCTTGTCGAGGCCTGCATGCTTGGGCGCAGTGCCGTGGGTGGCCTCGAACACCGCGAGGTAATCTCCGATGTTCGCACCGGGGGCAATACCCACGCCACCGACCTCCGCCGCCACCGCATCGGAAAGGTAGTCGCCGTTCAGATTGGGAGTGGCCAGCACGCTGTATTCACTCGGCCGCAACAGCATCTGCTGGAACATGATGTCGGCGATCATGTCCTTGATGACGATCGGTTTGCCGGTCTTGGGATTCTTGAACTGCATCCACGGTCCGCCGTCCAGCAACGTGGCCCCGAACTCCTCCTTGGCCACGTCGTAACCCCACTGGCGGAAGGCGCCTTCGGTGTACTTCATGATGTTGCCCTTGTGCACCAGGGTCACGGAGCTGCGATCATGGTCAATGGCGTACCACATGGCCTTGCGCACCAGCCGCTTGCTGCCGAAAGCGGAAATGGGTTTTATACCCAACCCCGCGTCCTCGAAGAATTTTGCGCCCAGTTCTTCCCGCAGAAACTTCGCCAGCTTCCTGTTCTTGTCGCTGCCCGCCTGATATTCAATGCCGGCATACACGTCTTCGGTATTCTCGCGGAAAATCACCACATCCACTTCTTCCGGTTTCTTCAGCGGCGAAGGTACGCCAGGATAATGTTTCACCGGGCGTACGCAGGCGTACAGGTCCAGGTCCTGGCGCAAGGTGACGTTCAAGGAACGGAAACCGCCGCCGATGGGTGTGGTTAACGGCCCCTTGATGGAGACCACCAGATCCTTGATAGCGACCAGCGTTTCGTCCGGAAAATAATTGCCGCCGTAAAGTTTCTGTGCCTTCTCGCCGAGGTAAATCTCACACCAGTGGATTTTGCGTTTTCCCCGGTAAGCCTTTGCCACCGCCGCGTCCCAGATCTTCATGGAGGCCGGCGTAATGTCCGCGCCGATACCGTCGCCTTCCACGTAACCGAGAATTGGATTGTCCGGCACATTGAGTTTGCCATCAACGATGGTGATTTTCTTGCCGTCGGCCGGCAGTTTGACGTGCTTGTAAGCCATGAATCATTCCTTCTGGATTTTGTTTGTAACCACTTTGTGTGGAGCGACGATACTCGCCACGATAAGGACAGGGCTATTTCAGTGATCGCGGTCGGGACGACCGCTCCCACAAGAACAGGGACTGGCTTCTGTGGGTGCATA
>JAKAXB010000035.1 GCA_021816765.1 Natronospirales bacterium | reverse complement strand
CATGACTGAATGGCGGAGAGAGTGGGATTCGAACCCACGATACGCGTTTTGCGCGTATACGCCCTTAGCAGGGGCGCGCCTTCGACCAGCTCGGCCATCTCTCCAGAAAAAACCAACCGGTATGGCGGGACATGATACTGGCCCACGCCGGACGGGTCAAAAATCCGTGATTTTGCGGGACTTCAGGCTTCCGGTGCCGGGGGTTCTCCGCCTTCCTGCTCGCGCTTGATGCGCTCGTAGATTTCCTCGCGATGGACGGCAATGTCCTTGGGGGCGTTGACGCCGATGCGGACCTGGTTACCCTTGACGCCCAGCACCGTGACGGTGACGCTGTCACCAATCATTATCGTCTCCCCTACCCGTCTTGTCAGAATCAGCATGTGGTTATACTCCTGGTTGCACTCAATCACTCTGTTATAAAAATTCCGTTTTTAGTCTTGTTTTTCCGGCAAAAGCCAACCCGGCAGACGGGCAGGACAGCGTATTCTGAGGGTTTTCAACTCCACACTCAACCCGCTGCGCCGCCCTTGCGCATACCCACTGCCGCCGGCTGAGGAAGATAGTCCTGCTGCGGCGGTTCATGCAGATGAAACGCCTCGTGCAAGGTCCGTACACCCGCTTCAAGGTATTTTTCATCCACCACCACGGAGATCTTGATCTCCGAGGTGGCCACCAGGCGGATGCTGATGCCTGCCTGCGAAAGCGCCTGGAACAGGCTGGTGGCCACGCCCGAGTGGGAACGCATGCCGACACCCACCAGGGAAATTTTCACCACACGATCGTTGCCCACCGCCCGTTCCGCGCCCACGCGCCTGAGGTTGGCTTCCAGGATATCCATGGCCTGGGCGTAGTCGTTGCGGTGCAGGGTGAAGGTAAAATCCAGCCGGCCCTCACGTGCCACGTTCTGCACGATCATATCCACAACGATGTGGGCATTGGAGATGGGTCCGAGTATGCGGTAGGCCGCACCGGGCGCATCCGGCACGCCGATGAGCGTGATCTCCGCTTCATCGCGGTTAAAGGCAATGCCTGAAACGACGGCAGCTTCCACGGTTGCATCCTCATAAGTAATAAGCGTGCCCTCACCTTCCTTGAAGGTGGACAGCACGCGCAAAGGCACGTTGTACTTGCCGGCGAATTCAACGGCACGGATCTGCAGCACCTTGGAACCCAGGCTCGCCAGCTCCAGCATTTCCTCAAAAGTAATGCGCGCGAGACGCCGCGCTTCCGGAACCATGCGCGGATCGGTGGTATAGACACCATCCACGTCGGTATAAATCCGGCATTCATCCGCCTTGAGGGCCGCCGCCAGCGCCACCGCGGTGGTATCAGAACCGCCGCGGCCGAGCGTGGTGATGTCGCCCGCCTCGTCCACACCCTGAAAGCCCGCCACCACGGGTATGCTGCCGTGCGCGAGCGTACCCCGCAACTTGTCTTCGTCTATGGCAAGGATGCGCGCTTTGGTATGGGCGTTGTCGGTGCGGATGCGCACCTGGGCGCCGGTGAAAGAACATGCGGCTATACCGCGCTTCTCCAGCGCGATTGCCAGCAGCGCGATGGTTACCTGCTCACCGGCGGAAAGCAGCACGTCCATCTCGCGAGCACTGGGCCGCAGGGAAATACCTTTGCCAAGACCCAGCAGCCGGTCCGTCTCCCCCGCCATGGCGGAAACCACGACCACGAGATCATGGCCGGCACGGCGCGCAGCCGCCACCTTGTCAGCCACGTGCTCGATGCGACCCACATCAGCCACTGAGGTACCACCGTACTTCTGCACGATCAGCGTCACAGTCGGCTCTCGTTATTGTTCACGGGGAATGCGAACAAGTGTTCACTCAGCCAAGATGGGTCCGCACCCACTCCGGCACGGACTCAAGCGCCGCGTCGAGTTTCGAGGGGTCGGTGCCGCCCGCCTGGGCCATGTCCGCCCGGCCGCCGCCCTTGCCGCCCACCTGTTCGGCCACGACATTCACCAGGTCTCCCGCCTTGATCTTCGCGGTACGGTCCGCGGTCACGCCAGCCACCAGGCGCACCTTGCCGTCCTCGACAGCCGCCAAGACTACTGCCGCGGAACCGAGTTTGTTCTTCAATTGATCTACCGTGTCACGCAAGGTTTTCGCATCGGCGCCGTCGAGACGCGAGGCGAGTACCTTGATGCCGTGCACGTCCACTGCCTGGGAGGCCAAATCGCCGCCCTGGCGGCTGGCCATCCGGCCTTTCAACTGTTCCAGTTCCTTCTCCAGTTTGCGGTTGCGCTCCACCAGCTGGCTCACTTTCTCCTCGACGTTGTCAAAGCCGGCTTTAGTGATTTCGGCCACGCCGCGCAACTTCTGTTCCGCCTGATGCAGCCATTGCAAAGCGCCGTCCCCGGTAACCGCCTCGATGCGACGCACGCCGGCGGCCACGCCGGACTCACCCACGATCTTGAACAGGCCGATGTCACCCACGCGGCGCACATGGGTGCCGCCGCACAGTTCGGTGGAGAAGTCGCCGAACTTCATGACACGCACCCGGCTGCCGTATTTCTCGCCGAACAGGGCCATGGCGCCGGACTGGATAGCCTCGTCGTAGCCCATCTGGCGCACATCGGCATCCGCATTCTTGCGGATTTCGGCATTCACCAAGTCCTCGATGCGCTGCAATTCTTCCTGAGGGACGGGCTGCGAGTGGGAGAAATCAAAACGCAACCGGTCCGGCGCCACCAACGAGCCTTTCTGGGTGACATGGGTGCCCAGCACCTGGCGCAGCGCCGCGTGTAAAAGATGGGTGGCGGAATGATTCAATACCGTGGCAGCGCGCAGTTTTTCATCCACCTGCGCATCCACGCTATCTCCAATTTTCAGTTCGCCTTTAGTGAGCGTGCCGAGATGAGCGTGTGCACCGCCGCCGCGTTTCTGGGTATCTTCGACCTTGAATTCAGCTTTGGCGGTGCATAACACACCTTGGTCGCCCACCTGGCCGCCGGACTCCGCATAGAAGGGCGTCTGGTCCAGAATCACCATGCCCTGCTCGCCGGCCTTGAGCGCCTTGACAGACTCCTTGCCTCTGAATAAAGCCACGATCTTCCCCTTGTCCTTCAGAGAATCGTAACCGGTGAATTTTGTTTCGCCGCTGATTTCAACATCCTGGCCATACTCTGCGCCGAACTGGCTGGCGGCACGTGCGCGGTGTCGCTGCTGTTCCATTAACTTTTCAAAGCCACTGCTATCAACATTGATCCGCCGTTCACGGCACACGTCTGCCGTTAAATCCAGGGGGAACCCATAGGTATCGTAGAGCGTAAAAGCAGCTTGAGCACTTAGAGGGATGCTATTTGCATCTCTCACCCGAATTTCGACAAATGTGCTCTTATTTGCCTCGCCAATCATCGTTTCTAGCCTAGACCAAAGTTCTACTTCGTCACGCTTTGACAAGCATGGAACTACAAGAAAATAAATATTCCGAGTTTTGTTCTTCTGCCAGTCTTCCTCAGTCCTTGTCTGCAAATACCCATCAAAATCTTCTTCAAAAGAAGATTGCAGCGATTCTTTATTTATATAACTTCTCACGAACAGTGATGTCACAACCTTTGTACCGCCCTCCAGATACTGAAAGTTTCGTACAGCATAGTTACTATCTGGAAAGACATATTCTGATTCGAGCGTTCCAAAAACGTCTTTGCTGCAATCATCCAATGCCCGATATCTGGCTTCCAATAACTGTTCTAATACATACATGCCTCTATCAAGGGCTTCCGCGAATCTCTCCTCTTCTTGCAAAAGTACTTTTTCTATATGACCTCGCGTCTTATGCAACTTCGGATAAGCAAGACCCATTTCTTGATCCAACGCTTTCACTAACTTACAAAAGAAGGGCTTTTCCATCCCGAGTTTGTATCCATGCCGGATGGCACGACGGATGATGCGGCGCAGTACATAGCCGCGACCTTCGTTAGAGGGCAATATCCCGTCCGTAATCAAAAATGAGCAAGCACGAATGTGATCGGCTATTACACGCAATGATGGGCTCGACATGTCAACTGCATTAGTAACTTCCCCAGCCGCCTCAATCAGATTTAGAAATAGGTCAGTGTCGTAGTTGGAGTGCACGCCCTGCAGCACCGCAGCGATGCGTTCCAGGCCCATGCCGGTATCCACGCAGGGCTTCGGTAACGGCGTGAGCTTGCCGTCGGCGTCGCGGTCGAACTGCATGAACACCAGGTTCCAGATTTCCACGTAGCGGTCGCCCTCATCATGGCTGCCCGGCGGGCCGCCGGGCACGCCGGGACCGTGGTCCCAGAAGATCTCGGTGCAGGGGCCGCAGGGGCCGGTATCCGCCATCTGCCAGAAGTTGTCGCTTTGGTACTTCGGTGCACCGGGCTTATCGCCGATGCGCGCGATGCGTTCCTTCGGCACGCCGACTTCCCGGGTCCAGAGGTCGTAGGCCTCGTCGTCGCTCTGGTACACCGTGACCCAAAGCCGGTCCGTCGGGAGTTTCCAGACCCGGGTCAGTAGCTCCCAGGCCCAGACAATCGCGTCATGCTTGAAGTAGTCGCCGAAGGACCAGTTGCCCAGCATCTCGAAGAAGGTGTGGTGGCGCGCGGTGTAGCCGACGTTTTCGAGATCGTTGTGCTTGCCGCCAGCGCGCAGACAGGGTTGCACGTCCGCCACGCGCAACTGCGCGGGCTTCTCGCGGCCCAGGAAAATATCCTTGAACTGCACCATGCCGGCGTTGGTGAACAGCAGCGTCGGATCGTTGGCCGGCACCAAAGAAGCGGCAGGCACAATGGTGTGTGCCTTGCGGCGGAAGAACTCCAGGAAGCTTTCTCGGATTTCGTTACTGGTCATCATTGTAAAAAGTCGTCAGGAATGAAGTGTAAGGTGTAAGAGACAAGATATCACGCTGTGTTCTTGCGCCTCACGCCTCACTCCTTTCCCAAGAATTGGGTACGGTTAATCATCCTGGGTAAAATCCTGCTTCAGCACCTGCCGGATCTGCTCGGCGGTAAACCCGCGCTGCTGCAAAAAACGCGTCTGCCGGGCACATTCCACAAAATCCCGCGGCAGCGCCGCGCCGAAGCGCTTGCGACGCGCCACGGCGGCCACTTCCAGCCATGCCTCCGCGTGGGCAATGAGGGCCTGCCCCACCAACATCGCATCCACGCCCCGCCCGCGCAATTCCTCACGGATCTTCATGGGGCCGCTGCCGCGGCGCGCGCGGCTGGCCACGAATTCCTCCACGAAGCGCCTGTCGCTGAGCAGATTCTTGCGCGCCAGCGTGCCGATCACCGCCGCGACTGTGGCGTGCTCATAACCGCGTGCTTCGAGCTTGCCACGCAGTTCCTCGGCGGAATGCTCACGCCGTGTCAGCAACCGCAGTGCGGCGGCGCGTACCCGCGCGGGATCGCGCGCATCCCCGCCTTCAGGTTTCTTCGGTTTCGACAGACTCACTGACGGTCGCCTTCACCTTCTTCGGCAGGAGCTTGTCGCGGATGGCCTGCTCGATCTCGGCGGCGATCTCTGGGTTCTGCTGCATGTACTCGCGCGCGCCTTCCTTGCCCTGGGCGATCTTCTTGCCCTTGTAGCTGTACCAGGCACCGGATTTCTCCACCAGATTCTGCAGCACACCGATCTCAATGATCTCACCAGCGCGCGAGATGCCCTCGCCGTAGAGGATCTCGAATTCCGCCTGGCGGAACGGCGGCGCCACCTTGTTCTTCACCACCTTGACGCGGGTCTCACTACCGATGACCTCCTCGCCCTTCTTGATAGAGCCGGTGCGGCGGATGTCGAGACGCACCGAGGCGTAGAACTTGAGCGCGTTGCCACCGGTGGTGGTTTCGGGGTTGCCAAACATGACGCCGATCTTCATGCGGATCTGGTTGATGAAGATCACCAGCGTGTTGGAGCGCTTGATGTTGGCGGTGAGCTTGCGCAGCGCTTGGGACATGAGGCGCGCCTGCAGACCCATGTGGGAGTCGCCCATCTCGCCCTCGATCTCGGCCTTGGGCGTGAGCGCCGCCACCGAGTCCACCACCACCACGTCCACCGCGGCTGAACGCACCAGCATGTCGGCGATCTCCAGCGCCTGCTCGCCGGTATCCGGTTGCGAAATCAAGAGATCATCCACGTTGACGCCGAGTTTGGCGGCGTAGCTCGGATCCAGCGCATGCTCCGCGTCCACGAAGGCGGCGGTGCCGCCTTTCTTCTGTACCTCGGCAATCACCTGCAGGGTGAGGGTGGTCTTGCCGGAGGATTCCGGGCCATAGACCTCCACCACGCGGCCGCGGGGCAGGCCGCCCACGCCCAAGGCAATGTCGAGGCCGAGGGAGCCGGTGGACACCACGTCCACGTCGCGGGAGGCAATATGGTCACCCAAACGCATGACCGATCCTTTGCCAAACTGCTTTTCGATCTGACTCAGCGCCGCAGCAAGCGCTTTCTTTCTGTTCTCATCCATGGTGCACCCGTATTGGATTGAAAAATCATTGATGGAAAACACGAAGTCCGATTATTTCATAGTTCACGCTACCCCGCAGCCAGCGACCACGAGGCCAACACCCGGTATTCGCTGCCTGACGGGCGCATGATGGAGCGTGCCAGCACGAATTCCTCCACCGGCCACGGGATCATGGGCGTGCGTCCGAACTCACCGGGCTTGCTGACCTTGCGGGCGAGGGTCACATGCGGAAAAAAAGACTGCGCATCCGGCGTAAGGCCGCGGACCCGCAGCGCGGTCACAAGCATCGCGGCCAGTATCCTGCCGGCCTCCGGCACCTCGCTGGGACCGAGCCATACCAGGCGCGGCCCTGGCCAGAATCCAAGCCGGTCCAGGGCAAGGCTGAAGCCTTTGCTCCGCACGCCGGCGGCCGCCTCCCGCGCCGCCGCCGCCGCCGCGGCATCCAGGTTGCCCAGAAAGACCAGGGTGATATGGAAATTCTCCGGCGGCACCGGTTTGCCGCCACTCGCCTGCACCGCCCGACGGGTTCCCTTATATAGAGCTTGGCGGATAACTGCATCCGGCCAAAAGGCAAAAAATAGCCGTTCGGTTTCAGGCACCTACGCCATCCAGGAGCCCTTGCAGCGCCGCCCCCACCGCCGCCCGACGCACCGCCTCCCGCCCGCCGGTGAACCTGAAGTGCGTCGCGGTTACTTCCCCGTCCGGCCAGGCCCAGGCGATCCAGACCGTGCCCACGGGCTTGGCCGCCGAACCGCCGTCCGGCCCCGCAATGCCGCTCACCGCCACCGCCACCGTGGCGGCGCTGTGAGTCAACGCCCCCGCGGCCATTTCCCGCACGACAGCTTCGGATATCGCGCCCTGCTCAGCCAGAGTTTTTTCCTGTACCTGCAGCACGGCCGATTTGGCGGCATTGCTGTAGGTGATGAAGCCACGGTCGAACCAGCCGGAGCTGCCGGCAATGTCCGTGAGGCACTTGGCGATCCATCCACCGGTGCAAGATTCCGCGGTGGCGAGCTTGAGGTTTTTCGTCAACAGCCGCCGCCCCAGTTCAGCAGCCAGTTCGGTCAACTTGATGTCATCGTCTCTCATCGTGCTGATGCTATCACGAGCGTTCATGTTAGATTAAAGCCCATGAAACAGCCGGACAACACGACTTTTACCCAGCTCGCACAAGCTATCCGCCAGCATGTTGCCGATGTGCAGGCGATCTATGCATTCGGCTCGTATGCCAACGGCATGCAGCGCCCGGATAGCGACATTGACCTGGCTGTGCTCGCATCCACACCATTGGATGCCGAGAGGGTATTCATGCTCAGTGACACATTGGCGGATATCGCAAAACGCAATGTGGATGTGGTGGATTTGCACATTGCTTCGACCGTCATGCGCAGCCAGGTAATCGCAAACGGCAGGCGGATTTACTGCGGCGATCAGACGGCATGCGAAAGCTTTGAGGATTTGGCTTATTCCAGCTACGCGCGTTTGAATGAAGAACGTCGGGATATTCTCGCGGATATCCAGGCACGGGGACGCATCCATGGCTGACGATATATTGCTCAACAAAGCGGCCATCATCGAGCGTTGCCTGAAACGCGTGCGTGAGGAATACACCGGCCATGAAGCGGAGCTGGAAAGTAACCTGACCCGCCAGGACGCTGTCGTACTTAACCTGCAGCGGGCGTGCGAAGCGGCAATTGATCTGGCCATGCACATGGTGCGTGTTTATCGTCTTGGCTTGCCACAGGAATCCCGCGAAGCGTTCACCCTGCTGGAGCAGGCGCATCTGTTAACACCCGAGAAGGCCGACCGGATGCGGGCCATGGTCGGTTTCCGCAATGTCGCCGTGCATCAATACCAGCAGCTTAGCCTGCCCATCCTGCGCGCCATCCTCGAAAAACGCTTGAGCGATTTTGATGAATTTACGAAAACCCTGTTAACGCTTAAAAAGTAACTGCGCCTGTGTTTGCATGATGAATAGAAATCATCACAATATGCCGCGAACGCAGCCAGAACACGGCCAGGGACGAGAAATCAGAGTGCACGCGCCGGTACTTGCAGGCTCGCCAGTTATGACGCGCGGGCGAACAGGATGTTTACCCCGGATCACAAGCGTGACACAACGGCGTAGCGGGGGACCAAGCGACGCGCAACAAAATTATGCCAAGCGCGGCGGTTTCCGAGATGACTGCTGACGATTTCACCGACCACACGCCGGTCATGCGCCAGTATCTGCGGGTCAAGGCGGAGCACCCGGATATCCTGGTGTTCTACCGCATGGGTGACTTTTACGAGCTTTTCTACGACGACGCCCGTAAGGCGGCGCGGCTCTTGGACATCACGCTCACGCAGCGTGGCCAGTCCGCCGGCGGGCCCATCCCCATGGCGGGGGTGCCCTACCACGCGGCGGAAAGTTATCTCGCCAAGCTGGTGAGGCTCGGCGAATCCGTAGCCATCTGCGAGCAGATGGGCGATGCGGCGGCGGCCAAGGGACCGGTGGATCGCAAGGTGGTGCGTATCATCACGCCGGGCACGCTGACCGACGAGGCGCTGCTGGAAGAGCGCCGCGACAACCTGCTGGCCGCGGTGCACGACAGCGGCACGCTCTACGGCATCGCTGTGCTGGATCTCAGCAGCGGCCGCTTCGCGCTGCTGGAAGCAGACGGTGATGAGGGCCTCCATGCGGAACTGGAACGCCTCAAACCGGCCGAACTCCTGTTCGGCGAGGACACGGTATTGCCGCGTGCATTTACGCAGCGGCCAGGTGCGCGCCGCCGTCCACCCTGGCATTTCGATACCGTCACCGCCACACGGCTCCTGACTGCGCAATTCCGCACTCATGATCTCTCCGGTTTCGGTTGTGAAAGCATGAGCGTCGCCATCGCCGCCGCCGGCGCTTTGTTGCAATACGTGCAGGAAACCCAGCGCACGGCTCTGCCGCATATCACCGGCCTCACTACCGAGCGGCGCGACGACGCCCTGATCCTTGACGCTGCCACACGCCGTAATCTCGAAATCGAAACGAACCTTGCGGGGCGCAGCGAACATACCCTCGCCGGCGTCATGGATCACACCGTCACCGCCATGGGCTCGCGCCTGCTGCGCCGCTGGCTCAATCGTCCGCTGCGGGATCAGGCGTTGTTGCGGAAACGCTATCACTGTGTCGCCGCCCTGCAGGAGGATCGCCGCCATGAAAGCCTGCGGGAAACGCTGAACAGCGTCGGCGACATCGAGCGCATCCTCGCGCGCGTGGCACTCAAATCCGCGCGACCGCGGGATCTCACGCAACTACGCTACGCGCTCGGCGAACTGCCGGAGCTGCAAGCCCGGTTGCAGCCGCTGGATTCACCGCTCATTCGTCAACTCGCCGCCGATATCGGCGAACATCCGCAAGTTCATGCACTGCTGCAAAAGGCGCTGTTGGAGACACCCCCGGTGCTCATCCGCGACGGTGGCGTAATCGCGGAGGGTTACGATGCCGAGCTGGACGAGCTGCGGCGCATCAGCGAGCACGCGGACCAGTATCTGCTGGACCTGGAAGCGCGTGAGCGAGCACGCAGCGGTATCGCCACGCTGCGCGTGAACTACAACCGCGTACACGGCTACTACATCGAGGTGACCCGCGCCCAGGCGGAAAACGTACCCGCAGATTACCTGCGCCGCCAGACGCTCAAAGGCGTGGAGCGCTACATCACCCCGGAACTGAAGGGTTTTGAGGACAAGGTACTGTCCGCGCGTGAGCGGGCGCTGGCGCGGGAGAAAGGTCTCTACGAAGCGCTGCTGGCCCAGTTGATCGAAAAACTTGCCGAATTGCAAAAAACGGCGGCGGCACTGGCGACACTGGACGTGCTGGCGACGCTCGCCGAGCGCGCCGATGCGCTCAGGCTCACGCTGCCGGAACTCAGCGATACACCCACGCTGCACATCGAGGCCGGCCGGCATGTGGTGGTGGAGCAGGTGATTGATACGCCCTTCGTGCCCAATGATCTGGAACTCAACAACGAACGCCGCATGCTCATTATCACCGGCCCTAACATGGGCGGAAAGTCCACCTATATGCGGCAGACTGCGCTGATCGTGATCCTCGCCCATATCGGGAGTTTCGTCCCCGCGGCGCGTGCCGTCATCGGCCCCATGGACCGCATTTTTACGCGCATCGGCGCTTCCGACGATCTCGCCGGCGGCCGCTCCACCTTCATGGTGGAAATGGTGGAGACCGCCAATATCCTCAACAACGCCACCGAGCAGAGCCTGGTGCTCATGGACGAGATCGGCCGCGGCACATCCACCTACGACGGCGTGTCGCTGGCCTGGGCGGCGGCCAGCTACATTGCCCGGGAACTCAGGGCCTTCACGCTGTTCGCCACCCACTACTTCGAACTTACCGCCCTGCCGGAACTGGTGGACGGCTGCGCCAATGTGCACCTGGACGCCACCGAACACGAGCACACACTGGTGTTTCTGCACGCCGTGAAAGAAGGCCCGGCGGACCGCAGCTACGGTCTGCAAGTGGCGGCGTTAGCCGGCATACCGAAGGCGGTGATCACGGAGGCTCGCGCCCGGCTTGCCGCCATGGAAGCCGAGTCCCGCCAACGGGCGAACAAAGAACCGGTCAGTCAGCCACAACCGCAACTTGGACTCTTTGCCCCGGAACATCCCGCACTTGCGGAACTGCGCAATCTGGACGTCGAGAACCTCACACCCAAACAGGCGCTGGACTTGATCTACGAATTGAAAAAGAAACTTGAATAAGAAACCAACGAATCAATCGAGTCTGCACCGTCGAATCTGTGGTCTCAGTATTATAATCCAACGGCTATGACCTTGACCACACAAACTGAATGACCGAAGGCGATCCAAAAAAGACGGTCACGAGGTGCTAA
>JAKAXB010000009.1:76464-80773 GCA_021816765.1 Natronospirales bacterium | reverse complement strand
ACGGGGTAAGCCGCGGCGGCAGCCGCATCGCCATCCGCGCGGCACGCCGCGGCGGCATGCTGGACATCAGCATCGAGGATGACGGCCCGGGGCTCGCCCCCGCCGCATTGCGGTATGATAAAAAAGGCATCGGGATCAGCAATTCCCGCCTGCGTCTGGCCTATCTGTACGGCGGCAGGGCGAGCCTGGAGCTGAAAAACAACCCGGGGAAAGGAGTGAGCGCGCACCTCAGCCTGCCGTTCCACGAAACCGATGTCCATGCAGAAGATCCGCACCCTCATCGTTGACGACATGCCGCTGTCGCGGGAGCGCACGCGCCGCTACCTGGTGCCGGTGCCGGATATCGAGATCGTGGGGGAATGCGGTGACGGCAAGACGGCCCTGGAGGCCATCGGGCGCCTGCAGCCGGACCTGGTGCTGCTGGACGTGCAGATGCCGGAGCTGAGCGGCCTGGCCATGATCGTGAAGGTGCCGCCGGAAAAGCGCCCGGCGGTGGTGTTCATCACCGCCTTCGAGGAATTCGCGGTACCGGCTTTCGAGGTGCGCGCCGTGGATTACCTGCTGAAGCCCTTCGACGAGGCGCGCCTGGCGCGCGCCCTGGAAAGCGTGCGGGAGCATCTCGCAACCCGGCAGCGGCCCCAGCCGGCGGCGGAAAGACTTTCCGCGGCGGAGATCACCGGGGAGCCCGCGGGACGCATCGCCATCAAATCCGGCGGCAAGACCGTGTTCGTGCAGGCGGACGCCATTGACTGGGTGGAGGCCGCCGGCAATTACCTGTGCCTGCACGTGGAAGGCGATACCCACATCGTGCGCAAGACCATGAACGAACTGGAACAGCTACTGGATCCGGGCAAGTTCGTGCGCATCCACCGCTCGACCCTGGTGCGCATTGAAACCATCCGCGAGATGCAACCGCTGTTCAACGGTGACCGCCTGGTGATTCTGCGGGACGGCACCGAGCTGACCCTGAGCCGCGTGTACCGCGATAAAGCCCTGTCGCTGCTCGGAGCGCAGTAGAAAGCGCGCTCCGAGCTGGGATTCATCACGCATTACCGGGCTTTCATCACGATTTTTGCACGGTTGGTCACAATTCCATTTTTCAGCGGGTAACTTTACCTATGCGTCTTCCCGGTTGAGGGTATAGTTTGCACAGATGCGTGCGCATGCTTTCATCGCCCGGTTCGTGAAATGTCCGCCCGGTGAGGTAGCGATGATGAGAATGACGCAGGGATTTTTCGTACCTAATTCTGGCGGCATGCCTTCACACAGAGATAGCGCATGCCCCCTGACGAACGCCTGCGAATGAAGTTAGACTGCAGGCTGCCAATTTATCTGTTACACCGGTGCACCACTCCGCCATGAGAAACCTGTCGTCCATCAGCACCCTGCGAAACGCCCAGGCACATTCCGCCGAGCCGCTGCTCAGCCTGAAGCGTGTCACCAAACTCTACCAACGCGGCAGCGAAGTGGTGGAAGTGCTGCACGGACTGCATCTGGATATTCCCCGCGGGGATTTCCTCGCGCTCATGGGGCCCTCGGGTTCCGGCAAGACCACGCTCATGAACATCCTGGGCGGCATTGACCGGCCGTCCTCCGGCGAAGTCCTGGTGGACGGCCAGCGCATCCACGAATTTTCCGACAACGCCCTCTCGGACTGGCGCGCGCGCCACGTGGGCTTCGTGTTCCAGCTTTACCACCTGCTGCCGGCATTGAGCGCCGAACAGAACGTGGCGCTGCCGCTGATCCTGAAGAATCTCGCTATGCGGGAACGGCAGCAGCGCGCACGCGCCGCGCTCGCGGTGGTGGGACTGGAAGCGCATCTCAAATACAAGCCCGCGGAGCTTTCGGGCGGCCAGCAGCAGCGCGTCGGCATCGCCCGGGCCATCGTCACGGATCCGCCCATCCTGTTGTGCGACGAACCCACCGGCGACCTGGACCGGCGCGCCGGAGACGGGATTCTGGAATTGCTGCAACTGCTCAACAGCGAACACGGCAAGACCGTGGTCATGGTGACTCACGATCCCCACGCCGCCGCGCGCGCGCGGCGCACGCTGTTCATGACCAAGGGCGTGCTTTCCCAGGAGCCGGAAGCATGAGCAGGTGGTTCCGTGAAAATGCGGCTGCCGGTGTCAGGCAGGGTCTGCAACATTCGGGCGGGGGGCCGCCATGCTGTCGTTGATCTGGGCCGCGTTGAAGCGACGCAAGGCGCGCACGGTGTTCACCTTTCTGTCCATCGCGGTGGCTTTCATGCTGTTCAGCGTACTGGCGGCCATCCGCCAGGGATTGGTGGGACAGTTGGGGGGCGTGTCCGCTTCCTGGCTGAATACCTACAACCGCACCGTTCAGGGCGGCTTGATCCCCTTGGACTACACTGACAGCATCGCGCGGGTGCCCGGTGTCGCAGCCGTCAGCGCCCTTAGGGAAATTCCCGGGACGTATGTGCGAACGCCTGCGGAGCCCGTGACGGTATTCGCCGCCCAGTCAGAATCCATATTCAACGTGTTCGCGGATTACCGGCCGTCACCCGGGGCGCTGCGGGCCTTCAGGAATGATCCTCAAGGGGCTATCGCCGGACCGGCACTGGTCCGGCGCATGGGCTGGAAAATCGGTGACGCGATCACTATTCACTCGAACCCGCTGCGCCGGGACGGCCGTACCACCTGGCATTTTCGCTTGGACGGCATCTATGCGGCCAAGGTGCCTTCCCATTACCAATCATTCCTGGTGGTGCACTACGGACATGTGAATGCCGCTCTGCCCGCAGCCCAGCGTAACCAGGCAAGCCAGATCGCGGAGCGCATCCGTGATCCTCGCCGCAGCGCAGAGATTTCCCGGGCCATTGACACCCTGTTCACTGCCGATCCGGTGCACACCCTCACCCAGTCCCAGGAGGCGGAGGCGGTGGCCAATATCCGGCAGTTCGGCGACGTGAGTCTGCTGGTGCTGGCGGTGGGGGCCACGGTGTTTTTTACATTGCTGCTCATCGTGTGCAACACCCTGTACCAGTCGGTGCAGGAACGCCTCACGGAATTCGCGGTGCTGCGCACCCTGGGGTTCCGCAGCCGCCGGCTGGTGCTGCTGCTCCTGGGGGAGGCCCTGGCGCTGAATCTGAGCGGTGCTGCGGCGGGTTTGCTGGGCGGCTACGGGTTGACACAGCTCATGCATGCCGCGGTGGCCTCCGTGCTTTGGGCCTTCGGCCTCACGCTGGCGGCGGTGTTCACCGGCCTGGTCATCGCATTCGCGATCAGTCTGGTAGCCGCCGGTATCCCCTTGCCGCGAATGCTGCGCATCCGGGTGCCCGAGATGCTGCGCGGAGTCTGACATGAAGGCCTTCCTGCGACAGTCCTGGGCGGTGATGGCGTGGAATCTCCGCACCCTGCGCCAGCGGTTGGCCTCCGCCGCCGTGATCGTCACGGGTTTCATGGCCGTGGTGCTGGTGTTCGTCACCGTGCTCGCCATGCGCAACGGCTTCGAGGCCACCCTCACCCGCACCGGGTCCGCCGACGTGGCCATGATCCGCACTATCAATATCGGTACGCTGGATCGCCAGGCGGTGCAGCGCATCGGGCAGGCTCCCGGCATCGCCCAGGGTCCGCAGGGACCGCTCATCAGCAAGGGGTTTCTGGTGACCGTGCAGATGCAGCGGCGAAATATAAATTTGCTGGGTCCGGTACTGATGCGCGGCGTGGACAGTCATGCCCGGGCCATCTGGCCGGGACTGCGCCTGGTGCGGGGGCGCCTGTTCAAACCTGGTACCCATGAAGTGATCGTCGGCCGGCGAGCCGAACGCCTGTTTGCGGGACTCGCTCCCGGGGATCGTTTTCCGTTGAACGGCCATGCCTGGAAAGTGGTGGGCGTCTTCGCCGACAACGACAATGTCCACGAGTCGGAAATCTGGACCGATGTCCGCCAACTTCAGTCAGCCTTCGGTTCTACAGATCGGTACACCAACATATTTGTCCGCCTCGTTTCGCCGGCCGCATTCGCAGGATTCAGGCACGCGGTGGAAAAGACTCCTGGACTTGCCGTGAGCATAATGAGGGAAAGCAATATTTTCAGAGAGGAAGCGGCGGGAATCAGTACGCTGATCACCTACGCCGGCAGTATCGTGGCCTTGCTCATGGCGGTGGGGGCCATTTTCGGCGCGGTGAACATTCTCTACACCAGTGTCCTCAACCGTGCCCAGGACATTGCCACCCTGCGCTCCCTCGGTTTCCGCCGCGGCCCGGTGCTGACCACGGTGCTGCTGGAAGGCCTCGCCTATGGCCTGCTGGGGGGCATCCTCGGTGCCCTGCTGGCCTATGGGGTT
>JAKAXB010000009.1:16531-76364 GCA_021816765.1 Natronospirales bacterium | reverse complement strand
CCAGGACATTGCCACCCTGCGCTCCCTCGGTTTCCGCCGCGGCCCGGTGCTGACCACGGTGCTGCTGGAAGGCCTCGCCTATGGCCTGCTGGGGGGCATCCTCGGTGCCCTGCTGGCCTATGGGGTTTTCGACGGCTTTCCCGCCAGCACCCTGGGGAATTACGTGCTGGTGGCGTTCAATTTCCTGGTGACCCCCGGGTTGATGCTGACCGGCATCGGTTTCGCCCTGCTCATGGGGCTCGCGGGGGGCCTGTTCCCCGCAGTGAAGATTGGCCGCATGCCCGTGGCGGCGGCGCTCCGGGAACTGTGATGCACCGCTGTCTCCATTCGCCCAGCGCCGCCGCCGCCACCGCAGGGGCAAAAGTCCATGGCCCCGCAGTCGGAGCGCCGGGGTTGCCTCTATATATAGATAACGCGGCGGCGACATACCCCCCGCAGCGCAGGCCCGTCAGCATGATCCTGTTCCCGCAGGCCGGCGATGCGCGCCGCCCCTGACCCATCCCGGGGTTTTCTGCGTCTGCGCCACCCGCTGCCCCTGGCGGTTTCGCTGCTGCTGGCGCTCGCCCTCATCGGTGCGGTCAGTTTCGCGTGGCAGGTGTTTGCCCGCAACCAGCGCGCTCAGCAGCGTACCGACAGCGTGCATGCGCTCGAGGTGCTGGCCAACCAGTTGAACGGCCAGTTGCGCGCCTACCTGGGGGCGGCGCGCATCCTGAGGAGCGAATGGGAGCGCTATGGTTCGGCCAGCTACGCGCAATTCCAGGCGGACGCGGGCACCATCCAGTCGGCGTTTCCGGCGTTCCGCGCGCTGAACTGGATGGACACCAACGGCGTGATCCGCTGGGTGTATCCGTCCCACTCCAACCAGCCGGCAGAGAATTACGACCTGCGCAACAATCCCGATGCCTGGGCGGCCTTCCGGCGGGCCAGGGACAGCGGCACGCTGGCGGTCAGCGGGGTGCTGCGGCTGACACAGGGAGGCCGGGGCATCGCCGCCTATCTGCCGATCCGGCGCGGGGCGCAGGCGGAGGGCTATATCAATGCCGTGATCGGGCCCGAGGCGCTGATGCGCCAGGTGTACAGCCCGCGGCTCGGCAGGAACTACAGCCTGAGCATCAGCGATGGGCGGCATACGGTATTTGCGTCCGACGCGGGGCTGCAGAATGCCGCGTATGCGGTGCAATCCACCCTGGACGTGGGTGGACAGACCTGGCTGCTGCGGCTTGCGCCCCGGAACATTCGTACTGCCGGTGCGGATGCGGCGTGGACGGTGATCGCCATCGGCGCCGTACTGGCCATGATCATGGCGTGGTTGTGTTACTGGCTGCTCATCACCCTGAGCGAGCGGCGCGGCTCTCAGTTGCATACTTACCGCGCGGCGAATTTTGACCGGATCACGGGGTTGGGCAATACCTTCAGGTTGCGTGCCCATCTGCTGGAGAAGCTGCCGGCGGCGTCCGCCGCCGCGCCGCTGGCGCTGGTCCTCATCCACCTGGGACGGTTCTCCCTCATCAACAGCATCTACGGCTTTGCCCGCGGCGATGCCGTACTGCGCATTGTCACCAAGCGTCTGCTTACGCTGGTGGATTCGGTGGAATGCCTGTTCCGCAGCGGCAGCAACGAATTCGCGGTGGTGATGCCGCTGGCGGCATCCGACAGCGAAGAAACGCTGGCCAAGCGGCTGATGTCGGTGCTGAGCGAGGCGTTTGAAATCCACGGCATGTCGTTGCGCCTGCCTTGCAGCATGGGCCTGGCCGTGGCGCCGGAACATGGAGCTTCGGCGGACGATCTGCTGGCCAACGCGGAAAGCGCGCTGGTACAGGCGCGCGAGGACAAGGTATCCGGTCATCGCGTGTACAGCGAAAACCTGCGCACCGGGACTGCCACGAAATTGCGCCTGGAGTCGCGCCTGCGCAAGGCCGTTGAGAACGAGAAGCTGACGCTCGTCTATCAGCCCATCATCCGGGTGGCGGACCGTTATCTGCAAGGGTTCGAGGCGCTGGTGCGCTGGACCGATCCGGAATTCGGTTCCGTGCCCCCGGCAACCTTTATCCCCATTGCCGAGCAGTCCGGCCTGATCGAGCTGCTGGGTCGCTGGGTGCTGGAAAAAGCCTGTGCCCAGGCGGCGGAATGGAGCGCGGAGTTCGGCAAGCCGGTGCAGATAAGCGTCAACCTGTCGCCTTCACAGGTGCTGGATCTGGGCCTGGTGGATGAAGTGCGGCGCGTGCTGGACAAGACCGGACTGCCGCCGGAGTGCCTGGTGCTGGAAATCACGGAATCCCTGGCGATGCAGAGCCTGGACGTGGCGGTGGATTTGCTCAACCGTCTCAAGCAGCCGGGCATCAACATCGCGCTGGATGATTTCGGCACCGGTTATTCCTCCTTCAACTACCTCACGCGCCTGCCGATCTACGCCATCAAGCTGGACCGGGAATTCATCCGCAACCTCGGCAGCGACCAGCGCGTCACCAAAATCACCGGCATGATGATTCAACTGGCGCAGGCACTGGGGCTGCAGGTGGTGGGCGAGGGTGTCGAAACGGCACAGCAATACGCACTGCTGCACGACTATGGCTGCGATCTGGTGCAAGGATACTTGTTCAGCAAGCCGGTACCGGCCGAACAGGCCGGGATCCTGCTGGCGAAGTCCCGTTCTTTTCCCCATCCGGATTTCCAGGCCGAGCCCCGGCACGGGATGGGCGAGGGAGTACCCATACAATGACAGGCAGTCTGATCCGATGGCGATCAATCGCGATGCCTTGAATACGCTGCGTCTGGATCCGGAAACCGTACACCGGTCCGGCCGCCGCTTGCGGCGCGTGTGGTGTGGCGTGCTCATCGTCGTCGCGCTGGCCGCAATCGCCGTGGCCGTGGACCTGCTGCGGAGCGGTGACACGGTAACGGTGCAAACCGTGGCGGCGGCGCCCGGCGACGGTGATGCCGCGGGCGCTCCGTTGCTGAGCGCTCCCGGCTATGTGGTGGCCGGTCGGCAAGCCCGGGTGGCGGCGCAAATCTCCGGCCTGATCGTCGCGGTGCCGGTGAAAGAGGGCATGTCCGTGAGGACGGGCCAGGTGCTGGCGCGTCTGGATGATCAGGCGGCCCGCGCCCGGCTGGCCATCGCCCGGAACCAGTTACGCAGCGACGAGCCGCTGGTGCAGGAGGCGCAGGCGAAGCTCGCCGCGGATCAGCTCGCTCTGCAGCAGCAGAACCTCCGCCATCCGCAGGCCCGGACCCGTGCGGCCCAGGCGACGGCGGCCATGGATACGGCCATGCTGGAGCATGCACGCCGCCAAGTGCAGGTGGACCGCGACAGGCTGCGGCTCGCTCAGGTGCGGCTCGGCTACAGCGTGATCCGTGCGCCTTTCGCCGGCGTGGTGACGCAGATCTACGCGCATCCCGGCGAAATCACTTCATCACCTGTCACCGGCGCCTCCACCGCGCGCGGCATCTGCACCCTGGTGGACATGCGCTCCCTCAGGATGGACGTAAACGTGGATGAGGCCTACATCCGCCGGGTGTATGCCGGTCAACCGGCGGACGCGGTGCTGGATGCCTATCCGGACTGGCACATTCCCGCGCAGGTCATCGGCGTGGTGCCCACCGCCGACCGTGAACGGGGCACCGTCAGGGTGCGCGTCGCCTTTGACCGGCTCGACCCGCGCATCCTGCCGCAGATGAGCGCACAAGTCTGGTTTCTGAACGATGCACGGCGCAAGCCGGATCGCACAGCCCGCGAGCTGCAGATTCCCGGCAGTGCGCTGCATGGGTCCGATGGCGGCAGCTACGTGTTCGTGGTGGAAAACGGCCGGGCCGAGCGCGTGCCGGTCAAGCCGGGCGACCTGGAAGGCAACCGCATTGCGATTCTCACCGGCCTGCAGCGCGGACAGCAGGTGATCGTCTCCGCGGCGGCGCCGCTGGTGGCGGGCACCGCCGTGCGGGTGAAACCGTAGGTGCCGGGCGACGGTATGGGAACCGGGAGGGCTCCCATTCGCAGGGTAGCCCAGCGGTCAGGTGCACTCCCTGCGATCAGTTCCGTTCATTCGCAAGATAGGAATTCACGGGGGCATGATGCCGCCTGGCGAGTTGCCGCAGGTAAGCCATCACGGCTGCATAACTTCTGAGGCCTTTGCTCGCGATCCATTCCTGACGCATCTGCTCCGGTCCCGGTACCTTCAGCAAAGCGGTCGGGGTATAACTCTGCGGCGCACCGGCTCGCGGAGGATTTTTTTTCCGATTCGCGGCCCGTTCCTTCAACCACTGGACAGTCAGGGTGTGGCCTGTTGCACCGGCCTCACGGCGTAGCCGTGTATGCCGGGAGCACCGGCCGGGGTTGAAGGCCACCGGTACCCGCATGGATTTGACTTCGGTGGGTGCGAAATGCGGGGTATCGGTCCAGATGCCGGCAAGCACGGAGGCGGTGTCATCCCACTGGGACATGGGCGGCAGCCCCAGAATGGCCTCGCTGGTTTTGAGGAGGTTCACCTGTGAATAGAGGTGTTTCTCGATCAGGTCACGCCTGACCCAGGGGCCCATCGCCAGTGCAAACGTGCGGTGAGCGTTGATGTGATCCGCGCCGGACTGGGCATCATCCTCCGTCAGGAACACCACCATGTGTTTCCACTGTGGGGTCGTGGAGAGGTAATGCACAAAGCGGGCGGTAGCCTCGTCGTTGTCAGCGACATAGTAGTCGGGGGTGTAGTAGCAGGGCTTGTTTCCCGCCGTGTGATCGTCGGGCAACCATATATAGATGAAGTGAGGAAACCGCCCGGGATGTGCCTTGAGCCAGTCAATGGCGAGCCGGGCGCGTTGCGTGTCCAGCAGCAGACGGTCCCAGCCCGGGAAATCCACGGCGAGATGCGGTTTCATCTGCGGCGAGATATCGCCCAATTTCGAGCGCGACACAAACTCGCCGAAATCCTCGAAGGAGACCCGGTGTTCCAGGAGATCGTTGAACAGGTAGAGCCGCGCCGGGTATGCGATCCAGGGATTCGACCAGTGCCCGAGGGCCGAGAGATTCAGGTAAATGGCATACGGGTTCGCCACCCCCAGCGGCATGCCTCCCCAGGCGGACGATCGCCCCGGCACCAGGGACTGGGTCCAGCCCGGATTTTCCACCAGCCCGCGACCGGAGTAGTACGCCGTCCAGGTGCGCTGCACAAAATCTGAATCCGAAGCCCCGGTGGTCCACTGATGTCCCTGGGCCGTAACCTCTCCGTCCGCCATGAAATTTGCAAATAACGTGCTTCCCCGGGCCAGATGGTACAGATTCGGGAGTTCCCGGGCGTTATACAGATCCAGATGCGGATCCGCCCAACGCCCGGCAGCCGGGTACGTACCAAAATCCTCATCGAAGGTTTTATTCTCCCTCAGGATGAAGACCACGTAGCGGATGTGTCTGTGGAGCCAGGCGGTTGTCCGCTGATCCCGGGCATGGCGCGCCTTCATCTGCGGCGCGCTGAACCGGTCATCGGAAAGCGCACGGTGTGTCCACGCGGGTAATTCGGCGTTCATTTCCGCCAGCGGCACTTTCTGCAGCAAGCCGTGCATCATGTCCCCCACCCACTGATGCTGGATATTGGGACCTGAGCCCAGACCCTTTGCGGAGATCACGTACAGGTTGTCATCGTGTAGCGTGAGGGCGGTGGGATACCAGCCGGTGGGAATGAGCCCTGACAGTTTCCCAGTGCGCAAATCGAACAGGGCGACATCGTTGTTGCCGGCATTGGCCACAAAGAGCTTGCCCTTCGCTACCGCCAACGCGTCGGGATAACTTCCGGGCGGCGCATGCGGGTAAGGGCTGTCGTCCAGGGTGCGGATCACCTGTAAACGCTCAGTATCAAGCTCAACCAGCCGGTCCACGTTGCTGTCAGCCACCCAGACATCCGGACTCCCGGGTACCGCCGCCAGGGCGGTCGGATGCACACCCGGCACCATCGCATCGGGACCTGGTGACGGCCCCGTGGCGACACGGCCCATCAACCTGAAAGTGCGGCGATCCACCACGGCGACGCCGTTACCGCCCCATTCGCTCACCACCAACTTTCCCCCCGCATCCGCCAGGATAACCGCAAAGGGATACGGTCCGATGTTGAGGTAATCCGTGTAACCGGTACGCAGATCAATGCGCGCCAAGCTGTTGGCCAGCAGACCCGTCACATACAGATGCCTGCCGGCGGGGCCCAGCACCACCGAATCGGGGTAGAAATGACGTGGCTGATCCTGTTCGCCCTGGTATTCGTACGGGTACTGATTGGTCGGGAAAGATTGCCAGCGCAGTGGATAGCGGCGCAGCAGCTGAAGCCTGCCGTGCCTGAGCTGCAGGGCAAGCACGTCGCTCGCGGCCCCGCCGGTCGCGTACAGTCTGCCGTGGGGACCGGCAATCAACCCCTGGAAAAGATCCTGGGAAAAAACACTGGTAGCAGGGGTATTCCCCGTATCCCCGGAGACATGTCCATACGCGGAACCCGAATTCGCCCGGGTCTTGACGGCATGCAACACGGCGCTGCGATGCAAATCAGCCGCCGAATAGTACGTGAGGGCTTGTACGGGACCCGCGCCATTTGCCAGCACCGCCACACCCCCGTCGGTCCATGCCACCTGCGTAACAAAGTTCGGTGTCCCAACCAGTGTCCCCACGGGACTCACGCGCCGGCCCGTTGGCAGCACATGGGTCACACTGGCGCGATTGGCGGACGTGACGGTAATGGGAAGAGCCAGATTCCGGCTGCCTGTCATCGCCCTGGCATGGGCATGTGCGTTGCTGACAAGCACCACCAGTAAAGAAACGAACAGGTATCTACCCAGGGACATACTTCAAGCTCCGCTTGTGCCGGCGTTGGGGATGCATTCCGCTAGACGAGTTCATGCATGGCGGTCGTCAAAGCAATTACCCGACTTTATCCGATTATATACGGACGTGATTTTAGAATACTACATTTCAGTATTCTCATTCACATTTTAATCACTTGGGGTTCAATTCCCTGCCGCTTGCGGCGAATGATGTGACTGGATTCGGATTTGATACCTCGCGGCTTGCCGCGAGGTTCTTCATTAAACGCGCGATCTGATTGCTATTTGCTATCGGGGAGAGTTGTTACGGAACGGTTATTCAGAAGACATCATGACCGTTACCTGATTGTTACCCGCTTGACACCGATCATTCATCCTCACGCCATCGTTTTGCAAAATTGTCAGGCTAGTGTCCTTAGCTTGGCTGTGTCGGTATCCCGCATCCCATCGGTCGTTTTATTATAACTGGAGGTTTGGTCATGTGGATAAGCTCGTCACGCGCCCTCAATGAACCCAAACTGCTGTGCGCTTCTTCTCTGTTGAGAGCCATCATTGGTTTTGTATTGGTCACGTCACTGACCATGACCATTAACGAGGGAGCCCTCGCGCAGGACAGTGCTTCCAGCGGAACCGCCGATCAGGCGATCAATGTCAGCGGCGTCTCCGCCAGTGCTCACACGGTGAAAACCTTGAAGAAAAAGCTCAAAAAGGCCACCTTCACGGAGACCACCATCGGCCCAACGACCATCCGGGAGCAATCACCCGCGACCAACATCCAGACCATCCTGAACCTTACTCCCAGCATCAATGCGTACAGCGAAGGCCCGAATGGCATGCGCACCACGGTCCAGTTTCGCGGGTTTACCGGCAGTCAGATCTCCGAGACTTTCGACGGCATTCCGCTCAATGATCTCTTCAACGCGGGATCAACCAACTTTGCCTCCAATCGCAATGCCATTCCATTGACCCTGGGCAATATCTCCGGAATCGATATTTACCGGGGCATAAATAACCCGGATGTGAATTCCCTCTTTTCACTCGGCGGGACGATCAATTACCTGCCCAAGCAGCCGTCGGATAAATATGGGGTGGAAGTGCATGTGGGAGCCGGCAGTTTTTCCACGCGCGACTACGGTGCCACGGTGAACACCGGATCGCTTGACGGCTATAAGTTTCTAATCAGTGCCGGAAAGAACACCACGCATGGCTGGCTGCAGAATACGTCGGACACCAACAGCAATGTCTATTTGGCCGCCGAAAAGGATTTCAACGCGGGATTATCGGAATTAAATGTTTATTTAATCGAAAACCATAATCAAGGGTACACGCCCCACAACGTCCCGGTAGCGCTGATCAATGAATTCGGTAGCGATTATCAGTGGCCTGTCAATTGGTCGAATTCCTATAATTGGGACGCGCATAAAATCGGCATCATTGATTTTAAAAGCGCGCTTTCGAAGAACACGCTGTTCGATATTAAAACATACTACGTGGGCAACACATATAATCGCGTGTCATACACGAACCCGGCATATATTCCTGAGGTCAATCCCTTGCAGCCCTATTTTCTGCCCAACGAGCCGGAAAACTGGGCTGGGCAGCCGCAGCCCAATAACTCATATGATCCCGTGGCATTATTCGGATCAGCGTATGCCGGCACGCAGGATCACCTCTACATGGACCATTCCTCATCATTGGGCGTGATGCCGCAGATGCGGATATCTCTGCCGCACAACACACTCATCATCGGAGGCAATTTCCTATATGGCACGTTACTTTCCGAGGAATGCTGGTACGGCTCCACCCCCATGCCATGCGTGAACCTGTACAACAATGCCTGGAATGAGCGGGATCAGCGCGACTTCCTTGAGACTTTCATTCAGGACGATATCCATATTCTGCATGACATGCTGCACATTACTCCCGGCCTCAAATATACGCAGGTGGATACCACCGACGCGGACAATGCAGGTTACTATTATGCTTTTGGCGGCACGATCAGCAACACAGAGCATTACACTTCTCCGTCACTGGGGGTGAGCTATGCGTTCACACCTCATGTGATCGCCTATGGAAGCTGGGGCAAGACTTTCAAGGTTCCTGAAATCAGTGCTTATTATAGTGCGATCGGTGTCCCGAATAGCCAGGGACAGAACGTCATTCCACCTCTGACTCTTTTACCGGAGTTCGTGACGGACAAGGAGTTGGGTCTGCGTTATGTGACTAAGACGATTCTCGCCTCCGTGGATGTTTATCGCGAAGACTTTGAAAATCAGTTCCAGAGTTATTCGCCGCAGACAGGTCAATATGCCGGTCTCGGCGTCCAGTTCAACGGCGGTACGGCACGGTACCAGGGCGTGGAGTGGTCGGTCGAGAATCAATTTACCCGTATCTGGTCCGCGTTCGCCAATTACACGCTTAATCAGGCGAATTATGGGTCATTCGTTGATCCCTTCACGCAATCCGCCGCCCCCGCGGCACCGGTCGCCTACGTACCGGAGAAACTCGCTAATGTCGGCATACGCTACGGCTACGGGCAGGGGCCGGTCACGGCGGATCTGTACATGCGATACACAGGTCCGCGGCACACGAGTTACTTCACGAACAGCCTTACTTCCACCTTTACTCTGGGTGGGTACACTACGCTGAACGCAGGCGGCTCCTACAGATTTTCTCTGCCCGGGGCTGTTGCCCTGAAATCGCTCAAGCTCTCACTGAACATTTACAATCTGCTGGACAAGACCTATTACAACTATGCATTTGTCAATCAGGACGTGAATAATAATTCCTTCATCCAGGGGCTCATCGGTATGCCCCGTTTCGTCTTTGTGCGCTTGACCGCTGGTTTCTAGGCAGATGCAACCAATGCCCCATACCTTGCACAAATGCTGCCAAGTTGTTGAACAACGAACGAACAAGCGTCTTTGCAGAGTGCTGAAAGGGATTTTTCAGCGCTCCGCTCCATGAACCGGATTCCCGCTCTGCCACCCAATCGTCACGTGAACTTCATCAAACTGTAAAAATGATTTCCTACTCTGGGAGTGACATGTGAGGTACGAGGATTGAGTTATGCAAGCCCGACCTGGTGATGTCCCGTTTCACGCCACGGCCGTCAAGCCGGAACTGCTTTTCCACTTCGACGAGGCCCTATGCATAGAGGTTCTCTCGCAACTTCAGACTCATTTGGCACCGGCCGGCAAGTCCCTGCATTTTTGCAGTGTCAGGGACCGACACGTTTCCGTGTACATCATCAATAATGGCCGGCTCTCCAAGCCTCTCTGGCTGGATGAGGACTATATGCGTGATTGGTTTGTTGCGAAATATTCCCATGATATGGAGCAGAAGGCCGAGGTTGAGCAGGAGATTATCTTGGATTTGAACGCGCAATCAAGCGGACGGTCAACAGGATAATTTCATGATAGTGTCACTGACCGGTAATCTGTTCCGTATATTCTTTAAGATGCCGATCAGGATTCTCCCATCCTGACCGAGTACTCCCACAACCCCGCCCTTACCCCGCGCAACGCGGGGTTCTTTTATCATCCTGGTCGTCTGCGTTATCAATCTGTCACTTGGTAGCGTACTATAATCATTCCCTCGTCCCCGCCATGCGGCTCCATTTGCGCAGAAAAGCCGGTGCGGAGAACATCTCCTTGCTGTGGCACGCGCAGCCGTTGTCACAAGGACGCATAATTCTGTCGTAATTTTTGCACATGGATTCCCCTGACCTCAAAAGACCCGAGTTTTATATAAACCGCGAGCTCAGCCAGCTTGCCTTCAACCGTCGCGTCCTGGAACAGGCCAGAAATCCCGCCACGCCGTTGCTGGAACGGCTGTGGTTCCTGTGTATATCCAGCACGAATCTGGACGAATTTTTCGAGATCCGCGTCGCCGGCCTGCAGCAACGTCTCGAACTGGCCACTGCGCGCCTGTCGCCGGATGACATGACTGCCATAGAAACGTTGCGTGCGGTGCGCATAGAAGCGCTGCAGAACGTCGCCGAGCAATACCGGGTATTGAACGAGCTGCTGATTCCCGCGCTTGCCGATGAGCATATCCATTTCATCCGCCGGGACAGTTGGACAGCCGCCCAGGAGGCCTGGCTCAGGCGCTATTTTAATGACGAGCTGCTGCCCATCCTGAGTCCGCTGGGGCTCGATCCGGCGCATCCTTTTCCACGCATTTTGAACAAGAGTCTGAATTTCATCGTGCCGCTGGAAGGCAAGGATGCTTTCGGCCGTCACAGCGGCATGGCCATCGTGCAGGCTCCGCGGGCGCTTTCCCGCGTGATCCAGTTGCCGGCGACCGACAAGCGCACCCACGAGTTTGTATTACTGTCCTCCGTGATCCATGCCTATGTGGATGAGCTGTTCCCCGGCATGAGGGTAACGGGTTGCTACCAGTTTCGTGTGACCCGCAACAGCGATCTTTACGTGGACGAGGAAGAAATAGATGACATGCTGCGCGCTGTCCAGGGTGAACTGGCATCGCGGCGGGATGGGGACGCAGTACGCCTGGAAGTGTCGTCCGAGTGTCCGGAAGAAACCAGCGCATTCCTGCTCAGGCAATTCCAGCTTGGAATGGATGACTTTTATGCGGTTAACGGCCCCGTCAATCTGAACCGGCTCGGCGAGATCTGCGACCTGGTTGACCGGCCGGATCTCAAGTATCCCGCTTTTATCCCCGGCACCCCCCGGCACCTGGGACAGGGCGCGGACCTGTTCGAAGTCATCCGCGCCGGTGATGTTCTGCTGCATCATCCCTATGAATCATTCCTGCCCGTGGTGGATTTCGTGCGGCAGGCAGCGAACGATCCCAAGGTACTCGCCATCAAGCAAACCATGTACCGCACCGGACCCGAATCATCGGTGGTGGATGCCCTGGTGGCTGCTGCCCAGGCCGGCAAGGAGGTAACCGTTATCATCGAGTTGCGCGCCCGCTTTGACGAGGCGGATAACATCGTGCTGGCCAACAAGCTGCAACAGGCAGGCGCCCATGTACTGTATGGCATTGTCGGTTACAAGACCCATGCCAAAATGACGCTGGTGGTGCGCCGCGAAGGGCGTACGCTGCGTCGCTACGTGCACCTCGGCACCGGGAATTATCATCTCCGCACGGCCAAACTGTACACGGACTATGGTTTGATGACCTGTGACCAGGAAATCGGCGAGGATGTGAATCGCATATTTTTGCAGCTCACCAGCCTTGGCAAGGTGGCGAAGCTGCACAAGCTGAAACTGTCACCCTTTTACCTGCATGCCGGCATGCTGGAACTGATCGAGCGGGAAGCCGGATACGCCGAGGCCGGCAAGCCGGCACACATCATCGTGAAGGTCAACGCCCTGACCGAACCCGGGATCATTCAGGCACTGTACCGGGCGGCCATGGCGGGTGTAAAAATCAATCTCATCGTGCGCGGTATCTGTTGCCTGCGTCCCGGATTACCCGGAATATCCAGGAATATCCACGTGCGCTCCATTGTCGGACATTTCCTGGAGCACAGTCGTGTGTATTATTTTCACAATAATGGCAAAAAGGAAGTGTACTGCTCCAGCGCCGACTGGATGGAACGGAACTTCTTCAGGCGCGTGGAAGTGTGTTTCCCCATACTGCAGAAGAAGCACCGCGACCGCATCGTCAAGGATTTGAAGAAATGTCTCAAGGATAACACCCATGCCTGGGTACTCCAGGCGGATGGGCATTACCGGCGTATCAAGCCGCGCAAGAAAGGTGCGCGTGACGCACAGCAATTATTATTGGACCAGTACGCGGAACACGTTTGACGATAAATTCAGATTAGCGACAGGCGGATACCACTGTCGCGCATCTGCTGAACTTCTTCGGTGAGATCGGCGTACGTCAATGGATACGCTCGGGTCCAGCCGCGCTGGAACCGCAGCTGCAGCGATGATCCTTTCGCCCGGGATCTGAACTTGGGGGTGTCTCCGGCGTCACGACTGCGATGCAGCAGCACGGCGAGGCGCAGAATCGCGGCAAGTCGGAGGATGCGGTCTCTCCAGTCCGTATCCAGTTCGTTGAGCACGGCCGTTGCGAACTTGCGCCGGTGCAGGCGTACCAGCGCGGCGAGCAACCGTTGCTCCTGGCGGGAAAATCCCGCCATGTCGGCATTGGCGATGATATAGGCCCCGTGTTTGTGGTAACCGCTGTGTGCCACGGCGAGGCCGCACTCATGCAGCCAGGCTGCCCAGCTCAACAGGCGGCGGCTCTCCTCATCCAGCCGCCAGGACTGCCGTACCGCCGCATGGATTTCCAATGCCGCGGCCTCGACGCGCCTGACCTGATGGACATCCACCGCATAGCGCATGGCGAGGCTCTCGACCGCGTCCGCGCGGATGTCTTCACCCTTCAGGCGCCCCAGCAGGTCCAGCAGCACGCCCTCGCGCAATGCACCGCCGGCAACATCCATGTGTTCCAATCCGAGCGCCTCGAATACCGCCGTCAGTACCGCGACACCGCCGGCAAATACCGGTGCGCGCTCCGTCGCAAGCCCGGGGAGCATGAGATGGCCTGTGCGCCGCTGGCGCACCAGGCGATCCGACAGGCGCTGCAGGCATTCAAGCGTGATCCCCTCGCGGCGCCACCCCAGTTCGCGGATAACGTTTTCCACCGCACGGATCGTGCCCGATGAACCAATGGTTCGTTGCCAGCCGTCCCGGCGTAACGCTGCCTGTACCGGTTCCAGTTGCTGGCGTGCGGCGAGCACTGCCTCGCGAAAACGTGCGCGGCTGACGATTGACGTGGGGAAGTAGGCATCCGTCATGGCTACGCAGCCCATGGCGAGGCTCTCCAGCACGCGCGGTGTGGTGCCTTTCCCAATGATGAGTTCGGTACTCCCGCCGCCCACATCCACCACCAGCCGGCGCTCATCGTCCTTTGCCAGGGAACCGGTTACGCCCTGATAGATGAGACGCGCTTCTTCCACGCCGGAGATGACTTCGATGGGATGACCGAGGGCGGCCTCGGCACGGCGCAGGAAAGTCTCGGCGTTGCGTGCCTTGCGCAGGGTGTTGGTGGCTACGGCGCGTATCTGACGCGGGTTCAGGGTCTGCAGTCGCTGGCCGAACCGTCGCAGGCAATCGAGCGCGCGTTTCGAGGCGTCCGTCATGATTCGGCTGTTGGCGTCCAGGCCCGATCCAAAGCGCAGCATCTCCCGCAGACGATCAATGACGCGTATATCCGTTCCGTGTACTTCAGCCACAATCAAGTGAAAGCTGTTTGATCCGAGATCAACAGCGGCAATGAGGGGGTAAGGAGAAGATTTTGCGGGCGGCATTTTCACCGGGCGGCACTCTTGGATGACTATTTATGACAATTGAAATATGACAGTTATGTTTCAATTCCATGAAATATGGGAAGCGGCGAACTCGAAACGGTAACGGCTGTACCAGCAAGAGTATGCTTTCCCCGGATGAAAAGAAAACCCACGTCGTCGGTCCAATAATCGGAGGCAATGGCCATGACCATTCAACGGCTCGAGTTTGTGGATCTCCCTGACCCGCGGGCAACCACGCTTTTCGAAATTTCCACCATACCGGGTATCAGCGGCAAAGGTGACACCTCTTACGAATGCCCGTCCTGTAACTCGATTTTGCTTGAAAATATCGTTTCACCTGATTTTACGCGTATCGCCTTCAGGTGTCCTGCCTGCGGGTCGCTCTCCCAAATGCCGGATAAACACCGCCGCGCGCCACGCCCGGATGTGAGCAGCAGTTAATCCTTTTTTTGAACGGGAATACCGGGCAGCCCGTTTCGTGCAGTAAAGGGCCTCCGGTTCGAAGCAACCTCGTTTCACGACATGCCACCGCGTGCCGATGAGCCCTGCCGGCGAACGGGGTATTCACGCAGTTGTAAAAGATATGTCACAGGACGGGAGTAGGCTTGCGTCAAGCCGAAGTACCGCCACGAACGATCCAGGCCCACACGCGCACTATCCAGGCTGTTACTGTGATTGCAGAAATCGTCCATCATGGCGCGGTATTGCGAAGTCACCTGGCGCCGCATACGCTGCCAGCTCTCGGTAATGTTCTGAGTCGTATCAACAAGCTGGGCGCATCATTTTGCCTGGGCATCAGCCTCCCCGATCTGGACGCGCATGAGCGGACCGGTCGTTATCGCATCGCGGTAAAATCCAGCGAAAAAGATAGCTGTCGCCGGTGCCTCGAACTTCTGGAGAATCAGGGTTACCAGGTTCGGGTGATAGAGAATCCCGCGGCATTTTCCCAAGAGATATCCCAATACAGGCCGGCCCTGATACTGGTGGCGGAATCCCGCTTGAACGAGGGTACCCTTGAGTGGTGCCGGAAATTCAGCGCCGACCGTCACGCTCCGCCACTGCTGGTGATTTCCGCGCAGAATGACGCAGAAACCGAGTTGCGAGTGCTGCAGGCGGGGGCGCATCGTTATCTGAGCTTCCCGATCTCCCAGGGACACCTGACGGCGCACATCGAGGTCCTGCGGCGGCGTTTTCAGGCGCTGCAGGACGCGTGCCCCACAAACCGGGCGCTTTTGCATGCGGATCCCGCAAGCCGGCGGGTATGGGCGGCTGGCTCCGAGCTGCGGCTTTCCCCCGCGCTTTTTACACTGCTAATTCAGTTCCTCACCCATCCCGGGCAGGTGCTTACGCCGGAGATGTTGCTGGCTTCTATCCAGGTCAAGCCGAAACAGCCGCATCGTGATGTCGTGAAAGCGTACATTTGTCATTTGCGCAAAGCCCTGGCCCCTTACGGGCTCGCCAATGTCATCCGCACCCTGCATCGGGTGGGGTATCGCTACGATCCACCCGCCGGCGGGGAAATTCATTGAACCATTACTTCTTTGTTACCGTTTCTTAAAATACCTGCAACAAATCCTGTTTAAGCTGCGCACTCACACGATCCATCCCGGAGTGCGCGATGTCTCTGCAATACTTGCACATGCTGGCCGGTGAGTCCGACGGCGTACTGTATGTGATGGCACTGCTGTTGCTGCTGGTGCTGGCGATCATCCTCGATCGTGGCTGGCATCTGCGACAGACCATCCTCAAGGGCCGGGTATTTGTCCGCGCCCTTTCCATCACACCGGAATTGGATCGCAAACATCTCGCGGCACTGATCGAGGAGGCGGGTAACCTGCCCGAGGCCATGCTGGTGGATACCGCCTACCGGCATTACGGCCTGGCCAACATCGAGCAACTGGGCAACCGCCTGGACGAGAGCATCCAGATCATCGCGCCCCAGCTGGACCGGCGTTTGTGGATATTGGACACCATCGTCACCCTGGCGCCGCTCCTGGGTCTGTTCGGCACCATCCTCGGCATGTTTCACGCCTTTCATGTACTGGCCGCGCCCGGACATGCGCCCACGGCGGTCACCGGAGGAGTCGCCGATGCCTTGATGGCCACCGCCAGCGGGTTGCTCATTGCCATGATCGGTCTGCTGGCTTTCAATGCTTACAACAATCAGGTGCGTGTGATCCTGCATCAACTGGATTCCGTGCGCACCATGCTGCTCAATCGCCTGGACGGCGCACCCCTGGTCCCCGTGGGGCAGATCGCGCCGCGGGCCAAAGTCGGCAACACGGTTGCCTACGGCCTGGAGAATTGAGAATGCGGATGCGCTATTTCGAGCCCCGCAAGGGGCGCATCGAAATCATCCCGATGATTGATGTGATGTTTTTCCTGCTGGTGTTTTTCATCGTCATCACCATGCAGATGTTGCCTGACCAGGGTCTGAACCTGTTACTGCCGCAGTCCAGCGAGGCCCGGGAGCTGCCGCGCCCCCAGGTCACAATAAATATCGCTGAGGATGGCGGTGTATCCGTGAAAGGCCGGCGGTTCTCCATGGACAGTCTTGAGCAACTGCTGGAGAGCCGGGGCGCGGCGCAGACCCAGGTCACCATCGCTGCGTCCAGGGGTGTGCCTTTCCAGCGGTTCGTGCACGTGATGGACGCGGTGCGTCATGCCGGCGTGAGCGACATCGGCATCGCCGCGCAGCCCGCTCCCTGATTTTTCGCCAGGCATTTCATTACCTCAATGCTGACACGTGAGAACGACGCTTTTCCTTTGGTTCCATTCATGACAGGAGAATCAACATGCATCCTTCCCGAATACTCGCTGCGACCGTCCGCGACGCCCTGGGTGTATCGCTGGCGGCGTTGCTATTGGGTGTGATCCAACCGCTGTTCGCGGCCAATCCCTCCGCCCCCGTCGGCCCGGAAATCCGTGCCGAGGGAAGCCCGCCTCAAAATGACATGGCCTCATCAGACGCTCAGACCAGCGAGCAGACCGACCAGGGGACGGCGCACCGCCGCAAAGTGGTGAATGTCGGTGAAGTGAGCGCGGGCGCGAAGGTGCAGCCCTCCTGGAAAGGCGAGTTGCCCACCAAGAAACAGATATTCAAGTCGGGACAAAGCGTCAAGGTGCTGGGGCGCCGCCAGATCGAGGCGGCGGGTCCGGCGGCCGGAGCTGCCCAGGCGCTGGAATACGCCCCCGGCGTGCACATCAACGGCTATGGGAATACCGGCGCCAGCAAATATTCCATCAGCATCAACGGCATCAAGCAGGGCTGGAGCGGTGAACCTTCCAGCGCCGGCATTGATTACGGCAGTGTGGATATCAATTTCGATGACGTGCCCATGAACGAGCCGGGTACGGGTCTGTGGCAGTCGCCCTATGTCAACCAGCTGGAGCTGCTCAAGGGTATCAACGTGACCTACGGCCCGGGCGATCCGGTTGATCGCTGGTATAACGCGGTGGGTGGCAGCATCGATTTTGTGCCGCTGCAGCCCTCCGCCAAGGCGGGCGGCGAAGCCGGCATCCTCTACGGCACGGACAATACCCGCGGCATCTACGGTTACGCCCAAACAGGCACGCACGACGGCTGGAGCACGGTGGCAGCGGCCGGCGGCACCTGGGCAGACAGTTACCGCACGAGTTCGGACGGCTTCAATTCCCCGAGTCGCGCCTACACGGGCTTCTTGAAAACACGCAAGCAGTTGGATAACGGGACGTTCAGCCTGGGCGTGTATTCGGCCAAGGGAGTTGCGTTTCGTCCGACAGGCATACCGACGTCACCCATCCAGGGCGTCACCATCAATGGTATTGACGCTAATGGCAATCCGGTTCCCGGCCCGCAATTCAGCCAGGCTACGTCGGGCTACTACAGCCAGTTGCCCTTTAACGTCTGGCGCAAGGAGGACAGTGACACTATCGGACTCCTCTACAGCAAGCTCAACCTCAACCTTTCCGATACTACCACCCTGCATAACCTGATGTGGTACGAGTTGTGGCACCGTCTGCACATTCATTACAACAACTTTCAGCAGGGCGCAAACAACGTTGATGAGTACAACAATCCGTTCAGCCGCCAGTTCGGTGACCGGCTCTACGAGGACATCCGTCTGCCGTACAACACGGTTTCCGTGGGCGCGTCCTACATGAATTCCGTCTACAATTCACGCAACTCGTTCTGGAATCCCAACCCACCGTTCAATGCCAGCCAGTTTCTGCCGAGCGGGCACTACCGCAGCAATTACTGGTATCTGCGCAACGCGGTCTTGTTCGTGCAGGACGCCATCAAGCCGCTGGATTCCCTCACCCTCACTCCGGGTGCCCGGCTGATCAACTACCAGACCGACTATGTGGAAAACGGCGCGGTGGATTTTCCTGGTGCCAATCCCGCCAACAACCAAGGCACACTGCCGAACGCGATGACGTCATTCACCAAGGTGGAGCCCTCCATGGATGCCAACTGGCAGGCGACGCCGTCGCTTGCGCTATATGCCAACTGGGCGACCACATATCGCCAGCCGGGCAACGGCGGCGGCGGTGGTCCGTACCAGAGCATTATCGCCTCGTCGCTTTCGCTGGAGAAAGGCACCGACTTGCAGGCGGGGGTAAAACTTCATGTTGCGGACGCAGGAATGCTGCATGATTTCTTCTTGCAGGCCAACGGCTACGACTTGAAGTTCAGTAACCAGCTCATCGGCATCACCAGCGCAAACGGCACGTACCTGACTTCTGCGTCGGGCAGTTCCGAGTACCGTGGCTTTAACCTGTACGCAGACAATGACTTTGCGTACAACATTCATGGGTTCGTGAACCTGAGCCTGGAGAACGCAAATTTCAGTACCTATGATCTGCAAGGCGGACTGTCCTACAACGGCCTGCCGGTGTCCTACGTCCCCCACACCACGTTCAACGCCGGTCTGTATACGGCCTTCCCCGAAGGTAACGTGGATCTTGAGCCGCGTATCTGGTACCAGTACACCGGTGCCGAGCACATGTTCAATGACAATCTCGCGATCCCCAGCAGCCAGGAGATGCCAGGCTACGGTCTGCTGAACGCCGCCCTGCAAGCCAGGCTGCCGATGCACGGCGGCGCCGTGCGCGAGTGGGATTTCAGCGTGTCGGTCCTGAATCTTCTGAACAAGGAGTACAACAACTTCGAATGGATTTCCGCCGGTGGCTATTTTGTGGTGCCACAGAGCGTGGGGGCCGTACTGGCCTATCCGGGTTCCCCGCGCACGGTGTTTTTTACCGCTTCGGCCCGATTCTGAGGATCCGGGCGGTATGCAGGTGTCGGAGCAGGCAGGATGTCAGCACGACGGGTCGGTGCGCCGGAACCTGCCCCCTGGACCCGCCGCCGCGGCGGGTTCGACGATTCCGGAGCCGGGGGCGGCGGTGTTCTCCGTGACGCCGTCCCCTCGCACATGGCCTGTCAAATCTGCTCCCTTTTATCGTTCGCTCGGCATCGCGTTGCTCATTGAAGCTGCTGTAATCGCGGGAATCACCTGGGGATTTCCGCATGCGCCCGCGCACGCAGTCGCACGGCCTCCCCTGCGCGTGCGGGTGCATGTGGTGGAGCCGCCACCGCCGCTGCCGCCCCCTCCCATGCCCGTCCTTACGCCGGCCCGCGTTACGCCCCCCGCTCCCGTGCGCGTCGCATCCCGTCTTCCGGTGATCGCAGTCTCCAGCCGCACGCCGCTGTCACACCCTACCTTCCAGGTGCCGGAGCAACCCTTGCCGCCGCCGCCGGCCATTCCTGCTGAAAATACTGCAAGCGTGCTGGCGCGCTACACGGCACGACTGCATGCGGCAATTCAATCAGGATTGCGGGTGCCAGGCATGGTGCGCGCCATGCGCTTGCGCGGCATCGCCACGGTGATTTTCCGGCTGACCCCGTCGGGGCAACTGCTGTGGGCGAAACTCGCACACTCAAGCGGGATACCGCCGATTGATAACGCCGCCCTCGCCAAGGTGAAGTCCAGCCGCTATCCGCCGTTTCCCCGCGGCTTGCCGCAGCAGGACACCACGTTCAAGATCGCCGTGCGGCTTGACACGACGCGCTGACAAGTAAGGACATACATGACCGCACAACTCAAGCCACCCTGGTTTGCAGGAGTATGATCGCTTGCGGCGCCTGATATTTGTGAGTCTCGCCGCGCTACTGCTCGCGGCCGCAGCCATCGGTTACCTGTGGTGGCGGCCGCAGGGGGAAGCGCTGGTGCTCTATTGCGCGCTGGATTACTGCGGCGATGTGGCCCAAGCCTATCAGCATGTGAGCGGCAAACCGGTGGAGGTGGTGCGACTCGGCACCGGACCGCTGTTGGCGCGCGTGACTGCTGAAGGCCATCACCCGCACTGGGATATCGCCTGGTTCGACGGACCGGAGGCCGCGGAAGGACTGGCGGCGGCCGGTCTCGCCATGCGCGGTCTCAAACTTCCCGTGGCCTGGAACCGCACTGGTCTCGAAGAACAGTCACCGGACGGCGCCTATATTCCCAGCGGTCTCACACTAGCCGGTGTATTCGTGGTGTCGCGGGATTTCGCCACCCGGGCGCCCCGCACCTGGCCGGAGCTTCTGCGCCCGGACCTGCGCGGTGGGGTGGGTATGAACAATCCCGCCATCTCCGGGCCGGCGCTGCCGGTGCTTGCGGGGCTGCTGACTCAGGGCGGCGGCTGGCCATCGGGACAGACCTTTGTCAAGGCACTCCGGGCCAACGGCCTGCGGGTGTTCGCCAAGAATGACGCGACCCTGATGGCGCTCAAGAGCGGCGAGATCAGGGTGGCGGTGGTGCAATCTTCCGCCGCCTACTACTTCCAGCATCGCAATTCCACCCTGCAGGTGATACTGCCGCATCCCGTCTACGATCTGCCGAGCGTGATGGTGGTGTCAGCGGGGCTGCACGGCCAACAGCTGACAGCCGCCCGTCAGTTCATGCAATACGTGCTCAGTCCGGCGGGGAACCGTTTGCGTAGCGATCAGGGTTCGGCGGACAGTCTCTATTGGCCGCTGACGCGGGCGCCATCGCCCGTCAATCCGCTGCTGCCGAATTTCAGTGGGGTGAGGCTGGCGCATCTTGATCCGGTGTATTGGGGGAAGCTGGAGAAGACCCTCAATCCCTGGTTCAGCCGTGTCATGGGACTGAATCAATGAGTGCCGTGTATGTCTGATCGCCGTCGTTTCCGTACCGGGCCGATACTCGGGTTGCTGTTGTTCACTGCGCTATTCGTATTGCCGGTGGGCTGGTTTCTGCTGGGCGCATTCGCAAGCCATGCATCCGGTGCCATCTCCTACGCGGCGGTGCGTAATAGCGTGCTCATCGGCATCACAGTAAGCCTGCTGAGCGTACTTCCCGGCCTCGCCATCGCCTGGCTTTCGGACCGCCGCCGGTTCCCGTTGCGGAGCATGATCTCGCCGATGATATGGACGCTATTTTTGTTCCCCAGTTACCTGTTCACCACCGGCTGGCAGATCGTCATGGAAATGCCGCTGCTGCGTGAGACTTTGTGGGCGAGGTTGTTCAACGGCATCCCGGGCATTGTTTTTCTGCTGACCATGAAGGGGCTGCCGTTCGCTTACTTCGCGAGCCTGGCCGCCTGGCGCATGCTGGGCAATGACGTATTTGAAGCCCTTGCCCTGTCTCCCATGTCGAAACAACGGGTGGCGCGCATCGTCGGCACGCTGCTGCTGCCCGCGGCGGCGGCGGCCTTTGTCGTGGTATTTGTGGAGACCATCCAGGAATTCGGCATCCCCGCCACGCTGGGAGCGAGCATCCACCTGCCCATCGTCACCTACGCCATATATATGCAGCTCGCCAGCGCACCGCCGGACTTCCATGCCGCCGCGCTGCTCAGCCTGCCGTTGGTGGGCCTCGCGGTGATGGCGGCGTCGGCCCAGGTACTCATTCATCGCCGCTACAGTGTGGCAGTCCAGGACGCCCGCTCGCGGATAATGGAACCTTCCATACTGGCCGGGGCGGCGCGCATCCTGGCACCGCTCGGCATCGGCAGCCTGGCACTGCTGGGCGTGTGTTTGCCCCTCGGTGGAATTCTGTATGCGGCCACCGGTGCGGCGGTGGGTACCGCCGGCGATGTGGCCGCCTGGTCCAGTCTGCTCAACTCCCTGTGCTATGCCATGCTGGGGGCCGGGCTCGCGCTTGCCGGCGTGTTCATTATCTGGCCCGCACTGCGCATGCGTCACACCTGGTACGGCCAAGTCGTAAACATGCTGACACTGGTCAACATGGCCATTCCCGGCGTGGTGCTGGGAGCAGCCTATCTCATCGTCTTCAACGGCGGTCCGCTGTCGCTTTACGGTACACCCCTGCTCCTGGTACTCGCCTATGGAGCGGCGCAGGTTCCCATGCTGCTCAGGTTGCTGCAGGCACCGCTCAGTCAGGTGCACCGCAATCTGTATGAGGCGGCCCTGCTGCACGTGCCCGATGCGGCTGCCCGGATAGCGGAGGTGCGGTTACCGCTCCTGGCCGGTCCGCTTGCATGGGGTTACGGGCTTGCGTTCGGCGCCATCTTTTTCGAGCTGCCCATCTCGGAACTGCTTTATCCACCCGGACGCCCCGCTTTCGGCGTGTCCATCGTCTCCTTGAATCAGGCGCTTGATTACACCCAGGCGGCACGACTTGGACTCGCCGCCATGGGGATACTGCTGTTGCTCGGACTCGGGGCATTCAGTGGCATGCGCCTCAGCCATGCGGTCACCCGGAAGTTCAACGATGTCCCTGTTGCAATTTAAAGCCGTGCAAAAATCCCTCGGCGGGCGCGCGGTGCTGCGCACCCTTGATCTCGAGGTCGAGGAAGGGGAATTCCTCGTCGTGATCGGCGGTTCCGGGACGGGGAAATCCACGCTGCTGCGGCTTGCGGCGGGTCTTGAACAGGCGGATGCCGGGCGCATCCTGATCGAGGGACAGTGCGTTGACGATCCTGCCGGGGGAAGGTTCACTTCGCCACAGCAGCGCCGCATCGGCATGGTATTCCAGGATTTTGCCTTGTGGCCGCACATGTGCTGCCTCGACAATGTGGCCATGGTACTACGCGATCGCCGCCGTGACGGCCGTGTGAAATCCCTGGTTCTGTTGAAACGCTTGGGAATTGCGGAACTGGCGCAGCGGCGTCCTGGAGAGATTTCCGGCGGTGAACAGCAGCGCGTGGGAATTGCGCGTGCACTCGCCAGCCGACCGCGCGTATTGCTGCTGGACGAGCCATTCTCAAGCCTCGACGTGGATACGACTGAAATATTGCGCATGGAATTGCTGCAGGCGGTGCGGGAGACGGGCATGACTACACTGCTGGTTAGCCACGATCCCGTGGATGCATGGCGTTTGGCGGACCGCATCGCGGTGCTGGAAGGCGGGCGACTGGTGCAGTGCGCGGCCCCGAGCGTCATTTACGCGGCCCCCCGCACGCCGCGCATCGCGCGCTTCACCGGCGCCGAAGGCGGTATAAAGGCCAAGGTGGAGCAGGTGAACGGCGTCACCGGTGTACGCGTGGAAAGTCATTTTTTGCCGGCGACGGCGATGAACGTTACCGCGGGTGAGCCATGCGAGATGTACGTGCGCCCCGAGGGTGTGCACGTCAATGGTGCCGACGGCCTGCCCTGCGAGCTGGCCCATTCCGCGTTCGAGTCAGGGGCCTACCGTGCCTACTGGCGCGTGCCGGGACACGCGCGCTGGCTATGCAGCCTGGAGACGACGCCACCGCTCAAACAAGGCGCATTGACGCTCGATGCACAACATGTGTTTCTTTATCCCACGGAGGATACGAAATGACGGCAAATCTTGACTGGGGTGTATTCGCGGCAGTGTTTCTCGCCGCCAGCGTGGAGTGGGTGGAGGCGTTCACCATTGTGCTGGCGGTGGGCATTACGGCCGGCTGGCGTATTGCGCTGTTTGCGGCGTGCTGGGCGCTGCTCCTGCTTGGCGCATTCGCACTGAGCGGGGGCGGACTGCTCCTGCTCGGCGCACACATTGGCTGGTTGCGCGGCGTGATCGGCGTGTTTCTGATTCTGTTCGGCCTGCGCTGGCTCGCGAAAGCCATCGCGCGCAGCGCGGGTCTCAAGGCCCTGCATGACGAAGCGGCGGAATTCGAGCACACCCGCGGTGAACTGGCGCACGCTAATCGGCGTGCCGCCGGTCTCATTGCCTTCAAGGGCGTGTTTCTGGAGGGTGTGGAAGTCTGCCTAATCGTGGTGGCCTTGGGTGCCAAGTCGGGGCAACTGGTGACCGCGGGCGGTGCGGCGCTTGCTGCATTGTTGATGGTGATGGTCATGGGCGCGCTGGTGCGTGCGCCTTTGAGCAGGGTTCCGGAAAATGCCATCAAGTTCGCCGTGGGCGCGATGCTTCTCTCCTTCGGTACGCTGTGGACCATGGAGGCATTGGCCGGCGAAGCAGTGTGGTGGCATGGCGATCTCAGTGTGTTGCTGCTGGTGGCCTTTTACCTGGGTGGTGGCTGGCTGGCGGCGCAATTCCTGCGCCGTGGAGCGAGTGTTTCTGCGGAGGTGAAGTCATGAAGACGTTTCTCAAAGCATTGTTCGGAGACATGGCCACATGTCTCACGGCGGTCGTCGCCATCGCCGCCGCGGTGGCGATGGTTCTCGGAGGGCAGGCGCAGCTTGCCAGATGGCTGCTGCCGCCGCTGCTCTTGGCCGGAGCGGTCTATCTTGCGCAACGCTATGGTCGTGGATGATAGGCAAATCCTTGAGACATACTTGGGCAGAGCCACCCTGGGTGGATCCGCACAAGTAGGCCGCCATTCGCATGTAACAGTCTTATTGCAACGGCAACGAGAGGTGCAAGACTCCATAAGTTGCACCAGCCACGGATCGTAGCGGTGTGCGGATACCATCGAGGCCAGGCCATCAAGTTCGGCTTTATCCACATGTGCACGCTTTAAATCGGCGTCACATCTTTGGGCAGGTGATCCGCAAGTGTGCCGGCCAGACGCTGTAAAGTTTCCTGCAATGGCTGGCGATTGCGCCAGACGAGGGCGATAAAACGCCCCGGAGCGGGCGGCTGGAACGGGCGCAGTGTCACATGCGCATCGGCTTTATCACCCGCTGAGGGTGAGTGTGCGGCGAGTACCGGTAATAGTGTGCAACCGATGCCACAGGCTACCATTTGTCGCAGCATCTCAAGGCTCGTGGCTTTGATTTCCTCATTGTGCGGCTGGCTCTGACCACAGACATCGAGTGCCTGGTTGCGCAGGCAGTGGCCTTCCTCCAGCAGCAGTAGGCGCTCTTTCGCCAGGGCCTGGAGACTGACACGTTTCTGTTTCGCCAGCGGCGAGTCCGCGTGCAGTGCGGCGAGGAAGGGCTCGTGGTAGAGCAGCCTGAGATGCAGTCCTGCTTCAGGTACCGGTGGCGAGAGCAGGGCGGCATCTATCCGGCCCATGTGCAGTTCCGTCAGCAGATTTTCTGTGTTCGCTTCCCGCAGCAGCAGGCGTAACCGTGGATGGCGGTGGTGCACGACAGGCAGTACCCGCGGCAAAAGGTAGGGGGCCACCGTGGGTATCACGCCGAGGCGCACGGTGCGGTCCATGGGATCGCTACGCTGGCTGCGGGCGAGTGCACGCATCTGCTCGGTCTCGCGCAGCAGGTTCTGGGCACGCGCCACGATTTCCCGGCCCAGCGGAGTCGGCATCACGCGCCGCAGGCTGCGGTCGAACAGCGTCACCCCCAAATAGTCCTCCAGTTTCTTGAGCTGGATGGAAAGGGTGGACTGGCTGACATGGCAACGCTCTGCAGCCCGGGCAAAATGCTGGGTTTCGGCGAGGGCGACGACGTAGCGCAGTTGTTGCAGAGTCACGTGATGATATAGATTGATTTTATCAATCGTTATTATATAAACAATATATTTGATAAATCAAACAGAAAGGCTCCCAATGGCGTCATTCAGCCCCGCACGGAGCGGAGCCGCAACCAGGAGCGACACGCCCATGAACAAATCCGCACCCCCCATCTTGATCACCTCCGTCGGTATCCCGGTGACGGAGAACCAGAATTCCATCACCGCCGGACCCCGCGGCCCGCTGCTGATGCAGGACTCCCGGCTCATCAATAGGCTGACGCATCACTAGATGTCACTGCAAGAACAATTTCATATATCGGTACTCGGGCTCCAAACCAGACCGAGTCGTTGAATTCAACCGACCAAAGGTAGAAAACACATGTCAACCGAAACGAAATGCCCATTCCATAACACCGCCGGCACTGAAAAGTCGAACCGTGACTGGTGGCCGAACCAACTCAACCTGAAGATGCTGCACCAGCACTTGTCCCTGTCCGATCCCATGGACCAGGGCTTCAACTACGCCGAGGAGTTCAAGAGCCTCGACCTGGCGGCCGTGAAGAAGGATCTCCGGGCGCTGATGACCGACTCGCAGGACTGGTGGCCGGCGGACTTCGGTCATTACGGGCCTTTGTTCGTGCGCATGGCGTGGCACGGCGCCGGCACCTACCGCATCGGCGACGGCCGTGGCGGCGCCGGCCGCGGCAACCAGCGCTTTGCCCCCCTCAACAGTTGGCCCGACAACGTCAACCTCGACAAGGCACGCCGGCTGATCTGGTCGATCAAGCAGAAGTATGGCCGCAAAATATCCTGGGCCGACCTGATGATCTTGGCCGGCAACGTCGCGCTGGAATCGATGGGCTTCAAGACCTTCGGTTTCGGTGGCGGGCGCGAGGACATCTGGGAACCGGAAGACGACACTTACTGGGGTTCCGAGAGCACCTGGCTGGGCGACGACAAGCGCTATTCCGGCAAACGGGATCTCGAAAATCCACTCGCCGCGGTGCAGATGGGGCTGATCTACGTCAATCCGGAAGGCCCGGGCGGCAAGCCGGACCCCATCGCGGCGGCCAGGGATATCCGCGAGACCTTCGCGCGCATGGCGATGAACGACGAAGAAACCGTCGCGCTCATCGCGGGCGGCCATACCTTCGGCAAAACCCACGGTGCCGGCGATGCGTCACTGGTGGGCCCCGCGCCCGAAGCCGCTGGCATCGAGGAACAGGGCCTCGGTTGGAAGAGCAGCTTTGGCACAGGCAAAGGCGGTGATCAGATCGGCAGCGGTCTGGAAGTCACCTGGACCAGCACGCCGACGAAGTGGAGCAGCAACTTCTTCTGGAACCTGTTCGGCTACGAGTGGGAACTGACCAAGAGCCCGGCGGGTGCGCATCAGTGGACACCGAAGAATGGCGCTGGCGCCGGCACCATTCCCGACGCGCACGACCCGGCCAAGCGTCACGCGCCGACCATGCTGACCACGGATCTGTCGCTGCGCTTCGACCCCGTTTACGAGAAGATTTCCCGACGCTTTTACGAGCATCCGGATCAGTTCGCCGACGCCTTCGCCCGCGCCTGGTTCAAGCTCACCCACCGCGACATGGGCCCGCGCGCACGCTATCTCGGCCCGGAAGTGCCTGCCGAAGCGCTCATCTGGCAAGACCCCATCCCCGCGGTCAATCACCCGTTGATCGATACGCAGGACATTGCCGCCCTCAAGGCCAAGATCCTGGCGTCGGGCCTGTCTGTCGCGCAACTGGTGTCGGCCGCCTGGGCTTCGGCCTCCACCTTCCGTGGTTCCGACAGGCGCGGTGGCGCCAACGGCGCGCGCATTCGTCTGGCGCCGCAGAAGGATTGGGAAGTCAACCAGCCCGAGCAACTGATGAAAGTACTGAAAACCCTCGAAGGTATCCTAGGCGATTTCAACCGCGCGCAGTCCGGCGGTAAGAAGGTCTCGCTTGCCGACCTGATCGTCCTGGGCGGGTGCGCGGCGGTCGAGGCCGCGGCGAAGAAGGCCGGCCACGCCGTGATGGTTCCCTTCACGCCGGGACGCATGGACGCCTCGCAGGAGCAAACTGATGCGGACTCCTTCGCCGTGCTCGAGCCAATCGCCGACGGCTTCCGCAACTACACCCGCAAGGGACTTGAGGAAGCGGCGGCCGAACTGCTGGTGGACAAGGCGCAACTGCTGACCCTGACCGCGCCCGAGATGACGGTGCTGATCGGCGGCATGCGCGCCCTGAATGCAAACGTCGGGCAGGCCCAGCACGGCGTGTTCACCAAGCGCCCCGAGACGCTGACCCATGACTTCTTCGTGAATCTGCTCGACATGAACACGAAGTGGCAGCGGTCCGCCGCGTCCGAAGGCGTGCTGGAGGGGCGCGACCGGGCGACGGGCGATCTCAAGTGGACGGGCAGCATCGTAGATATCGTCTTCGGTTCGAACTCCCAGTTGTGGGCCCTGGCCGAAGTCTATGCAAGCGCGGACGCGCAGGAGAAGTTCGTCCATGACTTCATCGCGGCCTGGAACAAGGTGATGAACCTTGATCGCTTCGACCTCGCGTGATCTCGGAGGATGAGCCTTAAAGGTTTCATGGAGCCGCCGCTGCATCTTTCCGGTGACGCCGACCGCTGGAACCACCGCGTGGACGAGGACTACTACAGCCAGCCGGGTAACCTGTTCCGCCTGATGGACGCGGGTCAGCAGCAGCGCCTGTGCGCCAACTTCGCCGAAGCCATGCATGGCATTCCGCAGTTCGTCATCGACCCAGCTCGGCCACTTCGACAAGGCCGATCCCAAGTGGGGCAAGCTGGTGCGCGAGGAGCTGGCCACGCTCGACAAGCAGGCGCAGGGCAAGACCGCACCCGAGGCCTGATAGGCGTGGCTCCCGGATGGCTGCCGGGACAACGTGGCACGTCGACATGTTAGGCAGGTGCATCATGCACAACACGTGCGGCGCGCGTTTGTGGTTGGCTTGTTCCCATGTCTTGACGCAGTTTGGATTCGGCATCGCGGGCATGGCTGCGCCGACCTGATCCCGGACCGCTGCGCACAATGTCCCTCGCGATCACCAGTAAGCCAGGCGGCAAGCAGACAGCGTTTCCAACCAACACCCGTTCCCCGTTCTTCGGCAACAGCCGCTATACTTGAGCCACGGTCACATTCTGGAACGGTGGAGGTTGTATGAACTGGAAAACCGATGATGCGGGCAAATTGCTGCTGCGGCTCCTGGTAGGCGGGCTGCTGATATTGCATGGGTTTCACAAGATCGTTACCGGTCCGGGCGAGGTGGTGGGCATGCTGACGGCGCATCACCTGCCGGGATTCCTGGCCTATGGAGTGTATCTGGGTGAGGTGTTGGGTCCGCTGCTGGTGATTCTGGGGCTCTATGCCCGCATTGGCGGTCTGCTGATCCTCGCCAACATGATCGTAGCGGTGCTTTTGAGCCGCGGCCTGGATATTTTCCATCTGAACCCCTACGGCGGCTGGGTCATCGAACTGGAGCTCTTTTTCGGCCTGTGCGGCCTCGCCGTAACATTGCTCGGCGCGGGACGCTATAGCGCCGGCGGCGCCGGTGGAAAGTGGAACTGAAGATTTAGCTGCGCCAATACGCTCGCCGTATCGGCACGCCCGGGCATCAGGCCCGGGCGCTGCTTAAATTCAAAGCGAGGGTTGACAGGAACCGACAATGATTTACGACAGCATCCTCGATACGGTGGGCAGGACACCCATCATCCGCCTGCAACGCATTCCGCCGAAGCACGCGCATATTTACGTCAAGATGGAAGCGTTCAATCCCGCCTCGTCGGTCAAGGACCGACTCGCGTTGGGGATCATCCTGGACGCGGAGCAGCGCGGTACGCTCAGGCCCGGCCAGACCGTGATCGAGGCCACCTCCGGTAATACCGGCATCGCGCTCGCCATGGTGTGTGCGGCGCGCGGGCATCCGTTCGTCGCCATCATGTCCGAGACCTTTTCCGTTGAGCGCCGCAAACTCATGCGCATCCTCGGCGCCAAGGTGATTTTGACGCCTGCGGCGGAGCGCGGTTCAGGCATGGTGCGCAAGGCGGAAGAACTCGCTGAAAAACACGGCTGGTTTCTGGCACGGCAGTTCGATAACCTCGCCAATCCCGCTTATCACCGCAACACCACCGGTCCCGAGATCCTCGTGGACTTCGCCGGTAAACGCCTGGATTACTTTGTCACGGGCTGGGGCACCGGCGGCACCCTGACCGGTGCGGGTGAAATGCTGAAGCTGGCGCGGCCGGGCATCAAGGTCATTGTCACGGAGCCGGCGGGTGCCGCGTTGCTCGCCGGCAAGCCATGGCAACCGCACAAGATACAGGGCTGGACCCCCGATTTTGTGCCGCAGGTGCTGAACCGCCGGGTCATTGACGAGATTGTGCCGGTGGATGACACGCTGGCGCGTGATACGGCACGGCGTCTGGCCCGTGAGGAAGGCATGCTGGTGGGCATTTCCGCCGGCGGCACGCTGGCGGCGACGCTGCAGGTGGCGCAACTCGCACCCCAGGGTTCGGTGCTGCTGGCGATGCTGCCGGACACGGCGGAACGTTATATGTCCACCTTTCTCTTCGAGGGTATCAACGAAGCATCCGATGACGCCTGGCTTGCGGAAGTCGGAAGCGACAAATAGACCGGGGGTGGCACCGGCTTGCTGCTCAGCAGCGTAAGCGCAAGCCGGCAGTTTCATCCGCTGCCGCCACGCGCACTTTGCCTTGGGCGGGGGCCGGCGTGGTGAATTCATATCCCGGGAACCGCTTGCGGCCACCAATTCCGGTGTCTGACCTCGCTGTGAATCCTGCATCCGCGCCAGTGAAATCATGATGACTGTAATCGCGGTTTCACCGGGGAACGTCCTGACGCTGCATCCGTATTTATTCGGGGAAGGGCGGTTGCTTGAGTGCGCCGATCACCAGCCTGGCGGTAAAACGTTCGCGCAGATTTGCTGGCTGGTCCAGACCAAGACGTTGCAGATAGGGCGTGTAGCGTGGGTCGGCTATCGGCGCAAACAGCGTCTGCGCCAGCGTGGACAGGCGCCCTGACCAGCGCGACGTGCGCCGCTTGAGATCAAGCAGCGCTTTGCCGATCCGCAATTCCTCGGGCGTGAAGTCGCTGCCGAACGGGAACTCCGGGAACAGTCCCGCCTGCCGGAATGGTTTCAGGCCGGCATGCAGCTTCTGTGGGGTATTTTCCCGGAACAAATCCGGGATACGGTAGTCACCGGGGATCTTGCCGGCGCGTTTGGCCTCGGCGAGCAGGGTTTCCTGGAAACGCGAGTCGCTGATGTTGAGCAGTGCGGCGATCACTTCCCAATCCTGTTTGCCGCGCACATCGGCAATGCCATATTCAGTGACCACCACATCGCGCAGGTGTCGCGGGATGGTGCACTGGCCGTACTCCCACACGAGGTTTGAAATCAGTTTACGGTGCTCGCGGCGGGTGCTCTTGAGCAGCAGAATGGAGCGGCCCTCTCTGAGGGCATGCGCCATCGCCACAAAGTTATACTGACCACCCACGCCGCTCACCACTTGGCCGTCTTCGACGGCGTCCGATGCCGCGGCGCCGAGCAGCGTCATCTTCATGCAGATATTGATGAAACGTGCATGCCGGTGCTGGCGCTGTTCCAGTTTCACGTCGCTGAAAAGCTCATTCACCCTGGAAACCGCGGTCATGGCGAACAGGCGGCGCTCGGCTTCGGGCATGGCACGCAGTTGCCGGTAAAACCAGCCCGATCCCAGGAAAAAGGCACCGTGCAGCAGCACGCCGCCCGCCAGCCGCACACCGAGAGCCTCAGCACCGAGACGGCGCAGCGTTTCACGGTCGCCGAGGTCCGGAACCAGGCGCGCGCCGTCGGGCAGAATCAGGAAGCCGCTGTCGTAACGCACATCCGGCTGCAGGATGCCGAAACGTTTGAGGAACGCCGCATCGGCGGCGGTGAGTGTGCGGCTGATTACGTTTTCCGCCAGCAGTGTGGCAAGTGTTTCAGGGCCGATGCTTTCGGACAGCCGGCCCTCGTTGAGCAGGCGCTGGAGGGCGGCGTGGTCGTAAACGCGGCGTTTGAGGATGCCGCCGTGATAGAGGTGCAGCAGGCCGTCACTGAACATTTCACTGCCGGCGTACAGGCCGGTCTTGTACGCAGCGGTTCCGCCCAGCGCCGCCACGTCTTCACCGAACTTCTGCTGGATGGCAAGCCGCTGGGTGATTTCCCGGTACCGCGCGTTGTCGCTGTGACGCAGTTGTGTCGAGTACACGAAGGCGTCACCCAGATTGCCGATGCCCACCTGCAGAGTACCGCCGTCCTTGATGAGGGTGCTGGCGTAGAGCCCGATCATGTGCTCCACCGGATCAATGGCCATGTTGGGCACGGCAAAGAGGCGGTGGACGTATTGCGCGTTCTCCACCAGCATGTCGAAGAAACCCGGTTCCACCATGGCGTCGCCGTACATGAAGGGCAGGTGATTGTTCACCAGTCCCACCGCCGCCACCTTGCGGCCATGCCGTTCCGCTTCGCGCAGGCCCGGCATGATGTCGAGTGTCACATCCGGATTGGAGCTCAGGCTGTAACGCGTACCTTCGGGCCGCTCTTCCCTGGCTACCATCTGCAGCACCACGTTGACGCCGGCGGCGAGCATGTCGCGCGCCACGTGGGTGTAATTGGTGCTGGTGTAATGCTGTTGGGCACAATCGTTATGCAGCAGGCTGCCGGATTTGAAATAGAACTCGGAAATCTCGATGTTGGGCGGCAGCGTACGCGCGTGCAGCGCCTGCATGTAATCCAGCTCGGGGTAATCGCCGAACACGCGCTCTACGAAGGGTTGCAGAAAGCGTCGCTCCAGATCACTGTGCCAGCCGGGTTTTTCCAGGGACAGTGCGGTCATGATCTTGAGCCGGATGGCGGGATCGGCGCTGGCGCGCCGGAAGAACGCATTCAGCAGCGGATTGGGCTTGCCGATACCGAGCGGCGTGCCGATGACCAGGCGTGTGCCGACGCGCCGGATAACCGCTTCCACACAGGCATCGAGCTCGGTAAAAGTCACCGGACTCGCCATGGCTCAGGGCGCAGCCCGCATGCTGGTTGCGCGCGCGAAGCCAGAAAAGGAGATATCGGCTTTCTCGTCCAGGTTTTTGAAGATAAACGCCCGGCCACGAAATGTAATTGCATTGCGCACCAGCACCGTGGGTCCGTCTGACGATAACCATTTGAAATCAAGCTCAGCGTGGTATGTCTTGATACTGACCACATACATCAGTGAAAAAGGCCGGGAGTTAACCAGGCGTATTGAGCGGATATAAGGTCCGACTTTCGAGATCGTTAGAGTTCCTTCCAGATGAGCATATATTTCCTGGACTCGTTTCGCTGCCGTTTGCATTTGTTGCATCTTGTCAGGATTTTTCTGCAGGGATTTGTCGGTAGCAAGTTTTTGCTTGAGGTGCGCAAACAGGGCACGGCAGTCCGGTTTGTAATGATAAGTGAGAGTGTCGGTGGTCTCGCTTACCAACTGCAAGCCGGTATCCGGTACGCAACTCATTATAAGTATGTGCTTCAAATTACCGGGAGTGCCGGTGACCACCCCGCGCACGCGACCGTCATCTGCCTTGGGTAAGGGTTTCCCGGTGACGGGATTCTTGCCGGCGGTATAGGTTTTCACCTGTACCGGAGTGGGCGGCAGATGGTTGATGGAAGCCAGTGTCCAGCGCCTGCCCACAGGTGCGGCTGGGTCGAAATGCTCCACATAGGTGACGCGATTCAGCAGCGTCGTGCGGTCATAAGCCCAGCCGGTGAACTTGCTCTGTTGCATGTGGCGGAAGGCTTGCTGAAGCGGTGTGGTTGCGCTGGGTCCGGCGAGTAATGTCGGGGAAAGCAGCAGCAGGCTCAGGAAAATGGCGGCTATGCGCTGAAGCATCGCAGTTCCTCAATATCAAACTGTTGCGGCTGATCAAGCCAGGGCCTGGTCGAGATCGGCAATGAGATCGTCAACATGCTCAACGCCCACGGATACGCGCAGCAGGTTGCGCGGCGTCCGGGTATCGGGTCCTTCCATGGAAGCGCGGTGCTCGATCAGGCTTTCCACGCCGCCGAGACTGGTGGCGCGGGTGAAGAGTTTCACGCGCGCGGCGGTGTGCAGGGCGGCGGCTTCGCCGCCCTGAAGCGTGAAGGACAGCATGGCGCCGAAGCCCTGCATCTGGCGCCTGGCGAGCGCGTGGCCGCGGTGGCTTTCCAGGCCGGGATAGAACACATTTGCAACCGCCTGGTGAGCGGCCAGGTGCCGTGCAATCGCGAGCGCATTGGCTGTCTGCGCGCGCACCCGCAGCGGCAGAGTGACGGCGCCGCGCAACAGCAACCAGCAGTCAAACGGTGACGGCACCGCACCCCCCGATGCTTGCAGGAAACGCACGCGCTCAGAAAGGGCGTTTTTCTGCCGCGCGATGATGGCGCCGCCCAGCACGTCGCTATGGCCGCCCAGGTACTTGGTAGTGCTGTGCATGACGAAATCCATGCCGAAATCAAAGGGTTTTTGCAGCACCGGCGTGGCAAACGTGTTGTCACACACCGTCAGTACCTTCGCCTCACGGGCGATCGCGGCGATGGCGGCCAGATCCGTGATTTTCAGCAGCGGATTGGAGGGGGTTTCCACCCAGATGAGCCGGGTCGCAGGTGTGATGGCTGCGCGCACCTCGTCGGGGTTCGACGCATCCACGAAACTTGTCCCGAGTTGCCAGGGCGCCATCACCTCGCGCAGCAGGCGCAGCACGCCGTGATAGGCATCCTGACTGCAAATCACATGATCGCCGGGATTGAGCGCCTGCAATACCGTCATGGCCGCGGCGGTACCGGAAGAGGACACCATGGCCTCCGCGCCGCCTTCCAGTGCAGCGAGACAGGTTTCCAGCGCATGCCGGTTCGGATTGCCGGCGCGCGTGTAGCTGAACCCGTGGGGATAGCCGCCATCCGCTTCACGGGCGAAAGTGGTGGACAGATGGATAGGCGGGCTCAGGGCCGCTGTGGCCGCGTCAGGCTCGCGCCCGGCATGCACGCTGACGGTCTCGATGTGGGAGGAAATACGGGTTTCCATTGTCAGGGCTCCGCGGAGGGCCGGAATAGCATGCCATGATTCAATCCATAACTGTGCGCAGGGACGGGCAGTATTTGCAATGCCGGGCGGCAGCATGAGCCGGCCGGGTTTACGATCGGGTTTCTTTGATTAATCGGCCGCGGATGCGGCTACGGGCCGCAAAAGCACTGCTACACTGGAGTGAACCAACAACGCGGGTAACCCACATGGTCCTCACCGAAATCAATTACATCGCCGTGGTGGTGGCGGGGGTCGGCGGCTTCGTGGTGGGCGCGGTGTGGTATCTGCCGTTCACCTTCGGGCCCCTGTGGCTCAAGGCCAATCCGCACGTGCTGGAGTATCTGGAGTCCGGCGGGCGTCTGCAGCGCTACACGGTGGCGCTGCTATCGAGCATCGTACAGGCCTGGATATTGGCGCTGTGTCTCGTGTATGCGGGGCGCAATGCCGGGCTCGGTACGGCGCTGGCGGCCGCGGTTCTGCTGTGGCTCGGTTTTACCGCCACGCCCTCGCTGGTGGATACGCTGATCTCGCGGCGCAAAATCAGCGGCTGGCTGGTGGATACCGGTCACCGGCTGCTGGCGATCCTGGTGATGGCGTTCCTGCTGACCGCCTGGCCGTGAACTCCGCCCTCCGCCCCGCGGGCATGCTTGCAGCGGAATCCGGTTTTGTGGATCAGGCAGGCAGGAATTTCCTGTGTGTGCCGTCGCAGAACGGCTGACCGCCGGTGTGCTTGCAGCGGCACAGAGCCACGCGTTGCTTTTCCTCCAGCGTGAATGCCAGCGGTGTGAACCCGGTGTTCTTGTGGGTGCCATCGCAAAATGGCTGGTGCTGCGAGCGGCCGCAGCGGCACCACCAGTAGGTGCCCGGTTCCAGTTCCAGCACCGCGGGACTGGCGGTGGCAACCATGGGTTGAGTCATGCAATCCTCGCTTTCATTTCAACAATGCCTGTGTGTGACGCAGGGGATCAGGTATAGGCCACGAAGGCCACGCGGTTACGCCCCTGTTTCTTGGCTTCGTACATGGCATGATCCGCCACTTTGAACATTTCCTCGAATTTCACCGCCTGACCCGTGGGTCTTGAGGTGACACCGATACTGGCAGTGACTGAAACGCCATCCGGCCGCAGTGACGCGATGGCCTTGCAGATATCCTCGGCGCGGCGCTGCGCATCGTCCGCCTCGCAATGGTTGAGGAGCACCACGAATTCCTCGCCGCCGACACGTGCCGCCAGATCACCCTCGCGGCAGGCCTGGCGCAGCATTTCACCGGTCTGCGCCAGCGCGCTATCGCCGCTCAGATGGCCGTGACTGTCGTTAATGTTCTTGAAATGATCAAGATCAATCACCAGCAGGCTGAGGGGGTAGTCATAGCGCGAGGCGTTGCTGAAATACTTCGGTGCGAATTCCCGCAGTGAATTGCGGTTGTAGAGACCGGTAAGCTGATCCTTCATGGCCATCTGGTAGAGCTGGTGTGACTGTTTTTCCACCTGATCCAGCAATTGTTTGTTTATGATCAGATTGCGCACGCGCGCGCGTACTTCTTCCTCAAGAGGCGGCTTGATGGCGTAGTCGTTGACACCGAGGCGGAACAGCTCGATGCGCCGCGAGGGATCATCCAGACCGGAGAGTGCCAGGATCGGCACGCGCCGTTTCTGCGTGGCGTAATTGCGCACGCGGTTCACCAGGCCCACGCCGCTGATGGAGCCTTCCAGCAGAATGTCGCTGATGATGAGATCGTAATTCTCCTTTTCAAAAGCCGCCAAGCCATCATCCGCCGTGCGGAAGTGATCCACATGCAGGTTCATCTGCTGCAGCAGCCGGATCATGATGTGTGCGGCCACCTGGCTGTCTTCGATGTAGAGCACCTTGCCGCGCACTTCCTGCTGTTCGTCCATGAAGAAGCGGCTCAGGCGGTCCGTGAGCTCCTTGGCATCGGTACGTTCCTGGATTTCGGTCACGCCCGCTTCGAAGGCCTCATGACGCAGCCGCTGATCCTCGGTGGAGGTAAGCAGTATGAACGGGGTTTTCAGGTACTGGGGCAGGGCCCGCAGCTGCTGGCAGAGGGTAATGCCATCCATGCCGGGCAGCGTCAGCGCCGCGCACACCAGCCCCACGGATTCCTTGTGCAGCAGGTCAATCGCCTCCTCGGCGGTGGCCACGGAGATGGGGTGGTGGCCAAGGTTCGCGACCATCTTGTGGAGGACGGTGCGGAATACCTTGGAATGGTCAACGATGAGGATATTCATGCCCTGAGGCAATGGTTGCTTGGACGACAGTACCCCGGCAGTTTACTCGACGGGACAAGCGCTGGCACGGCGGAGCCCGCGGGGCCTGAACTTCCGGGGCACGCAGCGCCGAATCCCAGGTTTGCCACGCTTGGCAGCGCACCAGCCGCATGCTACAACGCGCGTGAGTGCCGGGCTGCGTGCGGCCCATTCTCTTGTCACCAGGGGTGCGGGATGAAGAAGAAAAACGTCCTTGTCGTGCTGCTGTTGCTGCTCGTCGCCATTGCCGTTACCGGCGTATTCTGGCACCCGTTGTGGTGGCTGCTCATCGTGGCGGGTCTGTTCACGTTGCTCGCTATCCATGACCTTAGCCAGACGCAGCATACCATCCTGCGCAACTATCCGATCTTCGGCCATCTGCGCTACGCCTTCGAGGATATTCACACCCAGATCCGCCAGTATTTCATCGAGAGCGACATGGAAGGCCTGCCGTTCGCGCGCGAACAGCGTGAAATGGTGTATGAGCGTGCCAAGAATGTGAGCCTCATGCACCCATTCGGTACCATCGAGGACGTATATAGAACCGGTTACGAATGGATCAACCACTCCATTACCGCACTCTGGCCCCAGAAAGAGGAGCCGCGCGTGAAAATGGGCGGCAGCCAGTGCGCGAAGCCTTATCTGGCTTCGCACTTCAACATTTCCGCCATGAGTTTCGGTTCGCTGTCGTCGAATGCCATCCTGGCACTCAACACCGGTGCCAAGCTGGGCGGCTTTGCCCACGACACCGGCGAGGGCGGCATCAGCAAATACCACCTGAAGCCCGGCGGCGACCTGATCTGGGAGCTGGGTACCGGTTACTTCGGCTGCCGCGCGCGGGACGGTCGCTTCGATCCGGTGCCGTACCGGGAACATGCCACTCTCGATAATGTAAAGATGATCGCCATCAAACTGTCCCAGGGCGCAAAACCGGGCGGCGGCGGCATCCTGCCGGCGGCCAAGGTGAGCCGCGACATCGCCGAGGCGCGCGGCGTAGCGCAGGGCCGCGACGTGGATTCACCGCCCTTCCACAGCGCCTTCAGTACGCCGCGGCAGATGCTGGAGTGGGTGCAGCGGTTGCGCGAGTTGTCCGGCGGCAAGCCGGTGGGCTTCAAACTGTGTCTCGGCCGCCCGTACCAGTTCATGGGGATCCTCAAGGCCATGCTGGAGACAAGAATTCTCGTGGACTTCATCACCGTGGACGGCGGCGAGGGCGGCACCGGCGCCGCGCCCCAGGAGCTCTCCGACTTCATGGGTACGCCGTTGGTGGATGCCCTGATCTTCGTGCACAATGCGCTCGTGGGTGCGGACTTGAGAAAAGAAATCCGCGTCATGGCGAGCGGCAAGATCGTGAGCGGCTTCGACGTGGCCGCCAAGATCGCCATGGGTGCGGACCTGTGCAACTCGGCGCGCGGCATGATGTTCGCGCTCGGCTGCATCCAGGCGCGCCGCTGCCACACCAACACCTGCCCCACGGGTGTGGCGACGCAGGATCCGTGGCGCGTGCAGGGCCTGGTGGTCAAGGATAAGGCCGAACGCGTCTGCAACTACCATAAGAACACCATTCGGTATTTCATGTGGGTGCTGGCGGCGGCGGGCCTCAAGGACCCCGGCCAGCTCACGCCCGAACTCCTGAACCGGCGCGTCTCGCTCACGGAAATCAAAACCTACCGCGAGCTCTATCCTTATCTCGAACCCGGCGATTTGCTGGAAGGCCGTGCGCCGGAGCTGTATAAGAAACCCTGGTCGCTGGCGAGCGCGGCGAGTTTCTAAAAAAGCTTTGGAGAGGATCGGGATGGCCAGTACGCAAATTTATCAGCTGAAAGTCACCCTCAAGGATATCCGTCCCCCTGTGTGGCGCCGCGTACAGGTGGCGTCCGATATCAAGCTCGGCAAACTGCACCGCATCATTCAAGATGCCATGGGCTGGACTGATTCCCATCTGCACGCTTTCAACATTGGCGGGGAAAATTACGGGATCCCCGATCCGGATTTCGAGTCGGACATTCATAGCGAGTGCAACGTGAAGCTCAATGACATTGCGCAAGCAGGCGATCGTGTGAGCTACGAATATGATTTCGGTGACGGCTGGCGGCATGAAATCCTGGTGGGGAAAGAGCTGCCTGTTGAACCGGGCATGCACTATCCGCGTTGCCTGACCGGCAAGCGCGCCTGTCCGCCGGAAGATTGCGGCGGTGTGTGGGGTTACCAAAATCCGCTCAATATTCTTGCCAATCCGAAGCGCGAAGAATATGGAGAAACTCTGGAATGGCTGGGCGGGGAATGCGATCCGGAAACCTTTGAGCTGAATGAGGTCAACGACTTGTTACGGAAGGTACGCTGACGAACTTACAGTGCAGTCGGGTAGGGAATAGTGCGCCTGGGATCGGGGAGCGGGGTCAACGTGGACCGGTTTGAACAGATTTACCACGCACATCGCCTGCTGCGTGAGACGCACCGGCCGGTCTCGACCGCGCGTCTGCAGGAAGCGCTCGGCGAATGCTCCGTCGCGACGGTCCGGCGCGTCGTGGACGAAATGCGGAATTTTCTCGGTGCGCCCATAGAATCCTCGCGCCAGGAAGGCGGCGGTTACTGATACGCAGAAGACCAGCGTGAAATCTACGAACTGCCGGGCCTTTGGTTCAACGCCTCGGAATTCCATGCTCTGCTGGTCATGAGCGAGCTTCTCGGCCGGGTGCAGCCGGGTCTGCTCGAATCCTAGCTTCTGCCGTTGCGCCAACGCATTGAAGCACTCCTGGCTGCCAAGCATGGAGGGAATCCCGAAATCGTGCGGCGCATCCGCATCCTGGGCATGGCGGCGCGCCCCGCCGGCGTGCATTTCAATACCTGTGCCGATGCGCTATTGCGCCGCCGTCTCGCCTTGCAATACCACAGCCGGAGCCGGGATGAACTCACGGAACGCACCGTTTCCCCGCAGCGGCTCACACATTACCGCGACAACTGGTATCTGGACGCCTGGTGCCATCGCGCAGAGGCGCTGCGCAGCTTTTCTGTGGACCGCATCCGGGCAGCGCGATTGCTCGAAGAGTCGGCCCGGGAAATCCCGGATGCCGGACCGGCTCTGCACTAGGCGGAGGCGTTGTATCGGCCCGTGAGACAACAGATGTTGTATAGAGGAACAAATACTCAGGGACAAAAATGTATTGTTGGGAAGTTGGCGGGCTCCATAAAGGTAGGAAAGCTATATGGATTTCGATAATTTTTTCAGGCGGGCGTTTGGTAATGAGGGCGACTTGAAATTCGGTCCCTTTGAATACCAGCGCTTTTTAGCAGAAAAACATTTTGGGGAAGATAGGAAACGGTCGTGGCCCGACCTGCTCGACGTACCGACGGGTATGGGCAAGACCGCAGCCGTCACATTGGCGTGGCTTTGGAAACGCGGTTGGCGCGGCGGTAACCGTGAAGCTGAAATCATGCACGACACGCCACGACGGTTGGTCTGGTGCCTGCCGATGCGTGTGCTCGTTGAACAGACGGAAGACAACATCCGCAAGTGGCTCGATCGTCTTGGCGTGCTCGGGAAAGTCGGCGAGGGCAGAATCTCCGTGCATGTGTTGATGGGTGGCAGCGAAGATGTGTGCCGCCCGGAGTGGGCCAGTCGTCCGGAAGAAGATGCCATCCTCATCGGAACGCAGGACATGCTGCTTTCGCGTGCGCTGATGCGCGGCTACGGCATGAGCCGCTACCAGTGGCCGATCCATTTTTCGCTGCTGCACAACGATGCGATATGGGTGTTCGACGAAGTGCAATTGATGGGTGCGGGGCTTGCTACCTCGGCCCAACTCGAAGCGTTTCGCCGTAACTTCCATCTCGCAAAAAGCAGCCGCACGCTCTGGGTTTCCGCCACGTTGAACCGGGATTGGCTGGCAACGGTGGATCTTCATCCCCACCTGGATTCGCTCATCAAACACACGATCGGGGATGGAGACAGGGAGCAGGCTGGCAATCGACTGCAAGCGGTGAAGTCGCTCGTCAAAACATCCGTTTCGCTATCGAAGGACGCCGGCAATAGGGCTGGCTTGCAAATCTATCCGGAGAATTTGCGTGATTTGGTACTGCAAACCCACGACTCAAAGTCACAGACGCTGGTCATTGTCAACCGCGTCGAGCGCGCACAGCAACATTTCCGGAGCAAATTTGCTCCGGCCTCATTGAAGCAACAAGCATTTGCGCCCGGTGTTGGGATTCCGGCCTCATTGAACGCTGGGGACCCGCAGATGCGGGGGTTGAAGCAGGAGCAGGCACTGCGCCGCTAAGGCATTTTGGGCGGCAAGTTGGCCTGCCACGCGGGCAATGGCTGGATACGCGCGAACCAAGCGGCAATGTAAGGCCACGACTGGATTGGCAGTTGCAAAGGGCTTGCGAAGGCTGCTGCGATCGCAATATCGGCCAGTGTCAACGTATCGCCGGCAACCCATTGACGTTTTGCCAGATGCTCATTGAGCACTTTTGCGAAACCCTGAGTCAGATCTTCCTGGCGCTTGATCTGCACCGGATCGGGTTCGCCATTGAAAAACCGCGGTTTCAATATTTTCTCGAATGCCAATGCCCCGATGGCCGGGGCCCAGTGATTGGCGGCCCAGAATAGCCAGCGGTTAACCTCGGCACGTGCCTGTGGCTCCGCGGGATACAGTGTGTTGTCCGGTTTGGATTCGGCCAGATAAATCATGATGGCCGCGGATTCGGGCAGCACGAAATCACCATCCACCAGCACCGGCACCTTGCCCATGGGATTGATGGCCAGATATTCTGGCCTGCGCTGCTCGCCCTTGGGGAGTTCCACGTTCTGCAAATCAAGCGGTATGTCAAACAGCGCCGCGGCCACGCGCACCTTGAATGAATTAGAGGACAACGGTGAGTAATACAGTTTCATTGGCAGCTCCTGCTGTTAGGAAAATGGTAAGCGCCGGTTTGTCCTCGGCCGCCACATTGTCACACATTCAGCTCATGGCCGTGGCAGCAGAAACAGCTGGCCGTTGTATTCCAGGATTACGCCCTGGGGCACGATGTTGATAACCTTCGGCCCCTCCTTGAGGGTGTCCCCGATCTGGTAACGCTGCATGTTGATTACCACGAAGCGGTCAGCGGGGTTCTGCGAATAACTGTGCACGTCGAGATGCAGGGACGGCAGGGAGTGCTGGAAAGACAGCGGCAGGCTGTCGAAGGGCGGGGCATTACTCGCGCCGATGGCCGGACTGGTTGCCGGAACAGTGGCTGGCGCTGGTGCTGGTATTGCTGCTGATGCAGTCGCCGGGGGTTTTGCCGGGGTAACCACAGGCGCCGTTGTGGTCACGATGGCCGGTGCCGCGGGCGGTGTGCCGGCCACGGCAGCGGCTTCCAGGGCCAGCGAACGTACCTCGGGATGATAAACGGGCGCAGGTGGCCGTGTGGAGGATGCGATGGGCGCGTGCATGGCGACGGCGACCGGTGCGGCGGCACTGCCGTGGCTGCGCCAGAAAAGGATCGCCAAGGCGATGGCATTGGCGATGAGCAGGATACCGATGAGCATCGCCCAGGGAACCGGAATACGCGCGCGCGCCGGCGGTGTGCCGGCAGCGCTTACCTGACCCGTGAGTGTCTGCTGACGGGAGCGTTCTGATTTGCGCAGTGCATCCAGGATCAGGGACATGATTCAGTTGTCCGATGCAGTGAGAGTGGGTGTGCCAGGCACGTGCAATGCCGTGTTGAGATGAATGAGCGTTTCTTCGCCCGCAATGCCATCCACCGTGAGATGCTGCTCTGCCTGGAATCGCTTCACCGCCGCCACCAGGCTCGCGTCATAGAGGGTACTGCCGGAGTCGGGTGTGTGTTGCAGCCTGGCAAGCTGTGTGCGCAGCCAGGCCACCGCCGTGCCGACCATGCCCGGTTGCAGCGGATCGGGTGCATTGGGATTGGGTCTCCACAACAGCAGATAGTCGCCGTACCACAGCGGGTCCAGTTCGCTGAGGGGGAAACGCATGCTCGCGGTGCCGGCACGCAAGGTGGCGCTGCTGACGCCCATGCGGGTCACCACCACCTGGTGCCGCGTGCCCCGCGCATCCGTGAGCGTAATAATGGCGGGACGGTCGAAGTTGCGCAGGTTGTTCCAGGTGCCCTTGCGATAAAGACAACGCAGGCCCGCCTGTTCGGCTTCCAGGCAACCGCTGCCGGTGTCGCCCGGGGTGTAATGCGCGCCCCACAGGGAGAACAGCGTGCGGAAGGCCGTGTCGGTGTCGCTGGGGTCAGCCGGATTCGCGAGCCAGCTGAGCGCGGTGACCACGGGGGGATGGGGCGCGGTGGCCGGGCCGGCCGGCGGCGCGGCGGGTGCCACCGCAGGTGTGGATTCCCGCGGTGCGAACCCCATAAGATGGCCGGTGGCGGCCAGCACCGTGATCGCTGACAGCAGAATCACGGCACAGGCGCCCAGCCATGTCAGCGCCCCGCGGTTGCCGCCCGGCGGCGCGTTATTCAGCACCTCGTGAGCGGCATGGCGTACCAGGCCTGCATCCACCTGACGCAACTCCCGGGTGAAGGCGCCGAGCAGCGCACGGTCACAGATGATATTGATGAGCCGCGGAATGCCCTGGGTCACGCGCCGCACCATGCGCAGGCCCGAGGCGGTGAAGATCGGTGCCATGGCACCCGCCACGTTCAGGCGGTGATGTACATAGGCCCGGGTTTCTTTCGGCGACAGGGGCTCCAGGTGATAGCGGCCGGTGATGCGCTGGGCCAGTTGGCGCAGGTCTTGGCGCGCCAGCAATACGCGCAATTCCGGCTGCCCCACGAGGATGATCTGCAACAATTTCTGGCGGCTGGTTTCCAGATTGGTGAGCAGCCGCACCTGCTCCAGAACCTCGCTGCTCAGGGCCTGGGCTTCATCAATAATAAGCACCACCCGCCGGCCCCTGGCGTGTGCTTCCAGCAGGTGCGTGTTCAGGACATCAATGAGTTCCTGGGGGCTCTGTTCCGGCGTGCAGGGGATGTGCAGTTCGCGGCAGATGCTGCGCAGGAATTCAGCAATGGTTACGCGTGGGTTGATAATCAGCGCCGCATCCACGCTGTCCGGCAGTTTTTCCAGCAGGCTGCGTATCAGGGTGGTCTTGCCGGTCCCCACTTCCCCGGTAAGCTGGATGAAGCCGCCGCTCTCGGTGACACCATACAGAAGGTGGGCAAGAGCTTCCGTATGCTGGCCGGACAGAAACAGGTAGCGCGGGTCCGGCGTGATACTGAAGGGATTTTCGTTGAGGCCGAAATAAGCGGCGTACATGGGATAAATGATGCCCTATTCCATGCGCGACGGCATGCCGCGCGCCAGCTTGCCATCACCGAAGCGTTGCCGCACCGCGTCCACCGCCGCTTCCAGCCGCCGCTCCGAGGCACGGTTTTCCTCGAAGAGCGCGAGCTGATCGGCGTGAACGAAGTCCCGGGCGCCTATACCGATGAGCCTCAACGGCCGGCCCGGCTTTTCCCGCAGCCAGTCGTGCAGCAACGTTTCGGCCAGCGGCCAAAGCACGGCGAACGCGTTATCCGGCGGTGCAAAACGGCGCTGGCGGGTATGGCGCCGGAAATCCGCGGTACGCAGCTTGAGTACCAGCGTATGGGGACGCAGGCTGTGGCGGCGCAGGCTCGCGCATAATCCCTCGGTGAGCGGCCGCAGTTCACCCGCGAGCGCGCGCCAATCGCTCAGATCGCGTGCGAAAGTGGTTTCCTGGCTTACAGAACGCTCACGGGTGTCGCCGCCCACAGGCCGTTCATCACGCCCCTCGGCCAGCGCCTGGAAGAAACGTGCCTGGCTGCCAAACAGCGCCGCCAGCAGCGGCTCGGGCGCGAGCCGCAGTTCACGCAGCGTGCGGATGCCCGCCTTTTCGAGATGTGCACCGCTGTGCGGGCCGATGCCCCAAAGTGCAGTGACCGGCAGCGGGTCGAGGGTTTCCCGCGTGCGTTCCGCGGGAATGTGCAACAGGCCGTCGGGCTTGGATTTTTCCGAGGCGATTTTGGCAATGAGTTTATTGGGTCCAAGACCCACGGAGGCGGTAAGGCCGGTGTGCGCGCGGACGCGCGTCTTGATGGCGCGCCCCAGTTCAAGCGCATGCGCCGACGGCGGCGCGGCGCTCAAGTCCAGAAAGGCTTCATCCAGCGACAGACCTTCAATCAACGGGGTAAATTCCGCGAAGCAGCGGAATACCGCTGCAGATGCCTCGCGGTAACGCGTCATGCGAACCGGCAGGTAAATACCGTCCGGGCAACGGCGCCGCGCCTCGTACATGGGCATGGCGGAGCGCACGCCGAACCTGCGCGCTTCGTAACTCGCGGCGCACACCACGCCGCGTTGCTGCGGGCCGCCGACGATGACCGGCCGGCCCTTGAGTTCCGGGTGATCGTGCTGTTCCACGGAAGCATAGAACGCATCCATGTCCACATGCGCGATCAGGCGATTCATCATGACTGCCGAACTTTGCGTACGTCCGTTTCTGAAAGCAGCAGCAGGTTGATGCTGCCGGCATAGCAGGCCGTTGAAAAACAGCCCGCTAAGCGCCACAGATCCGTGCCGCAGCGAGTTGAAAAAGGCCATGAATGGCCTTTTTCAACAAACTGATGGATGCGTCCAGCGGCGCGCAAGCTCCCGATTTCCGCGTGCTTGCGGCTGGCATGCAGCGGGATGAAATCCTTTCCTTTCGCAAGCATGGGCGGAGTTTGCTTGCGGCAGAGGTATGCCGTGCTCCTGAGCGCGGCCCAAGCCTCATGCAGTTCGTTGAAGCGGGTGCGGGCGTTCGGACCGTAATTCACGATGTGGACTTGGGCGGAAATTTGGCAAGGATTTCCTGGACCGCTTTATTGACGGCTTTGGCGGAATAGTTGTCCCGGTTCACCCAATCCTTGGTCCAGCCGCGCCACACCAGGCGTTTGCTGTGACCGTCAATGATGTCGAGCATGAGCGTGCCTTGCTCGTAGGATTGCACATCATTGCCCATGCCCATGGGAAAGATTACGCTGCCATAACCGCTCGGAAAGGCGTCAATAAAGCCGAAACCGAATGTCGGGCCGGTGCTTTGCAGTTTCTGCTTGCCGACCGTGTGGCAGGTGACGATAAAATCCGGCGATTTGTCGGGGGTGGTTTCCACGTAGCCGCGACGGGTGAGATCGGCCACCACGGCACGTCGCACACGCTCTTCCAGAATCTGGCTGTCAAGAATGGGGTTCCGTACCGGGCCCGGGGGCGGGGTGACCCAGGCGAAGGTATGCAGGCCGGAGAACTGCGCCGCGTTGTCCTTTTCCACCAGTACGCGCGGTGCGCAAGCTGTCAGGAACAGGGTAAGGGCTGCCAGGGAAAAAAGGGTTATCAGGTGTTTCATAGGCGGTACTTCCAGGGTAAAACCCGCATGGCTCAGGTATTAGGCATTCAGTCTAGCATGCGGGTTCCCGCCGGAATGGCGTATATTTTGTACACTAATGGTTTCTTGCGCGGGCGCCGTGCCGGCGTATAAGAACTACCTTGAGCGCATCTGTCAGGAAAGCCATGTCCAGCATAAGAAACATCCCGTACATTTCTCTGGCGTACGCCGGGCTGCTGGCCGCGGCCGGTTTTGTGGTATTGGTTTCTCTGTCTTTGCGCTTCAACCTGCACATCGCCGATGTGCCGGCGTTCGCGGGGTTCATCATATTCGGCATCGTGGTGGTGGTGTTCGGGTTCCCGGCCCCGCATGTGGGCTATGTATCGCTCGACAGAGTCGTGCAGTTCGCGAGCATCCTGATTTTCGGTACGCTGCAGGCCGCCTGGATTGTCGCCATCGCCTCCCTGATTTGGCCGTTCCTGCCCTGGGGCGCAGCGCGCAGCCGCGGCATGCGTTTCATGACCGTACGCGCATTGCACAACTCGGGGATGCTGATTTTCATCATCCTTATCACCGGGGGACTCTACCAGTTCTTCGGTGGCGATGTGCCGCTCATGCGGCTCAACCTGCATGACGTACTGCTGATCGTCCTCCTTGCCTTGTTCATGCAGGGGCTGAACATTCTGTTCATGGCCGTGATTGCGTGGCTTGAAAAATACGACTGGCGCAGGGTGCTTGGGCTGTATCCCGCCGCGGTGGACCTCGCCGCCATGCCGCTCGCGGTGTTCACCGCGCTGGTTTACGATCGGCTGGAGACGTCAAGTTTTGTGCTGTTTCTCATTGTGCTGGCGCTCATCGTGCTCATCGTCCGCAGTTTCGCCGACACCCGCAAGGCGCTGGAAGTGAAGCTTGACGAGCTGGTGGCCGTGAACCGCGTGGGTAAAGCCGTGAGCAGTTTGCTGGTGCTGGATGAACTGCTGGAGCTGATCTTTCGCGAAAGCCGCAGTCTGGTGGAATTCGATATCTTCATGCTGGCGCTTTATGACGAAAACGCGCGTGAGATAGATATCCACCTGCACCATAACCCCCAGGGACGCCAGTCACGGCGGCGGCAGGGTCTGGGCGTCGGTATCATGGGCTGGGTCATTGTCCACAATAAGCCCGCCTTCATTCGTGACTGGGAGCATGATGACAGCGAGTTCAAGCACATCATGGTGCACATCGGCGACACTCCGCAGACACAGTCGCTTATTGCAGTACCCATGACTTACCGCGATCGCGTGCTGGGCGTGCTCAGCGTGCAGAGTTACACCGCCAACGCGTTCAGTGAATCCCACGTAAACCTGCTCATGACCTTTGCCAGCCAGGCGGCCATCGCCATTGCCAATGCACGCTTGTTCGAGGAACTGGAACATAATCGCAATGTACTGGAAGACCGGGTGAGCGAGCGCACCCGCGATCTCGCCCTGCAGAAAGACGCGCTGCACGCACTCACCGAATCCCTGCAGAGCGCCAATCGCGAGAAGGAAGATCTGCTGCTCAAATTGCGGCAGCAGACCACGGAGCTCGAACGGCAAACGCGCGAAGACGGCCTGACCGGTCTGTATAACCGCCGTTTCATTGACGCGCGCCTGGATATCGAGGTAAAGCGCGCGGAACGCTATCAGCGTGACTTTGCGCTGGCCATGGCCGATATTGACCGTTTCAAGGGGGTCAACGACCGCTACTCGCACATGGTGGGCGACGACGCGCTGCGTGCCATGGCCGATATCCTGCGCACCCAGTGCCGTTCCATTGACATCATTGCGCGCTATGGCGGCGAGGAATTCCTGCTGTGTTTCCCCGAGACTACGCGCGAGAACGCGATCATCGTATGCGAGAAAATTCGCCGCTACGTGGAGCACTATGACTGGGACCGGATCCAGCCGGGAATGAAGGCCACCATCAGTTTCGGCGTTGCCGCCGCCCCACCGGATTATGATGTGGACAAGCTCATCGCTGCGGCCGATGAGAAGCTCTACGAAGCCAAACGCTCGGGCCGCAATCGCGTTTGTGCCTAGGTGCGCACAACCTCGGCAAAAATCAGCATCACGCCCAGCACGACGGCAAACACCAGCGTCATCCAGTAGATGAAGCCGATCAGCAGAAACTTTACCAGGGTTTTGAGGAAGGATTGGCGGTAATAGAACAGCATGGCCAGGAAGATGTAAACCACGATATACCAGCCGACGATGACCTTGAAGTAATGCGCCGGCAGGCTCAGCCAGGCAAAATGTGCAGAGAGAATGCTGGCCAGCACAATGGACAGCATGGCCAGGAACATGAACGCGTGATTGTGCAATGTGAATATCAGATGCTCCATATAATAGCGTTTGGACCGGATGTAGAAGAGTTTGAGAAGCAGCGCGACCAGCGGCAGGAACACGAACAGCAGCTTGGGAAGATTGCTTTCGAATGCGTGAGTGAATCTGGTCCTGAATTCCTCCTTGTTCATCTTGAATTGCCTGCCGAATATCGTCCCGGTCATATCCTCCTCGTGGTCCGCAGGCGCAGCCTTCGCCTGGGCTTTTTTCCGGGCGCTGTTCAGTATCCGTTGTTTCTGGGTTGCGGACAGGTAGGGGATATTCTGGATCTTCTGCCGCTCTGACTGCGTCAGCGACCGCGCGCTGTCCGCTCCCTCGATGCGCATCAAGTGCGGGCTTACAAACGCCCAGGCCACGAAGAAAAACAGCAGGCTGCTGAAGATGTACAGGCGCAGGGGGTTTATGTAACGCACACGCCGGCCGGCGGAGTATTCGCGCGACAGGTAGCCGGGTCGGAACAGCAATGGCAGGATACTGTGGAAAAATTTGGTATCGAAGCCGAAGTGGTTGCCGAAAAAATCCTCGACGACGCCCCGCAGGGGCGCCGCGTAGGTGTGGCTTTGTTGGCCACATTCGGTGCAGAATTTACCGGCGAGCGGCGTGCCGCAATTTAGGCAGTGCACGCTTTGTTCGGGGACGGGCGTGGTGGCGTTTGACGCTGCGGGCAATGGCAACTCGGCGCCGTTTTTATCCAGCACCCGCCGGTTGGCGCGGAGCTGCTCGCCGAAGCGGCCCACGCCTTCCGCACGCATGCGCGGCGCGTGTTTCCGAAGATAATTGTCCAGGTCCGCGCGGCTGGCGAGCGTGTATTGGACCACCCGCCGTACCACGGGGCTTGCAGCATCCCGTGGCGTTGTCTCGGATTGTGAATCCAGGATTCTTGCGTCGAGAAAACCCGGCAGCCGCAACATGTCATGCACATGCTGCGTCAGCCAGACGTCGAATTCCGTGATGATGCCGGCATTGACGTCCAGCGTGACTTCGTAGATGACGGCGTCGTCAGCCATGATGGGTACCTGGAGGTTTTGCCAACAGGAAGAACGGGTGCTGGATTTGGACGCGTATCTTCCCATAAACCCATTACAGGAGACACCACCATGAAACGGATGTTGATCATGACCGGCCTCATGCTGGCCGCATTGGCTGTGCAGGCGGCGGCGCCGCAATCCGGCAGCGGGCCCGCCATGCAAGCGGCCACGGCCTGGTTGCAACTCGTGGACCGCGGCCAATACGCCCAGAGTTGGAATGAGGCCGCGCCCGCCTTCCGGCAGGCGGTCAGCGAATCCCGTTGGGTGCGGGACGTTCGGGCGGTGCGTTCACCGCTCGGCAAGCCGGTTCACCGCAGCCTGCGGGCCGCCAGGTACACCACCCATCTGCCGGGAGCGCCGGATGGCCGGTACTGGGTGATTGAGGAGAATGCCGAGTTCGCGCACAAGCATGCCGCCGTGGAAACCATCGTCCTTGCGCAGTCAGGCAAGGGTTGGAAAGTGACGGGCTACTTCATTCGTTGACGGAGACAGTTCATGAAATAAAAAGGCCCGCGCAGCGGGCCTTTTTATTCGGTGAACCCATCGGCTAGACGGAAGCAGGCTGCGCCTTATGCAGGGGCCGGGTGCCCAGTTCGTCCGCTGCAAAGTCGTCCACCGCACAGATTTCCGTGGTGAGTTCTTCCAGTCGCTGCAGTTGCTGTGCCTCATGCTCAGTGATGATAGCGGCGGCTTGCGCGGCAGCCACCTGCGAGGCATGGGGCTCCATCTTGAGTTGCCCGGCGCGGATGGCGGTGTGGATTTTCCTCTCCGCGACCTCCAGCTTGATCGCCAGATCCAGCGCTTCGGCGAACATGCCCACCGGACTCCTGGCATCGTCCACATAGACGTTGTGTGTGAGCCGCACGCGCGCGGCGCTGGGAGTACTCATCAGTTCGGCGATGGCATGCCCCAACCTGTCGCTGGGCGCTGAATAGGTACGCCCGCGCGGGAAAATCAGGAAACGCAACACGCCCGCCACGAAGCGGTTGGGAAAGTTGCGCAGGAAGCCGTGCATCTGTTCCTGCAACTGATACAACGCCTGGCGGCAGGCCCATTCCACCAGCGGCAGGTCTTCCGTCTGCCGCCCCTGGTCTTCGTAACGCTTGAGTACCGCGGAGGCAATATACATATAGCTCAGCATGTCGCCGAGTCGCGCGGAGAGTTTCTCCTTGCGTTTGAGCGTACCGCCGAGCGTCAGCATGGCGACGTCGGATGCCAGCACGAAGGAGGCACTGAAACGGTTGATGTGCTGGTAATAGCGCCGCGTGTGGCCCTGCAGCGGCACGCGCGTGAACCTGGCGTTGGTGAGTGCCAGGATGAGTGAGCGTGCGGCATTACTGATGGCGAGACCGATATGCCCGAACAGCGCATCGTCGAACTCTTTTACCGCTGTGTGTTCATCGCTCACGGCGGCGGCGCGCATTTCCCTGAGTACGTAGGGGTGGCAGCGGATGGCGCCCTGGCCGTAGATCATCAGATTGCGTGTCAGGATGTTGGCGCCTTCCACGGTGATCGCGATGGGCACCGATTGGTAGCCGCGTCCCAGGTAATTGCGCGGCCCGAGTTGAATGCCCTTGCCACCGTGGATGTCCATGGCGTCGTTGGCCACGATGCGCGCCATCTCGGTGACATGGTATTTGGAGATGGCTGCGCACACGGCCGGTTCCTCGCCCTGGTCTATGGCGCCGGCGGTCATGGTGCGTACCGACTCCATGGCGTACAGCAGGCCGCCCATGCGCCCCAGCACTTCGTCAATGCCGTCGAACTTGGCGATGGGAACGTGGAACTGCTTGCGCACGCGCGCGTAGGCGCCGCTGGTGTACACGGCAAGACGCGCGCCGCCGGTGGTATTGGACGGCAGCGAAATGGCGCGGCCGGCGCTCAGACATTCCATGAGCATGCGCCAGCCCTGGCCCGCCATCTTCATGTCGCCGATGATGAAGCCGATCGGCACGAACACGTCTTGGCCCTGGGTCGGGCCGTTCTGAAACGGGATGTTGAGCGGGAAATGCCGCCGGCCGATGACAATGCCGGGCAGATGTACCGGAATGAGCGCGCAGGTGATGCCGTACTCATCCTTGGTACCGGCGAGATGCTCCGGATCGTACAGCTTGAAAGCCAGGCCGAGAAGGGTCGCCACCGGTGCGAGTGTGATGTAACGCTTGTTCCAGTTGAGGCGGATGCCGGTGACTTCCTTGCCTTCCCACTGGCCTCTGCACACCACGCCGTAGTCGGTGATGGAACCGGCGTCGGAGCCTGCGGTGGGCGAGGTAAGCGCAAAACACGGCACCTCCTCGCCGCAGGCAAGCCGCGGCAGATAGTGGTTCTTCTGTTCCTCCGTGCCGTAACGCAGCAGGAGTTCCGCCGGGCCGAGGGAATTGGGCACCGCCATGATGGACGCGGCTGTCGGACTGCGGCCCGCCACTTTGGTCAAAGTCTCGGAATTCATCAGCGCCGAGAATTCCCTGCCGCCATAACGTTTCGGGATGATATAGGCGAAGAAGCCTTTTTTCTTGAGGAAGTCCCACACCGGCGGCGGCAGATCGCCCCATTCGTGGGTAATCTTCCATTCGTCCAGCATGCCGCAGAGCTCTTCCACCTCGTGATCGAGGAACGCCTGTTCCTCGTCGCTGAGTTTGGGCGCGGGTGTGTTGAGCAGCTTCTTCCAATCGGGCCGGCCGCTGAAGAGTTCCCCGTCCCACCATACACTGCCGGCCTCCAGCGCTGCGGCTTCGGTCTCGGACATCTCCGGCATGATCTTGCGGAACACGTCCAGCAGCGGCTTGCTGATCCAGTGACGCCGCAGTTCGCGGATATTGAGCGGGATGGCGATCACCAGGAACAGCAGCCAGAACAGCAGCATGAGCCAGTCCGGACCTGGGCCGATAAGCGTGTAAATGATAAGGTAAACAAGGTAAGCAGCCGTTACCATCAGCAGGGACGGCCGCACATACGCGAGCGCCAGGCTGCCGGCTATGAAAATCACAATCCAGATGAGCGCGATGAAGACTGACACGGGTTGTTGCCTGCTTGTTGTTGACGGGATAACCGGGACAGACCGCTGTCCGCCGGCTGATTGTCAGCGAAAACTATACTCTAGGGCGCGTGCCGCGGTAAGGGCATTTCCCGCGGCACGCCGTCATGCAGGCTCGCCAGTATCGCCGGTGGGAAACGGATAGCTTGCTGTGCGCGGAAATCGAAGCACACCACGCCGGTTTTGGCGTGGGCCACGTCACTGTCGCGTTGCGCATGGCTGACGCGGTAATAGAAGTCGCAGCCGCGGCTGCCGAAGTCACCTGCCGCCACCTGGATGCGCAGGCGTTCGCCGTAAAACGCCTGGGTGCGATACACCACTGCGGCATCCGCGATCACAAAGCCGATACCGTCCGCGCCGATCTCCTCGATGCCGAGCCAGCCGAGATAACGCCGACGCGCTTCATGAACCAGCGTCAGCACCGCATCGTTGCCCAGATGATTGCCGTAGTTGAGGTCGCTGACACGCACCTCCAGCTCGGTGCTGTACGGGAAATTATCCGGCAGGTTGATAGTCACTCGTGCCATATTCCACGTCGTTCCAGGGATGCAGTGCTTAATGCTACTTGCTTCCACGCCGCATGCAACCCGTGCAGCGGAATGCAGTTTTGCCGCGGATGCCGGATCTGGCCTCGGCCCTCGCCTGCAATCCCGACCTCAAGGTGCTGCTCAATGCAGGCTCTTTATAGATCTCGCCACGCCGTTCTATGCCGCGGTCTGCACCATGCACCACCTGCCCAGGGCGTATGTGCATGTTCCATCCCTGAAGAAGCTGCACGACAACGTGGCCAGATTCATCGCCGCCATGCATGGCATCGGCCCATAAGCCCGTGTGGTCCCAAATAAGCAGGGCCACACGCAAAACGTGCGGCCCCGGGTTTCAAGGCAAGGGTTTGATTTCCGAGTCAGCCCGTAAGCAGGTCTTTCACTCCGTCCCGCTCCTGCAGCAACTCATGCTCAGTCGCCCGCATGCGTTCCTGTGAGAACGGATCGGGTTTCAGGCCCTTTACGATTTTGTAGTGTCCCTGGACGCACACCACCGGGAAGCCGTAGATGAGGCCCTTGCGGATGCCGTAGCTGCCGTCGGACGGCACCCCCATGCTTACCCACTGGCCTTTGCTGCCCAGCACCCAGTCGCGCATGTGGTCAAGGGCAGCGCTGGCGGCGGACGCCGCCGACGAGGCGCCGCGCGCCTGGATGATGGCGGCACCGCGCTGCTGCACCATGGGGATGAACTCGTTCTTTACCCAGTTTTCATCCACCAGTTTAACGGCAGGTTTGCCCTTGATGGTGGCTTGATGAATGTCGGGATACTGTGTGGAGGAATGATTGCCCCAGATGGCCAGACGCTTCACGTCGTTCACGTGAGCACCGGTTTTGGCGGCCAGCTGCGAGGCGGCGCGGTTGTGGTCGAGGCGCATCATGGAGGTGATGTTCTTGTTGTTGATACGCGGCGCATTGGCGGCGGTGATGAGCGCGTTAGTATTGGCGGGGTTACCCACTACCAGCACCTTGATGTTTTTCTTCGCCACTTTATTGATCGCTTTGCCCTGGGCAGAGAAGATCTTGGCGTTCTCCAGCAACAGATCTTTGCGTTCCATGCCGGGGCCGCGCGGCTTTGCGCCCACCAGGATGGCGAAATCCGCATCCTTGAACGCCACCCCGGGATTATCGCTGGCGACGATGCCTGCCACCCGCGGGAAAGCGCAGTCATTCAATTCCATGACCACGCCTTCCAGCGCGCCCAGCGCGGGGGTAACTTCCAGTAATTGCAGAATCACCGGTTGCTGCGGACCAAACAGATCACCAGCAGCGATGCGGAAGCTGAGCTGGTAGCCGATCTGGCCGGCGGCGCCGGTGATGGCAATGCGGACGGGTTTTTTCGTAGCCATGGTAGGGGAAAGCTCCGTTGGTTGAGTTCCGGACAGGGATGAAACGGCGCGCCGCGGGGCAGGCGCAACGCAATCACCACTGCGAGACATGAATTTTACCACTCGCGGTACGCGTGGGTCAGGTCAATGGCAGATCCTGGATGCGCGCACCGAGCGCCATCACGAAGCCGAGGCCGAAGGCGCGCGACGGTGTCTGGAAGCCCGGTTTGCTGTCGCCTGTGAGCACGCGGCGTGCCGCCGCCACTGCGGAATGCGCGGTGAAAGTATAGCCGTTGGCACAGTGCAGCCGGCTTTGCAGCACCTGGCCTTCGTCATCGCGTACTTCACCCCAGACCAGGCTGCGGGTGCGGTTGCGGATGACGCTATCTGGTCCCGGAGCGCCGGCAGCGATACGCCGCTGCAGGCATCTGCGCAGCCACATGCTGCGCAGCAGGAAACCGGCAGGGCGGCTCAGGCGCAGAGCACGGATTTGCGCGGGCGGCAGGGCGGCATAGGTTTCGATGTTGGGTATCCGGGTGCTGTACCAGGCGGTAGCCACGTCGCCCCAGGGAATGCTGACCACGGTGCGCATCCGGCCATCACCGAAATCCACTGCGCGGGTTTTCCAGGCGGCCGGCACGCGCACAATGCGCCCGTCGCGGCGCACGGCGCCGCCGGATCCAAGGCCTTCCAGCATGGTGCGCCGGGTGCCGCGGGAAAAGCCCCCGCTGCCGTAAAAAGCAAGCGCGAGATGGCTGGCCTGCGGCAGGCGGTTTTTCAGGTGGGCGGCGAGACAGTCCGTGGGTACCACGTCGAAACCCACACCCGGCAGCAACATTACGCCGGCCTTGACGGCCGCCTCATCCAGCGCCGCCAAACCCTCGAATACCTCGATCTCGCCGGTGATGTCGAGATAGTGCACGCGCCGGCGCAGACAGGCTTCCGCCATGGGCAGGAAAGTGTGCACAAAGGGGCCGGCACAGTTGAGCAGCAGGCGGCGCTCTAGGAGGGCCTGGTCCAGGGCGGCCGCGTCACGCAGGTCCAGCGTCATACACGGCAGGCCGCAGCGTTCCGCCAGGATTTTGAGCTTGTCCGGGTCGCGTCCGGCCAGCAGCGGACGCAGGCCCTGTTCCAGCGCCTGTTCCACGATGAGGGTACCGGTGTAACCGTAAGCCCCGTAAATCAGCATGCGGGCCTCCTTGGGGGTGAAAGCGGCAGTATGCCTGAGGCAGGAGTTCTATGCGTCCATGCTGCTGAAGGGTCCGATGTATGTTTCGGGACTCTGGAAATGGAGCCTACAAGACTTGTAAGTCATTGATTTTTAAGGATCTGAATATCCTGTAGGAAATTTTCTTCCAACTCCTTGCTTTTTTATTTTCTAGTGTTATAGTTATCTATAACACCATTACTGAAACAGCCCATGGGCCGAAATTTAAAACGACAAGGAGAGCTCACATGAATACCACTCACAAACTGATTTTCACAGTCGCCTTGGCGGTAAACGTTGTCGCCATTGCCACACTAAGTGCGGTGACTCTGCATCAACGTAACCTAGTGCGGCAAACGCCGACCATCAATCTGGCCCCCATTGCGGTGACCCCGGCCAATGCTGAGCCGGATTATGCTGCGGGCGGCACGTTGCATCTTGGAACCATCGTGGTCACACCCACCGAAGCGGATTGGCGGTATGCAGAAGCCCATGGCGTGCAACGTTCGGTGGTGACGGTTGCGCTGGGTGTCATCGTGGTGAAACCGACGGCTGACCAGTTGGCAGAAGTCGCCGCTGTCAAGGTAGCGGGTCGTACTCCCGTGTCAGGCGCGGACACGTCAGGGGATACAGGCGCTGCATCCCTAGTCGAGGCATTGGACAGCCTTTCTCCCGGTCGGTACCTGGATGTGGACGCGCCCTTGCGTGTACTGAACGCGCTGGTGTTTGAGCGTCAGGGCGGCTAAGGTAGTTCAAGGGCTATAGCGCTCTAGTCTGCTAGAGCAGCGCGGGAGACATACATGGAGCCGAATTGGGGCGACAACCAGCCGATTTACCGGCAGCTGCGTGACCGGGTGGTCGCCATGATCCTCGAAGGCACGCTCAAGGAAGGCGACCCCCTGCCTTCGGTGCGCTCCGTCGCCGCCGACTACCAGATCAACCCGCTCACGGTACTCAAGGGCTACCAGGCTTTGGTGGACGAGGAGCTGGTGGAAAAACACCGTGGTTTGGGCATGTTCGTGAAGGACGGTGCGCGGCGCCTGCTCATGAAGAGCGAGCGTGAGCTGTTCCTGAAAACCGATTGGCCCCTGATCGTGCAGCGCATCATGCGTCTGGATCTGGAAGTGAAAGAGTTGCTGAAATTCGTGGATGACGGCAAAAGGAGCAAGTCATGAGTGTGCTGATCAAGGCGCGAGGCCTCAGTAAGCGTTACGGCAGTCTGCGCGCCTTGGACAAAGTGGATTTCGACATCGAGGAAGGCTGCATCGTCGGCCTCATCGGTCCCAACGGCGCCGGCAAGACCACCGTACTCAAGGCCGTTCTCGGTCTCACCGGTTTCGACGGTGAGCTGGATGTGCTCGGCCACGATCCGCGCAAGGCGCGCGAACGGTTGATGCAGGAGGTGTGTTTTATCGCCGACGTGGCGGTGCTGCCGCGCTGGCTGAAAGTGGGGAACGCCCTTTCGTTCGTGGAAGCCGTGCATCCGCGTTTCAACCGCGAACGCGCCATGCACTTCCTGGAGCGCACCAGGATTTCGCAGAAGAGCAAAGTAGGCCAACTGTCGAAGGGCATGGTCACGCAACTGCACCTGGCCCTCATCATGGCGATTGACGCCAAACTGCTGGTACTGGACGAACCCACCATCGGTCTCGACATCCTTTATCGCAAGGAATTCTACTCGAATCTTCTCAACGACTACTTCGACGGCAAGCGCACCATTCTGGTCACCACCCATCAGGTGGAGGAAGTCGAGAAGTTGCTGACACACCTCATGTTCATAGACAACGGCCGCATCGTGCTGAATGACTCCATGGAAGCTGTGGGCGAGAAATACGCCGAAGTGCTGGTCAATCCCGACAAGACGGAGAGCGCACGCGGCCTCAATCCCATCAGTGAGCGGGAGATTTTCGGCAAGAAATTATTCCTGTTCGAAGGTGTGGAACGCGGCAAGCTGCAGCAATTGGGTGAGTTGCACACGCCGAGTGTCGCCGACCTGTTCGTGGCGAAGCTGAAAGGAGCCGTGCAATGAACGCTATGCAACCCTATATCGCCCTCGGCAAACGCGAAATCTGGGAGCACAAGTCCCTGTGGATTGTGCCTGCCGTAATTGGCTGCCTGGGGATATTGTTTGCCTTCTACGGTTCCGGGGCGCTGCTGGTTGCCGCACACCAGGGGATGATCAACATCAATAGCGATATCAGCGGTGTGGATCGCATGGAAGGCGTGCGTGCGTTCATCTTCGGCAGTGCGGCTTTCTTCAACACCGTGATGCTGTTCATGGTGTGGTTCTATCTCATGGACTCACTCCATGCTGACCGCAAGGATCGCAGCATACTGTTTTGGCGTTCCTTACCGTTGTCGGATGCCACTACCGTACTCTCCAAGCTTTTCACCGGCATGGTGACGGCGCCGGCATTGATGCTGGCGGCAGTCATCGTCACCGAGATCATTACCGGCATCCTGTTTATCATTGCCTTGTCCCTTGCAGGCGTGAACATTCTGCCGCTGGTTTTCCAGCCAGGCACCATTGTTCTCGCCTGGATCACGCTGGCATTCGCACTCATTGTCCAGTCCCTGTGGCTACTGCCCTTTTATGGCTGGTTCCTGCTGTGCTCCGCCTGGGCCAGGAAGCTGGTACTGGCCTGGACGGTGTTGATTCCACTCGGCGCCATGCTCGCGGAGCGCTTGGTGATCGGCACTCATTACTTGTCGAGTGCCATCTTCGGCCACATCGTCAAGATGTTCATGATGACCATGAGCGGTCATTATTCGGTCAACGGCGTAAGCGTTGGCTCCGGCATCGCCGTCGGCGTCGACAACAGGCATAACCCCTTTTTGGATCATGGCGGCCCCATGACGCTCGGTTCGCTGGCCCATATGTTCGCCCAGCCCGAGATGTGGATCGGTATAGCGATCGGGGCCATCTTCGTGTTCGGCGCCATCTGGCTGCGCCGTAACCGTTCTGAAATCTAGGCATTCACTGGATGGAACCGCGCGTGAGGAGATTGCGCTCATGAAACGCATCGCCATTCTGGGCATATTATTGGGGTTACCGCTGTTGGCCCACGCGGCTGTCCCGCGATTGCTGAGTGCGGACATTCCCGCTACCGGAATCAACACCGTTGCCATTGACGTCGGTGTCGGCGAGCTGCGTATCGCGCCGTCCACCGACAACACCGTACATGTGCAAGTCAGCCTGGAACAAAAGTCCCGCGAGTTCCTGTGGTTTTTTCACTGGCGGAGCCGCGCCACGACGCAGGAAATCCAGGCGGCACAGATTGCCCGGCAGCAGCAGGGCCAGCGCCTGCTACTGTCGTTGACCACGCCTGGAAAGTTGAGTAATGACGATGTCAAGCAAAAATGGATTATCCAGGTACCGGAGCGGCTGGCCGTGGATTTGAACATGAAAGTGGGACAAGCGACCATCAACGGTGTTGCCGGCGGCGTGCGGGCCGATCTGAATGTGGGGGAGCTTGATGTGGACGTGCCGGGTGGTGCCTTGAGCGCCAAGGTCAACGTGGGTCAGATCAGTGCCACCACCGGCACCACCCGGCCCGGCGCTATTGCCTTGTCCAGTACCATTGGAGAAGCGGCGCTGTACATGCATGGCAAGTACATCAGCCATGCAGGCGAACACAGTGGCCTTGGACGCAGCATCAACGTCAGCGGTACCGGCGCCGACAGCATGAAATTGAGCGTCAATGTGGGTGAAGTGGATTTGCGGGTTGAATCGGCGGTCAAGGCACAAATCAAGCCCTAGATTAAAGCCACCCTGG
>JAKAXB010000009.1:0-16431 GCA_021816765.1 Natronospirales bacterium | reverse complement strand
TTATCGCTCTGCCGTTGTTTTTCCTGTGGGTTATGCGGCGCAGTTTTCCCATTGGCGGCTTTTCCCGCGAGCAACGACGTCCCTGGTATCGCTGGTGGCTGGGCTTTTTTGTCCTGGCGGTGGTATTTGGTTTATCCACGGGCTGGCACTCCAAACTTGGTGATTATCCGGGACTGGCCGTGGTGGGCTTTTGGATAATCATGATGTGCTTGTTCGTCGGCGTCAGTGAAGAATTTCTGTTTCGCGGCGTTATTCAGACCGGGTTGAATAACTCTCGTCTCGGAAGCTGGAAAGTGTGGCGGCTGCGTAGTGGGACGCTAATTGCCGCAGCGGTATTCGCCAGCATGCACCTGTTTGGCTATCACGCGTACCGAACCATGGCGGGGATGTCCTCACGGCAGGCTTTGGGCATCGTTGTATCCCAATTTGTCGCGGCGCTGGTACTGGGATTGATTTTCGGGCAGCTCTACGACCGCAAACGCAATATCTGGGGCGTGGTGGTGCTGCACAACATTGTAGATGGCGCCTCTTATGTCGTGCCGCTCATTGTAGCGTTGATCCGTGGTTAGCCGTTCGACTGCAGTCCTCCTTGGATTGGGCGCGTGTGGCCTAGGCAGTTCCACGGCTCTAAAATGACACCAGCGCAAACATCGGTTATCCCTGACTTGTCATGCAACTCATCGGTTCACTGACCAGTCCTTATGTACGCAAGGTGCGCGTAACCTTGATGGAGAAGGGCATCGAATGTCCCTTCATGCTCGACGATGTGTGGGCGGCGGACACGAAAATCCAGCAGAGCAATCCGCTCGGCAAAGTGCCGTGCCTGATCCTCGACGATGGCAGTCCGCTGTACGATTCGCGTGTGATTTGTGAATATCTGGATTCGTTGCCGCCTGCCAATACACTCATTCCCGCAGGCGGCCGTGAGCGCATCACAGTGTTGCGTTGGGAAGCACTGGCCGATGGCATGCTCGAGGCCGGTGTGCTGATTCGTCTCGAACACACCCAGCGCGATCCGGCTCAACACAGTGAAGCATGGCTCGAACGCCAGCGCCGGAAAGTAACCGCCGGCCTCGCGGTCATGGCGCGGGATCTCGGTAACAGCGACGACTGCGTGGGTGGGCGCTTCACGCTCGCCGATATCGCCGTGGGTTGTGCGCTCGGCTGGCTTGGCTTCCGGCTTGCGGAACTGGACTGGCGCAAGACCCATCCCAATCTCGGCCGGCATTTCGACAGGCTTTCCGCCCGGCGCTCTTTTGCCGACACTGTGCCACGCGCCTGAAGCGGGCGCAGGGCTCAGTCGCGGAAATTCACAAACTGCAGCGGTTGTCCGAGCTTTGCGCCGCGCAGCAGCGCGATCGCGGCCTGCAGCTCGTCCCGCTTTTTCCCTGAGACCCGCACTTCCTCACCCTGGATGGCGGCCTGTATCTTGAGACCGCTGTCCTTGACGAGTCTCACGATATTCCTGGCCAGCTCCTTGTCTATGCCCTGTTTCACCTTGATGAGCTGCCTGGCCTTGTCGCCGCCGATGGCCTCGATCTTCTGGGGATCAAAGCTGGCCACGTCAATGCCGCGTTTGGCGGCGCGCGTGTAGAGGATGTCCTGTACCTGTTTCAGCTGGAATTCGCTGTCGGCGTACAACGTCAGCAAGTTTTCCTGGCGTTCCACCTTGGCGCCGGAACCCTTGAAGTCATAGCGTGTGCCGATCTCGCGCTTTACCTGGTCGAGCGCGTTGGTAAGTTCCGCCGTTTCAACTTTTGAGACGATATCGAAAGAAGGCATGGAGACTCCTTATGCAGGGCAATCGCGGTCGGGAGGCCGCTCCCGCAATTTTACCGTGATCGCGGTTTTCGTCAGCCATAAAGGCAGGCATACCTTCGCTCTGCCATCGGCAGCAGGCGATGCGTGTATCACGAGCATTCACACGGCTCGCACGCGCTGCCTATTTTTTGCGTTTCCGTCATTCAGGCGCCTTTCAGCAATTTTTCCTCACTGAGTTCCAGGTCCTCCGGTGTGCCCCAAAGGACCAGCACGTCACCTTCCTTGAGCAAGGTATCAGCCGGCGGCTGACGGCCCACCACGCCTTCGCGGCGCAGGGCGGTCACCACGACACCCTTATCCCGGAGGTTGAGCTCGCCGATGGTGCGGTTAATGGCGCGGGCACCGGCATTGAGCGTCACGGTGTAGAGCTGTTCGCGAAAGGCATGGGAGGTATCCATGGGCAAGGCATCCTGGCCGCGGAACACGCTGCGCAGCAGGCTGTAGCGATGTGTGCGCACTTCCTGGACCTTGCGCAGGATCTTGCTCATGGGCATGCCAAGCAGGTGCAGCAGGTGCGAGGCCACCATGAGGCTCGATTCCATGGTCTCGGGGATCACTTCCGTGGCGCCCGCCTTCATCAGTTTGTCCAGATCCACGTCGTCGCGGGTGCGCACCAACACTGGTATATCCGGCCGGATTTTTTTCACGTGCTCGAGGATCTTGAGTGCCGTAGGCACCTGGAAATAACTGATGACCACCGCGCGCGCGCGTTCCACGCCCGCGGCCTTGAGAATCTCGGCATTGGTACCGTCGCCGAAATATACCGGGTCGCCGGCTTCGCGCGCGCGTTTCACACGCACCGGATCCAGGTCCAGCGCCACGAATTCGAAACCCTCCGGTTCCAGGAAGCGTGCCACGTTCTGGCCCACGCGGCCGTAGCCCACGATGAGCACGTGATTCTCCGCGTGAACCTGATGCTTGCCGATGTCGTGCTGCAGGCGGTCGCGGTCATCGGCTTCGTTTTCGGGAAAAATGCGCGTGGCAATGCTTTGGTTGGCGTGGATCAACAGCGGACTCACGATCATGCTGAGCACGATCACGCCCAGGCTGAACTCGGCCACCGGCGCGTGGATAACGCTGGCGCTGAGCCCAAGGGCGAGCAGGGCGAAACCGAACTCACCGCATTGCGCCAATACGATGCCGGTGCGCAGCGATGCGCCGCGGTCCGCACCCAGCCCGCGGCTCAACAAGGTGATTACGCCAGCCTTGAACAGCATGATCGCAATCACCGCAATGATGAGCAGCCACCAATAACGCGCGATGATGTGCGGATTGAGCAGCATGCCCACGGTGACGAAAAACAGGCCCAGCAGGATATCGCGGAAGGGACGGATATCCGCTTCCACCTGATGGCGATACTCGGTCTCGGCGAGCATCATGCCGGCAAGAAATGCACCCAGGGCGAGCGACAATCCGAGTGCCGCCGTACTCCAGGCGGCGGCGAGGGTCACCAGCAGCACCGCGAGGGTGAACAGCTCCGCGGAACGCGCGCTGGCGATTTGGTGGAACAGCGGTCGCAACAGCCAGCGGCCCACGCCCAGGATCACAATCACCGCGATTGTGCCTTTCACGAACGCCCACAACAGGTCGTCGGCGATGGTGGTACCGCTGCCGCGCGCGAGTGCCGGGATCAGAATCAGGAACGGGATCACGGCCAGATCCTGGAACAGCAACACCGCGATGGACAAACGTCCGTGCTGCAGGTTGAGCTCCGTCTGTTCCGCCAGTTGTTTTACCACGATGGCGGTGGAGGACATGGCAAAGGCGCCGCCCAGCACGAGGGCTACCGGAATTTTTGCGCCCAGGAGCCAGGCTATCGCCGCGGCACCCAATGTGGTCAGCACCACCTGTGCGCCGCCGAGCACAAATACCGCCTTGCGCATGACGATGAGGCGCGGCAGCGAGAATTCGAGCCCCAGGGTAAACAGCAGGAAAACCACGCCGAATTCGGCGAGATCGCGGGTGTCCGCCGTATCGGCGATCCAGCCGAGACCGTGGGGGCCCACGATGAAGCCGGTGCACAGGTAAGCGATGATGGCGGGCAGTTTTGCGCGCCGCAACGCCACCACCACCAGCACCGCAACGGCCAGCAGGATAAGGATTGAACGCAGGGTGGTGTGTTCCATGCCTCGGCGGGACCTCCCCAAGAGCCTCAATCTTACCGGAAGGCCGGCGTCGTTCCGCCTGATTGCCGGGGGTTTTTCCCGCCTTACCCGAGAACAGGAGTGGGTCTATACTTCCGTAGCGGTATCTCACGGATACCGGGGAGTGGCTCATGCTGGTGCGTGCTTTTCGTGTGCTTGCCATCGCGGGCTGTGCCGCGCTGCTGCTGGGCACCAGTCAGTGCCAGACTACCAGCACCAATAATGTCAACGGGCCGGTATTCGTCACCAGCGTGACCACGCTGGATGCCAACAACCAGCCGGCCAGCAGCTTTTCCCAGGGCCAGAGCGTCACCTTCCAGCTCTCGGTGCGCAACCGCAGTCACTCTGCACAAACCCTCTGGTTTAACACCGCACAACAATACAATTTTGCAGTCGTGACGGCCGGCACCAGCAATGTGGCGTGGTACTGGTCTGCGGGCCAGCTTTTCACCCAGGGGTTCACCAGCCTTACTTTCCAGCCCGGCCAGACCCAGTTGTTCACGGTAAGCTGGAACCAGGCCAATACCCTGGGGCAACTGGTGTCCATCGGCAGCTATGAAGTGGTCGGCGGAGTCACCTATTTCAACACCAGCGGCGCCTCCAATCCGGCAAACAACAGTGACGCCATGGCAACGGGGATACCCGCCGCCAGCCAGATCATGCCGACACAGTATGTTTCGTCACTGACCCCGTTCAGTATCCAGTGAGATTGTTTGCAAAGGCAGCAGATTTTGCCGCTGTCGTCCCGCTATCGCCGGAGCGGGTGTGTTTCCCGCCCGCAGCTCGCCCGGGATGCGGGCGCCGCGTCGCCAGGTGATTCCCGGCACCACCCATGGGGCGGATGATTTGCCGGGGCAAGCACGGCTTTGCGTTTGCAAGTCCGGCCTGCATGGCTATCATCTGAGACCCCATTGCCGGATGGACCTGCATGTTGCTCGCGCTATTGATCCTGATTCTTCTCGTGGCACTTGCCGGAGCCACGCTTGCAGCGCTCGGATTGCGCGGGCGGCGTGTGCCGTTGCGAGTGAGTGTGTTGCACGGCGTTGCCGCTATCACGGCCATCGTGCTGCTGGTAATGCATGATCTGCGTTTTCCACACAACATGCCCGTGAATGCGGCCACGGCGCTGTTTATCCTCACCGCCACCGGCGGACTGCTGCTGTTCGGTTTCCGTGCGGCACGCCAGCCGTTGCCTGGGTTGATGGTGGTGCTGCACGCCGGTTTTGCCATGGTGGCCGTGGCACTCATGATTTTCGGTTATGTTCGCGGATAGTGCGCAGTCCATGTCCACAACCACACCGCTCCGCATCCCCACCACTGCGCTGCGATTGTGGGCGACGCTGTCAGGTCTGGTGGGTACCGCACTTGTCATCATGCAGGCGTTGTTGTGGACCACCCCCGGTCACGCCAATCATGCCGTGCTGATACTCACGGCGCTGGTACCATTTATTGCAGCCGTCGTGTTTGCCCTGGCGCCGCGGCATGTGATGCAAGACAGCGCGCAGAGTCATCCGCTGCACTCACCCATAGTCTGGGTCAATCTGACCTTGCCTTTGCTGCTGACCCTCCTCACCATGATTCTGGTGGCCGTGAGCGGCAGCTTCGACAATTTCGCCGGCTTCGCGTTGCTGTTGGCCGCGAATGCCGGCCGCAATCTACGGGATTTCGTCCAGGCACTGTTGATGCCTGCATCCGGTGGGCGGCCATGATGAAACGCGGGCTCAAGGCAAGCATTGACATCAATGCGCCACCCGAAGCGGTGTGGGAAGTGCTCATGGATTTTCCGCGCTATCCCGAGTGGAGCGTATTCCTGGTGCATATCACTGGCCCGGCGGTGCCGGGTTCAAGGCTGCGCGTCACACTGGAACCGCCAGGCGGAAAAATGCATGTATTCAAACCCATGGTGTTGCAGGTCACGCGTCTGCGTACTTTCCGCTGGCTGGGGTGTTTCGGAGTGCCGGGGTTGTTCGACGGGGAACACGGCTTCTTCCTTGAATACCTGTTTGGCGGGCACACCCGCCTCAGGCAGACCGAGCAATTCGGCGGTTTGCTCACACCGTTGCTGTGGCCGCGGCTGGAGTCGGCTACCGCGGAGGGTTTCGCGGCCTTCAATCGCGCCCTGAAGGAGCGGGCGGAGTCCCGCTCCTGAGGCATCCCGGCCCATATCCCGGCGAACCAAACTCGGTTAAGCTATTTTGCATAATGCAAGCCGTGGTTGGTCCGCTGTGCAAAAGATGCAGATGGGGGATGCCCGCACACCGCGGAGTCGAGGCAGGTGCTACGTGACGATCAGCAGAACCAGGAAATGGATACCGGGCCTCGTCATCGTGCTGTTGCTGACCGCAGCGGCGGTGTTGCAGTTTGGGCGGGGAGCGGAGCGGGCGGCGTACGCGGCAGGCATGTTGCTGGCACCGCGTCATCCGCCCAATGCCGACGTGGTGGTGGTAGGCATTGACGCCGCTGCACTCGCCAAATTCGGCGCCTGGCCGTGGCCCCGCAGTATCCTGGCCGCGCTGACCACGCAGCTCGCTGCCGACAAGGCGCGTGTCATCGCTTTCGTACCTGATTTCGCCGCCCCGCAGAATGCAGTGGCGTTGAACTATCTGAAAAAACTCGCGGCATTGCCCGCGATCAGCAACGATGGCAATGCCAAGGTGCTGCTTGCCCGGGCACAGACCGCACTGGCCGCGGATGAGGCGTTTGCGGACAGCATTCGCACTGCAGGCAACGTGGTGCTGGCGGCGCACGGAACGCCCATTAAAGACTCTGCACCACCGGCCGTGCTGCCACCATGGTTGGCATACCGGATGAATGTGATTACCCCGGATCAGACCGCACTGGCCGCCATTTTCTTCAGGCCGTTGCGCGTGCAGTTGCGCCCCCCACTTGCCCGCTTGGGGCAGGCGGCAGACGGCGTCGGTTATCTGCCGGTGTTGCCATCGCACGCACCCCAACCCCTGCTGGTCAGTGCCGGTGGAGAATTGCTGCCCACATTTTCCCTATTGGTCGCGGAACGGGACCTGGGACTCAAGAACAGCGACATCATTGCGCATGCCACCGGAGGTATCAGCCTGGGCGATGCATTCCTGTTCACCGACTCCCGCATGCGGGCATGGCCGCGCGGTTATACCGGCGGGGGCCGCAATGAAATTCCGCTTTATCCGTTCGACGAAGTGCAGGCCGGCAGGGTGCCGGTGGAGAATCTCACTGGCAAGACAGTGATCGTGGGGCTGACTGCGGATGCGCCGGCGTCGCCGGTATTCGCGGTTGCCAACATGGTTTCCAGTGTGCTGAACGATGATCTGGTGGCCACACCTTTCTGGGCCTGGTGGCTGCGCGGTCTGCTGGTGTTGCTGGTGGGTATCTATCTTTTGTCGGTGGTGCCGCGCCTCAATGCCGGCATCGGTATCGCGGCAAGCGTGCTGCTGCTGATTCTGCTGGCGAACGGTGAATTCATCCCCCTGGTTTCGTACGGATTGTGGTTGCCGCTGGCGCTGCCGATGCTGTTTCTCATCATCGGTCATGCTGCGGTGCTCACCACGCGTTATATCAATAATAGTCATGGCGTATCGCGCGAAGAATTTTCCGAAACCAACCGGCAATTGGCTCTCGCTCACCAGGCGCTGGGGCATTTCGATACGGCCCTGGAACATTATGGGAAATGCCGGCCGTCGAAGCCACTGTATGAAAATCTGCTCAGCCTGGGCCATGAGCACGAACGGCATCGCCGCTATGCGGAGGCCATAGAGGTGTACATGGAAATGAAACGGCTGGTACCGGCCTTCGGTAATCTGGAGCAGCGCGTGCAAAAACTCCAGGCGCTCGACAATCAGACCACCATCACGCGCACGCGGCGGGGTCCGCACATCACGTTGCCGGAAGACGGCTTGCAGAAACCCGTATTGGGACGCTACGAGCTCGTCCGCGAGTTGGGTCGCGGCGCCATGAGCGTGGTGTATCTGGGCCGGGACCAGAAGATCAACCGCACGGTGGCGATCAAGACCCTGTCGCTCAGGGATGAATTCCAGGGCGCCGTGCCGGAAGATATCGCACGGCGTTTTTTTCGGGAAGCGGAAACCGCCGGGCGGCTGAATCATCCCAATATCGTCACGATTTATGACGTAGGCGAGGATCAGGGTCTCGCCTACATCGCCATGGATTACCTGGGCGGGGAGCCATTGCTGCATTACACCACGCCGGGGAAACTGCTGCCTATGGATGAGGTTATGGCCATCGTAATCAAGATCGCCGAGGCACTGGAGTACGCACACAGCCGGCTGGTGGTGCACCGGGATATCAAACCGGCCAACCTCATGTATGAGCGCCAGACCGGCCGGCTGAAGATCACTGATTTCGGTGTCGCTTCGCTGGTCAATGTCACCCGCACCCGTACCGGCACCATCCTCGGCAGCCCTTCCTACATGTCCCCCGAACAGGTGGCCGGCAAAAAGGTGGACGGACGCAGCGATCTGTATTCCCTGGGCGTCACGTTTTATCAGTTGCTGCGCGGTGAACTGCCATTCGAGGCGCCGTCACTCACGGGTCTGATGTTCAAGATTTCCAATGAACCGCCGCCCGACGTGAGCTTTCTGCGGCCGGACATCCCGCCCAGGCTCAAGGAAATCGTAGAGTGTGCGCTGCAGAAAAATCCGGACGCGCGCTTCCAGACAGGCATGGAAATGGCGAACGCCGTGCGTGAATGTCGCAGCAAACGCAAGCGCACCGCTTGAACCCTGCAACGAATCCGTATGCGAAATGCCGTCCCGCTTTTTCACCGGTGAAAACCGCCTCGGGCGCCGCTGAGGGAGCTTTTTGCGTACTCGGACGCATGCGGCACGCCTGGGCTCCGTTTCCCGTATCTCAGGGCCTTGTGGGACACCGCCTGTATCTTTACGATACGCATGCACTCAACAGGCTGAAATATACCCATGTCGTCATGGAGATGCGCACATCATGAAAAATATTGTTTTTGTCGTGGCAATGCTTATGCTCGCCGTTCCGGCGGCAGCCAATGCCGCGGCTCCCGGCTACAATTACCTGGATCTGAGCTATTCCAGGACCAGCCTTAATAATGATGTCAGCGCCGGCATTAACGGCATGAGCGGAGGCAACGGCTACCAGCTGGCCGGCAGCTACGGCGTTACCAGCAGCATTTTCCTTGGCGCCAGCTACGGCCATAACAACTTTAACGGCGGTTTCACCACCGCCGGTTTACCTCCCGCCGGTTCACCCGCCGGTGGTTTCTTTGTCAAGTACTACATGCTCACGGTCGGCGGCCATCTGCCGATTACCGGTTCCGTGGACTTTGTGGGCCGGGTTTCTTACGCTGACGATAGCTGGCAGCAGGGACCCAGCAATGGTATTTTCCCCGGCTTGTCCGTCAGCAGCAGCGAGACCAAGACCGGCTATGATGTGGGTGTGGGCCTCCGTGCCATGATGAATGACAGGCTTGAGCTCAATGCCTTCGTGGATCGCGATGACGTGGGTCTGTTGGGGCAGAACCAAAATAGTGTCGAGACCATCGGCTCCGTGGGCGCGCTGTACAATTTTTCCCGCCGCTACGGCCTGGGTGTGAGCTATGCGCACAGCAACCAGGGCGGTGGCAACAACTGGATGCTGACCGGTCGCTGGTATTTCTGATATTGCTCCTGGAGTTGACCGGATAAGTGACGCCCCGGCAACGGGGCGTCGCTGATTATCATCGAGATAATCCGGGCGGCGACATGCCGGCTGCCCGGGAATCATGCCAATATGGCCGCATCCATCCAGGCCTGTGGCGGAGACCATGAAACAGGTGGTCATAGTCGGCGGCGGATTTGCAGGCTTGCAGGCCGCCCGGCGCCTGGGCGGCGTGCGGGGTGTCGCCGTCACGCTGGTGGACCGCTATAACCACCATGTGTTCCAGCCGCTGCTCTACCAGGTGGCTATGGCCGAATTGAGTCCTGCGGACATTGCCGTGCCGCTGCGCAGCGTGCTCTCGCGGTATGCCAACGTGCGCGTGTATCAGGGTGGAGTGGACGCGGTGAACCTGCAAACGCAGCACGTGACTACCGCGTTCGGCGAGCTTGCTTACGATTATCTGCTGCTCGCCTGCGGCGCAAGCCACACCTATTTCGGCCACAACGAGTGGGAGCCGCTTGCGCCCGGTCTCAAGACGCTGGAACAGGCGCGCGAAATCCGTCGCCGCGTGCTCAACGCCTATGAAGCAGCCGAGTGCATCCGCGATGTGGAATTGCAGCGGCAGTTGCTCACTTTCGTGATCGTGGGTGGCGGCGCCACCGGCGTGGAACTGGCGGGCGCCATCGCCGAAATGGGACGTTTCACGCTGGCGCGTGATTTTCGCAACATCCAGCCGGCGCTCACACGCGTGCTGCTGGTGGAGGCCGGCGCGCGCCTGCTGCCGGCGCTGCCGCCGGAACTGTCCGCCTACGCGGTGCGTGCACTTACGGAGCTGGGCGTGGAAGTGCTGACCGGTACACCGGTCACAAACGTGTTGCCCAGCGGCGTGCAGTTGGGCGAGCGGTGGATTCTTGCGGGCACGGTGTTGTGGGCGGCGGGAGTACAGGCATCGCCGCTGGGGCAAGGGCTGGGTGTGAAAACCGACCCGCAGGGCCGCGTAATCGTCGATCCCGACCTGAGCATCCCCGGACATCCAGAGGTGTTCGTGGCCGGTGACCTGGCCCATTTTGCCCAGCCCACCGGCCGGATGCTGCCGGGCATTGCGGCCGTGGCCAAGCAGCAGGGCCACTACGTGGCGCGTACTATCCTCGCGGACCTGGCGGGCCGCCCGCATGGGTCGTTCCGCTACCTGGACATGGGACAGTTGGCCACCATCGGCCATAACCGCGCCGTGGCGCAGTTGGGCAGGCTCAAGCTGCGCGGCCGGCCGGCGTGGGTGTTGTGGGTGTTCGTGCACATCTATTACCTGATTGATTACCGTGCCCGCACGCTGGTAATGCTGCAATGGGCCTGGACTTATTTCTCCCATCGCCGCGGCGCACGCCTCATTCTGGACAAGCCGGGGCCACCCGCGGACGGGTAAAATCCGTCCAGCGTCCGCCGCCGGGGTTCGTCATGCACAAACCGTTTACCGCTTACCGCATTCACCAGGTCGAGCAGAGAATCGTGGCGCGCTTCGAAGAGATTGCGCTGCAGGACCTCTCCGCGGGCGAGGTCGTCATCAAGGCGCAATACTCCAGCGTCAATTACAAGGACGCGCTGGCCGCTACCGGCCGGGGGAAAATCCTGCGGCGTTTTCCGCTGGTGGGCGGCATTGATGTGGCGGGCACAGTCGCGAGTTCCGGTGATCGTCGCTACCAGAAAGGCGACCGGGTGCTGGTGACGGGCTGCGGTTTGGGCGAGGAGCACGACGGCGGCTACGCCGAATACGTGCGTGTCAAAGGCGAGTGGGTGATTCCCTTGCCGAAGGGTTTCACCACACACACAGCCATGATGCTGGGCACGGCGGGTTTCACCGCGGCACTCGCGGTGCACCGCATGGAAGCGAATGGTACGCGTCCCGCGGCCGGCCCCATCGTGGTCACCGGCGCCACCGGCGGCGTGGGCTCGTTCGCCGTCAACCTGCTGGCGAAACGCGGTTACGAGGTGGTGGCGGTCACCGGCAAGCGCGACGCGCAGGACTACCTGCAGGCGCTTGGAGCCGCGAGCATCCTGCTGCGCGATGAAATCAGTTACGGTTCGAAACCGCTGGAGCGCATCCAGTGGCAGGGCGCCGTGGATAACGTGGGCGGGGACATGCTCGCCTGGCTGACGCGCACGGTCGGCTGGTGGGGCAACATTGCCAGCATCGGCCTCGCCGGCGGCCACGAACTGCACACCAGCGTGATGCCTTTCATCCTGCGCGGCGTGAATCTTCTGGGCATCAACTCCATGGCCACACCGCGCGCGTTGCGGCTCAAGGTCTGGCAGCGACTCGCCGGCGATCTCCGGCCGGCGAAATTGCGCCAGATCGCGGCCACCACCGTGCCTTTCGATGATCTGCCCGCGGTGTTTCCCGGAGTGCTGGAAAGCCGTCATCGGGGACGCATCGTGGTGAAGATCGCCTGATAACGTCTTGACGCTAAAGCGGCAAGGCGCCAAACTGCCTGCATGAGCGAAACCACCCGTGCCACCATTTATCTGGACCCGGACTTGCACCGGGCCCTGCGTCTCAAGGCCGCCAGCACTCACCGGCCCATCTCCGAGCTGGTGAACGAGCTGGTGCGCCAGTCACTGGTGGAAGACGCAGCGGATTTGGCCGCCTTCGAGGACCGGGTTGCCGAGCCTGTGCTGACTTACGAGCAGCTGCTCAAAGACCTGAAGGCGCATGGCAAGCTATAAACTTGTCTTCAAGAAGTCCGTCGCCAAGGACCTCCGCACCATTCCCGACCCCGACCTGAAGCGCATACTGGCGCGCATGCGGACGCTCGCGGAAGACCCGAGACCGCCCGGCACCGAGAAACTGAGTGGTGAGGACAAATACCGGCTGCGGCAAGGCAATTACCGCATCCTTTATACCGTGAACGACGCTGACATCTGCGTGGTGATCGTGAAAGTCAGTCACCGCCGCGAGGTGTACCGCCGTTGAGCTGCTGTGACGCGGTTCCGCCAAGTCGGTAAAATACCGGCTCCCGCCCACCCCGGTCTGCAAGCATGCAAGGACACCCCATGGTCCAGCCCGATTCCGCCGGTGCACGGCTCTGGTCCGCACTTGATGCCGAACGCCCGCTGCAGGTGGTGGGCGCCGTCAACGCCTACTGCGCGCTTTTGGCGGAACGTGCCGGGTTTCGCGCGCTGTACCTCTCCGGTGCAGGCGTGGCCAATGCTTCCTTCGGCCTGCCGGACCTGGGGATAACCAGTCTCAACGATGTCTGCGAGGACATCCGCCGTATCACCGGTGCCACGTGCCTGCCGCTCCTGGTGGATGCGGACACGGGTTTCGGTGCCGCCTTCAACATCGCGCGCAGTGTGAAGGAAATGATCCGCGCGGGCGCAGCCGGTCTGCACCTCGAGGATCAGGTGGCGGCCAAGCGCTGCGGTCACCGCCCCGGCAAGGAGCTGGTGGACGCCGGCGAAATGTGCGACCGCATCAAGTCGGCGGTGGACGGGCGCAGCGATCCCAAGTTCGTCATCATGGCACGCACCGACGCGCACGCGGTGGAAGGACAGCAAGCGGCGGTGGACCGCGCGCTCCAGTATGTGGAGGCGGGCGCCGACATGATTTTCGCCGAGGCGCTCACCACGCTGGATGAATACAAACAGTTCACCCGGGCGGTGAAGGTACCGGTACTCGCCAACATCACCGAATTCGGCAAGACACCGCTGTTTACCACCGAGGAATTGGCCGGTGCCGGCGTGCGTCTGGCGTTGTATCCGCTGTCTGCGTTCCGCGCCATGAGCCGGGCGGCGGAGATGGTATATGGCGCGCTGCGCCATCATGGCACGCAGAAGGAAGTGCTGGACCTCATGCAGACCCGTGCCGAATTGTACGAGGTGCTCGATTACCTGAGCTATGAAAAGAAGCTCGACGAGTTGTTCAAGAAATAATTGCAGGGACGGTCTGCGGCCGTGAAAACGAATCGCGGCGAGAGACCGCTCCCGCAAAGTTCGGATATGTGAAGGAGAAAAACCATGACAGATACAGCAGTCAAGAAACCCGGCGGGCTCGCCGGCATTACCGCCGGCGAAACCGCCATCTCCACCGTGGGCAAGGAAGGCGTGGGCCTGACCTATCGCGGCTACGACATCTACGATCTGGCCGGGCACGCGAGTTTCGAGGAAGTGGCTTACCTGCTGCATTACGGCAAGCTGCCCGACAGGAAGGCACTGGCCGCCTACCGCAAGAAACTGCGCAAGCTGCGCGAGGTACCCAAGCCGTTGCGCAAACTGCTGGAGGCGATCCCCAGGAAGACCCACCCCATGGACGTGCTGCGTACCGGCGTCTCTTTTCTCGGCAACATTGAACCCGAGAAGGGCTTTGGCAAACAGCGTGACGCAGCCGACCGGCTGGTGGCCATCATGCCCGGTATCCTGCTCTACTGGTTTCATTACGCGCATTCCGGAAAGCGCATCAAGACCGCCACGAATGAGGATTCTGTCGCGGCGCATTTCCTGCGGCTGATGCACGGCAAGAAACCGAACGAGGTGCATGTGCGCGCCATGGACGTGTCGCTGATCCTGTACGCCGAGCACGAGTTCAACGCCTCTACTTTCGCCGCTCGCGTGTGTACCGCCACACTCTCGGATTTCCACTCGGCCATCGTGGCCGGCATCGGCACGTTGCGCGGTCCGCTGCACGGCGGCGCCAATGAGGCGGCTTATGAGCTGATCTCGAAATTCAGGAACCCGGAAGCAGCCGGCAATGGGCTGCATAAAATGCTGGCGGAAAAGAAGCTCATCATGGGCTTCGGCCACCGCGTGTACCGTGACCATGACCCGCGCAACGTGGTCATCAAAGAATGGTCGCGCAGACTCGCGGAGGAAAGCGGCGACAAAAAACAGCTTTATCCGATCTCCGAGCGCATCGAGGAAATCATGTGGAACGAGAAGAAACTGTTTCCCAATCTGGATTTCTACAGCGCCACCGTGTATCACTTCATGGGCATCCCCACGGAACTGTTCACGCCCATCTTTGTGTGTGCGCGCACCACGGGCTGGAGCGCGCACATCATGGAGCAGCGGGCCAATAACCGGCTTATCCGTCCCCTGGCCGAGTACACCGGTCCGGAAAAACAGGCGTGGGTGCCGTTGCAGGAGCGTAAATAATTTTCTGCGCCGGGTGAGGTGTGAGGGATGGGGAGAAAGAGTCGCAACCTTTCCAGTCTTCGCGCCTCACACCCCACTCTTTTGCAACCGGAGGAAGCAGGATGTACCACGATTTGAAGTCCGCCCAGCGCCCCGATCCCGAGAAAGTGCTGACGGACATCGCCGATTACGCTCTGAATTACGAGATCAGAAGCAGCGAAGCCTGCGAGACCGCGCGTTACTGCCTCATGGACACGCTCGCCTGCGGCCTGCTGGCGCTCAACTATCCGGCCTGCACCAGGCTGCTGGGGCCGGTGGTGCCGGGCGCGACGCTCGCGGGCGGCGCGCGCGTGCCGGGCACCCATTACGAACTCGATCCGGTGCAGGCGGCTTTCAACATCGGCGCCATGATCCGCTGGCTGGATTTCAACGACACCTGGCTGGCAGCAGAGTGGGGCCATCCGTCGGACAATCTCGGCGGCATCCTGGCCGCGGCGGACTGGCTCTCGCGCCGCAACATGGCGGCACGGAAAGCGCCGTTGAACATGCAGGCGGTGCTCACCGCCATGATCAAGGCCCATGAAATCCAGGGCGTGCTGGCGCTGGAGAATTCCTTCAACCGCGTGGGCCTGGATCACGTGCTGCTGGTGCGCGTGGCCTCCACCGCCGTGGTCACCGAAATGCTGGGCGGCACGCGCGAGCAGATCATCGCCGCCGTGTCCCATGCGTTCCTGGACGGCGGCGCGCTGCGTGCCTACCGGCATGCGCCCAACACCGGCTCGCGCAAGAGCTGGGCGGCGGGAGATGCCACCAGTCGCGCGGTACGTCTCGCACTCATCGCGTTGACCGGTGAGATGGGTTATCCCACGGCGCTCTCGGCAAAAACCTGGGGTTTCTGCGACGTGCTGTTCCAGGGCCAGCCTTTCAAATTCCAGCGCACTTACGGCAGTTATGTGATGGAGAATGTGCTGTTCAAGATTTCGTTTCCGGCAGAGTTCCACGCCCAGACGGCAGTGGAATGCGCCATGACCTTGCACCCGCAGGTAAAAGACAAATTGGATCAAATCGAAAAGATCGTGATCGAGACCCAGGAACCGGGTGTGCGTATCATTGACAAGACCGGCCCGCTCAACAATCCCGCCGACCGTGACCACTGCATCCAGTACATGACAGCCATCCCGCTGATCTTCGGCCGGCTCACGGCGGAGGATTACGAAGACCAGATCGCGGCCGACCCGCGCGTGGATGCCCTGCGCGCCAGAATGGAAGTGCAGGAAAATGAGAACTTCACCCGCGATTATTACGATCCGGCAAAACGCTACATCGGCAACGCCGTGCAGGTATTTTTCAGGGGCGGTTCGCACACCCCGCGCGTGGCGGTGGAATTCCCCATCGGCCACCGCAAGCGCCGCACCGAAGGCATCCCGGTGCTGGTGAAGAAATTCGAGAACGCCATCGCCGGACGCTTGCCGGCGAAACAGTGCGAAGCTATCGAACGCCTATGCGAAGATCAGAAGACGCTGGAAGCCACACCGGTCACGGATTTCATGGCGCTCTGGACCATTTGATTCAGGTCGGGTGAGCAAAGCAAACCCCGACTAGTTCCTCAACTTGAAACCGCGGCCTTAAGTTAAGGTATTGATTTACCTTTACTTTGAAACAAACTCAAATCAGGGTGTATGAATCATCGCACATCTTGGTTGTATCCGATCACACTGCCTAA
>JAKAXB010000034.1 GCA_021816765.1 Natronospirales bacterium | reverse complement strand
CCTAATAAGCGAAAAGGGCCGGTACCCTTATTTATTCTAGCGAGTACGATCGGGACAAGTGGAAGGAATAACGATGGGAAACCTCATGGACAGACCACGATTTTATGTGAGCAAGAGAATCGCCGAATAGGAGATAGCATATGAAAATTGGAGTTCTCGGATCAGGCGTTGTGGCCCAATCGCTGGCCGCTGGTTTTCTCCGGTATGGTCACGACGTTACGCTCGGCACCCGCACGGCATCAAAGCTTGCGGATTGGAATAAGCAGAATCCCAAGGCCAACATCGCCGGTTTTGCGGAGACGGCGAAGTTTGGCGAACTGGTGGTCCTGGCGGTAAAAGGAACTGTCGCGCTGGACGCGTTGCGGGCCACAGGTGTTGCGAACCTTGCCGGCAAGACGGTCATCGACGCCACCAATCCCATCGCCGACGCCCCGCCCGTCAGCGGCGTACTGAAATTTTTCACCAATCTCGATGAGTCGCTGATGGAGCGGCTGCAGCGGGAATTCAAGGAGGCGCGCTTTGTCAAGGCATTCAATTCTGTGGGCAGTGCCTGCATGGTCAATCCCAAGTTCAAAGACGGCAAACCCACCATGTTCATTTGCGGCAACGATGAAGCTGCAAAGAAAACAGTGAGTGGTATCCTGGATCAATTCGGCTGGGAAACCGCGGATATGGGCAAGGCCGAGGCGGCGCGCGCCATCGAACCCTTGTGCATCCTATGGTGTATCCCGGGCTTCCTACGCAACGATTGGAGTCATGCTTTCAAGCTATTGAGCGATTCCTGAAAGTTTCTGGAGGCTGAAACCAATGTTAACGAATGGCGCGGGAATTCCCATCCCCTTCAGGGGATTGGGATGAGAGCGCCTGCTGGCCTTGGCACTCCTGGATATATCTGCGGATCGCCTATAATATCCGACATGGAACGTGTCCGTATCGTCTCACTCAAAGGTATTCACAAGCGGCAAGCGGCTAGGATATGCGTCGGTCAAAAAGAAGCCGCGCGGGCCTGGACAGTGTGCCGTGATGCCCATCTTGCGGCCAGACAGGAACGCGGCCCATGGCCCAATCGCGATGCTTTGCAAAAGGCGACCAAGGGGCGGTTTGCTTTACACTCCCAGTCCGTGCAAATGGTGACACACGCTTTTCTGGCGAACGTGGATACCGCGCAGCAATTACGAAGCCAAGGCCGGACGGAAATCCGCTATCCCTACCAGGACAAGACGTTCTATCCCCTGATGTGGCCGGCCCAGGCGATGCACCTGGAAGAAAAACGCATTGTGCTGCCCATGGGGCGGAGGCGTCCCTCGTTGGTTCTCCCACGCCCGAAATGGTTGACCGGGAAATCAGCTTGCAAGGTAGTCTGGAATGGGGTGCATAACGAACTCCATATCAGTGTCGAAGAAGAGAACACCGAACCTGCCGCCAGCTTGGGACCAACGCAAAAGCACGCGACCGTGGATCTGGGGCAGATCCATCAAGCCGCCGTGGTAACCAATGATGGCGAGGCCCTGGTTGTCTCCGGGCGCGGTATCCGCTTCCTCAAGCGTCTGCACAGCCAACAGCTGGGGGAAATCGCCAGCAAACGCTCTCGCTGCCAGAAAGGCTCCCGGCGTTGGCGAAAGCTTGGTAAGACGCGCGCCAAGCTGACCCTCAGAAGCGAACACAGGGTTCGTGACCTGCGCCACAAGGGCACCCGCCTGGTTGTGGATTTCTGCAAGGATCATGGCGTCGAGTCCATCTTCGTCGGCAACCCGGACGGAGTCCGGCGCAAGGATGCGGGGCGCCGCCACAACCAGCGCATGAGCCAGTGGGAATACGGCAAGGATATCAGCTATCTGGAACAGAAGTCGGAGAAAGACCGCATCGTGTGCTTCACCGGGGATGAACGGGGTACATCCAGCCGGTGTCCCGTATGCGGCCATCGTCACAAGCCCAAGGGGCGGAACTGGCGATGCCCGGCGTGTGGCTTCCAGGGTCACCGGGATGTCGTCGGCGGGGTCAACATGCACCCGCTGGCGTTTGGTCAAGTGGTGCCGTTTCCGAACCGCATCACGTATCTACGCCCGGGGAATCTCCGGCGTAGTAGTAGCCTGGACACGGGCCTTCCGGTCGGTAAGGGCGGAAGTTGTCTGGCTGAATCGCGGAATCAAGCACCGCAGCGGACAGTTCCGTTGCGGGTTCCCTCCGGGAACCGCCCACAAACCGCGAGTATTGGCTAGAAGCTCACCCGCTTTAGCGGGTTGAGAGTGTCACTGCAGCCATTTGCAATACCGGCAATACTTCTGTTTCTGGCCGCCATTCCGCTCGTCATGGGACTCGTCCCACGAAACCGGTTCTACGGTTTCCGTACACGAAAGCCCTCGCGGATGATCGTGTGTGGTATTCAATCAACCGATTCGCGGGTGTTGCCATCATATTGGCGAGCCTGGTGTATGCGGCTGTGGCGATAATGTGGCCGTACAGCAAGTCGGCGAGCGATAACCTTGATATCTGGCTTATACACTTGGCTGGTTTTGCGCTGCCGCTGTTGATCGGGCTCGTGCTTGCAGGTCTCTATGCACGGCGGCTGTAACCGCCGAACCGCCGCCCAAGCACGTAACTGAGCGAGACCCTCTCGCCCTTGCCTGGCCCAAGGCGTAAACTTGCGCTTCCCTAACCCACGGAAGGAGAAGCGGCATGCCGAAGTACGTCATTGAACGAGAGATTCCAGGCGCTGGAAAACTCTCGGCCCCGGAACTCAAGGCCATCTCACAGAAATCCTGTGGCGTCCTGAGCAAGATGGGTCCCCAGATCCAGTGGCTGGAAAGCTTTGTCACCGGCGACAAGATCTATTGCATATACATCGCCCCAAACGAGAAAATGGTCCGGGAACATGCCCAACAAGGCGGCTTCCCGGCCAATCGCATCTCTCAGGTAATCTCTGTCATTGGCCCAACCACGGCTGAGTAACATTTTCATTGAACCTGGTTAAAATCTGGCGCCACAGTTAAATCAACGGACAATAGATCACAATTTAAAGGAGAGAACCATGAACGAAGCTGACCGCCTCAAGTATCTGAAAATCGCGCTGGTATTGGTGGGAATAATATTCATCGCCGGCATTTATCCGCTCATGATAATCTGGCCATCCGGCTGGTCGTGGCACATGGGTCATTCGGACTACCCGCTGATGATCGTCGGCATTTACGCGACACTCGGCGTGTTCCTGATCATCGCCGCCCGGAACCCGCTTGCTCACCTCAGCCTGATCTGGTTCACCGTCTGGTCGAGCGTGGTACACGGCGGAATCATGACCGTTCAGGCCTTTGTGTATCCCGAGCATCATGGCCATCTGCTGGGAGACGTGCCCGCACTCTTTATCGTCGCTATCGTGCTGGCTCTGCTGACTCCCCGGGGTGGGAATGCCAGATCTCAGCCACGCGCGGCCTGAGACTTCGTCAGCCACAGGCGCTTTGCGGGCACGATCGGGGAACAGTCAGGGACAGACCACGGTTATTTGAGGTGGTGAATTGAAAAAAGACGGCCGATACGATGTCTCAAGTTTAGCCGAAGCCCAGTTTAAGCCCGGCTCGAATGAGCAGGGACTCAGAAATCGTCTCGGCATCAAATCGTCGAAGGAAATGGATGATGTCGAGGCCCGCGCCTTGGAAAGGACGATGGTTGAGCATGTGGGCATGACCTGCCGGCTTTCTTCGGACCAATCATTATTGGAGAACAGCTCCGATGGTGGTGATTGAACCTCGTGTCTTAAACTCATAGGGTGCCAGATAATCCAGGCTGGAATGTGGTCGCACCTGGTTGTAATGTTGACGCCAACCTTCGATGATAATCTTGGCCTCGGCTGGATAGCAGCCCCACCCGAACAAGACTTGCTACTATAATTACCGCTAAATAAACTTGGCCTGTCCGCTGGTATGGGGCCAGCGCCAGAACTTACACCCGGTATGTCAGCTACACCGTGAGGGTATGATGCCAACCAATCACGATCCTGAGCGACGCACGTCCCGGCGATTCCGTTTCCCCTCGATCATCCGCATCCGCGAAGGCGAACACGTGCACGATTGCAAGATCATCGACCTGTCGCTGCGCGGCTTTCGGGCGCGTTGCCCGAGCGGCTGGCACCCGCACAACGGCACCAACTTCACGGTGGAATGGCGCGTGGCGGACGTCATAAAGCTCGACATGCAGGCCGACGTGATGCGCATCAAGAACGGGGTCATCGGCTGCCAATGGCAGGCACTGGATGCAGAAAGCGCCGCGTATCTGCAGCGCCTGGTTGATATCAGCCGCCTGCGCAAGAAATCGCGGGAACGGAAGCTGGAGGCTCTGAAAGCCCAGAAGGTCATGGAGGCTCAGAAGTGAGCGGTGATCAGACTTGCTTTGATAAATCTGGTCAGGCTGCATGTCAGCCATATCAAGGAGAAGACCGGGTATTCAAAGCAGTTGCCAAAAGACCATTTCCTGCTGCGATGACGCTTGCTCAACTCAAGCGCCTGCCAGCTTGATTAGATGTAGCCCATAGGCCACACTGGGAGTCTGTCGGACTTAATGAAAAAACTTCGTACATCTCCATAGGCGAAGCGCGTAACCAATTCGTGCACAGCGCGGTCAATTCAATTCCAGATCACCGCCGACAACCGGCTACCTTGTGTTTGGCCGCCTGTATTGAACGCTTCTTTGCCGAAAGACATATTATTTCGTAATCGGTTTTGGCTAAGTCCGACAGGCTGCTAGCTTGTAATCGAAATCCGCAAGTACCGTCGTTCGGATGGGGTGATTCCATTTGACCGATGGGTAGCGAAGCTCAAGGACGGGCGTGCCAAGGCGCGGATTCTCGTGCAGCTCGACCGCCTGCGGCTCGGGCTTGCGGGCGACTGGAAGCCAGTGGACCAAGCATGGCCGCCATGGCCGGGGTCGGACCCGCGCAAGGCATTGAGTTATCTGAAAAACGCGCAGTAAAAAGCATCCGATAACCACTTAAACAGCCGCTTTTCCGGATCAAATTGGTGTTTTGAAAGGGCGGCCAGGCGAGCGATGCGACGGGAAAGCCGCAACACGAATCTGAACTGCCCCCTCTAACATTCCCACTCTCAAGTCTGAAACAACGCCTTGTATTTCCGCGGCTGGGAACGCAGATACTGCCTCGGCGCCACCACCTGACCGCCCAGTCACGCGGCCGGGTGCCACGGCCAGCGCCGCTTATTGGCCAGTGTGGTACGCCGCTCATACTGGAATACGTTATCCGTTTGACATATACCGTTATCCGGTATACATTTGCATTGCATGATCAAGAGTTTCGCTGACAAGGACACGGAAGCGCTGTTCAACGGATACCGGGTCAGGCGTCTGGAAGCGGTGCGGCAGGCCGCGCGCCGGAAACTTGAGCTATTGACTGCTGCGACTGAGCTGAGCTTTCTACGTGTGCCGCCGGGTAACCGCCTTGAGGCCCTGAGTGGCAAACGCAAAGGCCAACACAGCATCCGCATCAATGATCAATGGCGTGTATGTTTCATCTGGCGCAAAGGCGATACTTACGATGTTGAGATTGTGGACTCTCACTGAGAAATGAATGAGTCAGAGGCACTGAAATGAGTACAAAACTGCTCCTGCCGATACATCCTGGTGAGATTTTACTCAAGGAGTTTATTGAACCCTTGGAACTCACACCTCACGCTGTGGCGGTTGCCCTGCGCGTACCGGCTTCGCGCATTAACGATATCGTGACCGGCAAGCGCGGCATCACTGGTGATACTGCCCTGCGACTGGCGCGCTTCTTCGGCACCGATGCGGAGTCATGGTTAAATTTGCAGAAGCGCTATGAACTGGAATGTGTTCGCAAAGAGGCTGCTATTCAAATCGAGCGTGATGTGCATCCCTTCCAGAAAGCTGCGAACGGCTGATTAATGACTGGATTGATCGGCAAGGCGCCAGCCTGGCTCGTGTGTGGCTGAGGTCGCTGTGAAGAAACTGAAACACGAAACTGAGCTGGTCCACGAAGCGATCCTGGCAGGCGTGAAGTATGCCGAAGGCCGGGGCGCGGCGATCTTTGAGCCCACGGACTCCGCCAGCGAGAAGATCCTGTATATCTACCGGCTGCTGGTGCACGACAAGCTCATCCAGCCGCTGCCGGAGGACCAGGTGTCGCAGCAATCCATGCGCCACAAGCTGGCCATCTGGTATAGCAAGCAACTGCCCAAGGATAATCCCACGTCTGGGACTTCCAAGGGTCGTCCCACGTCTGGGACTTCCAAGGGTCGTCCCACGTCTGGGACTTCCAAGGGTCGTCCCACGTCTGGGACTTCCAAGGGTCGTCCGCTGTTGAAATAGGCCGCCCCCCAATCCTTCTCCCGCCCTCCTTTGCAAAGGGGAAGACCAAGATCGCAGCCGGGCTGCTTGGAAATCGTGGCCGGACTGATCCCGGTGCCCCAGCCAAAGACCCGGGAATCGCGGCGGGGATCACCGCTCCACAGGGGTCGGTATATCGGACACCGCTCCCGCGTGCTCATCTCGAGGCCGGATACCCCATATCTCAATTAAGTAAGTTATGCTGATATTATTGGCATAAACTACTTATTGATATCTGCGTATGGATAACCTGCGCGAACAGTTCCTGGAGCGGCTGACCCGTGCGCTGTTCCAGAAGAAGGGCGAGGGCTTTGTGCTCAAGGGCGGCGGCGCCATGCGCGCGCTGTTCGGTTCCGGACGGCTCACCAGGGACGTGGATCTGGATTTCACCAATCCCAAGCGCAGCGCGGATTCGCTCCACCACAGCGTACGCCGTGCCATCGAAAGTGCCGCGCGCGGCCTGGCGCTGCGTGATCTGGCGATTTCGGAACCGGGCAAGACCGAAGCCAGCCCCAAATGGAAGATCAACTTCCTGGATGCGGCTGGACAGCGATGCCACCTGGAGGTGGAGGTCTCGCGGGATCCGCGGCGGGCCCCGCCGGGCGCCATCGTGCAGAAACCTTTCGTGCCGCGCGCGGCGGCGGGCATCGCACGTTTCTGGGTGGACATCTACGATGAGCCGACGCTGATCGCCACCAAGGTAGCGGCGCTCCTCGGGCGCGCGGCGGCGCGGGATGTGTACGATCTCGACCTGCTCATGGGCGTATCCGCGGCACCTTCACCGAAGCTGGTGAAGTGGGCCGTGGAACGCGCACACATGGAAGGAGAGAATCCCGTCACGCCCTTGCATGCGCATCTCGATGCATTGACCTGGGAGCGTTACCTGACGGAACTCCGCGATGCCCTGCCGGAAGGGACCGCCGCGCGAATTGACGAGCGGGAGTGGCACGCCATGAAACAGCGCGTGGGCGACTACGTGGCCGGCCTGTTGCAGCCGCCATGAAATCCTGGCAGATAAAATTCGAAACGCGCCTGGCACAAGCCGGTGCGCCGGCTGTGTTGAGCCGCGACTTGCTGGCGCGCATGGCGCGCAGCGCACGCGGTAACCTGCCGGTGGCCGGCAGCAGTCTCAGCCATTGGCTGAAATCGGCGGAAGCGCGCGGGAGGTTGCACCGTGTGCAGCGGGGTCTTTATCTCAACGGCTTCCGTTCTCCGCCGGGACAGCTGGCGGACGCCACGGACTGGCTGCGCAGGGATGCCGTGGTGTCGCTCAACACGGTGCTCGGGGAGGCGGGCGTGTTGAACAATCCTTCCCGCGTGGTCACCGCCGTGGTGCCGGTGGATGCGGGCGCACCGCCGCCGCAGCTGGGGCGCAAAGTCACCGTCGCCGGAACGTTCCATTTCTTCGGATTGCCGCGCCGCATTCTGGAAGCAGGCGCGGCGCGCGATCGTCTGCAAACCGATGGCGGTGTCGAACATGCACGTGCGACGCCGGAGAAGGCGCTGCTGGACTGGCTTTATCTGGCCGCCAGCCCTCGCAGTCACCGCACCTGGCCGGCGCGTGGCGACGTGGATGTGGATTGGCTCGACAGGGCGCGGTTGCGTAGGCTGGCGCGGGTGGCCCCGCTGAGCACAATTCTTGATGATTGGCTGGCGGGGTAAATGGGGTCACACGAAAACCGCGACCCTTCGCTCAATGCGTGGTATAGAAGCAGTTATGCGCGGGCGTGCCGGAAACAAACCCTATTACGTTTACCTCCTGGAATGCCGCGGCGGGCGGCTGTATGCCGGCATCACCACGGATATTTCGCGGCGGGTGGCAGAACATCGCGCCGGCAAGCGCGGTGCGAAATTCACCCGCGCCAATCCGCCGGCAAGACTGCTCGCCGTCCGGCAGCTTGCCAATCGTTCCGCCGCACTCAAACTGGAAGCAGCGCTGAAGCGCCTGCGGCGGGCGGACAAGCTCGCCTGGGCTGTGCTGCATGCAACCAGTTAATGGATAGTGTCAGCGATGAGCCAGGGGCGGCAGGGCGGCGGCAAGCCGTCGCTTACATACCCGCTTCGATCATGGGTTGCGGGCGCATCACCGACGTCAGCGGCGGGAGTGGCGCACGCATCGCCATAAGCCAGCGCTCAAAATCCCGGGCGGGCAGCGGCGGGCTGACCAGATAGCCCTGGAAGCCGAGGCAGCCCATGGAAGCGAGCGCCTGACGCTGCGCTTCGGTTTCCACACCTTCGGCGATCACCTGCAGGTTCATGTGGTAGGCCATGGCGATGATGGTTTCGATGAAGCTGTCTTTTGGTACCAGGCTCATCTCGCTGATGAAAATGCGGTCTATCTTGAGCTCGTGCAGCGGCAGTTTCTTGAGGGAGGCGAGCGCCGAGTAGCCGGAGCCGAAATCATCAATGGAGAAATGTACGCCGATGCCGCTCAACTCGCGGATGGTGCGTGCCACCTCGTCCATGTCCTGCAGCACCGCGTTTTCGGTGATCTCCAGCGTCAGGCGACGTGGCTCGATACCCGCCAGATGAATGGCGCGCTTTACCTTGTTTGCAAAGCCGTGCGTGGCCAATTGCCAGGGGCTCACATTGAGCGACAGCCGTCTCGGAATCGGTATCCGCTCCTCATCCCAGGTGTGAATGCTGCTGCAGACGCTGTTCAGCACGTAATCGCCGATGGCATGGATCAGCCCGGTTTCTTCCGCCACCGGGATGAAATGCCGCGGTTCGATGAAGCCGTACTGCGGATGAAACCAGCGCAGCAGCGCCTCGGCGCCGGTCACCGTGCCGTCCATGTCCACCTGCGGCTGGTAATAGAGTTTGAGTTCGCGCCGGTCGAGCGCGGCGCGTAATCCTTTCTCCACCACCAGCCGGCGGCTCGCGTCCGCCTGCATCTGCGAAGCAAACACCGCCGCAGTGTTACGCCCCGCAGCCTTGGCACTGTACAGCGCCATATCGGCCTGGCGGATGATGCTGCTTTCATCCGCGGCGCTGTCCGGGAACACGGTAACTCCGGTACTGGCGCCGACGATGAGTTCGTGATGGCCGATGTGAAACGGGCGCACCAGGCTGACGCTGAGCGCTTCGGCCGCGTGCAGCGCCTTGGCCGCGGCCTGTTCGCGGTCGCGCCCCAGGTTGCCCATGACCACGGCGAATTCGTCGCCGCCCAGGCGGCTTACGCAGCGGCTTTCAGGCAACGCGCCGCGCAGACGCTCGGCGATGAGCTTGAGGAGCCCATCCCCCACCTGGTGGCCGAGCGAGTCGTTGATGGTCTTGAAGTGGTCCAGGTCGAGAAACACGATGGCGCCGTACTGGCCGGAAGCACGGTGATGGGCGAGAGCGCCGCGCAGTATCTTGCGCAACAGGCGACGGTTCGGCAGGTTGGTGAGGTAATCGTGATAGGCCATGTGCTGCAACTGGCTTTCCACCCGCTGGCGTTTTTCGGTCTCCGTGCGCAGAGCGTTCACGCTTTGATTAAGCGCCGCCGCGCGCTCATGCAACTCGTGGCGCAGCGCGAAGCTCATCACCAGCACCAGTATCAGGTACGCGAAGTCACCAAGCAGCACCGAGCGCAGGCCGAGTTGCACCATGATCTCGGCGTGCAGGAATGTCGCGAGCTGTACCACCAGAAAAACGGCGAGCGGAAGCGCCTTCTTCCATACCTTCGCCTGCCACATGACCATACAGCGCCACAGCACCCACAGAAAGACCGCGTAGCCGGCGGCATAGTAGAACGCCGCCAGGGGTGCGGAACTGCCGATGAAATCGCTGAGCGTCTCGCCCCACGGCAACACCAGAGGCGCACGTTGCGTGATGGCCGAATACAGCAGGCTGTGGGGGGAAACAGCATTGATCAGCAGCAGATTGCCAAACAACAGGCCGGCGCTGGTCAGCCAGGGCCAGAGTTTGTGCATCCCGGTGAACTCGCCGACGAACCACACCACCACGGGGTAGGTAAAGCACATGAGCGCAACCCGGTAACGGGCGATCTGGCTGACCGCCACGACGGAACGTGTCAGGTAGATCTGGGCGGTGAGAGCCATGTAGGCGGAAATCAGCAGACACAGCAGCCCGAAGGCCAGGAAACCGGGCTCCCGGCGTCGCCCTGCACCGGCGATGGTGAAATGGACTCCCGCGAATAGCGAGATACCCGCTGCCATCCAGATCGCCGGTACAAACAGGTGCATCGTTGGTCTGTGGCCCCTCGGCGGACGTTGTGTGCCGTCGTGTGCGCGTCAATCCTAGCCTAATCCGGCTGCCCTGCACAGAGGCGCAAAGGGTATTTTCCCGGATGAAACCGGGCAGCGGGGCACGGCGGAAACGCGCGGCATCACCATGCCCCGTGACTAAGCTGGCGCGATGGTGCCACCCCTATTTTGCAAAGAGGGCCGGTGCGGAATTCAGAAACCGCGGGATTCCTTCTTGGCCTTTTTCTCGGCGCGCTTTTCTTTTATGGTCTTGGCGGGTTTCTTTTTGCCTTCTTTCTTCCTGTCCATGCCTTTGCTCATGTGTTTCACTCCCACGGTGGCGAGGTTGACGGGTTAGCGGCTACGCTCAGCCGGCTGCTCTGTTCGCGCAAGCGAACTTCAAGCATGGAGTATAGGCAATGCGCGTACTCCTTCCAAGAGCGCCTGGGATCAGGTCTTGCATCGCGGCTTCGGTGGTGCGGGCCGGGAATCCACCGCCCGCGGTCACACGTACATTAACCAAGGACTGGCCTGGACCTGCTGTCAAAGCGGCCTGCCGCCCCCAACATGAACCGGGCGTTAAATACAGTTCACATACGGTCGCCCCCCTCATTGCGGAGTAGAGTCAATCCTGTCATCACAGAGAAGATTCGATCTCAGGAAGGTGCTTTATGAACAGGATGCAGACAAAAACCTTGCGTGGAATACGTATGCTGGCAGTGTTGCTGCTTCTGGCATTGGCGGGTTGTGCGATGGTGCCGAGCCGCTCCGGCGTGTACCGCCCCGAGCCGCGGGCGTATTACGGATATGGCTGGAATGGCGGCTACTCGCCCTGGAACTATGGATGGGGGCCGGGAGTATTCGGCATGGGCGGCTTATATCTCGGCGGCGGCGAGGACAACATGGACGGTGGAGACAACGAAGACGGTGGAGATGATGGCGGTGGCGGAGGACGCTAGCCCCTGCCGCCCGGCAGCCGTGAGCCCTGAGAACTTGCACGGTCCGCATCGGCCTTGAATTGACCGTCACCCCGGTGTGCGCGCAGTGACGCACAGCCTGCGCGCAGGTCGAAGGAATGGACGATGTCCACGACGCCCCGGATCGCGCAGACCCGGTATGGCAGACGCAGGGATTGTGCAGCAGCCCCGGATGTAACGGTGCGGCGGGTTGAGGTAAGCTTCTCCCCCGCCGCTACGGGACACGGCCGCCGCTCCGGCCCGCATCACAATCCTTTCATCCCTGCGAAGATATTCAGCCATGTCCCTCTCGATGTACCAGAACACACCTAGACAAGACTTTTACTTACC